>CAIFES010000014.1:1376-4525 GCA_903789535.1 uncultured Aeriscardovia sp. | reverse complement strand
CTCCATTGTGCCCCAACAGGGAAAATCGCGCCGCGCAAACGCCGTTCGCGGAGCCGGCAGCCGCGCACACAAAAATGCGGCCCCGGAGCACTGGCTCCGGGGCCGCGCTAACGCCGTGACTTGCACCACCATTTGGCAGCGTCCTTCTCGCCCTACTCCACAGAGTCGGGCTCGACGGGCTCGTCGCCCGAGGCGGACTCGGCCGCACCGGCGCTGGCCTCGGCAGCAACCGCCTCGGCCGCGCGACGGCGGCTCTCCTCGCTCGCCGCGTCATCGCGGGCAGCGAAGAGCCTGTCGTCGTCGCCAACGTCCACCTTCACGGTGTCGCCCTCGCCAACCTTGCCGTCGATGATGAGGTTGGCGACGTTGTCGACAACCTGGCGCTGAATCAGGCGCTTGAGCGGACGCGCGCCGTAGACGGGGTCAAGGCCGTCAAGAGCAAGCGACTGCTTGGCCTCGGGCGTAAGCTCGAGCGTGATGCGCTCGCGCGCCAGGCGAGCACGAACGTCCTTGAGCTGGATGTCCACGATCTTCTCGATGTCGGAGAGGCCGAGCGCGTGGAAGACCACCACGTCGTCGATCCTGTTGAGGAACTCCGGCTTGAAGGTCTGACGCAAGGCGTCGTTGACCTTGCGCTGCAGCTCTTCCGGGTCGCTCTGCGCGTTGGCGCCCGCAATGAACTGGCTGCCCACGTTGGACGTCATGATGATGATCGTGTTCTTGAAGCTCACGACGCGGCCCTGGCCATCGGTGAGGCGTCCGTCATCGAGCACCTGCAGCAGGATGTTGAAGACGTCGGGGTGCGCCTTCTCCATCTCGTCGAGCAGGATCACGCTGTACGGGTGCCTGCGCACGGCCTCGGTGAGCTGGCCGCCCTCGTCGTAGCCCACGTATCCCGGGGGTGCGCCAATGAGGCGCTGAACGCTGAACTTCTCCATGTACTCGGACATGTCGATGCGCACGAGCGCGCGCTCGTCGTCGAAGAGGCACTCAGCCAACGCCTTGGCCAGCTCGGTCTTGCCCACGCCTGTGGGGCCCAGGAAGAAGAAGCTGCCAATGGGCCTGTTGGGGTCCGAGAGACCCGCGCGGCTGCGGCGCACGGCCGCGGCAACGGCCGAGACGGCCTCGTCCTGCCCCACGACGCGCTTGTGGAGCTCGGCCTCGAGGTTCTTGAGCTTGTCCATCTCGCCCTGCATCATCTTGGACACGGGCACGCCCGTCCACTCGGAGACCACGTCGGCGATCTCCTCGGACGTGACCTCCTCCTTGAGGATGCCGCCGGACTCCTGCTTCTGCGAGAGCGCCTCGGACGCGGCGTCATACTCGCGCTGGAGCGAGGGGATGGTCGAGTAGCGCAGCTCGGAGGCCTTGGCAAGGTCGCCGTCACGCGTGGCACGCTCCATCTCGCCCTTGGCGTCCTCGATCTGGGACTTGAGGTCCTGGACGTGGTCGATGGCCTGCTTCTCGTTCTGCCAGTTGGCCTTCATGCCGTCGAGCTTCTCGCGGGTGGTGGCTATCTCGCCGCGCAGCTTCTTGAGCCGCTCGCGCGATGCCTCGTCCTCCTCCTTCATGAGGGCCTGCTCCTCGATCTGCATCTGGGTGAGCTGGCGGTCGACGGCATCGATGTCTGCCGGCATGGAGTCAAGCTCCATGCGCAGGCGGCTTGCCGCCTCGTCCACGAGGTCGATGGCCTTGTCGGGCAGGAAGCGGTCAGAGATGTAGCGGTTGGAAAGATCTGCTGCCGAGACGAGCGCGGCGTCCGTGATGCGCACGCGGTGGTGCTGCTCGTACTTGTCCTTGATGCCGCGGAGAATTGAGATGGTCTCCTCGACGCTGGGCTCCGACACCATGACCGGCTGGAACCTGCGCGCAAGGGCCTGGTCCTTCTCGATGTATTTGCGGTACTCGTCGAGCGTCGTGGCGCCAATGGCGTGCAGCGCGCCGCGGGCCAGCGCAGGCTTCAGGATGTTGCCTGCGTCCATGGAGCCCTCGGTTGCGCCGGCACCCACGATAGTGTGCAGCTCATCGATGAACAGGATGATGCGGCCGTCGGACTTCTCGACCTCCTTGAGCACGGACTTCAGGCGGTCCTCGAACTCGCCGCGGTACTTGGCACCGGCTACAAGGGCGCTCATGTCAAGCTCGATGACGTCCTTGTCGCGGATGGTTGAGGGCACGTCGCCCGAGACGATGCGCTCCGCCAGGCCCTCGACGATGGCGGTCTTGCCCACGCCGGGCTCGCCGATAAGCACAGGGTTATTCTTGGTGCGGCGGCTCAGCACCTGGATGGTGCGGCGGATCTCCTCCACGCGGCCGATGACCGGGTCGAGCTTGCCCTGGCGGGCGAGGTCCGTGATGTTGCGGCCGTACTTGGAGAGAGCCTCGAACTCCGGCTTGGAGTCCTGGCTGGTCACGCGCTCGTCGCCGCGCAGGGCCTCGTAGGCCTCCTGCACGCGCTTGCCCGTGACGCCGGCGGACTTGAGGATGCTGCCGGCCTCGGAGCGATCATCCGCGAGCGCGCACAGCAGATGCTCGCTCGTGACGTAGGAGTCGCCCATCTTGGTTGCGAGCTTCTCGGCGGCGTCTGCCACACGCACAAAATTAGTGCCGGCGCCCATCTGCGAGTTGTCACCCGTGACCTTGGGTGCGTTGGCGATGGCGCGGTCGACCTGTGCCTCTATAGAGGCCGGGTCTGCACCCACACGCTCCACGATTGCCTTGATGTTCTGCTCGCCGGAGCTGAGAAGGGCCTTGAGCAGGTGGACTGGCTCCACCTGACCCGCCTCGGCATCCGTCGCGATGCCGACGGCAGACTGCAGCGCCTCCTGGGCGGTGACTGCCCACTTATCAATTCTCATATGCATCACTCCCTATGGTCCGCACGGCCTGAGGGGCGGCGGAATTCTGTTTATCGTTGTTGAGTATTCCCGCTTGAGGGGCGATATATTCAGAATCTAAGTGTTCTTGTAGCAGATTTTCGTATGTGATGGCACGCAGGGTTTGCTGGCGAGAAGGGCCGGCGTGCCGCCCGGTGGCGCTTCTCGGCACCCGAAGCTTCTCGGTTCTCGGCCCAGCCGCCTCTTGCCGTCCAGCACCGGGCGTCCCTCGCCAGCCCTCCCCCTCAAAAGTGAACACGAAATCAATCCGAG
>CAIFES010000014.1:0-1276 GCA_903789535.1 uncultured Aeriscardovia sp. | reverse complement strand
CCTTTGTTGTTCTCGCCGTCACGGTCCGGAAGCCTCCCGGCACGCCGGAGCGAGTCTCGCAAGATCCACTCAACCTGCGCGTTGGCGCTGCGCATATCGTCCTCGGCCCATCGCTCGACCGCGGCCCAAATCTCTGGGTCGACACGCAGGGGATATTGCTTACGACGTGTCATGCGCAGGAGCCTCCGCAGACCTTAGTACAGTGACCCGGTGTTGAGCACCGGCTGCGCCTCGGACTCGCCGCAGAGCACCACCATGAGATTGGACGCCATGGTTGCCTTGCGGTCCTCGTCAAAGTCAACGATGCCGCCGTCGGAGAGCTCGGTGAGCGCCATATCCACCATCGAGACGGCTCCCTCGACGATCTTCTTGCGAGCGGCGATGATGGCCTCGGCCTGCTGACGGCGAAGCATCGCGGGCGCGATCTCGGGAGCGTAGGCAAGGTGCGTGAGACGCGCATCGTCAACTTCCACACCGGCGGGCGCCAGGCGCAGGCCCAGCTCCTCCTTCAGGCTGTTGGAGACATCCTCGATGTTGGAGCGCAGCGTGATGCTGGTGTTGGCCGCGTCGTCATCCTCCATGTGGTCGTAGGCGTAGATGCTCGCCACGTGGCGCAGCGCGGTCTCAGTCTGCATGGAGACGTAGGAGATGTAGTTGTCCACGTCAAAGAGAGCCTTGGCGGTGTCGGACACATGCCAAACCACGACTGTCGCGATTTCGATGGGGTTGCCCTGCTTATCGTTGACCTTGATGCGCTCGCCGTTGTGCGTGCGCGCGCGGAGCGACACCTTGGTCGAGATGCCCGCCGCCTTGACCGTGAGGGTGCCCTTCTTGCCGCCTTCCTCGGCGACCTCCTCGTTCGGGCCGGACTCGCTCATCTTGCGGCTGTAGAAGGGGTTCGCCCAGTAGAAGCCCGACTCGCGGATAGTGCCAATGTAGTTGCCAAAGAGAAGGCAGACCTTGGCCTCGCCCGGCTGGAGGGCGATAAACCCAGAGCTTAGGACAAAGCCCAGCGCAAGCAGCAGGAAGCCGGCGAGCATCATGGGGCCGGCGTACGGCGGCTCCGGCAGCCCCGCGTCATCCGCCGTGGCGAGAAGCATGATGGACCACACCAGGCCCGCGCAGCTTGCCGCAAAGACAAGCACGGTGATAACGAGCATTGCCCAACCCGACTTAGCCTTGATGAGTTTCTCGGACGTCATCTCTGCCCCTTTCCGCTTCGGCCTCCATCATACGTGCCGGGCCGATTGGTCTCAATGTGATATCACAATAATAT
>CAIFES010000013.1 GCA_903789535.1 uncultured Aeriscardovia sp. | reverse complement strand
TACTGCCCCAACGGACAGGACCAGGAATAAACACCACGTTCTGTCCTATAACCCTATTTCCGGTTATTCCCGGATTCTCTGTGCCCGTTCCCAGTCGTCGTCGCCTGAGTCTTGATGGGGCGGGGTCTGGCAGTTCCTGATTGCAGGGCGGGCCGTTGCCGTGTCTCAGTCGTCCTCGCGGTCCTGGTCGGGCAGGCGGTTCGGGTCGAACCCCGAGACGATGTAGATCAGCCTCTTGGCCAGCGAGACGCAATGGTCGCCGAAACGCTCGAAATAGCGGGCGAGGAGCACGAGATTGACCACATCCTGCGTGGTGCCGTGCCATTGGGGCGAGTTGATGATCTCATAGCTCTTGCGGTGGTAGCCGTCCATCACGTCGTCGCCGCCGATGATGTCGTGGGCGATATCCGTGCTGCGCTCGCGGAACATCTCGAACATCTGCTGGGCGACCTCCTGGGCGCGGCGCTGCATCTTGTCGATCACATCCGTGGCCTGATCGGGGATTGCGCTTTCCGGGGCCGCCCGATGCGCCGCCTCGGCGATATGCCGGCTGATGTCGCCCATGCGCTCCAGTTCGGAGGACAGGCGGATCGTCGTCACCACGTCGCGCAGGTCGGAGGCGACCGGGTTCTGCCGGGCGAGCATGAGCACGCATTTGTCGAGGATCTCGTCCTCCAGCGCGTCCACCTTCTGGTCGTCGGCGATCACCCGCCGGGCCTTGTCGCCGTCCCTGTCCATCAGCGCCTGTGCGGCGAGGTCGAGATGATCGCGCACGAGCGTGGCCATCTGCAGGACCTTGGCGTTGATCTGGTCGAGCTCGGTGCTGTAGCGAAGCCTCATCGCCCCTCCTCATCGAAAGCCGTTCGCGGTGAAAACCGCCCACGGCCAACTCTACCTGAAGGCATCGTGCCGTTTCCTGCTTGGCCGATCGCTGTGGTGCGAGCGGATGGCATGATCCGGCACGATGATGAACATCGCGTGGCGGATCACGGTGACGGAGTTTCCGACCGCGCGTGATTTTTCTACGGTGTGTCGCGGCATGGGACGACGCCCCGACCGCCCGACCGCCTGCGGGCCGGCTACCGGTCTGCGCCGTGATGGTGCCGTCTGCCGTACACTCGAAGTGTGAGAGAGAACACCTGCCGATCCTGCCGGGCAGTGCTCGCCGCGCTCGTGGCCGCCCTGCTCGTCCCGGTACTGGCCGGGTGCGGTGACAATACCCCGCCGAGTCTGCCGGTCAGCGCCTCCATGCGCCGCGTCATCGGCACGAATGCGCTGCGCGTGACCGGCGAACATGCCGGTATCGGCTCGTCGGCACAGCAGGCCTCCATGGAGGCGTGGGCGGCCGGGTACGGGCAGTACCAGCCGCAGGCGGTGGTCGCCTACGATCCGCAGGGATCCGGCGCCGGTGCCACCGCCTTCCTGCAGGGTGCGGTCTCCTGGGCGGGCACCGATATCCCGCTCACGTCGGCGCAGCGCTCGCGCTCGACATCGGTCTGCGGGGGAAGGAAGGCCGTCGATCTGCCTGTCTTTGTCTCACCCATCGCTTTTGTCTTTCATATCGACGGGCTCAGGGGTGCCCATATCTCTCTTTCCGCCGCACTGATCGCCCAGATCTTCTCAGGACGGATCACCTGGTGGGATGACGCGCGGATCGTGCGTGCCAACCCCGCCCTCGCCTCAAAACTGCCGCATCTGCGTATCACGCCCGTGTGGAGGTCCGACCAGTCCGGCACGAGCCAGATCGTCTCCTCCTATCTCGCCGCCGCGGCGCCGGGGCAGTGGACGACGGACACCGGCAAGACATGGCCATACGCGGTCGGCCAGGGCGCCAAGGGCACGGCGGGCGTGGCCACCACCGTCTCGCAGGCGCAGGGCACGATCGGGTACGTGGAAAAGGCGCAGACCGGCTCGCTCGGCACGGTCGCCCTGCTGCAGGGCTCCACACCGGTGCTGCCCGAACAGGCGGGCGCCTCGGCCTTCGTTTCCAAAGCCGTGCGGGGACTGGGCACAGGTTCCGCTTCGAGCGCGGATGCTTCCGCAAAAGTGACGGACCTCACGCTCTCGCCCGACTATGCCGATACATCCGCCGACGTGTACCCGCTCACGCAGGTCAGCTATCTCGTCACCTGCCCGGCGGGGGCGTCTTCTGTCTCCGCCTCGGCCCGAGGGTTCATCGGCTCCTGGCTCTACTACATCGCCAGCCGGCAGGCGCAGGACCTTTCCGCGCAGGTGGCGGGATCCGTGCCGCTGCCGCGTACGCTCGGCTCGCGGATACAACAGATGGGCCGCACGATGCTGAAGGAGGTGGAGTGAATGGCCGACCATCCGTCCTCCGCTTCGTCTGCCCCCGCTCTTGGCGTGGGGAATCGGCAGTCGGTGACGCGGCCTGAGACGCCGCGGCCGGACGAGGCTGCTGGGAAACAGCCGCAGCAGGCGCATGCTCCTGAGCCGCCCCGTCTGCATCGCGTCGACATCACCGGCGCGCTGCGGCGCGACCATGTGTTCACCCATGTCGTGCGGGCGGCCGGATTGACCATCCTCGCCCTGCTCGCCGCCGTCACCGTCTTCCTCATCGCCCGGGCACTTCCGCTGGCCACCAGCCCGCGCGGACAGGTCGCCCGCGTCATCTCCGAGGCGTCGGGCGGCCAGGCGACCACCTTCGCCGGCTATGTGGGCCCGCTCGTCTTCGGCACACTGCTCGTCGCCCTGCTGGCGTTGCTGCTCGCCGTGCCGGTCGCGCTCGGCGTCTCGCTCTTCATCGTCTTCTACTGCCCGGCGAGGCTGCGATCGCTGGTCTCCGGCGCCGTCGACCTGCTCGCCGCCATCCCCTCGGTCGTCTACGGCCTGTGGGGCGGCCTCGTCTTTGTCCCCTCCGCGTTCGGTGTGGCCGACTGGTTCGCCCGGCACCTTGGCTGGATCCCGCTGTTCGCCGGCCCGGCCGCGGACCCGCCGCGCACCGTGGCGAGCGCCGCCATCGTGCTGGCTGTCATGATCCTGCCGATCATCACTTCCACCTGCCGTGATCTGTTCGGCCAGTCGAGCCTGCTGCTGCGCGAGTCGGCGATGGGCCTGGGCGCCACAAAGTGGGAGACGCTGCGCCTGGCCGTCATCGGCCCGGCAAAGAACGGCATCGTCTCGGCCGTCATGCTCGGTCTAGGGCGGGCCTTGGGCGAGACGATGGCCGTGCTGATGATCCTCGCCCCCGGCCGCACGTATTCGTTCAACCTCCTGCAGGCCTCCAAGAGCCAGACGATCGCCGCCGACATCGCCGCGCAGTTCCCCGAGGCCGACGGCCTGGGCGTGAGCCTGCTCATCGCGTCGGGCCTCGTGCTCTTCGTCATCACCTTCCTCGTCGGCTTCATCAGCCGGCGCATCGCCTCCGGCCCGCGTCGCCATCATGAATGGGGACGGCACAAGGAGATCGGCAAGCAGGCCGGCGTCATCGAACAGGTGGAGGGCCAGCGCCGCACACGCGAGCAGAACGACGACGAGCGCCTCGACGAGCTTGCCGCACGCCAGTCCGCCCTGTTCGAGCGGCTTGGGGCGGCCGCCCGGTCCTCCTACCCGCGCCGGAAGGCGAAGAATACGCTGATGACCGTGCTCATCTGGCTCTGTATGCTCATCGCCCTGATCCCGCTCGTCTCGGTGCTGTGGACGGTGATCGCCAACGGCATCGGCCGCCTTGACTGGTACTTCCTCTCGCACAACATGAAAGGCGTGGTCGGGGGTCTGCCCCCGCATGGCGGCATCCTGCACGCCATGATCGGCACGCTGGAGATCACGCTCTTCGCCATGCTGCTCGCCATCCCGGTCGGCGTGCTGTGCGCGGTCTGGCTCGTCGAATACGCCGCCGGTACGAAACCAGCCGCCGTGGTCGACTTCCTCGTCGACATCATGGCCGGCATCCCCTCCGTGGTGGCGGGCCTGTTCGCCTACTCGCTCTTCTCCGTGCTGATCGGCCCGGGCACCGTCAGCGGGGCCATCGGTTCGGTTGCTCTCGCGGTACTGATGCTGCCCACCGTCATCCGCACCACCGAGGAGATGCTGCGGGCCGTCCCGGGCGACCTGCGCGAAGCCTCCTACGGGCTGGGTGTGACGAAAGCGCGCACCATCTGGAAGGTGGTGTTGCCCACCGCGCTGCCGGGCATCGTCTCGGGCGTGATCCTGGCCATCGCCCGTGTGATCGGCGAGACCGCGCCGCTGCTCATCACCACCGGTGTGCTCGCGGGCACGAACTGGAACCTGTTCGGCGGTCGTATGATGACCCTGCCGGTCTACGTCTACCAGGAGTATTCCCAGGGTCTGGCCGCCTGCCCGGCCTCCGGTTCGGCGCTCGCGGCCGGGTGCGTGTCGTCCATCCGCTCGGAGCGCGCCTGGGCCGCCGCGCTGGTGCTCATTCTTCTTGTGCTGGTCCTGGGCCTTGTCGGGCGTCTGATCGCCCGCTCGGCCGATCAAAAGAAAGGCAGATGATGGGGGAGAGTCTCGAGGCCCGTCATGTCGACATCTTCTACAACAACGGCGCGTTCAAGGCCGTCGAGGATGTCTCCATGCTCATCCGCGCCAATGAGGTGACGGCGTTCATCGGCCCGTCCGGCTGCGGCAAGTCCACCTTCCTGCGCTCGCTCAACCGCATGCACGAGGCCACACCGGGCGCCGTCGTCAAAGGCCAGATCCTGCTCGACGGCAAGGATCTGTATGGCAAGGACATGGACCCCGTCTCCGTGCGGCGCGAGGTGGGGATGGTGTTCCAGCGTGCGAACCCGTTTCCCACCATGTCCATCCGCGAGAACGTGCTGGCGGGCATCAGCCTGACGGGCATGAGGCTCTCGCGCTCGGAGGCCGACGACCTGGTGGAATGGGCGCTGCGCGGGGCCAACCTGTGGCAGGAGGTCAAGGACCGGCTCGACGCACCGGGGATGGGGCTTTCCGGCGGCCAGCAGCAGCGTCTGTGCATCGCGCGCGCCATCGCCGTGCAGCCGCAGATCCTGCTCATGGACGAGCCGACGAGCGCCCTCGACCCGATCTCCACCATGGCGATCGAGGATCTGATCGGCGAGCTCAAGGAGCGCTTCACCATCGCCATCGTCACGCACAATATGCAGCAGGCCGCGCGCTGCTCCGACTACACGGCGTTCTTCAACGTGCAGGGGGTGGGCAAACCCGGCCATCTTGTGGAGATGGACAGGACGGATGTGATGTTCTCCAACCCGAAGAAGCCGGAGACGGAGAATTACATCTCTGGTCGTTTCGGCTGAGAGGGCGCGGACGGGGCGCCGGAGGCATCGTCGCCGGATGCGCCGTGCGCGGGCGCGTCTTCCGTCGCGCTTTTCGCCGTCCCGGCATGCCGCGCCTGTTCCTGCCGCTGCGGCTCATGCGGATGCAGCCCCTGGATCGTCTCGTCGTCGTTGGCCAGGCGCATGTATGTCGAGCGGTTGAAGCGCTCCCAGACGAGCAGGATGAGGCCGATGAAGAAACCGAACAGGCAGATCCAGAATTTATAGCCCGAACCCGGCCCGGTCCGCAGCCGGTACAGCCCGAACCCGACGGCCAGCACCGCAAAGAGGATGGTGCCGCACACGAAGATGATCCGCATGTCCACGCGCGCCGGGCTCGGTGCCGGGCGGCGCTTGCGGGGATCAAAGATGGGTTCGAGGTTCACGCGTACGATCCTAGCCGTAGGACATGAGCTCCGCCGCGCCCTCGTCCACACCTTACGGGAATGTTGAGCTTGATTGTCGCAGGGGAGGAAGTCGATGGCACATCCGACGCATAAGGCCGGCTCTGGTTGGCACGCGCGCCGCCAGACCGCGGCCGGCGGCGAACGCACGCCTGTGTCGCACCGTGCCCCGCGTGCACGGCTGTGGGCCCGCCACGGCGGTCGCCATGCGGCGCGTGCCGTCGCCGTACGTCCTGCCCTGATCGCCGATATCGCCGGCATCGTCGCCGCGCTCGCGCTGGCCGCCACCGGTGCCGTGTGCGCCCCCGCGCAGACCCGGTCGGCGCAGTCCTCGCTCAATCTTTCTTCCCCGTCCGCCTCCGCCTCGCGGTCGAGCGGCCGCAGTGCCCGTTCGTCCTCGGCCTCGAAATGGTCCCTCGCCTCCGCGGGCGAGTTTGATATCTCCCGCGCTTTTTCGGCCACCGATGCCACCAAGATCCGTGAGGCCGTCAAGGAGTACAAGCCGACAACCGTGGTCGATTCCAACGGCAGATACCAGTCGATCGGCGTCTCGGCGCATCAGAGCACCGTCACCACGGATTTCGGCACCTATCCGTTCTCGGAGTGCACGTGGTGGGCGGCCGTGCGTCGCGCCCAGCTCGGCCGTCCCGTTCCGGACAACATGGGCAACGGCGGCCAGTGGGCCGATTCGGGCCGCGCGAAGGGCATGAGCGTCGACAACACACCGCGTGTGGGTGATGTCATCGTCTTCGCTCCCGGCCAGGCCGGTGCCGTCGCCTATTACGGCCACGTGGCCGTGGTCGAGGCCATCCTCAGCGACGGGTCGGTCATCATCTCCGAGTGCTCCGCCAACTACAACGGCGAGATCCGCACGCGCCGTATCTGGGACGCCTCGAAATATCAGTACGTGCACTGAGGCCGATGCGCGCGCCGGGCGTCGGACAGACGCGCCGGCGGGCAGAGGGCGTGGAATCCGCGGCGGGTACGATCACTCGTGCCACGGCTCGTGTTTCTCTTCCGTCCTCCTTATACTGAGACCGATGATGAAGCACAAACATGTGATCGCCGCACTGACCGCCGTCGTGGCCCTCCTTGTGCCCGCCACCGCGGGGACAGCCGCCACGGCCGCCCCGAAGGATCATGCCGTCGCCGTGCGCTCGTTCCCGGCGCAGCGTCAGGCGCAGAAGTCTGATCTGCTGTCCGAGTCCACCTCGGTGACCTCTTCGAAGAATTCGAACTGGGGTGGCGTCGAGTCCCTCTCCGTGCCCAAGACGGAGAGTGACACGGAGCGCCGTCAGGCGGCCGCCCAGCGCCAGGCACAGCAGCAGGCCCAGCAGGAGGCCGCCTCCCGCTCTGCCCAGCGGCAGTCGGCCTCGTCATCCTCCTCTTCCTCGACGGTCACCTACAATGACACCCCGTCCTCGCAGGATGCGGCGGGTCTGGCCAGCTTCGCCCGCCAGTTCACGTATGTGAAATACGTCTACGGCGGCACCACGCCGGCCGGCTGGGATTGCTCTGGCTTCACACAGTGGATCTTCGCCCATTTCGGCGTCTCCCTGCCGCGCACGGCCGCCGCGCAGCGTGCCTACGCGCAGGCGCACGGCCATCGCCATTCGACCCCGCAGGTCGGTGACCTCATGGCGATGAACGACGGCTCTCACATGGCCATCTACCTTGGCAATGGCATGATGATGCATGCGCCGATGCCGGGCATGAACACGCAGATCATCCCGGTCTACTCGTCGAACTTCGAGTATTACGGCATGCTCTGATCCGCCTGTTTCCATCCGTCACGCATTTTCGACGTTTTCTGGCACCCCCGGCCCGGTTTCATCCGGCCGGGGGTGTCGTGCTGTGAAGGGGTATCCTGAAAGCAGCAGGGGAGGCGATGAGGCCTCCCGCGCCGTCCGCACATGCGCGGGCGACGAGACGTGATGAATGGAGGACGACATGGACGCAGAGAAGAAAAAGGCGGTCCTCGTCGGCGTCGACGGCACGGATGCCAGTTACAAGGCTGTCTGGTGGGCGGCGAACTACACGAAGCACGCCGGCCTCGAGCTGCAGATCGTGTGCGCCTACTCCCTGCCGAGCTATGCGGCGGTCTCGTTTGACGCCACGTACAGCGCGCTCGGCGACGACGCCATGGCCCACACGGACGCGCAGGAGATCCTCGCACGGGCCAAGTCCATCGCCGACGAGCAGGGGGTGAAGGCCAGCACGCTCATCGTCACGGGCGACCCCGCCTCGGTGTTCGTCGAGCTGTCGCGCAACTACCATCTCATCGTCATCGGCAATCGCGGCAAGGGCGGCCTCGCCGAGCGACTCCTGGGCACCACGAGCTCCAGCCTGCCGGCCTATTCGTACTGCCCCACCGTCGTCGTGCCGTTCACGGACGACGATGACAAGCTGCTGCATCTGAACAACAAGATCACGCGCGTGGCCGTCGGCTCCGACGAGTCCAAGTGGGGGCTCAAGGCCCTGCAGCTCGCCGCCGACTTCGCCGCCTCGTGGGACGCCGAGCTCACCGTGCTCTCCGCCGTGCCGGTCTATGGTGCGAGCAGCGGCATGTTCTCGCTTGCCCCGAGCCAGGAGGACCAGCAGCACATCGTGGACTCGTATCTCGATGATCTGCGCACGCGCGTCGAACCGATCCGCGACCAGTACCCGCATCTGGACATCAACCTGAAGGTCGTGCCAGGCTCGGCCGTGGACGCGCTTGCGCAGGCGAGTGCGAAGAACGACGTGGTGGTCGTCGGCTCGCGTGGTCGTGGCGGTTTCACGGGTCTTATCCTCGGCTCGACGAGCCAGGGCCTCATTCAGCACGCGCAGTGCCCGGTCTACGTGGTGCCGCGCAAGTACGTGGAGGCGAGCGAGCTCGCCCCGCAGGAGGATGTGCCGGCCTCGCCGGAGGATGTCAAGCCCACGTCCATTGAGGACATCGAGGGCGTGCAGAAGGTGGAGGTCAAGGCCGCGCCGAAGGAGAAGGCGGAGGCCATCGAGTCCATCATCGACCCGAACAAGCAGGGCGATCGTGTGCCGGACGCCTCTGATCAGGTCCCCGACGCTTCCGACGACCAGGCGGACAAACACTGACAGTGCTGCGCGTCGCCTGTGACAGGGCAGGCAGCGTGTGACAGAGCAGCCTGCCTGACAGACATGTCTGACAGAAAAGGGCCTTCCGACCCATGAGGATCGGAAGGCCCTTTTCTCGTCTTATTTCGTCTTATCTTGTGTGCTGATGTCTCGTGTAGTGATCCGGTGATGTATTTCGTGCGTCCGGCCAGATATGCCGGCTGTGCCTACCAGCGATGGATAGCCACCCAGTGACCTGTTCGTTCAGTGACTTGTTCGCTCAGTGACCTATCCGATCAGCGGCGCACGTCGATGCTGATATCGACCGGCGTGGCCTGACGGTACGTGTGGGCGACCGTGCAGTCCGCCTCGATATGCCGTTCGACGCGCTTTGCCAGCTTGTCGGCATCGGCCTGGCTCATGGACGTGCCGGAGGCGTCCACGCTGACCTTCTCGCTGAACGAGTTGTACCGGTCGTTCGTCTCGTCGTAATCGCCGCTCACCTCGATGGTGGCACCCTTGTTCTGCCCGAGCGCGCGCTCGACCACACTTGCCGAGCTGAGCTCGCCGCACGCGGCCACGGCGATCTTGGCCAGGTCGCCCGGGTTGAAGATGCCCTCACCGTGCCCGAACACGAGTTCTGCGCCATCGCTCGAATGTGCCACGAACGTGCCGTCCTCGCGACGGTCGACCCACAGTCTGCGCTGTGCCATAATTCCTCCTTGCGTGCGGTGTTCATGCGCCTGATGCGCGTGGTGGCCTGCGTCATCCCGTATCGGGATACCTCACCCTCCCAACCATGCCGACACCCTACTTCTTCCCGATCAGCCGAGGGCAAAGAAGTCCGTGACGAGGCCTGGGACGATGCGTGCGGGCCGGCCGACGCCCAACGTGGGTGCGGATGCGCTGATAGGCTCGAAGCATGGCTCTGACGAAAGAACAGCTCGAACAAATCCGTACCCGCATCCCCGACAAGCCGGCCAGCGATGTGCCGACCCCGTATGAGGACCTGCTGCGCAAAATCCTGCGCGAGGGCCATCTCAAGGGTGATCGGACGGGCACGGGCACCATCTCGCTGTTCGGCCAGCAGATGCGCTTTGATCTGTCCGAATCGTTCCCGCTTATCACCACCAAGCGCACATGGTTCCGGGGTGTGGCGTACGAGCTCATCTGGTTCCTCAAGGGCAGCTCGAACGTGCGCTGGCTGCAGGAGCACAACGTGCATATCTGGGACGAATGGGCCGATGAGGACGGCAATCTCGGCCCGGTCTACGGCGTGCAGTGGCGCAGCTGGCCCGCGCCCACAAAGGATGACCCGAACCACACCATCGACCAGATCGGCAACGTCATCGAGCAGATCCGCACGAACCCGAACTCGCGGCGCTTGATCGTGACCGCGTGGAACCCCGCCGAGGTGGACAAGATGGCGCTGCCGCCGTGCCACGCGCTCTTCCAGTTCTATGTGGTCGACGGAAAGCTTTCGTGCCAGCTCTACCAGCGCTCCTGCGACATGTTCCTCGGCGTGCCGTTCAACATCGCCTCCTATTCGCTGCTCACCTGCATGATCGCGCAGCAGACGGGATTGGAGCCGGGTGAGTTCGTCTGGACCGGCGGCGACTGCCATATTTACGACAATCACGTCGACCAGGTGCTCGAGCAGCTCTCGCGCACGCCGTACCCGTATCCCACGCTCACCATCGACAAGGAACCGGATATCGCCTCGTACGAGTTCGAGGACTTCCATGTGAATAATTATCAACACGGCGGCACCATTAAGGCCCCGATCGCTGTCTGAGCAGATCGCCGTCTGGGTCAATTGCCGTCTGGACGGATCCGTATCTGGGCGGATCGTCGTTCGGGCGGCATGGGCGGCCTCGCGCGGGTCGGCGCCCGTGCGGCGGGGCCTCGCGCGGGTCGCCTCAGCCCGCTAAAATATGATCAGCATTCCTTTGTTTTTACGTATCTTCCTGGGGGAGAACGACCATTATGGAGCATGACAGTAGCGCCTCGAACGCCTATCACGAATCCATGCCCGCGGACGGCGGGCTTACCGGTCAGCGCGACAGGGCGTCGCGCGACACGGTCGATGACGAATCGGACGAGGACGAGCGCATCTGGGAGAACCCGGCGCCGCTCCTGACGCAGTCATCGGCCGTTATCCATCTCATCTGGGCGCAGGCCACCTCGCTGGAAGGCACGCCCGGGGCGATCGGCAACAACAACCAGATCCCGTGGCACATCAAGGAAGATCTGCGCCACTTCAAAGATCTGACGGTCAGCCACCCGGTCATCATGGGCGCGCGCACATGGGAGTCGCTCGACGGGCATCGCCCGCTCTCTTCGCGCGACAACATCGTCGTCAGCTTCGACCCTGATTACGAGGCGCCAGGGGCCACGGTCGCCGACTCGCTCGACGAGGCATTCTCGCTGGCCACGACGCCGGCCATCCCCGATGACGGCATCGACCGCTCGGAGGTGTGGGTGATCGGCGGCGCCTCCGTGTTCCGCCAGTGCCTGTCCATCGCCGATGACGCGTATATCACCCAGGTTGATCTGCGCACCGAGGCGGACACCTTCGCCCCGGATATGACCGCGCTCGTGCGCCAGGGCTCGTGGAGGCTCGTCCAGCGCGGCCGCTGGCAGCGCTCGCGCACACCGCTCGCCGCGGGCGGGCGTCCGCCGCGTTTCCGCTTCCTCACCTACGAGCGCGTGAAGGATCGCGCGGCATTGGCCTCATCACGCCGCTTCCTCACGCTCAGGCCGGGGTCCGTCGCCTCGCTGTTCTTCCGCAACATGAAGTGAGTCTGAAGAAGCAGATCTGAAGCGCGCCCGCCGCAATCTGTCCTGAACAGGCCGTGCGTGCACGGGGGAGTATGTCGCCCGATCCCGTGCGTTTCTTGTATGGCACATTTCGTGCGGCACAGGGCGCGCGGAGCCGGATATCTTCCACGAAGGGGGCTTTATGGCACAGCCGTACACCGTCATGACCATCTGCACCGGCAACATCTGTCGCTCGCCCATGGCGCAGGTCATCCTGCAGAAGATGATCGACGAGCGGGGGCTGTCCGACCAGATCAGCGTCGATTCCACCGGCGTGAGTGATGAGGAGCACGGTCACCCCATCGACCCGAGGGCCGCGCGTGTGCTGCGCGAGCGCGGCTATGACGTCCCGTTCCATCGCGCGCGCCAGATCAGTGCGCAGGAGGCCGCCCACACGGATCTGCTCCTGCCGATGACCGCCGACCACCTGCGCATGCTCGACTGGTTCCTGCCGCCCTCCCGCCGTGACCATGCACGGCTCTACCGCAGCTTTGACCCGGCGCTGCACGCCCCGCGCACGCGGTATGATTCCTCGCTCGACCTGGTGGACCCGTGGTACGGCGGTCCGCATGAGTTCAATGTCGCCATGGACCAGATCGAGCATGTGGCGCCGTATATCCTCGACTGGATCGAGCAGCAGATCGACCGACGCGGAGCGTCAAGCACGAGGTCGTCGCGCGCGCAGGAGTAAGCGCGCACAGGGTGGGTGTTCGCAGAATAACTGTTCGTGGGAGCCGGTGCCATAGTCCGGAAAATCCCACGCACGCCATCGAGCCACGGGCCACAGATAAACGACGACGGATCAGCGATGACAGAACAGTGACAGCAGAACAGTAACGACAGAATATCGTCTGGTCCGCTCCCGCCGGTACTGCATGCCTGGGAATAAATGGGATGCAACCGTTGTTAGGTGAAAAGTGCCTCGAAAAGCGCCCCGTTTTCATGGCGCGCGGTGACAAAGTCCGCGCAGGAACCGAGAAAGCGCCGGAAGAACAGTGCCAGAAGAACGCTGGGAAGCCGGCATCGACGCATCGCCTGCCACACAGAAGATCAGCAAGAGATCAGAAAAAGAATCGGGTGAACAGACGAGGCGCATGAGGGATCCGGCAGGGTGCCGGGTCGGGTTTGTGAGAAAGAAAATTCACAGATGAAAACAAAAATGCAGATGACAAGAAACGCGCCGACGATCGTCGGCATCTCCGTGATGGGCGGGGGAGTGCGCATCCATACCCGCAAACAGTCCGCGTTCGAAGTGGCACGCCGCATTTCCGGTGAGGACGGTTCGCTGCGCTCGCGGATGCAGGGCATGCCGCTCGAGCGGATCCGCACGGAGGCCGCGCGCGCCTTCGCACGCCATGGGGTGATGCTCAGCGGCATCACGCTCGATGATTACGCACGATCGGTGGCGGACGGGCAGGATTACCGGTTCGTCGTCGCCTACTAAGGCGGTGTGCTTTTCGGTGTGCCTTTCGGCAGGACGATTCTGTCTCAGACGGGATCGTCCTTTTTTGTGCCTGTCCTTTGTGCCTGTCCGTGTTCCGTGCCTGTCAGCGACGTAACGGCTGATCTGTCCGCAACACAATGGGTGGAAGCCGGAAGCCAAGGACGGTAGGGGGGGGCTGAAGCGTG
The DNA here is from genome assembly GCA_903789535.1 of uncultured Aeriscardovia sp. Taxonomy (GTDB): domain Bacteria; phylum Actinomycetota; class Actinomycetes; order Actinomycetales; family Bifidobacteriaceae; genus Aeriscardovia. Next base: position 68 of record CAIFES010000013.1, on the reverse strand, counting down.
AGATATGAATAAACGGGGTTATAGGAACTGAAGATGGTGTTTATGTTGCCTCTGATGCCTTGTGGCAG
>CAIFES010000012.1 GCA_903789535.1 uncultured Aeriscardovia sp. | reverse complement strand
GGGCTGCCGTGACCCCGGCCACGGGTTATAAACACCACGAAATGTCCTATAACCCGGAAAATACAACAAACGAAAATACAAAAGAGCGCCCGCCGGATGACCGACGGGCGCTCTTTTGACATGTTCTGTTATGCTTTCACACCTTCATCCGCGTGTCCAGGCCGCATGAGTGAGGCGCACGACCGGGGCGCATACAAAGGCGGGACGGCTCACTTGCCCTGATTGGCGACGGCCTTCGCGCCGGCGGCAGCGGCCTCCGGGTCGAGGTACTCGCCGCGCGGGACGATCGGCTTGAAGTTCTCGTCGAGCTTGTACACCAGCGGGATGCCCGTAGGGATGTTGACCTTGGAGATCTCCTCCTCGGACAGGCCGTCGAGCATCTTGACGATGGCGCGCAGCGAGTTGCCGTGCGCGGCGATCATCACCGTCTTGCCGGCCTTGAGCTGCGGCTCGATCTCCTGCTTGAAGTACGGCTCCACGCGGGCCACGACGTTCTTGAGCGCCTCGGCCTTCGGCACCGGGTCACCGGCGTAGCGCGGGTCATTGGCCTGGTTGTACTTGTTGTCGTCCTTGATGTCGGGCGGCGGGGTGGCATAGGAGCGGCGCCACAGCATGAACTGCTTGTCGCCGTACTCCTGGCGGATCTCCGACTTGTTCTTGCCCTGCAGGTCACCGTAGTGGCGCTCGTTGAGCCTCCAGCTGCGCTTGACCGGGATCCACAGACGGTCGGTCTGGTCGAGGGCGTAGAAGGCGGTCTCGATGGAGCGACGCAGCATCGAGGTGTAGAGAACATCCGGCAGGACGTTCTTCTCGGCCATCAGACGACCGCCGTTCTTGGCCTCCTCGATGCCCTGCTCGGTGAGCGGGACGTCGACCCAGCCCGTGAACTGATTGGACTTGTTCCATGCGCTCTGGCCATGCCGGAGCAGAATCAATGTGTAACTCATACTTCTATTCTACGGGCCAATCAGACCTGCCCAGGCCGGCCTGCTCCAGGATGAAACGCGCGATGGGCCATGTGGAGGATTCGGGCTCTCCGTCGTCCATCGGCACGCACACCTCGACCTGCCCCTGCTCGGCAGCGACAAACAGCGCGTCATCATTGCAGTCGGCGATGCCGATGGTGCGATAGCCGTGGGCGCCGGCCTCGGCCGCCCATCCGTGGTCGGCGACGACAAGGTCCGGCCGCCACCCGGCCTGTTCCATCCGTTCGATCACACGGCGCATATACTGCGGCTGGTGCGTGTGCATGAGGTTGCCGTTGTGATAACGCAGCAGGACGCCCTCGACCTGGCGCACCTCCCCCTCGTCCGGCCCGTCCACTGACAGGACGGTGCCGGTGACCGGCGAGTCGGAGCCGAGCAGCCGCTCCAGGGAGAAGATCTCGCAGCCGCGCGCCCGCAGCGCACGGATGATCGGCACATAAATGAGACCGAGACAGGCGGGATGACCGGTGGCGAAGAGGAACCGGCCCCTGCGGGCGGCCACCTCGCCGATGACGTGCGCATAGTCGATCAGCCCGGCGACGCACAGGCCGGTGTCGATGCGGTCCTGCCCTTTTTCGAACGTCGGGTCGTCGCTGATGCCCACGCGCCTGTGCATCAGCTCGAGCAGCGATCCCTCATCCCAGTGTGGGTCAAGATTGACGCCGAACGTGTAATACGGGTCGCGCCGGGCCAGCGCCCGCAGATTGTGGATGTTGGAGGAGCGGTCGGTGGGCACGTCACCGGTGATCCGTTTTTTCTCCAGCCAGGCGGCCAGATGCTGTGCCGAGTCGAGGTCGGCGCCGGCCACACCCAGTCCGTGCAGCCGTTGCGGCAAAGTCAGAGTAGTCATAATATCCTTGTCCGCCGCACCGAGGCGGCCGTCACAGCATGCGCGGCGGCCCCCGGCACGGTCAGCTTGTCTCAGCCTTTATTTCACCGATCCTGCGGCGAGGCCCGAGGTGATGTATTTCTGCAGCCAGAGGAAGATCGCCACCACCGGGATGCACAGCAGGATGGAGCCGGCGCAGAACAGGCCGAGATTGCCGCTCTGATCGCCCTCGATGATGCCGTACAGGCCGATGGACAACGTCTTGACCTTGTTGTCGGTCAGGAACACGGATGCCAGCATGTACTCGCCGATGACGTGGATGAAGGTCAGCAGAAAATTCACTGCCAGGATCGGCGTGACGAGCGGCATGAGGATCTTCCAGAAGATGGTGAAGTGCCCGGCACCGTCGATCATGGCGGCCTCGTCGATGTCACGGGGGATGGAATCGAAATAGCCCTTCATGAGCCAGACGTTGCCCATTGTGCCGCCCAACAGGACCAGACCATAGCCGGCGAGCGTGTTGAGGCCGAACTGCGGCAGCACCTTGCCGACCTCGCTCATGATGATGAACAGCGCCACCGAGGAGAGGAACTGCGGGAACATCTGGATGAGCAGGACGGTGAACAGACCGATCCTGCGCCCACGCCAGCGCATACGCGAGAAGGCATAGGCGGCCATCGTGGAGAAGAGCACCTCCAGCAGGGCGATCACCAGGCCGATGAGCAGGGTGTTGCCGTACCAGCGCATGAACGGGTAGCGCGTGCCCGACAGGAGCTGACGGTAGTAGTCAAAGGTCAGGGACTTGGGAATCAGGCTGCCGCTGGCGACGGAACCAATGGGGTTGACGGAGGCGGAGACCACGTACAGGACGGGGAAGAGCATGAAGGCGATGACGATGACGCCCACGATGTAGCGCCATCCGAGGTGACGCCACCATGCGCGCCCGCGCGGTACCTCGTAGCCGTTCCTGATCTTCATCGGACGGGTCTTGTTCGGCCGGACGGAAGTGGTGGATGCTGTGCGCGTCATATCGATCACCTAATGTCCTCAAACTTGTTCGAGATGCCGAACTGGATGCCGCCGAGCACAGCGGTGATCAGGAACAGGATCACCGACACCGCGGCGGCAAGGCCGAACTGCGCCCCGGATCCGCCGAACGCCATCCGGTAGATGCCGGAGATGAGGATGTCGGTGCCGCCGAAGATCTCCCCGCTGCTGGCGAACGGGCCGCCCTTGGTCATCAGTGCGATCGCATTGTAGTTGTTGAAGTTGAACGCGAAGGACGAGACGAGCAGCGGTGCCACGGAGATGAGCAGCAGCGGCATCTTGATCTGGAAGAAAAGACGGAAGGGACCGGCCCCGTCGATGCGCGCCGCCTCCACCACATCGGTGGGCAGGGACTGCAGAGCGCCGGTGCTGATGAGGAACATATAGGGGATGCCGGCCCACAGGTTCGCCGTGCAGACGGCGATCTTGGCCAGCGTCGGGTCACCGAACCAGTCGATGCCCACACCGAGCACCTGGTTGATGATGCCGAAATCCTTGTTGAAGAACGTCGACCAGATGAGGAAGCCGATGAACGTGGGAACGGCATAAGGGATCACCATCAGCGAGCGCCAGAATTTGCGGCCGGCCATGCGCGGCTCGTCGAAGAGGAGCGCGATGAGCAGCCCGCACAGGAAGGTGCCGAAGACGGAGAAAATGGCAAAGAACAGTGTCCACAGGAAGGTGGAGAACAGCTGCCCGCGCACCGATTCGTCGCGGAAGAGGCGGGTGTAGTTATCCCAGCCCACGTTGGAGAGCCAGGACTGCTCGGAGACCTTTCTGCCCGCCGAGTCGGCGTAATAATAGCGGTCGCCGAATTTGCGCGGCCGGTAGACGGTGCCGGTCTGACGGTCGGTGATGGTGTCCTTGGCCTTGTCATAGATGAGGCGGGACTGGCCGGTGTAGGCCTCGGAAATACCCGAGGGGTGGATGTAGATCCCCTTGTCCTTATTGACGGGCACGGACAGGCGTGAGAGGCTGTCGCCCTGTTTGTCGATCTCCAGTGCGTTCAGCACCCTCTGGCCGCCCACAGCAGTGACTTTGCCGTCGCTGACGGTGACGTCGGCGCGCGAGACGGGGGTGAGCCCCTGCTGTGTGCCGCGATAGATCTTGCCGGTCTTCTCGTCGACCAGATAGAGGACGAGGCGGCCATGATCGGTGCCGCGGGCGACGCTCATGGTGTAGGAGGGCTTGTTCTCCTGACGTTCCACAGAATTTTCGACGATCGAGGCGACGGCCTCCTCCTGCGTGCCGCGGGTGCCGTCACCGTAGTTGGTGGCGGAGATGGCGACGGTGTAGATCACAGGGATGAGCACGAACAGCACCAGCATGAAGGTGCCGGGGAACAGGTATTTTGCCGGCACATGGCGCTTGGTGGTGTAGATGATGAGGATGCAGGCCACGGACACACACAGGACGGCGAGCATCGTCCAACTCTTGAGGCCGATGAGGACAGGGATGAGCGAGACGGCGAAACCGCAGACGATCCCCAGGAACACAATCTTGACGACCAGCTCCGGGACGGAGGTGGTCCGCCCCAGCGTCAGTCGCGGATGCTGTGCCTCTTTTGGCGAGACGGCTTTCACTTCAGCGCATCCTCAATGGTCTTGGCGGCGGAGGACATCGTGCTGTCCGGGTCGGCACCGCCGACGATGGCGGCCTCGGCCTTGCCCAGCGGGTCCCACACGGCGTTGAGCTGGGGGACTTTCGGGCGCACGACGCCGATCTTGGCGGCCTGCGAGAGGACCTTCGTCACGTCGTCGGACGCGGCCTTCTTCTCCAGCAGGGACTTGAGCGCCGGCGGGCGTGCCTCGGCGTCGTACAGCTTCTCCTGGGTGGACTGCTTCGGCACGACGTTGTTGACGAACTCCTCGGCGAGCGTCTTGTTCTTGCCGTGGGCGGCGACAAAGAACGCCTGGACGGACATGAATGGCCGGGCCTGCTGCTCACCCTGGAATCCCGGGATGGTGGACACGGCATAGTCGATGCCCGCCTTCTCGATATCGGCGCGCGCCCAGGAGCCGGAGACGAGGTACGGGGTCTTGCCCTGCGCGAACAGGGAGATGGAATTCTGCGAGCTCACCGAGCGGGAGAAGACCTTCGAGCCTTTCTCGCCGAGCTGGGAGAGCTTCTCGGCAAACTTGAGCGCGCCCGCTTTGTCGACGCCGATGTCGCTGGTATCGGGCTTGCCGTCGGAGCCGGTGCCGATCAGATAGCCGCCGAAGGACGAGTAGAGCGGCTGCATGTGGAACGGGTCGCCGACATCGCCGACCTGCAGGCTGAGGACCCTGTCGGCCTTCTTCTCGGAGACGAGCTGCTGGCCGGTGCTGATCAGGTCGTCGAACGTGGCGGGGGCGTCCGGCGCGAGTTTCGTGTTGCGGTAGAGGATCAGGCCCTCGGCGGCGTAAGGCACGCCGTACGTCTGGCCATTATCCTGGACGGCCTTGAGGTACTCGGGCACGAGTGCGTCCTTTTCCTTCGAGGACAGCTGGACCGGCACGATGGAGCCGTTCTGGACGAAGGAGGCGATCTTGTCGTCGCCCTGGACGACCACATCGGGGCCATTGCCCGCGGCGTCGGCGGTGATGAAGTTCGTGTCGAGGTTCGTGGCCACGGTCTGGACGGCGACCTTGATGCCGTTGTCCTTGCCGTACTGTTTGGCGATGGACTGCAATGCGTCGGCGCGCTTCTGGTCGGCCCAGATCACCAGATCCGCCTTGGCGCGGGTGACGGAGCCGTCGGAGGAGGATGACTGGGAGGATTTCGCCGAATTTTTCTTCGTCGTGTCGGATGATGCTGATGAACCAGTGCCGCAGCCCGGAAGTGCCAGTGCAACGGTCAGGGCGAGCGCCGCCCCGAGAATCTTCGGAAGCCTCATTGCTTTCTCCTATCGTGAATCGTCCTCTGCCGGGACGAACACTTTCACGGTAAAGCGATGAAAGATCTCCTGCAATCTTTCGCGTTATTCTTTCATTTCCTCTTATTTCACAAAAGGACTGCAATTAATGGCCTCGGAGAAGACTCCCTCTTCAGAATGTAAGATATTTACACAGTAATACTGAAAGAATTGAAAGACTTCTTTCACAGGGAGGCACGATGCCCAGACCGGCAGTGAGCATCCAGACGACATCCATCCACGAGCCGTACTGCTATGAGCTCGTCCGGCGGGTGGCGGGTAGTCTCGAACAGAGCGGGATCCGGTGTGACATCTCCCTGGCGCGACAGACGTGGGACAGGCCCGCCCCCGTCCTCGACGCGCTCGCGCTCGTCACGGGCACGGTCGACCGGCAGACGCAGGAGATCCCCGCCGTCATCCGCGTGCCGGGTTTTCACGGGCGTATCAGGCTGACGACCAACAAACGGGAGGAGGCGCAGAAAGCGATCCGGCATCTGCTCGACAGGGGTCATCGTGCCATCGCCTTCTTCGGGCGGGACGGCAATCTGCTCGGCGACGGCTTCCGCGAGCAGGCGTTCCTGCGGCAGGTGCCGCGCGCTGTTCACACGGGGGTGTTCCATTGCACCGCCGAGCCGGACGATGTGCGCGTGACGTCACGGCATATTGTGGCCGGGGGTTTCACCGGGGTCATCTGCACGAGTGATTTTCTCGCGATGTCGCTGCTGCATGAGGCGAGCCTGCTGGGCCGCCCGGTTCTCGACGACCTCTCCGTGATCGGTTTTTCCGACATCCCGGAGGCGGGGACCACCATCCCCTCCCTGACGACCATCCGCCTGCCGTACTCGCGTCTGAGCAATGCCGTCGTGCAGATCGTCGCCGATATTCTGGCCACCGGGACATCGCGGATCGGCAACCTCTCGTTCCGTCCGGAGCTCATCATCCGTCGCTCGACAGGGCTTGTCGTACCCGGTAACGCGGGCAGGCATGCCGAGGAAAGGCAGGCGTGAGATGTCAGAACGGTTTGCTCCCGGCTCCCCGGCAGGACGCCGTCATATGACGATCGACGACATTGCCTCCCTCGCGAAGGTGAGTCCTGCCACCGTCTCGCGCGTGCTCAACGGCAAGGACAACGTCGCCTCGAGAACACGCGAGAAGGTTTTCTCCGTGATGGACCGGCTCGATTATCGGTTGCCGGCCTCCCGCGAGCAGTCACACGGGATGATCGGGGTCGTGATGCCCGAGCTGGATGACCCCTCCTCCCCCGAGTACATCCAGTGCCTGAGCTCGGCGCTGGACCATGCGGGATACGGCATGCTGCTGCAGACACGCCGGACGAGCGCGGTCAATGGCACCGAGACGGTCAACAGGCTGATGGGCTCGGCCGTCTCCGGCGCGATCTTCGTCAACGAGGCCCACGCCACCGCGTCCACGGATCCCGGCGCGTATGCCCGCCTCGCGAGATCGGGCGTGCCGATCTGCCTGATCAACGGCTATGCCTCCGACATTCCCGCGACGGCGCTGTCCATGAATATGGCGGACGCGATGGCAGCGGCCATTGCCCATCTGCGGATGCTGGGGCACTCGTCCATCGGTCTGGCCGTGGGCCCTGAACGGTTCACACGCATGGCTCGCGCAAAAAAGTACTTCCTCGCCGCGATGAGACGGGAGGATCTCGACGCCTCGGCGTTCATCTCCTACTCCCTTGCCACCGTGGATGGGGGACATGCCGCCGTGGAGGAGCTGCTGGGGCACGGATGTACCGCAGTGGTCTGCGCCACACCGTCGATGAGCCTGGGGGCGTATCTGGCGGCCCAGGATGCGGGGATCACGATTCCTGAAGATCTCTCGCTCATCTCCATCGGCGATTTCGCGCTGGCCCCGTTCCTCAAGCCGGCCCTGACCGTGATCCGCGAGCCGGTCGCCCCCATGTGCGAGGCCGCCGTCACCACGATCCTCGACCGGCTGGGCGCCGGCGGCGCGGGCCGGCCCACAGAATTCCTCTTCCAGGGCTCGCTCGTGGTGCGCGGCTCGACCGGTGTCATCCCCGCCAGAAGGGAGAAGACGAAAAGCCGTACCAAGAAAGCTCGCCGATAAAACAGATGCCAAAAGTCTGATAAGCCCGGGCAGAATCCGACACACACCGATCGACCCGGGTGAATCAGTCGACGCTCACGCCCGGGTCGGACCTCACACCTTGGCCGCGATGGCCCACAGCCCGAGCATGAGCACCGGCGGCACCGCGCACATCATGCCCAGCGCCAGCGACCAGGCACGTCGGGTGCCGGCCTGCCTCGCATGCCGCACAGGGTCCCACACCGCCGGCACGCCCGCCAGAACGGCGAGGGCGAGCGCCGGCCACGATCTCATCGAGACGGCCTGGACCGCCAGCACGAGCGGGCCGATGAAGGCCAGCAGGCGGAACAGCAGGCCCGCGCCGCCGCCCAGACGCACAGCGAGCGTGCGCTTGCCATGCGCGGCGTCATCGGCCGCGTCCCGGATGTCATTGACGAGCAGGACGGCCGCGCAGGCGCAGCCCTGCGCCAGCGCCTGCATCAGGGCGCCCATCGAGACGGCGCCGGTGAGCAGGAACTGCGTTCCGGCCACCCCGGCCAGCCCGAAGACGGCGACCACCACGAGCGGCGCCCATCCCCCGGTGCTCAGCGGGCGCGGGCCGGCGGAATAACCCCAGGCGGCCAGGACGCAGACGGCGCCGAGCAGTACCAGCCACCAGCGGCTGCCGCCCGCCAGCGCGCAGGCGAGCACGCCCAGCGAGCAGGCCACGGCCGTGCAGACGATGCCGATGCGCAGCACGCGGCGCGGATCGGCCCCGCGCGCGACAAGACGCCGCGGCGCCGCCTTGAACCGGGTGGAATCGCGCCCGGCCAGGCCGTCGGCGGCGTCATCCACATAATTCGCCGCGATCTGCAGCAGCAGGGCGACCAGCAGCGCCAGAAGCGTCAGAAGCCACCAGTGTGCCGATTCAGGCTGTGGCCCGCTGGTGCGGCAGCCGGGGTCCAGTTCGCAGGAGCGTGCGAACCACAGCGCCGAGGCGGCGCCGCTGCCCACGCTCGCCACCGACATCACCAAAGTGCCCGGTCGGGCGCCGCGCAGCCAGTCCGCCGGGGTCAGCGCGGCCGAGGAGGAAGGCGCATGGGCAGGCAGAGGCTGCCGCCCCGCCGGTGACTGTGACGGTGCCGAGATCTGTGAAGATGACACAGCGCGCATCGCCACCGGTCAGCTGTTGACCGGCCGCACGAGCGGGAAAGTGATGGTGTCACGCACGGTGGCACCGGTCAGCGCGATGAGCAGACGGTCAATGCCCATGCCCATGCCGCCCGCCGGCGGCATGCCGACCTCGAGCGCGGTGAGGAAGTCCTCATCGATGGCCATGGCCTCCACATCGCCGGCGAGCGCCTGCTTGGCCTGCTCGACGAGGCGCTTGCGCTCGGTGACCGGGTCGTTGAGCTCGGAATCGGCGGTGGCGAGCTCGAAGCCGCGCACGTACAGATCCCATTTCTCCACCGCGCCCGGGGTGGTCCGGCTCATCTTGGTCAGCGGGGTGGTCTCCACCGGGAAGTCGCGCACGAAGGTGGGCTGCCACAGCTTGTGCGGGTCCTCGGCGTAGAAGTGCTCCCACAGCCGCTCGACGTACTTGCCGCGGTTAGGGGCGATCTCCTTGTCCAAATGGAGCCTGTCGGCGAGCTCCTCGAGGTGCGCGAGCGGGGTCTCGGCGGTGATCTCCTCGCCTAGGGCCTGGGAGAGCGACTCATACATGGACAGCGACTGCCAGCCCTGCCCGATGTCGAATTCCTCGCCGTCCTCGAGCGTGACGACGGTGCCGCCGAACACGTCCTTGGCGGCCTGGACGACGAGGTCACGCGTCAGCTCGACCATCGTGTCATACGTGCCGTAGGCGTGGTACGCCTCGAGCATGGTGAACTCCGGGGCGTGCGTGGCGTCGGCGCCCTCGTTGCGGAAGTTGCGGTTGATCTCAAAGACCTTGTCGACGCCGCCCACCAGCAGCCTCTTGAGGAACAGCTCCGGGGCGATGCGCAGGAACAGATCAATGTTGAAGGCGTTCATATGGGTGATGAACGGCCGGGCGGTGGCACCGCCGCGGATGGTCTGCAGCATCGGCGTCTCGGCCTCCAGATAGCCGCGACGGGCGAAATTGGCGCGCAGCGACTGGGTGATGGCGGCACGGCGGCGCAGCATCTGACGGGTCTTGTCATTGACCACGAGCGAGAGGTACGGCCGGCGCACGCGCTCCTCGTCGCTCATATCATCATGCAGCGCCGGCAGTGGGCGAAGCGACTTCGTGGCGATGGCCCAGTCGGTGGCGAACACCGACAGCTCGCCGGTGCGCGAGGAGATGACGGTGCCATGCACATACAGGTGGTCGCCCAGATCGACGAACTTCTTGAAGCGGTCGAGGCTGTCCTTGCCCACCTCGCGCTTGGAGACCATCGCCTGCAGCCTCGTGCCGTCACCGGCCTGGAGCTGGGCGAAGCACAGGCCGCCGGTGTTGCGCAGGAACATGACGCGGCCGGCCACGCCCACCTCGTCCTCGGTCTCCTCGCCCTTGGCGAGCTTGCCGTCATACTTTTTGCGGATGTCCTGGATGGTGGTGGTCACATCCAGATGCACCGGGTACGGATCGGAACCGGACTCGAGCATCTGTGCGCGCTTCGCCACGCGGATGAGCACCTGCTCGTCGAGCGAATCGTGGCCGAACTTGCCCATCGACTGCGCCACGGCATCGGTGACGGACTCGCCCTGGCGCACGCGCTGGGCCACGTCGTCATCCTGCGAGGCGATGCGCTCGGCCGTCCTGACGGAGGCCAGCTCGTCGGCCTTCTGCTGCTTCTCTGCCTCCAGAAGCGTCTGTGCCTCCGACTGCTGGTCTTCCTGATTCTGCGCGACCATGTTTTCCTGCCTGCCTTTGCCCTGCGCCGTCGCCTGCTGATGCACGGCAGCCCGGCGGCGACCCCTCCGGAGGACCGCCACGAGCCCGTCCACCGGTCTGGTGGCTCAGGACGCCTGTTCTTGCTATGTGACTCTCCCCGAGTCTACCGGCGTGCGGCTACTTACCGGTTGCGCGGATCCATGCCGGGGTGTACAGTTTCTCTTTTGTACGGGGATGTTTGTCTTCGTATCGGGTCGTAGCGCAGCTTGGTAGCGCGCCTCGTTCGGGTCGAGGAGGCCGCGGGTTCAAATCCCACCGACCCGACCTCACAGGCCAGTCCTTCGGGACTGGCCTTTTTTAATATCCCGCATCAGCTAAGGTCTCAAATGTCTGGCATCAGCAATGCCGATTGATATCACCCCGATATCCGGCAACTGCCATCAGACAGGGAGTACAGACCGCCATGTCAGAGCGCACCTCATCACAGACCAAGACGACAGCAATGTTTTCCTCATCCCCTATCGGGCGTGTGGCAAGCGTTCTGGCAAGTGCCTTCCTGGCCTTTTGCACGAGCGCGGGCACCATTTACCGCAATCCTCATGGCAGCATTTCCTCATTTGGACCTGCCCACTGGCTGTTGTTCCTCGCTGTTTTTTGTCTCTATGAGGTGACGATCATCACCATCACCTTCCTCGTGCGCCATCAGAATGGTCGCCGTGCCATCGGCCATGACAGTCGTCAGATGAGCCGCCGTTCTGGCGGCGTTTCCGACGACGGCCTTCCCGACGCCACCACGACATTCTCCCCTCTCACTGGCACAGACAACGGCACACGGCATCTGACCGATGCGGGTACCTCCCACAAGGCAGCCGGACACCCGCGATGGCGGGCTTTCGTCGCCGCTCGGACGGCGAATTTCCGTACTCTATGGGTTTTCTACTTTTTCGCGTTGCTCTGGGTGCCGCTGTTGCTCGGGCTGCTCGCCGGCGCGGATCTGCTCAACCAGTCCATCGAGACAAACGATTGGTTCTGCACACACATTCTCAATGGTTCCGGATGCCATCTGCAGTCGAATGATTATCCACCGGCGGATGTCTATCCGATCTCTCACTATCTGTGGCCTTCTCGCGACGCGACGTTCCTGACCAACCAGCACAACCTGTTCCTCACCGTCTTTGTCGGTCTTGTCCGTTTTGCCAGCCTTCACACCACCGGAATGGTCTGGCCGGGCGATATCGTGCTCATCACCCTGTCCTACCTGTTTGCCACATTCGCGCTGGCTGCCATGGGTTCCCGGCTTGTCCGGCTCCATCCGTCGATGGGCACCACGGCACGCTCCGTCCTGCTTTTGCTGCCCGCGCTCTCTCCCATGGTCAGTTTTGACACGATCGCCCTGACCAAATCCCCCCAGTTCGCCTTCGCCTTCGCCTGGTGGGCCTCCACACTTGTGTTGGTGGTCAAGAAACCACAGTCTGTCACCCGCCGCGACGAAACGGCCCTCGCTTTCTCCACACTCGCCTGTGTGCTGTGCGTCAAATATGCGCTGCCCCTCGTGCTCATTGAGCTCATCGTCCTTCTGTTTGCCCGTCATCGGCAATGGAAACGCTGGCTCGTCTGTCTGCTGTTGCCCGCCGCACTCTTCTCAGGCGCCCTGCATGCTGCCTATGCCACCGGACAGGCGGTCGGCGGCGACCCGATTGAGTCACGCTCTGTGTTCGTCCAGCAGATCGCCCGCGTCGTACGTGAGGATCCTTCCTCGCTGACTCCCGAGATCCGGCATGATCTTGAGCCGTTGTTCAATCTAGATACCATGGCACGCGTCTATAACCCCGATGATGCCGATCCGGTGAAATCCTCCGGCATGGGCGACGTCTCGTATCGATGGAAGAGTGTGACGCCACAACAATGGTCCCGCTTTATGAGCGTGTGGAGGAAAACGGTCAAGGCCTCCCCCCGCGTTGCCTTCGATGCCTTTGTGTCGGAATTCTACGGATATTTCGATCTCGCAGACCCGCCGTATGTCTCATTCCTCAACTATGCGGATAGTTTCGCTGTTAGTGGGGATCTCGGCTCGGCCTGGGCGGGCAATCCTGTGCGCATGGGTCTGATCGGCTTCTTCAAAGGGTGGGCGGCGATCCCGGTGCTCGGCTGGCCGCTGCACGGTAATTTCTGGGTGGTGCTCACCCTGCTCGTGGTGTGCGTGCAGCTGCGGCTGCGGCGATGGACAGATTTCTGGCTCGCGCTGCCGTTGCTGGCCCAGATGGGCGTGATGGTGTTCGCCCCGGCGAACAATTTCGACCGGCATACGATCGCACTTGCCGTCTACGCGGTCTTCCTGCTGCTCGACCTCGTGCTCACATCATCCTCGCCGGCTATGCGCACACCGGAAAAGTCGGCCACAAAGCCCCGCCTGGCCTCCAAGCCGTCGTCTTCTATGACCGGATCCTCCGTCACGCCTGATCCTGCCGTTGCGGCTTCGGCTGATCCCGTTGTTGCGGCTTCGGCTGATCCCGTCCCTGCCCGTTATTGCGCGGATCAGCAATCTGCGAGCGCATCGCATGCTCAAGGATCGGCACATGGATCAGCAGCAGATTGCCATAGCCGAGCACGACGAGCAGGAACAGCCCCTGAGGGAAATATCTGACCGATGCCCAGACGAGCACGCCGTAAACCACGTCGACGGCGATGACCGCGAGCGTCGCGCCGATATGAGCCACGGAGAAAATTATTGTGTTGCGCAGCGTGCGCCCCACCGGGTTGTCGAACCGCGACTGCAGGTAGAACGCCCATTCGAAGCACATCACCCAGATGAGGCTGAAAGCGATCTTGGGGATGAGGGCGATGGTGTCGAACACGGCCAGCCATGACCAGAGCAGGGCCGCCGCAAACGGCAGGAACACGCACCAGATGAGCGTCGCCTTGGCAAAATTGCCCGCGAACGAGTGGAAATAGGCTTTCGTGATGCCGCTTCCGCGCGAGTCGAGGACCTGCCGGCACACATCGTGGCCCGCCGTGACGGCCGCCCCGATGGTGATGACGGGCAGCGAGGTGACGAGCATGAGGAGGCTGATCCACACACCGGCGGTCATCACGCCCAGTCCTTGCATGAATTTTGAGTCGTAGTCGAGAAAGTGCATGGCGCCGGTCCCCCATGTGCGCTGGGTGTAGATTTCACTCGCACGCCCGTCAGGTGGACGGCCGCGTGCCGATAGCTCCTGACGATAGAGGCCGTCAGCTACAAAAAAGCCGGCGCGGACCGCCACCATGATGATGACGGTCCGCGCCGGCCGCTCAGACCGAGCCTTTCGCCCGGGTCAGCCTTTTCGGCCCCGGATCAGCCCTTGACGGCTCCGGCGAGCACACCCTTGACGATGTACTTCTGGCAGAAGAGGTAGAAGATGACGATCGGCAGGATGGCGAGCACGAGGCAGGCCATCATGGCGCCCATATCCACGGAGCCGTAACCGCCCTTGAGGTACTGGACGGCGATGGAGATCGTCATGAACCTGTTCGTGTCGAGGCTCAGATACGGCAGGAGGTAGTCGTTCCAGATCCACATCGTCTCGAGGATTCCCACGGAGACGATCGTCGGGCGCAGCAGCGGGACGATGATCTGGAAGAAGATCCTGGGCACCGAGGCACCGTCGATCATGGCCGATTCCTCGAGATCCCGCGGGATGCCTTTGACGGCACCGGTGAAGATGAACACGGCCAGTCCTGCGCCGAAGCCGAGGTAGACGATCCACAGGCCCCACGGGGTGTTGAGGCCCAGATCATCGGCGAGGCCGGAGAGGGTGTACATGACCATCTGGAACGGGACGATCATGTTGAACAGGAAGAGCGTGTAGAGCGTCTTAGCAACCCAGTCGTTGACGCGGACGATCCACCAGGCGGCCATGGAAGTGCACAGAAGGATGAGCGCGACGGAGCCGACGGTGATGACCACGGTCCAGCCGAAGCTGGCGAAGAAGTTCGTCCGGCTCACACCCGTGGTGAAGTTGGACCAGCCGGCGAATTCCTTGCCGCTGGGCCAGCTGAACGGGTTGGAGGCGATGTACGTCTTGTTCTTGAACGAGTTGATGAGGACAAGGACGATCGGGTATATCCACAGAAGCGAGAGGATCGTGAACAGCGTCGTCCACAGCACGGGATGACGGACCTTCTCGGCATTCATATCGCTGTTCATGCCTGCACCTCCCTGCTGGTGGTGAGCTTGTTCTGCAGCATCGCCACGATCGCGACGATGATGAAGAAGATCACGGCCTTTGCCTGGCCGACGCCCTCAAAGCCCATACGGTCGTAGAAGGTGCGGTAGATGTTGAGGGCCACGAGCTCGGACTCGTTGGCAGGCGCGCCGCCGGTGAGAGCGAGGTTCTGGTCGAACATCTTGAAGCCGTTGGTGATGGTCAGGAATGTGCAGACGGTGATCGAGGGCATCATGAGCGGGATGATGATGTCGAACAGCTTCTGACGGCCGTTGGCGCCGTCCACCTCGGCCGCCTCGAGAATATCCGTGGGCACAGCCTGCAGGCCGGCGATGTAAATGATCATCATGTAGCCGATCTGCTGCCAGCACACAAGGATGACCAGACCCCAGAAACCGTAGTTCTTGGAGAGTGTCAGACTCGCGCCCCACTGCTGGAGGATGCCGTTGAGCAGCAGCTGCCACACCCAGCCGAGGATGATGCCGCCGATGAGGTTGGGCATGAAGAAGATGGAGCGGAAGATCGTCGCACCCCTGATGGCCTTCGTCAGCATGTAGGCGATGGCAAAGCCGACAACGTTGATGATGATCGTCGTGACGATGGCGAACGAGACGGTCTGCCCCAGGGCGACCCAGAACTCGCTGTCCTGGAACGCCTTGGCATAATTTTTGAATCCGATCGGCGTGGCGTCTTTGATCGTGTTGAAATCACAGAAGCTGAGATACACGCCGAGAATAAACGGGACGATGAATCCGATGATGAAGGCGAGGAACGTCGGCAGCGCGAACAGCGCCCACCAGCGACGAATGGTCTTGCCTGAGGTTGTGGTCATGATTCATCAGCCTCCTTCCGATTTTCTCGGTCAGCCGGCCGCACCTGCCGGACAGGCAAGGTCAGCAAAAACGACGACAAATAGGAGGTCAGGCGCACGTCCATGTGCGCATGACGACAGGAGGCGGAGGTGCGGGCTGCGTGCTCGTGCCTCCGCCTCCTTCTGAATTTTACATTATTTCCACACACCCGATCTGGGGAGCGGTTCGTTGCTGCTATCGGATGAGGGAAGATCTGTGTGCGGACGGGGCCTTGCCGGCCCTCGCCTGATCAACTGACTCAGAGCTCAGTGGGTGGCCTTGTACTCAGACGCCCAGCCGTCCACATAGGCGGTCTTGACGTCGTTCCAGGAGCCGGTGCCCTGCGCGTACTTGAGCAGCGCGCCGCCGAGGTTGTTCTTCCACTGCTCGGACGGCATGAGCGAGAAGTCCCAGGCGACGGCCTTGGTGCCGGAGTCGAGATCCTTCTGCGCCGCCTCGACGAGCGGGTTGTCCGACGTGGTCGGGAAGCCCTTGAACGGGGTGGTGAAGCCCATCTTCTTGGAGATGGCGTTCTTGCCGGCCTCGGAGGTCACGACCCACTTGAGGAAGGCCTTGGTGGCCTTCTGGTCAGCCTCGGATGCCTTGGAGTTGATGCACCAGTAATTCTCAGAACCGGTGGCGAGACCCTGCTTCTCCTCGCCCTTGACGCCGATGTAGATCGGCATCATGCTCACGGACGACGCCTTCATGCCGGCCTTCTGCAGATCGCTCCAGGCCCAGGTGCCGTTCTGATAGAAGACGGCCTTGCCCTGCGCGAACTCAGCAGTGGCATCCTCGCCGGTCTTGGAGCCGAGCTGCTTCGGATCGGTGGTGGAGTCCTTCAGATACAGATCGAAGATCTGCTTGTACTGCGGCAGGAAGGTGCCCTTGACGGTCGCCGGCTGCGTCTTGATGTGGCGCTGCTGGAGCTCGTAGTAGAGCGGCAGGTTGGCCAGATGGGTCTTGAAGCGCCAGTCGGAGCTGGAATCGAAGCCGGCGGACGTGAAGGCGCCCTCGACGCCGAGATCAGCCTTGTGCGCCTGGATCTCATCGGCGACGGTCTTGAGGGCCTTGAAGTTGTTGAGATCCTTCATCGACTTGACGGTGGACCAGTCGGCCTGGAAGTACTTGTCGAGCAGATCCTTGTTGTAGATGAGGCCGTAGGTCTCGACCACGTAGGCGATGCCGGTGACCTTCTTGCCGTCGGTCAGCGCATAATCCTTGCTCTTGAGGAGCTTGTACGGCGTGGTGTCGGACATATCGGCGGTGTAGGCCTTCCAGTTGGCGTAACCGACCGGGCCGTTGACCTGGAAGAGGGTCGGAGGATTGGACTTGCCCATCTCCGACTTCAGACGCTGCTCATACGTATCAGAGGCGGCGGTCTGGACGGTGACCTTGACGCCGGTCTCCTTCGTGTACTCCTTGGCGAGCGACTTCCACTCGTTGGCGACTTCCGGCTTGAAGTTCAGGTAGTAGACCTGGCCCTTTTTGTCAGAGGAACCGGAATTTGAGTTACCGCAGGCAGCAAGCGTCGTCAGAGACATTGCCCCGACAGCGACCAGGGCGATAGCCTTCTTCATCTTCGAATCCATGAGAGCCCTTTCTCTCTTCTCTGCCGCCGCAGAACCGACTGCATCGTCGATCTCAATTCTCCGGCGAACGTTGCAGCGCACCATCAGGGCGCGTCCACATATTTATTATGCCGACATCTTCCCATTTTTGCAAACGTTCCCATAAATTCGATATATCGAAGCAGAATCAGCGCATCAAAGTTGCGGATCGCTGCCGATAAATCGCTGGAATAGTGCGATTCTGCCAATGATTTATTTGCAGAGAGAATGAAATTATTCGCGTCCATCGTATGCAGCCCCGGCGTTTCATCCACACCACGACACGCGCACAACCGTGCATGCCGACATACTTTCCTCATGCGGAGTTTCTCTACGCGGAGTTTCTCAGTGCGGAGTGCTCTATCGGCATCGTGCCACACCGGCGCACAGACATAATTCCGCCCCTCCCACAGAAACGGAGAGGGAGGGGCGAGATTGACAGGACGGGGATGCTCTTGCTGACAACCAAGAAATTCTCACAGGTCGTGGGCAGTGTCCCTATTCAGTCCTGCTTAGTCCTGTTCAGTCCTATTCAGTCCTGTCGATCAGCGGTTTTGTGTGTGCCTTCGCCCGCGTTCGGACCTAAGGAATTCACATCCGACCGCAAGGAATTCACAGAAGACGCGGACGACTGTCCTCCGCCTCCCCCAGCGCGCAGGCCTGCTTGCATTCTGCCGTCCACCTCGTCGCAGATCGCCTGCTTTTGGAGCCTCACACGTGCTTCAATGCCTGATTCCCGGATCGCCTGGGTGAGCTGCTGACGATAGGCGGTCCTCAGTTTGTACTTGCGCAGCGTTTCCACAGCAGCCACCGAGCACGGCCTGCCGGATGCGCCCTGCCCGGCAGACTGCTGCGACAGGAGCAGCAGCGGCGAGCAGCGCATGTTGTAATAGCCAAGGAATTCGGCGACCTGGTCGGTGTTCTTGTCGACGTAATCCTGGAGCATCAGGCGAGCGGCCTCCTGAAGACCTTTCTTATCCCATTTGGACAGACAGCGGAAGGCGAGCAGCTCCTCCTCAAAAGTGAGATGGAACTGGATGTTATGCATGAACAGCAGCTTCCAGCCGACCGCGACAGCCTGCTCGATACTGTTGTGCAACGATTGTTCCACAGCCGCTTTATCGGCATCATAACCTTCATCGACCAGCGCTTCCTCGATCTGGCAGACGACGTCAAAATAGACTGCCTGTTCGTAGGTCATACTCCGCCTTCTTTCTGTCTTTGTGCTGTTGTGCGCCCCAGACGGAAGAGGGGATAGAGACACTCCACCTCTGTCATGTGCGCACACTATTTCTTGATTCTTCAGTGCGAGCACGTGACCTTTGAGAATCGATGAGAGCAGGTTACGGTTACTGTCCGCGTCATTGCGAACGGTTGCTATCAGTATACGGGTTATTGGGAAAATTCAAAGTTTTGGGTCATAATGATCGGTTTTGATCGTTTCCCGGCGTGTTGTGAACGTTTGCATGTTCTATGCTGTTCGAACTTGTCCGTATTTGTTTGATTTCTCACATTCAGACCAAATATGTCGTCCTCAGAAATCTGTCATGCGTAGAAATTTGTCACCCTGAGGCAGGAACAGCAGGCCAAATGAAACAGATGAAGTTGGAACAATAGACGCAATCAAACACATGAGGTAGGAGCAATCGGCCAAATGAAACAGAGCTGACTTATATCAGTGTCATTCGCCTTTCGGTCAGGAAATCGACCGTGGAACGGCACCCATGAGCAGTAGAAGGATCTGAGCGGTAGGCGAATCGCCTGTATGACTGTCTGGCATGGTTGGCGGCCGGTTGGCACAATCATTCTTTTGGCTTTGTGTTATTTCTGTGGGGGGATAAAAAAGGGGGAGACCCTTAGGCCTCCCCCACACGTGTGAAGTGGCGGCGTGCTACTCTCCCACACCCTCTCGAGTGCAGTACCATCGCCGTGCCCGGGCTTAACT
>CAIFES010000011.1 GCA_903789535.1 uncultured Aeriscardovia sp. | reverse complement strand
CCGGGTTCGTTCCCGTTGCCTTCGCCGGATCAGAAGGCATGCGCGACGCATAGATGTTCGCCGCATACTTGACGGAATACCCTTCCCGGGTGAGCCACTCTCCATCGAGGAATTTCATTCTGTCTCCTTTGACCGTGTGAGGGACCGGCGCGGTCACGCCGCTGCGCGCTGTGTGCCGCCGGCGATCGACGACCGACTGACGACTACCGCCAACGGGCGTCAACTTCCGTTGGCCGCCTTCGACCGCACAGCGCAACCACTTAGTTAACCGCACTAATTAACCCTATTGATAAGTTTATCAATAATCGGCGCAGCATGCCACGGGCGAACGCGTGGACACGTCGAAAGCACGCACAACGACTTCGCTCGCACGACTCTTGCCTCCTCGGGTCTTTCCGAACAGCGCGGTCAGTCTGATTCTGTCGGCAGATTCCTGCGCAGGACCTCCTGCAGCTTCGGGTCGACGGCGAACAGGTACAGACCGTGGACGCCGCGCTTGAGCAGCACATTGAGCTCGTTGCGTAGGTTGGCGACCTCCATGCGCCTCAGATCACCAGCATGCGCCTTCTTGCTGTCCGGACCGAACAGATCGCTCCGGTCCATCGTGGCGTCCTGACTGCAGCTCTTCTCCGGAAGGATGAGGAGACGGCCATTGTCGTCCACGCTGATGGAGGGGCCGAGAATCACGCCGGCATAGTTGAGGTCGAAGCCTTGGATTGTGTACGTCGAGCCGATCTCATCGACGGTGACGGGATTCTCCGCCCACGAAAGGCCGTTCTTGTTGTTTTTCCCAGACAGCTGGTAGTTCCACGGCATCTCGAAGAGATCCTCAAGGTCCTTGTCCTTCTGATCCGACTTGTTCAGATTCTGGATCCGCTGGAATTCCTCAGCGGTCAGATTCGCCTGAGGAATCCAATGCTTCGGATCTTCCGGATCCCGCCGCAGAATCACCCGCCACAGTTTGTGATCGGGGTCGGGGTCATTCTCATTCGCGTGCCCGGTCTTGTACGGCCAGTCATAGGTGGCAATCAGACGAGAGATACCGCTCTTCTCCTCCGTCTTTCGGTCCGTCTTCCCCCTGATAGCCTTGCGGAGGGCTATCGGCGAGTCGAACAAGCGGATTTCGTAAGCGTCTTTCCCTTTCTCGGGAACAAACGGACGGATCGGTTTGCCGTCAATGAAGTCGTCAAGCCAGTCCAAGGTCTCTTCGCTGGCCTGCATGCGGTGCTGACCATGAAGTACGACACGACTGACGTCTACGGGGAATGTCGGCGCGACGAGAGATGGATCGCTTGCCGCTTGCACCGGAAGACCGGCATACGGATTGGGAAGGGCAACTCTGGTGAAGCCATCAGTATCCACG
Source organism: uncultured Aeriscardovia sp. (assembly GCA_903789535.1). Lineage (GTDB taxonomy): Bacteria > Actinomycetota > Actinomycetes > Actinomycetales > Bifidobacteriaceae > Aeriscardovia. Next base: position 20,329 of record CAIFES010000011.1, on the reverse strand, counting down.
CCCGAACCGGAGGCCTCGTCCCCCATCGACGCATCAGCGAACAACCGCGTCATGTCGACGCCCGGCCAGCGCTGCTTGTCTGTCAGGATCTGCGCCGGATCATAGACGGCGACGACCACGCGGGCACGCCGCAGGATATCGAGCAACTGGTTCTTTCCCTTGTATGACTGACCACTCTGGGCAAGCAGCAGATGTGCCTCGTCGATGAAGACGACATCAGCCTTGTTGTCCGGGCGGAGAGGATCACCGTGGCTCGGGTCGGGATTCCCGTCGTCCTTGATGGCCTTCTCACTGGTCTGGTTGATGAACGTCGAGGATTTGAAGACCGCCAGACCTTTCTTCTTCTGCAGCCGCAGCCGCAGGGCAATCTCGTCGTAGAGGTTGCGCTGCTCGTTGTGATTGACAACGAAGCAGACATAATGCGGCGTGGGAACGCCGTCCGGAGAACTGCTGGCGGTCTTTTCAGAAGAATCAACGCCAATACCGGCAACGCTGCTGCCTCCGCCGGCTGGGGAATCGGACTGATGCGGAAGACCGGCTCTGAAACCAGGAATGCCGCACAGCTCGTTGAGGATGTAGCTGAGCAGAACGGTCTTGCCGGTTCCGGCGGCACCTTGGACCAGAATCAGCTTTGGCGTCTGCGAATCAGGCTGGGAATCACCGATGGGTTTGTCGCCTGTCGCGTTCTCTCCAGCGGCCTGCGCCAATCCTGACTCGTCTGAAGGAGCCTTTGCCACATTCTGCGCGAGAGGCAGCCCGTCGTCACCAATGCCGAGAGTCTGCAGAATCAGTCCGACAATCTGCCTCTCCGCGTCCAACTGCTCATCCGTCAGCTTATGGAACGGCGAAGCCTTGAACAGTGCAGAGTCACGAATCTGCGTCTCGGAAAGGAAAAGATGCTCGTCCAGACTATGAAGCTGCCTCCAGATCGAGCTGAACACCTCATCGAACCTGTCAGAGGGATAATACGACCCCTGAGGATTGCCGCGGCGATTGATCGAGTGCACGTCCGGTTCGAAAATCATGTAACCGATCAGCTGATTCTCGACATCCAGCGTCTCGACTTGTTGAACAACGGATGTCCGATGACATATTGACGCAGACCACCGGAAGCGACGAAGTCATTCCAATCCTCACGGCTGGTCGTATCCTCTTTGACGTGCTCGACCGTGCGGCGGCGGATATCCGTCGTCTCGCCCACATAAACGGTGTATTCCTTCTTGTTTCTGCCCTTCTCGGTGCCTTTTCCGTCCTTTTCGACGGCTTCTCGACGAACGATGTACACGCAAGGATAATTGACCAGCAACGGCTTGTCCTTCCGCATGCCATTGCGGACTTTGTCCCTGTCGGAGAGCTTTGTGTCCGGTTTGCTCTTCTCGAGGATTCGTTCCTTTATTCCCTCCGCTATCTCGTCTCCGATCTCATTCTCGATTTCAGAGTTGGTGGACGTGGCATCATCCCCATGAAAGGGAATGTCAACGATGATCGGCCCTCCAGTTGGCTCCACGCGCCTCCGCGAGCGGGAACGCTTCTCTGCGTCCCCACTATCCAGCCTCACGCCAACCTCTTTATCCGACCCATCATCTTGTTCGTCATCGAACCGCATCTGACCCATGCCATCCATTATTCCGCAATCCGGTCAGCGGGCCAGCGCACATCACCCGCCGACTCTTGCGCATAGCCACGGTCGGGGTGGCGTGAATATTCCTGTCATTGCACGGGCCAAGAGACAAAAAGCCCGCGCCTCGGAATGACCGAAGCGCGGGCGGAAAACGCTGTGAACCGTCAAGCCTGATTCCGGATCAGTCGAAGACCTCGCCCGGGAAGGTGCGGTCCATCCAGCGCTTGAACAGCGCGGGCCAGACCTGCACGGCCGGCTCGACCTGCTTCTGGAAGGGGTCGGCGGCGAGGGAGACCGCGGTCTCGCGCGTGCCCACGGACAGCCCGTGGTTGCCGCATGGGAAGAGATGCAGCTCGACCGGCACGCCCTTCTCGACGCAGGCGCGGGCGAACAGCAGGGAGTTCATCGGCGAGACGACGGCATCGCTCGAGGTCTGCCAGAGGAAGACCGGCGGGGTGTGAACGCTCACATGTCGCCAGGTGCTCAATCGCCGCGCAAGCGCTTCGTCATGCACTCCCGAGGAGAGGTCTGCCTGGTCCGGACCCAGCAGGTTGACCAGCGACGGCCGGTGACCCCACCTCCCGGCATCGGTCACGCCGTAACCCATCGCCAGCCCGTCCGGCCGCACCTCCTGCGCCCGGTAGCCATGCTCGGCGAAGACCGGATCCGTCCCGCACTGCGTGGCGAGCCCGGAAGCGAGCTGGCCACCGACCGAGAAGACCATCACGACGACGGCGTCCGTGTCAACGTGCCATTCCTGAGCATGCCGACGAATCTGGCGCACCGATTCCGCAAGCTCCAGCAACGCGACCGGCCAGCGGCTCGGCGCGCACGAATACCGCAACACGAAAGCCTGATAGCTGTCACCGAGCATCCGCGAGGGCGACCGGCTCTCCCTCGCGGTCGGAGGCCAGGCGATAGGCACCGCCCGGGCAGATGACGATGGCCGGGCGTCGGCGGTCCGGGTCCATCTCCTCCGAATTGTCGATGACGTAGCCTTGCAGACGAGCCGCCGAACCGTCGATTCCCGTAATGTCCTGCGTGAAAGTGCGCATGAAGACCGCTCCTTCTCCGCCGGCGCGGAACGTGCCCGCCTCCTTCGATGCTGAAAGAAAAGAGGAGGCGCTTATCCGTTCCGCGCCGGACATTCCGGTTCCGTTCTAGCGCGTCCCTCGTGCGTCATGCGGCAGTTCAATCCAGACGGATCTCGAACGGCGAGGCGAGCAGTCCGCGACCGTCCGTCAGACACGGTGTCGGCGAGGCTCCCCACAGGAACCGCAGCTCGGTTCCGCTGCGGGGCTGCGCGTCAGCCGGAAGCGGCACGTACAGGGAGGAAGGAGAGCTGATCCGGGCGGCGAGACTCTGCCAGCCGGACGCCATCCTCATCTGCACCTCGATCGGACCGGTGGCGACGAGCCCGCCCACGCAGCCGGTGAAGAAGATCTGGATTCCCTCGTCAAGCGCCCGGGCATGGCTGACGACCGGGCCGGAAGCGGAGGCGAAGGGGTCCGCCTGCAGGGCGAGGGCCGCGTCCGCCGCGCGCTGGCCAACGGTCCGCTTGTCGAGCGGATGCAGGTCGTTGTCCTCTCCGACGTCGTACGTGGCGACCATCGCCGTGTCGTCCAGGCAGAGCATCCGGCGCTGCTCGTCGCGCACGCGGGCCCAGCCGTCCGCCTCGAAACCGATGTTCGGCAGCTGGACCTCGACGAACGGTCGGTTCCACGCGCGGAACACCTCCCGCCACGACTGGACGAGCAGGACCATCTTCGCCGCGTAGTTCTCCGGGGTGAGGGTGGCGCTCGACTCGCCCTGGTACCAGACGATTCCCGCCACGCGCAGACCGGCGAGAGGGGCAATCATCCCATTGAAGCAGGCGGCCGCCACACGGTTCAGGAACGGTTGGGCCGGAGCGTCCGTCACACGGGCTCCCCTCCGGAACCGCCAGACCGGTCCGTTCAAGTCCAGGGACCGCGTGCCACCATCAGGAAGGCTGACCTCCAGCCGCCGGTCCTCGCCGAACATGAATCCGCCCTCGCGGGTGCCGTCCAGACGCAGCCGGACCGTCACCTGCAGGCTCGCGGGCAGCGCGCCGATGGCATAATCGCGCGGTGGGTAGCGATACGCGGTCTGCCCGATCTGCATGCCGTTCGCCCACGTGGTGTCGGCGTCCACGAGGGTGCCGAGATGCAGCACGGCAGGGCGTCCCTGGCAGTCTTCCGGGATATCCACGCGTGTACGCAGCCACAGCGTTCCCGCCTGACGCAGGGCTGGGTTGTGCAGTCCGAGCCGCTCGGGATCCGCGCACGGCCAGTCGCTGTCATCGAAATCCGGATCCTGCCAGTTCCCGTCCACTCCCGGGTCCCCGACATCGACGAGCCGCTGCCAGTCGGTATAGGCGCGGTTCCATGCGGACAGGTAGCGCTCGGCGTAGCCCGGACGGCCATAGGGAAGGTCCCTGTCGGGGAAGAGACCGGCATGCCGCAGGCGTGTCCCGTCAATCCACGTCTCGATGGGGGTGCCGCCAATCGCCGTCTCGACGAAGCCGATTGGCACGTCCGGTTGCTTCTCCCGCAGACGCCGGGCGAAGAAATAGCCGACTCCCGACTCGTTCACGATGTCGTCGCGGCCGGTGACGAGCCATCCGTCCGTCTTGGCGCGCACGGACCGTCCTGTACCGCGCCCAGCCGTCTTGCCCGGAGCCGCGCCAGAATCCGTGCCGTCCGACGGGTCGAAGACGGTCTGCTCCCTGATGCGCAGGAACCGCACCCCCGTGTCGGTCGCCTCGTCCAGCACCTGCGGATAGCGGCCGAGAAGCCGTCCGAGCCACAGCTCCATGTTCGACTGGCCGCCGAGGACCCAGACGTCGCCGAAGAGCACGTCCGTGAAGCATCTCGACTCCCCCGCGGAACGGATCTCGATCCCGTGGGGACCGCCAGCCTCCTGGGCGGGGAGCATAAGCGACCAGCGCCCGTCCCCCTCCACCACCGCCGAGGCGGCCTCCACGCCGTCCAGAAGCAGGGAGATCCGACGGTCCGCGGTATCGCCCGCGGCATCCGTGGGTCCTCCCGAGGATTCTCCTGCGGATTCCCCATCGGTGACTTTTCCCTTGATTTCCAGCGGTTCCCGTCTTTGCAGAACCGCTGAATCACCCAACCATTCAGGAACGCTGATCATGCTGCTCCTCCGGCCGCGGGTCCGCCGACAGCTCCCGGTAGTCGAAGCTGGCGAACCGTGCCGGCGTGCGGTAGCCGGACAGGTCAACGGCCATCAGGCCCACGAACGCGCCGGTGAAGAAGCCGCCGTACCGCTGGGCGATGTAGTCGTCGGACAGATGCGCGGCGTCGAAGCGCACCGGAATCCCGTGCCAGTGCTCGCAATCAAGGGAATACGAGTACGTGTACCAGCCCGTGCGCACCTGCGTGCGCAGCCAGACCTGATGGGTGCCTTCGGGCAGGACCACCTCCGCCTCGCGGTGGGTCACGAGCCTTCCGAAGTCGTACTCGGCGGTCAGCAGGACCGGTGCCTGCCGGTCCTCGTCCCATGTCAGGTAGACCCATGTCCACTCGTGGTCGTTGTAGTAGTTCGTCAGACCGGCCATCTGCCGATAGGTCTTCGGATGGAAGTCCAGACGGACCTCGGCGTCGAAATCGAACGCCTGCCAGCGACGGGCGACGAGGGACAGGTCGAAGGCGTTCGCCGGGGATCCCTGCCCGTAGAGCGTGAGGGCCCCTCCTCCGACCGTCCCCATCCTGTCCTTGAAGGGCACGCGCGGCGTGCACCACGGGAGTGCCAGGGATGAACCGGTGAAGTCATCATGCTGGGAAGCGTCAGCAGGCACACCTTCCATCTCGATCGCGTCGCGGGGCGCCTCCACTTCCAGACGTCCGGCGGGGCCTCCTTCGACGCGCGGCCAGTCGTCCTCATCCCAGTACACCTTCTGCAGGGACGTCTCGCGCCCGAGCGTGCACCAGCCGCGCACGCCATGGCTCGGTTCGGTCGCATGCCGCCACGGACGGGCGCACAGGGAAGCGTAGTACCACTCGCCGGATGGCGTGCTGACAAGAGCGCCGTGGCCCTGCTTCTGCAGCGGGGACTCCGGGGTGGTGTAGTTGCCGATGAACGGACCGCCCGGCATGACGGCGAAGGAGTCGGCATCCAGCGTCCGCGAGCGCGCGACGGATTCCTGATGCTCGTACTGGGTGCCGCCCTCGGCGCAGAACAGATAGTACCAGCCGTCCTTGCGGTACAGGTGGGGACCTTCGGTGAGCTTGACGTCTGTGCCCGCCCAGATGCGGCGCTCGGTCTCCGGCTTGAGGCTCAGGGTCGCGGTGTCGAGCTCGGTCAGGGTGATGCCGTTGAACGCATGCCGGTCTTCGCGGAAGTCCCACGTCTGCTGCACGAGGTACTTGCGTCCGTCGCCGTCATGGAAGAGGCTCGCGTCGAACCCCACGCCGTTGAGGCGGTGCGGCTCGCTCCACGGGCCGCGGATGTCGTCCGCGACCGTCAGATAGTTCGTGCAGTCCTTGAAGGCGCCGTCGACGATCTTGACGTCCGTGTAGACAAGCCAGAACCTGCCGTCGGCATAGCTCAGGTCCGGGGCCCAGATGCCGCCTCCGGACGGCGTGCCGCGCAGGTCGAGCTGGGAGACACGGGTCAGCGGACTCGGCAGCGGTCTCCAGTGCACCAGGTCCGTGGACTCGTTCAGGCGCACGCCCGGCCACCATTCGAACGTGGAGGTGGCGATGTAATACGTGCTGCCCACACGCACGATCGAAGGGTCGGAGAAGAACCCTCGCAGCACGGGATTGATGATTTTCATGGGATTTCTTTCAAAGACAACGCGACACGACAATTATCGAATGATTCGGAAGGCTGGGAATCTTCCGGCGATCATCCGACGGTCTCCTGCAGACAGCGGACCGCCCACAATCGTTTCAGGCGAATCAGAGGACCCGATAAAAAGAGGTGCCCAGTGGAGGGGGAAATTCCACCGGGCACCGTCCTTTCGTCAGCCCTTCACCGCACCGGTGAGGCCGCCGACGATCTTCTTCTGAAAGATGGTGAAGAAGATGAGCGCCGGAAGCATGGCCAGGGAGGTGAAGGCAAGCACCTGCGCCGTATCCACGGAGTGCTCGGAGCTGAACATCTGCACGCCGAGCGGCAGCGTGTACTTGGAGGAATCGCTCAGGACGAAGAGCGGGAGCATGTAGCCGTTCCAGCTGCCGACGAAGGTCAGGATGCCGACCGTCGCCACGCCCGGCATGGAGAGCGGGATGACCATCCTCCAGAAGAAGCCGAGGCGCGAGCAGCCGTCCAGCATCGCCGCCTCCTCCAGCTCGTTGGGGATGGACTGCAGGAACGGCACGAGGATGATGACGGCCTGCGGCAGCCCGAAGGCGATCTGCGGCAGGATGAGGCCCGCCAGCGAGTTGGACAGTCCCAGGTTGCGGATGAGCAGGTACAGCGGCGTGATGCCGACCGTCATCGGGAACATGAGGCCCGCCGAGAACAGCGCGTACATCGCGGCGGCATACCGGATGTGGTACCGGGCGATGACGAAGCTGGCCATCAGGGCGAGGACGACCACGCCCACCATCGTCAGGATGCCGACGATGAGCGAGTTGACCAGCTCGCCCCAGAAGATGTCGCTGTGGATGACCGCCTCGTAGTTCGCGAAGATCCACGGATGCGGGAGACCGGCCGGGTCGGTGGTGATCTGCGAGTTCGAGCGGAATCCGCCCAGGATGATGTAGAGCACCGGGACGATGCAGATCAGCACGAGAATCAGCGAGAGCAGGTAGACGATCGGGCTTCCCCACGGGTTCTTCGAGGACCTGCGGTATCCATTGGCCTTCGTGTATTTGCTGGCCGAAGCCTGTGCGGCAGTGTGGCGTGCCATTTCACTTCACCTCCGTGGCGAGTGCCCTCTTTGCCTGGCGGGCACGCTTCTTTTCAAGACGTTCCAGCCTCTTGCGCTCGATCTCGTCGCTCTTGAGGTCGCGGTTGAGCACGAAGCGCTGGTAGACCAGGGCGAGCACGAGCGAGATGACGAAGATGATCAGGGCGACGGCCGAGCCGTAGCCGTAGTTGCCGGCGTTCCGGCCCTCGCGGACCATGTAGGTGGCCATCGTCGAGACACCCGCCGTCGAGGACAGGTACCGGCCCCAGATGATGTAGACGAGGTCGAAGAGCTGGAGCGAGCCGATCATCGACATGAACACCCAGATGCGGACCGTCGGCATGAGCAGCGGCAGAGTGATGTGCCACTGCATCTGCCAGAAGCCCGCGCCATCGACCTCGGCCGCCTCGTAGAGCTCCTCCGGGATGGACTGCATGCCGGCGAGCATGAGGATGACGGCGAATCCGATGTACTTCCAGCTGATGATGAGCAGCAGCGTCCACATGGCGGTGTGCGGGTCGGCGATCCAGTCCGGGCCGTTGATGCCCATGTGCTTCAGGATCTCGTTCAGCGCGCCGTCCTTCTGGAGGATGAGCGACCAGCCGGTTCCGACGATGACCTCGGAAATCACATACGGGACGAAGATCAGGGTGCGGATCAGGCCGCGGAGCTTGAACTTCTGGTTGAGCAGCAGGGCGAAGAGGATCGCGAGCGGACCCTGGATCACCAGCGAGCCGATGACGATTTCGAAGGTGTGCAGGATCGCCTGCTGGAAGGCGGGATCCGACAGCGCCGTCCGATAGTTCTGGAAGCCGACGAAGGTGCCGGTGACACTCGGTTGGCCGAAGCCCTTCCATCGGTAGAACCCGTAGTACGCGCCCAAGATGATCGGCACGATGACGAAGAACACGAAGATGACGATGGCGGGTGCGGAGAGAATGAAGACCTCCGCCGCGCGCTGGCCCTTCCCGCTCGATGTCCTTTTCGGCCGCGCCGCACGGCCATGCCCTCGCGCTGGCCGAGCCGCTGCCGCTGCCTGATGTTCCATATTTCAACCTCTATCTGAGAAGATGTGATCGCAGGCAGCTTCGAACGCCACCCACATACCTGTTCCCGCGGGGAATGCTGCTGCCCGCCGGATCAGCGGGCAGCAGCGGTCACGAAAACAGCGGGACACCCGCCCTCCCAGGGCGGAATCGCGAATCAGCCGGAATCAGCCCTTGTCCGCGGCATCCTTGATGGCCGAGACGATCTGCTTCGGCGTTCCCTTGCCCGACAGCAGGTTGACGACGGCCGCATTGAGCGCGTTGCCGACGTTGGCGCCGAGCTCGGAATCCATCCACATGGCCATCGACGGGGACTTCTTCATCGCGGCGATGATGGACTTGAGGTTCGGGTCGGTAACGGCAGGATAGGCCTTCTCGGAGGCCGGAATCGTGCTGAACGCCTCGGCGTACTTCTCCTGCCACTTCGTGTCGGACATGAAGTTGACGAAGTCGATGGCCGCCTGCGGAGCCTTCGGATTGACGTTGAAGCCCGTCGCGGCACCCATGAGGGCACCGGCCTTGCCCTTTCCACCCTTGACGGTCGGGAAGGCGAAGAACCCGAGGTCCGCCAGCGGCTTCTTGTCCGGTGTGAGGTCCTTGATTACGCCCGGCTCCCAGGTGCCCATGAGCTCCATGGCGGCCTTGTGGTTGGCCAGCAGGCCCGCCGACGAGCTCGCGCCCTGCTGGGCGGTGGTGGTCAGGAAGCCGTCATTGAAGAGCTTCTTGCGGGAGAGCTCGTTCAGGTCCTGTCCGGCCTTGATCCAGCACTGGTCGGAGAAGTCCTTCTTGACCATGCCCTGGTTGTAGGCCTTCGGCGAGCACTCACGCAGGGAGAGCCAGTAGTACCAGTGCGCCGCAGGCCAGGCATCCTTGCCGCCCAGCGCGATCGGGGCGATGCCCGCGGCCTTCAGCTTCTCGGCGTCGTCCATCAGCTCGTCGAAGGTCTCCGGCGTGCCGCTGATGCCGGCCTGCTTGAACAGGTCCTTGGAATACCAGATGCCACCGGGCTGGACGGTCACCGGAACACCGTAGACCTTGCCGTTGTACTCCTGCGTCGACAGCGAGGAACCGACGCTGGCCTTCATCGAGGAGGTGAGCTTGTCGGTCAGGTCCATGACCTGGCCCGCGTCGACCATGTCACGGGTCTTCTGCCCGCCGAGTCCCATGAAGACGTCCGGGCCCGAGGACGGGTCCTGCATGGCGGTCGTCAGCTTGCCCTCGAAATCCTCGTTCTGGATCGCCTGGATCTTGACGGTGACGTTCGGATGCTTCTGCTCGAACGCCTTCGCGAAGTCCTCCCAGTACTTCTTGCCGTCCCCGGACGGGGAGTTGTGCCAGAACGTGATGGTCTGCTTGCCGTTGGCGCTGCCGGAATTGCTCGAATTCCCGCAGGCACCGAGGCTCATCAGAGAGGCTGCGGCCACAAAAACGGCGGTGGCCGTCCTCATACGGTTCCTGAAGCTTGTCTGCATCTTTGCGACTCCTTCTTTTCGTGGGCGCCGAGAACCGGGAAGACGAACGAAACACCGTTGTTCGAGCGTCCCAGAACCTTCCCACCCGATTGAGAAGGTTTCTTTCATCCTCGACAGTGACATTTATATGCCTTCGCACCAGCAGAACCAAGAGGCAAGGGAAATCACACCGCTACCGCTTGGCAACTCTATGAAGGGGGAAGAGAAACTTTCGTTATACTGAGAGGTATGGTTTCTTCCAGCACCGACGACAACGCGATAACGCCGAAAGCGGAAGCACCGCAGCCACATCCGTCGCGGCAGCGCGACCAAGCACGCGCGAACGGACCGGCGAAGCTGGCCGACATCGCCCGCGAGACCGGCTTCTCGCTCGCCACCGTCTCCAAGGTGCTCAACGACCGTCCGGGCGTCTCCCCGGCAACGGCCAAGGTCATCCGACGCCAGCTCCACCGCGCCGGCTACCGCAAGCGTGTGAGCGACGAAAGCCGCCGCGAACGCAATGTGGAAATCGTTTTCCAGACCTTCGACAGCATGTGGTCCCTCGAAGTGCTTCAGGGCGCGCTGGACTACACCTCCTCGCACGGTCTTTCCGTCACCGTCACCGAAAGCGGTGACCGGCAGCATCCGGATTCCTCCTGGGTGGGCGGCCTCGCTGAACGCAAGCCCCTGGGCGTCGTCCTCATCTTCTCCGACCTCACGAAGACGGAGAGGGACACGCTCCATCTGCTCAACATCCCGTATGTGATCTTCGACCCGTCCGGCGATCCCACCCGCGACAGCCACTCCATCAGTGCCGACAACTGGACCGGCGGCGTCATCGCCACCCGGCACCTGCTCTCCCTCGGACACACGCAGATCGGCATCATCACCGGCCCGCACGAGATGATGGCCTCCACCGCCCGGCTGGACGGCTTCTCCGCGGCGATGAAGTCGCATGGGCTGAACGTGGACCCGGACTGGGTGGCCGAAGGGGACTTCACCATGCGTGGCGGCTACCGGCAGGCCATCCGCCTGCTACGCGACCCGCATCACCGCCCGACCGCCATCTTCGCCGGCAGCGACCTGCAGGCCATGGGTGTCTACGAGGCGGCGCGCCAACTGCGACTGCGCATTCCGGACGACCTTTCCGTCGTCGGCTTCGACAACATCCAGACCTCGGCCTTCATGAACCCGCCGCTGACCACCGTGGAACAGCCGATTCGCAGGATGGGGTCGATGGCGGTCAACATGCTCTTCACCGCCATCGAGAACACCGAATTGCACCAGCGGGTCATCATGCCCACCACGCTCGTGCCGCGGATGAGCACGCGCAGGATCGGGTAAGGAACAGTCCCCTCCTGCTTCTCTCACTTCCGGTCCGCCGGCTCCCAGCGACGCAGGAGCAGCCAGACCAGGACACCGCAGACCAGCGAGATGACCAGCATCGTCGCGCACAGCGGCCCGGCGGAGAAGGCAATCTGCGTCCCCTTCATCGAAATGCCCGAAACGGCTTCGAGCCACGCCCTGACATGCGTGCTCATCGTCGCCTCGGTCCCCAGAAGGGTGCAGGCCGCCAGGAACACGGCAAGGAGGATGGCCTCGACCAGCCGGGAGAGCCGGAAGGAAAGCACCACCCACAGTCCCGCCATGGCCTTCAGCGCGACCAGCAGGAGCATCAGGATTCCCGTCATCGCCCAGAACTGCGACGGGGAACGGAGGATCGGGTCCTCTCCATACCGCGGGCCGACGGTGTAGAACCCCGGCAGGAAGATGAAGATTCGCGCCCGGACACCGCTGACGGCATTCTGAATGACCGAGAAGAGCATCATCACGCAGCTTTCCACCGCGCTGGAAAGGAGAGCGAGACCCAGCAGCGAGACATCCAGTTCCGTGCGGGAGAGCCCGAAGAGCAGATACCGTCGGGAGGCGGCCCGTGTGGTCACGGCCGCTGAGACCGCAGCGAAGATCACCAAGGGGATGTCGACGGTGAAGGAGGCTCCGGTCGCACCCGTCGCCGCGCAGGAGACGAGGACGATCGCGTCGGCGACGAACAGGAGAGGACCGTCGCACCGGCATCGGCCACCCACCGGTCGACCGCCTCCACAGTCCCCTCGATCTTGCGGGCCTTGTCGCACAGCACCTCGGTGGAGTCGGCGGCGATCAGGCGCCCGTGGTTGATGACGACGACGCGGGAAATGAGCGGCTCGATCTCGGAGATGAGGTGGCTCGCGATTACGACAACGCGCGGGCGGCGGGCGTAGGCGTCCATGACCGCCGTGGCGAACATCCGCCGGTGCGGCGCGTCCATCCCCTGCGTTGGCTCGTCGAGCAGCACATAGTCGCACTTCGCGCACAGGCAGGCGATGAGCCGCGCGACCGAGCGGTAGCCGGTGGAAAGCGACGAGAGGCGCTTGGAGATGTCCAGCGAGAAGCGGCCAGCCAGCTCCTTGGCGAACTCCCAGTCGAATCCGCCGTGGCTCGCACCGGTGAGCCTGAAGAACACGCGGACGGTGTCGCTGAGGATGGGTGCGGAGGCATCCAGAAGAATCACATTGGTGAGCGCGGCCGGATTCTCGGTGATGGCCTCCCCGTCCAGCCTCGCCGATCCAGCGGTCGGGAAGGCCTGATTGGTCATGATCCGGAAAAGCGTTGACTTTCCGGCGCCGTTGTTGCCGAACAGACCGTAGATTCCCGGCTCCGGGAAGGCGACGGAAACGTTCTGGAGCGCCCGGACCGGCCCTTTCCGGCCGCGACGATACACCTTGGAGCAGGCGACAGCCTCGAGACCGCGTCCGATTCCCGGCACTGCCCCGGCCTTCGTCCCGGTCCCCGCTTCGGCCTTTGCTTCAGCCGTCGCCTCAGTCGCGACGAGCGTGCTGTTGCTGTCCATCATCTTCCGCCTTTCCCTCGCTTGCCTCCCGGGGTGCGTCCTCGCGATACGCCGCATGGACACGGGCGACGAGGTCCCCCTCGCCGATGCCCACGGTCTTCGCCTGACGGACCAGCCGGCGCAGCGTCGCCTCGAGCTGGTCGCCGATGAGGTCCTGGCGCAGGCGCTCCTTGGCCCCGGAAGCCACGAACAATCCGAGCCCCCGTCTCTTGACGAGGTAGTCGCGGTCGACGAGGAGATTCATCCCCTTGAGCACGGTCGCCGGATTGATGCGGTAGGTGGAAGAGATTTCCGTGGTGGAGGGCACGCGCTCCCCTTCGCGGACGGACCCGGTCACGATCAGGTCGGCCACCTGACGGGCGACCTGCTCGAAAAGCGGGGTTGCGTCAGTCTGCGAGAAATGCATGATGGCCCAATGCCCTTTCTGTCCGTGCGACCTCTTCTGTTTCCTACCGTACCGGCGGCCGAAGCCCTCGGAGCGGATTCCTTCCGCTCGGCGGCCCGTTCGGTGTCCGTCTTCACTTCATTAGTTCATTACTTGAGTAATGAACTAATGAAGTGAAGATATCCCACACATGCATGATTCTCAAGAGTGTTTCAAAAGGCAGCCGAGACAGTCCGCCCGACGCCCCCGCGCGGCAAAGGCACAAAACGGGCGGCAGGATGGCCCTGTCGCCCGTTGTCCCAGCTGTGATTCAGCCGTGATCTCACAGACGCACGAGGACGTCGACCTCGCTGCCCTTGTCCGCGACCGGGAGGACCGGCACGATGCGGCCGTTCGCCTCGCGCACGCGGTCGTCCACCCCGAGCGGACGTCCGTTGACGAGGATCCGCGTTGGGTCGAGCCCCGCGAGGTCCTGCTCGCCATCACCCGCCGGAGCGAAGCCACCGTCGAGGCTGTGGTCCGCGAGGTCCGCGCCGAAGGCCGGGTTGGAGGCGGACGGAGCCGACGCGTCCCGGTTCCGGTCCGCGAGGTCCACCGTATCGGACTCATCGGACGCACCAGCCGCAGCCGAGGCCGTCACAGGAGCCTTCTCGACAGCAGCCCCTTCGCGCACGAAGCGGAAGTGGTACGTCGCGCCGCGGTAGACACGGTCGACGCGCACGTCGGAGAACCGGGACGGCAGATGCGGGTCGACGGCGAGTCCGTTCAGCGTGGCACACACACCGAGCAGGTACTGGGACAGGTCGAGGAAGGTCCAGGCGGCCGTTCCGGTCAGCCACGAGTTCTTGCCCTCGCCCGGCGCGAAGGACTCCGGACCGGCGACCATCTGGCAGTAGATGTACGGCTCGGTCTTGTGGATCTCGCTGATCTCCTCGGTGTTCGCCGGGCAGGTGCGCCAGTAGACGTTGAACGCCTCGTCGCTGTCGCCCGCCACGGCCTCGGCGATGGAGACCCACGGGTTGTTGTGGCAGAAGACGCCGCCGTTCTCCTTGTATCCGCGCGGATAGCTGGAAATCTCGCCGAGCTCGATGTGATAGGTCGAGTACGCCGGCCAGAGGATCGCCGTACCACGCTTGGAGGTCAGCAGCCTCTTGGTGGAGGTCAGGGCCTTGCGTGCCTTGCCGTCGGTCAGGCCGACGCCCGCCATCACGCACATCCCCTGCGGCTCGATGTAGATCTTGCCTTCCTCGTTGAGGTGGGAGCCAACCGGGTTCGAATCGGCGTCGTAGGCGCGGCGGAACCACTTGCCGTCCCAGCCCGCGGCCTCCACGGCGTCGCGGACCTTCCCGACCGCCTCGCGCACGTCGGCTGTTTCACGTGAAACATCCCCGGCGTCCAGCCCGGACTGCTGGCCGAACAGGTCGAGAATCTGCGCGTACCGGACGGCGTAGAGAACGAACATGCCGCCGATGAAGACGGATTCGGCCACGTTCTCCGGCTTGTTGGACTTGACCGTCTGGAAGCTCTCTCCCGGGGTGTCCGTGTAGGCGTTGAGATTGAGGCAGTCGTTCCAGTCCGCCCGGCCAATCAGCGGCAGGCCGTGCGGTCCGAGATGGCTCATGGTGAAGTGCACCGAACGGCGCAGATGCTCCAGAAGCGGCTTCTCAGTGTCCTTCTCGGAGTTGAAAACGACCGGTTCCGTCAGGATCGAGCTATCGCCCGTCTCGGCGAGATAGGCGTAGGTGGAGGCGACGAGCCAGAGCGGGTCATCGTTGAAGCCACCGCCGATGGCCGCGTTGCCGCGCTTGGTCAGCGGCTGGTACTGGTGCCAGGCCGAGCCGTCCGGCAGCTGCGTGCTCGCGAGGTCGAGGATGCGCTGGCGGGAGCGGGCCGGGGCCATGTGCACGAAACCGAGGATGTCCTGGTTGGAGTCGCGGAAGCCCATGCCGCGGCCGATGCCGGACTCGAAGTAGGACGCCGAGCGCGAGAGGTTGAACGTGACCATGCACTGGTACTGGTTCCAGATGTTGGCCATGCGGTCGAGCTTCGGGCTGCCGGTGGAGACGTGGAAGACGGAGAGCAGGCGGTCCCAGTAGGCGCGGAGGTCCGCGAGCGCCGCGTCCACCTTCCCGCTGTCGGCGAAGCGCCCGATCAGCTCGTGGGCTGGCTTTTTGTTGATGATGCCGACCTTGGCAGGGTCGTCCGGAGCCTCCCACTTCCGGTCCTTCGGCAGCTGGCAGAAACCGAGCTGGAAGACAAGGTCACGGCTCTCCCCCGGCTTCAGGACAAGGCGGACGCGCGGGGCGGCGATCGGCGACCAGCCGTGGGCGTGGGAGTCGAAGGCGGCGCCGCGGACGATGGCGTCCGGGGTGCCCCAGCCGTTGAACTGGCCGAGGAAGGTGGCGCGGTCGGTGTCGAAGCCGATCACCGGCACGTTGACGGAGAAGAAGGCGTAGTGGTTGCGCCGTTCCTTGTATTCGGTCTTGTGGTAGATGGTGCTGGACGTCCAGTCGCCGGCCGGGACGTCATCCGCCCCCGTGCCGTCGGTCCCCTGACCATAGACTTCGTCGGCGGCCTTCAGGGCCTGCGGGTCGCAGCCCTTGGCCGGAAGCTCGATCTCGACCTCGCCGGTCGAGAGGTTGCGCTGGAAGTTCTCGGCGTCGTCGGAGGCGTTCCACAGGCACCATTCCACGGCTCCGGTCACATCCACGACGACGGTCCGGCCGGTCGTGTTGCGCACGCGCAGGCGGTCGATCTCGCAGGCGGCGTGCAGCGGGACGAAGCAGGTCATCTCCGTCGAGATCCCGGCCTTCTCGGCCTCGAAGACGGTGTAGCCCAGGCCATGGCGGCACACGTAGCGGTCGAGCCCGGTGCGGGCGGGAAGGAAGGTCGGCGAGAAGGTCAGCTCTGGCTTGGCGCCCGGCTCCACGTTCCCCTTCCCGTCGGAGGGCATCAGGGAGACGTAGAAGCTGCGGCTGCCGTTGTCCGCCGGCACGCCGTTGTAGCGGTAGCGCGTCAGACGCAGCAGCTTCGCGTCGCGATAGAAGTCGTAGCCGCCGCCGGTGTTGGAGATGAGCCCGAAGAAGTCCTCCGTGCCCAGATAGTTGATCCAGGGCAGCGGCGTCGCGGGGGTCGTGATGACGTACTCGCGCGCCTGATCATCAAAATGGCCAAATCGCATGGCTCTTTCCCTCCTACCACAAGACCGGCGACGATGCCGGAACTGGGACGACGGTCCAACTGTGGTACCGTCTGTATGTGATGGCTGTGTTTATCTTACAGCTTGTTTATAAGATAATAAATAAAGGTTTGTGGCAAAAGCGCCACATCCCTGACAGCCTTGAGTTCATGCGAGGTATGCGCCTATCGACTGCGTGTCAGGCGGCTGACGGACCGAATCGCACGAGGTCACTGTGCGGTCCCAGAGCAGTTTGAAGGAGCACTGACACTGATGCAGGTCGCGGCATGGGAAGCATTCCGGGCGCATGACAACCGCAACGAGCCGGTCAAGTCGACGTTCTCCACCGCTGTCGCCTCCGCGCGGAAGGTCCTGCCCAAGCAGTCGCACGTCTATTCCGGCAAGAAGCGGCTGAGCCCGCAGGAACGCATCGAGGAGATCACGCACGCCGCGGTCGACATGATCTCCGAGAAGGGATTCCAGGGCATGAGCATGCAGAACGTCGCCGACCGCGTGGGCATCACCGAGGCGGCGCTCTACCACTACGTCCACTCCAAGTCCGACCTGCTGGACCTCGTGATGCGCAAGTACTACGATTCCGACGCCGCCGACGTCTTCATCTACGGCACCTGCCAGGGCATCGACGTGGACGGGCACACCTTCTCGTACTTCCCGCGCTTCTGCGTCAACAACATCGTCTACAACCTGCACCGCCCGCAGCTGGTCAAGCTGTTCTCGATCCTCAACGCCGGCGCGCTCATCAGCGACAACCCGGCCCACGCCTTCTTCCGCGACCGTCCGATCAAGCACTGGCACAACATCCGCTCGTTCGACTGGGTGCTGCCAGAGGGCATGGACGAGGCGCGCTTCAAGCATCTGTGGCTGCTGTGCATGTCCGCGATGGACGGTCTGCAGTACCGCTGGCTGATGGACGACCGCTCCGACCTGCTGGAGGAATGGCTCGCCTTCTCCGAGACGCTGTTCCCCAAGGAGGTCTGGGGGCATCTGCTCGACCCGTCCTGCTACCGCGAGTCGGACGGTTGCCTCAAGCGCTACTGTCTGCCGGCCGCGAAGACCGCGGAGGACGGAGGCGACGAGGACAGCGGCGAAAACGGCAGCGCCTCGAACACGACGCCCGTGACTGGCGACAAGACACACGGCACTGAAAAGAAGAATCCGCCTGAAAACGAGAAGGCCGAATAACCGTTTCTCGGGCAGCCACTACACCCGGAAGGTCTTCTCACCTCGGTCAAGGCTGTTCATGATGTCCTTGACCGAATGGAACGCCTTTGCCGACGACGTTCCATTCATGATGGCCTCGGTCTCTGCCATCGCTCTCCTCGTCGCTGCGGGAATCCCAATCGTATCCTTCACCGTGCTCCTTTGTCTCTGATCTGGACCTTTCATGACAGGTTTTCACCCGCTGCGAGTGTCAAAATCATGTTTCCATGTTTGTAAGAATCATGCACCGCAAGTGGTAAAAATCATGCACTCGTAGTTGTAAAGATCTGACATCCGACTTGTAAAAATCGTGCATTCGGAAGAGGTCCTCGAAGGATGACCCCGAAGGCGCGGAGGGATACCGGGTGCCGACCACATGACCGCAAATGGTCAGGCGGGGATCCGCGGTATCCCTCCGTCGCTTTCCGCATCGCCAGCGACTCGTTCAGCGGATCAGCCGGACGTCGTTGTCATCCAGCAGGAGGCTCAGGACGCAGCCCGCGCCGGACTGGAAGCGGCAGAACAGCTCGACAGGACCGCGAACCGCGTGCGTGGAGGCGCAGTCGAAGAAGGACGGCAGGAGCGTCAGCGTGCCGGAAAGATGGTCCGGCGAGTCGTAGCTGACCATATAGGCGCCGCCGTTCTGCAGATAGCCCCAATAGCCTGACTGCGGGCCGAGCCACGTGGAGTCCGGGTCGGCGTTCGTGCCCGTCACGAACCGCAGGAGCGGACGTGCGGCGACCGACTTCAGCTCATCGCCCTCGAACCGCATCGGGATCGCGATTCCCCCGGCGCGCGTTCCGGCGAACGGCTTCCAGTAGGCGCGGGTCGTCTGCTGGGGATGCAGGACGAAGGCCAGCGCGTCGGCGGCCGGATTGGTTCCCGCTTCCCCGGACATGACCGACACCGCAGGCTGCGAGAGCGTGGCGCTTGTCGGACCGGTGGGACTGACCTGGGGCTGTCCGACCGCGCGAATCCACTCATGCCAGTCGGCCCCACCGTCGAAGTGCAGGGTCAGCTCGGCGACGAGACCGGCTCCCGGCTTGCGGGACAGGACGCGGGACAGGTACTCGGCGGTCAGCGTCAGGGTGGCGTCGGCGGGAGTGCCATCCATCGAACTTCCCTCGGCATTGCTCGCTCCCGCGGCACCAGCGTCCAGCGTGTAGTCGCTCCCCTCGCGCAGCTGCCCGCGACCGTCCGCGACCGACACGAGAGTGCGTCCGTGCGTCTCCAGACCGAGGCGAACCGGCGAACGCGCCGCGTTCTCCGCGCTGACTGGCAGATAGAGGGTGTCAAGGCCACGAGCGCACGCGGAGGGTCCGGTCAGTCCAGCCGTCATGACCTCCCCGACGAGCGGCTTGCGCCACGGATAGCCGTGCGCGGGGTCGGTCCGGTCGATGCCGGTGCCGTTGTCCCAGAAGGCGCACGCGAACCCGTTGTCCCGTACCATGTCGAGAAAGGCGGCGTAGTACTTGAGCTCCTCGCCGGCCTGCAGGGCTCCGTCCGAGGCGGTGTCGTAGCTCAGGAGCCCCCATTCCCCGATGAGCACGCCGATGCCGCGGGAGGTGAAGTGACGGTTGAGATTGTCCGCAAGGTCACGCAGATGCGTGCGCGGTGTGGCGCTGCGCTCGGCGGGGTCGGCGGACTCGGGGCGGAACGGCTCGTCGAAGCCCGTGCGTCCGAGGCTTCCGGAGTAGACCCACTCGCTGTAGTAGTGGACGGTCGCCAGGATGTTCGGGTCGTCGTGCAGGTCGCGGTGCAGGGAGGCGAGGAGCGCGTCGAGGCGGGTCTCGGGCAGGAACGCGGTGTCGAGGCCTGTGACGATGACCATGCGCCTCTCGTTGCCGGCGACCGCGCGAATCTCCTCCCACGCGGCCGTGTTGAGGGCGTCGAGAATCGGCTGGGCGAGGGCGTCGTCCTCGATCTTCGCGCCCGCATCGTCCACGAAGCGTGGCTCGTTGATGGTCTCGAAGGAGAGCTCGTCCGGCTCGTCGGCAAACGCATCGGGCTGTCCTCCGGCACGGACGCGTCCTCGCGCATGCGGCGGATGAAGGTCAGCGGGATGCGGATCGTCCGGTAGCCCTTCTCGGCGATGGCGTGGATCAGGTCGCGCGTCGGCTCGGGATTCCCCCAGCTGCAGGCGCCGCGGTCCGCCACCGAATCGTCGAGGGTCACCGCGTTGCCGGCGTTGTCGCCGACCGCGTCGAAGGAATTGCCGAGATTCCAGCCGATTCCCATTGCCCGCGCGTAGTCGAGCGAGCGCGTGTGACGCCCACCCCGCAGGTTCTGCTGAGTCTGCTGGATCTGCTGAGTCTGATCCGTCATGTGATTCTCCTTTGTCGCGTCATTGCAACAGTCGTGCTTCCATTATCACCGCTATTGATTGATTTATAAATAAGTGCCGCGATTCCCGGCACGGAATCGAAGGAAGAGGAAATAACCGCGTGCATGAAGACGCAGAAGGCCCCGCGAACCGGGAATTCCCGGCCACGGGGCCTGTCGTCAGTCTTCAGTTATCGCCGGTTTTCGCCGGATCCGCGGCCTCGCGGACCGACCGCGCGGCCTCACCTGTCCGCGACGGTGGCTGGATGCGCCTTGCAGTACGCCTCCGCCTCGGCCTCGGTGGCCACGCAGCGCT
>CAIFES010000010.1 GCA_903789535.1 uncultured Aeriscardovia sp. | reverse complement strand
CTACTGCCCCAACGGACAGGACCAGGAATAAACACCACGTTCTGTCCTATAACCCACAAACAGACACAACAAACCAACAGACAGACAAACAATCAGGCAGACACACAGATAAACCACTGGAAGACAATCAGTATTTCTCGGCTGGAAATGCGGCATCGGTTACTATCTGTTAGCGAAAACAAGAAGGCCGGAATATCAGCGATTCAGAATCGTTGGTATTCCGGCCTTGCTGGTGCGCCAGGAGGGATTCGAACCCGCAACCTTCTGATCCGTAGTCAGATGCTCTAATCCATTGGGCTACTGGCGCATGTTCTCTGAACTCTCGTTCAAACAACAAAAAATAAGTATACACACACAGGCGACAAACGCAAGGGGTATTTCAGGGGTATTTCGGAGGCATTTATAGCGCCATGGCGAGCGCGCCGAATACCAGAAGTTGGACGAAATAGGCGATATAGAAGCCGATACCCGTGTTCTTGTGGGCGTAGCCGAGCCGGCCGTTGCGGAAGTGAAGGAACAGGATGCCGAACGAGGGCGTGAGGAACAGGATCGCCCCCAGCACGGCGGCTGTGTACATCATCGTGTTCTCCTTGTGGTGCAGCAGGTCGAAGACCACGACCATGACGATTAGGATGACGCCCTCATTGACCATGCCGAGCCGCAGACCCACGCGCAGAAGCCACATCCACAGCAGGGCGGCGAGTACGACGATGACGCGGATCATCCAGACCGAGGAGCGGGTGACGGTGAATGTGCGGCCGGTATAGGTGTCGTCGGGCGGGTTGGGATCGACCATGCGGAAGGCGAGCAGCACGATGAGTGCGGCGAGAATGGCCCATACCGGGTTCTGCGAGCCCATGTCCCAGAACTTCTGGGATGTGGCCATATCGTAGGGCACCTCGCTGGCCACGGCGAGCAGGAGCACGCGCAGCATGTACCTGCCCAGATGGTGGGTGTGGTGGAACCCCGTCACGACCAGCCACGCATAGATCGGGATCGCGATCCATGAGATCGCCTCGCATACGACGACGACGGTGAGCGTGCCCATGTCCGTCGCCTGCAGATTGGTGCGATCGATGTCATGCATGGCGAGCGCGGTGGTCAGCGTGCCGAGCGTGACGAGGATGAGGCCGATCATCTTGAGCGAGAAGACGGTCAGTCCTTTGTGTCGGATGCCGATGGTGGTGTTGTCGCCGTTCATGCCCGATCACCTTTCAGTCGTGCGTTGTGTCAGTCGTGCGTTGTGTCAGTCCAGTCGCTGTCAGCCCGGTCATGCATGCTGCCTGCGTGTCACCCGCGTACCGTCACCATTCACAATGACGTCGAAGAGCGCGTTGTAATCCGCCCCGCGGAAATTGTACGTCGCCTCCCCCAGCGGGAAGCGGTCGTTGCCCGGCCAGGAACTGGTGAACAGATAGGCGCTGTCGAGACCGCTCATGGTGGCGCCGGCGATATCGCTTGCCGCGTCGTTGCCGACCATGAGCGTCGAGGCGGGATCGGCGCCGGCCTTTTCCAGCGCATGGCGGAAGAAGGCCGGTGCGGGTTTGCGCGAGCCGAAATCAGAGGAGATGAAGACCGCGTCGAGAAAGTCCCACAGCCCGAGCCTGTCAAGCTCCGGAGCCGTGTAGAGGCGCTGGGCGTTGGAGAGAAGGACGGTGCGGATCCCCGCCTGCCGCAGCCGGGCGAGCAGCTGTTTCACGCCGGGGTATAAACGCAGCCGTCGCAGGGAAGCGAGACGGAACTCCGCCCCCGCGCGTCGGACGAGGTCCGAGTCGACCGGGGCAGACACACCCTTCTGTTCGAGGAGCCCGCTGAACACCGGGGAAAGATCCGGGTCCGGCCAGCGGGAATCATCATCCGCAGCCCCGGCCCGTATGTCATCCCGCCCCGGCAGTCGATCCTGAGCATGTGCACAATCGACTGAAGATGGACCACCGTGCACCGCGGGCCCTTCTGCGATCTGCGCGAATAGTGCGTCGACCCCGGCGTGGAAGGCTTTCTTCAGCGAGCCGGCATCGGCGTAGACCGCCCCGTATCCAGCAAGCGCTTGGCGGAACCGCTCCCATGTGGCGGGACCCTCCTCGTCCGTGGATACATCGGCAAGAGTCCCGTACAGATCAAAAAACACCGTCGAATACCGCATCATTCCTCGCACAAAACATGCTTTCAGACAACAGGTCGCCAGAATACCGACCTTCCTGAAAAGGCGATCAGAAAACAGACCGCCCAGAACACCGACCAGCCGAAAAAGCGATCAGGCAACAGACCGCCCAGACAAAAACACCGCCCGCTCCGGCCTCGAAAACCAGAGCGGGCGGCATTCGCAGATTCAGACGGCCGTGCCGGCGAGCCGATTCCGTGTCCGCACGTGACAGGGACCCTTAAACCGACTCCCTATCACGCATCGCACGACGGCATCGGCCGGCACAGCCGTCGCAGGATCAGCCCTTCGTGGAGCCGGCCATCGACTCCTGATAGAAGCGCTGCATGACCATGAACAGGATGGCGATCGGGATCGAGACGCACACAGCGCCGGCGGCGAAGCGCGCATACCAGTTCTGGATGTACTCCTTCTGGAGCATGCTCCACAGACCTAGTGCCACAGTGTACGTGTCCTGCGTGCGGCAGATGGTGCGCGCGAGGACGAAGTCGAGCCACGGGGCGAGGAAGGCGGTGATGGCCTGATAGACGATCATCGGGCGGCAGATCGGCACGATGATCTTGGTGAACACCTGCCACGTGGTGCAGCCGTCCAGACGCGCCGCCTCATCGAGCGAGGTCGGGATGGTGTCCATGTAGCCCTTCATCACGTAGAAGCCCGCGCCCGAGCCCGCCGAGTAGACGAGGATCAGGGCGAAGATCGTCATGGCCGAGCTGGTCAGGCCCATCGCCTTGAGGATGAAGTAGATGGCGACCACGGACATGATCGACGGGAACATGCCCAGGATGAGGACAATGTTCATGAAGCTCTTGCGGAAGCGGAAACGCAGACGGGACATGCAGAACGCCACGGAGAGGACGAAGAACACGCTGATGATGCACACGAAGATGGCGATGATCAGGGTGTTGAGGAACATCTTCGGGAAGTTGAACACATCGGTCTGCGTGAAGAGCAGACGGTAGTTGTCGAACGAGTACTTCTGGGGGAAGAACGTGGCCTGGTACGGCTGCGGATCCGCGTTGAAGCTCTCGAGGAACACCCACACGATCGGCATGATCCAGATGATGCCCAGCACCGACAGCAGCAGATAGCTGAGGAAGTCGCGGAACATCCTGGCGCCGTAGCGGTTCTTCTCGGGCACCTCGCCGAACGCCTTGCTGCGCTCGATCTCGGCGGCGCTCTTGTGCCCGCCGGTCGCGGTGGCAAGCTGCGCCCGATCGATGGCATCCAGCTGCTTCTTGGGGGCCATCGTTTTCTCGCTATTCTTACTCACCGGAATGCCTCCTCGTTCTGATAGGAGCCGCTGCTGTGGTACGTGATGAGCGAGACCACGGCGAGCACCAGGAACGTGCAGATACCGATGACGGCACCCACGTTGTAGTTGTCCTGGTCAACGGTCAGCTTGTACAGCCAGGTGATGAGCAGATCGGTCGAGCCTGCGGAGGATCCGACCGGCTGGGGGTCGCCCCCGGAGAGCAGGTAAATCACGTTGAAGTTGTTCACGTTGCCTGTGAACGTGGTGATGAGGTACGGCGTGAGCACGAACATGATGTACGGCATCGTCACATTGGTGAACTGCTGCCACCAGTTGGCGCCGTCGATGCGCGCGGCCTCATACAGCTCGGCCGGGATGTTCTCCAGAATGCCGGTGATCTGCATCATGGTGAACGGGATGCCGACCCACAGGTTGATGATGATGACGGTCACACGCGCCCAGGTGGCGTTCGTGAAGAACGGCAGTGGTGCGGAGATCCAGCCCCAGCTCTCGAGGAGCCTGTTGATGGCACCGTTCTGCTGGAGCATCTGGTTCATCACCAGCAGCGAGACGAACTGCGGCACGGCGATGGACATGGAGAACAGGCCACGCCAGAACGCCTTGCCATGGGTGGTCTTGCGCTCGATGACCATCGAGAGGAACATGCCCAGGAAGAAGTTGAGGAACGTGGCAAAGAACGCCCAGACGAGCGTCCAGATCAGCACGCTGATGAACACGTGGATGTTGACCACGTTGCCGCTGTTGCCGAACACCGTCTTGAAGTTGGCCAGACCCACCCAGTCGAACTTCGTCGGATGGTTGGAATCGTAGCTGGTGAACGCCATGCTGATCATGAACACGAGCGGCAGCACGGTGAACACGAAGATGCCCAGCGTGGGCAGGAACATGAGCGAGATCTCGCCGTGGCCGTCCACAAGATCATGCAGATCCTGGCGGAAGGTGGGCGCATGCCCGTTCTTCTGCGCCAGGCACTGTGCCTTGTAGGAGCTGCGGATCTCGAGGTTCCATACCCACAGGAACACGAAGATGAAGACGACGGCGATCACGCCGTAGAGCAGCACGACGACGGACGGGGTGACGGTCTTGTAATGCCAGAAGCCGTCGGCGTCCTTGTACTTGCTGCCGGCCTTCTCACCCAGCTGCGGCAGCGCGGCGATGGCCGGAATGCCCGCGGAGACGAAGTACCAGATCGCAAGGATCTCCATGGCGAGCCAGAGCACGCCTTTGACGATCTGTTTGCGAGTGAAGTTGCCCATGCCCCAGATGAGCACGGAAAGCCGGGTGGACCAGTCACCTTTGCCCAGCGCTGCGCGCAGCGAGTACGGAGAGGGCGGAATATAGTCTTTTGCGACTTTTTTCGCGACTTTCTTCTTCGCTGGTCTGGCGCTGCGGGTCCCTGCCGGCGTGACTTTTGCCCCAGTCACGATATCAGCCCTTTCGATGAGCGCCCGTCCCATCCTCTGCGGAGGAGACCGGCGCAGAAACCACACATTATCTACACTAACGCAGAAAAGACCCCGCTACCACGCGGACTCACCAGTCGTACCCGACGACATGCTCTTCGGAGACGCTCATGAGCCTGCCGCGATCAGCGGGGTCCTCAGAAATGATAATTGACAGACGGCTGCCCGCCCGTCCGGCGCATCAGACCGATCGGATGGACCGATGCGGTCTTGCCGGCGGGACGGGAGCCGTGGAGCTCACTTGATGGTGGAGTTCTTGTACTGGTTCATCCACTCGTCGGTCTTCTGCTGGGCGTTGGACGCGTTGACGTTCTTGCTCAGGATGGCCTTGCCGAAGTTCTGGCACGGGGTCCAGAAGTTGTTCATGGCGGAGATCGTCGGCTGCAGGACCGAGGTCTTGGCGATGGTCTCGGCCTGCGCGACGGCGACCGGGTCGGCCTTCACCTTGGAGTTGGACTGCAGGGCCTTGGAGGACGGGATGATCTGACGCATCGTGTAGTGGTCGAGCTGGGCCTTCTCGCTGCCGAGGAAGGCGGCGAACTGCGAGGCAACCTTGACGTTCTTGGAGTTCGGGTTGTAGGCAACGGCCTTGGAGCCGGCGAACGACTTGAGCTGGGCGTCCTTGCCGTTGATCTTGGCGGTCGGCAGGGCGGCGGCGGCGTAGTTGTCACCGAGGGCCTTCTTCACGTTGTCGGCATCCCACGAGCCGGAGAAGTAGGCGTCGACAGCACCGGTCTTCAGACCGGCCAGACCCGCGCCGTTGTCATCCTCGACGAAGTTCTTGTTGGCGGCGAGGTTGACGAGGTAGGTGGTGGCGGCGGCACCGTTGGAACCACCGAAGTTCACACCGGCCTTTGCATCGTTGCCATCCTCACCGAAGAGGGTGCCACCGGCGGCATAGTAGAACGCCGGCATGTACCACGAGTTGGAGATCGGGAAGGCGACCTTGCCCTTCTCGATCATGGAGTCGAGGGACTTGATGTCCTCAGCGGAGAACTTGGACTTGTTGTAGTACATGAACCACGTGTTGCCGGTGTACGGCACGCCGTAGAGGTTGCCGTCAGAGCCGGTGACGGACTGGACCATGGACTTCTCGTTGTCCTTCTTGACCTGCGCGGCGGCGGAATCGGAGAGCTGGCCGATCGCCTTGGCATCGATGAGGGTGCCGAGCTGATCGTTGGCGAACAGGTACACATCGGCGGCGGCGGACGGATCCTGCTTCACCGTCTTGGACGCATCGGCCTCAGAGACGGCCTTGTTGGTCCACTTGATCTTGTAGTCCTTGTGGGCAGCCTCGAAAGCCTTCTCTTCCTTGGCGGTCCAGCCGGAGCTGATGTCCTCCGACGGGGTCCACACCGTCATGTTGACGGTCTTGGACGAGTCGCTGGAGCTGGAGCCGGAATTGGAGTTGCCGCAGGCGGACACACCGGCAAGGACGGCGACAGAGGCGACAAGCGCCAGAGCCTTCTTCATATTGATCATCGTCGATCTCCCAACACCGCTTGGGCGGTATTGATTGCAATTTCCCTTCGTCGGGAGACCCCATCGTGGCCGATCGACCGCAGTGGTGATCCCCTCACGCTGAACATCATACAGATGTTTGCAATCGATAGCATAACAGGTATCTCGACGCGTGTCGCGTCTGTTTTGTGATCTATTCGTTCAGAAAACTTTCAGCCTGGCTTTCCTGTTATTTAAGGCCTCGCCCAATCAGCAGGTCAGACAATCGAACAAAAACGAACGTCTGAAAACATTTGCAAACATCATCTGCCCATTTGCACAGATCGTGCACTCGGACGCCTGCGGGAAAATGCAGGAAATTTCCATGCCAAATCAACTTTTTCAACTCAGTTCTCCAGTCTTGTACCACAGCGCTTTTCATGTCTTATTGCAGAAAACGGAACCATGTCCCAGCGCACAAAGAAGAACAGTGATCGACGCCGGACCATCAACCGTGGCCGGCAAGCATCGGCCGACCGTACCATGGTGGGTATGGCACAGACGCACACAGACGCACAGAACACGAACCGACAGGACGTCCTGCACCACCACGCCGACTGGCTCGGACGCACGGTGTTCTATGAGGTGTACCCCCAGAGTTTCGCCGATTCGAACGCCGACGGCATCGGCGACCTGCCGGGCCTGACGGAAAAACTCGGCTATATCCGCGACCTCGGCTGCACGGGCGTGTGGATCAACCCGTGCTTCGACTCACCGTTCCGCGACGCCGGCTATGACATCAGCGACTATCTGCGGGTCGCCCCGCGTTACGGCACCAATGAGGATCTCGTCCGTCTCTTCAGCAAAGCGCACGATCTGGGCATGCATGTGCTCCTCGACCTCGTCCCCGGGCACACGAGCGACCGCCACCCGTGGTTCCGCGCCAGCCAGAAATGGGATCCCGCCGACCGGCAGGGTCTGTCGGACCGATACATCTGGACGGGATCGGCGTTCGAGAACGGGGCCAGCATGCCGTTCGTGGCAGGCGAATCCGACCGTGACGGCGCCTACATCACCAACTTCTTCGCCTTCCAGCCGGCGCTCAATTATGGCTATCTGCGCCAGGACAAGCCGTGGCAGCAGCCGGTCGACTCCCCTGCCGCCGAATCGACGCGTGAGGCGATCCGTCACATTATGCGCTTCTGGTTGTCAAAAGGCTGCGACGGTTTCCGCGTGGACATGGCCGACTCGCTCGTTAAGAACGATGACGACGACAAGAGCGGCACCATCGACACATGGAGGCGGATCCTCACCCCCATCAAACAGGAGTACCCGCAGGCCGCGTTCGTCTCGGAATGGGGACGGCCGTGGCAGTCGCTCGCCGCAGGCTTCGATATGGACTTCTACCTCGACTGGGGCTGGGTGCCCAACGGCTACAACCTGCTGGTGCGCAGGGCGAAGAACCAGCTGGACCGCACCGGCGACGAGAGCTACTTCACTGCCGATTCCGACGCAGACCCCACGGCGTTCCTCGCCGATTATCTTGGCCAGTACGAACGGTCGAAGGATCTGGGCTCGTTCAGCTTCATCACCTGCAACCATGACAGCCCGCGTCTCGCGCCGCGTCTGACGCCCCGTGAGCTGCGGCTCGCCTACACGCTGCTGCTGACCATGCCGGGTGTGCCGTACGTCTATTACGGCGACGAGATCGGCATGCGCTACCGCAATCTGCCCAATAAAGAAGGCGGTTACGCCCGCACGGGCAGCCGCACGCCGATGCAGTGGGACGGCTCGGCCAACGCCGGTTTTTCGCAGGCACCCGCCGACCGGCTCTATCTGCCCGTCGACCCCGCCGGCGACGCACCGAACGTCGCCGCCCAGAAGGACGATCCGGACTCGCTTCTTTCCTTCATGCACGCGCTCATCGCGCTGCGGCATGACCACGACGGGCCGTCACAGGCGCTCCGGCCGTCGGCGGATCTCACCATCGTGTTCGCCCACCGTGGTCACCGCCCGTTCGTCTACCTGCGCAGCACCGAGCAAGAACGCATCCTCGTCGCCCTCAACCCCGGCACGGAGGAGGAGAATGTGCAGACCGCGCTGAGGTGCAAGGCTGTCACGCCGCTGCTGCACGTGGGACAGGCCCGTTGCACGGCGGACAAGGACGGCTACGACGGCCCGGACGGGTACGACGGCCCGGCCACGCACGATACCGAAGGACGAAACGGCGTGCGGATCGAGCTCGGACCCCAGAGCATGGGGATCTTCCAGCTGGACTGAGCAGCGGACGGTTCCGGCAGAATCGAGGAAAAATG
The DNA here is from genome assembly GCA_903789535.1 of uncultured Aeriscardovia sp. Taxonomy (GTDB): domain Bacteria; phylum Actinomycetota; class Actinomycetes; order Actinomycetales; family Bifidobacteriaceae; genus Aeriscardovia. The sequence goes on along the minus strand of CAIFES010000010.1, from coordinate 17,487 downwards.
CGGACAGTACGCATCGGCGACACGCAGGTCGGCGCCATCGGCATTGGGTTGTGGAGCATGGGCGACGCGCGGCGCCGCGAGCGCGAGCTGGAGGCTGTGGGACGCGGTCTCGAGGGCGACATGCAGGTGCTCGACACCGCGGAGATGTACGGAGATGGGGTGAGCGAGTCGTTCGTGGGCGAGTGCGTGCGACGTTTCGGCCGCGACCGCCTGTTCATCATCGACAAGGTGCTGCCGTCCAACGCCACGCCGAAACACCTGCGGCAGCGGCTGGAGACAGCGCTGCGCCTGACGGGCACGGATCGGCTCGACCTGTATCTGCTGCACTGGCGCGAGAATGCCGATCTCGCCTACGTGGCACAGGCGATGCACGACTTCGTCGCCGAAGGGCTTATCGCCCGCTGGGGCGTGTCGAATTTTGACGTCGCCGACCTGGAGGACCTCTGGAAAGTGCCGTACGGCGACGAGTGTGCGGTGAACGAGGATCTGTACAACGTGGCGGTGCGCGGGGTGGATTATGACCTCCTGCCCTGGCAGCGCGAGCATCATCTGCCGCTGATCGCTTACTCCCCGCTCGGATCTGGCGGAATGGCCGGTCTCGAGGCGATGCGCTCGAGCCGGGCGCTGGAGCAGGTGGCGCGTCGTCACGGCGCGAGCGTGCAGCAGGTAGAGCTCGCGTGGGCCGTACGCTCCGGGTCGGTCATCGCCATCCCCCAGACAAGCAATCCCGACCATATGGCCGCCAACGCGGCGGCCGGCGATCTGGTGCTGGATGAGGAGGATCTGGCGCTCATCGACACCGATTTCCCGACACCGACGCACAAGATCCCGCTCGCCAAGATCTGAGACGCCCGAGCCACCGCGTACAGCGCCCTATGCGCCATATGCTCACGCCATGAAGGCACCGCTCACGCCATATAAACTCATGCCATGTAAATCTGGTCGAGCGGCATCGCCGAATCGATGGAGAACGATTCGGGACTGGGCGGCATGCCCGCCTCCAGCAGATTGCTGCCCAGCATCGCGACCATCGCCCCGTTGTCCGTGCACAGCTGGCGCCGTGGCAGACGCACCTCGACCCCGTGTCGACGTCCGCGCTCGAGCAGGGCGTGGCGCAGCTGCGAGTTGGCGGAGAAACCGCCGCCGACAATGAGCGTGTCGGCGCCGAGGTTCTCGCACGCCTTCATCGCCTTGCCGGAGAGCACGTCCGCCACCGCGTCGGCAAGCGAGGCGCACACATCATCGACGGGCACATCCTTGCCTTCGGCCTTGCGCTCCTCCACCCAGCGGGCGACGGCGGTCTTGACGCCGGAAAAACTGAAATCATACGGATGACGGCGCCCCGCGTTGCCCTTGGTGAGGGCACGGGGCACCTGGAGCGCGTGCGGGTCACCGCTACGGGCATGCCGATCGATATGCGGGCCGCCCGGATAGGGGAAGCCAAGCAGACGGGCGACCTTGTCGAAGCACTCCCCCGCCGCGTCGTCGAGCGTGGTGCCGACCACCTCCACGCTGCGGGCGATGTCATGCACACGCAGCAGCGAGGTGTGCCCGCCGGAGACGATGAGCGCGAGCGTGCCGTCCGGGAACCCGCCGAACTGCAGCTGGGTGACGGCGATATGGCCGATCACATGGTTGATGCCGTAGATCGGCTTGTTCGCGGCGAGGGCGAGCGCCTTGGCGCCGGATACCCCGACCGCCAGGCATCCGGCAAGCCCCGGTCCGGCAGAGACGGCGATCGCATCGATCTGTGACAGGTCGAGATCAGCATCCTCCAGCGCCCTGCTGACGACCGGCACGAACGCCTCGGCGTGCGCGCGCGAGGCGATCTCGGGGATCACGCCGCCGAAACGAGCGTGCTGGTCCATCGAGCTGGCCACCACGTTGGCCAGGAGCGTGCGTCCCCGGACGATGCCGGCGGCCGTCTCGTCGCAGGTGGACTCGATGCCGAGAATGATCGGCCCGTCGTCATCCGCCGTCTCCGGTTTTTGCACCGGTGCCTCTGTTCGCGCATGTGCCTGCGACAGCGGCTGTCCCGCAATGTCCCTCTCGCTCATACGTTCCTGCCTTTCATCGTCCTGCCCGTTGTGCCTGTCATTTCCTGTCAATTACCTGATCCCCATCATCATCGGATTTCTGGCCCTCTGCCACGCCTCTGGGCGTCGACGGCGGGTGCGAGCGGATGCGCGAGGATATAGGCATCCACATCCTCAGGCTGGTAATAATGCGGCTCATAGCCCACGCGCACGAACCCGAGCCGGGTATACAGGCGGATGGCGGGCAGATTGTCCACGCGTACCTCGAGCCTCATCTGCTGGCAGCCGGCAAGACGTGCCTCCTGCGCCGTCGCAGCAACAAGAGAGGTGCCGATACCCGTGCCCCGCGCGACAGGGCTGACGGCGAGCGTGAGCAGATGGGCAGATGGCCCGCCGGTCCACACGCCGGCGTAGCCGAGCACGACCGGACGGCCTTCGCCCGGGCTGTCCTGTCCAACCGCGGGATCGACCCCCTGCCAGACGAGATAAGTGCGATCCGGCCCGGTCATCTCCTGTTCGAACTCGGCACGCGTCCACGCCGATGGCCCGAAAATCGCGGCGTCGAGACGGGTGACCTCTGCCAGATCAGCCGCACGCATGCGCCGGATCATCGACCGTCCCCGCCGTCCGCGCCGGTGTGCCCGATGTTGTTGCGCGAGCCGAAGGTGACAAGCTCATCGGGCTGGTCGTCGTCATCCACGGACGGATCCGTCTTGGTGGCAAACCGGCGCAGATCCTCCTTCGACCAGCTCGACCACGTCAGATCACGGCCCTCACGTGTGGCCTCGAGGGCGCTCTGGGGCGCCTGCGCACGCCGGTCCGCAGGCACGCCGGCACCCCCCTGCGCCTGCTGCCCGGAACGCACGGAATTCTCGGCGACCGGCTTGAGCATAGGCGGGACCTTCGCATCCGGGCGGCGCAGGTAGAGCGGCTCGGTCGAGATATCCCCGCCTGTCCGCAGCGCATGGAGAGCAAGATCAGCGAAGAGGGCAGGTCCTTCCGCACCGTCGGCACACAGCGCGGAGTCGTCGACACGCGCGGCGACCGGAATACCCTGACCGGCGAGCCAGTCCCAGCAGGAGCCATATTTTGCCGTGCCCGGGCCGATGATGACGAGCGGCAAGGGACGATCCTGGGTCTGCTCGATGTCCATGATCGAGCCGGCGATCGTCTGGGGGTAGGAGATGTCCATCGGGGTGAGCGATGAGAGAGCATCGTCGTCATCCCCGTCATCCGTCCCGTCGATACGCCAGAGCTGCCAGTACAGCTGTTTGCGGCGCGCATCGTTGACGGTCAGGACAAGCCGCGGGCCGGCGGTATGCGGCCGTTTGCGCTCCCAGGCAGCCTGCACGCTCAGCACATCGTGGCCGAGCAGACGTGCACCGGTGGCGAAAGCGAGGGCGCGCGCCGCCACGATCCCTGCGCGCAGACCAGTGAACGGACCCGGCCCCGAGGCGACGACGATCGTGGAAAGATCCTGTGCGGACAGCCCAGCCTGCTCCAGAACCTGCCGCACCGTGGGGCCGAGTTTTTCGACATGGGCACGCGAATCGGCGATATGGCAGGGTTCATGCCCGACAACACCGATCGTCAGGCCGTAGGAGGTGTCGATGACGAGGCAGGGGCCATGCCCGGTCCGTGCCGCCGCATCGATATTCGAACCCATAGTGACGGTATCGTCAGCGCCGCCGGCGGTCATGCTTCTCGTCTCACTCATGGGCTTCTCCCCTCGTCCGCGCGTTCTGTCGCTGTTCTGTCTCATCAGCGGTCCCTGCGCCGGCGTCTTCCGATATCCGCGGTGCTGGCGCGGTGCCATCCCGGTCCATTCCCGCCCCGCGATCCGTCAGATCCGTCAGCTCGTCTGCCTGCAGGCCAGCCCGCCTGAACGCCTGTGCCAGCAACGGCAGACGCGCCTGCCATGCCGTGCCGCGTGCGCTCAGCAGCAGCTCGCGGCTACCGTCGGCGGAAAGGACATCGCCATCAGCGTCACTATCGCCATCGGTGCCGGCGGCAGCATCGTCATCAGTACCCGCGTCGCCGTCGATACGCTCATCACCATCCGTACCCGTGCCGATGGCGGGGTCTTGCGTCCCCTCGCTGCGGCGTACCCTCACCTCGCACCGCTCGTCGGAGAGGATGCCGGCCATATGCTCGCCCCACTCCATCAGCACGACGGTCCCCTCGGACGGGTCATCCAGCTCCTCATCCAGACCCAGGGACTCCAGCTCGTCGAGCAGAGCGTCGCGGGCGTCATCTCCCGGAAGCCGCATGACGCCGCCGATCCGGTAAGCGTCCACATGCACGAGATGGGCTGGCGAGCCGTCGGCGAACGTGCCATCAAGCTCGCGCGCGATGGTGAAGGTGGGTGAGACGACCGGCCGGTCCGTCTTCAGCCCCTCGCCGATCCCCTGGGCGAACGTCGTCTTGCCTGCGCCGAGCGGGCCGGACAACAGCACGACATCCTGCGAGCGCAGCAGCGTGGAGAAAGCACGGCCGGCTCTGCGCATTTCTTCCCCTGTGGGGACGATGACGCGCACCGCCCGCACGACCATCGCCCCGCGGCGATCCCCCGTCTGCGCCATCCGCGTCTGGTCGCTCATCGTCACGCTCCTTTCCGGCAGATCAGCTCCACCGCACGTTCAAGCTCGTATTCCGGATCGCCGCCCACGCCCTTGGCGGTCTCGTCGGCATGGGCGAGCGCCTCGAATGCGCGGGCAAGGCCCTGCGAGCTCCAGCCGCGCAGCTGGCCGCGCAGCGAGCGCACGAGCCAGCCAGGAAGACCCGCCCGGGACTCGTCGATCGTGCCGGCCTGGACGGCTGCCGTCACTGCCAGCGAATGAAGTTTGGAGGAGAGCGCCCCTACCAGCGCGACAGGCTGCGCACCACGGGCGAGTGCCTGGCGCAGCCGCAGCACGGCGAGCGGCGCATTGCCGGCGAGTGCCGTGTCGGCCACCTGGAAGCCTGTCGTCTCAGCCGTGTCATCCATTACCGAGGCGACGGTCTCCAGGCGAAGAGGATTCTCCTCGAAGTCGTCGCACAGCTGGTCGCACATGGCGGCGAGCTCACCGGTGCGCGAGCCCATCACGGCCACAAGGGCGTTGAGGGCGTCCGGCGCTATCCGCCTGCCACGGCGGGCGAGCTGGGCGCGGGCGAAGTCCTGACGGTCACGGTCACGTTTGAGGGCCGGGATGGTGAGGATCTCTGTGTGGCCACCCTTGAGTTTTGTCGCCAGCGTCGCGCCGCGCGGCCCCTGCGAGCGCGAGGCGATGACGAGTGAGACGGCCGTGGCGGGATCCGCGGCGGAGGCCGGATCCGTCCCGGGTTTCTGTTCGGGGACAAGACGGGCGGGCGCGTTCTTCGCGAAGTCTTTGATGGCGGCCAGCAGCTCGTCCGAGCAGTACTCGAAATGGGTGAGCAGGACGATGGAGACCGGTGAGAGAAGGGAGGGGCTGACCGCCTCGGTGAAGGTGTACTGGTCGGTCTGCGCGGCATCAAGCTCGACCACCTCGGCGTCTGGCAGCAGTTTTCGGGCTTTGTTGCGCTGCCGGCGCAGGGTGCGGGCGTTGAGGAACTCGTCACCGCCGTTGACGAGTGTGAACGGTGCCATGCCGGGCTGTGGCGCGCCCGGTCGGGCGGACGTGCGTGCGCCCCTGCCGGTGGTGGTTCTGCGTGCCATATCCTCTCCTTGTCAGACAGTCCAAGAGTAGACCCCGCGCGGTAGCGGGTGAAAAGCTCGTCGGTGAACAGGCGAACGCCATGGGACAATGACAGAATGCGAACACTCACAGTCCTTCCAACCATGTGGCGATGAGCACGATGACGCCTGTCGGCACGCTCGCGGCCCGCGCGAGGGCCTGTCCGACAGCCGGCATGGGACGGCAGGTGACGAGCGAGAGCAGCCCGAGGAATGTGGCGGCGTCCACGAACGGGGTGGTCAGCAGGTTCGCGGGGATCGAACGCCAGTCCGGGACGGGTCCCATCAGCATCTGCAACGGAAGGGTGAACAGCTGGGCGGCAAGCGTCATGGCGAGCGGTGAGGCGATGGCCTGCGGCATCCTCAGGCGCCCGAGCAGACGTGTGAGGGGTGCGGCGAGCAGGAGGATGCCGAGCACGGCGGCGCAGGACAAGGCGAAGCCCAGGCTCCGCGCCAGTGCCGGCCGGGCGATGAGCAGCAATAGGACTGTCAGGCACAGGGCGGAGAGCGACTGCGCAGGTCGGCCCAGACCCAGGGCAAGGCAGGATATGAGCGCCATGACCACCGCGCGTGTGACGGAGTCGGCAGGGAAGAGCAGCGCTGACAGCAGCAGGTCCGCAATCGCCACACCGGTGCCCCGCAGCCAGACCGGCACGCCTGCACAGCCGAGACGCCGGCGCACCCAGCCGCCGATGAGGGCGAAGTGCCCGCCAGAGACCGCGAGCAGATGGACGATGCCGATGCTTTTGAACAGCTTCTTGAGCCTGTCAGCCTGATCCTGCTCCCCTGACGTCGCTTGCAGTCTGCCACCCACGAACGCCTGTGAGCCCAGAACGCCGATCGTCATTCCTGGAACGAGCAGGCGGCCTTGCAGTGGCAGGGCGCGGCAGTGCATGAAGAATGCCGACCAGAGCCGCGTGACCTGCGAGTCCAGTGCGGCGAAAGGTCCCGCCTTTCCCGGCAGAATCCAGGCTCCGGCAGAGGCAGCCGTTGTCAGCCACACATCCGCCTGACCGTACCCCGCCGGCCCTGCCTGCGCCCGCATCCGCACCAATCCGCCCTTGCCGACCGCGCAGGCGCGCCCGGAGGCAAAGACCCAGACCGACGCACGGGAGGCCATGGCGATACCGGCACGCCGAACCGCGAGCGCGGAGGCCTCGTACTGGCAGTCACTGCCACGCCGGACAGAGGCGAGCGGCGGCGAATCCGCGTGCACGACGACGGTGACATATTCCTTTGTCTGCCGCGCGCGCAGGAGCGGATCGTGGCAGAGCAGTGTCTGCCGAGCGGTGGACGAGACGAGCACTGCCAGTGAGGCGGCCAGCGCGACGCAGCCGGTGCGCCCCAGCCAGACCGCGATTCTTCGGCGTTCGGGAGTGTGCGACAATTTGTGCTGATTGCTCGGTCGGCACACGGCATCCGCATGGCGGAAGACCTGTGTGCGGCAGACGAGTCCCGCACCCACGCTGACCAGCATGAGCACGCCGACCAGTGCGGCGCTGTATTCCCGGCTTCCTGCGGCAAGCGCCGCGGCCCATGCACACAGTGCGGGCAGGAGCAGCCGGGCATCCGCGCCAGGCAGGGGCGACTCCTCATCCCGCATAGACGCTGCCCCTGATCTGTTCCAGACGCTTCTGCCCGATCCCGGTGACGTTGGCCAGCTCGTCGACGGAGGAAAAACGGCCGTGCTGTGAGCGGTAGTCGAGGATGCGCGTCGCGTAGGCAGGGCCGATGCCGGGCAGCGTCTGCAGCTGGTCGGCGGTGGCGGAGTTGAGGTTGATCTTCCCGTTGCCCGCCGCTGTGCCGGAAGAGGACGATTCCGGTGCGGCAGACGGGTCAGACGCCCCCGCACCGCCTGCACCCGAACCGGCAGATGGGGTGCTCTGACGTGTGCCGGAGCCGTTCGTCGGAGACCCGTCTGCTGCGGAGGATCCTTTCTGCGCCGCCGAGGACGAGGAATCAGCGGCGTGGGAACCGGCCGCTCCTGATGCGGAAGAGGCGCCGCTGCCGTTGGCATACGTGTCCCCGCTGCCGCCCCTCCAGGTGGTGGCAGGGGCTTGGTCGAACGGATCCGCCTGTGCGAGCGAGATGCCCTGCCGTACAAGCAGGGTAAGAGTGCACGCGAGGGCGAGGACGAGCAGCAGGATGGCGGCGAATGTGGCACGGGTCGTCATCCGTGCAGAGTACCGCCGCCGATGGCGGTCTGCCCGTCTGCGTGTGCGGTGATCCATCCTGTGACGCCCATGTACGGGCGACGACGTGACCTGCGGGCGATCCGCCGTATCGCCCCCGCCCTCGCCCTCGCCAGGCGCCTCCTGTCCCTCGGCTGTGCCCAGGCAAAGCGGCTCCTCCTGTGTCGTTGTGGGAGAGGGCAGGCCTGCCGCACAGTGCTCTGCCCTCCCCTGCTCTCCCGCGCGCGGGGGCAGGAGCACCGACTCTTCCGCCTCGTCGGCACGCACGCGCATCAGTCGTGCGAGCGCCGCAGCGTCCGGCGGCGCGGCACGGTCCGCCACCGTGGTCTGTCCCGATGATATGGCGTACGGCTCTGTTGCAGCGGCAAGCGCCCGCCGTGTCTGTGTGTCATCTGTGATCGTCATAATCCCAGACTCACACCGATCACCGGCAGCAAAAAGCCGCCAGTCCCATTGTGGAAAACTGGCGGCTTCGGCTCAGATCTCTGAGTCAGACGGCCTTACAGCACGACGGAGACGACCTTCGGCGCGCGCACGATCACCTTGCGCGGCGTGGCATCCCCGATCCATTTGACCACGTTCGGCTCGGCAAGCGCCTTGGCCTTGAGGTCGTCGGCGGAGATGTCCGACGGGACGGCGAGCTTGGCGCGCACCTTGCCCTTGACCTGCACGACGGCCACCACCTGCTCGGTACCCACGAGCGAGGGATCAGCCTTCGGCCATGCCTCGTGCGCGAGCGAGCCGGTGTGGCCGAGCCGGCCCCACAGCTCCTCGGCGATGTGCGGGGCGATCGGGCTGACCATGAGGATCAGCGGCTCGATGGCCTTGCGCGACACCTGCTTGAGCGAGGTGAGATGGTTGTTGAGCACGATCATCTTGGCGATAGCGGTGTTGGGCCGCATGTTCTCCATCTCCACGGTGACCTGGTCGATGGTGTTGTTGAGCAGCTTGGCGGTCTTCGCGTCCGGGTCGACGTCAGTGACGGTCGTCTCGCCGGTCTCCTCGTCAACGACGTTCCTCCACAGACGCTGCAGGAAGCGGGCCGATCCGGTCACATCCTTCGTGTTCCACGGGCGCGACTCGGCCAGCGGGCCCATCGACATCTCATACAGGCGGAACGTGTCGGCGCCATACTGGTCGTACATGTCGTCCGGGGTGACGATGTTCTTGAGCGACTTGCCCATCTTGCCGAACTCGCGGAAGGCCGGCTTGCCGTCGTACTCGAACGTCGGCTCGCCGCTGCCGTCCGTGCCGATCTGCCTCACCTCGGCGGCGGGCACATACTGGCCACGCTCGTCGGTATAGGCATACGCCTGGATGTAGCCCTGGTTGAACAGCTTGTGGAACGGCTCCGGCTCGCTCACATAGCCGAGGTCGTAGAGCACCTTGTGCCAGAAGCGCGCGTAGAGCAGGTGGAGCACGGCATGCTCCACGCCGCCGATATACAGGTCGACGCCGCCCGACTTTCCGGCGGTGGCGTTGTGGTCCGGCCCGAGCCAGTAGCGGTCCTCGGCCGGGTCGATCATATGGGCCGCGTCGTGCGGGTCGACGTAGCGCAGGTAATACCAGCACGAGCCGGCCCAGTTGGGCATGGTGTTCGTCTCGCGATGATACTTCTTCGGCCCGTCGCCCAGATCGAGGGTGACGTCCACCCAGTCCTTGTTGCGCGAGAGCGGGGCCTCCGGCGTCGAATCGGCGTCGTCGGGGTCGAAGGTGGTCGGCTTGTAGTCGGGGATGTCCGGCAGTTTGACCGGCAGCTGGGAGTCGGGCAGAAGGTGCGGCACCTCGTCCTCGTCATAGACGACGGGGAACGGCTCGCCCCAGTAGCGCTGGCGGGAGAAGAGCCAGTCACGCAGACGGTAGCTCGTGCTGCCCTCGCCGATCTTGTGCGCCTCGAGCCAGGCGATGACCTTCTTCGTACCGTCGGCGGCGGAAAGCCCGTTGATATCAAGGCTGTCGCCGAACGTCGTTGTGCCGATCGACGAGTTGATGACCACGCCCGTCTTGGGGGTGTACGGCTGCTTGCCAGCGATCTGGTTGAGCTCGTCCAGACCTTCCTGGCCCGGCTTGGGAGAAAGGGTGTAGATGACCGGCAGACCGTGCTCCATCGCGAAATCGAAATCACGCTGGTCGCCGCCGGGAACCGCCATGATGGCGCCGGTACCGTAGTCGGAGAGCACATAGTCGGCGGTGAACACCGGGATCTGCATGCCGGTGACCGGGTTGGTGGCATACAGGCCGGTGAAAATGCCGGACTTCTCGGTGGAACCCTGGTTACGCTCCTTGGCGGAGGTGCGCTCGTCCTGCTTGCGATAGGCGGCCATCGCCTCGACCGGCGTGGCATAGCCGCCCTTCCACTCATCAGGCACATCGACCGACCACGTCTGCGGCACGTGGGCGAGCAGCTCATGCTCCGGGTTGACGACCATGAACGTGGTGCCGAAGATCGTGTCGGGACGGGTGGTGTAGATGACGAGCTGCTGCGGCCCGTCCGGGGTGGCGACGCTGAAATCGACGCGCGCGCCGTGCGACTCGCCGATCCAGTTGCGCTGCATCGTCTTGACCTTGTCCGGCCAGTCGAGCCCGTCGAGGCCCTTGATGAGCCGGTCGCCGTAGGCGGTGATGCGCATCGACCACTGGCGCAGGCTCTTGCGGAACACCGGGAAGTTGCCGCGCTCGGAGCGGCCCTCGGCGGTGACCTCCTCATTGGCGAGCACGGTGCCCAGGCCCGGCGCCCAGTTGACCGGCTGGGTGGAAATGTAGGCGAGACGATAGTTGTTGAGCACGTCCGCCTGCTCTTTGGTGGACAGATCCTCCCACTTCTTTCCCGGATGGCCGTCGATCGGCCGCTTGCCGGAGGAGAACTGGTCGACGAGCTCGCTGATCGGGCGGGCCGAGCCGGTTCCGCCGTCACGGCGCGTGTACTCCGGGTCGTACCAGGAGTCGTAAATACGCGAGAAGATCCACTGCGTCCAGCGCACGTAATCCCAGTCGGTGGTGGCGAATGTGCGGCGATGGTCGAAGGACAGGCCCATGCGGTGCAGCTGGCGGCGCATGTTGGCGATGTTCTGCTCGGTGGTCACGCGCGGGTGCTGGCCGGTCTGCACGGCATACTGCTCGGCCGGCAGGCCGAAGGCGTCGAAGCCGAGGGCATGCAGCACGTTCTCGCCCTTCATGCGGTGATAGCGCGCCATCATGTCGGTGGCGATATAGCCGAGCGGATGACCCACATGCAGACCCTTGCCGGAGGGGTACGGGAACATGGAGATGGCGAAATACGGTGTGCGGCCCTCGGCGTGACGGCCGTTCTCGTCGGTCAGATCGCCGGAGACGTTGGCGGCGTCGAAGGTGCCATGCTCATCCCAGTACTTCTGCCATTTTTGCTCGATCTGGCCCGCGAGGCGCGCGGTATAGCGGTACTGCGGCTCATCTGTGGTCGGCATATGTCTCCTTCGTGTCAGCGCGTTGGCGCCTGATGGTCTTACGCCCGTCTGTTTTTCTGTTCCTGATTATCGCCGCCCGAGGCGACGGGGCCCGGCCGGTGGACGCGGACCTTGGCGTGGTCGGCGTCCTCCCACTCTCCCGAGCGCCAGAGGGCCTCGGCATCACGCTTCCACCAGTCGCGCGGCAGCAGGATCTCATGATGGAAGCGCGTATGGGCGGCGTCATGGCCCATCTCCATATGGTTCGTGCGCCAGCCGGAGGTGACCTTGGCGTTGGAACCGTGATAATGGTCCGGGATGAGCGGTTCGGCGCCTCCCAGCGGCAGCTCCTAGTTGGCCCTCTCCTGCTGGTTGATGTTGGAGGGGTCGAGGATGGCGATCGGCGCCTGCACCTGCTCGCGGGCCACGCCGGACGTCTTCTTCTGCATCCTGGCCGGCAGCGACTCGGCAAGACGCGAGAGGGCAAAGCAGACGAGGAAGTAAATGACGCCCGCCACGAAGATGGTCTGCAGCGAGTCGAAGTGGATGCTGCCAAGCTGACGTGAGCGCTGCAGCAGCTCGGTATAGGTGACGATAGAGCCCAGGGCCGTGTCCTTGACGACCACGACGAGCTGGGAGACGAGCGAGGGCATGACGGCGCGCAGCGCCTGCGGCAGCAGAACGAGCACGAGCCCCTGCATGTGGCCCATGCCCAGGGCAAGCGCGGCCTCCTCCTGGCCGCGCGGCAGGTTGCCCACGCCCGAGCGCAGCAGCTCGGCGATCACCGAGCTGTTGTAGAAGATGAGGCCCCAGACCACGGCCCACAGGGCGGAGACGGACCCCCAGCCCAGACCGGCGAAGAAGCGCCACAGAAAGATCATGAACAGCAGCACCGGCACGGCGCGGCAGAACTCGATGATCACGGCGCACACCCATTTGAGCGGCGCGCAGCGTGAGAGACGGCCGAGGGCGAAGAGGAAGCCGAACACGAGCGAGCCGACGATGGCGATGGCCGCTGCGCCGAGCGTGGAGGCGAGACCGGGCAGATACGTGTACAGCCAGGCGCTGCCGTCGAGCGCCGGCTCCCACAGCTTCCACGACAGCTGGTTTTTGCCGCTGGGCGGGTTGGCGAGCGCGAACAGCAGCCAGACGAGCAGGCCGGCCATGAGCGCCACGCCGACCACATTGAGCACGCGGATGCGGGCACGGGCGCGCGGGCCGGGCTCGTCGAAGAGGACGGAGCTCTTCTCGGCGCGCTGGCGGCGCACGGCGGCGGGGACGGCTTTGGCGGCCTTCCGCTCGGCCTTGGACAGATGCGCCTTGGGACGTACGAGCGCATCGGTGGAGGCGATTTGCACGCTCATGCTTTCCAGGCGCCGCGCGTTGTCGCGGTCGTCATCAAAGACCACCGCGCGGGCCTCATCGGCCTCTGTGCCGGTCGGATCACCGGTCGGCACATCAGCCGGGGCGGCAGTCTGCGGCACCGTCTCGTCTGCCGAAAATGTGTTTTTCTGCGTGTGCTCCATGCTCACCTCCTCACCGCCAGATGGTTGGACAGATACGTTGTCAGAAGACCGACGGGGATGATGAGGATCACCCATCCGATGGCGAAGATGAGGAAGATAGTGAGGATCTGGTCGGCGTTCGCCTCGATCATCGTGTTCATCAGGCTGCTCGTCTCCGAGGCGACGGCGGCCGCCGCAGCGACGGTGGTGTTCTTCATCAGCGCGATGAGCGTGTTGCCAAGAGGCGCGATCGCGCCGCGCAGCGCCTGGGGCAGGATGATGAGGAAGGCGGACTGGAAGAAACCGAAACCAAGGCTGCGAGCGGCCTCCGCCTGCCCGATCGGCACGGTGTTGATGCCCGAGCGCAGCGACTCGCACACGTACGTGGAGGTGTAGAGCGACAGACCGGTGATGGCGAGCCAGTAGAAGTTTGTCGTGAAATCAGACGAGAACTGCAGCCGCAGCTGGACGAAGGCACCCAACAGCAGGAAGACCATGAGGATGGTCAGCGGCATGTTCTGGAAGAAGCGCACGAAACCTGTGGCGAAGCCGCGCAGGCTGCCCACCGGGCTGATGCGCATGAGCACGAGGATGACGCCCAGAATCGTGGAGAAAAGCGCGGACCAGAGCGTGAGCTGGATATTGACCCAGAACGCGCCGACCACGTCGTAGTGCGTCAGAAGTCCGACGAAGTCCATCACTCCCCCTTCTTCGAGGAGGATTGGGACGAAGATGATGAGGCAGACGCCGAGGAAGAGGCGGAGGATGTCGACGACTTCGCCGTTTTGAGGAAATGCGAGACGTCGTGATCGGAGTTTTGCGCGTTCATCGTCGCAGGCGGGTTCCATGCGGGGTTGGGCGTGTAGCCCGTGCCCTTCGTGGCGGCTGTGAGATCCTTCTTCCACGTGCCCGAGGAGATCATCTGCTGCAGCGCCTCGTTGATCTTGCGCTTGAGCTCCACCGAGCCCTTGCGCACGCCGATGCCGTACGTCTCCTTGGTGAACGGTTTTCCGACCACGCGCAGATCGTTGTCGCCCTTGGCGGCGGCGAGCGCGGCGAGGATGATGTCGTCAGTGGAGACGGCGTCGACCGTGCCCGATTCGAGCGCGGTGACGCATTCGGCGTAGCCGGACAGCTCCATCACCTGCACGTTCGAGCTGAAGTTGTTCTTGATGACTTGGGCCGAGGTGGAACCGGAGGCGGTGCACAGCTTGCGGCCGTCCAGATCCTGCGGTCCTGTGATCGACTTCTCGCTCTTGCGCACGAGCAGGTCCTGGCCGGCCACGAAGTAGGGGCCGGCGAAATCGACGACCTTCTTGCGCGCGGCGTCAATGGAGTAGGAGCCGACGATGAAGTCGACCTGCCCGTTGGCCAGCAGCGTCTCACGCTGGGAGCTGGCCGCCTGCACCCACTGGATCTGTCGCTTGGAAAAACCGAGCTTGTCGGCCACGTATTCGGCCACATCCACGTCGAAGCCGGAGTAGGTCGAGCCGTCCTTGACGGACAGGCCCGGCTGGTCGAACTTGATGCCGATGCGCACGGTCGGGCCGGTCACCTGCTGGCCGGCCAAGCCGTCGGCGCAGCCTGCAAGACCCGTGAGCATCGCCAGCGATGTCAGCGCGGCGAGGATCGTCCTGCCGAGCGCGTGCGAAGAATGAATATTACGCATGGTCGTCTTCCCTCCCCTCTTTGTCGGTGACAGGCTCAGTGGTTGAGGATCTTCGAGAGGAAGTCCTTGGCACGGTCAGTCTGAGGATGCTCGAAGAACTGCTCGGGCGTGCCCGTCTCCAGAATCTGGCCGTCGGCCATGAACACGATACGGTCGGCCACCTGCCGGGCGAAGCCCATCTCGTGGGTGACGCAGATCATCGTCATCCCCTCTCTGGCGAGGTCCGTCATCACGTTGAGCACCTCGCCGACCATCTCCGGGTCGAGGGCGCTGGTGGGCTCGTCGAAGAGCAGCACATCCGGGTGCATGGCAAGGGCGCGGGCGATGGCGACGCGCTGCTGCTGGCCGCCCGAAAGCTGGGCGGGATATTTGGCGGCCTGCGCCTCCACGCCCACGCGGGAAAGCAGCTCGCGCGCCTCTTTCTCCGCCTCGGCCTTGGGTCGGTGCAGCACCTTGCGCGGGGCGAGGGTGACGTTGTCGAGGATGGTGCGGTGGGCGAAGAGGTTGTAGCTCTGAAACACCATGCCCACCTTCTGGCGCAGTCGGGTGAGCTCGCGGCCCTCCTGCGGCAGCGGGTGGCCGTCGATGAGGATGACGCCCGAGTCGATGCGCTCGAGACGGTTGATGGTGCGGCACATGGTCGACTTGCCCGAGCCGGAGGGGCCGAGCACGACGACGACCTCGCCCTTGCTCACCTTCAGGTTGATGTCACGCAGGACATGCAGCTCGCCGTACCACTTCTCCACGTGGTCAAGCTCGACGAGCGGGCGGGCTGACGCCGGCTCTTCGCCCTGGCTGTGCGCGGTGCGCGTGATCTGTGCGTTTTTCTGCGCGGCGGCGGTTTCGGCCATGAGACTCCTTCTCCCAAAAATCAACGGACAATCACCATCTGACCGACGATCATCCCAGCGACATCAGATCAGAAACATCACATCATCATTAATTTATAAATAATTGATCGACCGGTCGGCATCCCGCCGGCACCAGGCACCGGCTGTCTCAGCTTCTGAACAGCTTGGAATGGAACAGCCACCAGCCGGCCACGAACATCAGCACGATGGCGATCACGCAGATGATGAGGAATCCCCAGATGCTGTGCGTGCCGGGCATACCGGCGAGATTGAGGTTCATGCCGTACGCCGAGAAGATGATGGTGGGGATCGACAGCGAGATGGAGATGATGGTGAAGATCCGCATCACATTGTTGAGGTTGTTGGAGGTGATGGAGCCGAACGCGTCCATCATCTCACGCAGGACGCCGGTGTAGATGCCGGCCATCTCGATGGCCTGACGGTTCTCGGTGATGACGTCCTGGAGCAGGTCCTCGTCGTCGGGATAGCGGCGGATGCGCGGCAGGTTGGTCAGCCGCTCGAGCACGAACTCGTTGGAACGCAGCGAGGTGGCGAAGTAGACGAGCGTTTTGGACAGCTCCATGAGCATGATGATCTCGCGGTTGGTCATGGAGTGCTGCATGCGCAGCTCGAGGCGGTCGGACTCGTGGTCGACGATGCGCAGGTAGCGCAGGTACATCTGGGCGTTGCGGTAGAGGATCTGCAGGATGAACCGCGAGCGCATGCTCGTGTAGAAATTGCGGATCCGGCCCTCTTTGAACGGGGTGAGCAGCGGGGTGTCGATGGAGCAGATGGTGATGATCACGTCGTTGGTGACGATGACGGAGAGCGGGATGGTCTCGTACCAGTCGCGGCCGCCGCGGTTCTCCACCGTCGGGATGTCGACGATGATCATGGTGTAATGCTCTTCGACGTCCACACGCGAGCGCTCCTCCTGATCGAGGGCGGCGCGCATATCGGCCAGGTCGATGTCGTATTTGTCGGCGACGGTGGCGAGCTCCGAGTCGGAGGGGCGGGCCAGTGAGATCCAACAGCCTTTGCGGGCCGTGTCGATCTCGGTGATGTCATCCTCGTCGGAATAGAAGATCTTGAGCATTTCTCACCCGCCTTTGCTCGCAGAACAGCAGCCTCTCCCCCGCTGTCTCTTTTCGGCTACCCCGCAACCTTACCAGCGGTTGCCTACCGACGAGAGAAACAGGAAAAGCCGGAGAAAGGGCGCGACGCTCATTTGCTTCTGTTGGCCACCCCAGCTATCACCACAACAGCCATCACTGCAACTGCCCTGCGACTGCCCTGCGCGGCAGGACGATGTTTCGGCAATAAGCTGGAGCTATGGCTGAGAGAAAAACCCATGCCCGGACCGACCCGAAGACGGGCAGTGGTGCGAACCGTACCGATCCGCGCACAGATGCTGCGGATCCCCGCGCGGACGGGCGCGACGACGTGTTCATCTCCAAAAAGATGAGCTACGCCCTGCGTCATCATCCCGAAAAATACGGTCTTAAGCTCGACGAGTTCGGCTTTGTGGATCTAAAGCAGTTCCTGCGGGCGATGAACCGCGTGCATCATTTCGACCCGCCGCTCGACGAGGCGACGATCCGCGGCATCATGCGACGGGCGTCCAAACAGCGCTTTGCCATCAAGGGCTATAAGATCGGCGCGCTGTACGGCCATTCCTTCGCCGGGCAGGTTAGGCGCGTGGCGGCCGCTCCCCCGGCCGTGCTCTATCACGGCACGGCGCACAGGTTCGTTGATTCCATCCTGCGCGAGGGACTACTGCCTGAGGGCCGGCAGTATGCGCATCTGTCCACGGACATCCCGATGGCACAGGAAGTGGGGCGCCGGCACGACCCGCATCCAGTGATCCTGCGCATCGACGCCGCCCGCGCCGCCGCCGATGGTGTGACGTTCTACGAGGGCGGCCCACGCGTCTGGCTCGTCGACGCGCTGCCGCCGCGCTACATCAGCGTGATGGATCAGACCATGTGAGTGCCTGCCGCTGCGTTTTTCGACGAGGATGCTGCCGAACGCGCGTCTCATTGACACCTCCGGGACCGAAAAACCGGGGTTATAGGAACTGAAGATGGTGTTTATGTTGCCTCTGATGCCTTGTGGCAG
>CAIFES010000009.1:9795-38503 GCA_903789535.1 uncultured Aeriscardovia sp. | reverse complement strand
GGCTGCCGTGACCCCGGCCACGGGTTATAAACACCACGAAATGTCCTATAACCCCAAAAAGGGCATCCCGGAGCGATGACTCCAAGATGCCCTCCCCTGCTACCACGCAGCCGGACCCGACAGGACTGACGCGGGCCGCGTGATAGGCTCACTCGTAGTCGGGGAACCAGCCTTCCTCGTGCATCTTGATGCGATGCTCAAGCAGTTCCTGAAGCTCGGGGATCGAACGCCTCTCGCGGAGCATATCCCACGGTGTGCGCTGCGGCTTCTGCTTGTTCTTCGGATCCTCGATATCCGCATTCTCACGCTTGGCAACCTTGCCGCACCGGCACTCCCAGCGATCCGGGATCTCGGCGCCATCGGCGAACGGGACGATGGTGCGGTGCCCCTCCGGACACACGTATGAGACGTCATGACGGGAGGCGAACTCCACATTCTCGTCCGTCTCGAGAGATTTCGATCCGATGCTCGTTCCGCGAAGACTGCGCTCTGCCATAAAAATTCCTCCAGTAGGTGCCCGAATAGTTTAACATCCGGGGCGTTTGTTTTATTCCGCCAGCTGTAATGATGGGCAGGTGCGGTACCTCGCCTACGACATAAAAAGACACCAGATCGGTCACTGACGCGATAAACGTCGGATTGGCGGCACTGTCAGAATTGCCGCCAATCACTGTCATCGTCACTATCGTGCCGTCCACGCGTGGCGTGTGACGTATCATCACGGGTGCGCTTGCGGGAAACATCGCCATGCCGAGACTGTCGCAGACGGTTCATGCCGTCATCCGCTGCATCGCTGTCGTCAGCATCGTCGGCATCTGCAAAACGGTCGACCTCAGGATGGCCGTCTTCCTGCGACTGGTCGGAATCGGTCCCAGAATAGGAGACCACTCCCCTGTTGACGATCGAGTACGCTTCATCGGCGGTCTGGGAGAGCAGATCCCAGGAAGCGGCATCGGGCGAATGCGGATCATCGGCTGCCTGCTGGGCGGAGGCGTCACGGATCTGGCCGAGCACATCGCACAGGCGCTTGCAGGTACGCACAAAATCACCCGGCTGGATGTCGATATCGCGCAGGACCGAGAGCAGCGGTTTGTCGGCCGACCAGTCGTAGATCGCACCGGTGATGCCATACGAGAGCTGGTCGAGCGGGTCGAGACCGGCCTGCTCCACCGTATAGTCGAGCGAATCCCAGATATCCTCCATCTGTCGAACGCGCACGGCGATGGCGCCCTTCTTTCCGCCCGGGAAATGGGAGGGGAAGCGCCCGGCCTCGGCATAGCGTGGCTCATAGATGAAGGCGGAGACGAGTGAGGCGAGCTGCTGCGCATCGCAGCCGTCGAACACATGCTCCTCCAGGCACTGGGCGAGCAGCAGATCCTTCTCCGTATACAGACGGCGCAGGATCTGGCCCTTGGCGGTCAGACGGTACTCGGCGGGATGATCACCCTTGAGGTAGCCGAGGTCGAGCAGCACCGAGCAGATGAGCTCAAACCGGCGCGAGACGAGACCGGTGCGCGAACGGTACTGGTCCTGAAGACGGTCAAGCTGCCTGTGCGCCGTGAGCCAGTGCCGCCCCCAGCGCAGATGCCGCTGCAGATTCGGGCAGTCGTTGCACGGATGCTCCCGCTCGGCGCGGCGCGTACGGGAGATCTCATCATCGAGCCGCTGGAAGGCCTTCCGCCGTTCCTGGGGAGTACGGAACTGGGTGTGGCGCAGCTTTCTGCGCTCGCCGCGCTGCAGATCGGTCAGGTGCTGGCGCAGAAGGAGAAACTCGTGGATGTTGCCGTAGCGGCAGTCGAGATTGGTTTCGTAACCCTTGATCTCGGCCTGCACGTCGTCGATCTGCTCCTCGATCTGCGAGGAATCCTCGTTCGCCTCCCACTGTGCGAACGACTTGTCGAGTGTTCGGCGTGAGGAATCATAGTCAAGATGGCTGAGCAGGTTGACGGCCATATTGAAGGACGGCGAGAAACTCGAATGCAGCGGGTAGACGCGCCGGGAGGACAAAGCGGCAAGCGCCGCGGGATCCAGCCCGTCCTGATCGACCACCACGGCATGACCGAGCGTGTCGATGCCGCGACGGCCGGCCCTGCCGGTGAGCTGTGTGTACTGGCCCGGTGTGAGCGGCACGCGCGACACGCCATTGAACTTGTCGAGCTTCTCGATCACCACCGACCGTGCCGGCATGTTGATGCCCAATGCCAGCGTCTCCGTGGCGAAGACCACTTTGATGAGCCCCTGCTCGAAGCAGGCCTCCACGATCTCGCGGAACAGTGCGACCATGCCGGCGTGATGGGCGGCAAAACCGTGTTCGAGCGCGAAGCGGAAGGACGAATAATGCAGCGCCTTGAGATCCTGCGTGCCGAGTGTGCCGGCGACCATGGTGTCGGCGATGCGACGGATGAGCAGCGCCTCCTGCTCGGTCGTGAGGGTGAGACCGGCGTTGATGCATTCCTCCACCGCACGCTCGCAGCCTTTGCGGGCGAAGATGAAGTAGATGGCAGGGAGGAGTCCTCGCACGTCAAGCTCGTCCACCACGTCGGCGCGGGAAGGATAATACCGTCGTACCGGTCTGTCCGGTATACCCGGACGGCGTGCCCGACGCCCGCTGCGATGACGGCCGCGGCCGCCGTCCTCCGCCTTCCGCAGGGCCGACTGGCGCACGGCGGCACGATGGTTGAGCTCCCGCAGCCGTTGCAGCAGCTCGGGGTTGACGTTTGCCGGTCCCTCGCCGTCTCCTTCGAGATCGTAGATTTCTGGTT
The DNA here is from genome assembly GCA_903789535.1 of uncultured Aeriscardovia sp. Classification (GTDB taxonomy): domain Bacteria; phylum Actinomycetota; class Actinomycetes; order Actinomycetales; family Bifidobacteriaceae; genus Aeriscardovia. The sequence continues at coordinate 35,741 of CAIFES010000009.1, read as the reverse complement.
CCTGTGTCGGAGACGCCTGGACGATCACCGATTGCTCGAGCGGGACGGGCCGATGCTCCGAGACGATGAGACGCGTCTTCCCGCGCACCGATTCGATCCAGGCACCAAAGTCCTCAATATTGGAAACGGTGGCGGACAGCCCGACAATCTTGACGCGGCGGGGAAGATGGATGATGACCTCCTCCCACACCTGGCCGCGGAACTGGTCGCCAAGATAGTGGATCTCATCGAGGACCACATAGCGCAGGGCATCGAGGGTGACGGAGCGCTCGTAGAGCATGTTGCGCAGCACCTCGGTGGTCATCACCACGATGTTGGCCTCTGAGTTGATGGAGATATCGCCGGTGAGCAGACCGACGTTCTGCTTGCCATAGATCTTGACCAGATCGTGATACTTCTGGTTGCTCAGCGCTTTGATCGGCGTGGTGTAAAACGCCTTCATATTGCGGTGCTGGGCGAGAAAAACGGCAAAATCGGCGATGACGGTCTTGCCGGCTCCTGTCGGGGCGGCGACGAGCACATTGTCGCCCTCCTCGAGGCCGCGAAGCGCCTTGTCCTGAAAATCATCGACCTCGAACGGCAGCGAATGCTCGAACTGCGAGGCGAGCGTCTTCTCACGTTCCTGACGCTCGAGGAAACGCGCGTGCGCCTGTGCCGGACGACGCACCGTGCCCTGCCTGTTCTTTCCCGTATGCCGCGCCAGACGCCGGGCGGCACGGGCCTGCTCGATCTGTTCCTGCGAGCGTGCCTGGCCCATGATCCGATCTGAATTCATTCCGACTGTCCCGCCGCGGCGTTGGCCGTGGCCATCACTTTTTCGTGTCTGTCTATCCGGGCTCGCTGCCACTGTCACTCCTCCGGCCTGCGACCTGCCCGCACCTGCGGGTCATCCGTGTGCTCCTGCGCAGTGCCGAAATCACGCCAACGCGGCCAACGCTCGGCATCACGTCTTGCCCTGCGCTCATTTTTATGCTGGAGCAGCCGCACATGCGCGTTCTCATAATCCTGGCGGACGTCGGCAAGCGACCTGTCCAGCACGATCGGCTCACGCTCGCCCACCGGCTGCTGCGAGGCACGGTTGATCGCGTCCATATCCGTCTGTGCTCTGTGTACGAGGGGCGTGAGCAGCCCTATCGCCGCCTTCGCCTGTCGGAAGACATAAATCGCGCCGGCAACAAGCACAAGGAGCAGGAAGATGACAAGAAGAATCCAGATCCAACCGGGCATATCCCCTCCTTTGCCTTCCATCCGCACGAGATGAGGTGGACGGATGCCGTCACACCTTTTGGCCCTCATCGGTTCGTGACCATGAACGGCATATGCCATCCACTGCCATCTGTCATGGCCGGCCTGTCTGTGGTCGGCCATCATCCGATCCGATTATCCGCTGTCGATTTTCTCTCGCCGTCTGCCGCTCAGCTGGCGTGCGCCGCCGTATCGGACGAAGCCGTCCCGGCGTTCGCCGTGTCGCCCGGCTCCTGCCCAGGCTCCTCCTCATACAGCGTCAGCTCACGCTGGGCGCGGGCGGTCATCATCGAATGCAGCGTCTTCGGCCCCACGGCGCTGATATGCCGCGCGTGCGAGATGCAGAACGCGACGAACCACGAATCCGAGTTGATGAGGATGTGCACCTTGTCGCCTGTGCTCCCCCACGGCTCGACGGTCGCGCTGGGCAGATTGGCGATGAACCCGAGATTCTTCTCGTTGGTGATGAATACAGCTTTCGTGCCCTTGTCAAAGCTCCAGCTGCGCAGCTTCTCGACCGGCACCGGCGGGATCTGCAGATCCTCGTCCATCGCTGTCAACGTGGGTGCGTTGTTGATACGCGAGACGCGCAGCGTGAACCACTCGGACGGGTCATCGCCCTGCCCCTGCTCGAACTTGGTGACACGACGCTTGAGCAGCTTGTGGGTCTTGTCGCTGATGACATTCCAGCAGGCGACGTAATAGACGCCCTCATCCACGAAGATCTTGACCGGCAGCACATGACGCGGCCGGGTGGTACCCGTCGCATCCGTGTAATCGACGCGCATGAGGGAATGGGAGTCGATGGCCTTGCGTACAAGATCGAGCTGTTCGGGCTCACGCTCATAGCTCGTCAGACTCAGCGTCGGGATCTCCTGCTTGGAGGTATTGTGTGCGGCGAGCTTGCGATACAGCCGAAGGGCGATCTGCTTCTGGTCCTCGGGCAGCAACGACGATTCGGACAGGTACGAGACGGAGGCCTCGAGCAGATTGAGATAGCGCTGCGAGATGCCGGCGAGACGATCGAGCCCGAGCGAGTTCATCGCGCAGACGATCCCGTCGTCATCGAGCAGATCCCAGTCGATGTCGAAGAACTGTGAACCGGCGATCTCCCCATCGTCCGAGACAGTGGTGAGCGTGCCGATATCCTTGCGGATCACTTTGAGATTGCGACGCTTCTCCTCCGGCGTCTTCGCGTGTCCGACAAAGCGTTCGGCGAGCTCCTCAAGCGAGTACTGCGCCCCGATATGAGCGGACAGGAAGAGCATGAGGCGCAGACGACGGTCGACCTCCGAGCTTGACTGCCCGGCGGTTCCATGCTTGTGCGAGGAGCGGGAGGGAACCGGCACACCCTGCGTGAGCACACGATCCGCCACCGGTACCGGCTCGGTCTTCGTGTCGAGATCAGCATCGCCGAAATCGAGGGTCGCGTTCAGACGACGCTTATAGGCATCAATGGCCTCCTGCGGGCCGGTCACGCGGGTGCCCGGATGGGTCAGGACAAACATCGCCAGATCGTCGGAATCCGTATAGACAACGTTATAGACGTCACCCTCCGTGACGGCCGTCGCCGAATAATGCCGGGCATCGACGGCTGCCTCAAGGTTCTTGGGAATCTTCTGCGTCCCCAGCCCCGGGGCGATGGAATCAAGACCCAGGCCCGGTGTGGGGGTGTGCGGCACTTTCGGGGCCGTGCGGGAGGCGGCCGCATCCTCCTGCTCCTTGCGCGCCTGCTCGTACTCGTCGCTGGCGGTCGCGACCGACTGGGCGAGGTAATTCGCGGCGGCGAGGACGGTCATCTCATCAGGATCGAAATGCAGTTTGACGCGCGTCTCATCACCGAGGCGCAGACGGTAGGAGGCAAAATCCTGACCGTCGATGGACGTGGAGTACTCCGGCTGGCGCGATTCGATCGCGATGCCCATGGCGGCGAGCTTGGCACGATCGCGCTGGAACTGTTTGGCGAATGCGGCCTTTGCCGCCTGATCCGCCAGCTCACCGTATGAATCTGCATATGCCTTCACTCGCTGGGCGATCTGACGCGAAGTGAGCCACTGGGGATAGGCCGAGGAGAGGACGGCCAAGACATCAAGCTCGTGCTTGCCCCATTTATCGGAAAAACGTCGGCGTCCGTTCGTGCCTGCCATCTGACCTCACGTCTCTCTGACTGTGTTTCAACTTTCGTATCGGCCGCGTCAGCATGTGCGGCCGTATAAACCATCCAAATTCTACAGCAAAATTGTGGTGACGTCGTCAGCCGAAATCCGTCCGGCCCTTGCGGGGACGACGAATATCGGCTAAACGACCTCAGTTCCAGTTGTCCGGCTCGATGCCTGACGGTCCGACGAACGAGCCATTGGGCACGTAGGAAGGATAACCGCGATCTTCCAGAACCGCGTCACCGTAGAAGCTGACATCCGCGCCGAACGTCCAATCACCCCTCACCGTCACCGAGCTCGCGGCGGCGATGGAGGGGACAGAATAAGGGAAGCGCTCATCGAAATCTGAAATATTACGGTAATATCGCGTATCCAGATCAACGGTCGGGAAGTGATAGTCACCATCTTCCATCTCGTACTGGTCGGTCATATGGAACCGATCCGAACGCATGATGTACAGATCATTCGTCGTCTTGACCGGCAGGAACCGCGGTCTGTCCACCTCAAGGCAGATGGCCCCATCGAACAGGCCGATCGCCGCACCCATCGCCGTCTCAAGCTGGACGACCTTCGGGCTGTCAGGGTCGGTCGGATCCACCGTCTTGTGGTTGACGATGACCGGCAGCGGCAGGATCCCGCCGTACTTGGCGAGCTTGTCGCGCAGATCCTCCAGTCGCACCCAGATGTTGTTCGTGTTGAAGAACGGGTGACGGCGGATGTCGGTCGCGCGCGGCAGATCCTCGTCCGACACCTGGCTCATCTCGCGCAGCATGAGACGACCGTTACGGCGGGAATAGACGAATTGACCGCCTTTGATGTCGAGCGGCGTCTTGCGCGCGACCTCCACCATGAACGGCGCGCCCGACTGGGCGAAGAAACCGGCGATGGTGGCCGAGGGGCGGGCACCGAGATTGTCCGAATTGGAGATGAACAAGTATTCCACGCCGCGGTCAAGCAACTTGTCGAGCACACCCGAATCCTGCAGCGTGGAGAACACGTCGCCATGACCGGGCGGGCACCATTGCAAATCCGGGTTTTTCGGCCAGACGACAGGCTCGCCCGTCTGTTCGAGAATCTTCGGCTCGCGATGCTGGAGGATCTCAAGAGGGAAATCCTCCTGCGAGAAGCGGTGATTGCGACGTACGGCTTCCAGCGTGTCATGAGATGTGCGATAGGAGTTCATCAGAATCAGCGGAAGGTCGACATCATCCGACTCGCGCGTCTTCATCACCTGGCCGAGGATGATATCCAGGAAGCGGAGACGACGGCCTTTGTGGATACGTACCGGCAAAAGCGATTTTGCCTTCGACAATCCCATCGAGGTGCCCAGACCGCCGTTCAGTTTGAGAAACGCCGTCTTGCCCAGCGCATCAAGTCCGATCTGCCTGTCCTGCTCCTCATAAATCTGTGAGAGCGAGGGGACGGCGGACGGCGCAAGCGGGCGAATACGATGCTCAGGAATGATCCCGGAATCACCCTTCTGCCATTCACTGTACAAATGCGCGAAAGCCGTGCGGGAGATCTCGCTCATCCCGTCGTCGTTCATCTGTGCCAGCGCGGCATCAAGACCCGTCAGAGTCGCGCCCTCCCCTGTCTCGTGCCGCATGTCGGCGTGATTCTGGTTCATGACACCCCTTTGTCCGGGTTGTACGGCGGGCGATCTGTCGTGTCCGCGATTGTTGTTCGGCGGGAAACGGAGCACACCCCGGACCTTTTCGGATCCGACGTCAGCTGCGACTGGCCGTATCTGCCTGTCGACTGCCAGACGTGTGCCCGTCTGCCACGTTTCTCATGATACCGATATCAATTTGCTCCTGCCGACAGGTTCTGCGAAGATCGGCACACAAGAACAAAAAGTGCCAGGACAGAGAGCACGGTGACAGAGACATCGGATCAGAAATATCTGACCAGAGAAATCTGACCAGAACAGTCTGAAGCTGTCTGAGATGTGTCGCCCGTCCGGAAAATCACTGACACTGATAGGCACGAACACTAGGCCCGGACACTGATGTGCCCACAAGTCAGGCCGCGTGGTAATCTCTATACGTCGGTTGTGGAAATCCCTAACCGGACGGGCCATAGCGCAGCTTGGTAGCGCACTCGCTTAGGGTGCGAGATGTCGCCGGTTCAAATCCGACTGGCCCGACGAAGAGGCCTGCGATTCCAACATTTCCACCGTTTGGATCGCAGGCCTCTTTTTTTATTTCACTACTTTGTCCGTATTTTTAACGCGTCATGGAATTGTTAACGCGTCATGGACGTGGCTGTTCGACCTTCTTCTCTTCTGCGCGGTCGTTCATGCCGGCATCGGATTGGCCAGAATCGTCGCCTTCCCCGTCCTCTTCCGGGTCATCGTAGCGGAAACGCACCTCGAAACCCATCTGCTCGAGCCGGAGGGCCGCCTGACGGGAGGTGGCATTGAGGATGCCGATATCACCACGGTCGGAACGATAATATTCGGCGCGGTTGCGGTAATAATACAGGACGGCGAGCGGGTGCCCGCCCTCCCCCATGAAGCTGGCACCCTCGGCACGCGCGCGCCGCACGGCGGCATCGACGAGCTGGTCAACGACGCTCTTCTGTTTGGCGCGCAGCTGCTCGAGCATCTCCCACGCCTTCTGGGTGGGATGATAGCGTCTGGCCGCACGGCCGGGATTCTCCCAGTATTGGACGGTGGAGATGTTCTTGTTGAGATAGGAGGCAAGCGAGCCGGTGCTGATGCCGATGGTCTCGCGCAGCGCCTTCCAATCCGCCTTTGTGCGTGTCATCGCAGCAGGGCCCTCACTTCTTGAAGATAGAAGTGATCTTGGAGAAGAAGCCCTTCGGCTTGTCAGCGTCCTTGTCGGAATCATCCTTGGGCGCGAACGGATTGTCGTCGTCCTCCTCCGGATCCCGGGGATGCTCGGGGATGGCCTTCGCGCTGGGCTTGGCATCAGTCAGGTGCGTGCCGTCGAGACAGAACGGGTTGGCGGCGACGACGACCTCGACCCCGGCCTCATCGGCCAGATATTTGGCGATGACGTCAGGAACCGGCTTATCCTCCCACTGTCCTGTCAGGAAGCGGTCAGCGGTCTTCTTGTTGGTGAAGGTGACGGTGTACGTGCCGTCGACGAAATCAGCGGCAGGTGCCACGCCGTCGGCCACATAGCCCATCAGCCGCAAAGGCATCTTGGCCCTGGCATCCTTCCACACGCGCAGCGGATTAAACATCAGTTCTTCTTCCTTTCTCTCACTCGGACGGAGATCTGGATCGGTGTCCCCTCAAAACCGTAGTTCTCACGCAGCTGTCGCTCAATATACCGCCGATAGGTGGGATCGAGGAAACCGGTGGTGAACAGCACGAAACGCGGCGGGCAGGTGCCTGCCTGCGTGGAGAACAGGATGCGCGGCTGCTTGCCCCCGCGCAGCGGATGCGGGTGGGCGAGCTGGATTTTGCCGAGGAAGCTGTTGAGCTGGCTGGTGGGGATGCGCCGATGCCAGGACCGATACGCCTCCTCGAGCGCATCGGAGAGGCGGTTCGTATGCCAGCCGGTCTTGGCCGACAGGTTGATGCGCCTCGCCCATGTCACACGCGTGAACTCGGAGGCGTAGAGCCGCTCAATGCGCTGATGGCCGTATTCATCGAGCAGATCCCACTTGTTGAACACGAGCACGATGGCCTTGCCGGCATCGACCGCCTTGCTCATCACACGCAGATCCTGTTCGGCGATGGGCTCGGAGACATCAAAGAGGACGAGACAGACGTCGGCGCGCTCGATGGCCGCCTGCGTGCGCAGGCTGGAGTAATAATCAGCCCCCTGCACTTTGTGCATCTTGCGCTTCAGGCCGGCCGTGTCGACCACCACCCAGCGCCGTCCGTCGATCTCGACGACCTCATCGACCGGGTCGCGCGTAGTGCCGGCCTCGTCGTTGACCACCGCGCGCTCGGCGTGCGAGAGCTGGTTGAGCAGGCTCGACTTGCCCACGTTCGGCCGTCCGACGAGCGCCACACGCGGGTAATCGCCGGTGGACAGCAGCGGCGAGGAGTGGTCGGACTTGTGCAGCATGTCAAGGCACGCGTCGAGCACATCACCCACGCCCAGACCGTGCAGACTGGAGAGGGGATACGGCTCGCCCAGGCCGAGCTTCCAGAAATCGGCGGCCTGCCAGTCATCGCTGGAATCATCGATCTTGTTGACGGCGAGCGTGACCGGCTTGCCCGATCGGCGCAGCAGGCGCACGATGCGCTGGTCCATGTCCGTCATGCCGGTGCGTGCGTCGACAATGAGCAGCACGGCATCCGCCAGAGAGATGGCGACCTCCGCCTGCGAGGCGATGGCCGAGGAGATGCCCTCGACTCCGGCCTCCCAGCCGCCCGTGTCCACGAGGAGAAAGTCCTCGCCGTCCCAGTCGGCCTCATAGCTCACGCGATCGCGCGTGACGCCGGGCCTGTCATCAACGACGGCGGCTTTACGGCCGAGCACACGGTTGACGAAGGTGGACTTTCCCACGTTCGGCCGTCCGACGACAGCCAGCACACCGGCAAAACCGTCCTCACGGGTGTGGTGTGCGGCCGAGGCCGTCTGATCGTCCTGCCGTGCCTCATCAAGCAGGCTCCGGTCCTCGTCATTCAGGTCGTAATCGTCCAGCGAGGAAGAATCAAGAGGAGACTCCTCTCCTGCCTCATCACGATCGGTATCAGCCGGGGTGCCGGATGCTGACAGGGAAGGGGTGGGCGTTGCCGCGCTCGATGCGGCCTTGCCGGCATCACCGGTTGTCGTGTCAGTGCCCGCTGCCTGGGAAGGCTGCCACGGACCATGCGGCACCTCGCCTTTTGCCTCATAGGCGGCCTCGACGATCCGTACGAAAGCGTCAATGGTCTGCTCGAGCGTGATGTCGGAGTTGTCAACGGTGGTCACGCCCGGCGCGGCTGTGGTGAAGTTGTTCACCTTCGAATCGGCTTTGTCGCGCGCCGCCACGTTGTCGCTGCCGGCGTTGGACCGTGCGTTCTCCTTGGACCGGCGGCGCTGGCGTACCTCGGGGCGGGCGGTGAGCAGCACCCGCACATCCGCCTTCGGTGCCACCACGGTGGTGATGTCGCGCCCCTCGGCGACGATCCCCGCCCCGTGCGAGACGGAACCGGGATCACCCTCCTCGCGGATGGTACGTTTCTGCGCCTCGATGAGAATCCTGCGCACCTCAGGGATTCGCGCCACACGCGAGACCGAGGAGGAGACCTCGTGCGAGCGGATCGCCTCGGTGATATCCGTGTCGTCCGCCCACACATGCTGGTCGTCGGGACGCAGCCCGATGCGGAAATGGCCCTTCATGAAGCAGTCGTAGACGGCCTGGGTGATGGCATAGTCGTCGCCGTCCTCACCCAGATCGACATCATGGTGCAGGCACCACCACGCGGCGGCGCGGTACATCGCGCCCGTGTCGAGATAGGCAAGGCCGTAGCGAGTGGCGAGGGCCTTGGAAACGGTGGATTTGCCGACTCCTGCCGGCCCGTCGATGGCGATGGTGATCACAGTCCGACCTCTTTCTCCAGTGACTTGACCTCTGTGGCGGACAAGATCCTGTAGGAGCCCGGCCGGGTCTCCCCCAGCTTGATCGGCCCGATCTGCACGCGCATCAGCCGTGTGACCGGGTAGCCGACCGCCTCCATCATTCGGCGGACGATGCGGTTCTTGCCCGAGTGCAGGGTGACGCGCACGATCGAATGCTCGCGGCTGGACTGCAGCACAGTGGCGCGGTCGAACTTGACCCATCCATCCTTGAGATGCACACCCTGGGTGGCAAGCCTTCGCGCGACGGAGCCGTTCATCTTGCCCTGCACGGTGACGACATACGTCTTGGCGATCTCGTACTTGGGATGCATGACATGCTGGGCAAGCTCTCCGTCATCGGTCATGAGGATCAGACCTTCGGAGTCGTAGTCGAGACGGCCCATATGGAAAATGCGCTCATACCCGTCGCCGATGATGTCACGCAGTGTCCAGCGGCCTTTCGGATCATCCATGGCCGAGAGCACCCGACGTGGCTTGTTGAGGGCGAGGGTGACGTGATGGTCATGAAGCTTGACACGCGAACCGTCGACAAGGATCTTCTGCCGTGCGGGGAACACGCGGGTACCCAGCTCGGTGACGAGGCTTCCGTCGACCTCGACGCGGCCCTGCCGGATCAGCTCCTCGCATTTGCGGCGGGATCCATAGCCCGCCTGTGCGAGTACCTTCTGCAGACGGACGCCCTCCTGCGCCTCGCTGAGATTCGTCCCATGCGAGCCGGCATCCACCGCGGCGGCGCGACGACGCAGGTTCTCGTCGATATTCGGCACCCCGGCATGGTGACGGCGGTTGTACGCACGGTCCGCATGCACTGTCTGCACGGCATCGGGTTTGCGGACCTCGCCGGCGTTCCTCCCGCCGGTCTGCTGTGCTGGTTCGGGTCGGCCTCCGTGTTGCTCGAAGGCACGGGAATAGGCGTGTGGCATCGTTCTCCCAACGTGACCAGATTTTCTGAAAGTTCCAAGGGTCGCCGTGTAGAATCTTGCGCGTATGGCGGGGTTCCGCCAACAGGCAACCAAGGATAAGTATAGATGACAGATACACTCACTTCTTCGACAGCAAAGAATGCCGAATCGACCACCTCGACCTCAACGTCGGCGACTGCCGGTTCCGAGACCCCGAAGGCCGGTTCGGCCCTGACATCCCCGCGTTTTGTGCGCTACCTCGCCGAGCTGTGCGGCACGACGCTTGTCGTCTTCGTCGTGCTCATCGCCGGTGCGATGACGACGATGACCTCGGATCTGACGCTCGTCGCGCTCGCGGCATTCGTCGTCTACACGGCCGCATCGTATGTGTTCGGACACGTCTCCGGGGCGCATCTCAACCCGGCGGTCACCCTCGCGGCGGCGCTGACCGGACGCCTTGACTGGCTCGACGCCCTCGGCTATCTGATCTCCCAGGTTCTGGGCGGTCTGCTCGGTGCCTGCGCGGTCATCCCGATCATCAACTCGATGGCGAGCTGGTATCTCACACGTATGCAGTCCAGCGGCCAGACACAGACCACCGCATCCGCCGCGAAGCTCAAGACGAACTTCTGGACGGCCATCACCAACGGTTACGGCTCCTCGGCAGGCCACACGATGAATACGGATCTGGCCGGTGCCATCGTGCTTGAGATCATCGCCTCGCTGATCATCGTCATGGTCGCCATGCGTGCGCTGCGTCCGAACGGTATCGCCCGTCGCAACTCCTCCCTGCTGGTCGGTGCCGCTTATGCCGCCGGCTCGTTCACCACCGTCGCGTTCACCGGCGCGGCGCTCAATCCCGCCCGTGCGACCGGCGCCGCCATCATTGCCTCGGCCAACGGCTATAAGGGTGCCCTGCAGCAGCTGTGGGTCTTCTGGGTCGTCCCGCTTCTCGCCGGTGCCATCGTCGGCCTTATTCTGGTGATCGCCGAGAGCGCCAAGGCCGGCAAGACGGCTGATGCCCAGCCTGCTCAGGCGGACTCCTCCGATCAGGATCACGCCGCCGATGCTTCTTCATCCGCCACCGAGGAGGATGAGGACAAGGCTGCCGAGCCCATCCACAAGAGTGATGAGGAACGTGACATCCAGGACTTCAACACCGTCATCAAGCAGGACACTGCTGATCTGTCCACCGTCGAGTCCGATTCAGATGAGGACATGAACATCGACTATGTGGACAAGAAATCCGCAAAGAATGCCGACAAGAACGAGCCGAAGGACGGCGAGTGAGCCGGCACTGATCGACACTGATGCGGCAGTCCTGAGAACTGATGCCACAGTCTTGAGATCCGTGTGATCTAGACCGTTGGTCCAGGATTGTCAGCACACAAGATATGGAAAGAGGGGACGTCATCCGATGATGGCGCCCCCTCTTTTCATATCGTTCTGCCTTTTCATACCGTTCTGCACGTTTTCATATCGTTTTCCATGCCGACCGTTTCAACATGTTTCAACATTTTCCATCATGTTTTAAGACGTCGCCGAGTGTCGCTTCCAAGCCTTTGTCACCGACCTTCATCTGAACGTGCGTCTGTACCGCTATTCTGTGTTCAGTCTTTATTCGTTCGGCTTGATATTCGTTCGGCCTTGATACGCTCAGTGCGAGATGAGGTCGATGGCCAGCAGCGTCAGCGGCAGACCGATCGACAGGGCGTAGCCGATGATGCAGTCGAAGGCGATCGAACGGACCTTCCACGGGCTTTTATGCCGCAATACGAGCCGAACCGTCGCAGTGATAAACGCCGTTACCGACAGCACGATGGTGGCGGCAAGCGCCTGACCGAACAGGGCAAGAACGGCGGTGACGAGCACGCAGGCGGCAACGCACCATTCGAACCACGGTTTTCCCTCGTGGGCCTCAGAGACATAGGGAAACTTATGCCCCGTGACAGAGGAGACCTCCTCTTGTTCCGTCTTCTCGTCCTGGACATGGTCGTGTGCGGACGGACGAGACGATCGCGATTCATGCTGTGCCATCATCAGACCTTCCGTGAGGGGGATGTCCGCAAATCGAAAGTATTGGCATGGGCCCCGTCCGCCTCTGTCGCTGTTGCCGTGTGGGTGCCATCCGCATCTGCGGCAGTAGTATGGCCGTCTTCGGCAGGATCCGTCGATGCGCTCATCATCCCGTCCTGCACGTCTGTGCCATCCGGCACATTGTTGTCTGCCGCGCTGCCGGTCGCTGCGTTGGAGGAACGAAAGAAATCGGTCGCACTCTGTGCGGTCGTCTCAGGATAGCCGTCCAGAGTCTTCCGGGCGGACGTGATCCCCTGTCTGTCCGAAGGCATGTCGGCAGACGACCCGCCTGCTCGTCCGTCTGCCGACCTGTCGGAAGCCATCACCTCCGACGTATCGTCGGGGTTTGTCGAAGACGAGTCGGACCGGGAAAACAACGGGGTGAGCATCCTCCGCATTTTGTCGCCCACCATGGCAGGGGTCACACCATGCTCCCGCAGGATGAGGAGCAGCAGAGCTACAAGGCAGGTGAGCAGCCAGCCGATAAGGACGCCGGCGACAGACGGTATGCCAAGGACGCGGAGAGCGTCGGCGACGGAGACGCCAAGGAATGAGAGTGCTTTCGTGCCGAGTGCACCATTGCTCACCAGCACCGCGATGCACAAGGACAGGAGGACGAGCACGGAACCGATGAGAAGAGAAGGAATCTGGCGGGCCATCACTTGTGCGGCACGGATGATCGGGCGGGAGGAAGAGCTGTTCCTAGCTGCCTGCCGTCCTTCTTTTGCTGGGATACTCTGTTGTGCCGTGCTGCGTTGTACTGTGCTGCTCCATGCATCCGTATCGGCGATGCCGTCCTGATGCGGTGCAGGTGCAGACGATGGCTGTGGTAGAGATGCAGCCGGCTTCTGGGTTGCCGGCGCCGTCGGATCTCCATCAGTGCCTTGTTCGGCAACACGGATACGTGCAAATGAGGCGTCCAGCAGACGGATCCACCCAAAGCCCCGTCGGACGAGGGTGAAGACCACCGTGACACAGGCGGCGAGCAGCCACGGCAGCAGCCGGAAGAATGAGCGCATGCCGGCGGAAGAAACAGCCGAGGGCAGCAGACCGAGAATCGGCAGCAGCGGCAGTCCTGTTCCTTTCGCTGCCCCGAGAGTGTACGTCGCGATGGTGCCGATATGCAGTGTTCCGCCCGCCGCCCAGACGCCTGCCCAGACGAGCATGTTTGGAGCCCAGAGCAGGCTGAGCACGACGCACAGCGTGAAGGAGACAGACTTCATACCCAGTATCGAGCAGATGTGCCGGTAATGCGGCGCGCCCTGGACGCACCAGCCGCAGGCGATGACAGCTGATTCAACAAGCAGGGCAAACAGCAGCACACGGGCCAGCCGCAGCCCGGGGCTGATGAAATCAATGAAGCCATCCCAGCGTGCGGCACGCAGCCCTGTGCTGAAGCCTTCCGCCCGACGTCGCCTCGCCTCACGCATCGATCGGATGACGCGCGGGAGGAAGGCAAGAAGATAAACACCGCAAATCTTGGGAATGTAGATATACCATGCATCGTCGAGGTCTGCCTGGAACGACCACTGCACAAGAAGTGTGAACAACAGCCATGAGAGCATTCCCGAGCCGACGACACGTGGACGCAGCGGCTTGCGATGGGACATGAACGCGGTAACCAGCCCCATGACCACGAGCGTGAGCAGAAGCGGTGTGATCCCGACGGGTATGGAGGAGATGCGCACATCGACGAACTGTGCCAGAAGCTGGAGCTGCCAGCCGATCTGGATGAAACGGATGGTCCGGGAGGCGCTGCCGGTCTCGATGCCGATGACGAGACCGCCGAGCGCGGCAAAACCCGCGCACAGCAGGAAAGTAATAATAAAGGAGAAGAATGCGTCGACGGCGCCTTCGAGCACCTCGCTGACCACAGTGGCGACGAGACGCGGGTCGCGACGACGTGTCTTCTCCTCTGTCATTGTTCTCCTCAGATCACGAGATCAAGCGGTGCGTGTTATCGGGCAGTCTCCCCCGTCAGTCTGCTTTCACTGGTGCAGGGAGACAGGAGGGGGGGCACATCCTCACGCGGGAACGTCGATGAGCACGCTCGTCGGATACTGTTTGAGCAGATCGCGTCCGTTCATTCCGTCGAGTGCCATGAAGAACGAGAAACCGGCGATCTTCGCGCCTGTCTGTTCGACGAGCTTTGCGGCGGCGGTCGCGGTGCCACCGGTGGCGATCAGATCATCGACGATCAGCACCGAGTCCTTCGGGCCGATCTCGCCCTGTTCGATCTCGATGGCGGCTTTACCGTATTCGAGCGTGTATTCCTGTCGGATGGTGCGCGGCGGCAGTTTGCCGGCCTTGCGGAACGGCAGAAAACCCTTGCCGAGGCGCAGGGCGAGCGGTGCGCCGATGAGGAATCCTCGTGCCTCGAGACCACCGATGTAATCGAATGAGTCGACCGGCACCGGCAGCGACTTTTCAAAAGCATCGATCATCAATCTCAGGCCCTTGGCGTCCTGCAACACGGGGATGAAATCACGGAAATTGACAGGATCCTCGGGGAAACCCGGGATGGTGCGGACCCGCGAGGCCACATAATCACGATCGGCGGGATCAAGGACGTCGAGGCTCTCGATCCGCAGCCCTTTCGCGGTCATGGTGAAGGTCTCCTCGCGCGAGAAGCGCTCCGGTGACGGTGCGATGATATCTGACATTTGAACCCCTGTCTGACGGCGTCATCGCCGCCTGTCTGGTGTCATGCTGTTGTAGTGGCCGCCGTGTGCCTGAAGGATCACTCATTGAGGCCGACACGGCAGAATCTGTGGAGGATGATCAGGAAAACGGAAAAAGGCTGCCAACAAACCGTCCGGCTTATCAGCAGCCTGTGAAAGCGTCAGTCTCAGAGCTGTGGATCGTTCTCATGGGCGTCATCGAAGGAAGGCTGGTCAGCCTTCGCCTCGGCCTGCTTGTCATTCTCGTTGGTGTGATCCGTCGCAGTCGCATCAGCAGGACGCGATGATGCGGAATCGACGTGCGAACCATCAGCACCACCCTCGATGCCCTTTGTTGTGGCAGGATCAGCGGCCTCTGCCTTGTCATTGCCGGCATCCGCGTCGTCCTCATCCGCGTACTTCGGGACGACCGGAGGGCGGCGGACAGCCTGGATACGCCAGACGGTGACGGAATTACCGGATTTGATGGTGATCTGATCATGATCCGGGTCGGCGGAGACGACCTCGCCGAGCAGTCCGGAGACGGTGGCGACCTTCTCGCCCGGCTTCAGGTTCTGACGCCAGTCGGCCTCCTCCTGCTGCTGCTTGCGCTGTTTGCGCGAGGACATCCACATGAAGACGATCATCGCGGCGATGAGGATGATGAAGATAATATTGGTGATGATTCCGCTGCTGTTCATGCACACTCCTGGTTCATAGACGATGCCTGACCGAATGCCATGACGGCAGAGGGCCGAACGGTCGCAATTTTACCGTTTCGCGGGGACGCGCCGAATGCCGCAGGACGAGGTCTGCCTGTCAGAACAGGCCCGCGATGTCGTCGGCAGGCGGCTGCTTGCCCAGATGCTCCCACGTCTTGCGCGTGGCGACACGGCCCTTGGGAGTGCGGACGAGGAACCCCTCACGCACGAGATACGGTTCCGAGACGGTCTCGATCGTCTCCGCCTCCTCGCCGACCATGGCGGCAAGATTGTTGAGTCCGACCGGGCCACCGTGGAAGCTGTCGACCATGGCGGACAGAACGGCGAGATCCAGACGGTCGAGACCATCGGAATCGATCTGGTAGAGGTCGAGCGCCTGTGTGACGGCCTCCTCGTCGATGGTCGTGAGGTTATGGACGACAGACCAATCGCGCACACGGCGCAGCAGACGGTTCGCCACACGCGGCGTGCCGCGGGACCGTCGCGACAGCTGGCGTGCCGCCTCGTCCGTCATGGTCACGCCGAGCACGGCTGCCGAACGATGCAGCAGCCGCTGCAGCTCTGAAGGCGGGTAAAAGTCGAGGTGCGCGGTGAAGCCGAAACGCGCACGCAGCGGCGCGGGAAGCATGCCCTCGCGCGTTGTGGCACCGATGGCTGTGAAACGCGGCAGTGTGAGCGGGATGGACGAGGCACCGGGCCCTTTGCCCACGACGACATCGACACGGAAATCCTCCATCGCGATGTACAGCAGCTCCTCCGCCGCGCGTGGCAGACGGTGGATCTCATCGATAAAGAGCACCTCGCCCTCCTCAAGGGAGGAGAGGATGCTCGCCAGATCCCCCGCGTGCTGGATTGCGGGGCCGGAGGTGATGCGGATCGGCACGCCCAGCTCGTGGGCGACGATCATCGCCAGCGTCGTCTTCCCGAGTCCCGGAGGGCCGGCGAGAAGGATATGATCGGGCGGCACATGACGTTTCTGCGCGGAGGCGAGGAAAAGCCTGAGCTGTGCCTTGAGGGTGGGCTGGCCGATGAAATCCTCCAGCGTGCCCGGACGCAGCTCCTCCTCGCTCAGACGGTCGTCGTTCTGCGGATCTGCCGAGACAGTGCGCAGGGATTTCTCTGCGGCGCCAGAATTGTAAGCGGCTTGACGGCTTCCGCCGTCACTGCCGTCCTGACCGATCAGATTGCCGTGCGTATTGGGAAGAAATGGGTTCGCACCGCCCATATCCGCACTGAAACGGGGGTCCGAGGCAGAAGGACGGGAATTACGCGTATGCGAGCTACGGGTCATTTCATCCTCCTGCCCAGAAGCGCGAGCGACCGACGCAGCACGTCAGGCACCTGCGCATCCTCAATATCGCCCGACGAATCGGTGGAATCGGCCATCTGCCCCATCACCGTCTCCACGGCGGCACGTGCCTGATCCTCATGCCAGCCGAGCGAGACGAGCCCGTCGATCACCTCACCGATGTTCTTCGGGATCTGCGCGGTGTCCGTCTTCTTGTCGAGATCGGCGATCTTTCCGGACATCTCGAGAATGATCTTCTGTGCCCCGCGTTTGCCGACACCTTTTGCCTTTGTGAGCGCTGTGACGTCCTGGGAGCTGATAGCCTCAAGCAGCTGGTCGGCGTTCATGACCGACAGCAATGCCAGTGCTGCCCGCGGACCGACTCCGGGGACTTTTTGCAGACTGAGGAAAAGATCCTTCGAGCGCCCGTCGAGAAAACCATACAGGCTGACGGCCTCCTGGGAGACCGCAAGATGCGTATGGGCGAGCACCTGCGTGCCCGCATGCAGACGGGACAGATCCGATGAGGGCATCCGGACGGCGAAGCCGATGCCATTGACGCTGATGACGGCCTCCTCGGCGCCGACATCGACGATCGTGCCTTCAAGCTGAGCGATCACTCGTCCCCCTTCTTGATCCTGCCGACGATTCGGCCATATCATCGAACGCCTGTTCGATTCTAGCACAAAGGCGACCGCCGCCGCCCATCGCGCATCACACCGGATGCGCGTCCAGACAGGCAGATTGAACTCGATGCCGATGCGGATGGCGTGCGTACCGTCACGGTGCAGGCAGCATCGGACGTACAACGCCGTCCATGCGGCCTTCACATACCTCGGCCGTGCATCCTGTTGCCCTCGCGCTTGCTCTGATGGATCTTCTCCGCCCACAGACGCTGTGCCGGAGTGAGATGCTGCTCCCGCTCGCCGCCCATCAGCTCGCCGGAAGGATGGAGCGCATGGGTGATCGCCTGTGCCAGCGCATCGGCCGCATCCGGAGGATCTGGCAGTTTGTTGAGTCCTAGGATGCGCGTGACCATGCGTTCGACCTGGAGCTTGCCGGCGCGGCCGTTGCCGGTGACGGCGAGCTTGACCTGGCTCGGCGTATGCGTGGCCACAGGGATATTCCGCTGGGCGGCGGCCACCATCGCCAGTCCCGCCACTTGCGCCGTGCCGAGCACGGTATTGATATTGTGCTGGGCGAAGACAGACTCGATGGAGACGACGTCGGGCGCGAACCGCTCGATCTTGCCGCTCAGGCCCTCCCAGATCCGCAGCAGGCGCAGATCCTGGGACTGCTGCGGATCGGAACGGATCACATCCACATGGATAAAAGAAAGCCGGCGGTAAGCGCCGGCTTCAATAACGCCGACCCCGCAGCGCGTGAGCCCGGGGTCGACACCGAGAATGATCACAGAACGACCTCAGTCGTCGTCCGCATCGAGCTGCTTCATCACATCATCCGAAGCAGTCCAATTGGAGTAGACGTCCTGGACGTCATCGAGATCATCGAGCGCGTCAAGCAGCTTGGTGACCTTCTTGGCGCCGTCGAGGTCGAGATCGACCTTGTTGATCGGCTCCTGCACGGAATCCGCGGAATCATGGTCGATACCGTCATCCTTGAGAGCCTTGGCCACGGTGGTCAGATCCGACGGGGCGGTGACGACCACATAGGTGTCGCCCTCATCACGCACATCTTCCGCGCCCGCTTCGGCGGCCTTCTCGAAGAGGCTGTCGTAATCCGTGCCCTCGGACGGGACGACGATCTCACCCTTGCGCTGGAAGTTGAAGCTCACCGAGCCGTTCTCGGCGAGGGAACCACCATTGCGGCTGAGCGTGGTGCGCACATCGGCGGCCGCGCGGTTGCGGTTGTCGGTCAGGCAGGAGATGATCAGACCCACGCCGTTGGGGCCGTACCCCTCGTAGGTGATCTCCTCATACTGGGCGCCGCCGGCCTCGGCACCGGAGCCACGATTGATGGCACGCTTGATGTTGTCGGCAGGCACGGAGTTCTTCTTGGCCTTGTTGACGGCCTCGTACAGGGCGGCATTGCCGTCCAGATCGCCACCGCCCTGACGGGCGGCGATCTCGATGTTCTTGACCAGCTTGGCGAAAAGCTTGCCGCGCTTGGCGTCGATGGCCGCCTTCTTGTGCTTGGTGGTGGCCCACTTGGAATGACCTGACATGGCGCTCCTCGTGTTCTTCTCGAATTTAGACGATTGGATTTTACGCTTGCTTTTGGACGCGCAGGCGTCCTTTCAGGCTTTTTGAGCCGAGAGCGGCAGAGCGAACTTTGGTGCGAGCCGCTCGAACGCCTCTGCGTATGCCTGACGCTGATTGCCCAGCAACACCGGCATCGTGCGGGTCTGGGCGATGATCGGCATGAAATTGGCGTCACCTTCCCAGCGCGGCACGACATGCTGGTGCAGATGATCGGCGACACCCGCCCCGGCCACCGTGCCCTGGTTGATGCCGATGTTCCAGCCGTCGGGGTGGGAGACGTCCTTCATCACCGTCATCGCCAGTGTGGTCGCCTTCTCGAACTCGAACAGCTCGTCGTCACTCAGATCTGTCAGATATGGCACATGTCGGTAGGGGCAGATCATCAGATGGCCGGTGTTGTACGGGTAGAGATTGAGAACGGCGAACACATGGGTGCCACGCCAGCAGATGAGCGCGTCCTCATCGCTTTTCTTCGGCCCCTCGCAGAACGGGCATGGCTTTGCCGGCTTGTCGGCGCCGGAGTTCGCCGCCGATGAGGAGGCCTGCGACGAGGCCGCGGACGGCTTCGGGGAGGCTGCCTTGCCCTTGCCGAGCACATAGCTCATGCGCTGCGGGGTCCACAGCCTCTCGTAGCCGTCCTCCTGGGCAGGAAAGTCCGTGGGCGGATCAATCCGCACCCCGGGCTCCCCTGCCATTTCTGACCTCTCGGTCATCGGCTCATGCCTCCTGCGGCTGGAAGCCGGTCACACGCAGGAAGTCCTCCTTGTTCATGACCTGCTCGTGCGTGTCGCAGAACTTCTCGATAAGCCCCAGCGCCTCGTCACGGCGCACACCGTTGAGCTGCGAGCCGTCGCGGAAGCGGAAGCTGACGGCACCGGCCTCCTGCTCGCGCGCGCCGGCGATGAGGATGAACGGCACCTTCTGTTTGGCGGCGTTGCGGATCTTCTTGTTGAAGCGGTCCTCGGAGTAGTCGACCTCCATGCGCACGTCATGCTCGCGCAGCTCGTCGCGCATACCACCCAGGTACTCCTCCTGGTCGGCATTCATCGGGATGCCCTCGACCTGCACCGGCGCGAGCCAGGCAGGGAACGCACCGCCGTAATTCTCGATGAGCAGGGCGAGGAAACGCTCAACCGAGCCGAACAGGGCGCGGTGGATCATCACCGGCTCCTTGCGCTGGCCGTCGCGGTCGATGTACTCGAGATGGAAACGATGCGGCAGCTGGAAGTCGAGCTGGATGGTCGAGATCTGCCAGTTGCGGCCCAGGGCGTCGAGCGCCTCGACGGAGATCTTCGGGCCGTAGAAGGCGGCACCGCCCGGATCCTCACGGAACTGGAGACCGGACTCCTTGCCCACACGGCGCAGGGTGTCCTCGGCCTCCTGCCACACATCGAGATCGCCCACATACTTGTCGGGATTGCGGGTGGAGATCTCGAGGTAGAAGTTCGACAGGCCAAAGTCCTTGAGCACCTTGAGCACGAACTTGAGCAGCGACTCGAGCTCGTCCTTCATCTGCTCGCGGGTGCAGTAGATGTGCGAGTCGTCCTGCGTCAGACCACGCAGACGGGTCAGGCCGTGCACCTCGCCGGACTTCTCGTAGCGGTAGACGGTGCCGAACTCGAACAGCCTCAGCGGCAGATCGCGGTACGAACGCTGGCGGGACATGTAGATGAGGTTGTGCATCGGGCAGTTCATGGGCTTCATGTAGTAGTCCTGGCCCTTGCGCTTGATGCTGCCGTCCGGGTTCTTCTCCTCGTCAAGGTGCATCGGCGGGTACATGTCATCCTTGTACCAGTGCAGATGGCCGGAGATCTCGTACAGCTCGCCCTTTGTCAGATGCGGGGTCTGCACGAAGGAATAGCCCGCGCGGCGATGCATCTTGCGCGAGTAATCCTCCATCACGTTGATGATGGTGCCGCCCTTCGGGTGGAAGACGACGAGGCCCGGGCCGAGCTGCTCGGGGAAGCTGAACAGATCGAGATCGCGGCCGAGCTTGCGGTGGTCGCGCTTGGCGGCCTCCTCGAGCAGGTCGAGATACTTGGACAGATCCTCCTTGCTCGCCCAGGCGGTGCCGTAGATGCGCTGCATGGACGGGTTCTTCTCATCACCGAGCCAGTAGGCGGCGGCGGCACGCTGGAGCTTGAAGGCGCCGATCAGCTTTGTGCTGGGCAGATGCGGGCCGTGGCACAGATCCTTCCAGGCCACGCTGCCATCGGAACGGACGTTGTCGTACATGGACAGCTCGCCGTTGTAGTCCTTCTCGGAATCGTCGCCTGCGGCGATCTGCTGCTCGGCATGGTCGATGAGCTCGAGCTTGTACGGCTGGTCCTTCTCCTCCTGGCGTGCCTGGTCGCGGCTGACGACACGGCGGCGGAAGCTCTGGCCCTCCTTGATGATCTGCTTCATGCGCTTCTCGATGCGCTTGAGATCATCGGGGGTGAACGGTGTCTTCACATCGAAGTCGTAGTAGAAGCCGTCCTTGATGACCGGGCCGATGCCGAGCTTCGCATCCGGGAAGAGATCCTGGACCGCCTGGGCCATGACGTGCGTTGCGGAGTGGCGCATGATCGCCAGTCCGTCGTCGCTGGTGAGCGTGATCGGCTCGACGGTGTCACCCTCATGCAGAGGGGTGTAGATATCGCGGTCGATGCCGTTGATCTTGACGGCGACGACCTGCTTGTCGTCCTCGAAGAGCTGGACGCCGGTCGTGGCCGGATCCACCTCCCTCTTCTCACCGTTGACAGTAATAGAGATGTGCTGGTCGGATTCAGCCATAATAGGTGTCCTTTGCATTGAGGCCTGCTATACAAGGTGCGGGCCATGGACTGTTGCGCGTCCAACAATAGGGTGCGGCGACGACGCGGCACCACCGTGACACGCCCTGACGGACAGTGGCGCGGATCACAGCCGAGACACGTGCGCACACGTCAGGACATGGACGGTCAGTGGACGATCGGGAAGCGAGCGAGGCGGATCACACGCAAAGTACGCGATAAAAATGAAAATAAAGAAGAAAAGAAAGAGAATGGTGGGCGATGCTGGAATCGAACCAGCGACCCCTTCGGTGTGAACGAAGTGCGCTAACCGCTGCGCTAATCGCCCATTCTCAATAAAAAAACCGAAGCTACCGCTTCGGTCTCGTGGGCGACGCTGGGATCGAACCAGCGACCTCTTCCGTGTCAGGGAAGCGCGCTCCCTCTGCGCCAGCCGCCCAAAAGGTAAAACCTCGAGGTGGGTATGGGAGTCGAACCCGTCTATACGGCTTTGCAGGCCGCTGCCTAACCGCTTGGCTAACCCACCGTATGGTGTGGGAAATCAACCCCGAGCGGACAACGGGACTCGGACCCGCGCTCTCAACCTTGGCAAGGTTGCGCTTTACCAACTAAGCTATGTCCGCAAACAACCGAAACATGAGCAGGAAGCTCAGCTCCGGAGCACAAGAGATAACTATACAGGTCAGGCAGACAAACGCAAGACCCATTTTCACCGGCCTCTTCCACACTGCCCCTCAGCCCCGTCGTGACAGGCGACACGCCGACGCCGAAACCGGCCGGCGCACGCGCCAATGACCGCCGATGCCTCGATTCTGCCGTCCTGATCGACCATGTACGGTGGTTGCACATGGTCGCCGCACCCAGCCGCGTCCGGTCACCGCGGACGATCACCCGCACGCGCGAGGCAGACAGCGCTTTCCCGAGCTGTCCGCCACCCTGTTCGGCTATCGGCGCAGACACATCGCCATCGGCTCAATAGATCTCCTGCTGACCGGGCCACCCATACTCTGATAGGTATGAGCATGAACCAAGCGGATCATCCGACGGTCCTGATCGCCGCTTTCACCGGCTGGAATGATGCGGCCACAGCCGCCTCCGACGCCGTGCGGCATCTCATCGAGGAGCTGCCGGCACTGCGCGTCACCTCGATCGATTCCGACGATTTCTATGATCTGCAGCTCACGCGCCCCAATCTGTGCACGGTGACAGGCAGAAAGAATATCGTCTGGCCGCAGATGGATTTCTATCAGGTCACCGGCGACGCCCCCTCTGCACGGCTCGTGCTCGCCGTCGGTCCCGAGCCGTCCATGCACTGGAAGGATTTCACCCGTTCATTCCTGCGCATCGCCGAGGATCTGGAGGCTGACCGGATCATCTTCCTCGCCTCGATGTTCGATGATGTGGCCTACACACGCCCTCTGCCGGTCAGCGTGGATGACGGCGACCCCGTCGTCGTCGACGACGATACATACACCGGTCCGATCGGTATTCCCAGCGTCATCAATCTCATCGCCGCGAGGAGCGGCTATACGTGTGAGACAATCTGGATCGGCGTGCCTCAGTATCTCGGCGACATCTCTGCGAATCCCCAGGCTTCCCTTGACCTGCTCGAGAAAGTGCAGGAAGAGGCGGGCGTGCGGCTGCCTCTGGGAGGTCTGCGCAAGAAGGCGCAGGACTGGCGTGCCGAGGCGGATATGCTCGTGCGGTACAACGACGCGCTCGGCGGCTATGTGCGCGAGTTAGAGAAGCAGTTCGACGCACGCGAACGGCAAGATCTGGAGAAAGCCGTCTCGTCGGGAACTGATCATATCGCCCAGGAGGCGGAAGACTTCCTGCGCTCGTTCGACGCACATGGTACGGGTACGGCAACCGGACCGGATAAAGCACGCGGAGCTGATACGACGGGCGATCCCGACAAATCGGATGCATCAGACAACGCGGACAATTCCGACAGCACAAACAATTCTGACGACAAAAAGAGGCAGTCATGACACTCTCGGTTCATCGCAAGACACGCCCATTCCCGCCGAAAGGCTTCTTCCCCTGTGAGGCGGCGGGACTGCGCTGGATGGGCGCGGCGACCGCGCAGGGCGGCCCGCGTGTGTGCAAGGTCATTGATGTGGACGAGGGTCATCTCGATATCGAGAAGATCACGCCCGCCTCCCCCACCGCCGAGGCGGCACGCGCCTTCGGGCACCAGCTCGCGCATATGCATGATGCCGGGGCACCCTCATGGGGAGCGGCGCCCGCAGGATATACGGGCGAGAGTTATTTCGGCCCGCTGCAGGACCCCGTGCCGATGCCCACCGGCGTTTGGAAGGATGTGCAGGATTACTTCGCCGATGCGCGCCTGCTGCCGATGGTACGGCTTGGCATGCGCCGCGGTGTGCTGGATGACATGGATCTCGACCATGCACAGAAAATCTGTGACAATCTGGACACACTGCTCGGCCCCGCCTCAGATGACACACCCAGCCGCGTCCATGGCGATCTGTGGAACGGCAACCTCATGTGGACGAAGGACCACGGCACCACACAGGCGGTGCTGATCGATCCGGCGGCCCATGGCGGCCATCGCGAGGAGGACCTGGCGATGCTCGACCTGTTCGGCGTGCCGTTCCAGGACGAGATCCTCGCCGGTTATAACGAAGTCCATCCGCTGGCGGCAGGCTATGAGCGCCGCTACACGCTCTGGCAGCTCTATCCGATCGCCGGCCATTGCGTGTTCTTCGGCGGCGGCTACGTGGATGAGTTCCGCGCCATGTGCTCGCGCCTGCTCTCCGACGCACGGTTCGGCCTCTGAGGGCGGCTGAGACTGCGGAAGGTGGCGTGGTCTGCGGACTATTCTGACTATTCCTGTGATGACGACAATCTAGTCCGTTGATTGCGACAATCCCGGAATAGTTAGACGATCCTGGACCGGTCTCAGGCGAACATGTTCTTGAGCTTGGAGAAGAAGCCCTTCCTGCGCTCGATCGGTTTTGCCTGCTGTTTGAGTGCGCCCTGGTCGGCATAGGAGTCGGCGAATGCCGTCAGGAGCTCCTTCTGATGACGGTTGAGATTTGCCGGCGTGCTCACCTGCAGGTGGACGATGAGATTGCCGCGCGCCCCGCTCTGCGGCGCGCTGTTGCCGGAGGTGTCCAGATGCGCCACGCCCAGCCCGTCGAGGCTGACGGTGTCGCCCTCCTGCGAGCCCTCAGGGATCTGGATCTTCCTCGGACCGTCAAACGTGTCGATATCCGCCGCATGGCCGAGCGCCGCCCACGTCATCGGCACACGCAGCCAGCAATGCAGGTCGTCGTCGGAACGGGTGAAGTTCTTGTCCTCCGCCACGGTGATGTCGACGTACAGGTCGCCGGCCGGACCGGCCCCCTCGCCGACCGCGCCCTGCGAGGCAAGACGGATGCGCGTCTTGTCGTGGATTCCGGCGGGGATACGCACGCCCACGCTCCTGTTGGTCCGCACACGGCCCTCGCCCTGGCATGTCGGGCACGGGTTGGTGAACACGGTCCCGTGGCCCTGGCAGTTCTCGCACGGCTGGGTCGAGACCATCTGGCCCAGCAGCGTGGTCGAGACTTTCTGCTGGTAGCCGCTGCCATGGCAGACCGGGCACTGGGTGGGGGCCGAGCCGTCCGCCGAGCCGGCCCCTTTGCATGTCGGGCACACGCCGTAGGTGGAGACTTCGACGTTCTTCTCCGCACCGAACACGGCGTCCTTGAGGGAGATCGTCAGACGCGTGAGCGCATCCTGGCCGGGCTGCTGGCGCGGGATCGGCCCTCGCTGCGAGGCACCGCCGAAACCACCGGTGAACAGGTCGGAGAAGATATCGGAGAAGCCGCCGAAGTCCGCCGCCCCGAAGCCGGGCTGCTGCGGGTGGTCAGGATCGACGCCCGCGTCGTACATCTGCTTTTTCTTCGGGTCGGAGAGAACGGAATAGGCGCGGTTGACCTGTTCGAACTTCTCCTTGTATTGCTCGCCGGCGATGTCCGGATGATATTTGCGGGCCATGCGCCGGTAGGCCTTGCGGATCTCGTCATCGGAAGCGTCCCGCGACACGCCGAGAACCTGGTAGTAGTCTTGCTGGTCTGATGCCACGGTCATGCCTCCTGACGGCCGATGATGGTGGAAAGATAATCTGCCACGGCTTTGACCGCGGCCATAGTCGAAGGATAGTCGATATGGGTCGGGCCGATCGATCCGACGTAGGCGGTGTCGGTAGAATCGCCGTGGGCGCCGGCGCCCGCGTGTCAGCGGCGCCACACACACAAATACATCGTAAGGCCGTACCAGCCACGGCCAGGGCGAGGATCTCAGCGACAACAAATGCAAAAAAAAAGCGACCAAACACC
>CAIFES010000009.1:0-9785 GCA_903789535.1 uncultured Aeriscardovia sp. | reverse complement strand
TTTGTTTGTGTTGTGTCTTTTTTTTTTTTTTTACGTGTGTTTGGGTTTTTGTTTTCAGGCGGTGGGGGCGTTGGCGCGGTGGTGCGGCGCGCACAACTCAGAATCGGTCGGATCGCCGGCATCGGACGCGGGCACGGCGGAATCTCGATCCACCGGGGATGCCGCATCAGCCGGCACATCGCCCGCCTGGGACCAGCCTTCCGGGGCGGCCGTATAGGCGCTCGAGACGACCGAGGAATGCATGAGGCTGCGCAGATGTGTCTCCTCGCCGATCGCCACGCCCACCCCGGTGCGCGTGCCGAGCCGTGAGACGGAGGAAAGCAGCCGCATCATGACGACCTGCTCCTCCAGCGCATCGAGCAGCGACGAGATCTCCTCGCGGGTGACGCCCGAGCTCTTCGTCAGCCGTGCCGTGCCCGCCATATACAAGGAGTCGGAACGCACCGCGTCGTCCAGACCGGAGAGCGCGGATGCCACCGAGGCGGAAAATGACTGCAGTGCCGTGTCGTCAGGCTGCTGATGGCGCAGCGAGGTGACGATGTCCGCCAGATGTGAGACCGGACGGCCCTGGCCGAGGGCATTGACGCGCTCGGACAGATTCGCGGCCTCTTGTGCCGTGGGTGCCTGCGCCGTGACGATCGTGCGCTGCTCCACCCTGCCCGTGCTTGTGATGATGATGAGCAGGAAGACCGAGGACGACAACGGGACGATCTCGAAACGACGCAGCGTCGCATGCGTGAACGAGGGCGAGCTGACCATGGCGATCTGGCCGGTGATACGCGCGAGCAGCCGCGCGGCCATGCGCAGGGTGTCCTCCATACTCGGCTGACCGCCGAGGAAGGAGACGATCGCGGCGCGCTGCGGGGGCGAGAGCGGCATGACGGAGACGACATGGTCGACGAGAAGACGATAGGCCCGTACGGTAGGCACCCTTCCTGCCGAGGTATGGGGCTGCTCGAGGTAACCGGCATCCTCCAGCTCGGCCATATCATTGCGGATGGTCGCCGGGCTCGCCTTGACGGCATGCGCGGACAGCGACCGCGCGACGGCGGCCGACCCCACCGGCTGGCGTGTGGCGAGATAACGCTCGACCACCGCGTGCAGAACCTGCACGCGCCGTTCGCGCGGGTCCCTCTTTGTCACGATTCCTCGTCCCTCCCGTGTGCTTCCGATCTTCGTTTCCTGTTCACCGACGATCTGTTACCAGAACGTGGTCTCTGTCGCAATTGCGCGATCGTGTCACACAGCTTTTTCTTCCAGCTCTTTCTTCCAGACATATCACGAAATTGGCACTCACCATTGTAGACTGCCAACTCATCGCCGACAGCGCAGCCGCCGGCCGGGTCGTCATCGGCTCCCCGTAAAATTTTCCGCGGTACAAAAGGCGAGAGACCTCGGCGATGCCTGCCCCCGTCGACCGCCCGGCAACCGAAAGGGAATTAAACATAATGAGCGAATTCACTTGGTCTGATCTTGACCAGCGCGCCGTGAACATGTCAAAGGCGCTCACCGCGGACGCGGTCGAGAACACCGGCAGCGGCCATCCTGGCTCCGCCATCTCGCTGGCCCCCGTCGTCTACACGCTGTACCAGCGCTTCATCAAGCACGATCCGAACGACCCCCAGTGGGCCGGCCGTGACCGCTTCATCCTCTCCGGCGGTCATGTCTCGCTCGTCCAGTACGTCCAGCTCTATCTGTCGGGCTACGGCATCACGCTGGATGACTTCCGTCACTTCCGTTCGCTCGACGGCAAGCTGACCGGTCATCCTGAGTACGGCCAGATCCCGGGCATCGAGATGACCACCGGCCCGCTCGGCCAGGGTCTCGCCTCCGGCATCGGCTTCGCCTACGGCGAGCGTTACCAGCGCGGCCTGCTCGATCCGGACGCCCCGGAGGGCACCTCCCCGTTCGACCACAAGATCTGGATCACCGCCGGTGAGGGCGACCTCGAGGAGGGCATCTCCTCCGAGGCCAGCTCGCTCGCAGGCATCGAGAAGCTCGGCAATGTCTTCGTCATCTTCGATGCCAACCATCTGCAGATCGAGGGCGACACCAAGGTCGCGCTCGCCGAGGATGTGCTCAAGCGCTATGAGGCCTATGGCTGGTACACCGACGAGGTGAGCTTCATCCAGCCTGACGGCTCATATAAGGAGGACGTCAAGGCCTTCGCCGACGCCATCTCCAAGGCCGAGCAGGTCACCGACCGCCCGCACCTCATCAAGGTCGACACGCTCATGGCCTGGCCTACCCCGGGCAAGACCGATGACCCGTCCGCCCACGGCTCCAAGCTCGGTGCCGAGGCCGTCGCCGGCCTGAAGAAGGTCCTCGGCCTGGATCCGGACAAGTCGTTCATCGTCGACGAGGAGGCGCTCGCCCACGCCCGCGAGGTCGCCCAGCGCGGCGAGGCCGCCCACGCCGAGTGGGACAAGAAGTACAACGCCTGGCGCGAGGCCAACCCGGACAAGGCCGCCCTGTACGACCGCATCCACTCCGGCAAGCTGCCGGAGGGCTTCGACGAGGCGCTCGACAAGGCCGTCGCAGGCTTCAACGCCGGCGACAAGGTCGCCACGCGCAACGCCTCGGGTGTGGCGATCAACGCCATCGCCAAGGTCATGCCGGAGCTGTGGGGCGGTTCCGCCGATCTCGCCGGCTCGAACAAGACCACCATCAACGGCGGCGCCTCGTTCGATCCTGCGACCGACACCACCAAGCAGTGGCCGGATGCCAGCCCGTACGGCCGTGTGATCCACTTCGGCGTGCGCGAGTTCGCCATGGGCACCATCACCAACGGCATCCTGCTGGGCAGCGACACCCGTCCGTTCGGCGGCACGTTCTTCATCTTCTCCGACTATGAGCGCCCGGCCGTCCGCCTCGCCGCCCTCATGGACATCCCGAACCTGTTCGTGTGGACGCACGACTCCGTCGCTGTCGGCGAGGACGGCCCGACCCACCAGCCGATCGAGCACCTGACCGCCATGCGTGCCATCCCGAACCTCGAGGTGGTCCGCCCGGCCGACGAGTACGAGACCATCGAGGCCTACCGCTGGTTCTTCGAGAAGAACAACTCGCACCCGACCGCGATGATCCTGACCCGCCAGGGCGTCCCGGCGCTCGCCGAGACCGCCGCCAAGGCTCGCGAGGGCGTGCGTCACGGCGCCTACATCCTCGTCGATACCGAGGGTGAGCCGGATGTGATCCTCATGGCCACCGGCTCCGAGGTCCATCTCGCCGTCGAGGCCGCCAAGTCGCTCGCCGGTCAGGGCATCAAGGCCCGCGTGGTCTCCGTCCCGTCGCTCGAGTGGTTCGAGGAGCAGACCCCGGAGTACCGCGAGTCTGTTCTTCCTGCCTCCGTCAAGGCCCGCGTCTCCGTCGAGGCCGGTCTTGCCATGCCGTGGTACAAGTACCTCGGCGAGTACGGCAAGCCTGTCTCCATCGAGCGCTTCGGCCTGCAGGGCGACGGCGCCACCAACATGAAGGTCCTGGGCATGACCGCCGAGCACGTCGAGGATGCCGCCAAGGCGTCCATCGAGGCCGTCAAGGCCGCCCGCTGAGGCACCTTCAGCACCAATGATTGTCGGCCGCCGCTCAGGCGGCGGCCACTAAAGGAGGAAAATCATAATGGCAGAGAATGCTTATACCCAGAAGGTCACCGATAACGGCGTCTCCATCTGGCTGGATGATCTGGACCGCACCCGCATCACCTCGGGCAACCTCCAGGAGCTCATCGACAACTACAACGTCGTCGGTGTGACCACCAACCCGTCCATCTTCCAGAAGGCCCTCGCCCAGGTCGGCCCCTACGACGAGCAGCTCAAGGAGCTCGGCAAGATCGACGTCGACGACGCCGTGCGCGAGCTGACCACCACCGACGTGCGCAACGCCACCGACATCTTCCGTGACGTCGCCGAGAAGTCCAACTGGGTCAACGGCCGCGTCTCCATCGAGGTCGATCCTCGTCTCGCCCACGAGACCGAGAAGACCAAGGAGCAGGCCGAGCTGCTCTGGAAGAAGGTCGACCGTCCGAACGCGATGATCAAGATCCCGGCCACTCTCGAGGGTCTGCCGGCCATCACCGCCACGCTGGCGAAGGGCATCTCCGTCAACGTCACGCTCATCTTCTCCGTCGAGCGCTACCAGCAGGTCATCGACGCCTTCATGGACGGCATGGAGCAGGCCGCGGCCAACGGCCATGACCTCTCCAAGATGGAGTCCGTCGCGTCGTTCTTCGTCTCCCGCGTCGACACCGCCGTGGACAAGCTCCTCGAGGCCAACGGCTCCGCCGAGGCCAAGGCGCTGGAGGGCAAGGCCGCCGTGGCCAACGCCCGCATCGCCTACGAGATCTTCGAGAAGAACTTCAAGAACAACGCCCGCTGGGATGCCCTTGCCGCCAAGGGTGCCCACGTCCAGCGTCCGCTCTGGGCCTCCACCTCCACGAAGAACCCGAACTACAACCCGACGCTCTACGTCTCCAGCCTCATCGCTCCGGACGTCGTCAACACCATGCCGGAGAAGACCCTCAAGGCTCTTGCCGCCGGTGGTGAGGGCGATCCGTCCATCGAGGGCACCTATGAGGAGAGCCACAAGGTGATGGACGAGCTCGAGAAGCTCGGCATCCACATCAAGGATGTCACCGACCAGCTCGAGGCCGACGGCGTCGCGAAGTTCATCGCTTCGTGGGACTCCGTCCTCTCCGACGTCCAGAAGGGCATCGACCGCGTCAACGCCTGAGTGATCTGAGTGGGCTCTCGTACAAGAGCGTCTGCTCGCATTCTGGTGTGTGAACACTCTTTCCAGGTGTTCTGAAACGCCAGTCAGGTATCCGGTAACAAACACTGATATCTGGCAATAAGAAAGGGCGACAGGATTTATTCCTGTCGCCCTTTTTGTCTGTGTTATCTCTGTCTGTCATCTATTTCTGTCGTCTTTTTCGTCTGCTACCTATCCCCTGACCGGCCTCACTCTCATTGTTGTGTGTCTGCGCTGTGATGCCGTTCATACAGGATGTGCGCGATATGGTCCCAGTCACGCTCACCGTCGAGAATGGCCTCACCGGCTCGAGAAACCTCTCTGCATGACATCCGGTCAGCCGTGGATAATATCTGTCATGCTCAACCTCTTGCCCACGACCTCCATCCTCAATCCCCGCGACCTCGGCGGCTACACAAGCGCCGACGGCCGGCGCATCCGTTCGCACAGGCTTGTGCGCACAGGCACGCTGGCGCATATCTCCGAGCAGGACAAAAAGTTCCTTGCTGACTACGGCGTCCACACGATCATCGATCTGCGCTACGAGAGGGAACGGCAGGCCGCCCCGGACCCCGTCATCGACGGCATCGACAACCTCTCGTATCCGCTCTCCTCCCCCGACACGACGGATATCGACAAAATGAAGCAGCTTCTCGGCTCCTTCGATACGAGTCCGTGCGCGGCGCTGCACATCATGCGCCAAAATTACATCGACCACATTCTCTCAGAGCATGACCAGCAGATCATCAGGGATATCGTCACCCTTCTGTGCGAATCCGAGTCGGGCGCCATCCTGTGGCACTGCACGGAAGGAAAAGACCGGACAGGTCTGGTCGCCTTGTTTGTGCTCTATCTGCTCGGCGTCGATCTGGAGACGATCCGTCAGGATTATCTGGCGACGAATGTGGTGCTCACCGATTACCGCGCACAACAGGACAAGCGGTGCGCCCAGGCCGGGAAGAACTTCTCGTACCGCGCGAACATCCGTATCCTCAGCAACGCAGATGATATTTATCTTGATGCCGCCCTGTTCACCATCGAGCAGCAGTTTGGCGGCATCGACCAGTACATCACGCACAATCTCGGTATCACAGACGGGCAGCGCGATCGGCTCCGTGAGCTCTATCTCGAGCCGTAATCCTTCACCGGCCTGAATGTCAGGAGCAGTCAGACACGCGTTCAGACCCGTCCACGCAGGATGACCTCACCGTCAATGTACTCGACCGCGTCAGAGGCGAGGAAGGCGCGGACAGCATCGAAGGCGAGGAAGGCGACGACGGCTGCGACCTCCTCAGCTTTGTCGCACCGGCGTTGTCGGCACAGTCTCAGTCCGAATCAGGATTCGACTCCCCCAGCTCGTCGATCTGGTACGAAAGGCCGTCAGAATAACACTTGATCATGGCGTTCATCCGCCGTATATCGGCATCGCTGATGGGTCTGACGGCCTTCTCCTCCATGGCGAAGAGCGGGTCGATGAGCGCGTGCGCGGCCGTTGTGCCGTGTTTTGTCAGCTCGATGACCTTCTTACGCGCATCGGTCGTCGCTGGGATGAGGCGGATATATCCCCTGTCGACCAGACGACGGATGACCGAGGCGAGCGTCGTCTTGGAGACGCCGAGCACATCGCACAGCCGTGATTGCGTGTACGGCTCGTCGTCGGCGAGAATCTCATACAGGACGAGCATGTCGAGAAAACCGACGCCTCTGACCGCTGCGTAACGCTCATAGACGGCGTTGACGGCGACGACCGGCGCGTAGAGACTGTGGACGCGTGCCCTGATTCCGTGTTTCATACGATCGATATTAGTACGATATCGTATTAATAGCCACTATCACGCTGCGCTCGAAGACAGGACAATGCCCTGACAGGGAATGCCCGGTCCCCGATTGCCCCTCTTTCGGTGGCTTCTTTGCCTGTTTCCCTGTCACTCCTGGTTCCGCGCGACGTCTTTCTGTGCGTCCTCTTTCTGCGCGATGGCAAACGTGCCCTCATCGGTGAGGGTCACTCTCCCCCGGTTCATGAGAAAGGCACCGATCGTGACCGCATTGATGAGCGTGACGATTGTCTCCGCGGCAATCAGCACCATCCGCACCGGCCAGACGCAGCACACCACACCTCCTGCCACCGTCGAGACCGCGAAGATCACGACGACGACAGGCGTGACGACAAACCGCGGCTTATTGTAGTGGTTCGCGAGCGCGAGGCCGCAGTAGAACAGCGCGAGGCCGATGAAGAACATGACGGCGGCGGGGCGCAGCAGACCGTTTTCCACCTCGTGCTGCAGCTCGATGGCGGCGGTCATCAGGCTCAGGCCGAAGAGGACGAGATAGTGCAGATAGATGAGCAGGTTGCCCGTCTCACCGGTACGATGCTCGTCGATGAGGTGGTCGAATTCGACGATGTAGGTGTAGAAGAGCGCGGCGACCGTGAGGAAGACGAGGACGGAACCCGCGTCGAAGGCCGTCGCGGTGAAATAGCCGGCGAGCCCGACGATCATCTCGCCGAACATGATGATGGTCAGCGCCGTCAGGCGTTCGAGCAGGTGGGAGAAGATGATGGGATGCTGGCGGGTGTACGCGCCGGTGAAGCCGGGGGCGATCCAGCTGACGAGGATGCCCAGCAGCGCGATGACGAGACCGACCGTGCCGCCCACCACTGCCCCGACGATCAGGGCGAGCGTGCGGAAGCCGAGGATGGCCGCGAAGATGGTGGTGATCTGTTTGTCGGCTGCGGTGGCGGACCGGTGGTGCGCGAGCAGGTATTGCAGGCACAGCGTGAGCGAGAGCAACCCGGCGGCGATGAAGAAAGTGGTCAGATGCCGGTCAAACCCTGCGCCGAACGCGTTGGACATGTACAGCACGATCGCCATGTCGGCGAAGGAGAAGAACATGTCCGTCCACGAGCCGCGTCCGTAGCGGTTGGTGAACACCATCTGGACCATCCAGGAGTTCACGAAGACGACGATGACGAGCACGAACACCGCGACGGCGAGGGGGTCGATGGTGCCGTTTTTCGTGTGCCGCAGGAGCGCGGTCGCACGGGAGATCATGTAGACGTAGACGAGGTCGTAGAACAGTTCGACGAGCGAGACGCGCTTGCCCGAGGGCACGGCGATAGGCAGAGGTTCTGATGTTGCCATGATTGTCTCCTTACGGTTCGTCATCTATCCCACCCATCCGATCGTCTCGTGACTCTTCACCCGCAACGGACGCAGTGGCCGGTGTTCAGAGACTCTCTTCAGCGTTTCCAGAATAGCGTGGAGGCGCCTCCCTGTTGTCTGATGAGGACATTGCTCTCGCAGCCCGCAGCAGTGCGATGCCGACCGGGAGGGTCAGGAGGCCCCCGATGGCGAACACCAGCCGCACGTCGATCAGGTCGGCGAGCGGGCCGAAGACCATGCTGCCGATCGGCGTGCCGAGCGAGGAGAAGGTGGTGAGCAGACCGAACACCCGCCCGCGCATGTGCTCGTCCGTCCCCGACTGCAGCAGCGTGTACATCGGGGCGGAGGCGAACGATGTCACTACACCGATGAGGAAATCGATGACAAGATAGGCCAGCAGGCTCGGTGCGGCACCGAGCAGGATGGTCCCCGCGCCCATGCCGATGACGGACAGCGCGAGCAGCAGCATCTGGGAGATCCGCAGCTTAGTGCCCCGCCATGAGAGCACCGCACCGCCCACGAGCATGCCCACGCTGAACGCCGTCTGGTCGGCGGCGAGCTTCGCGGAGGCGGAGGTCAGCCGCAACGGGCCGAGCACGAGCGTCGCGCTCTTCCACACGCGGTTGATGAGCAGGAGCGTGAGATTCATGACCGCCGTGTTGGCAAAGCACACAACAAGCGCGGTGAGCAGGATGAGCCGGATCGTCGGATGACGCCACGCGTAGGAAAGGCCGTCCCTCAGATCGCCCAACAGATCCGCCGCACTCTGGTCTGGGCCCTGGTCCTCTGCCCGGGAACGTCCGGTATCCGGGATCTCATCGATATTCCGCGCAGTGTCTTCGGCATTTCTGTGCGTCGTGCCGACTGCCGCATCCTGTTCCTTGGTGTCGACGGAACTTTCCTCGCCGCCGGTCACGGTCGTCGCGCATGGACTCTCCTTCCATCCCGGCAAGCAAGGCCGCGGCACGCGGATAAGGGCGACGAGCAGAACACCGATCAGCGCAGTCGCCACATCGATGAGCAGGATGCCTTGCAATGGCAGGACCGCCAGCAATGCCACGGCGACGGCCGGCATGGCGAGCATATTGACCGACTCGATCACCCCGTTGATCGAGTTGACGCGCAGCAGCCCCTCGTCTGGCACGATATCGGGGATGAATGCCTGGACGGCGGGCGTCTGCACGCCGGTGCCGAGCGAGCGGAGCACGAGGACAAGCACGATCGCCCACTGCGAGACGTGCCCGGTGGCGAATCCTGCCGCGAGCAGCACGGTGACGGCGGCGATGAACACGTCCGGGGCGATGACGAGGAACTTCCGCCCACGTCGGTCGGCCCACAGTCCGGCCAACGGCGAGATGAGCGCGGCGGGAAGTGTGCCGGCCACCAATGCGAGCGTGGTCGACAGACCGGAATTTGTCTGCATGACGATCCACCAGCTGATCGCATACTGGACGATGGTCGAGCCGAGCAGGGAGAATCCCTGGCCGACGAGCAGCAGCGTCGCGGCGGTCCGCCACGGCGTCGGATTGCGATGAGAAGGCGACTTTACTGGCGACACGCTCATGGTCGATCGGGCCGTACTCGATTGTTTCGTTGTTGTCTTTTGAGGATCTTCTCTCATACATCTCCGGGATCAGCGAGTGATGCCGTCCCAGATTACGCACACCACACTGTGGCTGACAGCGCCGTCGTTCAACAAAATATCTATGAGGCGTTGCAAAAAGAATTCGTCCCCATCATTTAACAAGCCTGATTGATGGCATCCAGACCGTCGGAACAGGCAAGAGAAGAAGACGTCAGAACCTGAAAAAGAGACAGATATCAGGGTTATAGGACAGAACGTGGTGTTTATTCCTGGTCCTGTCCGTTGGGGCAGTA
>CAIFES010000008.1:30106-58077 GCA_903789535.1 uncultured Aeriscardovia sp. | reverse complement strand
ACTGCCCCAACGGACAGGACCAGGAATAAACACCACGTTCTGTCCTATAACCCCAATTTATTCTTCCCACTCACAGCAAGAGAAGTATATTGGAGACAGAAAGGAAAACTCATCGTTGAATTTTCCTTGAACGAACATAACCTATCAGGAACAAGCAGATGCCGCGGATGGTCGTCATTCATCCACGGCGCGGTGGCTTGTCCTCATCAAGACTTTGGTGGGGGCTTCCTCACCAAGGAACGCAGGAAACTGCAAGGCTGCCCGCCTTGCCCGTCGTTGGCAGCGCGGCAGACGGACAGCCTTTTTCTTTGTTCTTGCTGTTCTGTTATCTCTTCTGTGCCTTTTATCTCGTTCGACCGAGTGCTCTCGTTCGCAGTGCCCTCGTTCGGCCGGATGCCCCCAACCACACTGCTCTCGGCAGGAGCGACTGCTATGGAGCGGCTCCTGCGGGAACGACAAAGGCCCCATCCCTTGTCAGGACGGGGCCTCGTCACACCAGTGTCACACCGGTGTCTGGAGATCAGACAGCGGACCTGTGTTTCGGATCAGAACCAGCCGAACGGATCGGTCAGACCGCCGTCGCTGGAATCGTCGTCGGAATCGTCGTCATCGCTGCCGTTGCCCCGACTGTTGCCATTGCCCTGGCCCTGCTGGCCCTGGCCGTTGCCGGAGTTGTTCTTGTTGCTGTTGCCGTTGCTGCTCGAGGAAGACGAGCGGGACTCGACGTCGGAGAGCGTGCAGTTCAGGTCAAGCACCTTGCCGTCGCGGATGACGGTGAGCTTGACCGTGTCACCCACGGCCGCGGCGCGCACATAGCCGAGCAGCGAGTACATGCCCGAGACCGTGTTGCCGTTGAAGCCAACGATCACATCGCCCTTCTGCAGGCCCGCCTTGGCGCCGGCGCTGCCGGAGGTGACGGTGACGACCTGCGCGCCGGCACGCGTGGCACCGTTCGCCTCGGCCGAACCGGTGCGGATGGTCACACCGAGCTTGGCGTGGTCGACATGGCCGTCCTTGATGATAGCGTTGGCGACCCTCTTGACGAGATTGGACGGGATGGCGAAGCCGATGCCGATGGAGCCCGACGAGGAGCTGGACGAACTGGAGCTGGAGGCCGTGGCGATCGAGGAGTTGATGCCGATCACCTGGCCGGCGGCGTTGAAGGTCGGGCCGCCCGAGTTGCCCGGGTTGATGGCCGCGTCGATCTGGACGGCGTTGGTGACGATCTCGGAGTTCGTCGACTCGTCGGAGACAGTCACCGGCCTGTTGAGGGCCGAGATGATGCCAGTGGTGGCGGTGTTCTCATAGCCGAGCGGGTTGCCGATCGACATGATCTGCTCGCCGACCGCCAGGCTGCTCGAATCCGCGAAAGTGACCGGGGTCAGGTTGCTCGGCGGGTTCTGCAGACGGATGACGGCCAGATCGGTGGTGGTGTCCACGCCGACGAGCTTGGCCGTGTAGATGTTGCCGTTGCTGAGCGTGACCTGGATCTGGGAGGCACCCTCGACCACATGGTTGTTGGTGACGATGTTGCCGCTCTTGTCGAGGATGGCGCCCGAGCCGGCAGCCACGCCGTTGCTCACCTCCGCCTGGATGGAGACGACCGAGGCGGCGACCTTCTTGTTGAGCGCCTGCCAGTCGACCGACTTGCCGGAGGGCACCTTGGCGGAACCCGAGCCGGAGCCGGAGGAGTTGAGCGAGCTGAGCGAGGAGGAGGACGGCACGGTGATCAGACCGCTGGCGATGCCGCCCCAGCCGATGCCGAGCACGATCAGCGCCGCGATGAGCGCGGAGACGATGGACGCCACCCACGTGCGCGCGGTCTGGCTCATCGGCTTCTTCTTCGCCTTGGCGTTGTTGCCGTTGTTGTTGAAGCCGGCGTTGTTCCAGCCCGTGCCGGACCAGCCGGCGCCGTTGCCGCCGTTCGCGCCGTTGCCGCCCACAGGACCATTCGCACCGGCGTTGGGCGCGCCATAGCCGTGGTTGTTGCTGGTGCCGTATGCGCCGGGGTTGCCGTTGTTCGCACCCTGGGCGCCATAACCGGTAGCACCCGTGCCGTAGCCCGTGTTGGTGCCATAGGCGCCGTATCCGGAACCATAGCCGCCATACGTATTCTGGCCGTTCTGGCCCGGATTCAGGTTCTGGGTGGGCTGATCGCCGCTGTTCTGCGCGTTCTGGCCCTCACCGTTCTGCGGGGCGTTCTGCGCACCGGTCGGATTGGCGCCATAGCCCTCGGCAGGGGTGTAGCCCGTGCCCGACTGCCACGACTGCGTATCCTGCCCGGACGCGGGCTCCTGGTCCACGTCGAAGCGCGTGGTGAGGAAATCATCATCCGAGGACGACGAAGACGAGACAGGCGACTGGACGTGCGTCTGCTGGTCATCCTGGCCGAACGCGCCGGATGTCTGGATCGGCGTGGTCGGGCTCGTCTCCTGGCCTGCCGGCATCTGGTTCTGCACGTTCTGTGCCGCCGGCTGCGCGCTGCCCTGCGGCATCGCACCGTTCGCGGTATTCGTGCCGGTGGTGTCTGCCTGATCATCCTGACGCGGATCAGGAGTGAGATTCTGGTCTGTCATGATGCTCCTCTCATGCGCCGAATGCCTCGGTGCCCGGTCCGCTCTGCGAGCCGGCTTGCGCATCCCGCATGCCGCAGGACGCGTGTTGGTTCAAAGTCTTCCGCACAGGTGCCGTCATGCAGACTTCCCCGTGCCCCACATAACACTAAACCGAACCGTTCTGAATATTGCCTGAGAGTTCACTGGAAGACGGATAGCAGTTTTGACCGGTCCCTCTGACACTGCGTCGGCATATGTACCGCGTCGAAGGAGCGCATACCCCCAGCACGCCATTCACCGTCGCAGCGCAGAGCTGTATAAGGCCACAAGCCGGCGACGGATAAACGGTGCCGATTAGAGTGGGGCGCATGACACAGAGCGAGAACATTCGGCACGTCGATCCCGACGACGAGGGCGTCTACCCCGTCCCCGACACGGTGCGCGAGGGCATGGGGACCGCCGCCGCTCCGACGCGCGAGGCCGCCAGGCGCGGCTGGACGCCGATCAGCCGGCCCGACCCCGCCTCCATCCCGCTCGGCCGGCAGGCGTTCGGCTTCGAGATCCACACGCAGCTGCCCGCCGGCCCCGATCCGGACGGCGTTGACGGCTATGGCGCAAACGGTTTCCGCCACGGCCGCACCGGCGTGATCCACACCCCGCACGGCGACATCCACACCCCCTGCTTCATCCCCGTCGCCACGCAGGCGACCATGAAGGGTGTGCTGCCCGAGCAGATGAAGGCGCTCGGCAGCCAGGCGCTGCTCTCCAACGCGTTCCACCTGTTCGAGCGCCCGGGCGAGGATCTCGTCGACGAGGCCGGCGGCGTGGCCGCTTTCGAGGGCTGGTACGGGCCTACTTTCACTGATTCGGGCGGTTTCCAGGTGCTCTCGCTGGGTGCCGGGTTCAAAAAGACGCTCGCCACGGACGTCACCGGTCTCAAGCGCGACGACGTGATCGCCCCCGGCAAGAAGCGCCACGCCTGGGTGGATGAGGAGGGCGTCACCTTCAAGTCCCCGCTCTCGGGTGTCAAGAAACGCTTCTCGGCCGAGATCTCCATGCAGATCCAGCACAAGCTCGGCGCGGACATCATGTTCAGCTTCGACGAGCTGACGACGCTGATGAACACGCGCGCCTATCAGGAGCGGTCGGTGGAGCGCACGTTCCGCTGGGCGAAGCGTTGCGTGGCCGAGCACCAGCGCCTGACCGCGCTGCGCTCCGACAAGCCCTACCAGGCCCTCTACGGCGTTGTGCAGGGCGCCAACTACGAGGATCTGCGCCGGCGCGCGGCGGGTGAGGTAGCGAGCCTCGATTTCGACGGCTTCGGCATCGGCGGTGCGCTGGAGAAGCAGCGGATGGGGCAGATCTGCGCGTGGATCTGCGATGAGCTGCCACAGGACAAGCCGCGGCACGTGCTGGGCATCGCCGCCATCGACGACATCTTCCATTGCGTGGAGAACGGCGGCGACACGTTCGACTGCGTCTCCCCCGCCCGTGTGGGCCGCAACGGCGCCATCTACACGCACGACGGGCGCTACAACGTCAAGCGCGCCCGCTTCGAGCATGATCTGCGCCCGCTCGAGCGCGGCTGCGACTGCTACACCTGCACGCACTACTCACGCGCGTACGTGCGCCACCTGCTGCGCGCCGGGGAGATGACGGGCGCCATGCTCGCCACCATCCACAACGAGCGGTTCTTCGTCCGCTTCCTCGATGAGATCCGCGCCTCCATCGACGGCGGCTGGTACTTCGAGTTCCGCGACTGGATGCTCCACCGCTTCTACCGCAACGGGTCCAAGGGCTGAGTCCTCGGTTTCTTCCACTCTTCGGCGCTGATGCGGCAGATGATCTCGTCGCGGAAGACGTCCGGGCCGAGCAGATCCTCGGCCACATGGTCCACACGGCCGATTTCCCGCAGACCGAGGCGTGCCATCACCGCCGCCGACGCATCGTTGGCCGTGTTGTGGGTGGCGTAGACCGCGTCCAGGCCGAGGGTGCCGAAAGCCAGATCGAGCATCGCCCGCGCGGCTTTCGTCGCATAACCGTGATGCCAATAGGCCCGGCCGAGCCAGTAACCGAGGTCGAGGGCTTTGTGGTCGCCGAAAGGCGCGACGACGCCTGCGTAAAACTCCTCAGGCGTCTTGAAGCCGACGCACCCGATGATCGTGCCACTCCCCTCAGCGCTATCGGTGCCCCGACAGCCGGCGCTATCAGCACTGCCGGTGCCATCAGCGCGATCAGCACCATCCCCGCCATCAACGCGGCCAGCGCCATCGACGCCATGATCGAGCGTCACGCAATATGTGCCGGGGACAGAAAAGACCGAGCCGATGATCTCGCGGCTCTCCTCCACGCTCGTATGCGGCGGCCAGCCGGCGGGCGGGCCGATGAGCGGATCCGAGGCGAGGGCGAACAGCGCCGGGGCGTCGTCCTCGCGCCATCTGCGCAGTACGAGTCCCTCGCCGCGCAGCTGCCGCGGCCACGGCAGTCTATCGATCGGGAAACCAGCCATCGCTCAACCAGCCATCGCTTGCTGATCGCTTAGTGCGCAGATGAGTCAGAGGCGATCTTTTTCGCCGTGGAACGGGAGGCAGCGCGGGACGAAGTACGGGAAGACGTGTGGGACGCGGTCTTCCGCACGGCCGTCTTCTTTGTGGCAGTCGCCTTCTTCCGGGCTGTGGCCGCGGCGGAGGAAGCAGCCCTCCTGGCGGTCGATTTCGCGGCAGAAGCGGTCTTCGTGGTCGACGACTTTCTGGAGGTCGTCCTCTTCGCCGCCGGCTTCTTCGCAGTCTCAGAGCCTGTTGCCTTCTTCGAGGCGGCAACAGGCGGGACAGCCGTCGCGGAGGTCTCCGCAGACTTCGACACCGCGGGCTTGGGTGCCGCGGGCTTGACGGGCCTCGGCGCCGCAGGCTTGTGCGCGGCAGTCTTCGACGCCGCAGGCTTGTGCGCGGCGGGCTTCCTCATCGCCGCGAGCAGACCGCTCGGCAGCGGGGCATGATGCACGGGTTTCGCAGCAGCGGCAGGGGCGGACTGCGCCTTCTTCGCGGCCTCCTCGGCCCACTTGGCGTACTCGTCCATCTCCTGCTGGCGAACATAATCCCTGTCGATCTGCGCGAACGGGTCGGCTTTGCCCTCGTCCTCGTCCGAATCGGCCTGGGACAGCTCCCTCTGCAGCTCGTCGTAATCGGTATCCGTCGTCAGATACTTGAGTTTGCGTGCGTTGCGCCTCTGCTTGGCCTTCTGACGTCCGCGGCCCATTCGGCCTCCTACTATGTCACCGCGGCGCAAACGCCGCGTCTATGCTGTCCACTTCACCATTTGTTGACTTTACACCACCGTGCGCGTCAGACGCGCCAATTAAGGTAAAAGCGATAGCAAAGCCGGAATTCCTTGGAACGACGGGTCTTCCTTCAACATGATGATGAGGTGCGCGATGGCGGACGAACCCCTCCAGCAGCCAGAATCGGATACATCAGACAGCACCGGCGCGGCGCAGTACACGGCGGCGGGCAACAAGATCAGCGCCACGTTCGAGGCCGAGCAGGCGCGCAGCAAGGCCGTGATGGCCAGGCTCGAGCAGAACCCGGGCGACTTCCGCATGCTCACCGGCGACCGGCCCACCGGCCGCCTGCATCTGGGCCATCTGTTCGGCTCGCTGCAGGAGCGCGTGCGCCTGCAGAACATGGGCGTGCAGTCCAACATCATCATCGCCGACTATCAGGTGATCACCGACCGCGACACCACCGCCCACATCCAGGACAACGTGCTCAACCTCGTGCTCGACTATCTGGCCGCCGGCATCGACCCGAAGCGCACGATGATCTACACGCATTCCGCGGTCCCGGCAGAGAACCAGCTCATGCTGCCGTTCCTCTCGCTCGTCTCCGAGGCCGAGCTTGAGCGCAACCCCACGGTCAAATCCGAGATGGAGGCGAGCGGCCACGAGCTGACCGGCCTGCTGCTCACCTACCCGGTCCACCAGGCGTGCGACATCCTCTTCTGCAAGGCCAACGTCGTGCCGATCGGCAAGGACAATCTGCCGCACGTGCAGATCACCCGCACCATCGCCCGTCGTTTCAACCGCCGCTACTCGCCGAAGAAGCCGGTCTTCCCCGAGCCGGACGCCATCCTCACCAACGCGCCCGAGATCCCGGGCCTCGACGGCAAGAAGATGAGCAAGTCGCGCGGCAACTCGATCATCCTCTCCGCCACCCCGGAGGAGACCGCCAAGCTCATCCGCAAGGCGAAGACCGACTCCGAGCGCACGATCACCTACGATCCCGTCCACCGCCCGGAGGTCTCCGCGCTGCTGACCACCGCCTCGCTGTGCGCGGGCGTGCCGCCGCAGGACATCGCCGAGCAGATCGGCTCCGCGGGCGCCGGCGCGCTCAAGGAGTACACCACCAAGGCCGTCAACGGCTATCTCGAGCCGATGCGCGAGCGCCGCGCCGAGTTCGCCAAGGACATGGACACCGTGCGCGACATCCTGCGCGATGGCAACCACAAGGCCAACCACATCGCGGGCGAGACGCTCGACCAGGTGCGCGAGGCCATGGGCATGAAGTACTACGACTGAGACGGGGTCATCGCGCCTTCGGCTGTCTTTTCCACGCCGCCGCAGACTATCAAGCATCGATCATCAAGCATCGATTGGGTCTGTGGCGGCTTATCGAATGTCTGGTCATGCAACACCGGCCTTCGGCACGATTCAGCCCTGTGCGTCCCACAAGGCCCGTCGTTGCCGCTTTCTTCTATCCTTGAAGAGTGAATTTCTGGCTGAACGTTCTGCTGATCTTTGTGTTCCAGCTCATCGGCGCCGTCTTCTCCTGCACGGAGATGACGCTCGTCTCGCTGCGCGGCTCGCAGGTGGAGCAGATGGCCGAGCAGGATGCGCGCGGCAAGAAGGTGGCGAAGGTCGCCTCCAACCCGAATCGCTTCCTCTCCGCCGTGCAGATCGGCACGACGTTCACCGGCTTCCTTTCCGCCTCGTTCGGCGCCTCCGCGCTCACGCCTGACATCAACCCGATCCTCATCGGCTGGGGCGTGCCGAAATCCGTGGCCGGCGTGCTCTCCACCATTCTCCTCACGCTCATCATCTCCTACTTCTCCATCGTCTTCTCCGAGCTGGTGCCCAAGCGCATCGCCATGCAGCGCACCGAGCAGATCGCCCGCGCGGTCGTGCCCGCGGTGGACGCCTTCGCCACGTTCTGCACCCCGCTCATCTGGCTCATCTCCAAGCTCACCAACGGCCTGGTGCGCCTGTTCGGCTTCGACCCGAACGAGACGGAGTCGCAGGTCAGCGACGACGAGCTGCGCGTGCTCGTCTCCTCCAACGCCCAGATCGGCACCGAGGAGCGTACGATCCTCGACGACGTGTTCGACGCCTCCGACACGGCGATCAGCGAGGTGATGCGCCCGCGCGCCGACGTCACCTTCCTGGAGGCGGACATGCCTATCGAGAAGGCGCAGCAGTACGTGCATGGCATGCCCTACTCGCGCTACCCGGTGATCGGCACGGATTTTGACCATGTGATCGGCTTTGTGCATGTGCGTGACCTGCTCGATCTGGGCAGCAAGAAGGTGAGCACGGTGCGCGACGTGGTGCGGCCGGTGATGCAGCTGCCGGGCACCTCGCAGCTGCTGCCCTCGCTCACGCAGATGCGCAAGAAAGGCCAGCATCTGGCCATCGTCATCGACGAGTACGGCGGCACGGACGGCATCGTCACCATGGAGGACATGGTGGAGGAGCTGATCGGCAACGTGCGCGACGAGTACGACCGCCCCGAGGAGTCGCGCTCGGACGCCACGGTGTTCACCAATGGCTCGGCGCTCGTGGACGGCGGCATGACCATCGAGGACTTCCATGACGTGACCGGTATCGAGCTGCCGGACGGCCCGTATGAGACGGTCGCCGGCTACTTCCTCGCCCAGACCGGCAAGATGGCAAAAGTGGGAGACACGTATTCCTCCGACGACGGCTACGACATGAAGGTGGTCGAGCTGGAAGGCCGCCGCATCCGCACGCTGCAGATCACCAAGCGCACCGACGGACCGGCGGGAACAGGCCCCGACGACGCCGAGTCGGCACCCTCGCGCACCGCAAACGGTCGCAAGAAACTCAAGAAGTCACACAGCGCAAAAAGATCAAAAGACACCAAGCAGAAAGATCGCGCTGATAAATAGACGACAGTACAAAACGGATCGTGACCTGTTGCCCGGTCGCGCACGGGCGCACACCCCACAACGGCTTCACACATCACGTTTAATCTTGGGGAAAATACCAATCGTCTCGACTATCAACCGAGTATCAAAGGACCGACAATGACCGACAAACAGGAAATCGCCTCCCCCACTGACAGCGAGCTGCCCGACCTGGTGGTGGTCGGCGCCGGTCTGTTCG
Source organism: uncultured Aeriscardovia sp. (assembly GCA_903789535.1). GTDB lineage: Bacteria > Actinomycetota > Actinomycetes > Actinomycetales > Bifidobacteriaceae > Aeriscardovia. Next base: position 49,125 of record CAIFES010000008.1, on the reverse strand, counting down.
GCCTGACCATCGCCCAGCAGGCCGCGGAGAACGATCACACCGTGCGCGTGATCGACGCCCGCCCCCACATCGGCGGCAACGCCTACTCGTATTTCGACAAGCAGACCGGCATCGAGATCCACCAGTACGGTGCCCATCTGTTCCACACCTCCGACGAGCGCGTGTGGGCCTATGCCAACCGCTTCACGCGCTTCACCGGTTACGTGCATCACGTCTATGCCACGCACGACGGCGAGGTGTATCCGCTGCCGGTCAATCTCGGCACCATCAACCAGTTCTTCCACGCCCATTACTCCCCCGCCCAGGCGGCCGAGCTCATCAAGAAGCAGTCGCAGGAGGGCGCCGGCGAGCAGGGTGCGGAGCCGAAAAACCTTGAGGAGCAGGGCATCCGTCTCATCGGCCGCCCGCTGTTCGAGGCGTTCGTCAAGAACTACACCGCCAAGCAGTGGCAGACCGACACGAAGGATCTGCCGGCCAGCATCATCCGCCGTCTGCCGGTGCGTCTGACCTACGACAACCGCTATTTCTCCGACACGCACGAGGGTCTGCCCGCCGATGGCTACACGGCGTGGATGGCCCGGATGATCGACGATCCGAAGATCTGCCTGACACTCGGCGCCGATTTCTTCGACACCACCCAGCCGTGGAACAAACAGGCGCTCGTCGGACGCGTGCCGGTGGTGTACACGGGCCCGGTCGACCGGTATTTCGACTACAGCCTGGGCCAGCTGACGTGGCGGACGGTTGAGTTCACCGAGCACCGCTATCACGAGCAGGACCACTTCGGCACCGCGGTGATGAACTTTGTGGATGCCGATGTGCCGTACACCCGCTCGATCGAGTTCAAGAACTTCAATCCTGAGCGCAAGAAGATCGCGCAGGAGCCGGAGACGGTCGTCTGGGACGAGTACTCGCGCTTCGCTGGCAAGGAGGACGAGCCGTACTACCCGGTCAACACCCCCGATGACAAGCGCCTCTTCGCCCGGTACACGGACCTCGAGAAGGACGAGCCGCGCGTGGTGTTCGGCGGCCGTCTCGGCAACTACGCCTATCTCAACATGGACCAGACCATCGCCTCGGCGCTCGACACGTTCACGGACTGCGTGCTGCCGCTGCTGTGAGCGACTGCGTGCCGCCTGCGCTGTGGGCCGAGCAGCGCCGCGCAATCTAGTATGGAAGGTGAGAAGCGTCATCGCGAAAAGCACCAAAACCGAGGAGGCATCATGATCACCTTGACCGACGATATGAAGAAAATGATCGCCCACAACCTCGCCTATGTGGCGACCGTGGACGACGAGGGCAACCCGGACATCGGTCCGAAGATGTCGGTGGGTGTGCTCGACGACACACACCTGTTCTTCTACGAGCGCACCGCCCGCCAGACGCTGCGCAACATGCGCGCCAACGGCAAGCTCGTCATCGCCGTGGCCAATCGCGCCACCAAGAAGGGCTACCGTTTCTTCGGCACCCTGCGTCTGCACAAGGATGACCAGATCTACGCCGACGCGATCGACTTCGCCGATAAGCATGGCCTCAAGCACCCGGCTGTCGTACCGGTGCTCGCCGTGCGCCGTGTGGACCTGCTCGACGCAGGCCCGAAGGCCGGCACCACCATCGCGCAGGACTGAGAACTCCGGGTGATGGAGCTCAGGCCTGACGCGCGGACCGGCCCCTCCTACCCAGCATGACCGTCACGCCGGCGGCGGCGAGGCCTATCACCAGCAGCAGTGACAGTCCTGCCGCGATCCAGCCCTGCCACCGGCCTCCGGCCTGCGGCAGCGAGGTCACGTATGGCTGGTCGGCGATGGTGACCGTCCCCCATGCCGAGCCGGACGTGACGACATCGTTGCTCTCGACCTGCGCCGCCGCCGGCAGGAGGCTGGTCGTATCGCGGCCCGATTCCATGACCTTCGTCGGAATCCTGTCACCGGCACGGTAGCGCATGTCGATGCGCACGTACCACGTGCCCTGCGGGCGGTAGAAGCCGTCCGGGGCCGTCACCTCGCGGATCTGGTAGACGCCCATATCCATGCTCTTGATGACCGCCTGCCCGTCGGAACCGGTGGTGACCGTCACCGGCCCTTTCGCGAATGTGCCCTGCGCACCGGAGACCGGTGTGGCGGGGCAGACCGGCGTGGTGTCGGACGAGCCTTGTGGCAGCTCTCCCGAGAAGCCCTCGCAGCGCGTGACGGTGAATGTGGCGCCTTTGACCTTCTGTGAGGAATCCTCGCTGCTCGTCTTGGCGATCTTCAGGCTGTAATCGACCACATGGTATTCGGCCTGCAGATAGTCCTTGTCGGTCACCGTCGTGCCATCGGACGACGCCGTGACGGTGACGAGATCCTCATGGACATAGGCATTGGTGCCTTTGTCGGAGGCCTCATAATCCTCCGTCCTGAACGGCACGTCGACGGCGCCCTCGAGCACATCGCCCGGGGCCATCGTGAGCGGCTTGGTGGTATCGGCGGACCCGCTGGCCGTGCGGGCATAGAACCGCTTGTCCGTGCCGAGCGTGTAGGTGCTCGGATCGAGCTGATACCCGCCGTCAGAGGTGCGGATCCGATGACGGAATGTGCCGGAGATCGCGGCATCAGAGCCGTGAATGGTCTTGTCCTCGAGGGTGACGTCGGTCAGCGTGGAGTTGCCGTTGTTGGTCAGGCACAGGGCATAAGCCTGCGTTCTCGGGTCGGCGTCGCCGTCATCGAGATGGCCGGCGTTGCGCCTCCACGGCGCGTTCGGGCTGACGCAGTCCGGCAGTGCGGAGAGCGGCAGACCGCTCACCCCGCTCGGGGAATCCTTCTGCACAGCGCGCGTGCCGGAGATGACATCCATATCCCCGTCCGACTTGCCGCTGATCCACTTGTGCGAGCCTTTGAGCACACTGACGGAGGCCTTGTCAGAAGCGGCGAGGCCCAGGTCGGCGCGTCCGGCCGTGCCGTCCGCGGAGGCAGTGAGACGCTTGACGTAACCGGAATTGCGATCGACAACGTAACCGGTCTGGTCGACGTCGGAGTCATACAGCGTGCTCACGGCCGTAGGAGCAGAGTCGTCCGGCAGGTCATAGTGGAGCGACGAACCGGTCTTGGTCTCGACGTTGGTGGTGACAGGACGCCAGATGACGCCCTTCTCGTCCTCTCCGGCCACAGTCGGATCGGTGGAATTCGCCCGGGTGACGCCCACCGTGTCATAGTGCGCAACATAGTCGTGCCCACTGGTCAGCCCACCCAGGCTCCACTTGCCGCTCGCATCGGTGAGCGCCGATCCCACCGGCACCGAGGGATCGTCGGCATCGCTGATGGTGACGAGCACGTTGGCGGCCGGCTCATCCGGATGCGCCGACGAGGCGTTGTCGGTGGAATCCTTGCGATAGAGGGCGTTGCTCGGCGTGACCGTCGTGCGCCCGCCGCTTACCAGACGCATGTTGTCAAACCACACGAATCCGGAGACCTTGCCAGTGGCCGGTTTTGTCGGGGTGGTGGGGGCGACGAACACGGCCGGGACCTGGTCGCACAGATCATCGTTCTGATCGTTCGCCTGCGTGCCGGAGCCGGTGTTGGCGCTGCAGCCGCGCACCGCCGAGCCGGCGGAGTCCGGGTTGACCGATTTGATGCCGGCGGCGGCATAGAGGGCGCTCGTCAGCGAGGACGGCAGGTACGGCGCATACGGATCGCCGGCGTCGAGCCCCGTGCCGGACGGGGTGGTGGCGGAGGAACCCGTCGCATGCAGGCCGGAGCGCGGTGTCTGCTCGGAGGTGAACCATGCCTGGTTGCCGATGATCTGCCCGCCCGGCGTGGCGGCCGTGGCGTCCAGACGCACCCGCGCGCTCAGGTGCAGAGTGAGGCGCCCGCCCGGCTGGATGGTCGGCAGGCCCGCATAGCGCCTGTTGATCCACCGGCGCGTGGTACCGGCCTCATCCTTGTTCGACACGCTGCCGTAGGCCGCCGGGGACACGGTGCCGTCCTGCGAGCGGGTGAGCGGGTCGATGCGGACCCTGCCGGCCTCGCACAGCACGGAACCGTCGGACTGCGCGCCCGAATAGCCGGCGAGGCACCACTGCGTCTGCGTGCCGGTCAGCGTGCTGTTCTTCGGTGATGCGTACGCCCCGGTGGAGGCGACGGTGATGTCGTCGGGCAGCTGGCCTTTCAGACCGGGCACAGCGGTCAGATTGGCAAGGGCATGTGCACTGACTGAGTATGTCGGTCCGACACCGTGATAGAGATTATCCTTGCCAAGCATATACGTACGGACTCCGGATGGCAGGGTCCACGGTCCGGCAAGCGAGTGATCCACATGCACGGAGGCATCAGCCGCAGGATCCGTGCCCTGCGCGAACCAGACGGTCCCGGCGCCATCGGTGAACATCGTCCCGCTTCCCACAGGGATGAAGGAGCCGGGCGCGAGGGTGCCGATCGTCGGATTCGTACCGGCACCGGTAGCGCTCAGCACGGAATCGGCGGCGATGAGGGCATACCCGTTACTGTGCGAAAGTACAGAAGTGTGCCACGCGCCGTCGCCGATGTACAAGTTATAGTTGTCCGGATTCGTCCAGATATTATACGAAATCTGTGCCCGCGTGTCGGCAAGCTGGATCTGGTACGGCGTGCCGGCGGCGTCCGAGACGATCGCGCTGAAGACCGGCCGGCCGTTCTGGTCCGCCATCGGCGTGTTCGCCTTGAGGGTGACGGAAGCGGGATCGACGGATTCCAGCGAGCGCAGGTTCTGTTCCTGGCCGAACCGGAAGGCGGAGAAGGAGTGCTTCAGCCCAGAGGCATTCCAATTGTTGTTGACAGTAACGCTCCACAGATGGCCGCGCTCGTCGGTCACCGCGGTGGAAGCTGTGTCCGGGTCGCTCAGCGAGGTGCCGATCCACGCCAGGCCGGAGGCGAACCGCGGCTGCGAGACGCCCTGTCCGGCGGTGATGCGCGAACGGTCCACACCGGCAACGCTGGCGTCGTGGTAATGGCGGGTGAGCGCCCACAGCTGCCCCTGGGAGTCGGTGTAGAAGAGGTGCTGCAGGTTCATGTTGAGCGGATCCTTCGTTCCCGGCAGCAGGAACGGCAGAATCCGGTGCATCACCGGCATCGTGATCGGGGCGGGGCTGGCGAACGCGTCGTTGTCATCGGACGTGTACACACTCGGATTGAGCAGCCATATATTCGCAGTGCCACCCGAATAATCGGTGAGCAGGTAGAACGTGCCGTCCGTGGCGGTCAGGCCCGCGGCACCCATGCCGGTTACATTGACACAACCGCCGGTCGGATCCGGGATGCACTTCAACTGCCTGCGGGCCTCTTGGTCATCAATCTGGGCGGCCATCCCGGCAGGGAACGTCACCGTCGCCGGATCGGTGAATCCTGCCAAAAGCGTGTAGAAAGTGGAGAACGAGCCGTCGGCGGCCACGTCCACCACGCTGAGCTTGCCGGTATTGCTGGTCAGGGCCACACGTGCCGGCAGCGTGCCCCACAGGGCGAGCGTCGTCGTATCGGCGAAGTGCGGATGCGGATCCCAGCTGTCCCCATGCGTCTCTGCATCGCCGCCGAACACCCCGAGCTCGCGGGCGGAGCGGCTCGTGGTGGACAGCGAGTGCAGGCGGCCCTGGCGGTCGGCCATGAGCACGATGCCGTTGCCGCCGATCGGATCGGTCTGCACGAGCCCCGGTTTGAAGCTGGCATCCTGATCGGACGCGCCGAACTCGACCTGTGTGACCGGCGAGGCCGTGTTGCGCGGGTCAAAGCGGTAGAGCACCCCCTGCGCGTCGGCAAAGTAGGCTCCTCCGGCAGTCTTCGTATCCGTCGTGCCGGAAAGATAGGTCGGCGAGAACACCGGCCTGCTCGCCATGCCGGCGAAGAACGGGTACGGCGCGGTGGAGCCGCCCCGGCCGTATTCCTTGAGACTGCACCCCGTGCCAGTGCCCGTGCAGGCGACGCCGTAGAGGTAACCGTCCTTGTCGGTGAACAGCGGGGCCGCCGAGCCGGCCAGATCCGAGGCAACGGACGCCTGGTCGAGCTCGGCGCGCGAGGTATGGTCCATGCTCGCGCTCACGTCGTAGGCGGAGTCGCTGAGCCTGTCAGTCAGACTCGCCGAGGTGAGAGGCAGGTTGCCGGTGTTGCGCACGGTGATATCCCACTTGGCGGTGCCGGTGGTACCGTCGGCGTCCACGGAGGTGACGGACGGCGATTTGTCGAGCGAGGCGTCGGCCACCGGGCGATAGAAACCAAAGTCGACGTGCTCCAGCTGCTGGCCGGCACTCAAACTCGCCATGGCGCTGGTCTTTGCGTCAGTGCCGTGCCGGCCGTTGTAGGAATACGTCTGCGTCGTCGAACGGGTGACACCGAAGCGGTCCGTGCCATCGGCTTTGAGGGTGCCGTCACCGGTGGTCACCTTGCCCTGGGCGTCGGTGCGGACCTTGCCCAGACTCACCTTGTAGGTGCCGTGCTTCAGGCCGGTGAAATCGTAGGTGCCGTTGGAATCCGACGTGGTGGTCGCCGCGGTGGTGCAGGCGGTGCCATCCGCGGCGCATCTGAGCAGCGTGACGGTGACGCCCGTGTAGCGGCCTTCCTCGCTGCTGCCGATGGAACCGTTCTTGTCGTCATCGCGCCAGATGGTGCCCGTCACCGAGGCGGTGACGATCCTGTTCGCCGCCGGCCACGGGGTGGAGAGCTGGTCCTTGGCATACGGGGTGAGGGAGCTGTTGATGTCCTTCCACTGGTCCTTGTTCTCCGAGGTGCGCAGCATGCCGATCCACGCCACGTAGGCGTCGTCCGTCTTCTCACCGTTCGGGGTGATCGAGATCCTCAGGCGCACACCCATCCGCTCATGCGTGCCGTCGGCGTTGTCACCGCGCACGTACAGGGCGAGCGGTGCCTGGCCGGCCGGCAGGTCGGGGAACGAGAGCGTGCCGTCGGAGGCGATGACAGCCTTGTGATAGGTCACGTCGCAGCCGAACATGTTCTCCGGTGAGGAGGGATCCGTGCACTGCTTCTGCTCGTCCGGCAGCGAGACCTTCGCCGCGTCGGAGGCGGACGGGTACCAGACGGTGATCGGCGCGCCGGAGGCGTAATCGAGCAGACGGATCTTCTCGAGCGTGTAGCCGCCGTGATAGGCGGAACGGCACACCTGGTCGTAGACGCCGGACTTCTCCTGCCCGGTTGCCGCGTCGCACTGAGCCGTCCAGCCGGCGTTCTCGGCCACGTAGCCGAGCCACGTACTCTCCTTCTGGTCCGGCGCCGCGGTGGACGAGCCGGCGGACCGCGGCAGGAAGACGCGGTCGTACCAGTAGGCGCCCTTCGGCAGTTTGCCGGGCTGCATGACGGCGGTCCACGAGAGGTCGTCGCCTTCCTCCGCCTTGCCATCGTTGTCAGCGCTGATGTAGACGATGCCGGCGTTGTCCAGCACGAAGTGCGCGGTGGCGGTGGAGGGCTGGCGGGAGCTGATGGTGGCGTGCGTGTCGATCGGCGAGGCCATGGTGGTGTCCGCCGTGATCGACTGCGCCGACACGTCCATGCCCGTCTTCGTCCTGACGGTGAAATCGATGCCGGTGCCGAGGAACGAGGTGTAGGCGGTGTCGCGCAGGGTGAGGCCAACACCCGTGCCCGTGGGCGAGACGACGACGGTCGTGGTGCCGTCGCTGTTCGTCGTCGTCGAGTCGACCTTCCACTGCGAGCCGGTCAGTTTGAAGGTGGAAGCGTTGAACCACTTATCGAGCTTGAGCGAGACGGACGGAGAGAACGGGCCGCGCGCGGAGGAGGCGCCCAGCGCATTGTCCACATGCCAGGAGGTGGAATAGACGCCCGTGCCGTAACGGGAGCCGGGGCGGCCCTCGAGCAGCTCATAGGAGCTGGTGTTGGTGATGGTCGTATCGAGCACGGTGGGGCGCGGCACGGCGATCGGCACCGTGTTGAGCCTCTTGCCGACCGCGCACCCGTCGGTGCCGCACAGCTTGGACTGCGCGGAGGATTTCGACGCGGTCACCGTGCCGGCGGAGATGAGGATCTTGTCCTGGTCATCGGCATTCGTATAGGTCTGCGGCACGAGCAGCGGCGCATCGATGTACAGGTGACCGCCCTTGGAGGCGCCGAAGGGGAAGGCGTCTTTCTTGAAGCTGACGCACACCTGGTTGACGGTGGTGTTCGGCGCGGTCTGCGAGGTGGTCCAGGAGCCGCCCGCCGGGTCATCGTCAGCCAGGTTGAGCTTGTTGCCCTGCGAGGAGGAGGCGACGGTGCCGTCGGAGGTGGTGGCATACGTGCGCCACTGCACGGTGTAGGTGGACGGGTCGAGGACGACGGCCTTGGAGGGATCGCCCTTGCCGGAGGCGAAGCTGACGACGACCTTCTGCGAGGGGTCGAAGCCCATGGTGCGCGAGAAGGTGTCACGCGTGTAGTTGAGGGTGATGCCGGCCTTGACCACGCTTGTGTCGGGCACGTCCGCCACGATGCCGTCAGAGGTGTTGATGTCGATCTCGCCGCGCATCTGGTTGCCATGCACCACGTGGTCGTAATCATCGTGCTGGTTTTCGAGGACGAGGCCCTGCTTCTGGTAGGCGGACGACGAATCCCACTGGATGTTGGAGCCGTTGGCGGAGACCGGGGTGTCGAAGAGCGTCTTGTTGAAGTCGCGCGGGCCCCACACGTAGTACGTCACGCCGGCGGTCGCGTCCTTCGACGATTCGGCATTCTCATCGAACGTGATCCGTGCCACACCCCAGTTGTTGTTGGGCAGCACATAACCGCGGCGTGTGTTGAGCGTGTGCTTGTTGATCGTCAGGTTCTCGGTGGACTCAGTCGACCCTTTGTCCGAACCCGGGTCGGTGGTGAGCATGTTCGTGCCGCCCTTGGAGGTGGCGAAGGAACCCGACTGCGGGATCAGGCCGATCTCGTACTGCCGCGTGGCGGATTTCGCACCCGTGGGCAGGGCGCATGTCGGCAGCTGGTAGTGCAGGGTGGCGTTCTTCGAACCGGTGAGACCTTTGATGACCCAGTGGTCGGTGCCATTGAGGCTCGTGCGCACCGGCGTGACCGTGCGCGAGCCGGTGCCGTCGTCGAAGCTGAAGGAGGTGGCGTTGTCTTTGCCGCAGCCGCTGCCGGGCAGGGCGACGAACTGCGTCACATCGACGTCGGTCGTCCACGGGCCGGGGGCGGCGATGCCGTACGTATTGTTCCATCCCTCGAAGGACGGCGAATACGGGCTGATGATGATCTGCCCGGCACCCTTGTCGGCCTGCGTGTAGGTCTCTTTCGCCCCGTTCGCGTTATCACCGGCGTCGATGGTCAGATCGGCGATCGGCCGGGAGATGACGGTGACAGGGTCGGTCGGCTTCGCGGAGGAGATGACCGAGGGATTGCCGTCGGCGTCCAGCTTCTGGTCGGTGGCGAGCGTGGCGGAGAGCACATTGCCCGTGTTTGGCACGCCGCCCGAATCAGCGGCCGTGACGGACAGATCCGTGGCGAACTGGCTCTCGTCGGACAGCTTGACGCCACGGGGCACGCTGATGACGCAGGCGGCGGCCGACGCGTTCCACGTGCCGGCGATGCCGCCCACAGTGCGGTTGCAGAAGGAGGCGAGCTGGTTCTTCAGATCCGTCAGATCCAGCCCGGCGGCCTTGCTCAGGTCGAACCGGAGGGTGAGGGTGCGCTTGCGGCCGGCTTCGAGGTGAAGCGCGAGATGATATTTCACCGTATCGCCGGAGCAGACGATGCCGTCGGTGGCGCTGTCGTCACCACCGGGGAAACCGTTGGCGGAGTTGAGATAGCACTCGTCGGCGGTGGTACCGTCATGCGTGCCGTCCGAGACCTTGGTGAGGCTGATCGTGTCGGCGACGAGGGCAGGATAGTCGTCCCCGCTGTCGGCCGACGCACCGATCGCGCGCACACCGGCCGCCGGGGTCTGGTCGGCGGAAGCCGGCGCCGTCAGCGAGACCGAGCAGACGAGCGTGGCGAGGGCGGCGACGAAGGCGACAAGCACCCGCGGCGCACGACGGCGGGGTACCGGCACGGCTGCCGTCCCCTGACGTGCTTGCCTGTCCGCCCGCTGACGCTCATGCATAAAACGCAGACGCATCCGACGCGCTTCCTTCCCCTCACAGATCTGTGACCGGCGTCGGAAGGGCGCTGGAGAATCTTCAACTTTTTTATAGTTTACTCTCCTCCGCGCTGTTCATCACGGTCAAATATCTTCGGCGTTTATGGTGTGGCGACAGAAACGACAATGCAAGATTCGATGAGAATTCATCCTTTTGCACGATCCCGTCCATCTGCCGGAGCACTTAAAGTAAAGTCATGGCTTTTGCGAGGAGACGCCGGCGGGAAGGACGGCCCGCGCCGACAGGGATACGGCAGCCGGACGCCTGGCCGCCGCACCCCGCGTCGACGACCGGCCTGACCGACAGCCTCGTCACACGCACCAACGCGTGGACGGAGAAGCACCGGATCCTCGTCGACTTCCTCACCGCGCTCATGCTGCTGGTCATCCCCGGCATCTTCTCGCAGGAATCCGGAGGGGCGGGGCTGTTCCTGGGCCAGCCGGACTTCATGGCGTTCTGGTGGACGCTCGCCTATGCGTTTCCCCTCGCGCTGCGGCACCGGCATCCTGACGCCTGCGCGTGGATGACGGTCGGACTGCTCGTGCTGCGCCTGCTGATCGGGCCGGTGCTCATCGTGGGCGATATCGCCGCGCTGTGCGCCCTCTATGCCGGCATCGCGCGCGGGGATCAGCGGCGGCGCTGGTGGTACACAGGCCTCGGCCTCGCACTGCCGGTCATCTTCTGCCTGCTGGACATCGTCGCCCACGACCGCCGTCCGCTCATCACCGGCACGAACACCACCAATCTTGGCACCGCCACCGAGCTCGTCGACATCAGCCTTGCCGTGATCGGCGCCCTGCTGGCGGCGGCGACGATCGGTTTCGCCCGCCACCGGGCGGTCTCGGCTCGGCAGGCACGGCTGATGCGCGAGCGCAACGAGGCACTCGAGCTCTCCAACCGCCAGCAGGACCAGGAGGCCATGATCGCCGAGCGCGCACGACTCGCGCGGGACATGCACGATGTGGCGGCGCACACGCTCTCGATCCTCATCGTGCTGGCCGACGGCGGACGGTATGCCGGCACGCACGACTCAGCAGTGGCGCTCTCCACGATGCGGACCATCAAACAGCAGGCGGATGCCGCGCTGCGCAACACGACCGCGCTGCTGACGGCGGGCAGGCAGACGCAGTTTCCGGGCGATACCGCGCAGATGAACCCTGCTGGCATGGGGGCGGACGGTTCTGCCACCGGGCCGACTGCCGGGTCCACGGATACTCCCACGAATGGCTCCCTCGCCGGGTCCATGCCCTGGGAAGCGGGCAGTCCTGACGCCACGGATCCTGATACCCCTAGCCCGCAGACGACGGACCCCGCGCCGTCGTACGCGCGGATCGACGGCCTCGTGCAGGAGGCGCGTCTGAGCGCGATGGGCAGGCTGACCGTCACGCGCACGGTGAAGGGCCGGCCTGACGCCGCCTTCCTCGCCACGCATCCGCTCGTCTCCGAGACCCTCTACCGCACGGTGGAGGAATCGCTGAGCAACATCCGCAAGTATTCCGGTCTGATGGACGGCCGGCAGGTGCGCGCGCTCATCGAGGAGGACTGGGAAGCCGACCAGCTGCGCTTGTGCATCCGCGACGACGGGCAGGGCACGGCCGCCGCCGCTGACGGGCATCGTGCCGGCTATGGCCTGATCGGCATGCGCGAGCGTGTGGAGGCATGCGGCGGCACGCTCGCCACCGGGCCAGTCCCCGAGCAGGAGGGCGGCGGCTTTTGCGTGCGCGTCGAGATCCCGCTGGCACCCGGGGAAACGGCGACGACAGCAGCAACGGCGTCGGCCTCCAGCACGGCCCCCACCACGGTATCCGCCCCCGCGTCCGCGTCCTCGACTGCGGCGGGAACCGCAGCAACGCACCCAACAGCATCCGCGACAATGACCACAAAAGCCTTTGGGGGCCATAGCGGAAATCCCGCCCGCTGGCGCCAGCGCGTGCGCGGCATTGGCTCGCCGTCCGGCTTCTCCGTGGCGGACATCATCATCAGCGTCTGTGTCTGCCTCTTCGCCGCGCTGCTCTTCCTGCCCGAGATCATCCATCACTTCCCGAACCTCAACTGGTGGTACTGCGTCGTCAGCTATGTGGGGGCGGTCGGCTGCGCCATCCCGCTCGCCTTTCTCCACCCCCACCCGGAGAAGCCGGCGATAGTGACCGCCTCCGTCATGGGGGTGACGACGCTGGCGACCATCCTGCTCAACGAGCCGCTGCCGTTCCTCAGCCTGGCGTGCGGGCTCGTGGCCCTCTACGCGCTCATCGCCTACGGGCCGGAAAACTCGCGGCGCTGGGCGACCCCGGCATGCGTCGTTCTCGTGCTCCTCGCGGCGGTGGGCGAGGTGTGCCTGACCGTCTGGCACGACCACACCCTCACCGAGCCGCCGAGCATCCCCGAGATGACGGCGATGTTCGTCATCTCCTCCATCGTTTTTGGCGCCAGCGTGCTCATCGTCGTGTTCCTCGCACGGCTGCATCGTGAGCGCGGCATGGACCCGGTGCTGCTCGCCTCCCACCGTCAGGCGCTGCTGCGTCAGCGGGAGCAGGAGGGGCGCCTCGCCGCCCGCCGCGAACGCGAGCGCGTCTCCGCACAGATCCACGAAGAGGTGGCCCGCACGCTGAGGACGGTGAGCGATTCGGCTGGGCAGGCGGTCGTCGAGCTGGAGGAGATCGACCGGCGCTCGAAAGCGACCGGAAAGGTGTCTGACGAGGATTCTGCGACGATCGTCCGGCTCTTCTCGCAGACCGCGCAGACGGGCCGGCAGGTCCTGGCGCATATCCGCGAGCTGATCGGGGTGCTGCGCAGCAACGAGACGGACGAGGAGGCGCACCGCGTGCTGCTCGCCCCAGTCACACCGGTCGCCACGACCACCCCAGACGCGCCGGCCAAATCGGCCACCGCCGCCCAAATTGCCCCCACGACGGGTACCGCGACAGCACCGGCTACTATCGACAACGGAACCACAAGGGGGCGGTCATGACAGACGAGACAGGCACACCGGCAGGGGTATCGATGGACACGTCGGCAGACACACCGGCGGGTGCGGACGGCGAGGAGACCCCCTCCCACATCCGCGTGCTGCTCGCCGACGACCAGTCGCTCATCCGCGCCGGTTTCGCGATGGTCATCAACTCCCAGCCGGATCTGAGCGTGGTGGGCGAGGCGGCCGACGGCGAGGAGGCCGTGGCCATGACCCGCGCGCTGCGGCCGGACGTGGTGCTCATGGACGTGCGCATGCCCCGCCGCGACGGCATCGCGGCCACGGCGGACATCTCCCGGCTCGGTCTGCCCACCCGCGTGGTGATCCTGACAACGTTTGACCTGGATGAATATGTGATGGCGGCGATCCGCGCGGGCGCCTCCGGTTTCCTGCTCAAGGACACGTCCCCCGAGGAGATGCTCGCCTCCATCCGCACGGTGGCGGCAGGCAACGCGATCATCGCCCCTTCGGCCACGAAGCGGCTCATCGCCCGCCTTGTGCGCGAGCCGCTGCCGGACGAGCTGGCGGCCGAGCTGCCCGCACAGTCAAGGCCATCCCTGCAGCAATCCTTGTCCCCACAGCCGGCGCAGTCACGACCGCCCCAGCAAGCAGGCAGCACGCCGATGACAGGAATGGCCCCAGCTGGATTGTCCCCGCAGCAGGGCGGGCAGCCGGGTGCAAAACCAGCCGGCATATCGCGGGCAGGCGGCGCGCCCCAGCCGGGCCCCCCGACTGCCTTCCAGCAGGTCCGCCCGACGCAACCGGGACCCTCGCCTCAGGCCCGGCAGATCCTCGACTCCCTCACCCCGCGCGAGCGTGAGGTGCTCATCGAGATCGCGCACGGGTTGTCCAACCAGGAGATCGCCGGCAAGCTGTTCATCAGCCTGCCCACGGTCAAGACGCATGTGGCGCATATCCTGACGAAGACCGGCTCGCGCGACCGTGTGCAGGCCGTCGTCTTCGCCTACGAAAACGGTCTGGTGGACTGAGCGCCGGCCATTCGTTCGACACTCATCAGGCAGATCCTTGATCCGCCGAACCCTATCTTCGTTTTGTGCGGTGGGTTATCCCTGAGACCTGCCTGCCCATCGGTGCAACGACAAGGAATGACTTTGAGTGGCAGAGGAAAAGCACCGCACAAAAGACAGATAGATAATCATCGACAACAAGAGATCATCATCGACAACAAAACGGCCATGGCACCGAAGTGCCATGGCCGTTTCCTTATCGGACGCAACCTCTCTGGCTCAGACTTGCCGAACTCTGGCTCAGGCCCGTCAAACTCTGGCTCAGGCCCGCCAAACCTTGGCTCAGGCCCGCCAAACTCTGGCTCAGACTTGCCGAACTCTGGCTCACGCCTCGGAGAGCACCTCGACCGGCGAGGTCTTGACCGCCCTGTTGGCCGGGGCGACCGAGGAGATGAGCGCGGTGATGACGGAGATGAGCAGGATGATGCCCGCCATCCTCCAGTCGAAGCGGAACACCATGCCGCCGAACGCGCCCTTGAGCACGATCATCGAGCCGAACCAGCCGAAGAACGCGCCCACGAGCAGGCCGACGACCGAGCTCGTCACCGAGAGGATGAGCGCCTCCACGGCGAGCGAGCGGCGCAGCTGGCTCTTGGTCATGCCGATGGCCCGCAGGGTGGCCGACTCCCTCGTGCGCTCGATCACCGAGAGCGAGAGCGTGTTGGCCACGCCGATGAGCGCGATGAGCACGGAGACGGCGAGCAGGGCGACGAGCACGAGCATGATCTGGTTGATCTGCTGCTCGAACTCCTGGCGCTCGGCGATCGGCCCGAGGATCTGCGTCTGGCCGGCGCCGGCGAGCGCATCCTGCAGCTCGTTCATCACCTTCATGCCGTCGGCGGAGGGGTCAACGCGCGCCCAGATCACCGAGAACGTACTGCCGGACGCCGTTGCGGCGCGGCGAAGGTTCTCCGGCAGGTCGGACGGGCTGATGATGATGGCGCTGTCGGGGACGCCGGGGATGGAGAACCGGGCGATCTTGACCTTCTCGGTCACGCTCTGCAGTCCGGAGACACCGCTCGGCGCGGTCTCGGCGGAGCTGCCGATGGCGTTGTCGGAGTAAGCGCCGGTGGCGGTCGTCGCGGCGGTCGAGCCGACGCGCAGGCCGATGGTCTGGCTGTTCTTGAGGCCGTGGATCGCCACCGAGTTCGATCTGGCCACGATGGCGGTGCCCTTCGGCGCGGTCAGGCCCGCGCCGCGCAGCACCTTCTCGCGCTGGGCGTTGGTGAGCGCGTAGACCGTCACGGCCTGCACAAGTGCATCCTTCTTGCCGGAATCATCGCGATCGACGATGGCCGAGAACTGGCCGACGCGCTCGGCATGCTGGATGCCCTTGACGCGGCGCATCGCGGAAAGATCCTTGTCTTTGAGCCCGTTCGGCGCGATGACGGCCACGTCGACGGAGAAGTGCGCGTCGAGCTTCTGCTCGGCGGTCGCGTTCATCGAGGCGGCGCCCGTGGCGATCGTGGTCACGAGGGTGACGCCGATGAGCAGGGCGGTGCCAGTGGCGGCCACACGGCGCGGGTTGCGCTGGATGTTGGCGCCGGCGATCTTCGAGGCTGGGCCGACCTTACCCGCGATCCAGCAGGCGCCGCGCATCACGACCGGCATCCACCACACGGCGCTGACGGTCAGGCCGACGAACAGCAGCGCGCATGCCGCGATGCCCATGAGCAGGAAGCTCTGGAACTTGTCGGAGGAGATGCTCGGGGCGGTCATCTCCTTGTACGACCACACGGCGAGCAGGGCGCCGCCCACGAGCAGCAGCACCGAGAACACGGCGCGCGCGACGCCGGCCTTGCGGGTGGGGGCCTGCTCCATCGGCCGCAGCGCCTCGAGCGGGGTGACCATGGTGGCCTGGCGGGCGGCGGAGAGCGAGGCGAGGATGGTGATGACCACGCCGAAGACGATCGGCACCACAAACACCGGCGCGGAGGCGATGAAGCGCATCCGCACGCCGTTCATCAGGTGGATGGTGCCTTCCGGCAGCAGAGTGAGGACCCACATCAGCAGGCAGGCGAGGCCCACGCCGATGGCCGAGGAGACGAGGCCGAGCACGCTGGCCTCCTGGACCACCGAGCCGTACAGCTGTTTCTTCGTCGCGCCCACGGCTCGCAGCAGGGCGAGCGTGCGGCGACGATGCGCGATGATCACCTGGAACGTGTTGGAGATGACGAGCGCGGCGACGAGCAGGGCGAGGATGCCGAAGATCATGAGGAAGACCTGCACGACGTCCTGGTTGCCGGACTGCGAGAGGATCTGCTTGTGCACAGCGGCCTGGCGCGTGCTGAGCTTCCAGCCCTTGGGCAGCAGCGAGCGCACCGAGGACTCGGCGGACGTGTTGCCGGCGTCGAGGCGCACATAGATGCTCTCGATGTCATTGCTGCCTTTCGTGGCCTTGCTGGCCGCGGGGAAGGCGGAGACGGGCAGTACGGAGGCGCCGTTGGTGTACGCATAGACGCCGCGCGGGTCGGAGACGATGCCGGAGACGGTGCGTGTGGCGGTCTTCGCGTTTGAGGCGGAGGCCGAGCCGTCATCGGAATAGCCGGCCACGCGTACCCGCACGTCCTGGCCGACCTTCGCCTTGAGCGTGCGGGCGGAGGCCTCGGTCAGGGCGATCTGCCCCTCCTTCGGCCAGGTGCCGGAGACGAGGTGCAGCGGCATCATCTGGCCGGCGGCCTTGGAGGAGGATCCCTGCGAGGAGAGGGACATCGGCTCGGCGAGCGAGGTGGCGGCGCGGCCCTTGTGGCTGATCGTGGCCCTCCACCAGCCGTTGACGCGCACGGCCTGCACGCCGTCCGTGGAGGCGATGGCCTGCGCGGTCTCGAGCGTGGGGCTGGCGGCGACGGCGTCCTCATTGCCTGAACGGTCGGCGGAGCTGGCGATCACATGCGTGGCCGAGGCGTAGGGCGCGGAGACCGACTGGGCGAACATGTCGCCCAGGGAATTGCCGAACAGGAAGGTGGCGGAAACGAAGGCCGTCCCCACCACGATGGCGATGCCGGCGAGCACGAGCATGCGCAGATTGCGGCGCATGAGCGCGAAGGTGACTTTACGCATCGTTCTCAGGCCTCCCAGGCGTGACGCGCGGAGGCGCGGTGCTCGCCGTGGCCGTTCTGCCCGGCACTGGAGCCGGCGAGCGCGGCGAGACGATGATTGCCCTCGGCAGTGTGCTGCGCGGCAAGGTTCTCCATGATGGAAGTGAGCAGGCTGCTCATCTCCTCGGCGGTGGGATGGGAACGGTCGGCGACGATGCGGCCGTCGGCGAGCACGACGGCACGGTCCGCGTAGGAGGCGGCAGTGGCGTCGTGGGTGACCATGACGATGGTCTGGCCGGTCTCATCGACGAGACGGCGCATGAGCGTGAGCACCTCGCTGCTGGAAACGGAGTCGAGGTTGCCGGTGGGCTCATCGGCGAACACCACGTCCGGCCTGGTGATGAGGGCGCGGGCGATGGCGACGCGCTGCTGCTGGCCGCCGGACATCTCGCTGGGGCGGTGGTGCAGGCGGTCGGCAAGGCCGAGGACGGAGACGAGCTGGTCCATCCAGGCGCGGTCAGGCTTCCTGCCGGCAAGGGTGAGCGGCATGAGGATGTTCTGTTCCGCGTCGAACATGGGAAGAAGGTTGAAGCTCTGGAAGATGAAGCCGATGGTGCTGCGGCGCATGAGCGTGAGCTGCTTGTCGTTGAGCTTGGTGATGTCCCGTCCGCCCACGAGCACGGTGCCGCGGGTGACGGAGTCGAGCCCGGCGAGCGTGTGCATGAGCGTGGACTTGCCCGAGCCGGAGGGGCCCATGATGGCGGTGAACGCGCCCTTCTCAAAGCTGATATCGATGCCGCGCAGCGCGTGGACGAGCGAGGCGCCGCGGCCATAATCCTTGACGAGCCCGATGGCACGCACGGCGGCCTCACGGCTGGCGTCGCTCGTCACCACACCGGTCGCCCCGGCAGAGACACCAGCGCTCATGCCAGCGCCAGCACCCATGCCGGCCTGTGACGTATCGCCCATATCAACGGTCGGTGCACCCATGTTCGCGGCGGATCCTGCGAGATCCCCAAAATCCTGCTGGCTCATAGCAGCCCTTCCCTTCCGTACGCATCTGCATCGCGCATCTGCATCGCAGATTGCTGCGCGGGCTCTCCCACCCGCGGCATTCTCCGTGGATAATCCCACTGTATGGGAAGGAAGGCGTGGACCACATCGTGCGGGCGGACGATTCATGTCGGCGCCTGGCACGCGCATGCGTCCGAATCCCCCAGCACACGTCACCTGTCTCATCCTTTCGGATGGTGTCAGAGAGGCATGTCCATAGATGTCCGGCCTCTCAGACGAGCGCCGACTCTGCCTTCCACTCGCTGCCCGCAGAACGTCTGACCGCATTCAGCACACCGCTGCCGGTATTCGTCAGATGCCCCGGGATAATCACGCCTTCCGGATGCTTCTTCAGCAGCTCGACCAGCAGACTGACCGGCGAATTGCCGTTCGCCCAGGCATTCTCATCACCCATATCCACAGCCCGGCCGTCACCTTCGCCCCACTGCGAGGTGAAATAGGTGACAGTTCCCGCGTCGTCCTTGACGAACACATTGGCGCCATCAGGCTCAAGGGCAAGATTCTCTATCAGCAGCGAGATCGGCTCCTGCCCGAGCGCGACGACGACCGGATACTCGCCCGCACGGTCCTTCACATGAAGCGGGAACCCATCCGCGATGTTGTCATTCACCTCATCGGTAAAATGCGCGAGCTCGATCCGCCGCTGTACGAGCGCATGCAGCCGCGCATCCACTGATATTTCGTTCATTCCACTCACCCTGCCTTGCCATCAAGTCGAATACCGTCTGATTGATGACCCAAGCAGCATCTTCGCATATGACGGACGATGTAGTGAGAAGTAGTGAGAAGTAGTGAGAAGTAGTGAGAAGTAGTGAGAAGTAGTGAGAAGTAGT
>CAIFES010000008.1:0-30006 GCA_903789535.1 uncultured Aeriscardovia sp. | reverse complement strand
GAGAAGTTAACGCGCCTGTACGAGCGTATAGAACTGGCGGGGGTCACGCGGCGACGAGCCGTGCCACTCAAGAACGCCTTTATCAACAAGGCCGTGCAGAATTTCACTGCATGTCTTGGGACTGCGATCGATCCGATTCGCCAAGTCCCTGCGAGTCACTTTGGATTTCGTATAGGCAAGTTGAACGGCATGGATTTCGTACTCGTTCAGCGTTTTGAGCGTTTCTTCACCAAGGGTGTCTTCAATGCGATCGGCCGTGCGGAGAACCCGAGAGGTGCTGCTGTTTTCAAGAGTCAGCTTCACATACTGGCCTTCAGGTTCGGAGTAGATCGGCTTGTGGAGAAAGGCCGCCGCCATCTCGTCATAGATTCGCTGGACGCCCTCGTTCATCTCACGGACCCAGCCAAAAGCAACCAGAGTCTTGGCAATGCGGGGATTCCGCGAATAGCGCGTTGTACGCATATTCTCAAGCGTGACGGCATTCGGCAATTTTCCTGGGCTCAGAATCTCCATTCGATCGTCAAACAAAGAGATGCGGATATGCTCGCCGGCATTGGAATAATCCCGGTGAGTCACGGCATTGACCAAGCCCTCAAACCAGGCGAACTCAGGATATTCAGGAATGACCTTGAACTGACCATCGTCATCAAGGTACTGATATTCCCGCAATAGGCCAGAGATGAACAACGATGCGTTCTGGACGATATCCGGAATCGGCCCTTCAAATGTCCGATCCTTCACAATATTCAAGCGAGGACCGGTTGCCAGAGATTTACCGGCAATTCTCATAACCCGTACTCGCGCCTGCGGGAGAAAGGACGTGGGATTCTTGGCAAATAACAGCACTCCGGCCTTGGTCAGCAATCCGTCTTTCGTCAGGAAACGGGCGCTGCGCAATGCCGTCCGAGTCGATACCGAGCTCCCGAGGGCCTCCTGATAACGGCCGACAAGAGCCTCATCCACATCCTCAAGCGATGAATCCTCAACCGGCTCGTCCTCAAAGGAACGTTCGTGCCTGTCATATTGAAGCTTCAGTATCTGTTGGGCATTAAGCGGAATACTGGAATCCTTGATACGAAGGAACACCTTGCCATCGTTCTTCCGCCGGATCACATGATTGATCGACGGCTGAACGTCAAGAACGAGAATGAAGGTCTTCTGCCCCTTCTGCGTCACCACGGGGATACGAGTCGCGCTGACATCCGGGATCGGTTCGCAATTGAGTAGCGCACACTGTTCAAATTCCTGCGGATCGTATGAACCTTCCGGAGTGAATCCCGTGATCGTGTAATCATCCTCAATACCGATCGCTATCTTGCCACCCGCCTGATTGGCCAATGCAACAATGAGACGAGCAAGCTCATTGGGCTTAATGCGAGCGCTTTTGCGATCGAAATACTGGTTCTCAGGAGCATACTGCAATGCAGAAATGTCATTTGAAATGATGGGCGTTTGCATGGCAGCCTCCTGACTCATGCCCTAGAGGAAAGGAATTTCTAGTCTACTCTCCCGTTTCTCACCAATTGGACAGCAATATTCCACCCAAAGAAACCATGCTCAGCGCGGGCGCACCGGCGTCTGCGGCTTCGCAGCCGCCGCCTTGCGACGGCGGGACTCGATGACCACGATCGCCATGATCGCCGCACCGACAACGAGCAGCAGGATGATGCCGAGCCCGCCCGTGAGCGGCAAATGAATCGGCGTCTCCTCACCGCGCACATAGTTCTTGAGGGCCGGGTACACATTCTCCCCAGTAATCGCGGTGACAGCAGTGTGCTTTTTGCCGTCTGGGCCGCTTTGGGCGTCGTAGACGGAATGGTCGACGGACCATTCGGCAAAGTCCAGCACATACTTGCCGGCACTGTTCGCCTCCGTCGGCCAGCCGTCCGGCAGGAGGCGTGAGTCGGCGGAGAGTCCGTCAAGCACAGTGGCGATCTTCTTAGGGCTGGCTGCCGTGCCTGTCAGTTTTGACCACGAGATGTGCCTGAACGGCATGCTCGGCGTATGGAACTCCTTGCCGTTGTTGTACGTCTTGGCAGGGGACAGATACTCCACCACATCCACACCATCCGAGGCAAGCAGATTTGTGTTCCATGCGCTGCGGTCGGCATTCGTGATAGGAATGCCGGCAAACGCGACGGTGCCACGGTTGTTCGAGACGGCCGTAATCGGTTTGACACCGTTTGCGGCGGACGATGCATACCAGTTCTGTGAATGGAACGCACCATCGGAGCCGAGATACTCCCGCGCGGACGAATCCGAACCGGAAGAACCGGCAGAACCGGACGTGCCCGCCCCCGATGCGCGGATGAGCCGGAACTGCGCCCCTTGAACCGGTGTCTTGCTATCGCTGAGCGTCTTGCCAAACATGAAGCCAGCGCTCGGCGCATACGAGGAATCAAGCTGGGTGGCGGTCGCGCCCTGCACATCAGAGGCGACATCATTGGTCAGTCGTCCGTCGAGATTGCCGACGGAATCACCATTTGGCGTCACTTTTGCCGTCAGCCGGACATGCACGACGAGGTCGCGGGCCTTCTGCGAGGTGAGATATTTCTTCAGTCCGGCCACCTGCGCGTCCGGCACATTCTTGAACAGCGTCCACTGCGCGTAGCGGGTGCCATTGCCGCCCACACCGTCCGAGGTGGCGACCGGACCTTGCGGCGCCTGCTTCGCGCCCAAACCAAACAGAGGCGTGCTGGAGTCCGAGAGCCGCCCAGGATCAGTGTTCGTGATCCCGCTGCTCCTCAGATAGAACAGATTGCCGATCGTGGTGGTGGAAGTATCCCCCTCGAGGACGACGAACTGGCCCTGCTGGACCTTTTTCAGGTTCCCATCGCCGTCGTAATACGTGAGCCACACGCTGGAAGCGTTATCAAGATTCGAAGAAGAATCGGCATTGGTGGACACATTCCACAGCGTGAGCGCGGAGGAGAGCCGGTCCGCAATTTTCAGCGTCGCTGTATTGGCCGTGTTGTTCGCCGCGATCTTGTCGAAGGTGAGATGGCCGTCTTTGGCGGCCTCGTCATCGTTCGCATAACTGTTGCCGGTCGCGAGAGACGCCGCGGTGTATGTGTCATAGATCTTCTGGCTGATGTCGTAGGTGAGCACATCGCCGACCTGCACGAGCCGCCTGTCCACGGGTTTTGTGGTCATGCTGCTGCCTGAACCCGTGATCTTCTGGACGGACACGAGCATCTTGTTGAGATCCTTTTTGGAGACATCCTTCGGATAGACATGGAGGTTATAGACGAAACCGGCCTTCTTGACGCCTCCCACGGTGTTGGTGGTGCGGTAAGGCATGTCAAACACGGAATTGGCCGTCCGGGTGACGGTGGAGGGAACCGTGGCCGGATCCTCCATCAGCACATACAGCTTATGGCCCGCGGGAAGATAGATGATGGGTCGCGTCTGCTCTTTGTTCAGGTACCACAAGTTGATGGTACCTGTATTGTCCGTGGTGCCGTAATAGGTCGCCTTGACGTCATACGTGTCGGAATCATCTGGATCAACCGTGTGCCAGAGCGTCTCCCAGCCGGCCTGCGTGGTGGGCGGGGTCTTGCCTGTGGCGACGACTTTGCCGTTCGCGACCTTCGGCGTCACCTGGCGCAGGATGAACCGTATGCCCGATTCCGGCTCCGTGCTGGTATTCGTGTTGTCACTCTGGTCTTGGGCGCCGGTATCCGTCCCGCCTTTGTCCGCTGATTTGGACTTGGTGACGGTGAGATTGACCGGTTTTGTCGCCTGTACCGAGCCGGACTCGAAGTCGTCGACGGTGCCATACGGCGTGCCGGCCTCCGCGCCGGCGGCAGCCGCGGGAGAGACGAAAAGACCGCAAAGTCCGCCGGACAGCAGGGTCGCGGCGGCCACAAGCCCGGCGAGGGCATTCCTCAGTACCTTTCCCATTTGGTTCTTCTCTCTCCCGCTCCCGAAATCTCTGTTCCACCCCGTTTCTCCCCCGGGCTTGCACAGGTGCGTCCTCGGCGACACATCTGTACAACTTTCACAGATTTTCGAGAATTCCCAATTTCTATTTTAGGTAAGTTTCTATACGGATCAATCAGAATCACGGAGCAAAAACCATAGAATCTCATCCTCCTCACCAGTTGATCGGCATGCTCAGGTGCTGCATGCCGGTGATCGAGAACCAGTAGGTGACGTGCGAGTCCCACCACGAGTAACCGAGATCGAAGGCGGGCAGGAAGCCGGTGCGCATCATCATGCCGAAGCTCGCCCAGGCGAAGAACACGGCGAGCAGCGAGAACACCCAGATGCCGGCGAGCTCCCAGCGCATGCGCCGACGGATCTTCTCCACGTCCAGGCGGCCGGACTGCTCGTCATCAGCCTTCCCAGCAGTTTCCGCCGCCTTGGTCGCAGCTGCCGCCGACGCCGCATTGTCACTAGTTTCTTTCTCGGGCCGGCCCTTCTGCGCGTCGTCCTCGAGCAGCCAGCGGTTGCGGGTACGGCGCCTGTGGCACCACATCTCCGCCAGCACGCACAGCAGCACCATGAGCAGGAACAGCCACAGCACCCACAGCGGCAGTCCCGTCGGCTTGGTCAGCGGTTTGCTCTCGCCGATGTAATGCCCGCGCACGAGCAGACGGTGGTCGTTCACGCCGTAGGGCGTGCAGGTGAGCAGCGTCACGTAGTTCTTGTCGGCGACCGGTTGCAGCGCCTTGACCTGCGTGGGCCAGATGACGGTGATCGAATCCACCTTGTAGGTGAGGTGATGGGTGAGCACGCGCACCTCGAACGTGTCGCCCTTCTTCATCTGGGTGAGATTGTCGAAGAAGACGTGCCCCACGAGGCCCGTGTGCCCGGTGATGACCGAGTGGACGGTCTTGTTGTCGGTGGGCAGATGGGTGGTGGCGATGTGGCCGGTGCCCTTGGCGAGCACCTTATCGGAGGTGCCGTGGTAGACCGGCAGCTTCACCTGGATCTTGGGGATCTCCACGTAGGCCATCATGCCGTGGCCGTCCACGTCCAGCGTCTTCCAGTAGCGGTCGAGCGGGGCGTGCAGCGACCTGGTGCTGAACGGATCGCGCAGATGCGGCTTGCCAAGCTCCACATCGTACTTTTTCGCGTCCTTCCACATCTTCTCGCGTACCTTGGGCGAGAGCCGGCTGACAATGGCGTCATAGTTGTCGATCGTCTGCGCCTGCTGGGAGTAGTTGACATAACTGGCGATGAGCGGGTAGAGGAAGATGGTCAGCCCGACGAGGAAGGCGAGCGCCTCGATGATGTTGTGCCAGTCGAAGCGGTGAGCCCTGCCGTGCTCACTGCCCTTCTTGGGTACGTCTGGCGTAGTGGGCGCCGCATTGCCATCGTCCATCTGCCCGGTCTTCGTCTCAGTCATCATCGCCTCCTTTGTCATTTCTGCGCGCTGCCCTTGCTCTCGTGGCCGTCGCCCGTGCCTTGGCTACGACCTATCTGCGTTTTGTGCGGTGCTTTTGTTTCGTGCGAGGCAACCGGCCCTGCCCCAAAAGCCTGTGTTGGCGCGGCTACGAGAACCGTCGCCTCAGCGGGGTCGACGAGAAAGCACCGCACAAACGCGAGAATCACACACGTATAGACCGCCGCGACGGCGATGCACGCCGCGACAGGCCACCATGCCGCCTCCATTCCTGTCTGCCGTGTGGCAGTCTGTGCCGCCGAGGTCGTCCCGAGATCGCGCACGGCAACGAGCCGGCCACGTACGAGCAGACGGAACGTGTTGATATAGCGGGGAGTGCACGTCATAAGCGTGGCGTAGCGATGCCCTTTGTAGGCACGAATCAAGCTGATATCTGTCGGACGCACGGTGCTGATCTTGTCGACTGTGTAGACGAGCTCTTGACCCAGAGTATCGATCATGAACTGATCGCCGGTCTTCACCTTGTCGAGGTCATCAAAGGCAGGATCGTCGCTCTGGCCGTTGTGCCCGGCGAGCACAGCGTTGATACCGTCCACGTCACTAGGCAGAGCGGTCTGCGGCAGATGTTCGATGCCCTGGATCTTTGTAGGATCGCCGCCCACGTCAATGCGACGGCTGAGGGAGATCGAGGGAATACGCAGCGTACCGATAGCGCCGTCCGGCATGGAGGCGACAAGCGCCGTGTAATCGTCGGACGCGGCAGACGGATGGGGCGTGAAGGGGTCGGAGACGGAGAACGAGCGCATCCGCCGGTCATAATCGGCGACCTGTGAGCGCAGACGGGCAAGACGAGCCGGCGAGAATCCTTTCGCACCTACTCCGGCAAGCATGGCAGCGTTGTATTCCTGCGCCTTGCGGTCAGCATCGAGCGTCTTCGCCGCACCGATGGCCGGGGGCAGGGCGCAGAGGAAATAACCGACAAGAGAGAGAGCAAGCAGCATCCAGACGATCAGACGTGTCAGACGCAGTCCGCGCACGGCATGCGAGTGCGTCGACCGATCGGCGGGGGCGCGATGCCGGGCAGCCGCACGCGTGATGGTATGCCGCGTGCGCCGTGCCGTCCCCCGGTTCTTTTCCATCGCGCTCACCTTCGTCACTGCTCTCTGACCCGGCAGGATAAGTGCCGCGCGCACCCCCTGCCGAGCCTGCCGGCCTTTACCGCCGCCTCACAAGCACGATGGCCGTGCCCGCCAGGCCGATGAGCAGCAGTATGAGCCCGACCACACCGGCCCACGGGAACGCCTTGCCGGTGAGCGGCAGCTCGAACCTCTTCTGGCTGTAAGGCACGAGGCAGGTGACGACGGCGGCCTTCGGCACTGTCTCCGGCGAGAACGTCAGCTTCAGACGACCCTCGGTATCGGCACCGACAAGCACACTCTTCTTCACAGCAGTGGCAATATCAGCATCAGAGGCAGGCTCATTGGCCACTGAGATGCTTGAGCCGAGCGAGGCGAGATCCAGCGTGGACTGGTCGTTGTCCGCATATGTGCGGAAGCATGTCAGACCAGTCTTCGTAGTGCCCTCCACTTTGTACGATGCCTTGGAGTCATACCACACGCCATCAGGCTGCTTGGTGGTAGAGATAGAGGACTGCGTTTGGTTATCGCGCGATTCTTTGCTCTTATAGCCCCATGGCATATTGAATACCGGTATTGTCCACTTCTCAGGAATCGGCAGACCATCCTTGTCAAGGTTGAGCGGATACCACACCGACTGGTTGAGCACATCGCTCACATGCGAATCAGCTGACGCCATCTCCTGCAATGTTGGTTGAAATTCATTCAGCTTCGTCAGCGTGATGCTCTTCGTACGGACACGGCGATTAGATGGATAGGCACTGTTCACGTTCTGATACGTGAACGTCGGATCATCAGGCAACATATCACCATCGATGATGGCTGTCTGCAAACGAACGACAGGGGCAGTGTTATTGATGATCGTCATGCGATAGTCTTCGATCTCACCCGGATTCGTCCAGCTATGAGAATTAGCCGCAGTTGTGCCATAATTCGGGCCCTCATATTGTCGCGTCGACTCATCTGGGTCTGTAGAACCAGTGGGAGTTGTCGCCCGATTGGATGGCTTGAGATTTGACAACGCTCCAATGCCATTATCAGTTCCTGAGCCATTGTCCGCAGGTACGACCTCCACGCGCAAAATATATTTGAACAGTGCGGTCAGCTCATTCACATGGCCACTTGTGCCACCTTGCGTGACAAGCTTGTCCTCAAGCTTCCACGTCTTATCGAACTGTGTTGTGTTCGTTGTCACAAGCTCGACGGTGCTGGTTCCATCAGAATTATGCTGATCCGGTAATGTCAGTTCCTTGCTCCTGAACACAGGGGATTCACTTGCCATAACCGACC
Organism: uncultured Aeriscardovia sp.; assembly: GCA_903789535.1. Taxonomy (GTDB): domain Bacteria; phylum Actinomycetota; class Actinomycetes; order Actinomycetales; family Bifidobacteriaceae; genus Aeriscardovia. The sequence continues at coordinate 22,230 of CAIFES010000008.1, read as the reverse complement.
AATTCAATGGCGTTTGACAACTATGCCTGTCTGAACCACTCATACACGCATCTGACAGCCAACCGACAACACGATACTTGTCACCGGCATAACCGCTCACCGTCACTTTAATGGCATTATTGCTGACAATGACTTTTCCATCCGTGCCTTTCGAGTCAAAAGACCCATGGGCAGACAGTGAGACACCATCATCGCTATCGTGCTCACGGCCGGTCATGTTGTAATCCGTCCCAGCAAAATTTGTGTCATTCTTATACGCGCCATCCTCATAAGTTCCATTGCTGGCACCAAGATGCAGGGCTTTTGGATCTGCGCCCGTCAAGAATGAACCATCTGAATTATATTTCCCTGTTGTGTTCCCAGGGAAAGTATGCGACATAAAAGGAGGTGCGGGTGAATCACCATAGCTGCCGACTGCTGTGACAGCGAAATCTGCCGTCACGTCAAGTCTCATCATCTGGTTGTCGCCGGTGACAGAAACAACATTGTAAATTGGCATGTCGGCTATCGTCACTGTTGAAGTGGCCGTCATGTCAGATGGCAACGATGAATCAACATACGGGGCTTTTCTGGCGCCATAGCACTGGCTGTATGTATTCGTCGAATCCTGTCTGACAAGATTGCTGCCGGCAATGCAAGCAGCGGTCGCTGCTATAGACAGCCCCTCCACGTTGGCACCATTATTCTTTGCGACGATACTCATATCGTCAGCATTTAGCCCGGTAATAACTCCGTCGGTTCGCGCCCATGTCTGCACGGCATTTCTCAAACCGACAGTTCTGTGATATACACTGCCGACACGGCTATATCTTTCAACCAGCCGTGACGACGGATCACCTGATTTCGTCAAAATGGTTGAGACATAGACAGTCTGATCACCTGTCAAAGAATGAGTAGTCGCCTGTTTTGCCGCGCCGAGAGTACCGATATTGACCTGCGGCTGGACAAGACGCACATAATAAGAAGCCGAATCGCTATTCTCTGATCCTTCAGGGTAAAACTCATATTCTCCCAAAGAATCAGTCTGCGTGACCCCTATGAGCCGCGCCGACGTATCAGACGGCTTTGCGGCTTGATACAAGGCAATAGTCTCACCTTCAAGTCGAGGATTATCCTTGCCTCCCGGATTGTCCAGTCTGCCCGAACCAGTCGTATTCCAATACACAGTGCCACCAATGGACCGGACAATCTGGCCTGTGGTCAGCGAACCGAAAGCAAACTTATCTGCGAAACCTCCGCCATGCTTATCACCGCACATCATCAGATCGGATGAGCCGGCCTCACCGCTGTATATAAGCCGAATCGCACCATCTGACTGCCCGGATGCCAGCATGATGGACGGATAAAACGGTGTATACCGGTGCTCCCCCGCATCACCGACAGCATTCGTATTCGGAAATGCGGTACTCGGAGTCACACCCCAAAGGCCGTATTCACCAAGGGCGAGGAAATGCCCATTGATATAGCCAACAGACTGATACTGGCCCATTCCTGCGCGGTAAGAGATAGTGTCCCCGGACGAGGTTTTCTGAGTCTGTGAAGAAAACTTGTTTGCAACCCGATATGTCCATGCTTTAATTGCTGGATCACTCAACGAAATACTCGTACCCGGATACTTGATCCGCGGCTGGAGGAAATATCCTTTGCTGTCACGCAGCGGGTCAATTTCAACCTCTGTCTCCGTATACTCCGTCGTCTCCGCCATGGGATTCGAGCCTGAAGTGGTCAGCTGCCCCTTGCCGTCAATCTTCACTCTGTTTGATGTTGTGACGAGCAAATGGATATTGCCATTCTGATCGATAGTAAATCCCTGCCCAGGACGGTAATAATCCCAGCCAACGAAATCATTCAGATTCGTGTCATAAGTATTTCGCTCGGTTGCAGACATTTTCTGGAACAACGTTGATGTTGGATCAAGATAGGTGCGACGCTCGCCTTTCTTCCAGGCTGAACTAGAAAGATAAAAACGACTGCGCTCATTGGCTGACGCCGGCTGTATTTGTGCAGAGTAGATCCACCGGCCCGTTGCAGGATCCCAAATCTGGAATTGAACTCCGGCATCATTCGCCCAACTCTCACAGCTGCCAGAATGAGCAAGCGAGCATGACGAATTTTTAATCCACCAGTAATCAAGATGGGCAACGTTATCCAGCCCTGTCTGGAAATAGATATAACCCGTCCGCGGGTCGACCGCACCGGCAGCAGATTCGGCCTGTTGCGCCACGCCTCTGCCGTCACGGCGATAGACGACCGGACGCCAGGCGCACCACACCTGATCGGAACCATCATTCACGCGGAAAATAGGCGTATACGAGGGGTCCGGCGAATGAACCGTCGAACCATCCTGCTGCTGGTATTTCTTGCTGATGATGTCATAGCTATGCGGATAACCGTGGTAATCCCAGAAATACACGCTGAGATTTGACTTATACGTCTCCCCGCTCTCGCGGACACCTTTATACACACCGACTGCGGAACGGTAGAACATGGTACTGGCATCACTGCCCGCGTTACCGGTGTAGTTCCATATGACATTGTCACCGGGCTGGCGCTGCCATTTGATAGAAAGCACCTTCCGCGTCGTATAGCTAGGGATGTTCTTATGGAAATTGAAATCCCGCATCTCGCCCAGAACCGGCTTATATACCCCCTCGCTCGAAGCATACGAGATGTCATACGAGCTATTCGTCGTCGTCCAATACACACTGCTCGTGTGCAGATAATTTCCATCACGACTCATGACGGAGGGATTCCACTGTGCCTTCAGCTGACCAACAAGCTGCCAGTGAAGCGTACCAGATGAATCGACACCCGCCGTCTGCATCGCATTGCCACTATTCAACGGATCAGTAACACCATTTGCCTGGGCTTTGGGCGCGGCAAGAGAGACGGCAAGAACCATCGACACAGCGAGGACGGTGAGCATGATGAGGCGCAGCACACGGGTGAACGTGGCATGGCTCATACCAGGGGCAGCGGAATAGACATGCTTCCCGTCGCGATGAAAACGCTTGTTGCTCTTCATCAGCGCTGCTCCTTTCGCTCGTCATCGCAACCTGAACGGTCGTTCCGGTCGTTTGCTTCTTCTGTAGTCTTTTCGTATGTCTTATTGGTCTGGTTCCATGTGGCCTGATTGCCAGGTGCCCGCATGGTCCCGCCAGTCTCCTGCTGTCGCGCATACCGGCGCTCGCGCAGACGATCGATGGCCGTCAGCAGGGCGCTGATAAGCAGCAGTACCGCCAGCACGATGAGGGCCATCGTCACCACGGAACCGGTGTTCGCCAGCGGCTGGTGGGGATGCGGCTTGGGTTTGACCACGGTGGTGGGCGGTGTGGTGGAGGGCTCGCTCACCTTGGGGTAGATGACCACGTTCCACACAAAACCGTTCTCGCCCTCGTAGGGCAGCTGCACCACACCGGGCTCGAAGCCCCCGGCACCCTTGGGCGCCTTCACCAGCCGGATGACCCAGTAGGACGGGCTCTGCTCGGTGCCGTCGAACACCATCGCCCGGCCGCCCGTGAGCGTGCCGGCGGAGGAGTCGAGGCTCGCACCGGAGAGCCAGACGCCGGACTGTCCGGCCACAGCCGAGGAGTCGGTGGTCACCGTGCCGTTTTCACCGGTGACGCCAAAAACGGGCCCCGCGCCCGCCGCCATAAACGCAGAGGGATCGGAGAGGATTCTCTCGCTGCGTTGCTCACGTGTATCGGCAGCGGGTATCGCGGAGCTGATCTTGGCCGGATCGAGCCGGTCAAGACGAAACACATACCCGGCACCGGCGGTGTGCGCACCCGTGGGCAGCAGCGAGGCCATCCCCGTGGAGGGGGACTGCTCGCCACTGACGGTGGCATGCACGGTCAGTGTGGGGTTTTGCTGTTCGGCCTGTGCCAGACCGGAGGGGACGGCGCACAGAAGAAGGCACAGAAGGCAGACGAGGACGCCGGCAAGAACCGACACATGCCCGAACGGACGGGCAGTATGTGAAGTCAACCGTGTCATCGCTTCTCCTTTCCCTGTGCTTGAGGCTGTGTGCCGATGTCTCCCGCCGTTTGGCGGGGCAGACCCACGAACCTGCGCTTTTCTGCGCGGCTCGCCGGTCCGTCTCGCACAACTGCGAGGAAAGCGGCGTCGAGGCCCGGGGTTCCGAAGTGTTCCAGAACCCGGGCCTCACGCCGGGCGGCCCTTCAAGGCAGGGAAACGGTCAGTGGCGATCACCGTCAATGGCGATCATCGATTACCAACCGTTCCCTGGCCTTTCAGAGCCGGTTGCCGTCAGCGACGGGCCTTGGAGGCGCGACGCTTGCGTTCGATGATGACGACCGCCATGATCGCCGCACCGAGGACGAGCAGCAGGATGATGCCCTGACCACCGGTGAGCGGCAGGTGGATCGGCTGATCCTGGCCCGGGGCGAAGTTGATGAGGCCCTTGGTCAGCTGCGTGCCGTTGATGTTCTTCCAATCAATGCTCTCGGAAGGAACGAGCGTCGCAGTATAGCCCTCGGTCAGATCAACACGATCCGGCTGGAAGGACTCGGCATTCGTATTGGCATCAATCGGCTGGTTGGCGCGCTTGGCGAAAGTGACAGGGAAGGTCACACGCGGCGCCTGATACGTGATGTTGTTGCCATCCTTGTCTTTGCCGTACACAGGCATCGTGGTCTCGACCATGTCGAAGGACAGATGATCGGCATCCTTGAACTTATAGGCATAAGTGATGGTCTGGGTCGACGCATCCGTGGTCTTTGTCATGTCGAAGAGCGGCAGGTTGACGAAGGTCACGATGCCCTTCGCATTGGACTCGGCAGAGATGAACGACAGCTTCTTGTTGGCGTCAGTGATGGTCGCGTTCTTCTCGTCAAGCTGGGCCTTGGTATAGAACTCGCCGTCGCTGGCGAAGTACTGGTCGGTGGTACTCGGCTTGCGGAGCATGAACTTCGCACCCTGCAGAGCCTTCGTGCCATCCTTCGTCGTCTTGGCGAACTGGAAACCGGCGGAAGCAGTGTAGGTATCCGTCTCCCAGTTGTTGCCCTTCTTGTCGCTGGAAGCGGCATCGTTGAAGAGCTTGGCCTCATCGTGGCCCTCACCATCACCATCACCAGTGGCCTCGGCCTTGATAGAGATGACGATACGGACATTGGTGGCGTTCGACGGAATCGCCTTGATGGCCTTGTAGTTCGCACCGTCCTTGTTACCGAAGAAGTCGAACTGGTGATAGGTGGTGCCGGTGGCATCGACATGGTTCGTAAACATGTTCTTCGAGCTGTCAGTCAGTGTCTTGGGCTCGGCGGTCGGCGTGGTCTCCTGATAATCACCGTCAGTGCCGGCGGTGAGCTTGATGGGGTTCTGTGCCACACCATCGACGGTGTACTGCACCTCGGCGGTCGCGCTCTGATACCTCAGAGCGGACGACATACGGTCAACGATGCGGACATCCTGATAGGCGCCCTCAATGTTGCTGATGTACATCTGCTTCTTGGAAGCCTCAGTCTCCGGGCTCGGAGCCGTCACACCGGCGAAACGATAGGCGACCTCGTAATCGACATCGTCACCAGCCTTGATGGCAGGGGCGTTCACATCACCGTTGATATCAACGACGCGCTTGCTGACCGGGTTGTTGCTGACGTTCTTCGGATAGACGTGCAGGTCATACACATAGCCAGCCACGCCCTTGGGGTTGGCGGCCGTCACATTCGACGTGTAATACGGCAGATCGAACACCGACTGCTGCGACATCTGATAATCCGCATACTTCGCCGGACGTGCGATCTCTTCGAGCACGTAGTACTGATGCTCTTTCGGCAGCGATGCCTCCGTGCTCAGGTTGCTGGCAGACGGGTCTTTACCCTCAGCCGGCGCCGTGTAGCTCGAGTACCACTGCTTGATCACACCGTCAGTGCCGGTGATGCCGTAGTAGACGGTGGCGGTGGAATCCTTCTGCCACGCATTGTTGTGATTGTCGTTGTAGAAGTCCGCAGGCTCGTAGTCGCGATACGTATAGATGGTGTTGCCGCTGGCATCCTTCTTGACGGTGCCGTCATCGTTCTTGTCAGGAATCTTGACGCCCGGAAGCGTCAGATCTGTGCCATCCGCCTGCTTGATCTTGTCGCCCTTCTTGTGGGCAATGACCTTCGTGAGGCTGAAGACGACGTTCGCGGCCGGCTTGGCGTCCTTGTTGTTGTCCGTGATGAGCTTTTCATCCTGGCTCGAGCCGGTGTAGTCAGAACTTGCGTCCTGATTGGACAGATACTTCTTCACCGTGAGATTGACAGCATGCTTGTTGTCAAAATCACCGGCGACGAACTGATCGTCCGTAGTATATGTGTCTGCGCTTGCCGTACCGGCGAACGCGAGACCTGACAGAAGTGTCGCCGCTGCGGCGACTCCCGCAAGAAGCCTGCGGGTGAGCGATTTTGCCCCGCTCATCTCTTCTCCTTCTCCATTTTCTCCGCTCGCCGCACCGCTTTTGGTCAAAAGCAACCGGCCGAGCCACATCCTTGGCAAGACGACCACACAGTCATTTTGTCGAGCAAACCCATGGGATCTCGTATTATTGCGTTCGGGCCGTTCCTCCAAGAAATATGCGGAAATACTTGGAAAATAATGAACGTACTTTTTAGGTACTATCGATATAAACCCCGTAATATGAACGATATTCACCTTAAAAATTCCAGTGAGTACCGCGAGAAAATACTGCTCCCCCAATTTTCCGCCATGACAGCTTATCGGCGTGTCGCACATGACAAGAAACAGATAAATAGAGTCACCCCCCCCCCCGAGCGAATTCCCAAAAGGGGATTTTTCCTTCACATTCCGCGTTTTTTAGTTATACTTCTCTTAAATTTCGCTATATATAGCCGATCGCAAATATTTTTCATTTTCATGACAACGTGTTCATCGGCTCCATTTCAACGTTCCGGTAAGTTTTTCAACGATTATTGCTATAGACTCACGCAATAACACAATCTGACCCGAGCTGGCCACACCCTTATTTCTGCCGCACCCCATACATGAACGGAACAGGAACGAAGACGCCATACTCCTTTGTTCAACGCACTATCCGCACTACGCCGATGGCGATTTCCCCGTGGAACCCGGAGCGGGCAGGGCCGTAGTATGGGAAGACATCACCACAACGACGCATCCCCGGACAGGCGTCGGCAGGCGAACCACGCAATCCGTGCAATCACAGGCAGAGCGCAGACAGAGCCATAATTTCAGACCAATAATCACAAAGACAGAACAGACGGCAGGCGAACCACGGCTCCCGCAGGCAAAGAGACGGCACGCCAGCACGCGCCCGCAAGCGAAGGCCACACGAGAACAGGGACAAGGAGGATCATGGGCAGACTCTCTTCACAACGCACGTCAGAGGACGAGGCCCTGGAGAAAACCGCCCAACAGGCGGGGGCACCGGGCTCCGCACCAAAGAGGCGGGCGAAGAACGGCACCTTCGAACGTCAGGGGCTCACCCCCGGCCAGCGGCTGCTCGAACAGCGCCAGGAGGCCGAGTTCAAACGCGACCTCGGCAGCGCCAAGGACATCAAATACTTGCTGCCCAGTATGCGCGAGTACAAGTTCGACTCGTACATCACCATGATCTTCATGGTGCTGGAGGCCATCGCCGATCTGCTCATCCCCACCTTCATCGCCGACCTCATCGACCAGGGCGTCTCCAAGGGCAATATGGCCGAGGTGTGGCGCTGGGGCGGCATCCTCGCCCTGTGCGCGCTGTTCGCGCTCGTGTTCGGCGGCATCGCCAATGTGTTCGGTGCCCGCGCCTCGGCCGGCTTCGCCAGGAACCTGCGCCACGACACGTTCGCCGCCGTGCAGAAGTTCAGCTTCGCCAACATCGACCACTTCTCCACCGGCTCGATCATCACCCGCACGACCACCGACATCACCAACGTGCAGAACGCCTACCAGGGCGTGCTCATCATCGCCTCGCGCGCGCCGATCATGATGGTGGTCGCCTGGATCCTCAGCTTCCGGCTGTCGCACTCCATCTCGATGGCGTTCCTCATCGCGCTGCCGATCCTGCTCGTGGCGCTCATCATCATCGCCGCCGCCGCGCACCCCTCGTTCGTGCGCGTCTTCCACGTGTACGACCGGCTCAACTCCACTGTTGACGAGGATCTGAACGGCATCCGCGTGGTCAAGTCGTTCACGCGCGAGGACTACCAGGTGCGCGGGTTCAAGCGCATCTCGCAGCGCATCTACGACCTGTTCGCCCACGCCGAGTACATCCTCGCCACCAACAACCCGGTGGCAAACATGTGCATGTTCGCCATCCAGATCGCCATCTGCTGGATGGCCGCCCAGCAGATCGTGGCCTCAGGCAACAACCCGGCCAACGGCCTGACCACCGGCGGACTCACCTCGCTGCTCAGCTATGCGGGCGTGCTGCTCTCGGCCGTGTTCATGCTCTCGTTCGTGTTCGTGCTCGTCATCATCTCCCGCGCCTCCGTCAGCCGTATCGCCGCGGTGCTGCAGGAGAAGAACACGATGGAGTTCAAGCCGGAGGGCGAGGCCATCACCACCGTGCCCGACGGCTCGGTGGACTTCGACCACGTCACCTTCCGTTATGACGAGGAGGGCACCGGCGACGACGTGCTCTCCGACATCACGCTGCACATCCCCTCCGGCTCCACGGTGGGCATCATCGGCGTGACCGGCTCGGCCAAGACGAGCCTCGTCCAGCTCATCCCCCGCCTCTACGACGCCTCGCAAGGCAGCGTGCGCGTGGGCGGGCACGACGTGCGTGACTACGATCTCAAGGCGCTGCGCACGCAGGTGGCCATGGTGCTGCAGAAGAACACGCTGTTCGAGGGCACGATCGCCGAGAACCTGCGCTGGGGCGACCCGAACGCCACCGACGAGCAGGTGCGGCGGGCCGCGCAGCTCGCCCAGGCCGACGAGTTCGTCCAGCGCATGCCCGACAAGTACGACACGCACATCGAGCAGGGCGGCACGAACGTCTCCGGCGGCCAGAAACAGAGGCTCACCATCGCCCGCGCGCTGCTGAGGAAGCCGAAGATCCTCATCCTGGACGACTCCACCTCCGCAGTGGACACGAAGACCGACGCGCTCATCCGCGGGGCGTTCGCCACCGAGATCCCCAACACGACGAAGATCATCATCGCCCAGCGCCTCTCCTCCGTGGAAGACGCCGACCAGATCTACATCCTGCGTGACGGCAAGATCCTCGCCCACGGCACCAACGACGAGCTGCTCAAGAACTCGCCGGAGTACCGGGCCATCTACGAGACGCAGAACCAGACGAGCGAGAAGCAGGAAGTGCTGCGGGCCACGGGCGCAACGACAACGAATGCAGAAACCGCGAATGCAAAGGAGGAGAAATGAACCGCGCACAGGTCACACAGCGCACCACGCGCCATCTGCACCACTTCCAGCGCACCCCGCTGCAGGCGTGGCGTGACGCCATCCGCGAGGCCTCCACCCTCCAGCGCACCCGCGACGAGGTCAAGCCCGGCACCTTCAAGCGCATCATGGGCTACCTCATGCGCTACCCGTGGTACATGTTCTGGACGCTCGTCGTGCTCATCATCGACGCGGGCATCATCGCCCTGGGCGCCGCACTCATCCAGAACGTGGTGGACGACTACATCATGCCGCTGCTCAAGCAGTCGCACCCCGACTTCGCGCCGCTGGCGCGGTTCCTCACCATCCTGGCCGGGCTGTACATCATCTCGGTCATCACCGCGTGGATCCGCCCCATCCTGCTCGTCAAGATCGAGCAGGGCACGCTCAAGAACATCCGCGACGACATGTACGCCCACATGCAGAAGCTGCCGGTCGCCTACTTCGACACGCACGAGCAGGGCGACGTGATGTCGCGCTACACCAACGACACCGACGCGCTGCGCCAGGCCATCTCGCAGGCGTTCCCGCAGATCCTCTTCGACGCCATCTCGCTCGTGTGCACGTTCGTGGCCATGCTGTGGGTCTCGCTGCCGCTCACGCTGCTCACCGTGGTGCTCACCGCGCTGATCATGTGGCTCGACATCTACCTCGTGCGCTTCTCCGGCCGCTTCTTCGTCAAACAGCAGAAGGATCTCGGCCGTGTCAACGGGTTCGTGGACGAGGCGGTCAACGGCCAGAAGGTCATCAAGGTGTTCACCCACGAGGACGCCACGCAGCGCCAGTTCGATGAGGTCAACGACGCGCTGTTCCGCTCCAGCTCCATGGCCAACATCTTCGGCAACCTCTCCGGCCCGGTGGTCAACAGCCTCGGCCTGCTCACCTACACCATCGTGGCGGTGGCGGGCGCCGGTGCCGCGCTGGCCGGGTGGGGCAACCTCACCCTGCACGGCTCGATGGCCATGACGCTGGGCACCATCATCGCCTTCATCAGCCTGTGCCGCGAGTTCATCAACCCGATGGGCGAGGTGGCGCAGCAGGTGACGCAGGTCATGCTCGCCATGGCCGGCGCCTCGCGTATCTTCGGCCTGCTCGACGAGCCGGTGGAACAGGATTCGGGCACCGTCACGCTTGCAAACGTGCGCGAGGACGCCCACGGCGTGCCGAAGAAGGCCGACCACCGCACCGAGGAATGGGCGTGGGACGTGCCCTCGGGCATCGCCGTCGGACCGTGGGCGGACGGGCCGTACCCGGCCGGCGACGGCACCACGCACTCGCTCGTGCCGCTGCGCGGCGACATCCGCCTCAATCACGTCAACTTCAGCTACGTGCCCGGCCGGCAGATCCTGCATGACATCTCGATCTACGCCAAGCCGGGCCAGAAGGTGGCGCTCGTCGGCTCGACCGGCGCGGGCAAGACCACGATCACGAACCTCATCAACAGGTTCTACGACATCGACTCGGGCACCATCACCTACGACGGCATCGACATCCGCGACATCGCCAAACCGGATCTGCGCCGAAGCCTCGGCATCGTGCTGCAGGACGTGAGCCTGTTCACCGGAACGGTGATGGACAACATCCGCTACGGCCGTCTCGACGCGACCGATCAGGAGTGCGTGGCCGCCGCCAAGCTCGCCAACGCGGACAGCTTCATCCGCATGCTGCCCGACGGCTACAACACCATCCTCTCGGGCAACGGCGATGACCTCTCGCAGGGCCAGCGCCAGCTCATCTCCATCGCGCGAGCGGCCGTGGCCGACCCGCCGGTGATGATCCTCGACGAGGCGACCAGCTCCATCGACACCCGCACCGAGCAAATCGTGCAGAAGGGCATGGACGCGCTCATGAGGAACCACACGGTGTTCGTCATCGCGCACAGGCTCTCCACCGTGCGCAACTCCGACGCGATCATGGTGATCGAGCACGGCCGCATCATCGAGCGCGGCACGCACGACCAGCTCATCGCGCAGAAGGGCGAGTACTACCAGCTCTACACGGGCGCGTTCGAACTGGAGTAAGGCCGGCGACTGGGCCGCGCAGGCGTCTGCCGCCTGCACACGATGCCAAACGCTGTCATTGCCCGGTCGGGACGTGTATATGTGTCGTCGGGAAATCCCCCGCGGATCGCGGTTCTCCCCCGCCCCGGCCATCAGGCATCACGTGCCATCACCGGCCAGGCGCCACGGGAAACCGCAACCGGGGACATCTGGGACATCATCGGACGCTATCGGACGCAGAAGGTGACAGGCAATGGCAGCGGATACAGCGACGGATATGGCGGCGGCAGAGGCAGAACTGAAGCAGCGGCTCGGATCGATCATTGGGACAGCCATCCGAAACAGGCAGATCGGTGGTGCGAACCTGCTGGTCATCCGTCACGGGCATGACGTGGTGGATCTCGCCGCAGGCACCGCGCGCACGGACGGCACGCCCTACGCACGAAACACCATCCTGCGCCTCTACTCGCAGACGAAACCGATCACCGCCACCGCCACGATGATGCTCGTCGAGCGTGGGCTGCTCGACCTCGATGCGCCCGTCTCTGACATCCTGCCCGAGTATGCCGGTCTGCGCGTGCTGCGTGCCGACGCCGGCACGGTCGAAAGCGGTCTGCCGGAGGAACTTGCGGACGAGGCAGCGAAGGACGACAGCACTGCCGAGACGGACAAAGCGGCGCAAAATGACAGCACAGCAAACGCTGCCACCGATGCGAGCGCAGATGCGGACGCAGAAAATGTTTCACGTGAAACATCCTCGCCGGCACAATCTGCGCGTCCGACCCGCCCGGCGACCGAACCCGTCTCCGCCCCGCTCACGGTGCGCAACCTGCTGACGATGACCTCCGGCCTCGTCTACCCGTCGTCAGCCAACGCCGCAGGACAGGCATCGGCGCGGATCTACGCCGATCTAGAGGGACGGCTGCGCACCGACCATGAGATGACCACACGCGAGTTCGCCCGTCGTTTCGCCGCCGCCCCGCTGCACTTCCAGCCCGGCTCCCATTGGGAGTACGGCACCTCCGCCGACATCCTCGGCGCCGTCATTGAGGAGGTCTCCGGCGAGCGCTTCGGCGATTTCCTGCGCGAGAACATCTTTAAGCCGCTGGGCATGAAGGACACCGGCTTCTGGGTGCCAGAAGACAAACGCGACCGGCTCGCGGATATCTGGGAAAACCCGGGCAACCCTCTGCTGCCCGGCAACGAGGGACAGCTCAGGTTCCTGCACGTCGACCATCTGGGCATCAACTACACCGCCGACCACGCTCCGGCCTTCGAATCGGGCGGCGCCGGCCTGTTCTCCACACTCGACGACTATGCACGGTTCGCCCGCATGCTGCTCGGCCACGGCACGTTCGTTGAGAACGATGACACGCGCACAGAGACGACAGGCGATATGGGTGATATCGATGGCCGTCACGACAAGACCACGGGCACTGGCTCCCGAGTCGGCAGCAGTAAGACCGGCGCGGGCGTTCGCCTGCTCTCCCCCGCCTCGGTGGACTATATGACCCACGACGCGCTCACCCCCGCCCAGCACGGCGAGTACGAGCAGTGGCAGGCAGGCTGCGGCTACAACTGCCTCATGCGCGTGGTGCGCGATCCGAGCCGGACGAACCATCTGTGCTTCGCCGGCGACTACGGCTGGGACGGCTGGCTGGGGACGTACTTCATGAACATCCCCTCGCGTGACGCGGTGTTCCTGATCGGTCTGCAGCGCACGAACACGGGAACCGTGGGTCTGACGCGCCAGTTGCGCAACGTTGTCAGCGCGTACCTCGCGCAGACGGAATAATCTCCGACCGCGCATCCGCTGTGCGGTCCCGCAAGCCGGTCTCCCACGAATCGACGGTGCACCGCATCTGCGCGACGTCCAGCACAGAGCGGGCGAACTCCTTGCGCACCAGCTCCACGGGCAGATACTCGTCGTACTTGTCGAAGACGGGTACCTCGTTCGGGTAGACGAGGTCCATCGGGTCGAAGTCCTTGTGGGCCTCCTCGGCGACGATACGGAAGAACTCCTCCCGCGTCACCTTCATCTGGAACGTGATGTAGTAGGGGCGCACGGACTGGAAGTGCGTGAGCCCGAGCCGGTCGGCGCACTTGATGCGCAGCAGGCGCTCCAGCGCGAGAAAGGCGTACGTGCCCGTCCACGGGAACAGGCACCACGTCTTTGCGCCCACGTTGACCAGCACCTGCGAGTCGAGCCCGGCGGAGAGCGCGGTCCGGCGCGCGTCGGCCAGGCGTGCGATGGCGTGCGGGCCGAGGTAGGGATAGCCGTCGCGCTCGGTGAGCACCCGGTGCATGCGCTGCAGGATCGTGGAATCGATGTCACCGGCCACGTCGCCGAAATAGGCGGGGATGCGGCCCTTGACCTGGTGCACCCACAGCTCGTGACGCTTGTGATCCACGTCCTCCACCACCCACACACGGCCGGCGATGGCCACCTTCTCCCCCACGGGCGGGGGCGAGACGAGCGTGCCCAGCTCCTCGCTGCCGGCGTGGACGGAATATTCGATGTTCTCCTGGAAGACGGCGAGGAACTTGTAGTTGTTGACGATCCGCTCGCCCGCCAGGCCGAGGATAAGACCGCCGCCCTCGGTGCGCTCGATGTGGTCATGGGCGAGGAGGTGGCGCAGCAGCACGCGGTAATCGTCCTGGCTCACGTTGTGGAACGCGGCGAGGGTGAGCACACGGCTCGCCAGCGCGGCAGGGGTCATCTCGCCGCCGGAGGCAAGGGTCGCCATCGTCTGATGGTAGAGGAGGCTGTACGGCAGGCGGTTGGGCCGGGGAGGCTCCACCCAGTGCCGTTCGGCATAAAGCTGCACAAGGGCGATGCCCTGCAGCAGCGGCCACGGGAGGCGCTCGGGCAGCAGCGCGCGCGACTCCACATGGTCCTCGCGCATCACGAACCACATCTCGGGCGGCTGACCGCGACGGCCGGTGCGCCCCATGCGCTGCAGGAAGCCAGAGACGGTGAACGGCGCGTCGATCTGGAAGGCGCGTTCGAGCCGGCCCACGTCGATGCCGAGCTCAAGCGTGGCCGTGGCGCAGGTGGTGGTCAGCGAGTCGTCATCTTTCATCGCGTCCTCGGCACCCTGACGCACCGACTGCGAGAGGTTGCCGTGATGGATGAGGAAGCGGTCAGGCTCGCCGGCCGCCTCGCAATACTGCCGCAGCAGCTGGCAGACCGACTCGCACTCCTCGCGCGAATTGGTGAACACGAGGCATTTTTTGCCGCGCGTGTGGTCGAAAATGTAGAGCAGACCCGGGTCGGCCAGCATCCCCAGGCGCTTGTGAAAGCTGCTCGCCGCCGCGCTGTCCCCGCCGGCAAGCGCGTCGAGCCGTCGCGCCTTCTCCTCCAGCGCCGTGCCGTCGGTGGCCTGCGGATCCTGGTTATAAAAATGCTCCATCGACAGCCGCCACGTCTGCCGCCCCTGTTCGAAGCGCGGCACGATGGTGGGTCGGCCGGAGTTCGCACCGAGGAACCGGGCGGCCTCTCGCGGGTCGCCGATGGTGGCGGACAGGCCGATTCGACGGGGTCTGATTCCCGCGAGCCGGGAAAGCCGCTCGATGAGGCAGAACGCCTGGGCGCCGCGGTCGGAGCGAAGGAACGAGTGCAGCTCGTCGATGACGATGAACCGCAGGTCGCCGAACAGCCGCGGGATCTCGTTGTGTTTGCGCAGCAGCAGTGATTCGAGCGACTCGGGCGTGATCTGCAGCACGCCCTGCGGGTCTTTGACGAGCTTGCGTTTAGCGGTCTGGTTGGCGTCGCCGTGCCAGGCGGTCACGCGGATGCCGGCCGGGGCGCAGATGTCGGTCAGGCGGTCGTACTGGTCGTTGATGAGCGCCTTGAGCGGGGCGATATACAGGCAGCCGATCGAGCTGCTGGGCTTTTCGGCAAGCTCGGTGAGGATGGGCAGGAAGGCCGCCTCGGTCTTGCCGGAGGCGGTGGAGCTGGTCAGCAGCACGTTGGAATCCGTGCCGAAGATGGCGTTGGCGGCGGCGGTCTGCACCGGCCGCAGGCTCTTCCAGCCCTGTGCGTAGATCCAGTCCTGGATGAACGGGGCGAAACGCGCGAAGACGTCCATCGTCACACCGTGAATTCGGCGAACTGCTCGGTGTCGTTGTCGGAGACCACGTCGGACTTGGCGTACGAGAAGTCCTGCGAGGCGAGCAGCTGCCTCACGTCGGTTCCCGGATGCTGCTGAAGGATATCGAGCAGCTCGATGAAATCGCGGATCACCTCACGCGGGGTGATGGTGCGGTCCGCGCCGATCCTGCCATATTCGATCTGGATGAAACTCGCCAGATCCTCGTCGGTGATGGTGCGCGCATAGCCGTACAGGCTCGCGTGCATCTCCGCCAGTTTGCCGACGAGCACGGTCATCTCCTCGGCGGTGAGCGGCTCAAGCCGGATGATCGGCGCCGCCATGTCCTGCCGGCCCTCGGCGGAGAAGCGCCCCTGCGCCAGGCGTGAGCGCAGCGCCTCGTAGCTGAACACGCCGCGACGCCTGTCCTCCACGGCCTGCGGGGTGCCACACATGAGGATGCCGAGATGGTGCGCCTTGCCCTGCAGCACGTCGTTGTACATGGTCAGGATCTTCTCATAGTTGTACTGCCGGGAGATGGCGTTGGGGATCTTGGAAAGATTGACCAGCTCGTCGATCATGATATAGAGGCCCTGATAGCCGGCCTGGCGGAAGAAGAGGGCGAAGAGCTTGAGGTAGTCGTACCAGTCCTCGTCGGAAATGATGACGGAGACACCCAGCTCGGCCTTGGCGTCGGTCTTGCGCTCATATTCGCCGCGGAACCATTTGAGCACGGCGGATTTTGTGGCCTGATCGTCGGAAAGGCTCGCGCGGTAGTACTTTTCGAGCAGACGGGCGAAGTCAAAGCCGTGCACGAGCTGGTCGAGGGAGCCGATAACGGCGTCGATGCGGGCGTCGACCGCCTTGCCAAATGCGGGGTCGTCCGGGTCGAGGCCGGTCTCCTGCGCGGTCTGGCGCTGCACGGAGCTGATCCAGCGGTCGAGGACGAGCACGAGCGCCCCGCCCTCTGGCTTGGTCTTTGTGGCCATGTTGGCGACGAGCTCGCGGTAGGTGGCGAGCCCCTGGCCTTTCGTGCCGTGGAGGCGACGGTCCGGGGAAAGATCCGCATCGACGACGACGAAGCCGCGGTCCATCACATAATTACGCAGCGTCTGCAGCAGGAACGATTTGCCCGAGCCGTACCGGCCGACGATGAAGCGGAAGGAGGCGCCGCCTTCGGAGACAATGTCCACGTCGTGCAGGAGCGCCTTGATCTCGGCCGTGCGGCCCACGGTGATGTAGGGCAGGCCGATGCGCGGCACCACGCCGCCTTTGAGCGAGTTGAGCACGGTCTGCGCGATGCGGCGCGGCACACGGCGGGCGCGCGGGCGCTGAGGTCCCGGCGCAGGCTGTGCCGGCTGCTGCGGCATGTCGCGCCTTGGTTGCCCGGCGAACGGTTGCGCTGGCCCCTGTGCCGATGCCGACCGCGCATCCGCCGACACGTGTTCTCCGCGCACAGTCGACAGATTGTCCGTCTGTGCGCCCACGGCACTGTTCTGCATCATATCTGTGCGCCTTTCTGTGCTATCGCTGGTTTTCACGACTGTTCTCGCGACGATTTTTCCCAATCTGATCCGCGATCCTTCCGCATAGTTTCCAGCGATTTTCCCAACCTTCCATTCTACGCACAGTCGAACATCCGTTCGGTGATTGCATAAAAAATCCCCCGGCCTCGCGACCGGGGGACTGACCTTACAAGGGACGACACAATCAACCGCCCCATCAAGTTCGGCCCACTCGCAAAAGCTTTGGTTCGCTCGCCTAAAGGTGCGAATGGTCGATACCGCCGAACCGATATAAATATTTTAGCATCCGAACTCACCGGTAGCATAAAAGCGGCTGCCACCTTCTCATCGATACCGGGAAGACCAGCGGCCCGCCCGGCCTGTCCGGGTCGGGCGACCTTACAAAAAGAGGTATGCCATGCGGCTGCCGTCCAAGAATCACAATTACAAGCCCCCGACCTCCCTTTGGTGGGTCGTACCGATCATGACGGTTCTCATCTGCAATGCACATACGCTTGCGGTTGACGCCGTTCTGATTGTCCTTGCCGTCTGGCTGATGGTCAGGCGCCGAGGTTAACGGCGGCCTCCGGTCGCGAGGCCGGAGGTTTCAATTCCCTGCATTCCCTGCCAGAAAATCGCGGATATCCGGACGATAATCCTCCACCAACGAGGGATCGCCGTTCTCATCCGTCTCCAGGACGCTGTCACCGACGAGGTCAAAAAGCTTGCTGTTGATGGAATCGGCGAGGACGGACGGCAGCACATGCTTTTTCAAGAGCGCCGGCTTCCACTCGCCGGACGGCTCTCCGTCCGCGAGCGCGCGCAGCAGGAACAGCTCGTCCGGCGTGAGCACGATGGCCCCTGATGAGTGACCGGATTCACCGACCGTTCGTCCAGCGTTTTGCACCGCATCGGTCGTCGCGTGATGTGCGGTATCCGGCACGGAAGCGGCAACAGCCGTCGCAGCAGCACAGGTCTGGGAGGCGATCTGGGTCCGAGATTGCGTCTCAGGCTCTGCTTTTGCTGCTTCCCGCGCGCGCTTTTCTGCCTCAGCCTCCGCCTCCGCCTCGGCGCGCTCGGCGTCGCGCTCCTCCTGTGTGAGCAGGCTCTCACGCGTGCCGGCCGCGGCCTGCCGGATGGCCGAAAGCTGACCGAGGTCAACATGCACGGGCGGATGCGCGGCCTCCCATTCCTGCCGGTCAAGCTGCTTTTTGAGGTCCGCGAGCGCCCGAGCGATGACCTGCGTGTACAGCGGGTTGAACCCGCGCGGCTTGAGCGGCCTTCCGGTATGCCACATCCCGCGGCCGATGCGGTCGACCTCATGCAGGAAGTCGTTCATATACGCACGCTGACCGGGGACGGCCTCATAGCAGCCGAGGTACCAATGCCCGTTCTCGCGCGTGTACTCGCGCACCGGATCGATCGTGACGCGACGCGTCTCATAGGGATGGTCGGCGAGATCGCGGTCATAGTAGACGGCACGCTGAAAAAGAGTGACCGGAGTCATTTTCCAGACGGCGAGCCGCGCGTGGATATAGCTTTTAGCCGTCACATGGCTGGAGACGACGGCCTTCCATGCCGCGGCGACCGCACGATCATAAAGGGTCGGCGGGGTGGACGAAACATCGGCAGATGGAAGCGCATCATCAGCATCGAACTCAGATGCGGCGCCCACGCCGGCCGGCCTGTTGAGCGGCGATTTCGCGGCCTTGTAGGAACCGAGGCTCTTCGCGGCCTGGGCGATCTGCGCATCGGTGAAATTCTGCGGTTTTGTCAGGACGGCGAACGCCCGGTCGGCGGCGATCTCAGTGCCGAACTGCTCCTGCAGTGGCGCACCGTCGAGACCGGAGACAACCACCAGATCACGCATCCATCGGCGCAGATAGCTGTTCATCCCCGCGTCATAGCGCCTCGCATAGTGCATGCGGAACTGTTCGAGGCGGTTGTAGGTATCGACGGGGTCCTTCGCCCCCACACCGTTGAGCAGTTCGTAGACGTACACAAACACGGCGGAGGTGGAGGTGAGCGGATATTCGCCGCTCCTGACCCGGGTGCGCCAGGCGAAATAACCCTTGAGCTGGCGGACGGTCATATCCGAGTAGACAGGGTAGAACGCGTGGAAACTCGCGTCGAACGTACCCTGCGGCTCGTAGTCGGCCATGTACTCGGCCTGCCGCACGAACGCCTCGGGCCGCTCGGAGGGACGGGTGAAGCGGTACATTCCCAGCAGGTGGCGGATTTTCGCCGGCTCGTTCTGGTCAAGACGGTGCCGGTCGGCGGGGCTGATATGGGGCTGGGCGGGGGCGAGGTCGAAGGTGAGCTCAGGCGTGACGTACAGTTCCGAGGCGCCGACACGCCCGACCGGCCAGGCACCGGAAGAATGGGTTCCCAGATGGTTCACAGAGTGACGGCCGATGAGGTGGTCAGACTGGCCGTCAGCCCCGCTAGACGAAGAACCGTCCGAATGTTCCGTAGAACGACCGGCCGCACCCGTCACCTCACGCGGGATCAGCTCGGCACCGTAGACGATGCCGGACTCCTCCACCATCCGGTCGGCCTGCTCGAGATCCGTGCCGTTCGCGGAGTCATCCGCATCAAAATCATCAGAACCGGAATCATCGACACCGGAATCACCGGCAGCAAAATTCTGACCGCGGTCAGTATGCGGATGACCGAACGAATGACCCTCGTCCTCATCGCCGTTTTCCAAGGAGGCGCGATAGCCCGCCGCGCCGAACACGCCACCCGCCATGCGCCCTCCCTTCGCATCAGCCATCACCTGCGATCAGCACATGCCACCCATGCCATCAGCACATGCCACCCATGTCATCACATCATCACACAGAAACGTATGAAACCACGTGCCATCATGCAGAAGCACAGAAGCACATGAGGACATGTGCCATCACACAAGAATGTGCCATCACACAAGAATATGCCTGTTGATCTCACGCCGGCGATCGCACCAGTCGGGCAGATACGCGTCCATATAACGTTGGAAAAGCGGGCCGTGACCGCTCGCCCGCAGATGGGTGAGCTCATGGACGAGCACATACTCGAGCAGCCGGTCGGGCATGTCCGCGAGCTCAAGGTTGAGCCGGATGCGGCCCGTGGCGGGCGTGCAGGAACCCCACCGCGTCTTCATCACGCGCAGACTGATATGCGACGGGCTCCGGCCGACCACGGCCGTCCACCGGGGCAGCAGCTCCTTCACACGCCGCCCGAGCCGGGCTGATGCCTCGCGCCGCCGCTGCGGCGTCCACTTGTCCGCGAGCGCCTCGCCTGAGCGCTCCGTCTGGTTGATCGCGGCGGCGGTGCGGTCGATCCAGTCACGATGCTCGTCGACGAACCGCGAGAGGGTGTCGAGCCGTGCCGTGCGCGGGGCGGTCACCTCCGGGTGGACGGCGTCCAGATATCTATCCGGGCCTTTGACGCGCAGATAGATGTTGCGGATGTTCTTGCGCACGAGGACGGTCTCATAGCCGGCGAGGCGCGTGACATGCGCGGAGATCACATGAGGACGCGGACGCGCGGCACGACGGACGGGGACGAGACGACGGCCTTCAACGCCCATTCATCCGCCTCCGTTCATCCATGGATCTGACCATGGTCATTCCGCTCGAAGTCGTTCGCTCTCAGTCATTCACTCTGTGTCGGTGGAGAACTGGTGCATCTGTCGCCACTGACGCGGAGTGACCCCGGTCACTTTCTTGAAAGCCACGCCGAACGTCGTGTTGTTCATGAAACCGCAGCGCTTGCCCACATCAGTGATCTTGTTGGTGGAGAGGGTGAGCACCCACTTGGCCTGCTCGATGCGCGTCTGGATGAGGTAGGCGTACGGCGCCATGCCGGTCACCTTCTCGAACGAGCGGATGAAACGGAATTTGCTCATCCCCATCTGGCCGGCGATGTCGTCGATGGTGAGGTTCTTGCTGAAGTTCTTGCAGATATAGTTCATCGCCTCGCGGATGGCGTGCTGGTCGGAGCCGTCATCCTCCTCCTGATGGGAGGTGAAGTCATACATGAGCGCCGAGATGTCACGGCACAGCTGCGACTCGTTGCCGCGTGAGCGGAGCATGTCGTTGATGACCTGCTCGAACAGGCTGTTCGCCGACGCCGACCACTCCATGGGCAGCAACGCGGCACCGCGCGGGGCGAGACGGTCAAGAAACTCGGGCACGGCGGCACCGGCGACCTCCACCCACTCGAGGCGCGAATCCTTGCTGCCCACGAGACTGTGCAGCAGATGGCAGTCGAGCACGCCGTACTGGCCGGCCTCCATCTTGACGGAGGTCCCGCCCAGGTCGGCACGCAGCCAGCCGCTGACAAGATGACCGACGAGCATGCCGCCATACGTGACGAACTCGGAACGGAACGTCTCCTCGGCGGCAAAAAGGCCGGCGCGCGTGGGGCACAGACCCATTCGCAGCGCACTGCCGGTCGGAGTATGGACGGCGAAGATGACCCTGCTGCCGATGATCGGATTGACCCGTGGGATCACCTGTGCGTCCATCACGCCCTCCATTCCTGCGTTCCGCAATTCGCAATGATCGTCCGCGTGGCACCTATGCCAACGTTTTCAGACAACGATTCAGCCTACCACTGTTATGCAGATCTTTTGATGACATTCGTGTACTTGCGCAGAAAACCGCGGAAAATCAGATACTGAGAATGTCAATTGTTAATGATTACAAGTATCTGCCCCGACCGGTTTCTGAAAAGTTGCTGAATCATTTCTGCACGTCCCGAGCGATCCGACGCCCCCGCATGTCAAAGTTTCTTCGCGTGTCACGGTTGACGATATCCATGACCCCTCGTAAACTATCTCAATGTCTGTTCGGCGCATGGTTTTGTGTGCCTTCAGCGGTCCGGGCTCGTAGCTCAGCTGGTTAGAGCGCATCCCTGATAAGGATGAGGTCGGAGGTTCAAGTCCTCCCAAGCCCACCCGGTGTGTAGTATCATATGTGGTATCACACAGACGGGTGATTGGGGCTATAGCGCAGCTGGTAGCGCATCTGCTTTGCAAGCAGAGGGTCGCCGGTTCGAACCCGGCTAGCTCCACGAGCAGGGTTTCCGGATCAATCCGGAGACCCTTTTTCATGCTCCCGATCTGCGCCGCGTCGAAATCAGAGACCTCGATATCAGAGTCTTTCACCATTTGTCGGCCTCCTTGGATTCGACCTCTGGGATATGCCACAAATTCGGGGTTATAGGAACTTTTTATGGTGTTTATAACCCTCAGTCGGTGGCGTAGGGGTA
>CAIFES010000007.1:36767-90684 GCA_903789535.1 uncultured Aeriscardovia sp. | reverse complement strand
GCATGTGTTAAGCACGCCGCCAGCGCTCGTCCTGAGCCAGAATCGAACTCTCCACAAAAAAATCGTAGAGAACCCAAAACGGCCCTCAAAAAAGAAATCCGGACGGAAAAACAACCCCAAACCAAAAAAGGCAAAAGGTCATTCCGCACGAAAAACCACGCACCCCAAACCAACCATCACAAAGACAGAAGCAAAGGATGCGCACTGGCATCAAAAGACACAAAAAAGTAGCACAATCAACGCTCTCGAGTTCTCAACCAACCAACCCGGAACAGCACCACCAACCAGAAACCCCAGCAGCAGCACCCCACAGGCAGCAAGAAGTAAACTTACACACACGCAAAACCAAAAGCAATGAGCGGATCAGGGAGGATTAGATATACAACATCTCTATCGGCGTGCCGCTACAAGCGTAAACGACTCTCGCCGGGCCCCACGGGCCACTCCGTTCAGTTATGGTGACGTCAGATTGCCTGACCAGTCAGCCATACCTCCCAGTAGCCGAGGCTGAAAACCTTGTGATCATCAGCCCTCACTGTCTACTCAAGTGCCGTCGCACGACAGCGCTTAATAAACAGTTCTTATTTCATCGACCCTGGAATTGCTTTCGCTTCACCGTCGTATGGCTGTCACCGATCGCCGGATCACCGGCATTGACACACCGTGGCACTCCTTTGCTGCCCTTGGCGTTCCTACGCCCGGAAGATCACCGTCGACCTCCCGCCCTTCGAACCTTACACGAATCGCACAGGTAATGCCATCTGGCAAATCCCGAGTAAACGCACACAAATTGGAAGCCGGCCCCGAGAGACCTGCCCTGAATATCGATCTCAAATAATCAATCCCAAAATATGTGCGCAAATGGGATGAAACCGTAAGAAAGAGGTGTCCGCTCCCGCAACAAGGGTGCCGTGCGGGGATCCGGGCTGATAGCTTGTTGCACAGTCATATACAGGCCATATGTGGGCATGAGAGGCCAGACCGTCTATATGGCTGGAATATATATCGTCAGAATGTATGGCCGGATCGCAGCCGGATCATATATACAGACCGCATAACCGCATATATCGCCTATATAAGGTGACAAGACAGATAGGGCGACAGGACAGGCATGGACGTCATCAACTTCTTCGTCAGACTGCTCAAAGACCCTCGGGGCGTGATCGCCTCCTGGATCGCGATGGGCGTGGGGCCCACGCTCGGATTCATCTTCCTCATCGTCTTCATCGAGACCGGCGTGGTGTTCATGCCGTTCCTGCCAGGCGATTCACTGCTGTTCGCGGCGGGCGTGTTCGCCGCCCCGGACGCGAGCGGCCACTCGGCGCTGCCACTGGCCTGGCTGCTGCCCGTCGTGTGGGCGGCACCGATCCTCGGCGACCAGTGCAACTACTGGATCGGCCACTTCTTCGGCCGCAAGATCGTCAAAAGCGGCAAGGTCAAGGCCCTCACCCCCGAGCGCATCGCCAAGACCGAGGGAATGATCGAGAAATGGGGTCCGCTCGCCGTGTTCCTGGGCCGGTTCTTCCCGTTCATCCGCACGTTCATGCCGTTCTTCTCGGGCATCACCGGCATGAAGTGGCGCAGGTTCGCACCGTTCTCCGTGCTCGGCGGTCTCGTGTGGAGCTCGCTGTTCACCTTCCTCGGCTTCTTCTTCGGGCGCATCCCGGCCGTGCAGAAGCACTTCGAGCTCGTCATCGTGCTCATCCTGCTCGTCTCGCTGGCACCGACGATCATCGGCGCGATCAAGGCGGCCATCAACAAGCGCAAGAAGAACGTGGCCGAAGGCGAGGCGCTCCAGGCTGCGGAAGAGGCTGCCGGCGCCGAGCAGGAGCTTGAGGACGCGGATGCCGCGAAGAATGCGGACATAGCCGCAGATGCACAGAGCGCAGTAGAGACTGCCTGAACACGAAATAATGACCACGTAAGGAGGATCGACAAACCTCTGTTTCTGTCTGAATCCTCCAAACGCATTTGCGGTCGACCAGACCGCGCGATACAGTAATGAGGTTGCGATTCGTCCGTCATGGATGCAATGGCGATCTGGGGCTATAGCGCAGTTGGTAGCGCGCTTCCTTCGCATGGAAGAGGTCGCGGGTTCGACTCCCGCTAGCTCCACGAGCAGGGTTTCCGGAGGAATCCGGAAGCCCTTTTTTCATGCCGATTTTCATGCTGGGCGGAACTCTGTCACATCAGAACGGTCATGCCAAGGCGACGCCCATATCACCCATATCAGCTGTCGCGCCGGCACTGCGAATACTCATCCAGGCATTCCCCCATTACTGGATTTCCACTCCTAGATATTGTTCAAATGCCCAGCTCGCCTTGCTCAGCGACAAACGGAGTATATTTGAGCACCTTCACAATCGAATAGTCCGTTTTGATTCTTCCATTCGCCTTCTGATAAGAGACAAAATGCATCCTGACCCTGAGCGTATCCCAGCGTCCGATGCGCAGACCATTCTCATACGCCTTGACGAACGCCGGATCCTCGACAGAAGCCGTGTACACCGTGCCCTCGCCCGTCGTCACACGCCACTTCTTCCCCTCTTCGAAGCGGGCATCAAGCGGCTGAACGGTCAGCGTGTTATCACCCTCCTGCAGCACTTTGTCTTCCGGCACCCATGAGACGAGACGTGCGGAATCCGCAACCGGAACCTTTACCTGATCTTTTGGCGTGCCTTGTTCCATGCTCGAGAGGACAGCTCCCTCGACACCATCAAGCATCATCCCCTCACCTTCCCCACAAAGACCAATAATCGAACTGCGATAGGAGACACTCTATTCCTTCTTTCAGGCAATACTCCCACGCCGGACACGGATGAGGCCACTCGAGCATCTCATTGTGGATAACTCGGACATCACCGACCGTGGGCCCACGAAAGCACACGGCGGGAATACGAAAAAGGTCATCACCGACCACAAGGTCACCGGCAAATGGATGAAACAATAGCCTGGAATTGCAACATGTTGGGCATTTGTTGACTCTGATGGCAGCATCACCGGCTGTTATCAGGCGGGCAGCACCTCTGAAAATCAGCCAATTACGCTGGTATCGTCAGAATTTCTTGAGTAAAATCCGGGCGTTCCCACACGCAATCCCAAGGTCTGGATTTTCGAAATAATTATCGAATTCTGCAATTTGTTGAGAGAATTCAAGCACATCAAGCTCTTTTCCCGAAATATACGGCACCTTTCGTATGGCCACTGTGCATAACCACTTAAAGTTGTTCACCCCCCCCCTAGATTCGCCGTTATGGGCTCCGTCAAAGGCCCACTGATATATCAGAGAAGGATTGAATATGACCAGAGGAAAGCACGCGGTCGAGTCCGCGAACAAGGCGACCGTGAAGAAGGCCGCCATCGCTACCGCCGTCGCAGCGGCAACGATGCTGACCGGCGCCAATGCGGCTCTCGCCGCCCCGGCTGCCGGAAATAAGAACTGCACGCCGAACGCTGAGGATCAGAAGACCCTCGCCTCCAAGCAGAACAATGTGGCAGATGCCCGCGCCGCGGCCATGAAGGCCGCCACCGCCGCGGACAAGGCCGTCGCCGCCCGCAAGGCCGCCGAGGCAAAGTCGGAGGATCTTCAGAACAAGATCACCGAGGCCAAGAAGGCCAAGCAGACCGCCGACAAGAACCTTAAGATGCTCAATGACGTCAAGGATGCTCTTGCCCAGGCTGAGGCTAAGGTCCAGCCGGCCAAGGATGCATTTGACGCCGCCAGCAAGACTGCTGACGAGAAGAGCGCTGCCCTTGATCAGGCCAATAAGGCTGTCAACCAGGCTGTAAGCGACAAGGCTGATGCCGAACAGGCTCTCAAAACCGCACAGGCTGAAGATAAGACTGCGCAGGCAAACAAGAAGGCCGCCAAGGCCGCTCTTGACGAGGCCAACAAGGCCGTCGCCGCCTACCGTCTGAAGCTCGCTGCCGCAGAGAAGAAGGCAGAGGAAGCCAATAAGGCCCTCGACGCAGCTAACGATGCCGTCAACAAGGCCCTCGATGCCAAGGAAGAGGCTGACAAGAGGGTTCAAGAGGCCACCGATGCGTGGGTCAAGGCACACAACGCTGCCAACAAGCTCTTCGATAAGAGCAACAACGCAGCCACTGTCGCCAAGCTCGCCAATGCCGTCTTCAACAAGAAGTCCGCCGAGGTTGACGAGCTCAACGAGAAGGTCGCCAACGACTCCCCGCTCAACAAGGCCCAGGGCGACACCTTCGAGGCCTACCTCAAGGCCAAGGGTGCCTACGGCTTCGCCCACAACGCCTACCTCAAGGCAAGCGCCAAGGCCGACAAGGCCCTCCAGGAGAAGAACGCCGCTTGGGACACCTTCAAGGCCAAAGAAGCCGAGTTTGACGAGCTTGACAAGAAGGTCGCCAACGACTCCCCGCTCAACAAGGCCCAGGGCGACAACTATGAGGCCTACCTCAAGGCCAAGGGCGCTTATGGCTTCGCTCACAACGCCTTCCTGAAAGCGCAGGCCGCCGCCAACAAGGCCCTGGACGAGAAGAACGCCGCTTGGGACGCCTTCCAAGACAAGAAGGCCGAGGCTGACAAGCTCAGCGAGAAGGTCGGCAACCACTCCCCGCTCAACAAGGCCCAGGGCGACGCCTACGAAAAGCTGACCAAGGCGAAGGCTTTCTACAAGCTTGCCCAGGGTGCCTTTGCAAAGGCAAGCAAGCAGCACGAGGCAGATCTGACCAACAAGAACAATGCCTATTCGGCTCGTTCCAAGGCCGATGCTGCTGTGGCTGCTTACGCACTGCAGCTTCAGCAGGCACAGTCCGTCGAGCAATCAGATAGCGCCAAGCTCCAGCAGCTGCATACCAAGCTTTATACACAGGGTCCTTCCTCCACCTATGGTTACGACGGCCATGCGTGGACGAAGAATGAGGCTTGGGTCAAGGTCATCAAGGCAAATGCCGATGCAACGCCGTTTGTCAACGAGGCAAAGGCTGCGCAGGCAAAGGCAAATATCACTTCCTTCGCTCAGGCACAGCAGCTCGAGACCGCCTTCTACAACGCATACAACGCTGGTACCGCACAGTCGGATTCTCGTTTCGGCTACAACCCGGCAACTGGGCGTTACGAGCGCTTCGAGGCGATCGAGAAATTCATCGACATGTACAACGCCGCAGTGCCGTACATCCAGGCAATCAATGACGCCAAGACTGCTGCAGGCGTTTCGACCGTTGCTCAGGCACAGGCGCTGTCCCAGCAGTTCCTGAACGACTATAACGACTATCAGCAGCTCGCGCCGAAGGTCCGTGACGAAAACAACAAGGTTTCTGATCTGACCAACAAGCTGCAGGCCGCCAAGGTTGCTGCAAAGGCTGCCCAGAATGCCTTCCAGAAGGCTTCTGACAAGGAAGAGGCCAGCAACAAGCTTATTGACAATGACTCGCCGCTCAACCAGGCTCAGGCTGATACCTATGCCGGTCTTTCGACGGCTAAGGCTGCAGATAAGCTCGCCGGTGACAACCTGACCAAGGCAAACACGAAGCACGACGCGGACCTCAGCACTAAGAATGCTAAGAAGACCGCCCTTGATGAGGCTTCGTCCAGCGCTACCGCTGCACAGGACCGAGTGAACAAGCTCAACACGAAGCACGCAAGCCTCAAGCGTGACCTCCTCGACAAGAAGGAGGCCCTCAAGGCTGCCGACAAGAAGTTCCAGGATCTGTACGACGACGCCCAGACGCGCGCACAGAAGGCTGAGCTGGCCGAGCAGAACACCGCGGAGCCGCGTGCAAACGTCATGCGTCGTCAGGTCGCGCTCGACAAGGCCAACAACGGCCTCAAGGTCGCCAACGAGTCGCTCAGGAACGCGCAGAAGCGTGTGGCGAACATCCAGGCTGCCAAGGCTGGCTACGACCGCTACTCCGACGCTCTGAAGAAGCAGTCCGAGGCACAGAACAAGCTCGATGGTCTGACCACCCAGCTCAAGAACGCCGAGAACGACCCGAACTACAAGCTCTTCGTCCAGGAGTTTGGCGAGGGCTACGACGCCATCCAGAACTACAACGATGCTCTTGATGCCGCCCACACCAACCTGCTCAAGGCTCACAAGAACTTCGACGACGCCAAGGCTGCTCTGACCAGCGCCTCTGACGCCTTCAAGGCCGCCGAGCGCAAGTTCCAGCTTGCCAACCGCGAGGCCCAGAAGCTCGAGCGCGAGGCCAAGCAGGCCCAGCAGGATCTCGACGATGCCACCCCTGAGCACGCTGCCGCCGTGGCCGATGCCATGAAGGCGTCCGTCGCCCTCGACAAGGCCGTCGCCGCGCACAAGGCCATCGAGGCGGAGATCGCCAAGTTCCAGGTCCGTGAGGACTGCGTCGTCATCCCTGCCAAGGACTCCAAGTCCGACAGCAAGGGCGGCAAGGTCGTCGTCAAGGCCGGCGATAAGAACGAGAAGAAGGCTGGTCTCGCCGAGACCGGTGCCGACTCCGTCGCCGCCGTTGCCGCCGCCGTCGTCCTGCTCTCCGCAGGCACCGGCCTGGCCCTCTCCCGCAAGCACGAGTGAGCGCCGCACTCGCTGATCCTTCCGATCAGTGAGTGAAAATACTCAAGGCCTTTCCGCACAACCTCTTCGGGGGCAAGCGGGAAGGCCTTTTTGTATGCCGGCGCCACACCCATGTGCCATCTTCGATGAACTAGGCTTGAAACGGCTGTATTCCGCACCGACGCAGATGACGGCCACAGGGAAAGCCACAGAGAAATGGGAAACGGATGACACAGCGGACAAGCACTGCCAACATAGGTGTTTCATGCATCACCGACGCGTTCCTCACCCGTCTGGACGACATCGACGGCTTCGTCGACCGGAACCAAAGCGATGAGGAGATTTCCGGTCTGTGGTATCTGTACGGGCGCAAGGCGAGTATCCCCACACGCTCTCTTTCAGGCTCTTCCCGGCCCTCCCCCGCTATCTCTTCTCACAGGACTTTCCCGGACTCCCCCTCCTCAAACTCCCGCTCCTCCGCAGACCCTTCCTCTTCTGACGACCTGTATGTGTGGACGAGCACGGATCTGCGGCATTGGAGCGAGGCCGGGCAGGTGTTGCGGCTGCAGGATATCCCGTGGGTGCCGGCGGATCACGGTCGCAAGCAGAATTCCAGCCACAGCTATGACGCCCGCAACCAAGCCGCCCATGACTGCAATCGCACTGTCGACAATGGCACATCGTCGAACCAGCAGTTATCAGACCATCGCCCAAATCAGCCGATACATCCGGCTGTGATGCGCTACAAAGGCAGGATCTATCTGTATTTCGAAGTGGACGGGCAGATCGGCGCAGCATGGTCTTCCCGGCCGGACGGGCCGTTCACCGTGCGTCGCACGCCGATCGTGCGGGTGCGGCAATGGGGACGCGCCACGGATCCGGGGGTGCTGGGCCTGCCGGTGGAGGTGGACGAGTTCGGCCAGATCCTGCCCGTGTCCGACCGTCCCGTGCGCACGGACTGGCTTGTGTGGGGCCTGGGCGGCGAGGCGGTGACGCTCTGCACGCTCGGCGAGGACCGGATGGAGCTGGCGCTGGGCGTGCATCGCTCGCGTGAGATCCGTATCGCGCCCGAAATCGTACCGGACGATATATCCCGATTCGGCTCGCCGCAGGTCGTGCGGCTCGGCGGAACGTTCTATCTGCTGTGGATCGACGATGCCGGCCGAATTCTCTCGGCGAGCGCGCCGCATCTGGGCGGACCGTGGAAGAAGCTCGGCCCGGTGGCGTTCGACGGGCCTGGCGCCACAACGAGTGCCGGCCCAAATGCCACGACACATGCTATGACATGTGTCCCGCTGCGTCTGAGCGTCACGGCTGATACGACAGAGAAAGCCGACACAACAGAGGAATCAGCACCGCAGAATGACGACGCAGGCCAGGCGATCCTCACCGTCTCAGATCAGTCCTCGACGCGCTTCTTCACGCTGCGGCCCGAGGGCGCAAAGCTGCGTCTGCAGGCATAAACTCATACCGCGCTCCGAGGGTTGGAAGGAGGGCGACGCCTATCTGCGTTCATTGGGGTAGATTCGCGCTTCCCGTGGCGTCTATTTGCGCTCGTTGGGGCTGTCACAATATGTGAGGCGTACCCTTCCCCTTGCCGTTTCAACGGGACTATCGTCATTACGCGAATCGACCGACCCCAATGAACGCAGATAGATCATTGCGCGCTTTCGATTGTGCCCCAACGAGCGCGGATAGACCTCTTTTAAAAGCCCGCGTCAGGCCGTAGAGGGTATTCCGCCTGAATTTTGCCTCGCTGAGCTGCCCGGCCTCTCACACATTCAGCCCTCTCACGCCCGGCTTCTCACACACCGAATATCGCGCCAATCAGGCCGATCACAAACACGAAGCCGCAAATGACGGCGAGCGAGTGCAGCGGATGGAAAATGAGCTGCAGCAGCGCCTCCACGCCCCCGCGCACAAGGGCGAAAATGATCCGCACGACAAGACACACAACGAAGACGGACAGCAGCAGTTCGATCATGCCCACACCTTAACCCAAAAATAAAAGCCGGCGGATCATCCCCCGTGGTGATTTTGCGATATCAGATGATCCCGCACCATCACTTTGTGATATCGATGGACGATATCCCACAGGAGAAAATCCGCCGGTTTCCAAGCAGCCTTCACAGCCTCACAGGCCTGACAAACCTCACTTGCCGGAGACGAGCTGCATGACGCACATGAGTACGCCGATAACGATGAAGAGGATGGAGACGATCTGCTTGAGGCGGCGCTCGTCGATCTTGTTGGCGAACTTGGAGCCGATGATGCCGGCGACCACGGCACCGAGGGCGATGAGCAGCGACCACTGGTAATCGATACTGCCCTGCATGCCGTAGCCGATGGTCGAGGCGAGCGCGGTGATGGCCATGATGACGGTGGAGGTGCCGACAGCCTCATGCATCGGGTAGCGCAGGATGAAGATGAGAGCGAGGAGGACCATCACGCCGCCGCCGGCACCCACGAGACCGGAGATGATGCCGATGGCGAAGCCGACGACGATGAGCGCGAGGATCTGCTGCCACTTCGCCTTGAAGTGCAGGCCGGCACTCTTCGAACCGTCGGAAGCTGCGTCGGTGGTCTTCTCGGAGATGGCGGTGTCGGAAGCGTTCTGTACGGTCTTTGCCGTAACAGCATCGTTCGCCGCTGCCGCAACAGTGCCGTCAGCCTTGTCCGAAGCCTTGCCATCAACCTTCGCCGCAACCGCATCATCGGTCTTCGCCGCCTTCTCTTCCGCAATCTCGGCAGAAGCAACCGACTTCTTGGAGGCGTTGACGAGCGTGGCGATGCCGGAGACGATCATCACGATCGCAAAAACGAGGGTGAGAGGCCCCTCGGGGATCGCACCGGCCCAGCGGGCGCCCACGAAGGCGCCGAGCACCGAGGCGGCGGCGATCCACAGGCCCTCCTCGAGGCGCACGTTCTTGGCGCGGAAGTAGCCGATGGCGACCACGGCGGAGGTGATGACGTCCACCAGGAGGCTGGAGCCGATGGCCATATGCGCGTTCATGTGGAACAGCATGGTGAGGGCGGGGACGACGACCATCACGCCGCTGGCGCCCACGAGGCTGGTGATGGTGCCAGTCACGAGGCCGACGGCGATCAAGCCGAGTGCGATTCCCACAGACATGCTTCATTCCTCCTTGAGGGCGTCAATAAAGGCTTTCCCATATTTTTCCGCCGTGGCCGGACCCACCCCGTTCACCTCGAGCAGCGCGTCGATGTCGGCAGGACGGGCGATGACGATGTTTTTGAGCGTCTTGTTGGTGGCGATGCGGAAAGCGGGGACGCCCTCCTTTTTCGCCAGTCGCAGACGAACGCGTCGCAGCTGCTGGAACAGGGCCTCCGCGTCCTGGTCGGCGATCTGGTCGGTGACAGGGGCCTGCCCGGAGGTGACAACGGTTGCCTGATCGGTATCCATGGAAGACCGATTGAGAATCTCGCCCGTAGACGGATCGATGACCGTATCACCAGAATCGCCAGAGCCGACCGCCCCGCCCACCACGGCAGGAACCGCAGAACGACGGGCACGAAGGCCGGAATGCGATGACGACCCAAAGCCCCCGCCTGACAGACTCCTCGACAGACGCACAGACCGGTGGCGACGGATGGAGAGCGTAAAATCGGACGACTGCGCCTCGGAGAAGCGCGGCCCGGGCTCAAGGCTCGAATAGCGTCCGCTCGCGAGGATCCCGCTGGCGAGCAGCTGGTCGACCACCTGGCGCAGCACCCTCGCGTAGGCAGTGGTCGAGGAGGATCGCGCCAACGGTGTATCAGCGAGAAGGCCGAAGCTGTCCCAGTCGTCGGGCATCACCTTCTCCAGCTCCGGGCCGGACTGGCCCAGCGCGATGGAGATCACCTTCGACCGGCCGAGCGCGTACGGCAGCCGCTCGCCCATCTCCCCCACCACGGCGAGGATCCCGCGCGCCTCGACGGTCACATCCCGCCCGGCCTGCTGTCCCGAGGCGGCGAGACGACAGTTCGTGCAGCGCCCGCACGGCTCGCTCTTGTGCTCGCCGAAATAGTCGAGGATCGCGTTGCGCAGGCAGCCGGTGGTCAGGCAATACGAATGCATGGCCTCGAGCAGATCGCTCAGATGGCGGCGAACAGCCTGACGGTCGGCCTCGTCCAGCTCGTCGTTGCCGCGCCCTGCCTCATCGATGAACCGCCGCGAGGTATGGAAATCGCCCTCCATCCACAGCAGCACGCAGTCGGAGGGTTTGCCATCACGCCCCGCGCGGCCGGCCTCCTGGTAATACTCCTCGAGGTTCTGCGGGGCGTTGTTGTGCAGCACCCAGCGCACATCAGGCTTGTCGATGCCCATGCCGAACGCGTTGGTGGCCACAATCACCGAGACTTTCCCGGACAGAAAATCGGCCTGGTTGCGCTCACGCTCCTCGCCGCTGTGCCCGGCGTGATAGGGACGGGCCGATACACCCGCATCCTCCAGCCGGTCGGCGAGGTCGTCGACGGCCTTGCGCGTGGAACAGTAGACGATGCCCGGCTCGCCCTTGTGGGAGAGCGCCCAGTCGAGAATCCAGTCGGTGCGCTCGCGGCGGGAGGCGGGCTGGAGCACCTGCCAGGTGAGGTTGGGCCGGTCGAACGTGGTGGTGGTCACGAGCGGGTGGCGCAGACGCAGGCGGGCGGCGATGTCGTCGCGGGTACGCGGGGTAGCGGTAGCCGTGAACGCCGCAATGACAGGCCTTTTCGGCAGCTGGTCGACGAAATCGGGGATGCGCAGATAGGCGGGACGGAAATCCTGCCCCCATTGGCTGACGCAGTGCGCCTCGTCCACGGCGAGGATGGTGATCGGCACCTTTTTCGCAAAAGCGAGGAACGCCGGCGTCTCCAGACGCTCGGGGGCGACGTAGAGGATACGGTTCTGGGCGCGGAGCGTGGCGTCGAGGACGTCGCGCTCCTGCTCGTAGGTGAGCGTGGAGTTGACGAACGCGGCAGGGATGCCCGTCTGCGTCAGACGGCGCACCTGGTCCTGCATGAGCGAGATGAGCGGGGTGACGACGACGGTCAGCCCCGGCAGCATGAGGGCGGGAAGCTCATAACACAGGGATTTTCCGGCACCGGTGGGCAGCACACCGAGCACATCGCGACCGTCGAGGATCGCGCTGATGAGCTCGCTCTGGCCGGGACGGAAATCAGAAAAACCGAATTGTTCGGAAAGCAGGCGGTGCATGAGATGCTGCTTGAACTGCTCGTGGGTCTGCATGGCACCACCTTCTGGGAGCGGGCGACGAGAGTCGAACTCGCCTCTGCGGCTTGGGAAGCCTCCGTTCTACCGATAAACTACGCCCGCACTGTCTCCCAGTCGGATCAGAGGGTACATCACCGCCGAGGGACGTTTTTACTGTACCAGCGCGGGTACCGGTGCGCAAAGAAGCGCGCCAGAGTGCGTGCCCACGTACGTTCTCAGGTACAACTGCGCGTGTCAGGGCATGCGCCCCGGGTGCCCGCACATACACGCCGGTCGCGTTTTTCCACTGCCCGTAATGTGAATTGTGCATGGCTGCGCGGAAAAATTCCGGCCGGTGCGCAACCGCTGTGGATATGTGGATAAAGAACCGTGCTCGCCTATCGCTGATCATCGGGACGGGCGACAGAAAGGCGC
This sequence comes from uncultured Aeriscardovia sp., assembly GCA_903789535.1. GTDB lineage: Bacteria > Actinomycetota > Actinomycetes > Actinomycetales > Bifidobacteriaceae > Aeriscardovia. The sequence continues at coordinate 78,558 of CAIFES010000007.1, read as the reverse complement.
TCCAGCTCGTCCATATCGGAGATCTTCGCCTTCTGGCGGCTGGAGGCGATGCCCGCCTGCCGCTCGGCCTGCTCCACGCGGCGCCAGCCGTCGATGCCGCCATAGCGCACACCACGCGAGCGCAGAACGGTGATGGGATCGAAGAGGGGATCGGCAGGATCGGGCAGCTCGTTCGCCAGCACATCGGCGGCGACAAGGTCCCCCAGCGCATGCGCATCCGTCTGGGTGTCGGCGACGAGCCCGCGCGCGCCTCGACGCGCCCAGCCGGTGGCGTACACACCGCGCACGATCCGCCCGTCGGGGCTGACAAGACGACCGTCCTTGTTGAGCAGCGCGCCGGTGGCAGGCTCGAGCGGCAGCGAGCCGAGGCCGTCGGGCTGATAGCCGATGGCGGAATAGACGGCGGAAAGATGCCAGGTGCGCTGGTCCTCGCCATCGGGTGCGGCGTGTCCGGAAGCATCCACGTGGGTGCGGTCGGTGACAAGGCCGGTCACCTCGCCGTCATCGTCGGTGGGCACCTCGACGGGCTGGCTGTAGAAGTGGAAGTAGACCTGACGGTCCTGCGCGGAGGACAGACGGGCGGCGGCCGGGTCGACCGCGGGATCCGGGTCGGTGCCCGGGTCGTCCCGCTCGGCGCGGTCAAGACGCTCCATCATGCGCAGGACGGCCTTGTGCGAATGATCGGGCTGGGCGGCGTCAGGGGCCTCCAGCTCGTCGGCGCACTGCACAAAATCACGGTCATCGAAGTTGAGGGTGATGTTCGGCATGGAACGCAGGTCACGCAGCTGGCGGGCGTCCCATTTCGCCTGCGCCGGGCCGCGACGCACGAAGACATGCACCTCGCTGACGGCCGAATGCACGTAGCGGTTGATGACGGAGGGCGCCACATCGGTCTTCTCCAGCTCCTCGGGCGAGCACAGCAGCATACGCGTCACATCGAGGGCGACGTTGCCTCCGCCGATCACCGCGACGATGGGGGTCGTCAGATCCCAGTTTGTCGGGGCACCGGGGGCGCTGTTGTACCAGGCGGTGAAATCGGCCGCATCATGGAAATTGACCGCATCAGAGCCGGGGATGACGAGCCTGCGGCCATGCGAGGAGCCGGTGGCGATGATGACGGCCGTGTATCCCGCGCGCAGCTCGGAAAGGGTCAGATCGTTGTGCGGGTCGGCATGGGAGGAAGCGCCACGGCCCACACCCACATGCACGCCGGTGAACAGGCGCAGGCGCGGGTTGTCGAGAATGCGGTCGAGGCTCGTCTGCACACGTTTGATAGACGGATGGTCGGGGGCTACGCCGTAGCGCAGCAGTCCCATCGGCACTGGGTTCTTCTCGAACACATCCACATGCGATCCGTGGACGGTCCGCAAAATGCGGTCGGCGGCATACAGGCCGGCCGGGCCGGCACCGATCACGGCGAAAACGTTGTGCATCATGCCTCCCAGACTACTGACCCGTCTGGCGATGTCAGCTTGGTGGCGCCGGCGTTGTGATGCCAGCCTTGTGATGCCAGAATCAGCGAACCGCGGACGAGACGATGTGGCTGACACAGAAGGCGATGGGACAACTCTTTAACGTGACATCCCAGACCATCGCCAGACATCTGCGGGACATATTTGAATCCGGCGAGCTGGATGAAAATCGAACTAGTACATTTTTTGTACAAGTTCAAAACGAAGGCAGCAGAACGGTTCGACGGCAGGTCGCCTTCTATAACCTCGACGCGATCATCGCCGTGGGGTACCGCGTCAACAGCATGCAGGCCACCAGATTCCGCCAGTGGGCTACCACAACACTGCGCGAGTACATCATCAAAGGCTTCGTTCTCAACGATGACATGCTTAAGAACGGTCGTCCGTTTGGCAAGGACTATTTCGACGAGCTGCTCCAGAGAATCCGCGACATCCGCGCCTCCGAGCGCAGGTTCTGGCAGAAGATCACCGATCTGTTCGCCTATCGGCCTGCGGGACTGAGGGCCGCGGCCAAACGGCGAGTCTTGGGCGGCATCTTCGAGACCCACGGGTTGCCGGCGATGATATAGCGGCGTTTGCGCTCCACGGCATTTGAGATGCCGATGCGGATGGTCGATTCCACGCGCTCGCCGGGGCGCAGACCGCCCTCCATGAGCTGCAGGGGTGGCTCGCGCAGATCATGTTCATAGAGGCGCTTGTCGATATCGAGCGCGGTGGCAAGCCGTGCAGGGCCGTCGAGCGCCTGCACACGGCGGGAGAGACGGGCCGGGGAGCCCGAGGCGGTCACGTCCATGCCCCGACGATGCTCGAGCACATCCCCGCCGACGACCGGCTGGACCGCGCGGATGAGCGCGCCCGCGCCGTAGCCGTCATCGCCGCAGGAGATGTTGAGGCAATGCCACATGCCGTAGGTGAAGTAGACGTAGCAGCGGCCGGAGGGGCCGAACAGCGCACGGTTGCGCTCGGATCGGCCGTGATAGGCGTGCGAGGCGGGGTCATCCTGGTCGTAGGCCTCGGTCTCCACGATGCGCACCACCACGCGCACGAGGCGGTTGTTCGCACCAGCTTTCTCTCCGACGTCAGCACGGGTGTTGACATCGTTGACATCATTGTCAGCACTGTCGCTTTCCGACGGATCCGGCGCCGAAAGAGGCAGATCGCGCACGAGATAGCAGCCGAGCAGCCGTCTGGCCACACTCTCGCTGTCCCCGCCCAGCCAATCAGGGAAGGCGGTCGGATGCCACAGCAGGCAACCGTTGTCATCCACCCAATCGTCCTGACCGGCCGGCGCAAACCTGATGCTCTCCATCACTGTCTCCCGTCATATGTCTGTCGAGATGACACCCTACCTGTCAAGATGGCACCGCTGCGGATGATGACCGGATACATGCCACAGTGCATCAATCACAGTCTCAGGGTAGAACAGCACACCGGTCAAACAGCACACCGGTCATAAGATGAAGACGGACCAAGAGACGGATCAACGATGATCGACGTAACACGGCCGCAGGGCATCGGGAGGCAGTATGGATACAAGACAGGCCCCACAGACCGCCAAGACACGACCCACCCGCATGCCGGAAGGGGCTATGCGGCATGCACAGAAATCCCGTCCCACCGCGAGCATCATCATGCCCGTCTACAACCAGGAGGAGTTCCTGCGGCAGGCGCTGGCGAGCGCGCAGGCACAGACGCTCACCAACATCGAGATCGTGTGCGTGGATGACGGCTCAACCGACGCCTCCCCCGCCATTTTGCGGCGCGCGGCCCGAAAAGACCCGCGCGTACGTGTGATCCGCCAGCGCAACCAGGGTGTCTCCGCGGCCCGCAACACCGGCCTCGCAGCAGCCCGTGGGCGCTACATCTTCTTTTGCGACCCGGATGACGTGATGCACCCGCGTCTGCTGGAGACCGCCATCGACGCGATGCGCCGCCATCACGCCGATATATGCAGTTTCGCCTTCCGTGCGATCAGCCGGCAGGGGCGCCCGCTGCGCTCACACTACCGGCACAACACGTTTTACCGGCACAACACGTTCGCCGCGGCACAAGCAGCACAAACGGCAAAAACGTCACGAGCGACACTAGCGGCACAAATAAAATCGCCCACACAAGCCCAAAAGCCCATACAAGCCCCAAAACCCGCACGGACCCAATCACCCGTCCCCCGCGTCCAGATCCTCACGCCCGAGCAGGCCATCCGCGAGCAGTATCGCGGCCGGATCGGCGGCTATCTGTGGGCGTTCGTGGCAAAACGATCGGTCTATGAGCGGGCGAAAGTGGTCTTCCCCGTCGGCCGGCGCATCGAGGACCAGGCACGCATCTGCCAGATCCTCGGCTCGGCCCGGCGGATCGTGCGGATCCCCGCAGTCCTCTACTCCTACCGTCTCCATCCGGGCTCATTGCTCGGCACGCCGGATCCCGCGCTCATCCGTGACTGGTTCCGTGCCCAGCGTGACCAGGACCGCTGGGTGGTCGCCCACTATCCTGATCTGGCCGATTTTGTGCGTCTCAGGCACCTGGATGTGCTTGGGAGCCTTGATTACGAGTCGATGCGCCAGTCGCTGGAGTTCGGGCTGCGGCTTGACCCTGATTCTGTGGCGCGTCGCCGGTCACGGCACCGTTGACACCAGAAACCGGCACAGAGCCGGAAACGTTTGCAGCGCCCGTCCCGGCACCCGCGGGCGTAGCACCGACCCCGACAGTCGTCTCGTCCCCCGGCAGCAGGTCGTAGGGCATCTGCTTCTTGACGCAGTAGAAAACCAACAGCGCGAGCGCGATGAGGAAATTCCACCTGTCAGGCAGGAATATCAGGATGAACACCGCGAACCGCACGGCATAGAACGCGAGCCGTCTGGTGCCCGTGCGCGGCTTCGTCTCGATGCTCATATGGATGTACCGCCCGGCGAGGGTGCGACCGCCGTTCTTCCACGGGATCAGCCACTCATACAGGCCGATCGAGGCGATCAGGAACAGGTAGCCGACCGGCGAGGAGACCCTGTCAGAGCCGGTGAGCTGGGCCGCTCCGACGGTGCCGCCCGAGGCGAGCGAGACGATCATCGACGTCACCACGACGGCCAGCCATGCGGTGGAAGAGATGAAGAAGCCGTCGATCACGAAGGCGACGCAGCGGCGGACGAACCCGGGGTTGGTGACGACGGAGCGGTCTACAGGTTTGGGCGGGAAAGCCTTGTCAATCCCCAACGCGATGAGCAGGCCGAGGACGGCGCCGAGCGTGTTGGTGATGAGGTCGTCGACGTCAAAAAGCCTGTAGGAGCAGGGGAAGATGCCGAACACGCCGGTCAGCTGGGCGCATTCGATAAACAGCGAGGTGAGGAAACCGCCCACGCACACGGCCCACGGCCTCCAGCGGAAGATGCGGCGCAGGCTGTACCCGAGCGGGAGGAAGAAGACGATGTTGAAGCCGGTCTGGAAGACGACCGCCCGCGGCTGCTCCTTGAAATCGGCGACGAACTGCAGCGGGTTGAGGTTGGGGCTCAGATGGTGGGTGGCACAGAATGCCTTCGGATCCTCGGGGATGGGGAACAGGGTGAAGAAGATGAGCGCGAAGGCATAGAGGATGCTCAGGTAGATGCCCAGCACGGTGAGCACGCGCAGCCGGCCGCGGCGGTTGTAGAGAATGGCGGCGATCGGGATGGTCAGCAGCGCGGAGGTGAGCAGACCGAACAGTACGGAGAACCAGAACTGGGTGGAATAGTTGCCCAGAAACGCGATGAGGCTGTGCATGCGGATCCTTCTTCCTGATCTGTTCTTCCGTATCGGACGTCTTCGGGGTCGGCACTAGGCGCTGGAACGACTTCCAGGCCGGGCGTCGCGTGTCGTGGGGCGACTCCCATACCGGATGCTGCGTGTCATAGGTCAACTCCCCTGTAGGGTGCCCGCGGCGCGTGCCGACTGGTCTTTTTTACCGCGACCCCTGCGCCCCCGCCTCCTGCCCAGGCATGATCCAAGGGGGTTCAGAAGGATGATCTGATGATCTCTTCGGCGGGCGCAGGCCCGACCACCGCGCGTGTTTGCCCATCGGCCCGTGCTGCATCACGAGCGTGCGGCGGTTGGCCATCCACACGAAGAAGGCGAGCATGAGCAGCAGCAGGGTCACCAGCCCGATCGAGCCGAAGATCTTGTGCCAGTCCGGCCCGGCATCGGCGGGCTCGGGCACCTGGCTGGGAATGGTGGCACGCACGCCGGAGACGAGGAGTCGTTTCGTGTTTACGCCGTAGGGCGTGCAGGTGTAGAGGGTGACGCGGTCCTGCCCGGGCACGATTTTGAGTCTGGACGTGTCGTTGGGGCCGACCACGCTGATGCGGTCGACGCGGTAGGCGATGGTGCGGCTGATCGTGCGGATATAGAACGGGTCACCTTTGCGCAGCTCGTCAATGCGGGTGAACATCATGGCCGACGGCAGACCGCGATGCGCGGCGAGCACCGCATGCGTGGATTTTCCCCCGATCGGCAGGCTCGTTCCCTCGATGTGCCCGGCACCGGAGGCGAGCACCTCGTCGCTTGTGCCGTGGTAGATGGGCAGTTTGACGCTGATCTCGGGGATCTCGATGGTGCCCATGATGCCGTCGCCCTCATTGAGGAGGGAATTGTATTCCTTGTCGAGCGCGGAGGACGGCGACTTTGCGGACGAGGAGGAAGACGCCGAGGAAGCGGATGATCCGGCAGAACCGGAAGCACGGCTGAACGGGTCGGAGCGCGTGCCGATGGGCTGCTGCCCCCGGGCGGCGAGCGCGGCGAGCCTGGCATTGTATGCCTGTGCCTTCGTCAGCTCTTTCTTCTGCTCGGCGTCCGGCCACCGGGCGGCGCGGCTCTCGGCCTGTGCGGCGACCTGGCCCAGCTGCGAGTCGTTGATGGTGAAGCGGGCGACAAGGAAGCCGACGAGGGCGAGTCCTGCGGCGAAAAGCACGATGGCGGCGATGAGGAGGAGTCTGAGGCCGAGGCGGCCATGACGGTCATTCGTAGCGGATGGCACGTCTTTCTCGGTGATATCAGCGCCTTCTGCCATCACTCCCCTCCTTCCCGTGGTCATGCTGCCTCTGTTATTCGTCCGCCTGCCAGCAGTCTTCGGTCTGCCGGCTTGTTCCTCTGTCTGTTTTCCCGTCTGCCGTCAAACATTGATATACCGGCAAACGTTGTCCGCATATAAAAAGCGGGGCGCCCATCATTCTGATGCGAACAATGGACGCCCCGCGCAGTCCGATGCCGTTTGCCGGCCATGCGGCCCAGCCGGTCGCGGCATCCTCTGTCGCCCCGACTGGTCGGCCGGCTCAGCCGGACCGGCTATTGACTATCGCCTTACTGTCGAATGCCGTCTCAGCGGCGGGCGGCAGCCTTGCGGCGGTAGATCGAGACCAGCAGGAAGGCGCCGGCGAACAGCAGGATCGCGACCGCGACGGCGAGGATGATGCCTGCGGCACCGGTCTTCGGCAGCTCGCTGACACTGCGCACATTGGTGACACGAGCAATCTGATTGGAGTCGCCCGGCATAGCCGTAAGGACGAGACCCCACGGGTCCTGACTCACAGTCGTGCTCGCCTGAGCCGGATTACTAGCAGTATGACCAATGGTGACAGTGAAGCTCGGCTTCAGGGCAGGGTTGGCACCGGTCGGCGACGTCGACTCGGTGACAGTGTACCCGCCGTCGGCAAGACCCTGGAAGGTGAAGATGTTGCCATTCTGAGCATCATCAGCCGAGAACTCGTGCTTGTTAGCATCGCCAGACTTCCAGCTCCACTCCCCATCGGAGTTCTTTCCCTGCAGATACTCCGTCAAATCTTTGCCGGAATCATCCTTAGTGACCTTGGACACCGTGAACTTGGCACCCGCCGCAGGGGTGGTATCAGCCCAAACCTTGGAGAAGCTGAAGTCACTCGTCGAAAGAAGCGCCACCGAACCGGCCGTGGCAGCATCCGCCGGAGCTGACTTCGTGCCATTGTTGGAAACCCGGACACTGTTCTTTGCAGCATGCACCTTGCTGGTCTTCTGCTTGCCATCAGCATCGGTCCCCAAAAGAACACCCGTAGAATCGTTCTTCAGCACGTCCTGATTGAGCCAGGCCTTATAAGTAACGATAATATCCTTGCCATTGCTCACACCCGCATCACTCAGAGCCTTGAGCTGGGTGTAATTGAGGTGGATATCAAGCGCCGAGTCCTCACTACCGGCGTGGTTATTAGATGTAGTAGTAGCGTCGCCGGTCACATCCTCGATATACTTATCGTTCTCTTTCGCACGAGCAATCGTGGAGACGGTATACTCGGCTTCCTTCGTATGATCCGCGTCGATGCTGCCCGTGACCTTGATCGTGCTCGTATCGACCGTCATACCAGGATCAACGAAATCATAGATATCGAAGTCATACGTCGTGTAGTTGGCGATCTGCGGCATCGTGACCTTGATGGTCACAGTCTTCTTGTCATTCTGGCCGATATCGGCAGACCCGTCACCACTGATCGACTTATTCGCAGTGGTCGGGGTACGACCATTCTTCATATTGATGGTGCCATCTGCCACAGTACCGTTAGAAAGCCTATACGGCGCAGTACCCACGATCATCGGGACCGACGGATTGGTTGTCGACTCATCGACGATGATATACAGACCAGCAGGAACGAGAGCGGTTCGCTTGTAAGACGTACTAGTGACTTCCTGAACAGCACCGATGGTATTGACCACAGTCGGCGTGACGGTACCTTCCGGTGTCGCCGGCGTCAACGTGGTACCGCTGGACTTTGCGAGTGATTTCAAAGCATCAGCAAGTTGTCGTGTATTGCTGCTCGATGTGGCATTCGTTGCGGCATTATCCTCGGACTCAAAAAGTCCCTGTCCCTGCGACTGCGCCCAGGCAAGCGGATCGGCGTTGCCGTAGCCGGTCTTGCCCAGTTTATCCAGCACGGACTTGACTTGGGCTTTCGCACCATCGACGGTCACAAGACCATACTGATGCTCCGTGGACGTTGAGGAAGTCGGACCGTAATCCTTATAAGTCGCAATGCGGTAAACCTTGAGGTTGGCATTTTTCAGCTACTGCTCTTCATCAGCAGTGAACGTCAATGTCTCATTATCCGTAACCGTGTGCGGATAGGTGGGCTCGGTGGCAGAGGCTGTCGCGGCGCCGCCAACGAGGCCTGTGAGGGCCAGTGCGGCAGAGGCGACACCCGCCAGAACACGCTTCATGATCTTGTTCATGTGTCTTCCTTATCCTTCTAGAAGGTCTCTATAAATTGAGTTTACCCACAGAGGGCGTCGTTTCAGCCTCTGCCATATTGCGCATATATTTCGTGCGTCACATAGCAGAAATTGCACCCTGATAGTGCCTCTGCCCAAAGACGTCGCCGTAAATGTTTCCCGTAGGTATTCACACCCGCAGGTTTGCCAGGCACTCCTGCTCCAAACACTCCCCATCTTGCAGCGACTTCCCTTATAGCGTTACAAGCCTTTTCTCGCCTGTTCACATCCGTCCCGGTCGTGATCAAAACGGCCGTCGTACCCTTTGAGGCACACCCCTGTTGGCCCTGATGATCCCCAGATCCGTCTTATACGGATTCGTCGCATCAAGGACGGCCTTGTCCATCTGCAGCGCCTGGAGGATGCGCACCAGCGTGAGCGAGTTGATCGGCTCGCCCTTCTCCATGCGGCTCACCGTCTGCGCCGACGCGCCAGACCGCGCCGCCACATCCTCCACGCGCAGCCCGAGCAGGCGGCGCTGTACGGACAGCTGCTGGCCGAGCGTGCGGATAGCTCGTTTGGCGGCCACAGGGACGTATTTGTCTTTCATTGCGCTTCCTCTCCTGACCGTCTTCGCGTCGCCGTTGCCGACCGTATGCTGATGCTCGACGACTGTTTTTAGAATGAAAATAACTACTATTATATTATAAGTTAAGTACCCTTAGCACTAATAAATCATCTCTTATCGTCAATAACTAGAATTATGCCCATGATTTCTCCCGAGACGCATATCCCCTCCGTCACCCTCAACGACAGCTCGCACCTGCCGGCCATCGGCTTCGGTGCGATGATCTACGATGCACAGACCGCCCGCACCGCCGTGGCCGACGCCATCGACACCGGTTATCGTCTCATCGACACGGCCGAGGCCTACCACAACGAGGAGGCGGTGGGACGAGCAATCGCCGACTCGCGGGTCCCACGTGGGCAGATCACCCTCACCACAAAAGTGTGGCCCTCCCCCGCCATGGGCTATGACGAGGCCCGGGCACATGTGCTGGCCAGTCTTGGTCGGCTAGGGGTGGAGAGAATCGACCTCGTGCTGCTGCATGAGCCATACGGCGACACGGCCGCGCAGTGGCGGGCGCTTGAGGATCTGCGCGACGAGGGCAAGATACGCTCGATCGGCGTGAGCAATTACGACGCAAGCCAGCTGCACCAGCTGCTGCAGACCGCCCGTGTGCGCCCCGTCGTTGACCAGATCGAGAGCCACCCATGGTTCAACCAGAACGCGCTGGTGGACGAGTGCCTCCGGCTCGGCATCGTCCCGCAGGCATGGTCGGCACTGGCAGAAGGCCGTAACGGCATCTTCACCAACCCAGTCCTTGCCCACATCGCTGCCGCGCACACCAAATCAGTAGCGCAGGTGGTGCTGCGATGGGACGTGCAGCGCGGCCTTGTCCCACTGGCCAAGTCCACACACGCGGCGCGCATGCGCGAGAACGCAGATATCTTTGATTTCACGCTCAGCAACGAAGAGATCGACCGAATCGACGGCCTGGATATGGGCCGCAGTCTCTATCCCGGGTACTGATATCCAGGGTACTGATTTCTGCCATCCACCCGGCCAGAACCGCCCGGATAGGCCGCTCAGTCGTCGCCGAGGGTGACGTGGACGCCGCCCACAAGCCCGGAGGCCACGTTGTACAGGAACGCGAAGATGACCGAGAGCAGCGTGATGATGACGACCTCGAACACCGAGAAGATGACGACGACCGCCAGCACCTGGCCCATGCTGAACACGGACGAGAAATTGAAGCTGCTGGCAAGTCCCGTCTTCGAGACGAGCGAGGTGATCTTGTCGAACACACCGGCCGCATCGATCACACCGTAGAGGATGGCGGCGCACACGGTCTGGATGATGCCCATGGCGATGGAGAGCATGAAGGAGACTTTCGCCACGGACCACGGGCTGATCTTGGTGACGGAGAGCTTCATACGGCGTGCACGGGGCACACGGTTGCGGCGGGCGTTCTGCTGGCCGTTGCCCGCGTTCCCGGCCGAAGAGCGGGCCGCAGATGCGGAACGAGAGCCGTTCGCTCGCGCGGAAGAAGCGGAAGAGGCAGAAGAAGCGGAGGCGGAGACCCCGGCAAGGCCCGAAAGGCCGGCGCCGGAAGCCGTGCGACGCTGTGTCGGTTGCGAGCCGGCGGCGGTTCCGGCTGAGTAGGAGCCGCTCTGACGGCGAGCCTGCGCGGAGGCAGAGGCGGCAGAAGCGTTCTGCTCCTCGGCCTCCTGGGCCTCCTCGGCGGCGACGAAGCCGCTCAGACGGCGCAGCGGCGCGGAGCCGGATGCGGAGCCGGCAGAGGAAGCAGAACGGTTGCCGGAGCCGGCTGCATCGGCAGTGCCGTTAGCGCCGTTAGTGCTGTGGGCGCCGTTCGAAGCGCTGTTTGCCCTGGCATCCGCGGACAGATCCGCCATGGTGACATCCACGGGCGTGCTGTTCTTCTCCAGCTCGGAGAGGGTGAACGGCTTGCGGGCCGCCCCGCTCTCCTGCCCGTTGTTCTGGTCGTCGCGGTTCGCGTCTTCTGCCATTGTGACCTCTCCTGTGCGTCCCGTCACCTGCGGGCGAAAGGACGGAGGGCGCCTGCTCGTGCCGTCCGTCCTTTCTGCCGCCTGATATATCCACTAGGAAGCCTAGCAACCCGGAGCGTCCGGAGAGGCCCGCCTCAGCCGCGGATATGGGTGCCGCGCACCTTCCGTCGCAGTACCTGCGCAATCGCCATGACAACGGCCGCGATCACGGCGAGGATGGTGAGGATGATCGGCAGGATCGCCTTCTGTGCACCGGTCATCGGCATGCTCGTCACGAGCTTGCGCTCGTAGATGTTGGTGAGAAGGCCCTTGCCGGCATCGTGCGAAGCCTGTGCCTGCCGATAATCAATCGTGAAAGTGAAGCCATTCTTATCCGCATTGTCAGCCTTGACAGCATCCTCTGCGGTGGCATTGCCCAACAGTCCTGTGACAAGATCGCTGCCTGTCTGTCCGTCGCGCGGGACGGAATCCGCGGTGGCATCATAGAGGGTGTAGCCATCGGCAGCCTTGAGATTGTAGATAGTTCTCGGCTGCGTGTTCCACGTCAAATTCGACAGGCAAAGCTGATCCTCATTGCCAGACGTGGTAGCACAGCGCTTGCTGTTGTCATACGCATACCCGGCCGAAGGGATGTTGTCCCACGTGGAGACACCGCCATTGCCGAACTCGAACTCGACGTTGTGGTCGATATCACCGGCATTGTTCAGCGCCCTGAACGAGCCTGGATCAGTCACCCTGATCTTGGAACCGTAGCCCTTCTTGTCCATCGCCTTTCTGGTGTCCTTGTCACGCAGATAGATATAGACGGTGGCCGTCAAGCGCTGCAGCGGCAGGACGTTCGTGCCCTCATCCTTGTTAGGGATCCGCACAGGGATGGACGTGGCGTTGGCAGTCGACTTTTCCGCGACCTGTTTGGAGGTCATAGTCACCCATGCATCGGAAGACGACGATGGATTGTCCGTATTCACGTCGTGCACGCCGAGAGCGACGGTGAATTTCGTCGTGGTGGCATAACCGGTCGGTGCTTTCTTCTCCGTCACCGTGTAGGTGCCGATCGGCAGTTTGCCTTTAATGACGCACTGCCCTGTCGAGCTGACATAGGTGCCCGTGATATCGGTACCTTTATCGGTCGAAGCGGCGTTCTTCTTCGTGAAGTTGAACACGACCTTTGCGCAGGAATCAGCATCAGTGACCCCGGTCAGCGCAGCCTGATCCACGGTGGTGGCACGGCTGTCAGTGACGGTGTTGTTCGTCACTGTGCGCGAATCGGTCTGCGTATCCAGCACCTTGGCAGCATCCACCACTGGAAGGCTGAAGGAAATCTTGTCCAGCAAGGATAGGTGAATCTCACCGATTGTCGCAGGAGTTGACGAGGTGTTCGGTGCTTTGACGAGATCATTGCGCTTAACAGCGAAACGAGCCGTCATATCGCTTGTTGACAGTGCCTTGAGCAGCTGATTCGTCACCGAAGCGGAATTCTCAAGCACACGGTTGCCGGTATAGGCGGAATCCGCAGTCAGCGTCGCATTGTTGGCAATGCTGTCCCCCGTCCACGGCACATCGGTCACATACGACTCGTCATCATCCGAATCAGCGTCCTCGGAAGCAACGGAGGCTTGTGCCATACAAGCCTTCTTCACTACGCCGGCGATGCCGGTCGTGGTCACCGGGGCATCAGCACAGTTGACGTACCCGGCATTGCCTTTCGCCGTGGTGCTCTTGGCAAACTTGACGGCAGCATTGAGCTTGACGGTCGTCGCGCTGCTGCTCCTGTTGCTGGAAAGTGTGAACGGTTTGGTCAGCGAGGCCGACTTCTTCGGGGAGCTCACATGCACGGTGGCCGAAATACGGTCATAGGGGATGACCGCGGTCACACTGGAAGCGGCTGTCGAAATATCGGCAGTGGAACTCGGATCATCCGGATCCCAACCATGCAAACCACCGTCTTCGATGGTTCCGTCGCTATACACCACAAACTGGTAGTAATACGTGTTCTTCGCGGCGGTCGTCGATGTAGCGGCCGTCTTGTGAGAGGCCATGATGGAGTATCCTGCCGGAGCGACGGTGGGATAGAGCCGATACGTGCCGGGTGCAAGCGCAGCAAAGGAAAGCGTGCCGTCAGTACCAGAGTGAGGTGCCACCGCATCAGTCGTTGTGCCGCCCGCCGCACCGACATTGGTGGTGACTTCATCAGTATTTCCGGTCAACGGAACGACCGTTGAAGAATCGTAAACGCGTGCCAGCTGGAACCATGCGGGGTTCTCATAACCCGTATGAGCTGTCGTCGGATCGTAGGCCTTGATCAGATATGCCGACAGCGCGGCGGAATTGTCCGTATACAGCGGGGTCTCATCGTTCAGAGCACCGCCAGTCGTGGGATCCTTCTTATTTGACGGGTCGAGATCCGAGGACTGCAGAGAAGTAATGCCATAGTCGAGGGCCAGAGAGCGATCGATGACATTCACATTCATGGTCGCCGTCTTGATACCCGGATTGGAACCGGAATTCCAGTACTGCGGCAGCCACTGTGTGAACTGCGGATAGCGGGAGCTCGTCGTCCCGTTCCAGCTGTCCTCGCCCCAGTCGTAGCGCGTGCTCACACCGGTGGGCGAATTCGTGTAGGTGGCGGCCGTATCGCCGGCGGTGGCTGAATCGACCTGGGTGGTTCCCTTGGTGACACCACTGTCGTCATAGGTCAGACGGAAGCGGTTGTAGAGGGCCCACTGGCTGTCGGTATTGCGCAGCACGATAGTGGACGCGTTCGGGTCAAAGTCCTTGGCATAGCGCTGGGTCACATCAAGCGGCAGCGTCTCGTAATAGGCCTCAAGAATGAAATCGCTGGCATCGTGCGCCTTCATGCGCTGCACGGCGGCAGAGGAGGGGTTGAACCAGATCTGGAAGCCATGACCACCTTTTTGTACACCGACGGTGTAATCAGGCTCGCTGGCATTGTTCGAGTACGGGGTGCAGGTGTTGCCGATGGTGCCTTCTGTGTCCGTCGTTCCATGCAGATCGAACACACGCCAACCCGACTTGTTCGCGGACAGGGCATTACCGGAGGAGTCCTTCGTGCGATAGATGCAGCCGGTCAGCGACTCCCAGCTGTCCATCGTCCAACCGGTCCTGGTGGTCCAGCGGACCTTCGGGGTGAAGTCCTCAGCCGACGGGTAATAACGCAGACGGTAATCAAGGTCGACGTTCTGAATGTCTTTCGGATTCTTCAGCGTGCCATCGGCGTTGACTGTCTCGGAGGGCGAGCCGGCATTCTCATAGATGACGGCCGTCTTGTCACCATTGAAGAGCTTGCCATGGGAAAGGTAGATATCCCACCGGACGGTGTTGGTGTTCGCGCCGTAATCGGAGGCGGTGACGTTGCCCTGCTTGACGGCGCCGGTCGAAATATCCGAGTCAAACTCGTACCCGTAACGCTTTGTATCCCCGACCGTCGGTGTCTGCTCAAACAAAGCGTTTTCCTGCGGACTAGTGAGGGAAGAACTACTGGCCGAGCCGTTAAAGTCCCACGGGGTCATCTTGTCGCTGTTACGATCCTCGGCATCCAGATTGTGGATCGGCGTGTACTGGATGTTCAGCACGGCATACGCCGGCTGCGTCAGAGAGACAGTCGAGCCGGAGGAGCCGAAGGTGCACTCGAGCGACTTAGTATCCTTGGCCTCGCATGTGGCGAACACGGTTCCATCCGAGCCCAGGATCCTCGCCGAAAGGTTCGGCGCGAGCGTGAAAACCTGATCCGCATCAGCCGTATTCTTCAGCTGCGGGAGCGTGACCGTCAGCTTCTGGCCGCTGTAATTGCCCGCAGCAAGGGTGATCGCGAGATCGGTGACGACGCTCGTACGACGGGTCGTGTCCGCCGTGGACTTATCCGTCTGACCGGTGCTGGTCGTGCCAAGATATTTGTTGCCGTAAAGATGGGTATACAGACTGTCGATCGTCATACCGGCTGTATTTGGCACACTGATAGGGGGAGTCAGTGTTGAGACGGGGCCGACCTTGCCGTTCTTCATCTCGTCATATGTCGGCTCGCTGATCGCATCGGAATTGGTGCCGGTTCCTGAGTCCTGGTCGGCGATGGCGGTGATGGGGGCGGGCAGCGCCAGGCAGGCGAGTGCCAGAACGCTGACGCCCAGCTTGCGCGCAAGCCTACGGAAATATCGCCGTGTCATCACGATCACTTCCGTTTCCCCTCACGATCCCATCGGCCGCAAATCCTGATGACCGCTCTCACTGGCGGCGGATACCACGCCGATAAGATTCTCTTCCTATTCCACTCAACTCCTATCGTAGCGGTAAAAAGCCATCATATCTACAATTTTCATAGATTTTACAGCCCGTGCGATTTCCGTCACACTCCACCGGAAGGTTCAGCATCTGCAGAAACATGATCGGGCAGACCGGGCTTCAGCCTCAAAGCTTCCTGACCTTCCGCTGTATGCATCGCCCAACGATTTTTAGTGTGACGGACGGCGTACGGTTTGACGATCGTTTGCAATATATGATGACCGATCGGGTCACGGCGGCGGAAGGCGAACAGCGCGAGCCACAGGGCGCCGATCACGATGAGCGTAGCGAACACGATCTGGCTAATGGAGGGCCACATGGCGGGCGCGGGCTTGTTGAGCGGCCATTTCGTGCGCTGGCCCGTCACCAGCAGACGATGGTCGTTGACGCCGTACGGCGTGCAGGTGAGCAGGGTGACGAGATCCTTGCCGGGAACGATGGTCAGCGACTTGGTATCGGTGGGCAGCACCACCTTCTGCCCGATCACCCTGTAGGCGAACGTCTCGCCGTAGACGGTGACGAAGAACAGATCGCCACGGCGCACCTCAGGCAGGCGCGTGAAAAGCGTGGCACCCACCAGCCCTCGATGGCCGGTGATGACCGCCCGCGTGTTCTTGCCGCCCACAGGAAGGCTCGTGCCGGGCAGATGCCCGAGGCCCTGCTCCAGCACCTGCGGTGTGGCGCCATGGCGCACCGGCAGGTTGAGATGGATGCGCGGGATCTCGAGCGTGGCCATGATTCCGTCGGGGAAGGAGAGCAGCTTGTTGTACTCCGGGTCATCGGAGCCTTTGAAGCTGCCAGCCTTGCCGGAGAACGGGTCGACGATGGCGCCGATGGTGTGCGGACGCTCGTACAGGCGTCGGTTGTAGGCACGGGCCTCCTCGATATAGCGGGAGCGGCGGCGGGCGGTGAACTTTTCCTGCTCAGCGCTGGCGCTGGCGGCGAGCTTCTCCTGTGCCTGGTCGCGCACGTACTGGTTGCCGAAGAGGACGGCCGCGCCTCCGAGCGCGGCGACGATGAGCACGACGGAGATGACGATGAGGGTGCGGTAGAGGATGAGCCAGCCGAGGGTGTGGACGGACTTCTCGCCCGGTGCCTTCTGCGGCAGGTCATCCTGACGGGCATCGCCACGCGTGGCAGTCTTCCTCGCCATTGCGCCCTCCTTTCACCTTGCCATAGCCATATATCGTGCCACGACCGGGGACATGCCTGTGGCATAAAAAAGACCCGCGGGATGCTGCGGTTGGCAGTTCCCGCGGGTCAGAGGCTCTGTTGGGCAATCCTTGTGGGATCACCTCACAGGCGGTTCACTCTCAGTTGTTGGCCGAGGCGAGACGACGATCGCGAATCCGCTTCGCGCCGAAGCCGATGCCCACACCGGCGATCAGTAGGAGGGCGAGCATGAGCGCGATGGCGATGATGCCCGCACCACCAGTCTGAGGCAGCTGGGTAAGGGAGTTCATGTTGGCGACCACGACGACCGGGATGACCTCTTTCACCTCATCACTCGCAGTAATCCCCTTCGAAGGATCAGCTGCGACAGCAGGAACCGGGGCGACATACTTGCCCGTGGTGGCGTCGAGCTGATCGACAAGGCCCGTGCTGCCCTCGCCAATCGACATGGTGGCATTGGCCTTATTGCTGGTGTCAGCAGTGATGACCACCTTGAACGTAGTCGGGCCGACGAGCATATAGCCTTCAGGAGCCGTCTTCTCGGTGATGGTATACGTACCAGCGCCGATGTTCGTCAGGGGGATATTGCCGTGCTCATCCGTGGTCTGAACATCGGTGTCCTTGCCATCGGTCCAATTGCCGGCATCGTACTTGAGATACTTGCCCGTGGAATCCTGGATGGTGAACGTGGCACCCGGAAGACCAGTCTTGTCCTTGTCGACACTGACCTTCTTATCCGTGTCACGGTCAGACGCGCTGATCTTGTGGAGATCGAACTTGTACGAGTGGGTCGCGACGATCACCGGCGGAGGGGTGATGTTGTGATTATCGAGCGTGGTGAGATTGACACCGAACTCGTTCTTCGCGTCAGCGGACTTGATCGTCGCCGAGTAGGTGACGGTGACAGTCTTGCCCTGATTGTCCTGGATGAACTTCGCGGCTTCCTTATAGTAGGCAGGCGAACCAGGCTGTGTTGGAGTACTGATTGTACCCCAGGTAAGATCCACATCAGGATCAGGAACAAGCGTGAGCTTGTTGTTCGCATCGACGGTCACCTTAAGGCCGCTGGTGGAGTTGGTCGCCGTCGTACCGGTACCATTAGTCAAAGTAACCGACTTCAGGTCAGTGGAATCATCAGCGAGCGCCGCGTCAGCAACGCCCACCTTGATGGACTTCTGGTCGATGGTCATGCCGGACGGGGTATCCTCGGCGCTGAACTTAGCATAGGTCTTGTCGCTCGGAACCTTGAAAGTGAGCTTGAAGTTGTACTTCTGACCCACTGTGACGGTGCCGTCGGCATTGCCGCCGACTTTTGCCGTGACCTTGTTGCCATCCGAGCCCGTCATGGTCTTTGTCGGGTTCGTCTGTTCATTGCCGTTGCCGGTCTTGACTTCACCGGAACCAATCGGGTTACTGTTCAGCATGTCATAAGTGGTGCTGGCGCCCTTCTCGGTAACAGTAACGGTGCTGGAAAGCATCACCGGAGTCGTAGCATCGGACTCATCAACAATGAGGTAATAGCCCTTTTCAAGACCAGTGAACCTCACGTGTGTCGCGTCGCTGTTATCAGCATTCGGCGCGGTTCCCGTGCCCAGCTTGGAGGTGTCAGCCGCAAGCTTGGCAGCAACCGCAGCAACCTTACCCTGGTCAGTGTTCGGCAGCCTCAGGAGCGCATTTTCGGCAGCATTGTCACCACCAGGAACCTTGACCCCCTCAGCCTTCAGAGCCGCCGCAATAGCCTTTTCAACGTCAGCATTAACCGCTGAGCCGCTGATGCCGGTGAGCTTGCCATTCGTGACAGTGATGCCGGCATCAGGATAGCTGACAAGCTTATAGGCCTTGAATGAATGGGTCTTCTTGTCACCATTCTTATCGATATACGAGCCGGAGATATCGACACCGGACTGCGAAGTCAGCGTAATAGTCTCAGGCGTGGGCTCGGCTGCAACAGCCAACCCCCCCCCAATGCCAAATGAGGCAGCCAGCGTCGCGATGGCGGCGACGATGCCTGCGATCTTTCTCTTATCCATTTCTCTCCGTCCTTCATCCACGTTTGATGAAGCATCGCGATCCGGGAACCACTCCGAACCCCGACTGAAAAATAGCTGCGACAGAGCTGTTTTTCAACAACACCTTGATTATATCAATGTTGAGAAAAATGGAAGGGGAAAATCGCTGATTTTCGTTACTTTTCCGTGATGAACAAAGAATTATTGCAATACTGATTGCCAAAACCTTCGTCGTGTCACCCTTAATATATTGCAGCATAGAGTGCGGCAAACGATGTCATCACACATATACCGCGCATCCACCGCCTCTGCCCGACAGATATATCCGCCGGATAGATCTCTATCTGCCGGACAGATCCCGCTGATTCATTCGACACAGAAATAAACGGCACAGAAAAAGGCCCGAACCCTCCTCCCATCTACAGGAGAAGAATCCGGGCCTTGTCAGTCCTGAAGGCGGCTGTCTGACGGCGGATTACTCCGCGATACCCTCGGAACCGGCATCCGCCGAATCAGCGCCTCCGGCATCAGAGGCACCATCAGGATCATCATCCTCTGGCTGGGCGAGCGCGATCTCCGCGATGGAGTCGTTCTTACCCGGCTTGGCGACGGTCACACCCTGCGTCACACGACCGGTGCGGCTGATCTCGTCCACGTTGAAGCGGATCACCTTGCCGGAATTCATGATGGCCATCACCTGGTCGGCGTCGTCCACCACAAGCGCGCCGACGAGGCCGCCGCGGCCCTCGGCCATCTGGATGGCCTTGGTGCCATAGCCGTTGCGGCCCTGCAGACGGTACTCGGACAGCGCGGTGCGCTTGCCGAAGCCCTCGGAGGTGATGAGCAGCAGGTCCTTGTCCGAGTCGGCCGGCACCACATCCATGCTCAGCAGCTCGTCGCCGTCGCGGAAGCGCATACCCATCACACCGGCGGTGGAGCGGCCCATCGGGCGCAGCTGGTCATCGTCGGCCTTGAAGCGCAGGCTCATGCCATGCCGCGAGACGAGGATGATGGTGTCGTCCGCGTCGCACAGCGCGGCGCCGACCACCGAGTCGCCCTCGTTGAGGTTGATGGCGATGAGACCGCCCTGGCGCGGCGAGTCGTAGTCGGCGAGCGGGGTCTTCTTCACACGGCCCTGCTGCGTGGCAAGCACGAGGTACTGAGCGTCGTCATAGCCGCGCAGCGCGAGCACGCGCTCGATATGCTCGTCCTGCTCGAAGCTGAGCAGGTTGGCCACATGCTGGCCCTTGGCGTCACGGCCGCCCTCGGGCACCTCGTACGCCTTCGTGCGGTACACGCGACCGCGGTTGGTGAAGAAGAGCAGCCAGTCGTGCGTGCTGGCGGTGAGGAAGTGGTCCACGGCGTCGCCGTCGCGCAGACGGGTGCCGGTGATGCCCTTGCCGCCGCGGTGCTGGGAGCGGTAGTCGTCGGAGACGGTGCGCTTGATGAAGCCGGAGCGGGTGACGGTGACCACCACGTTGCGGTCGGCGATGAGGTCCTCATCGCTCATATCGCCGGTGAACGGGATGATGCGCGTGCGGCGCTCGTCGCCATACTTGTCGACGATCTCATCGAGCTCGTCGCCCACAATTTTGCGCTGGCGCTCGGGGTGGGCGAGGATGTCTTCGTAATCCTTGATGGCGGCCTGCAGCTGGTTGTGCTCGTCGACGATCTTCTCGCGCTCCAGGGCGGCGAGGCGCCGCAGCTGCATGGCGAGGATGGCGTCGGCCTGCACCTGGTCCACGTCGAGCAGCTTCATCAGGCCCTCGCGCGCGGCATCCACCGTGGCGGAGGAGCGGATGAGGTGGATGACCTCGTCGATCATGTCGATCGCCTTGAGGTAACCCTGCAGGATGTGGTCGCGCTCCTCGGCCTCCTTCTTGAGGTAGCGGGTGCGGCGCGCGATGACGTCGAGCTGGTGGGCCACCCAGTGGGAGACGAAGCCGTCGAGGCTGAGGGTGCGCGGCACGCCGTCGACGAGGGCGAGCATGTTGGCGCCGAACGTCGTCTGCATCTGCGTGTGCTTGTACAGGTTGTTGAGCACGATCTTGGGGACCGCGTCCTTCTTGAGCACGAGCACGAGACGCTCGCCGGTGCGGCCGGAGGTCTCGTCGCGCATGTCGGCGATGCCCTTAATGATGCCGTCGCGCACGGCATTGCGGATGGAGGCGACCAGCTTGTCCGGGTTGACCTGGTAAGGCAGCTCGGTGATCACCAGGCACATGCGGTGGTTGATCTCCTCGGTGTTGACCACGGCGCGCATGGTGATCATGCCTCGGCCGGTGCGGTACGCCTGCTCGATGCCCTTGTGGCCCAGGATGGTGGCGCCGGTAGGGAAGTCCGGCCCCTTGATGAGGCGGATGAGGTTGTCGAGCAGCTCCTGGTGGGTGGCATCAGGATGGTCGAGCGCCCAGTGCACGCCGGCGGCCACCTCGCGCAGGTTGTGCGGCGGGATGTTGGTGGCCATGCCCACGGCGATGCCCGACGAGCCGTTGACGAGCAGGTTGGGGAAGCGGGCCGGCAGGACGGTCGGCTCCTGGGTCTTGCCATCGTAGTTGGGCACGAAATCGACCGTGTCCTTGTCGATGTCGCGCACAATCTCCATGGACAGCGGTGCCATGCGGCACTCGGTGTAACGCATGGCGGCGGCCGGGTCGTTGCCCGGCGAGCCGAAGTTGCCCTGGCCGTCGACGAGCGGGTAGCGCATGCTCCACGGCTGGGCGAGGCGCACGAGCGTGTCGTAGATGGCGGAGTCGCCGTGCGGATGGTATTTGCCCATCACGTCGCCCACCACGCGCGAGCACTTGTTGTAGCCGCGGTCGGGACGGTAGCCGCCGTCGTACATGGCGTAGATCACGCGGCGGTGAACCGGTTTGAGGCCGTCGCGCACGTCCGGCAGGGCGCGCTCGACGATCACCGAGAGGGCGTAGGCCAGGTAGCTCTCGCGCATCTCGGAGTTGAGATCAGTCTTCTGCACGCGCTGGCCGTTCTTGAGGGCCTCCATCACCTTCTCGTTCTCGGCGTTGCCGAAGTTGTTGTCGAAGGCCGCGTAGCCGCCCGGCGCCTCGATGCCGCCGTCGCCCTCGGCGCGGTCGGTGGCGCCGGCGTTGGCGTCGTTTGCGCTGTTGGCGTCGTTATTGGCGTTGGCGTCGTTGCTGTTCAGATTGTCAGGATCCTCGCCCGGATCCTGCGGGGTGGTGTTCTCGTCTGCCACGATGTCCTCTTACTGTCTCTTATCGTCCCAAAGTCTGCGTCTTCTCAGACGTCTGCTGCCGGGTCGATCTGGATATGTTCTGGGTATTCCCCGATGTCCCCGACGTTTCCCAGGCGTCCCTCAGGCGTCGATGAACTTGACGTTCTTGGCGTTGCGCTCGATGAACATGCGCCTTGGGCCGACCTCGTCGCCCATCAGCATGCTGAAGGTGGCGTCGGCCTGCTCGGCGTCGTCGAGATGGATCTGCTTGACGATGCGCGTGGCAGGGTTCATGGTGGTCTCCCACAGCTCCTGATAGCTCATCTCGCCCAGACCCTTGTAACGCTGGATGCCCTCGCCCTTGGGAAGGGTCCGGCCCTCGGCCCTGCCCTTGGCCAGGGCCTCGTCACGCTGGCCGTCCGTGTAGACGAAGTCGTGCGGGCCCTTGCTCCAGCGGATGCGATAGAGCGGCGGCATGGCCACGTAGACGTAGCCGGCCTCGATCATCGGGCGCATGTAGCGGAAGAAGAGCGTGAGGATGAGGGTGGCGATATGGGCGCCGTCCACATCTGCATCGGCCATGATGATGATCTTGTGGTAACGGGCCTTGGAGATGTCGAAACTGTCGCCGTAACCCGCGCCGACAGCCGTGATGAGGGCGTCGATGGTGTCAGACTTCATCATGCGGCCAAAGCTGGCGCGCTCGGTGTTGAGGATCTTTCCGCGCAGCGGCAGGATGGCCTGGATGTTCGGGTCGCGGCCCTGGATGGCCGAACCGCCTGCGGAATCGCCCTCGACGATGAACAGCTCGCACTCGGCGGGGTTGTTGGACTGGCAGTCCTTGAGCTTCTCCGGCATGCCGGCGGACTCGAACAGCGACTTGCGCCTCGTGGTCTCGCGCGCCTTCTTGGCGGCCAGACGCGAGTGCGAGGCGTCGATGGCCTTCTCCACGATGCGCCGCGCCTGGGTGGGGTGGGCGTCGAACCAGTCGGTGAGCTTGTCGGTCACCACGCGCTGAACGAACGTCTTGGCGGCCGGGTTGCCCAGCTTCGTCTTCGTCTGGCCCTCGAACTGTGGCTCGGTGAGCTTGACGGAGAGCACGCACACCAGGCCCTCGCGGCAGTCCTCGCCGGTGAGGTTGTCCTCCGAGTCCTTGAGCAGCTTCTTGTCACGCGCGTACCGGTTGATCAGGCCGGTCAGCGCGGTCTTGAAGCCCTCCTCGTGGGTGCCGCCCACGGTGGTGGAGATGGTGTTGGCGAATGTGCGAAGCGTCTCCGAGTAGCCGGCAGTCCACTGCATGGCCACGTCGGCGGAGATGCCGAGCTTGACGTCCTCGGCGGCGAAGCTGACGATCTGGTCGACGATCGGCGTGGAACGGCGCGAGGTGACCAGATGGCGCACGTAGTCGGTGATGCCGTTCTTGAAGCAGTAGGAGACCTTGTTGCTCGACTCGCCGTCCTCGTCGGGTGTCTCCGCGCTGTCCTCCGGCACGCGCAGATCGGTCAGGGAGATGCGCAGACCTTTATTAAGGAACGCGGTCTGCTGGAAGCGGGCGCGCAGCGTCTCGAAGTCGTAGTCGGTGGTCTCGAAGATGGCCGGGTCCGCCCAGAAGGTGACGGTGGTGCCGGTGTCGTCCTCGGCGATCTTCTTGCCACGGGCGAGCGGCGCCACAGGCTTCTGGTCCTTGTAGTGCTGCACCCACTCGTAGCCCTGGCGGTGCACGACGATGTCCATGTGCGTTGAGAGGGCGTTGACCACGGAGATGCCCACGCCGTGCAGGCCGCCGGAGACGAAGTAGCCGCCGCCGCCGAACTTGCCGCCGGCGTGCAGCTTGGTCATCACCGTCTCCACGCCGGATTTGCCGGTGGCCGGAACGATGTCGACCGGGATGCCGCGGCCGTTGTCGGTCACGCGCACGCCGCCGTCAGGCAGGATCGTCACCTCGATGTGGGTGGCGTAGCCGGCGAGCGCCTCATCGACGGAGTTGTCGACGATCTCGTAGACGAGATGGTGCAGACCACGCGGGCCGGTGGAGCCGATGTACATGCCCGGGCGCAGACGCACCGCCTGCAGGCCCTCGAGCACCTTGAGATCGGTGGCGCCGTAATGGTCGGGCGTCTTGGAGGAGTCGAGCTCGCCCTCGGACAGGTCCTCGCTCTTGATGAGGTTCTCCGCGTCCGCGGCGGCCTCGGCGCGCTGCTCGGCACGATGGACGGCCTTGACCGTCTCATCGATGTCGGGGGAGTCGTCGCCCGTCTCGATCTGCGAGGCGGCGTTCTTCGCGGCGCCGTCCTGGTCGGCACCGCCCGCGGGATTCTCTGCCTGCCGGTCCTGCGAATGCGTCGGGGTGGCGTTCTCGTCAGCCATTCGACCGTTCCTTTCTGTGCAGTCTGCCTGTGCAGTCTGTTCCGTGCGGCGCGTTTCGTGCGATCTGCCGTACGGACGCCGCGCCGGGCAGGGCGTGTGGATCAGAGTCTGGGACAGGGAAGGGGAGGACATCGCCTGCCACCGTCATGAGGCCATAAATGGCCGCAGAACGGCATACGGACGAAAAATTATCCCGAAAAATGACCTTCCTATCGGGCCGACCTTGCCCCAGAGCCTGAAAAAGACGCCTTGCGCACGTTTACATAACGGTTCCATTCTATCCGGCGCCGACGATATATGGACGTGATTTTGCCGTCTCTCACACGTTCGGCACCGGCAGACGTGGGGACACGTGGGGACATCCGGGTGACGGGGTCACGGGCCTCACAGAGGCCGTCATCGCCCGCAGACGCCGACCGGGTTCACGACACAATCCGCAGACGGGGCCGATCGAGCAAGGCGGTCATCGAACGGCGGTCATCGGATAGGTCGGGTGTCAGCCGAGAAAACGCGACCGGGGATCATCCCCACTCGCCGCCCCAGGCAGAGGAATCCGGGGAACTGTCTTTGCCGCGGCCCGACGCACCGCCGTGACCGGGATCCTTCCAGCCCGGGTCCTTCCAGCCGTTGTGGGGGCGGGAAGAAGAAGTAGAAGTAGTTTTGTACGACCGCTTCTGCGTCGGCATCGTGCGGTCTGCCGATGTGCCATCTGCCACTGTGTTGTCCGCCGATGTGTTGTCCGCCGATGTGTCGTTTGCCGGCATCGCCCGTTCCGCCGGCATCGGCGCCGGCCTGTCGACGCGCACGCCCTTGCGCCGCACCCGCAGACCCCCGCGCGTGCGCGTGCCCGAACCAGGGCCGCGCAGGATGAGCCGTTCGATGCGCGTGGGTGCCATCCAGTCATTGACCTTGGCGAGGATCGCCGGCTCCATGCTGCGCAGGATCTGCGTCCAGGCGGTGTCGGTGACGGTGACGACCAGCACACCGTCACGATAGGAGGCCACGCGCGTGTAGGCGGCGATGGAGGCGCCCACGATGTTCGGCCAGTCGTCGGCCAGGCGCCGCGCGCGCAGATGCGGCCCCCAGCCCAGCGCCTCGGAGAGCGCGTCGAAGGCGCCCGAGACGGGCTTAAGTCCGCGCCCCGGCCTGCCGAACGCGTCGAACGCCTTCTCGCTGCGCTCGGCGAGCGCCTTCTTGGAATACAGACGGTGGATATAGAGGTGCGAGATCTTCTCGGGCAGCCGTGTCTGGCTGATGCCCAGACGCAGGACGACCGGCGCCTGCTCGCGGCGCTTTTGTGGGTCGTCATCGTGATAGCCGAGGAAATCCGACCGGCCGTCCCGGCCATCATCGCGGCCGTCAGAAGAGGGATCACTCATTGTTACTGGCCTCTGCCTCCGCACCACGGGTTTCTGTTCCGCCGGCCCCCTCGTCACCGGCAATCACGTCACCGGCCTGGCGCTGCAGATCTCCGCGTGGTCGCAGATCTCCGTGTGCCTTCAGACCGGCCGCCAGATGTGCGAGCTCGGGATCCTCCTCCTGTGCCCGCGCCAGCGCCTCCACATCGATCAGACGGACGGCGTCGGCATCTTCGACGGCATCCTCGATGACATCGTTTGCAAAACCGGTCGTTCTGCCATCGTTTTCATTGTTTTCGGTGCCGCTGTTCCCGGTATCGCCGGTATCATCCCCAGCGTCCGTCACGATGGCGTCTGTCCCAACGACGCCGCGGGGGATATCGCTTCGGGCCGCCACGGTGATGAACACCTGCCCGCAGCCACGGGCGAAGGCGAGGATCTGCGCACGCCGATGCTCATCGAGCTGTGAGAACACATCATCGAGCACCAGCACCGGCCGCGGGCCGCGGGCGGCGAGCCAGCGGTACTGTGCCATGCGCAGCGCGAGCGCGATCGTCCACATCTCCCCGTTGCTGGCCGTCTGCCGGGCGGGCTCGCCGTCGAGCAGAAGGTCGACATCGTCGCGCTGCGGGCCGATGAGGCTGGTACCGCGGGCGACCTCGCCCGCATACAGCCGCTGGAAATGTCGGGCGATGGCCGTGCGGGCGTCCGCCTCGGAGGGAACAGCCGCCTCAGGGGGGATGTCCTTGTTACCGACGCTGTTGCCGGCGCTGCCGGTGCCGTCCTCCGCATTGTTGTTGTCGCCGTCGCTCTCACGGCTTCCCAGCACTTCCTCGAATGAGGGGCGATACACGGGCCGCACGCTGTCACGCCCGCCGGAAAGGCCGGCATAGATCTCCTCGACGAGCGGGGCGAGCGCCTTCACAGCCGCCTGCCGTGCGCGGGTGACAGCGATGCCGAGCGTGGTGAACTGCGCGGTCCACGCCTCCAGTTCGGCGAGCGCGAGGCGACGGTCCTCCCCGCCGGAAAGGCCGTCGTCGCCCTGCAACCGGTGCAGCACGGCCGAGCGCTGCCGCGCGGTCTGGCGGAACTGCTGCAAGAGCCGGTAATAGCCCGGATCCATGAGCACGCACGTCTGGTTGAGAAAATCACGGCGCAGCTGCGGGGCACCAGAGACGAGCTGCTCGTCAGAGGGGCTGAACAGCACGACTTTGAGCAGGCCGGCGATATCGCCGAAATAGCGGGACGGACCGTCATTGAGACGGGCACGCACCGCTCCACGCGCGGGGAGCGTCACCTGCAGGCGCACCTGTCGGATGTCCTCCGCCGTGTCATCCGCGTCGGACGCAGTGCCGGTCGCGGCACCGGAAGCAGTACCGGTGCGGGCGTTGGCACGGATGGTGGCATGCGCCGCGCCGCGCCGCACGAGCCAGCGCGAGGCCGAGGCGCGGTGGGACGAGCCCACAGAGAGGAACTCCATCGCCTCGACGATGTTCGTCTTGCCGATCCCGTTGCGCCCGATGAGCACGTTGAGGCCGGGGGAGAAATCGACGACCAGATGCCCCCAGCTGCGGAAATCATCGAGGGCGAGCCGGTCGACACCCATCGAAAGGGTCATCTGCGCGATCAGCCTGCCATGCGCATCGGCACGAGCAGATAGCGGTAGTCGAGCGAGGGCTCGTCGCCCTTGCTGTGCTGGCCGTTGAACTCCACCGGTTTGATGGCCGTGGTCATCTTGATGTGCACGAACGGCTCGGTGATGGCCTGCAGGCCCTCCAGCAGATAGCCGGGGTTGAAGGCGACCGTGATCGGGCTGCCGTCCAGATCCGCGTCGATGACCTCGGAGGCCTGCGACTCGTCGGCGGCGCCGGCGGACAGACGCACCTTGTTCTGGCTGAACTCAAGGGTGATCGGCGCATTGCGCTCGGCTACGAGGCTGACGCGGCGCAGCGAGTTGACCAGCTCCATGCGGTCGATGACGGCATGCACCGGGTACTCGTCGGCGAAAAGACGGTCGACGGTGGGGAACTCGCCGTCGATGAGCGAGGCGGTGGAGACATGGCCGGCATTCTGGAAGCCCATCATGCGCCCGTCCTTCTCCAGGCCGAGCACCACGTCCTGCGCCGGGTCGACGGAACGGGAGACATCCTTGAGGATGGAGCCGCGCACGAGCGCCTCGCCGGTGATGCCGTCGGTGGTGGGCTGCCAGGCAAGGCTGGCGCGCGAGAGCCGGAAGCGGTCGGTGGCGGTCATCGTGATGGTGCCGTCACCAAAACGCAGATGCACGCCCGTGAGCACCGGCCGGTTCTCATCCCTGGCGACGGCGACGATGGCCTGGTTGACGGCCTCGTTGAAATCCGAGCCCTTCACCTTGCCGACCGTCTCCGGCACAGCGGGCAGATCCGGGTACTCGTCGGCGGCCATGAGTGGCAGGTTGAACGAGGCGCCGCCCGAGACGATGCGCACACGGTTGTCGTCGGTGGCGAGCGTGGTGTTCTCGGCCGGCAGGTTCTTGGCGATGTCGGAGAGCAGCTTGCCCTGCACCACCATGGTGCCGGGTTCGGCGGAACTCGCCTCGATGCTGTAGCGTGCCGTGCGCTCATAGTCGAAGGCCGAGAACTTCAGCAGCCCGTCTGCCGCCTCGATTTTCACGCCGGAAAGGATCGGACGCGCGGGGCGGGCGGGGATGACCTGTGACGTCCAGGCGACCGCGTCGGCCAGTGCCGCGGAGTTGACTTCAACCTTCACCAGAACTCCTTGTTGACGAATCGATTTTCAAAATGTGTCCTGTGCATAAGTCTACTTGCCGTCACGCTGCGAATTTTCCGGATTTCTCCATGCTGTGCTCGCGTGAGTGAGGATGAAGGTGAGATTTAGGATATCGTCATACTCATCAGCACGGTGGATACTGTGGAAAACTCTGTGGACGCCATATTTGCCAATCTCTTCCGAGTTATCCACCGATGTGTGTGGATCTGTGGATGCCTGTGGAGAAAACAGCGGTTTTCCACAACGACTTTCCGGGACGATTTTTTCTCCACATTCGGCGGCGTGTCGTTCACGCTCCCTCGACAGGTTGTCCACCGGAAAACCCTTGTTATCCACGGGTTTTGCCCATGTCTGTGGATAACTTTGTGGATAACTGTTGACAGCACGCCTCAGGACTGGGAATTCTGCTTCTCGTCCTTGCGCGGGTTCTTCAGCTCGGTGGTCAGCGTGTTGACGTAGTTGTACACCTCGCGCTTCTGCGTCATCTCGCGGTTGATCTTCTTATAGGCGTGGATCACCGTCGTATGGTCGCGCCCGCCGAACAGCTCGCCGATGGCGGTCAGCGACAGAGGCGTCATCTCACGGCACAGGTACATGGCGATCTGCCGCGCCATCGCGATCTTCTTCGACCTCTTGGCCGAGACGATGTCCTCCGACTGGAGGCCGAAATACGTGGCGGTGTGATGGATGATGTCCATCGGCGTGTGCTGGATGTCCTTGACCACGTAGTCCTGCAGCGTCTGCTGGGCCAGCTGCTGGGTGACCGGCTCGTTGCTCAGGCTCGACATGGCGACGATACGGATGAGCGCGCCCTCCAGCTCACGGATGTTGCCCGTCACCTGCGTGGCGATGAGATTGAGCACGTCGTCGGGGACGGTGACCGGGTGGCCGTTCTTGGAGCGCCGGGCCTGCTCCATCAGCTGCTGCGCCTTCATGCGCAGGATGGCCAGCCTCGTCTCGATGCTCGGCTCGTCCATGTTGACGGTCAGACCCCCGTCGAAGCGCGAGACGATGCGCTCCTCGAAGCCTTTGAGCCGTTTGGGGGCCACATCGGAGGCGATGACGATCTGCTTTTTGGCGGTGGTCAGCGCGTTGAACGTGTGGAAGAACTGCTCCAGCGTCTCGGTCTTGCCGCCCAGGAACTGGATATCGTCGATGAGCAGCATGTCGACGTCGCGGTACTTCTCATTGAACGCGTTGATGCCGTTGTTGTTGCCCGAGCCGTTGCGCACCGCGTTGATGAACTCGTTGGTGAAATGCTCTGAGTTGACGTAGCGCACGCGCAGATGGGGCTGCAGGGCGATGGCATAGTTGCCGATCGCGTTGAGCAGATGGGTCTTGCCCAGGCCCGAGTTGGCGTAGACGAAGAGCGGGTTGTAGGCCAGGCCCGGCGACTCGGCCACCTGGTAGGCGGCGGTGCGGGCGAAACGGTTCGACTGGCCGGAGACGAAGGTGTCGAACGTCTGCTCCGGGTTGAGGCGCGTCTCCGGGTCGGTGGCCGGCGAGGAGATGGTGACGGAGTTCGTGCGGGGGCCGGCGGCTGTGGCGGCGGGGGACATGGCCGACATCGCCGACAGGGACGGGATGGCCGGGGAAGTATTCGACGGGGTGTTTGACGGGGTGTTCGAGACCGTGGAGGCTGCGGATGCTGCGGAGGGGAAGCCATCAGGCTGTTGCGCTGCCTGCGCTGCTGCTGGCTGTGCCGCAGAAGACATGTGCCGGCCGGCTGCGGCGGCCTTCTGCGCGGCCGCCATCTGGGCACGTTCGGCGCGCTCGCGCTGCTTGGTGGTGGGCAGGTCGAACAGTCGCGACTGCTGCATCGAGTCGGCGACCGGGGGCAGCGGGCGCTGCTCGAGCGGAACGCCGGTGCGCGGCGCGGCTGCAGCAGCTCCTGCGGGGGAAGCGGAGGATCCATCGGTGAAGGGGATCGCGCCCGGATCCCGGCTTCCGTGCGGGCTCGTCTCGTCTACGCGCAGCACGTAGCTGATCGGCATGCCTGCGGCGATGGTGAGCACCTTCTGCAGGTCGGAGTTCATGGTGGTCTCGATCTTTGCCCGCACCTGCGGGGTCGGCACACCGAGGATGATGATGTTCTCGAACTGGGTGACGGCCGTCATCAGCGGCAGCATGGACAGCTCCTCGTCGGAGGGGGCGGGGTGCATGGAACGCAGGATATCGCACGCGCGGCTCCATACCTCTTGCGCGTGCTGCTTTCCTGCGGCCTGTGCTTCAGTCGTCATCGCTCCTCCTCAGGGCGGCCTTGTCCGTCCGCCAGTTATCCACAATTCTTCTGGAGGAACACGACAAGTTGTCCACAGGCTTCACAGTAGTCCTGATGCGGTTCTGAGTTATGCACACTTTTGTTCACAACATTGTGGATAACTGCGCTTGGGCCTCTGTTTTCTGTGGTTCTGACGTGTATAAATGTGTGTTCCGCGCTTCCCGGCTGTGGATAAGCATGGAGAATCTCACGGCGAGTGTGAACAGGCAGCAGGTTTTTCGGCCAAAGTGTGCACGGCGGCGCACAAATCCAGTCAGGTTATTCACAGCCGGTGTGGATAGTTTCTGTCTGTTTCTGCTCGTTTCTGATCATGCTTCGGATACGCGATTGAGGCTTGGGCAGCCTCTTCGCAGAGCCTGAGTGTCCGCGATCAGGTGAAAATTGCTGGACAGCCTTTGTTGGGCGGGCGCTAAATATGGCAGAGCGGCCGCCTGGCGCACCGTGTCTGTGCACTGTCTGTCACGTCGCTTCAGAACGTAGTGTTATCAGTGTGGTACTCACAGATTGGGGTGCCTGTCAGATAAGCGGATCGGCGTGAAGCAGACGACGACTGGACGTCGAGTCGGCGCGCGCCTGATCTGATGGCTCCAGTCCAGTTTCCAATCATGCTTCTTTCCCGCCTTTTCGTCTGGCACGACGGGTATCCTCTGTAGGTTGTCGTAAGACGACACCATATGGTTTGTGTTTTATAGGAGCGCTCACTATGAAGAGGACTTTCCAGCCGAACAACCGCCGTCGCCACATGAAGCACGGCTTCCGTCAGCGCATGCGCACCCGTTCGGGTCGCGCTGTGATCAACCTTCGTCGTGCGAAGGGCCGCAAGAACCTCAGCGCCTGAGACGGTACGGCACGCCGGCCATAAAAACGACAGTCCCGCGACAAAGATTCTGACACAGATTCTCGCGACAGTCAGCGGTCCCGGCCAGGGTGATGCATCCCCCGGCGGCGGACAGCACACAATCCGGAGGTGCCCATGCGGCGTCTGAGAAATCATGCTGAGTTCGTCGGTGTCCTGCGCCGTCACCAGCGTGTAACCAGCGCCGATATAGTCGTTCATTACGCCCTCACCCCTGAAAAGACAGGGGAGGAGGGCGTTTTGCGTTCTCGGGGCGGATCCCCGGCGAGTTCCTTTGGTACCCGGCAGGCGCCTGATCCCGGCGATCACTCTGATTACAGCGATGATTCCGGCGATCACAATCACAAGATCGGCCTCGCGGTCCCCAATTCCGTCGGGCATGCCGTGGTGCGCAACAAGATCAAGCGCCGCTTCCGTGTCCTCGGACGCAGGCACGAGTCTTTGCTGCCGCCCGGGTGCAAGGTGATTCTGAGGGCGAAACCGAGCGCCGCCCGTGCTGAGTTCGCCGATCTCGACAGACAGGTTGCCAGGCTTTTCGCCAAGATCCGGCGTCGTGCCGAGCACGAGGGCGACGGACGCTGAATGTCGGGACGCTGAATGTTTCACGTGAAACATCCATCTCCGCATGCGCGTGGGCCGATATGTCGTGTCGTGTCGGGGCAGGGCAGTCACGATCTGCATTCCTTCCCGCGCTCGCTCGTGCTGCAGGTACTGGACTGGTATCACCGGCGCATCTCCCCGCTTTTCCCCGCGCGGTGCAAGTATTATCCGACGTGCTCGCAGTACATGGAGATCGCCATCCGCCGTTTCGGCGTCTTCCGTGGGATCCTGCTCGGTCTGCTTCGGTTGCTGCGCTGCCAGCCGTGGGTCCAGGGCGGCATCGACGATGTGCCGCACAAGTTCTCGCTTTTCTACCGGTTTCGCTGGTCGAAGGCGCATGAAGAGCCGACGACCGAGCCCATCATCGCCCGTGAGAACCAGAGCAGGATGAACTGATCGGCTCCGAAATGTTTCACGTGAAACATTGGTGGTCGATGTGTCTGCTTCCGCGGAATTGGGCCGCGCGCGGGCGGCATCGTCTGCCGCGGCTGACACAATTTGGAAGGCAATCCGCGAGGCGGGACGGCTGCGGTTGCAAGACGGTTGCAATCTCCTCATCCCCCTCGTCGTGTGCCGCGCAATCCTAAACCTCAGAGGAGAAGGCTGATGGGCTTCGTCAATTTCTTCTACACGCTGCTGTACCCGCTGGAGTGGCTGATCTCCTGGATCATGTGGCTGTGGCACTGGTTCTTCGTCCACGTCCTGCAGATGCCGGACGGCTCGTCGTTCGCCTGGTGCCTCGCCATCATCTTCCTCACCTTCACCGTGCGTGCGGCCATCACCCCGCTCTTCACGCGTCAGATGCGCTCGATGAACAGGATGCAGGCCATCCAGCCCGAGATGCAGAAGATCCAGAAGAAATACAAGGGCAAGACGGACGCCGCCAGCCGCGAGGCGATGAGCCGCGAGACGATGAAGCTGTACAAGAAGTACAACGTCAGCCCCACCTCCTCCTGTCTGCCCTCGCTCGTGCAGGCGCCGGTGTTCATGGCCCTCTACAACGTGCTGTACAAGCTGTCCGCCATCGCCACCGGCAAAGAGGGGGAGATCGGCGCATTCACCAAGCCCATCGCCAAGGAGATCGAGAACACCGTCTTCATCAATGTCAAACTCTCCGATCTGTTCAACCAGACCGAGGGCGCGGGCAAATGGACGATCGGCATCTTCGTCGCCCTCATGTGTCTGACCATGTGGTTCCAGCAGTTCTACAACATGCGCGTCAACATGCCGGAATCCGCCAAGCAGGGCCAGCAGTGGAAGATGCAGCAGTCCATGACGTACATCTTCCCGATCATGTACATCTTCTCCGGCATCATCGCCCCGTTCGGCGTGCTGCTCTACTGGCTCACCAACAACCTCTGGACCGTCGGCCAGACCATCTGGCAGATCAATACCTTCCCGACCGCCGGCTCCAAGGCCGCCGAACGCAAGGAGAAGCGCGACCATGACCGCGAGGAGGCACGCCGCCAGAAGGAAGGACTGCCCTCCCTTGAGGAGGAGGCGCTCGCCAAGGCGCAGCAGGACAAGCTCGACCGTGAGAAGAACGGTTTCCAGCGCCAGCAGCCCGTGAGGAAGAAGAGCCGTCGTCGCAGGTAAGTCGTCGGAAGCGGCTGCGCGGACCGCTCGTTATGGCAACGATCGCAAGTAAAGGAAGCGACCTCAGGCCAAGGAAGTGACCGAATACGGTCATTCCCGTCCCGATCGCGCGCCGCGTCGAGAAGCGGCACAACTGAATGTATGATTAAAAGTGAGCTTCGGCTCATATGACTTTCCCGGGGAGCCTCAGTCTCCTCATCAATGCGGGTTTTCCGGGGCAGACGTCGAATGGCACGCGCCTTTGGGTGCGTGCCATTTCTGTTCCTGCGGTCGTGCCATTGTTTCGGCGGTCGTGCCATTTCTGTTCTTATGGTTTCGCGCTGATAGATCTGGCCCGCACACAGGCCACTCCAACCTGTGCCAGCCACGGTTGATAGGCACGTGCGGCGATCTCTGTCTCGCTGCCGGTCAATCTCCGCTAGAATCAAAAAAGGACAATGAATGTCAGGCACCCGCGCTGCTGTCTGCGGCGGCCGGACCGAATGATGGGGGTATTCCAATGGCGGATCGCGAGCAGGAGCCAGACCTCGACGAGCTCAATGAGGAGGCGGACATCGCCGCCGACTATCTCGAGGGGCTGCTCGACGCGCTTGATTTTGATGGTGACATCGAGATGGGTGTGCGTGACGGCCGGCCGGTCGTGCAGGTCGTCGCCGACGATGACACCGACATCCGCTTGCTCATCGGCCGTGACGGCGAGGTGGTCGAGGCCCTCCAGCGCCTGACGCGGCTCGCCGTGCAGGAGAAGACGGGCGAGCGTTCCCGTCTGATCCTCGATGTCGACGGGTTCCTGACACGCAAGCGCCGCCGTCTGCGCGAGGAGGCGCTGGACGCCATCGCCGACGTGAATGAGACGGGCGAGCCGGTGACCCTCGAGGACATGAACTCGTACGAACGCAAGATCATCCATGATGTGGCCCGTGACGAGGGCATGCGCTCGCGTTCCCATGGCGAGGAACCGCACCGTCATGTCACCATCTATCTCTCCAAGGCCGATCGCGACGCCCTCAATGATGAGGAGGACGACGAGCTGGACGACGAGTTTGACGGCGAGGACATCGCTGACGCCGATGCTGTGGAGGCGGGCGAGCCTGATAATGGTGCTGCCGTCTCCGAGGCTGATGACATCGACGAGGATGAGTCGGAGGATACCGACGACGATCTTGATGACTCGGACGACGATGATCTCGATAATTCCGACGACGACTCTGAGGATGAGTCCGATGAGGATGATTCCGACGATGAGTCGGATGATGACGACATCGACGATGACGAGTATGACGATGATTCCGATGATGACCCGGATGAGGATGACGAGTCGGATGATCCAGACGATTCTGACGAGTCCGATGACGACGATGAGTCAGATGATGACGACGACTCGGATGAGGATGACGACGAGGATGACGATCAGGACGGTTATCGCAGGAAGTGACACGCCCGATGACTGATCCCGAGATGAACCGATCGGAGTCTGCGACGACGGCATCTGCATCCGCCGTATCTGCTTCTGATTCCTCGGCGGCGAATGAACCTGTATCCGCCGCGTCCGCATCGGTGTCAGACGTATCCGTGTCCGATCCGCTGGAGGACTCGCCCGTCCTTGAGCAGGTGCTCGGCGATGCGCTGCCCGCGATGAGAATGTTTCACGTGAAACTTTCCCAGGAGGGTGTGCTGCGCGGACTTATCGGTCCGCGTGAGGTCGGCCGTATCTGGGAGCGGCATATTCTCAACTCTGCCGCGCTCGTCCCGTTCATCGAACGTTTTGCGCGGAAAAGCCGGATTGACAGTCTGCGCATCGCTGATGTGGGCAGCGGTGCCGGTTTTCCGGGGATTGTTCTCGCCGCCATGCTCCCGCATGACTATTTCACGCTGATCGAGCCGATGGAACGGCGCGTCGACTGGCTCAACGAGGTCATTGACGAGCTTGGTCTGAAGAATGCGCGTGTCCAGCGTGACCGCGCCGAGCAGCTGCATGGTTCGGAGCAGTTCGACATCGTCACATGCCGTGCCGTCGCCTCGATGACGAAGCTCACCCCGTGGGTGATGCCGCTCGTGCATCGCGGCGGCGAGCTCATCGCGCTCAAAGGCCGTTCCGCCCAGGCGGAGATCGACAAGGCGGGCAAGATTCTGCGTCGGTATCATGCCGTCAATCCGCGCGTCTTTGAGGCGCCGGTGGGGCAGGGGCTCGAGCCCACGCATGTGGTGACGGTCGAGAAACGGTGAGATCGGCCGGTCACGGTCAGACCGGCGGGTGACGGTAAACCGGTCGGTCACAGTGGGTCAGAGCCGGTTGCGGTGACCGGGTCGGTCTTGTGCTGGTATCTGTTGAGGTCCAGGTCCCTATTCTTTGCGATTCCTTGAGGCGCCCTGTTTCCCGGAGCGCTCTTCTCTGGGACGTTTTCTTTCCCGGGCGCTCTGACTCTGGGAGACGGAAGTGTTACCGGCCGGGACACGGGTCACTATCGTCCGGATTGTTGTCCGGAACATTCTTGACTGCCCTGGACATGCTTGCCGGGACATGTCTGCCGGGATCGTCGTTATCTCGGCGGTTTGCGGCATGTCTTTCTGGTGACGGATCGTGCTGATCGCTGTTGGCCGCCGACAGTGATGCTGCCGCCAGTTATCCACAATCGGGAATTCCGCTTTGCGCGGTGTGTCGTGGCAGATAGTGTAAAACAGTCATCTTCTTCCGCGGGTAGTCTCGGAAGAAGAGAAACGGAACATGACGGTCAACAGAGATCCGAGTCCCAAGGGCCGGGTCCTGCTGATGTGACGGATGGGAAACGTGTGCTTTGATGCCGGCTGGTGCGTAGGGCATCAACAGGTGTACCAAATGACAATCGCGCGTTGAGCAGCCGTCCGTCGTCACAGAGGAACACAGGTGAAACGGCGAGGAGGTCGTTGAAGTGGAAAATGTTTCACGTGAAACATCAGACACGGGGGATAACCCGTCCATGTCTGATGTTGACGACATTCTGCGCCGTATCTTTGGCGATACCAGCACCAGCGAGGTCGGTGCCGAGCTGCTGAGCGAATCCACACGGTATGACCATGTGATGAAGGCGACCTTCCCCAGGCCGTCATATACGCGGGTGATCGCCGTCGCCAACCAGAAGGGCGGCGTCGGCAAGACGACCACGGCTGTCAATCTCGCCGCCTCCTTTGCCGAGCGCGGGGCCAACGTCCTCGTCCTCGACATGGACCCGCAGGGCAACGCCTCGACCGGGCTCGGCGTCAGCCACCCGGAAGGATCCCTCTCCATCTATGACGTGCTGGAGGGTCGCGCCACCATGGCACAGGCCGTCCGAACCTCCGGAATTTATCCGAGCATGGACGTCGTGCCGTCCACCATCGATCTTTCTGGTGCAGAACTGGAGATCGCGGCCCTCGACGACCGCGTCAATCTTCTGCGCAACGCGCTCGCCGCCTATCTCAAAGAAGCCGGCAAACGCTACGAATACATCTTTATCGACTGCGCGCCGAGCCTCGGGCTGCTTGTTCTCAACTCGCTCAACGCCGCCGAGGAGGTGCTCATCCCCATTCAGGCCGAGTATTACGCGCTTGAGGGGTTGGGACAGCTCATTAATACCATCCAGCTCGTGCAGCAGAACTTCAATCCGTCGCTCACGGTCTCAATGATGCTCGTGACGATGTTCGACCGCCGTACCTCGCTCAGTCGGGAGGTATATGAGCAGGTTCGTCAGCATTATCCCGACATCCTGCTCAAGACGGTGATCCCGCGTGCCGTGCGTGTCTCGGAGGCGCCGAGCCATGCCGAGCCGGCCATCTCGTACAGTCCGCGTTCCGCCGGTGCGGTGGCCTATCGCGAGGCGGCTCTGGAGATCGCCCTGCGCGGCAACGTCCACCAGAACACCGGGAGCGGCGAACAGAATGAACCGCAGGATGAGGGGCAGAATATGCCTCAGGACAGTGGGAATGACGGGCACGGCGTGGCACAGGACGATGGGCAACCGCGCGATGGTGCGCCTGACAACAATCCTGACAACAATGATGGAGCGTCGGACAATTCTGACAACGATGGCCGCAGCAATATCGGTTACGGTGACGGCGATTCTGATATGACCGCCGATGAGGAAGAGAGGCAGTGATGGCTGGACATCTTGGCAAGGGGCTGGGCGCTCTGTTTCCCTCTCTCAGCCCGGTTCCGACCACTCGACAGGCAAATCCGGCGATACGACCTGCCGTGCAGAATGCGCAGCGCCCGGCGGACGGCCAGCCCGGTCGGCGGGAGACCACGCAGCCGTCGTTGAATCCGGCGCAACCGCAACCGCAGTCGCAGCCGCGACAGTCGAAACAGCCACAGGGACAGCCGTCGCAGGGGCAGCTGTCTCGGGAACAGCCGACGCCGTCACAGGAACGATCCGCGCGGTCAGCGACTCCGACAGCCGCATCTGCACAGAAGTCAGGCGGATCCGGCGATACGAATGCCGGTGTCCTCTCGCGCGGGAGGTCTTCCCGTGTGTCTGGTGCAGCCAGCACAAAGGCGGCCTCATCGCCCTCCCATGCGCAGGCGTCACGTACTGATGCGGTCGATTCTGCTGATACGACCGATACGCGTGCAGGAGCATCCTCGTCGCGTCGCCGCACAGGTCGTCGCGGTGCGTCGCATATGCGGATGCCGGGCTGGGACGAGATCGCCCATCCGGTCGATTTGTTCTTCGGCGGGACGGATCTTGCCGCGGTCGATGACGATGTTGTTGCTGATGACAATGCCGCGCACGCCGCTGTTGATGGACGTCAATCTTCTGCAGGCAGGACAGGTCAGACAGCGGATGATTCTGCTACCGAGGCCGGAACCAGGACAGCGGGCCGTTCGACTGTTTCAGGAACGGATGTTTCACGTGAAACATCCGCACGCGATGCGGAACATGGTCAGAGTACTGCCGCTTTGACAGGGGACGCCTCTGCCGCAGCATCCCCTGCATCCCCCGATGGTGCATCTGATAAGTCCGCCGCAGGGGCGTCGCAGGATGTGGTGGTCAAGCCGCTCAAACCGGTCAATGGCGCCTATCTCACACAGATCGCCGTCGACGATATTGTCCCGAACCCCAAGCAGCCACGCACCGTATTCGACGAGGATGAGCTCAATGAGCTTGCCGATTCCATCAAAGAGGTCGGCGTGCTGCAGCCCGTCGTGGTCATCCGGCGCTCGCAGTCGCCGCTCGACGAGTCTGACGAATCTGGTCATGGCAAATCCGCTCGTCAGGGAGCAGATTCCAGGAATTCTGCGGCATCTGACCATCCCGCAGACCATGCGGAATCCGATCAGTCCGCCGATCGTCCGGCATCCGATCACCCGCAGGACGCCTCGGAGGCGACCTATGAGCTTGTGATGGGCGAGCGGAGGTGGCGCGCCTCCAAGATCGCCGGACTGAAGACGATCCCGGCCATCGTGCGCACTGCCACAAGCGAGCAGATGCTCCGCGACGCACTGCTCGAGAACCTCCAGCGTGTGCAGCTGAATCCGCTTGAGGAGGCGGCTGCCTATCAGCAGATGATGCAGGAGTTCGGTCTGACCCAGAAGCAACTGTCGGAGGCGGTGTCGAAGTCGCGTCCTCAGATCGCCAATACGCTCCGGCTGCTGCAGCTGCCGGGGTCCGTCCAGAAGCTCGTGGCTTCCGGTGTGCTGTCCGCCGGCCACGCCCGTGCGCTGCTGGCGCTCAGAAGCACCAGACAGATGGCTGATCTTGCCGACCGCATCG
Organism: uncultured Aeriscardovia sp.; assembly: GCA_903789535.1. Classification (GTDB taxonomy): domain Bacteria; phylum Actinomycetota; class Actinomycetes; order Actinomycetales; family Bifidobacteriaceae; genus Aeriscardovia. Next base: position 39,079 of record CAIFES010000007.1, on the reverse strand, counting down.
TCAAAGAAGGCCTCTCCGTCCGTTCCACGGAGGAGATCGTCGCGCTCCATACGGGTAAGAATGCTGCCGCGAAGCGGGTCAGCTCCCAGCGCAGTGCTGATTACTGGGCGGGGACCGGTCTGCCGGGCAGACTCGAGGATCATCTGCAGACGAAGGTCTCCATCAGGGGCAACGAGAAGAAGGGGCGCATCGTCATCACGTTTGCTTCGCATGAGGATCTTGACCGTCTCACGCAGCTGCTGACCGGTGGCAACGCGGCCGGTGGTGAGAATGGTGTTAACGAGAATGACGGGTGGATCTGATCGATTCCGGGTTGATACCCTCGCTCAGCTTGGGTTGATATTCCAGGCTGATTTTCCTGATTGATTTTCAGGACCGATCTGACGTGCTGTGTGATCACAGTGACTTTTGGGGGATGTCACGATGTTTCACGTGAAACATTGGGACATCCCCCAGATTGTTTCACGTGAAACATTTCACACTGGGAAACACGCTATACGACGCTGTCCGCATTCCTCTATGCTGTGAGTAAGGCGTAAATCGACAAGCGGCAGCAACCCCGACGCCATATGCGCGGCGGGTGCCATGCAAGGAGGCACAATGGTCGGAAAAGCCGAAGGCGTTGAGCCTTTCGTTCTTTCGCATGCGACGGTGGTCGTCGGCGATAAAAAAGGAACCGTCTATCACGACACGAGTGTCGTCATCGGTGCGGATGGCAAGATCGAGAAGGTCGCCCCGACAGCACAGACCGAGGTTCCTGCCGGCTATCACAATCTGGATGCGAGCGGCAAGGTCGTCACCCCGGGACTCATCAATGGCCATGTGCATCTGATGTCCGACGGCAGCCCGCTCGACCCGAAGATGCTGACGCCGGAAAACAAGATCCGTCTGGCGAAGGCACTGCGCAGCCCGGTCGGTCGTCCGCTTCTCTATGAACGCGCGAAGAAGAATGCGCTGACCCTGCTGCATTCGGGTGTCACCACATTCCGTTCCCAAGGCGATATCTGGTATGCCGATGTGGCTGTGCGCAATCATGTGAATTCCGGTCATCTGCTCGGACCGCATATTCTCGCTTCCGGCCCGCTGCTTGCGACTGTTGGCGGTCACGGTGCCCCGCTCATCGCGCTGGAATGCGCTGATGTCGATGCTGCGCGTACCAACGCCGAGCAGAATCTCGATCATGGCGCCGACGTCATCAAGATTGCCGCCACCGGTGGTGTGGTCGACTCGCAGAAGCTCGGGGAGGCCGGCTTGCCGCAGATGAGCGTCGACCAGATGAAGGCCATCTGCGACGTTGTGCATGCCGCCGGCAAGATCGTCTCCGCGCATGCCCAGAGCCCTGAGGGCGTCAAGAACGCGCTTGAGGCCGGCGTTGACACCATCGAGCACGGCGCGCCGCTTGACGATGAGATGATCGACCTGTATCTGCATAACCCGCGCTCGCTGCGTGGCTTCTCCGCAGTGGAGCCGACACTCTCGGCCGCGCTGCCGCTGTCGGAGATCGAGCAGTCGGTCACTGGCATCACCGATGTGCAGCTGCAGAACACAAAGCATGTCGGCGCCGGCATGATCAAAGGTGCCAAGCAGGCGCACGAGGCCGGCATCCCTGTGGGTGTCGGCACCGATTCCGCCATGACGTTCGACACGCAATATGGCACATGGCGTGAGATGCAGCTGTTCGTGGATTATCTCGGCATGAGCAAAACCGAGGCGTTCTACGACGGCACGCTCGGCGAGGCGGAGATTCTCGGTATCGCCGATCACACCGGTTCTGTCACCGAGGGCAAGCAGGCGGATCTCATCGTGCTCGACAAGAACCCGCTTGAGGATCTGCATACGCTCGATGATCCGGAGCTCGTCATTGTCTCCGGCCAGCCGGTCTGGCATCCGGAGGTCACCCGTCTGCCCGAGGTGGACGCTATTCTGCGTCAGACATTCGGGTTCTGATCGTCGGAGAGATTGCCGGAGAATATCGACCACCAGATATCCCAGTCGTCAGATAGTGCCGACGGGAAGTGCCGTCAGACAGTGTCGATGGGGCATCGGAGATGGCCGATAGGCATGGCCGGTAAATCTCATGGCTGGTAGACCGAAGGGTTGATCGTCGAGATACCTGAACACCTGAACTGGCCGACAAGCCATAACTCAAGAACTGGTGATTAACTCAAGAACCGGTTAACTCAAGAACCGGTTAACTCAAGAACCGATAGTGGGGAATGTTTCACGTGAAACATTCCCCACTATTTTTATTCTGTTGTCTGTTGTCTGTTGTCTGTTGTCTGTTGTCTGTTGTCTGTTGTCTGTTGTCTGTT
>CAIFES010000007.1:0-36667 GCA_903789535.1 uncultured Aeriscardovia sp. | reverse complement strand
GTCTGCTTTGTCTCTGTTTGTGATTCTTCTGAATCTCTGTTTTGATTTCTCGGAGTCTCCGTTTTGGAGTCTCCATTTCGCTATTCTCGGCCTTTGTTTTGATTGTTTTGATTTCTGATTTTCGGGCACCGATTTTCCAGCGTTGATTATTAGCTCTGAGAGTGGCATTCTCCTCGATTTGTGCACGGTGACAGAAAGACTTACTGTGACGAAAATCGGTGAGAATCGCGCTCACAGAAGAAGACTTGTGGAGGAACTCACAGCTTGTTGGAGGAACTCACGGAGAATTCGACGACCTGCGGAGAACGGGTCAGAGAACTGAATGAAAATGTATAGAGGCCGGATAAAAAACTGAATGAGGAAACAGGCAGAAAATTATCAGAGAACCTGATACAGAACAGCCGGTCGAGAGATCCGCGGTCGAGAAATCTACGGTCGAGAAAATATCGGCCAAGAAGCCGCCGGCCGAGCAATCCGCAGCCGAGAGAGATGCAGTCGAGAAACCGGCGGTCTAGAAATCAGGAAGTCAGGAGATCAGCGATCGAGATACGCCTGGGCATCAAGCGCGGCACGGCAGCCCATGCCGGCCGCCGAGACGGCCTGCTGATAGACGGGGTCAGCCACATCACCGGCAGCAAAGACGCCTGGCACGTTCGTCCTGGTCGAGCCGCCATCCGTCACGATATATCCGTGGTCATCCAGGGTGACCTGCCCGCCGAGGAAGGCGGTATTCGGCGTCATGCCGATGGCGACGAACAGGCCGTCGAGCGCAAGATGCGAGGTCGAACCGTCACGTGGATCCAAAAGAGTGACTCCGGTCACTTTTTGCCCGTCGCCTGTAATTTCCGACACCGTCGCATTGAGACGGAAAGCAATCTTCGGATTGGTGCGCGCGCGATCCACCAGCACCTTCGAGGCGCGGAAGCCCTCTCGGCGGTGGATGAGCGTCACATCGGCGAAACGCGTGAGGAACAGGGCATCCTGGAACGCCGAGTCGCCGCCTCCGACCACGGCGATCTTCTTGCCGCGGAAGAAGAAGCCGTCGCAGGTCGCGCAATAGGAGACGCCATGCCCGCCGTATTCCTTCTCGCCGGGAACGTTGAGATGCCGGTACTGCGAGCCGGTGGTGAGAATGACCGCCTGTGCCTTGTGGACCTCGCCCGAATCAAGCACGAGTGTCTTATATCCATCGGCATCATCAGAAAGAGTGACCCGGGTCACATCGTTGTAGACGACGGTCGCACCGAACTTCTCCGCCTGCTTCTGCATCGCCTGCATCAGGTCCGGTCCCTGCACGCCGTCGGGGAATCCCGGATAATTCTCGACCGTCGATGTGTTGACGAGCTGGCCGCCCGGTGTGAGCGCACCCGCGATGACGAGCGGTTTGAAGCCCGCGCGCCCGAGATACAGCGCGGCGGTCCAGCCGGCGGGGCCGGAACCGACGATCACGACGCGATGCGTGTGCGCCGACGACACATTGGCGGAAGCAGCGGAAGCGTCAGAGGCATCAGGGGTCGCGCTGGCGGAGGTACCCGCGGCAGACGAATCTGCGTTGCCGATGGAGCCATTACCGGGGAGAGAACCGTCGGCAGAGTCGGCAGAAGGGGAACCAGCGCCAGAGCCGTCGCCCAGACCGTTGCCGGAGCCATTGCCGAGAAGGGAGCCATCACCAAGCAGGGAACCGGCATCCGTCGCACCGGCGAACAGGCCGGAGAGGTCGGAAAGATCAGAATCGTTCGAAGTCATACGCCTAACCTACCAACTCGCCTCCTCGGTTTTGCCGAGCGGCGAGCGGGAATAAAGGTTCACTCGCCCATGACGGAGAGGTTCGAGTAGTAGAACCCGCTCTGCGAGGCGTTGTCGATCCAGATGACGAGATTCTGCGTGGTCGGGGCACCGGACACTGTGATCTGGGTGGGCTGGTTGCCACTGGCGAAGGTGAAGGTCGCCACCGGCTTGCCATTGCGCGGATTCGAGGCGGTCGAGTTGACGTACAGCTTGCCGGTGCCCGCGCTCGTCTGGTTGCGCAGCGTGATCGTCACCGAGCTGATCTTGTGCGGCTTGGTGAGCGAAATGGCGACGCCGCGGCCGTCGGAGGTGGTGAAGAACCGCTGCGTGAACGCGAGCTGCACCGGATTGGTGATCGGCTGCACCGGCTTCGGCACCGCGGTGGCGTTCTTGTCATCGATGATCACACCCTTGCTGGTGCGATGCTCGGTGACGCGCTTGCGTGTGCGTTTCGTCGAGGCGGTCGAGGATTTCGAGGAATTTGATGACTTCGTGCCGGTCGACGTGCCGGACTTTGCCGAGTCCGAGCTGCTTGAGGACGACTTTGACGAGGAGGAGCCGGAAGACCCCGTCTTCGCATCGGCCGAATCCTCGGCCTGCTCCTTCTCCTCCTGCGTCGCATTGCCCGGCAGCGGTGCCTTGGAGGTATCGATATTCCAATGCTTGCCGACGTCGGAGTCCTTCTCCTGGCTGGACCACGGCAGACTGATATCGATCGAGCCGCTCAGCGTATGGACGGCGGCGATGGCGCCGACGAGGACGGCCACGGCCACGACGGCGATCACGATGCCCTGGGCGAGGCGGTGCGGATTCTCCTTCTTTTCCGCAGCCTTTTTCTCCTTGCTCTCAAACTTGCTGCTGTCGGAGGCGGAGAGCTCGTGATGGTTGACGACGGTCTGGGTGTGGGCGGTGCTTTCGGCCTTCTCCTCGTTGACCGCCTCGGAGATATAGGCGGATCGAGCGGAGGAGGAAGCAGAGGAAGCGAGAGAGGAGGCGGAGGCGGATTGCGGCCCGGCCTGGGCGGAGGGTTGTGCAGAAGAGTATGCCGACGAGGCGGAGTCTGGCCGTCCGGACGCGCCGACCGGCTGGCCGGCGACGGAGATCGGCGAGAAGACGCGCGTCTCATCGTCGGTGACGCCGTTGCCCGCGACAGACGCGGCACCGGCAGCGGCACCGGCGGTCGCACCGACAGCGACACCGGTCATGGCCGACGGGACAGCGGTGGTGGAACCTGGGACGGCGGTGGCAGAACCCGGAATTGCACTGCCCGTACCTGAAACATCGGCACTATTGCCTGCGTCGTCGCCTGTCCCGCTGTCTGTTGCGGCCCCTGTGCCGGAGGCAGACGGTGCCGTGCCGAGCAGGCCGCTCGGGTCGACCTCCTGGACGTCCGTGCCGGCGAACAGCTCCTGTCGGCTCCACGGCAGGATGACGCCGGCCTCGTTGTGCACCGTGTCGGTGGAGACGAGCGAGTCGGGGATGTCGACGAGATCCTGCTGGGCGCTCGGCAGCAGGCGCACGAGTGTGGCGGAGGACGTGCCGGCCTCGCCCGGCAGCGCGAGATCCTCCTGCGGGAGTTTGTCCGGTCGCAGCGGGTTGTCCAACAGCGCCTGCATCTCCATCAGCGTGTAGATGGGGAACGGCCGCTGCTGCGACTCGTCGGAGGAGAGGCGCACCCCCAGGGCGCGCTCGAGGATGGTGAGGAAATCACCCGGCAGCCCCTCACCGTGCAGCTGGGCGGAATAGCTGGCCTGGAGCAGGAGCTGGTCCATCGTCTCCATGTCGTGCGGATCAAAAGTGACCCCGGTCAGCATTTTGAAGAGGATGGCGGAGATCTGCAGGATGGCGAGCATCTCGTTGCCTGTCGACGTCTGGCGCGCGCGGGTGACGAGCGGCGGCTCGATATACGGATCGAGCGGCACGGCGGACAGCACGAGGGAGGAACCGGTCAGACGGATGACCTCCGGCACGAGCGTATGGAAATCGACCTGAGAGGAATGCAGCGACTGGATGGTGTCGATCAGCTCATTGACCACCATGCGCATCGCCGGGATGGAGAGACGGTGGTTCTTTCCCACCAGCGTGGAGAGGGCGACACCCGGATCCGGCTCCATCACCACGAGCAGCGCGTCACCCACGGAATGGAAGCGGCGCACGGCCGTCGAACGCGGGTCGCGCGAGAGGACGAGGGCGGAGGCGATCTGGCTCACCAGGCCGATGCGCGTCTGGTCGGTGAGCAGGAAGATCTGGCAATCGAGATCAAGGGCGTGGTCTCGGGCGATCCAGGCGCTGAGACCGGGCTGCGAGCGGTATTGGGCGATCAGCGTGTAACGGCCGTCAAGAGTATCGCCAATAGCCGGAATCATACGTTCTCCCTTACGCCTGTGAGCACCGGCGGCACACCGTCGTCGGCGGCGGGCGACGACAAGGCGCCCGAATCAGTCCCCATTGTATTGGGCGGGGTGGTTGTAGTCGCCCGGATTATCAGGGTCGGAGACGGGGATCGAAGGCGGCATGTCCGACAGGTCGGACGGGGTACCTGAGGCGTCTGCCGTCCGGCGCGTCGCCGGTCGGCGATTGCCGCCGGAAACGACGCGACGGGCTTCATTCTTGCGTTCATTCTTGTGTTCATTCCCGCGCTTGGGCAGGAAGCGGCGCAGGACCAGCATGAACGCGTCGGCGCCCTCGGTGCGCAGCAGCCGCAGCAGCACGATGTACAGCGCCAGCATCACGATGCCGACGATCGCACAGATCACGACCGCCTTCCACCAGGGAAGGGTGCCATGGTGCGCGTCGAGGCTGCAGCCCATCACGCGCACCAGCAGGGAGGTCAGCCAATAGCCGGCGAGGATGTCGATCACGCAGGCGGCGAACGATTTGAGATATACCACCGCCGTCGAGCCGATCCGGAACTCATGGCCGAGACGCTTCTTCAGCAGCGGCACCGCGAACGGCACCATGATGATGTTGCCGAGCGTGATTGCCAGGCCGACGAGGAACGTCCACAGGCGCGGGGGGAGCAGGAGCATGCCGATCGGCACGATCAGCGCCTGGGAGACGTCGATGACCACCGAGAGCAGGAACGGTGTGCGCCCGTCCTCATAGGCGAAGAACGTGCGGCGCAGGAAGAGCGTGATGGTGGAGAACGGCAGCGCGAAAGCCATGCCCATCAGCGAGGAGGAGACGAGATGGGCATCGTGGACGTTCACCGACGGCAGCAGTGCGCGGATGATGGGCACGGGCAGGGCGATGAACACGGCCGAGAAGAAGAACATGAGCACGCTCGTCTGCTTGAGCGCGGTGGTGAGGGTGCGGCCGGCGCGGGCGGTGTCGTGATTGGCGGCCGCGCGCGAGAGGACGGGGAAGATGGCGGTGGCGACGGAGACCGCGATGAGCGAGTATGGCAGGATCCAGATCTGGTAGCCCTGCATATACGCCTGGGAGCCGGGGATCTCATGGTTGTAGGCCTTCTGCCCCCACATCGGCGCGGAGGTGGTTATGCGCGTGATGAGGACGTTGAGCAGCTCGTCGATGACGACCATGGCGATCGACCAGCCGGCGACCCTGCCCATCGAGCGCAGACCGATGCCGTGCAGTCCCCAGCGCACGCGGTAATGCAGGCCGAGCCGGTGCATCGGGATGAACAGCAGCAGCGCCTGCACGGCGATGCCCGCCGTCCATGTGCCGGCCGTCAGCGCGATCTTGTCGGGTGTCCAGAAATCGATCGGCTGTTTGCTCGCGTTGCCGAACAGGACGATGAACGCGGTGAAGCCGGCGCAGGAGATGATGTTCGCCGCCACCGAGCTCCAGGCATACATGCCGAAGCGGTCCTTTGCGGCCAGCACCTGCCCGATCACCGTATAGAGGCCGTAGAAGAACACCTGCGGCATGCACCAGAGCGTGAACGACTCGGCCAGCGCGCGCTGCGGGGCGGACCAGTCATGGCTGGTGTAGAGCAGCACGAGCAGCGGCGAGATGGCCATGAGCAGCGCGGTGAAGGCGATGAGGATGCCGCCGGAGAGGGTGAGGAGCTTGTTGATGCGGTCCTCGGAGTCCTTGTGGCGGAAGGCGCGGACGATCTGCGGCACGAGGATGGCGTTGAGGATGCCGCCGGAGAGCACGTTGAACAGGGCGGTGGGGATCTGCGAGCCCACCTGGTAGGCGTCGGCCGCGATGCCGGAGACGCCGATGGCGGCGGCAAGCAGGATGGTGCGCACCTGGCCGGTCAGCCTCGAGGCGAGGGTGCCGGAGAACATGACGAGCGAGTTGACGCCGACCTTGCGGCGTTCCTCACTCTCGGAGTTCTCCCTGTCCGGGTGCGGCGGGGCCGGCGGCGAGAGGAGTTCTTCCTCGCCGTCTGATCTGCTCGTCATGTCCGTCTGCGGATGTTTCACGTGAAACATTGTCGCGCGCCGCGGCGATGAGCGCCGCGAAAAAGGCCGGGAAGCGGCGGAATCTCACCGATTTCACGCAATCTCGCCTCAGTACGGCCGATCTTGCCTCGTCTCACCCGGTCATTCGCCCGAACGGCCGAGCCGGGATCACTGATCCGGGTCCTTCTTGACGTGGAACTGGCGCCACAGGCCGAGGATGCCCAGAACGACGGCGATGGCGATGAGCAGATAGCCGCTTGTGTCGCCCAGACTGAGCTGGCTGTAGATGGCGGCGGATTTCGCCATGCCGAACGCCTTGCCTTTGTTGTCGACAAGACGGAACGTGGCCGTGGTCTGCGAGGCGCCGATCACGCGGATGGTGAAGTTGGCCTGGGATTCCGCATTGGCGAGCACATGCACCGGCTGTGAGGGGGTGATGGTGGTCGCCATGAGGCTTGTCTGCGCCTTCACGCCCACGCGCACGGCGAACGGCAGCGTGTTGGTGACGGTGACGGGCATGCGCGCGCTCTGCGAGAAGATGTTGATGTGGTCGGGTGTCGTCAGCCGCACGGCACCGAGCAGATCATCGGAGAGATCCTGCGCGGCGAGCGTCTCTGACGAGGTGTCCGGGTATTTGGAGGTCACCGCCAGCAGGGCGAGCTGGCGATGGGCCTGCCGCAGTTTGTCGATCCACTCGTCGGCGGTCACGTGGTTCTCGGCCGCTTCCTGTGCGTTTTGCTTGGCGAGGTTCTGCGGATTGTCGGTCTTGCCGTTGTCGTCCTTTTCCTTCTGGTCTTTCGGGTCGAGGATCGATGTGCTCACCCGGTCGATGGAGGAACGGGCGCCGGCGAGGGTAGCTAGGGCCTTCTTGAGCGAGGAGCGCCGGACGCGCGGGTTGACGTCGTTGCGCGTGGCCGACACCGTGCCGCTGAGCGTGCTGCCGTTCTCGCGGTCGCCGGTCAAGCTGAACGCGGAGGAATCCACCTCCTGCAGGCCCGTCTTGTCAAGATCGGTGCCGGTCTTGCCGGCTTCGAGATCGGCGAGGGTGCCCGTATGGATCCAGTCGCAGGACGGCAGCAGCGCGAGGATCTGCGAGAGCAGCGCGGGGTCGGCGGTGCGCCCGAGCGAGACGAGCAGGTTGCGCGCCACATATGGCTGCTCGGCCTCATAAATGCTGCTCTGGGCCGCAAGACGGGCGAGACGGCCGGCATTGCTGTCCTCGGCCTGCGCCTGGTCGGAGGTGCGCGAGCCGGCGGCGAGGGAGGAGAGCTCGTGCTGGGCGATGAGGACGGTGACGACGCCTTTCTCGGTGGAGACGCGGATGCGCCCGGTCTGCTGGTTGGCGCCGTCGGCCGTGGGGAGAGCGGATTCGGCGACGACGGTCTGGTAGCCGTTGCTCAGCGCCGCGGCGAGGGAGGACGTGCTCCACGCCTCAGCGCTCTCCCAGGCGACGGCCTGCGTGGAGACGGCGGACTGGTTGCCGGAGTTGTTCTGGCTGTTGGCGCTGCTCTGGTTGCTGGTGCCGCTCTGGCTGTTTGAATTGTTCTGGTTGCTGTTCTGGCTGCTGCCGTTCTTATCGCTGTTCTGACCGCTATCCGCCCCGGACTGCGCGGAGGATTTGCCGTTTGACTGGCCGGAGGAGGATTGCGACTGCTCGGAGAAGGATTGCGTGGCCGGGGTACCGGAGAACGAGGTATCGGTGCCGGCGAGGAGGGAGCGGCCCGCCAGCGCGGACCAGTCGGAATTCGTGATGCCGGCAGCCTTCCATGTGCCCGTGCCGAAGGCGAGCGAGGCAGGGATGTCGAACATGTACGGCTGCGTCATGGCCTGCAGACGGGGCAGGGGAAGCGAGACGGCCGCCGAGGAGGTGCCTGTCGCGCCGGCTGACCCTTTTGCCGCGCCAGAGGCAGGGGAGTCCGATGAGCCGGATGAGCCGGAGGGAGCCGTCGATTTGGAGCCGGACGAGTCGGAGGATGATACGGAACCGGAGGATTTTGGCGACGGGGAGGAAGACGAGGAAGATGTGCCTGTTGCGGCGCCCTGACGGACGAGCGCGAACGTCGCCGGGTCGGCCACCACCTGCACCGCCGAGTTTTTCTGGGCGATCTGTGCCAGCCTGCGCAGGCGCGTGACCTGCTTCGCCGGCAGCGAGGCCACCTGTGCCGTGGCGGTGGAGGAGGTCACGAGGCGGCTGACGGAGGAGGTGCGCGCCTGCCAGCCGTCGGAGGCGAACGGCAGTGCGAACGTGAGTGTGATCGGTGGGTTCGAGCCATCGGTGAGCCCGTCGTGCGAACGGGTGGAGAACGTCCTCAGCCGCGCGACGGTACCGTTCGTATCGGTCGAATAGTCGAGGAGGACCGGTTTGGCGCCCCATGTGCGGATGGCCTGCAGCGTCTGCGCGTCTTTGGCGGCGGAGAGACGGATCGTGCGCGAGGCCCCGGATTTGAGCGGTGCGACATCCCTGCTGTCGAGCACGAGCGGGGCGCGGAACACGGATTTGCCATCAGCCCAGCTCTGTGCCGTTGTGGCGGACTGGATGGAGTAGGGGGAGAGAAAGGCGGTGAGCGTGCCGGCCGGCAGGGTGCCGGATGAGGTGTTGCGGATCGTCACCTCCGTCTCCCAGCCGGAGGAAGAAGTAATGACCGCGGTCAGTTTTTTGAGTGTCAGCTCCGCGCTCTGCTCCGACCGGCTGACCGGCCGTGCCTGCTGGGGTGAGGCGAGCGACTCGGATCCTAACTGGCCGCCGATGGTCTCGTCGCCCGTTCCATCAGGGACGGCGGAGGCGGGCAGCGGCAACAAGCCGAGGGTGAGGAGCGCGCCGACCAGCAGTGCGAGCAGCGCACGAGGACCGGACAGATGGGCAGGACCGTGCTGCATCAGGACCTCCGGCGGAACTTTCGTGCGTACAGATGGACGATGCGTCGCTCGTTCGGATAGCTGAGGACCTCGGTCAGCTCGTGGAACGGCACCCATGCGGCATCCTCGGCCTCATGGTCGGGATCGCCCTCGACGGTGAGATGGCCGGATGTCTGGCGCAGCACAAAATGATGGACGAGCTTGTGCACACGCTGGTTCTCACCGGTGAACCAGTAATCGATCGTGGCGATCGAACCGGTCACCTCCCCCTTGATGCCCGTTTCCTCGTGCACCTCACGCACGGCGGTCTGCTCGGGGGTCTCGCCCTTCTCGATATGGCCTTTCGGCAGACACCACTCGAGATGGCCCGAACGTGAATGGCGGGCGATGATCGCCACCTCGCCAGAGGTGTTGAAAATGAGACCGCCTGCGGAATACTCACGGACGACCGGCAGCTCATGCGAGCTGAGCGCGGCGAATGTCTGGCGTGCCACGTCGTGCTCACGCCGTTTGGGCATGTCTGCCGGGCTGGGCATCTCGGCCTCGTCGGGTTTCTCCGGCGCCGAGGACAGGCGGAGGTGGTATCGCGGCAGGACGTCGGAGGGCGAGGCGTCGGCACGGGAGGCGGATGCGGCGGTTTTCACCGGTGAGGTGGTTTTCGTCGGTGAAACCGAGGTCTGCGTAGTCTTCGTCTGCGCAGTCTTCACTGTGGTCTGTGCGGTCTTCTTGGCAGTCTTCCTGATTACCGAGATCCGCTGCGTCGTTGCCGTGGTCTGCTGCGTCGGCTCGATGTGCGCGGTCGCTGCGGTCTGTCTGTTTGATTGCTTGTCCGCTGCGGGGACCGTCGTCATATGGGCGCGGCGGGCGGTCGTCTCGGATGGGGAGGCGGACGGGGTGCCGCCGTGCTGATTGGTCGGCGTCGGCGTGTCTGCCGTCTCTGCCGTCTCGGCAGCGGTGCCGTCAGGGGCGCCGGAGGTGAAACGGGCGCGCTCCGAGGACAGGGCGACGCGACGCATCATGCGTGCCATATCCTTCGGAGTCATCATGCTTTCCACTCTATCCGCACAGAACAACCGGTCGTCCCCAACGGCCCTCCGCCTCTGGCAGGCGGGAGGAGAACAGGGAAGGGGACAGGGTGCCGCAGCCGCCATCTGACGCACAAGTAAGATCAAGAGGGATGTCTGCCGGCAGGGATGTTTCACGTGAAACATCCGACCGGCACCCACAGGAGGAGGACGAATGGTCGGGACCGCGCACGCCGGGAATGCACAGAAGGCGGCACAGGCTGTCACGCACAAGTCGGCGGCACACGAGGCGGCACCCGTCGCGGTGGTCGATGCCTCGTCCCTTTCCGGCAGGATCCGTCCGGAGGCGGTCGAGCTGGGGCGGATGTTCGAGGAGCAGGGCTATGAGCTCGCCCTCGTCGGCGGCGCCGTGCGCGATCTGCTGCTCGGCCGGCACGTCCACGACTATGACTTCACCACCTCCGCGCGGCCCGAGCAGTTCGAGCCGATTCTGCGCCGGTGGGGGCACGACGGCTTCTGGGATATGGGCCGCAAATTCGGCACGCTCGGCGCGAAGAGGCGTCTGGGAAACGGCCACGACCTCTCCGCCGAGGTGACCACCTACCGCTCCGACCAGTATGACCGCGATTCGCGCAAGCCGGAGGTCAACTACGGCACGAGCCTGGAAGGGGATCTCTCCCGCCGCGACTTCACCATCAACTGCATGGCGGTGCGTCTGCCCTCGATGGAGCTCGTCGACCCGTTCGACGGCCGGTCGGATCTCAAGAAGCGCCTGCTGCGCACGCCGATCGACGCCCGCACCTCCTTCTCCGACGACCCGCTGCGCATGATGCGCGCGGTGCGGTTCGTCGCCCAGCTGGGCTTCGACATCGAGGCCGATACCGCCGAGGCGCTGATGGACATGACCGACAGGCTCTCCATCGTCTCCGCCGAGCGCGTGCGCGACGAGCTGAGCAAACTGCTCCTGTCCGACCATGCGTCCGAAGGCGTCGAGGCGCTCGTCGACTCCGGCCTGGCCGACATGATGCTGCCCGAGATCCCGGCGTTGAAGATGACGATCGATCCCGAACACCCGCACAAGGACGTCTACACGCACACGCTCACCGTGCTCGACCGGGCGATCGCCCTGGAGACCGGTCCGGACGGTCCGGTGCCCGCACCCGACCTCACCCTGCGCATGGCCGCGCTGCTGCATGACATCGGCAAGCCGCGCACCCGCCGGTTCGAGGCGAATGGCAAGGTCAGCTTCCTCCACCATGACGCCGTTGGCGCCTCGATGGCCAAGAAACGGCTGCGCGCGCTGCGCTATGACAAGCAGTTCGTGCATGACGTGTGCCGGCTGATCGATCTGCATCTGCGCTTCCACGGCTATGTGGATGAGCGCTGGACCGATTCGGCCGTGCGCCGCTACGTGGTGGATGCTGGCGACCTCTACGCCCGTCTCAACCGCCTGACCCGTGCCGACGCCACCACGCGCAACAGGCGCAAGGCGCGCATCTTCGATGAGGCGATGGATGAGATGGAGGCCCGCGTCATCGACCTCAAGAAGCAGGAGGACCTCTCCCGCGTGCGTCCGGAGATTGACGGGGCGCAGATCATGCGGCTGCTCGGCATCGCGCCGGGGCCTGCGGTGGGTCTTGCCTACAAGCACATGCTTGCCTTCCGCCTCGACCGCGGGGAAGTGGGCGAGCAGGCCGCGCAGCAGGAGCTGCTGCGCTGGTGGAAGAACGAGGGACAGGCCGCGGCGCAGTCACTGCCACGCCACTGACCGAGTAGCGGTGCCAGCCGAACGATGACACACTGACCGAACGATGACACTGAACAGCGTCACTCAACAGGCCGGCCGGTCGAACTGACCGGGGTCACTCCCCGCTGCCCGAGGATGTCGTATCCGACGTCTCGGGGGCGGCCGTCGGCGCGGACGTGTTCGGCGGTGCGACGGCGGTGTGCTTCGGCGCCTTGATGGTGGTCTTCATCTTCTTGACGGCCATGCAGCCCTGCAGCGGCACGAGCTTCTTGCCCGGCTTCGTCACCTGCGAGGTGGGCGCGAGGTCGTCGAACGAATTGCCGAGGATGACGTCGACGAGCATGTCCGTACGGTCGTCGAGGCGCAGGATGGCGTCGGGGAACTCCTGATTGATCACATACGCCTGCGTGACGGCGTTCTTGCCGGCACGGATCTCCGTGCGGTCGAGCTTGGTGGTCGAGTTCGCCACATCCTGGGTGGAGAAGCCGCGCAGCTGCAGCGCCTGGTTCACCGCATTGGCGAGACCGGCGCTCGTGGTGCCGTTGAGCACGCGCACCGTGATCTGCGAATACGCGGGGGCGGCGGCATCCTTGGGAGGGCAGGGGGCGGTCACACCGTAATTGTTCGCTTTCGTGGTCCGGCTCGCCTCCTGGTCCTCCGTATGCACCACGCCGGCGAGGACGAGCGCCGCCAGAACCACCACGGCGACAAGAAACGTGATCGCGAAACCGATCACCAGACGATGCCGGTAATGCACATACTCGCGGCGCGCCTCGCGCTCGGCGCGCTCCGCATTGTTGTTCGGCATTTCCCGTCCTCTCATTGTGCGGGTCTCGCTGTGCAAGCCAGACGATCTCCTACCCCAAAGACTCTACCCACGCCGCCCGAGCTGCCCTGCGGCCCGGAGCGGAGGTTTCCGCCCGCCCTTACTATGGCACTTCGTACCGGGATGCTTCGTGGAAAAACGGAGGAAATCGAGACCGGAGGAAATCGAGACCGACCGCGCCGAAAGGTGACCGCGCAGAAAGGGGAGGGGACGACGAGCAGGCGAACGGATCTTCTGCACGATACCCGCACCGACAGGCAGCTGACCGCCGATCAGAGGCTGGAGGACAGTCCTGACAGCGCCGGCACCGTGATGGACGCCAAATACATCCAGATGACGCGCTCGCCCCTGCGCCGTCTCATTCTGGCCATGGCCGTCCCCGCCGTCATCGCCAACATCGTCTCGATGGTCTACAACCTCACCGACACCTTCTTCATCGGCCAGCTCGGCACCTCCGCCTCCGCCGCCGTGGGCGTGGTGATGCCCATCCAGATCTTCATCCAGGCCGTCGGCCTGCTCTTCGGCATGGGATCGGGCAACAAGCTCTCCATCGAGCTCGGCCGGAAAAATATGGACCGCGCCCGCCGGCTCGTCGCCGTCGGCTTCTATCTCGGCCTGATCTCCGGCATCGTGCTCGGCGTGCTCGCTTTCGCGCTGCGCGAGCCGCTCATCCGCGCGTTCGGCGCCACGCCCACCATCCTGCCGTACGCGGTCAGCTACGCCACACCGCTGTTCTTCGGCGCCCCGTTCTTCTGCTCTACGTTCGCGCTCAATGCCCAGCTGCGGTTCGAGGGCTATTCCACCCGGTCGATGATCGGCATCGTCGCCGGCTCGCTGCTCAACATCGGCCTCGAACCGCTGTTCATCTTCGGCCTGCACATGGGCATCTTCGGCGGCGGGCTGGCGACGGCCATCTGCCAGTTCGTCTCCTGGCTCATCCTGCTCATCATGCACCAGCGCACGGGTGTGGCGATCCGGGTGCGCAACTTCCGGCTCACCGCCGACCTGTGGAACGAGATCTTCTCCGGCGGTGTCCCTTCGCTCATCCGCAACGGCATGCTCTCCGTCTCGGCCAGCGCCATCAACATCGCCGCCAACCCGTTCGGCGACGCGGCCATCGCCGCCATGACCATCATCAACCGGGTCATCACGCTGTTCAACACCATCCAGATCGGTTTCGGCCAGGGTTTCCAGCCCGTGTGCGGCTACAACTACGGCGCCCGCAAGTTCGACCGCGTGCGCAAAGGCTACTGGTTTGTCGTCCAGATCTCCGTCACCCTGCTGCTGGTGGCCTCCATCGGCATGACCGTGTTCGCCGCACCCATCGTCCGGCTGTTCCGCGATGACCCCGAGGTGGTGCGCATCGGCGCGCAGGCCATGTTCTGGAACTGCCTGACCTTCACGCTCTCCGGCTACGTGGTGCCGTCCAACATGATGCAGCAGACCATCGGGCACACCGTCATCTCCTCCATCGTGGGCCTGGGACGGCAGGGCATCTTCCTCGTGCCCGCGCTGCTCATCTTCCCGCCGCACCTGGGGATGCTGGGCGTGATGATCTCCCAGCCGGTCGCCGATATCTGCACGTTTGTGATGACCGTGCCGCTGCAGACGTGGGTGATGCGCCAGCTCGAGCCGGATCGGAAGATCACGATGCGCCGTGGCATCATCTCGCGGCTGTTCCGTCGGTCCAAGGGCGAGCGCCGGTCCGTGTGATTATTTCCTGCGGATCCACGGCTTGAGCGAATGACGCAGCACCAAGGCGTTCATCTGCTCCAGGCGCTCATGGACCTGATGGCCGTCCTCATCGCGGTGCGGGTCGGCCGCCCAGCCGGCAAGCAGACCGAGCGTGAGCGCGTCGAGCACAGCCGTGAGATCGTCGACCGGCGTCTTTTTGCGTAGCGCGCGATCGGTGACGAAGACCTCCAGCAGCCGGTGGTAGGAGAAGAACGCGTCCGCCCCGGCGTCCTCGCCCGTCTGCGCGGCAAGCTCGAGGAACCGGCGTGTGCCGTCGGCTCCGGAGGAGGTGACGAGGTCGACGAGATGGGCCATATAGCCGGCAATGCCGGTCAGCGGGTCGGAGGAGAGGGCGATGGCCGGGATCTGCTCGGCCACATCAGTGAAACGGCGTGCCTCCAGTGCCGAGCGCAGCGCCTGTTTCGAGGGGAAGTACCTGTAGAAATTGCCCTTGGCCATGCCGGCGGCGCGGGTGATGGCCTCCACGGAGAGATCCTCCCAGCCACTCTGGCGTGCGAGACGGTCGGCGGCCTCCAGCAGACTGCGTCGGCGCAGCTCGGCGTTGCGCTCGCGTACGCCCATCATGCCTCCTTCGCGGAGTCGGTTTCCAGCACCTGCGCCAGGCGCAGATAATCCTCGACCACCAGGCGCTCGCCGCGGGTGGAGGGGTCGATGCCGGCCCGCTCGATCTGTTCGGCCGTGGCGGTCTTTTTCAGCGCGGCGCGCACCGTCTTGCGCCGTTGGCCGAACGCTTTGTCGATGAGCCGGAACGTGGCCTCGCGCAGCCGCCGCGGGTGTGCCTGGCCCGCGGGGATCCGCTCGAAGCCCACAAGCGAGGAATCGACGTTCGGCACCGGCCAGAAGACGGACCGTGCCACCATCCCGGCCTTGTGCGAGTGGCCGAACCAGGCGAGTTTGACGGAGGGCACGCCGTAGATCTTGCTGCCCGGATCGGCGGTGAGCCGGTCGGCCACCTCGTCCTGGACGAGCACGGTCGCCGTCGTAAGCGCGGGGAAGCGGGCGAGCAGCGTCAGCAGGATGGGTGTCGCCACGTTGTAGGGCAGATTGGAGACGAGACGGAATGTTTCACGTGAAACATCGCCGAGCATACCCGCATCCAGCTTGAGCGCGTCAGAGACGATGACGTGCAGATGATCGGCATTGTGCGGCTGATAGCGACGCACCGTCTGTGGCAGCAGATCGGCCAGACGCGGGTCGATCTCGACCGCGGTCACCTGTGCCCCTGCCTCGAGCAGCGCGAGGGTGAGCGAGCCAAGGCCCGGGCCGACCTCAAGCACGTGGTCACCGGGGCGGACACCGGCAGTGCGCACGATGCGCCGGACGGTGGAGGGGTCGATCATAAAGTTCTGGCCGAGCTTTTTGGTCGGCCGGATGCCCGCCTGCGCCGCCAGCGCATGGATGTCATCGGCGCCGAGCAGCCCGTCGGTGCCGGTCGTGGCGGTGTCTTGTCCGTCAACACCCGTCTGGCCGGTCCGATCATCCGGATTGATCTGATCGTTCGGACCGGTCTGGTCGGTCTCGTAGGTCTGGTCGTCCGAATCAGTCTGCATCTGTTGTCTCGCGTTCATCTCTGCCTCAATTCCGCCGGCATCTGCCGCAGTGCCCCCCGTCGTCTGCCGTTGTCGTCCTGGGTTGCCGTCCCGACTGCCGGATCAGTACCAATGCGGACTCTGTGCCTGCCAGAACGACCAGGCGTTGCAGGGGTTGCCGTAGCGTCCGGCGATATAGTTCAGTCCCCAGTTGACCTGCACGGTCGCGTCGGTCATATACCCGGCCGGGATGTCGGGATGGGCACTCGGCAGCAGCTGGGGGATGCCATAGGCGCCGGAGGAAGGGTTGCCGGCGTTCCAGCGCCAGTTCGACTCGTGGTTCCACAGCGTGACGAGGCAGCTGAACTGGTTGTCCGCCCAGCCGTACTGGTCGCGGGCGACCACCTGCGCATAGGCCTGTGCCTGCGCCGGGGTGAGCTTGTTGCCCGTCGGGGTCGTCGGTGTGGTCGGCTGCGTGGGCTGGCTGGGCTGCGTGGGAGTGGTCGGCTGCGTCTGCCCAGACTGCCCCGACTGGCCGGACTGGCCTGACTGCGAGCCGCTGCCGGACTGGCCGGATTGCGAGGAACCCGACGAGCCTGAACCCGACGAGCCCGAGCCGGAACCGGCCGCCCCTGACCCGGATGTCCCGGATCCTGAGGACGACGAACCCGAACCGGAGGAGGATGACGAGCCGGAACCTCCCGTCGAACTGCCGGAAGAGCTGCCGGAAGAACTGCCAGAGCCGCCCGAGGTGCCCGACTTCGAGCCGGAGCCGGAACCGCCCGTTCCCGACGATCCTGTGGACCCGGTTGAGCCGGAGCCGGCGGATCCGGAGCCGGTCGAGCCCTGTGCGCCAGAAGATGTGTCCGAGGAGGTGTCCGGCTGCTTCGTGCCCACGGCCACAATGCGTGTGACGGGCTGGGCGACCGTCGTCGAGGAGAGGATCTGCTCGGTGGAGACCTCGCCGTCGACGAGCGTCTGGCGCACGGTCTGCGTCTTCGCCCCGTCTTTGCCTTCGGAGACCACCTTTGTGGTGCCTGCGGGCAACGTGTCGTCCTCCACCTGCTTTGCGGCGTGCGGGATGCTGATCGTTCGGGTGATGGTGCGGTAGGAGACGCGCTGCACGGTCAGCACGGTCTGTCCGTTCTCCACCGAGACGCTCACCCGGTCGTTCTTGCCGAGCGTGATGCCCTTGGAATCAAGGATGGAGGCGGCGGTGAGTCTCCCGTCGGGAGCGATCGACTCCTTGCCGTCCCAACGCACGAGCACCGGGCCGGTGCGGTTGATGGAGATGCCGCCGGTCAGACGGTTGTAGACGTTGGTGATGTTGACGGTCAGCTTTGCGGCGTCCTTGCGCGACTGGTCATAGAAAGAGGCGATCTTCGCCGCAGAGTTCGTCGTGGTCCAATACGGCACGAGGATGCCATCGATGGAAAGCGTGAGCTGATAGGCCTGCTTGACGGTGACGGTGGCACCGTTGCTGAGCCACTGGCCCGAGGAGCTGGTGACCTGGTCGTGCGTGCGGGTGGTGACGCCCTGCTCGTGCAGCAGCGCCGGCACGGAGGAGGCATACGTGGTGACGTGCCGTGTCTGCCCGTCGACCACGAGGGCGACCGATTTGCGCGTGGTGATCCCGAAGGTGACGAGGCAGACGGCCAGCGTCACAAAAATGCTGATGAGCACGCGCCAGCGGCGGTGCCGCACGAAGGTGGTCGGGCTCCATGTGCCGCCGGCGCGGGAAGGGATGTGCGGACGTGACGGGGAGGTCATGCCTGCTCCTCGTTATCAGAGTTGTTATCGGGGTTATCGCGGTTGTCATCGCAGTGATCGGCGGCATTGCCATCGGAGGCATCTGTGGGATCGCTGCCCTTGATGCCATCGATGTCATGACCATCGCCGTCAGCCGCCTCGGAATCGGCCGGCTTCTCAGGAACGGCCGGGCGGATCGAGCCGTCCTGTGCGAGCGCCTCGCCGAAGCTGCCCATCGCCGGATGCGCGCGCAGGACCGAGCGGCGCAGTGCCGCAAGCTGCGACGGTGAGGAATGCAGGGCGCGGATCTCCTCGTCCGACAGCCACCCTTTGGCGCTCGGGCCGAACGGGTGCGGCGCGGCAGGGCGGCCAGCGAGCAGCGCCGAGCCCGGATGCGGCGCCGAAGGCGGCATCTCGATCAGGTCCGGCCGCTTGCCCGAGCGCCCGTCGCCCGAGCTCGTGCCCTTGAGGCGTCGGCCGACCCACGGCACCGCGTAGTCATGCAGCCACTGGTTGGAGACGGCGATCTTCTCGCTGTGCGTGACCAACACATCCGGAAGCGGGCGTGTGAGCGCACCGTCATCCCAGGCGGGGTCAGGGCGCAGACCGAGGCCGAGCAGGGCCATCTGGGCGATCCGCTCATGCCCTTCGGAGCTGGGGTGGATCATGTCGCGGCTCCACAGGCGCGGGTCGCGCATCGGTTCGAACGCCCACGAATCCACAACGTAAAAATCAAGCTTGTCGGCGAGCGATTTGATCCGCGTGTCATAATCGGCCGTCTTCTTGCGCACGAAATCCATGCGCTCGGACGGCTGTGCGGCTAGCAGGTAGAGGACGTCGGCACCGGTGGCGCGGATCTGGCGGATGCCGTGCTCGATGGAGCGCAGCACGCGGCTGATGCTCGTGCCCGGGCGCAGGATGTCGTTGCCGCCGCCGTCCATGATCACGAGGTCGGGGTGCAGCTCCAGCGCCTGCGGTACCTCGTTGTCGACGATGAAGTGGATCAGCTTGCCGCGCACGGCGAGGTTGGCGTAGAGCACAGGGGAGAGCCCGGCGTCGACGCGCCGGCGCGACAGATGCCCGGCGAGCCGGTCCGCCCAGCCGAAGAACTGCGTGGTGGGGGCGTTCTGCTGGTTCTCGTACAGACGCCAGTCGACGGTAGGATCCACGCCGTCCCACATGCCCTCATTGACGGAATCGCCGATGCAGACCACGCGCCGCCACTTTTCCAGATGCGGCAGGACGAGCCGCGCTGGCAGATCGGCGAGGCTGCTGCCATACGGCCGGGTGTAGATCGCCGATTCGACGATGGTGCGGCCCTTTTCCACATTCCCTGTTTCGCTCATACGCCTCATTCTAGAGGGAGGGCAAGGTGGGAACCGGGAAGCGGGGCAATGTGGATAACTGGCGATATGAAAAAGCCCGCGGTCTCCCGCGGGCAACAGAGCCTCCTGTCGGATCCGAACCGACGACCTCCTGTTTACAAGACAGGTGCTCTAGCCAGCTGAGCTAAGGAGGCATACGCGCCCATCATAGCCGATGGGCGTCCGGCGGGTAGAGGGAAGCGGGCGTAGGGCAGACGGATGGCGGCGCGATTCCGGCGTGCAGGGCCCCGGTCTCAGTCGCCGAGCAGCTTGGTGGACGTGCCGAGCGAGGGCCTCACACCGGCCTGTCCCACCTGCGCCTGCTTCAGGCCGATCGCCTCGAGCAGCTGGGAGACGCCAGCCTCGCCCGTCTGCAGGTCATCCAGATACGTGTTGTTGATGAGCACGGTCGGGGTGGTCATCTGCCCCTTGTACTGGCCGGTGGGATGCTGCGCGCGCGTGGTGAGCGGCACGTAGGAGCGCATCGCCTTGATCCACGCGGTGTACGTACCCTTGATGGACGCCTGCGCCACGGCGTGCGAGACGCCGCCCTTCTCCAGCTGCGCGGCGATCTTCGCATTGGAGACCGACTTGTAGTTGTAGGCCTCCTGGGGCTGGAAATCCTCCTCATACATGGCTTGGATGGCGGAGAAGAGATGCTCCGGCTCGTGCTGGGCCACGTAGGCGATGGCCGAAGCGGACCGGGTGGAGTATTCGTCGGTGGAGGAGGCGTCGAGGAAGCCCATCGGGAACAGCTCGAGGTTGACCTGCCCGGCCTCATACATCTTCGAGAGCGTGGAATCCACCGACCGCTCGTAGGTGCCGCATGCCGGGCACATGAAGTCCATGTAGAGGGTAACGGTCGGCACATTCTTAATGGGCTTGTTGATGCCGTTCTTGGAGAGGAGATAGCCCCAGTTGCCATCGAGATTGGTGGGCTTTGTCTCCACCTTCTCCACGGCCGTCTTCGCCTCCTGCACGGAGGTGGTCTGCGTCGACGAGGTCTGCGGGTGGTTGGCGCGCCAGACGAAGAAGCCGATGAGCGCCGCCGCGACGAGCACGATGATGACGACCACTGCGCCGATGATGGTGGCGCGCCGCTGGTCCTTCGCCATCTGCTCCTGACGGGCCTTCTCGATGGCCGCCGCCCGCTCGCGACGGGTGACGGTCGGCCGTTTCTGCGGCTGTGACTGACGGGTGTCTGCCATGTTCTCGATCCTGTCTGGTCTGTTCTGCCGGCCCCGCCACGCCTGCCGGGCGTCGCGCGGGTCTGCCGTGTCTGTTGTCATCCTACGGTCGTGCCTCGCCGACGGCCGTGGTCATCGCCCAGAGCGTGGGCGGTCGAGGCGTGGGAGAGCCACGCTGGGGAGATGGCTTCGGGGATGACCTGCGCGCATTTTTGGTTGCCGGAGCCGTGTGGCAGATGCGTGGTTCGAGGTGCGACACTGCTCAGAGCACGTCGGTGCCGGTCACGAGTGGCGTCCAGTCCACAGGGGCGGAAAGGTGGATGGCCGCCACCACGATGGCCGTCAGAAAGAGGATGAGCAGTATGAGGCCGAGCGTCTCGCCCCCATGCCGTCGCCGGTACACCTCCTGCGGGGACCCATAGCCCGTATCGCCGCCGTACGCCTGATAGCCGGCCGGGAAGTTCGCGCTCATCACCTGCCCGCCGGTCTCCAGCGGCCCGACGAGCGCGCAGTCACGGCCGGTGAGCCGGCACATCCCCCGGCGCAGGGCGAGCCAGAGCACGGCGAAGCCGAGGCGCAGCGGGCGCGTCTTGCCGCCGGTGAAGAAGAGGACGGCCGAGGCGCCGGCACCCGCCAGCCCGAGCAGCAGCGCCCCCGGGCCGATGCCCTCGCCGGCGATGAGCGGCAGGGAGACGGACTGGTTGTTCGGCAGGGCGAGCACGAGCGGCGTGGAGGGAAGGGAGAACAGGCCGATCGCCAGCAGATCGGCGAGGGCGAAGAACGCGCACCACAGCAGGAAGGCGCCGATGGCACCGGGCAGCGCCTGCAGCAGATAGAGCGGCGAGCGCAACGCCTCCTTCGCGCCGTCGCCGTGACGGCGGAACCCGCCGCGCGCCTGTTCGCGCCCGTACTGGTGGAGCACGCTGCGCCCGCGCGCGTCGAGCATCCATACGAGGCAGGCGGCGGTGATGGCGGCCGTCAGGGGCAGTGAGGCAGCGAGCAGGCCGAGCAGCACGCACAGCAGCAGCGCCGCCGGGGTCGGGCCCGCGGGCCTGTCCGGTTTTCGGGTGGCCTTGTCGCCCGCGTCGGCGCCGTTTGCGACGGCCTGTCCGACGCCGACGGCTGCCTCCTCCTGCGCAGCCTGCGGCGGGGCCACCGGGACGACGACGCGTGCCGGCGGCTGTGGGGGCAGCTGTGTCTGTGCCGTCTGCTGCGGCAGGTCCTCCACCGGAAGCGCGGCCTGCCCGGCGGCCTGCCGGTCGGGGCCCTCCACCACGGTCTCTTCGCCGGGGTCGCCATATCCGGCGGAGTCACGGCTCGCGTCATCCGCGGTGTCAGGCCATGCTGTCGCCGTTGTCGCCGGTCCTGCCGGCCTCACTGGTTCTGCTGGCCTCACTGTTTCGGATCCCACCGCCGTCTGTGCGCCCGCATTCTGCCATGCGCCGGAATAAACGGATGGGTGTGATGAATACGTGGGCATTGCGTGGGTGGGGGAGACCATCGCCTGCGTGGGCGGGATAGGTGCCGGCACAGTCTGTGTGGCCGCCTCCTGCGCGGCCCGGGCCTCCTGCCCCGCGCGGCCGACCACGAGCCGTGCCCGGCGGATCGCCTCCTCCTGGCTTGCCGCCGCCCGGCTGAGGATCGCCTCATCGCCCGAATCATGCCGCCATGAGGTGCGTGGTGAGTCGTCCGTGTCGTCGTTCGTGTTGTTGACGTCCGTGCCACTCATCAGAGTGCCGTCGTCTGTGTTGTTGACGTCGTTTGCTCCGTCCATCGGCATGCTGCTGTCTATGCCGTTCATCGGCCCGCCTCGTCCGCTCGGATGGCCTCCAGCAACCGGGTGAGCGGCACGCGCTCGGCACGGCTGGGGCTGAGCACCTGCCGGAAGACCGCGGCTGTGCGCGGCGGCAGCCCCCGCAGGTCCGCGCTGCCGGCCGCCTCGCGCTGCAGCACCGTCATGATCGGCGTCGTGCCGAACACCGGCCGTCCGGTGGCGGCGAACGCCAGCACCGAGGCGAGCGACCACCAGTCGCTCTGCGCGTCCGACTCGGCGCCCTCCACCACCTCCGGGGCGATGAAGCCGGGGGTGCCCATCACCAGCCCGGTCTGCGTCATATGGCTCTCGCCCTGCTCCATCGCGATGCCGAAATCGACGAGAATCGGCCCGGCGGCGGAGATCATGATGTTCGTCGGCTTGATGTCGCGATGGACCACGCCCGCCTCATGCACGGCCTGCACCGCGCTTGCGAGCTTCTCGGCGAGCAGCTCGAGGTCCTCGCCCTCGTAGCGGCCGTTGTCGGCCACGTCCTGGCGCAGGTTCTCGCCTTCGATGCGCTCGGTGACGATGAACGCCAGCGCGTCGTCGAGCTCCATATCGACGATGGAGGCCACGCCCGGATGCCGGATCTTCGAGAGGGCCAGGGCCTCGCGCCGCAGTCGCGTGCGCTCCTGCTCCTCCTCTTTCTGCTGCTGCGGCGTCTGGGGATTCCCCCCGCGCAGCAGCTTCATGGCGAACAGGTGCCCCTCCTCGTCGCGCACGGTCCACACGGTGCCCATGCCGCCGCCGCCGAGCGGCGCCACGAGCGTGTAGCCGCCCACCACCTGGCCGGGGGTGAGACTGTAAAGAGATCCGGATTCTGCCATGCCTCTATTCTGCCGCCGATGCGGATACACGGGGCATGCCCCGCAGATCCCGCGTGACCATTTGTGTCACCATTTTGTTTCTTCTTGCAATAAAAACGACATGCCACATGACAGGCCATTTTTCTGTGGTAGTGTTGTCGAAGGCTCAAAGAGGAGTCGCGAGATTTTTCAGAGGGCCGTGCAGTTGTGGCATAGACGATGAAGATTGATGAAGTACGTTACTTTACCGGGTCTTCGCTGTTTCTGCGATTGCTGTGAACAAACAACTACAACTTTCACAACGGATCGTTCGGCACGTACCTGCCGATGAAAGGAATAGATTATGGCATCAGTCAAGTATGACCACGCAACCCGCATCTACCCGGGCAACACCACGCCGTCGGTTTCCGACCTCTGCCTCGACATCAAGGATGGCGAGTTCATGGTTCTGGTCGGCCCCTCCGGCTGCGGCAAGTCCACTACGCTTCGTATGCTCGCCGGCCTCGAAGAGGTCAACAAGGGCAGGATCTTCATCGGTGACAAGGATGTCACCACCATGCAGCCGAAGGACCGTGATATCGCCATGGTCTTCCAGAACTACGCTCTGTATCCGCACATGACCGTCGCGGACAACATGGGCTTCGCTCTGAAGATCGCCGGCGAGGACAAGGCCACCATCCGCAAGAAGGTGGAGCGTGCCGCCGAGATCCTCGATCTGACCGAGTTCCTCGACCGCAAGCCGCGCGCCCTCTCCGGTGGTCAGCGTCAGCGTGTCGCCATGGGCCGCGCCATCGTGCGTAACCCGAAGGTCTTCCTCATGGATGAGCCGCTCTCCAACCTCGATGCGAAGCTCCGTGTCCAGACCCGTACGCAGATCGCGACCCTGCAGCGCCAGCTCGGTGTCACCACCCTGTACGTCACCCACGATCAGACCGAGGCCCTGACGATGGGCGATCGCATCGCCGTCATCAACCTCGGCGTCCTGCAGCAGGTCGGCGCCCCGACCTACCTGTACGATCACCCGGACAATGTGTTCGTCGCAGGCTTCATCGGCTCCCCGGCCATGAACATCTCCACCCACCCGGTGGAGAACGGCAAGGCCAAGATCGGCGCGGATACCATCTCGCTGCCGGCCGAGGCTACCGCCAAGCTCACCGCCGACGACAAGGGCCAGATCATCCTCGGCTTCCGTCCGGAGCACGCCACGCTCGCCTCCGCCGGTGACCCGGATGCCTTCAGCCTCCTCGTCCGCAACACCGAGGATCTCGGCTCCGACGGCTACATCTACGGCGACATCATCACCGATGCCAGCCAGGTGAGCGACAACAAGGCCGCCATGTCCGACCAGAACAAGATGACCACCATCCGTGTGAACCCGAGCGAGCTGCCGAACGTCGGCGACACCGTCAAGATCCACATCGACCAGGCGAAGATGCATCTGTTCTCCCCGGCCACCGGCCTGCGTCTCAACTGAGACACTGGCTGACCGCTGCCGCCTGACGGCCTGATCGCCGTCCCGCGGTGCCGAGAGGGCCACGCCCTCTCCTGATAGACGCAGATGGGCCCGCGACGCACGGGATGTGCTGTTCCGTGCCTGACGGGCCCATCATTTTTGCGCTTGTCTTTTCTATTCTGTTTCCTTCCGCCAAGGTCGCGCCGATGGCGATTTTCCTTGGTATGACGCGCGACACGCCGGTCAATGATGACTGTCCATGGAGTGAGTAAAGTACTACACGGTTTTGGGCGGCTGCGAGGCCGCGCGATACCACACGTTCTTTGATGACGCGGCGGTCCCCCTTCCGCTGATTGGGCAATGATGCTCTTCAGCCGGACTGGGCTGGACGCGTGTCATCGAACAACAGACATACTTCGGCGGATCCCGCAAGTCTGCCCGTATGTTCTTCTTCTCAATCGGGATTGCCCGCGGCTCTGGCCGCGGGCAATTTGCATTTCTGCACGTCCGGGGCACAGGCCGGTGAAAAACGGGGGAGCCGGTAAAATAGACGGCATGGCTCAAGAGGATGTCTCCCAACTCGCGGCACAGCGCGCCACCTCGGTGGGCAACCCGGCGATCGCGCCGACTGATGCGCCCTCCGGCGACGACCAGCTGCATATCACCGCCGCCACCGCGAACGTCAAGCTGTACACGCTTCCCTGGTCCACGCCGCTGGCGCAGTGGCCAGAGAACCTGCTCGTCAACCTGCCCCGCGGCATCTCACGGCATATCGTGCGCTTCGTGCAGGTCGGTGACGACATCGACGCCCTCAAGGAGATCTCCCGCAGCTCGGCCGAGCACGAGTACTCCATGCTCCGCCAGCTGCGCAAGCTCGACATCCCCTGCGTCGAGCCGATCGGCGTGGTCACAGGCCGGCACAATGACAAGGGCGAGCCGCTTGAGGCGATCCTCATCACCCGGCATCTGCGCTACTCGCTGCCGTATCGTGCCCTCTTCGCCCGCAATCTGCGCCCCGACACCGCCACAAAGCTCGTCAACGCGCTCGCCGTGCTGCTCGTGCGCCTGCACCTGGTGGGCTTCTACTGGGGCGATGTGTCGCTGTCCAACGTGCTCTTCCTGCGCGATGCCGACCAGTACGGCGCCTATCTCGTCGACGCCGAGACCGGCTCGCTCTACTCCAAGCTCACCGATGGCCAGCGCAGCTACGATCTGGACATCGCCCGCACGAACATCATCGGCGAGCTCATGGATCTCGATTCGGGCAACCTGCTCGCCGGCGGCGTCGACGAGGTGGAGGTGGGCAACCAGCTCGTCAGCCAGTACGAGATGCTGTGGAAGACGCTCACCGGCATGGAGACCATCAAACCGGACGAGATGTGGCGCATCGAGAAGCGTGTCTCCGCCCTCAACAAGCTCGGCTTCGACGTCGACGAGCTCGACGTGCACTCCGCCCCCGATGGTAACAGGCTGCAGATCCGCCCGATGGTGGTGGACGCGGGCTACGCCTCCCGCAAGCTCATGCGGCTCACCGGTCTTGACGTGCAGGAGAACCAGGCGCGCCGCCTGCTCAACGACCTCGACACGTACAAGGCCTCCACCTGGCAGCAGGACGAGGACGAGTCGATCGTCGCCACCGACTGGATGCGCGAGGTGTATGAGCCGACCGTGCGGATGATCCCGGAGAAATACCGCACCACCGTCGAGCCGGCGCAGTTCTTCCACGATGTGCTCACCCACCGCTGGTACATGGGCGAGAAGATCGGCCACGATGTCTCCATGCGCGCGGCCGTGGCGGACTACATCAAGAACGTGCTGCCCAAGACGGAGATGGATTCCAAGCAGATCGCCGCCATCAACGCGGACGCCGATTCCGGCGTGATCGACGATGAGTCGGTGGCCGGAACGCCCGCGCAGGGTGCGGAGGATGACCGCGACGACGATGGCGAGGACCGCGGTCAGAACGGTCAGGACGAAAATGACCGCGGTCAGGGCGATGGTGCCGGCGACGAAGACCACGAGGTCTCCGACGCCGACAAGGCCATCGAGGACGACCCGGACGCGGCCGTCTGGGCGTCGGACAAGAACGACTGAGTCACTCCGCCTTTGCGGCCGCCCGGCGAGCCTGGTCGACGGCGTAGAGCGAGATGCCCGCGGCCACGGAGGCGTTGAGTGACTCCACATCCGGGCTGATCGGGATGCCGGCGATCACATCACACTTCTCGCGTGTGAGGCGGTCGAGGCCGGAGCCCTCCGAGCCAAGGACGATGACGAGCGGGTCGGACTCGAAGCCGGTCGAGCCGACCTCCGCCGTGCCGCCGCCGTCCAGTCCCACGACGTAGTAATCGCGCTTCTTGAGGTCGTCGAGCGTGCGGTTGAGGTTCGTCACGCGGGCCACAGGCAGGCGGGCCGCCTGGCCGGCCGAGACCTTCCACGCGGCGGCGTTGACGCCCGCCGAACGGCGCTCGGGCAGGATGATGCCGGTGGCGCCGAACGCGGCGGCCGAACGGATCACCGCACCCACGTTCTGCGGGTCGGTCGCACCGTCGAGCGCGACGAACAGCGGCTTCCTGCCGGTGAACTCGGCGCGTTTGCCCGCCTGTTCCACGAGCTGGCCGAGGTCGGCATATTCGAACGGCTTTGTGGCGAGCACCACGCCCTGGTGCGCCTTGCCGAAGGCGAGATCGTCGATCTCGTGGCGGTCGGCCTCCAGCACGGGCAGGCCCTTCTTGACGGCGATGTCAAGGATCTCGCGCACGCGGTCATCCTTGTCGATGTGGGACGCCACGTAGAGCGTGGTGGCCGGCACATCGCCACGCAGCGCCTCCAGCACGGGGTTGCGGCCGAAGACAAGCCCGGAGTCTTTGTTGTCGCGGCGGATCTTCTCCACGCGCCTCTTGGCGGCGAGCCTCGGATCAGCCTGCTCGCGCTTCTCGCGCTCGAGCTTGCGCTTGTGCGCCACATGGTAGACGCGGTCTTCCGCCTTGGGGGTCGGCCCCTTGCCGCGCAGGGCGCCACGATGGCGGGCGCCGCCGCCCACGACCTTCTTGCCCTTCAGGTCGCGCTTCTGATTGTGGGACATGTATCGAACCATGACTCCTATTCTCCCATCGCGGGCAGATGAGCGTGCAGATGACGGGACAGGCGCCGGCGGTCGCAGGGGCCGCCCGTCTGCTGATACAATCGCAGCATCATCGCGCGATGGGGCGCGGGCGGGCAGGGGCCGTGCACAGACGGGGCAGGGCCATGCGCAGACGGGGATGCGCACCTTGCATGCCGTATCACCACGTATCAGGAGAACGGGTCATGGCGAACAAGGAATACGGGCCGGATTACTGGGCGCAGCCGGATGACGCATGGCAATCGAAGAGTGACCGCGGTCAGGGTCGTTATGGCGCTGATCGGTACCATGACAACAGTCGCTATGACGATAGCCGCCCGGATGGTGACGGCAACCGTTACGGCAACGATGCTGATCGCTATGGCGACGACAGCGCCCGCTATGGTAACGACGACGAGCGCTATGGCACTGACCGGGACCGCTACGGCAACGATGAGGATTACCACCGTTCTGACCCGAGTCATCCTGCCGGGCAAACCGTGAAACCGGCCTTCAGACAGGCAGCGTCGGCGATTGTGACAGTGGTCGTGGTGATCTTCGTTGCCGCCATCGGTGTGCAGGTGTGGAGAACCTGGTCGAGGTCATCGGGCTCCACGGGCGCGTCCTCATCCTCCTCAGTGCAGGACGATTCCCGCCGTTTCTCCGACAATTCCATGGCCGATGCCGTCAGCTACGAGGCATGGGACAGGATCACAGTGGGCACCGGCACGGCCGGGGCGACGAAGGCCGAGGCCGAGAAGATCCTCGGCAGAAAAGCGGACAACTCCACGACCAGCACCGTCAAGGGCGTCAAAATCGAACGACTGCGCTGGAACGGTGTGAAAGGCGGCACGTCGTCGTACAGCCGGGTGAATGTGGAATTCCAGGACGACCATGCCGTGCTCAAAAGCGCCTACGGGCTTGTCACGAACCGTCCCCACGAGATCACCCTCGCCCAGTACCAGAAGATTGCCAGCGGCCAGGGCAAGAAGGACGTGGAGGCGATCGTCGGCAGACCGGACTCTGTGACCGTCATCAATTACGGCACCCCGTGGGAGTCGTGGACGTATTCGATCGACGTCAAGGGTGGGACGACCGCCTCGTTCCGTGTCGTGTTCAAAAACGGTGTGGTCTCGACCACGACACAGAGCGATATGAGATAAAACTCACCTGCCCTTGGGCAGTTCCGCGCTCTCGGCATGCGGCTCAGGGGCAGGCTTCTTCCAGTCCTTCTTGAGCAGCAGCACGAGGTAGAGCGCGAGAATGGCCAGGGCCACGCATGTCGCGAACCAGAAGGCGTGCGTGGCGCCCTGCGCGGTGAGCGCCGCGTAGCGCGGGTCGGAGGGGCCGGACGCCTGTTTCTGCGAGAGGGCCATGATGGCGGCGAGCACGGTGGTGCCGATGGAACCGGCGTACTGCTGGGCGGTCTGCATCACGGCCGTGGCATCCGCATGGCGCTGCGGGTCGGTCACGGCGATCGCCTCGGTGAACGTGTTGTTGAACGAGCTGCGATGGCCGAACTGCAGGAGCAGATAGAAGCCGATCATCATCCACGCGGTCAGATGTAGGCCGAACAGGCTGAGCAGCAGCGCGCCCGCCAGGATGCACGAGGCGCCCATGAACAGCGGCAGCCGCGGGCCGTGTGTGTCGTAGAGGCGGCCGAACCACGGGTTGAGCAGCGAGGGGATGATGGCGCCCGGCAGCAGGATGAGCCCGCCGATGAGCGCGGAGCTGCCGTTGACGATCTGCGCGTAGCTGGGCAGCACGAAGCTCAGGCCGATGTTGAGCGATTGCAGCAGCAGGTAGGCGAACAGCGCCACAAGGAAGCGCGTGTTGCGCAGCACGTTGACGTCGAACAGCAGGCGTGTGCTGCGCCGGCTCATCCATGCGAACAGCACGCCCAGCAGCAGGGCGACCACGAGGCCGGCCCAGAAGACCGGGTTGGACAGCCCCGAGCCGAGCTGGTTGAAGCCGATAAGGAAGCTCGCCATCGCCAGGGAGATCACCACGAACCGTGCCCAGTCGAACGGCGGGTGCTCGACGTCGTGATAGCGGCCCACCGTGCGCCAGCCGACGAGCAGCGCCAGAGCGCACAGCACGAGAACGATCCAGAAGATGACGCGCCAGCCCCAGTATTTTTCGATGATGCCGCCGAACGTGGGCCCGAGCGAGGGGGCGAGGGCCACCACCAGGCCGACCACGCCCATCCAGTAGCCGCGCTGGGCGGCGGGCATGAGCTCGGTGACCATGTTGAACATGAGCGGCGTGGCCAGTCCCGCGGCGAAGGCGGAGAGCAGACGGCCGATGAGCAGCACGGGGAAGGTGGTGGAGAACACCGCCACGAGCGAGCCGACGATGAAGGCGATGGCACCGGTGCGGAACAGCGTGCGCGCCGAGAAGCGCCGGTTGAGGAACGAGGAGGCGATCATGATGATCGCGATAGTGAGCAGATAGCCGGACGACAGCCATTGCACCATGTTGAGCGGGACGCCGAACTCGCGGCTCAGGCCCGGGAAGGAGACGTTGAGGCTCGTCTCGGTGAGGATACCGAGGAAGGAGAGCGAGGCGACGGTCAGCAGCGCGGCCACATGCTGGCGACGGACGGACTTGTCGGTGTGACCAGAAGGTTCAGCCTGCATGCTGTTCTGGGTCAGTTTTGTACGTGACTCAGTCATTTTTCACCCAAATAATTCGTTTTGATCGTGTGATGGCACCTGAAAGCAGCGGTGCCATGGG
Organism: uncultured Aeriscardovia sp.; assembly: GCA_903789535.1. GTDB lineage: Bacteria > Actinomycetota > Actinomycetes > Actinomycetales > Bifidobacteriaceae > Aeriscardovia. Next base: position 6,557 of record CAIFES010000007.1, on the reverse strand, counting down.
CTCCGGATTATTCCGATCACAGCCAAGTTCTCTATCTTAGTCGCCCGCCCTCGAAACCTTATTTGCACATTTATGCGGCACATCACATTTCATCTGTGGATATCTGTCTGATTTCGCTGTGGGAATCTGCCGTCTTGAGTTGGAGGGCTTGAGGTTTATAGCCTGAGAACTGGCAGGTAGGCGTAGGGCGCCCGCAGATGCATCAGGCATAGAGAGAGTATTTGGGCATCAGAATGGGCGCCGGTACGATGCCCAACAATCCAAGGAGGAAATATGGCAGTCAAGCAGACCGCAGGACATGACCAGCTGGGCGATTTCGCCCCGAAGTTCGCCGAACTCAACGATGATGTGCTCTTCGGCCAGGTGTGGAGCCGCGAGAAAGAGCTGAGCCTGCGCGACCGCAGCCTCATCACCGTTGTGGCGCTCATCACCAAGGGTGCCTTCGAGCAGCTCAACTATCACATGGCCAACGCCAAGAAGAACGGCGTCACCAAGGACGAGATGGCCGAGGTCATCACCCAGCTCGCCTTCTATGTGGGCTGGCCGAACGCCTGGTCCGCCTTCGCCATCGCCAAGAAGGTCTACGGCGACGAGGACTGAGTCGCCGCCGAAAAGCGGGCTAATTGATCGCGTGGCGTGCGGAGCTTTCTCCGTGCCACGCGATTTTTGCATTCTGCCGCAGAATTCTCCTGCAGTGTGTCATTCTCCTGTAATGTGTGAAACCACCGAAGCCGGATCACGGGCGAAACAGGAGGTCAGAATGCAACAGCAGCAGTATGTGTGCCCGAAGTGCGGCAATACGTCGTTCGAGTCGGATCAGTTTCAGGCCACGGGCGGTGACTTCTCCAAGCTCTTCAACGTGCAGAACAAGAAGTTCATCACCGTCAGCTGCACACAGTGCGGCTACACCGAGCTGTACCGCGCCAAGACAAGCACGGGCATGAACGTGCTCGACTTCCTCTGGGGCAACTGAAAGCTCAGTACGTGCCCTCGCCGGCCGCGCGGTCTTTGAGGTTCTGCTCGGGGATGAACAGCGTCTGGTCGTGCAGGCCGGACCAGATGACCGGTTTGACCTTGGCAGAGTCCTCGGCCGCGATGCCGCAGAACGCGTCGCCCGGGCGCACAAGCCCGTCGGCGAGGGCCTTCTTGCGGGCGGCGATGGAGGCCGGCACGTCGATCACGCGCTGGTTCTTCGAGCCGCGGAACTGCAGCAGATTGCTCTTCTGAGAGGCGATGAACCGCCCGTCGACGAGGATGTCGATCAGGCCGAGCAGCTCGAGCTTGTCGGGCGTGGTGCCCGGGCGCATGAGCTCCTCCCATGTGTAGCCGGTCCAGCTCCAGATGTTGCGCGTATCGCCGAATTTGGCGCGGGCGCGATGGGCGATCTTGAGCAGCGCGGGCGTGTTGAGGAACGGCTCGCCGCCCAGGAAGGTCAGGCCCTCCACATAATCAGGCTCAAGGTCTTTGATGACCGCGTCCTCGAACGCCTGCGTGTACGGGTGGCCGGTGCCGAAATCCCAGATGGAGGCGTTCCAGCACTCCTTGCAGCGGAACATGCACCCAGAGACGTAGATGGAGTTGCGGATGCCCTCGCCGTCGGTGACGACGAAACGCTTGTAGGCGGCGATCATATTGCGGGTGAGCTTGCGCCCGTCCCATTGGCCCGCCTTCGGGTTGTTGGAGAGCATATAGGGGATGGACGGGCCGCGATACTCACTGTTTTTGGCCGCAAAATCGTGGTGGCCATAGCGTTTTGCGGCCTGTTCGGAGATGGTGGTGTCTGTCTCGGACTGCTGGAAACGAGCGGAGATCTGCGCCGCGGTGGCCTTCGGGTTGCCGATCACCTGCGAGCCGTTGGGGTTGTCGCCGGTCCTGCGGAAGGCGTCCTGATTGACGCCCTCCATCTGGGCGTACTCGTCGCGCTTTTTCTGGTCGAACAGATGCGACTGGTCGGCGTGGCCGTCCTCAGAGGCCGTGTGGCCGATGGCTTTGTTGTCGCCGTCACCGGAACCGAAATCAGCGTGCGTGCGGCGCAGATCCTCGTCTGCCATGAGGGATCACCTCACTCCTTCTGGTCGTCCCACCATTCCTCGACCTCGCCATCACCGAGCACCACGCGGCCGGTCTCGCCCTCCATGTGCTTGGCGCGGTGGATGATCTCCTCGTGGCGGCCGTGCACCATCGGGCGCTGCACCGGGTTGCCCAGGTAGCCGCAGGTGCGCTTCGTCACGTTGCACTTGGCCGGGTCGTTGTTGCCGCAGTTCGGGCACTTGAACCCGTCCTCGGTCGGCTCGAAGTCGCCCTCATAGCCGCACACGTAGCACTTGTCGATCGGCGTGTTCGTGCCGAGGTAGCCGATGCCGATCTTGTAGGCGTAGTCCCACACAGCCTCCAGGGCCTTCGGGTTCTGCTGCAGCGTCGGATACTCGCAGTAGTGGATGAAACCGCCGGCGGCGTACTGCGGGAAGTCCTTCTCGTAGTCGAGTTTCTCGAACGGCGTCGGGCGCAGCCATACCGGGTAGTGGAACGAGTTGGTGTAGAAGTCGTGGTCGGTCACGCCCGGCACCTCGCCGAACTTCTCGCGGTCGAGACGGTTGAAGCGGTCGGTGAGCGACTCGGCCGGGGTGGAGTAGACGGAGTAGTGGTAGCCCTCCTCCTTCTCCCACTGGCGGCAGTAATCGCGCATCGTGCGCACGATGGAGAGGGCGAACTGACGGCCGTCCTCGTCCCAGGAGTGGTCCTGGATCCAGTCCTTGCCGTAGAACACGGAGACTGCCTCGGCAAGGCCGATGTAGCCCAGCGACACGGTGGCGCGCGAGTTGCGGAACAGCTGGTCCACGTCGTCGTCCGCCTTGAGGTAGTGGCCGAAGCCGCCGTCCTCATAGAGCACCGGCGCGTTCTTCGGCTTGGCCTGCTTCACGCGCATGATCCTGTACTGCAGCGCGTGGTGCGCGGTGGCGCAGCGCTCGGCGAACAGCTTCCAGAACTTGTCCTTGTCGCCGCCGGACTCCAGGGCGATGCGCGGCACGTTGACCGTCACCACGCCGAGGTTCATGCGGCCGTCCTCCTCGTCCTTGCCGGTCTCCGGGTTGATCCAGCCCTGCAGGAACGAGCGGCAGCCCATCGGCGCCTTGAACGAGCCGGTGATCTTGACGATGTTGTCGTAGAAGACGATATCCGGGTACATGCGCTTGGTGGCGCACTCCACGGCGAGCTGCTTGAGGTCGTAGTTCGGGTCGTCCGGGTCGGCGTTCACACCGTGTTTGACGGTGTAGACAAGCTTGGGGAAGATGGCCGTGCGGCGCTCGCGACCCAGGCCGCGGATGCGGTTGAGGAAGATCGCGCGGCTGATCTCGCGGGCGAACCATGAGGTGCCCAGACCGAAGCCGACGGTGACGAACGGGGTCTGGCCGTTGGAGACGCGGTTGGAGTTGATCTGGTACTCCATGGTCTGCATGGCGTCGTAGATGTTCTTGCGCGTCAGGAGCTTGGCGTAGATCTCGCGCTGCTGCTCGATGGGCGAGGCATCGGTGTGGAACGGGGTGTCGAGTGCGATGTTCGGACGGTTCTCGAAGTGCAGCGAGTCAGGCTGGTGAGCGTGCACGCGCGCGACGATCTTCTTCGCCTGCTCGGGATCCATGTCATCAGGGAAGAGCAGCTCGGCGCTTGTGAGATTCTTCTTGTAGTCGAGCCGCGCGTACGGGTCGAGCACCTCATCGGCGCGGTTGAACGTCTGGCCGCCGTACTGCGAGCCGGCCACGTCCTTCATGATCTGCGTGACCTGGGTGGCGGCCGTCTCGATGGAGCGCGGCGAGCTCATCGGCGCGTTGCCGAGCGTGAAGCCGTTCTTGAGCATCGTGCGGAAGTCGACGAGGCAGCAGTTCGTCTCCGCGGTGAAGGGGGAGTAGTCGGCGTCGTGGAAGTGGATATCGCCCTTGAGATGGGCGTTGGCCACGTCCTTGGGCAGCATGCGCATGGCCGAGGCGCGCGAGATGGTGCCGGCGAGCAGATCGCGCTGGGTGGCGTAGACGTTGGAATCCTTGTTGGCGTTCTCGCGCACGATGGACTCGTCGCGGTTGAGCAGGCGGTTGACGGCCTCGTTGACGTCCGTGGCCTTGGCACGGCGGATGTCGCGGTTGAGGCGGTAGGAGGTGTAGGCGCGCGCCACGTCGTAGGCGTGCTGGTTGACGAGGGAGTGCTCCACGAGGCTCTGGATGTCGTCGATGTGCACCGGGGACTTGAAGCGGGAGACGATCTCGGTCTCGACGTCCACCACCACGTTGTGGGCGACGGCCTTCTCCTCTTCCTCGGTCATGTCGTCGGTGTCGATGTCCTTGAAGGCACCATGGACCGCGCGAAGGATGTTCGACTCGTCAAAATCGACGATGCGGCCGTCACGCTTGGCGACCTTCATGCTGGAGAGCGCGGCGGTCTGCCCGTCGTCGCGGTTCTCGTCCTCGCCGATCCGTGCCGGGATGTCAATCGCGGTCATTGTATGCCTTTCCTTCTCTGCCTCTGGACGCTTCGGACAACAAAAAACCGAGCCGTCGGCGTATTCGGCGCCGGCAGCCCGGTCTCTTGCGAGCTTGCTCCACCAAGCCTACACGCTGGGAACGCTAAATATGGTGTTGATAAGTCTGTGGATTGTCATAGATAGCGTTTTTGCCTGTGATTATGCCGATCTGTTCTGTGGATAAACCGGTATCCACGGAGACACGCCGCAAACGATGCGGAAGTGGCACGTGAGCGGCACGTGGGCGGATGATTTGCGGACCGGGATGTTCTGGCAGATGGGCTGAGCCTGTGGATACGCTGTGCATAACTTGTGGATAAACAAAACGCCCACCCTGCGATGAGGCAGGATGAGCTCCAAAACAGTCTGTCCACGCGCTGCAGATATACGAATGCCCATCCCGCATGGCGCTGGATGGGCATTCAGAAAGTCCGCACAGATCCGAATCAGAGCTTGCCGGCGAGGTCGAGGCCCGGGGTGAGCGTCTTGTCGCCCGGGTGCCAGTTCGCCGGGCATACCTGCTCGCCGTGGTCGGCCACGTACTGGCATGCCTGCACGCGCCGCAGCAGCTCCGCCGCGTCACGGCCGACGCTGCTGTTGGTCACCTCGTAGGCCACGATCTGGCCCTGCGGGTTGATGATGAAATCGGCGCGCTCGGCCAGGCCCGTCTCCTCGTTGAAGGCATCGAAGCTCTGGGCGAGATCGCCGGCCGGATCGGAGAGCATCGGGAACGTCACGTTCTTGACGCGCTCGCTGGAATCATGCCATGCCTGATGCGACCACTCGGTATCGCACGAGCAGGCGTAGATCTCGCAGCCCACAGCCTTGAACTGGTCGTAATAATCAGCCAGATCGGCGAGCTCTGTCGGGCAGACGAAGCTGAAATCGGCCGGGTAGAAGAACAGGACGGACCACCCTTTCAGCAGGGTCTGCTTGCTCACCGTCTCAAGTTTGCCGTTGTGATAGGCGGTCAGGGAGAAGTCCTCAATCTCGTGGCGCAGGAGAGACATCACGTTCCTTTCGCTGTGTGGTCACTGTGCGGTGCGCTCTGCGGGGATCGCGGCGACACCGCTGTGTGCTCCTGCCTTCCGGTATTGCAGATTTACCTATCTGATGCGCCGTTGTGTCCGGGTCGTGCCTTTTCCTCGCGTACCGTGTTTTGTTCTCTGCGGACCGATTCCTGTTTCTTGGGCCCTGTCTCTGGTTTTTCGCGTACCAGTTCCTGTTTTCCGCGCACCGTCTCCTGCTTGGCGCGCTCGCGGCGTCGGCGCAGGGCTCCCTGCACCCGTCGCCCGATGAAGAACAAGACCAGTCCCACGAAGACGACGATCACCACGTCCTCGAAGGCGTTGAGGAAGCCCATGATGGAGCACCACTGCCCGCCGAGCATGTAGCCCGCGCCGATAAGCACGCTGTTCCACACGGACGAGCCGAGCAGCGTCCAGCCGGTGAATTTCCAGAAGTTCATTGTGTTCAGACCGGCGGGCAGCGAGATGAGCGAGCGGACCACGGGAATGACGCGGCCGATCAGCACCGACCAGGAGCCGTATTTCGTGAACCAGCGGTCGGCCTTCTGTATCTGCGCGCGGTCGATGCCCGGGATGCGGTCGGCGGCCTTGTAGATGCGCTCGATGCCCAGCCAGCGGGCGAGCCAGTAGAGCGCCCAGGCGCCCAGCAGCGAGCCGACGGTGGCCCAGCAGATCGCGCTGACCAGGGTCATTTTTGGCGAGCGGGAGGCGGTGAATCCGGCCAGTGGCAGGATGATCTCGCTCGGGATGGGCGGGAACAGTGACTCGAGGGCGATGGCGAGCATGGCGCCCAGCCCGCCGATGCGTTCCATGAGCGTGACGAGCCAGACCGTCATCGTGCCGATGATGCCGTCGGAGCCGAGCGTGCAGCCCATCTGTTGGTCGACGGACGCAGCGAGCAGTAAGCCGTTCATATTGTTTATGGTCTCATACACGGCGAATCGGCAATATGCTCGAATTTGGGGTTATAGGAACTGAAGATGGTGTTTATGTTGCCTCTGATGCCTTGTGGCAGC
>CAIFES010000006.1:80737-123712 GCA_903789535.1 uncultured Aeriscardovia sp. | reverse complement strand
GGCTGCCGTGACCCCGGCCACGGGTTATAAACACCACGAAATGTCCTATAACCCATAAATTGACCGCGAGTCGCAGACATCCGGAAAACAAAAAAGCCGGGAATTTCTTCCCGGCCTGTCTGTGCGAATGGAGGGAGTTGAACCCTCACGGCCTTATCGGCCACTAGCACCTGAAGCTAGCGCGTCTACCATTCCGCCACATTCGCGAACAACACTCTAAAATACCACATGGCGACGATCATGCAACCGGCATCGCACCGGACAATCGGATCAGCCAAGTCGATCAAACCCATCAGATCGATCAGGCAATCAGATAACCGGATTGATCGGACAATCGGATCGACCGGATCAATCAAGTCAATGGGAGCAGAAGGAGATAGACATGCCGGTCATCAGGCCGAAAGATGTGGCTCGCGGGCACGACTGCTACAGGCGCGTCGTCTCGGCGCTGCGCGGATTGTGGCAGGAGGCGCTCGCCGCTGATCCGCACGCCAGCCCCACCGATGTCGATCTGCCGACCGATCGGAACGATCCGGCGTATCTGGACTGTCCCACGCTCGCCATGGCGGTGCGCTACTCGCTCGGCGTGCTGGAGAAGGCGGTGCCCGGGCCGAGCACGGAGCTGCGTGTTCCGCCGTTCGCCGCGGTCAAGATCCTGCCCGGCCCCGATTCCGACCCGCACAACCTCACACCCCCGGACGTGCTCGAATTCACGCCCGTCGTCTGGCTGCGGCTCGCAAGCGGGGTGAGCACCTGGGGGCAGGAGAAGTCGGCCGGCAACATCGATGCCGTGGATGCCGCCGATGAGCGCGTGTCCCGGCTCTTCCCGATTCCTGCGTGACGAGTTTTCTGCGTGCCGCGTGGCCCGGGATGCCGCCGGTGCTGGGGGGAAGTCTGACCGTTTTCTGCCAGTTATCCACAATCTCCCGCCATACTTGCCCGAAGGTCGGATTCCCGGGGATAATGAAAGGGATAAGTCGCGGGTGAGAATCCGTGCGACCGGACATAGAGGGCCGGCTTTTTCCCGGCCGGTCCGAGGCTCGGGCGCCCCATTGCGGCGGCGTCCGTGTCGGAGGCGAAGGGAAACGCCCCCGCCCGGTTTTGTCAACAAGAAAGAGCATATATCGTGAGTGACGAAGCAATCACCCAGCAGCAGTTCAAGGATGAGATCCTCGCGGCGCTGCGCCACGTCCGCGGCGTCGATCTGGCCGAGGCCAGCAACGAGGACATGTATGTTGCGGTGTCCACCGTCGTTCGTGACCATCTCGCCGACAACTGGGTCAAGACCCGTGAGGACACCCTCAAGGGCAACACCCGTGCCGTCGGTTATCTTTCCGCCGAGTACCTGCTCGGCACCCAGCTGCCCAACGCCGTGCTCAACGCCGGCCTGACGCAGCAGTTCGACGGCGCCCTCAAGGAGCTCGGCTTCGATCCGCGCAAGGTCGAGGCCGTCGAGGTCGAGCCGGGCCTGGGCAACGGCGGTCTCGGCCGTCTCGCCGCCTGCTACATCGACTCGCTGACCACCGAGTCCGTGCCGGCCATCGGCTACGGCATCCGTTATACCTATGGCATCTTCCGTCAGAAGTGGGGCAAGGACGGCTCCCAGGAGGAGACCCCGGATTACTGGCTCAAGTATGGCAATCCGTGGGAGCAGGCCGATTACCGCCGCGAGCAGCGCGTCAGCTTCGGCGGCGAGGTCGTCGAGGAGAACGGCAGGCGCGTGTGGAAGCCGGCGTGGTCCGTCCGCGCGCTTCCGTACGACATGCTCGTGCCGGGCTTCGAGTCCGGTCGTGTGAACACGCTGCGTCTGTGGAGCGCCAAGGCCGTCGACGAGTTCGACCTCAAGACCTTCAACGAGTCCCGCTACGATGACGCCGTCAAGCGTCAGACCGATGCCGAGAACATCTCCAAGGTGCTCTACCCGGAGGATTCCACTGAGGTCGGCAAGCGTCTGCGTCTGGAGCAGCAGTACTTCTTCTCCGCCGCCTCGCTCGCCGATGCGATCAGCCTCTTCTACCCGGGTCAGGATCACCCGGATCTGACCACGTTCCCGGACAAGATCGTCTTCCAGCTCAACGACACGCACCCGGTGATCTCCATCGCCGAGCTCATGCGTCTGCTCATCGACGTCTACGGCTACGACTGGGATACCGCGTTCTCCATCACCTCCCGCACCTTCAACTACACGTGCCACACGCTGCTGCCGGAGGCCCTTGAGGTGTGGGACGCCAAGCTGCTCAGCTCCCTGCTGCCGCGCCACTACGAGATCATCAAGAAGATCTCCGACCAGGCCGCGGCCGAGGAGAAGAAGCTCGGCGCCGACGACGAGAAGATCGAGCGTATGCGCATCGCCCCGACCGAGGGCTGGGCCAGCGTGCGCATGGCCTACCTCGCCTCGTATGTGGGCCAGCACGTCAACGGCGTTGCCGCGCTGCACTCTGACCTGCTCAAGAAGTCGGTGCTCAAGGATTACGCCGACATCTTCCCGGCCAAGTTCACCAACGTGACCAACGGCGTCACCCCCCGCCGCTTCCTGGCGCTGGCCAACCCGGAGCTCGTCGACCTGTACAGCTCCAAGCTTGGTGGCAACGAGGACTGGCTCGCCGATCTCGACCGCATGTCGGAGCTCGAGAAGTACGCCGATGATCCGGCCTTCGTCGAGCGCTTCGCCCAGATCCGCCACGACAACAAGGTGACCTTCGCCAACTGGATGAAGGACAACCAGGGCGTCGAGATCGATCCGGACACCATGTTCGACACCATGATCAAGCGTCTGCACGAGTACAAGCGCCAGTCGATGAAGATCCTGCAGATCATCGCCGACTACAACGCCCTCAAGTCCGGCAAGATCAAGGTCGAGGACTACACGCCGCGCACCTTCGTGTTCGGCGCCAAGTCCGCCCCGGGCTACGCGATGGCCAAGCTGACCATCAAGCTCATCAACAACGTCGCCCGCGTGGTCAACAACGATCCGGCGATCGAGGGCCGCATGCACGTCGTGTTCATCGAGAACTACAACGTGACCAACGCCCAGCTCATCATCCCGGCCACCGACCTCGACGAGCAGATCTCGCTCGCCGGCGAGGAGGCCTCGGGCACGTCCAACATGAAGTTCGCCCTCAACGGCGCCCTCACCGTCGGCACGCTCGACGGCGCCAACGTCGAGATCCGCCAGCGCGTGGGTGCGGAGAACTTCTTCCTGTTCGGCATGACCGTCGACCAGGTGGAGGAGCTCGCCAAGCACTACGTGCCGCGCGACTTCTACGAGAAGGACGAGGACCTCAAGGGCGCGATCGACATGATCAACGCCGGCACGTTCTCCGACGGCGACACCGAGACCTTCAAGGGCTTCACCGACGACCTGCTCAGCAACGACCGCTTCATGGCGCTCGCCGACTTCCGCAGCTACATGGACGTGCAGCCGGAGATCCTCGACGCCTACGCCGATCAGAAGGACTGGATGCGCAAGTCCGTGCTCAACTCGGTGCGCTCCGGCTTCTTCAGCTCGGACCGCTCGATCCGCGACTACCTGCGCCTCATCTGGAAGACCCAGGGTCTGCCGGCCGCGTGAACCTGGCTGCCTGACGTGGCCGTGCGGCAGCCGGCGGGAGCCGGCCCTGCGCGGTCGCGTCCACGGTCGTGCGTGAGTGTGGCCGCGTGAGTGCGGCTTGTGGGCAACAGCCCCAAGAACGGCTCCAAGACGAGAAAAGCCCGATGGGAAGAAATCCCATCGGGCTTTTGCGTTTCAGATGAATCTCTGTTTTGGATGAATCTGCGTCTCAGACCAATCGCTGTTTCAGAGTCTCAGACGAATCTCCGTCGCAGATCTCAGTCTCGAACGCTGCTGGTGTCGGACTCAGGCCTCGGCGGACTCGGAATCCTCATCCTCGTTATCATCATCGCCGAGATCAACAGGGGACGAGCTGTTCTTCCACGGCTCCTCCCACGGGTCATACTCCGGGTTGCGCTGCTTGTAGACGTAATACGCGCCGACGCCCGCGAGGAGGACGCCGAAGAGGATCGCGAAGAACTTCCACACACCATTGTTGGACTTGTTTTCCATAACGAGCTCCTTAGCTTGACCTGCGTGGGTGGGCGCAGGACCTGTGTCTCCATCATAAAGCCTCCAACCTGAATGCGCACTGAATGTCATCGGGCGATCTGCAGGGCAAGGCGCTGTAAGGCGGGGTGGCAATCCGTCTCTGCGACGGGATCTGCGACGGGGTCTGTGATGGGATGATCCGCCCCGCGCCGAAAATAATCCGCTTTCGCGCCAGAGGGCAATCCGGCCCCTCGATGAGGGAACAATCCGCTTTCGCGGGGAAATATCAGATTCCCCGTCGATATGCTGGGACTATGCCGACTTTCCGCTTCTCCGACCTCGCCCCGCGCAACATTCGCCGCACATGGCGGCAGGGCGGGCCCGTCATCACGGCCGTCATCATCGCCCTGTGCGTGCTCGTCTGGCTTGTCGAGATCCTTTCGAACTGGCTCGCTCCCGCGTTCAGCCAGATCTTCCTGCTCAATGGCAGCTTCAACCCGCTCAATTTCCGCTATCTGCCGTGGACGGCGCTCACGTCCGTGTTCTTCCACTCGCTCGACCCGCTGCACCTGCTGGGAAACATGCTTTGCCTCGTGCTGGTCGGGCCGGTCATCGAGCGGCTGTACGGCCATCTCGTCTATCTGTGGATTTATCTGCTCTCCGGTCTGGGCGGCAGCCTCGGCCTGAGCATCTATTCGGCGGTGATGCGGGCGTCCGGGGACGTGCAGGCGGCGTCCGTCTCGGCGTTCGGCGCGTCCGGGGCCATTTTCGGCCTGTTCGGCGCGCTGCTCGTCGTCTATCGTGTCTCCGGCGTCGACAAAGGCCAGATCACCTCGCTGCTCATCCTCCTCGGTCTCAACTTCGCGCTGCCGATCGTGGACAATTCGATCGCCTGGCAGGCGCATGTGGGCGGCTTTCTCGTCGGGCTGCTGTATGCGTTCGTGCTCTCGCGTGTGACGCCGCGCATGCCCGCGCGGATGGGGTTCGCCGCCAAAGGCTCGGTGTGGGCGGCGGTGTTCGCGCTGCTCGTGATTGGCGCTCTTGTGGCGCTCGCCTGAGACGTGTGTGGCGGGTCCTGCGCCCCTGCCTGATAGGTGGAGGCAATGCGGCGGCATCGGATAGCTAGCAGGATAGGCTATAAAACTTTGCGGCACTCGATGGATGATGCCAGTGTTCTTCAAACGCTGTTCGACTATTTTGTCGATTTTCGCACGTCTGTTCGGTGGGAATTGTGCACAGAGTTATCCACAATTGTGCATAACTAAAGGAATGCGACAGCGTTTTGAGGCGTCTGGAACCGTCGCGCTCTCAAGATCGCCGTATTTATATCTGATTTGCTGATTTTTGAGATAGATAAGGCGCTGTCGGAAAGAGGAATCTTGCCTGACCCTGCCCCGACTATCCACAAGTGTGTGGAAAACTCTGTGGATAATTTCGGCCGGACAGTCGAACACGGGTGTTGGTCATGTGGCGTGTGCGGCCACCTGCCCCAGTGAGGTCAAATAGTTCGCAAAACGGGTCAAAAAAAGCGGCTGCCGGATGGCAGCCGCTGAAATATTCCACATATCAGAATCGAGATATTGAAATATATGACCGATGAATATGCGGATTTATCTGGGATGATGGCTCAGTTCCACCACATGGTCATGATGAAGCCGGCGAGCATGATGAGGAAGCCGATGAGCAGGTTCCAGTTGCCGATCGTCGGAATCGGGTAGCCAGGGCCGGACTGGCTGGTGGCGTAGAAGACGATCACCCATGCCAGGCCGATGATGAGCAGGGAGACGAACAGCGGGACGAACCACTTCGGGTTGGTCTTCGCGTTCTTGATGGAGTCCTGCACGCGACGGTTGTTGTCCTTCTCGCGTGTGGCGAGCTTCTTGATGTTGCTCGGTGCGTCCTTGGAGTCGAGGGCGGAGGAATCGAGCAGCGAATCGACGGTGGACTTGACGTCCTCGCTCAGATCCGAGTCATCCTCCTTCTTCTCCTCGCCGGCATCCGCCTTCGCACCCTTCTTGCCCTTCTTGGCCTTGCCCTTGCGGGTCTTGGGCGCGGTGGTCTGGTCGGATGCGGAGGCATCGTCCGCAGCGGTGTCGTCAGACGCGTCCTCTGCCGCAGGGGCGTCCTTGGCGTCGTCTTCCGTGTCCTCTGCCGCGGTGGCGGGATCCTGCGCCTTCTCAGCCGTCACAGCCTCGTCCGGCGTCGCTGCCGTGTCGGTCTGCCCGGCCTCATCCGCCGCGACGGCCTTGTCGGCGTCGGTGGTCTCGGACACCTTGTCGTTGTTTGCGTCAGCCATTGAGTCTCCTTGTCGTACGTAACGAAAAGTAGTTTACCTTCACACGACGATGACAAAACAGGCTGATCGCCCTTCCTGCGGCTAATCTGAGATCGGAAGGACGAATGCGGGAAGGAGGGCGCATGCGCAGACGCCGCAGGAGGCAGCCGCGCACTGTGCGCGGCAAAGCGGCCGCCGTGCGTGTGGGCGGCACCCGTGCGCGCCGCGGCGAGCATGCCAGCGTCGTCTCCACCCGCTCGCGCATCGTCTCCTGGGTCTGCGTCTTCCTCATCTGCCTGCTCGCCGGCTGGCTGATCGCCACCAATCTGCATTTCAACGGCGGTCAGGACGCGCCCAAGGACGTCGAGAGCCTCATCACCCAGCGCGAGCAGCGCGTGAAAAGGCTGCGCGGGGATATCAGCCGTCTCGGCTCGGAGATCGATTCCATCAACAAAGCGGTCGGCCAGACCGGTTCCTCCACCGGCACTGACGATGATGACGCGGGTTCCGCCTCCGTGCTGCCGGCCCTGACAGGACCCGGGCTGAGCGTCACCCTCGATGACTCGCCGTTGTGGGAGGACGCCACCCGCAGCGGCGACAACACGCTGGCCGGTCGTGACGTCAACGACTACGTGGTGCATCAGCAGGATATCGAGGCGGTCATCAACGCCCTGTGGGCCGGCGGCGCCGAGGCGATGACCATCCAGGGCGAGCGTGTGCTGCCCACCACCGCCGTGCGCTGCGTGGGCAACGTCCTGCTGCTGCGCGGCCGCCAATACGCGCCGCCGTACACCGTCTCCGCCATCGGGCCCGTCGCGCAGATGCGCCGGTCGCTTGATTCCTCGCCGTCCGTCAAGATTTACAAGGAATATGTGGACGCGGTCGGGCTTGGCTGGAAGGTGCGCGAATCGGACAGCCTGCACTTCGCCCGCACGCCGGGGGACACCACCTCGCTTGGCTATGCCACCGCCGTGCCGGAGAACACGTCCAAGAACGACGCCAAGAACGACTCCAAGAACGACTCCAAAGACAGCTCGAAAGACAACTCCAAAGACGACAAGGACAGCACAAAGACAACCGACGCTTCCGCGGACAAAAAAGGCTCGGGCTGGTGAAAGTGTGCCGGTGAAACAGGAAGGCTGCCCGATAGGCTGTGGGGTATGGAAATGAGCAGAAGCCGGATCGACCCGGACACGCAGGAACAGATGCGACAGCCTGCGGGGGCGCCCACGCACAGGCGTCGCGCGCCGCGCCGCCGTTCCGTGGTCTGGGACATCGCCGGCGTGCTTGGCGAGATCCTCCTCGCCCTCGGCATCATCTGCGTGCTCTACGTGGTCTGGCAGCTGTGGTGGACGGGCGTCGACTCTGCCCGCACCCAGCAGGCGCAGGAACAGTCGGTCAGCTGGACCACCCCCGCCTCCACGAGCGGCTCCTACAAGATCGCCAAAGCGCAGGCAGGCGACCCGCCCGTCGACGCCCAGCCTGTCGAAGGCGGTGTGGTCGGCCAGATCTACATCCCGCGTTTCGGCAAGAGCTGGAAGCGCCTCATCGTGCAGGGCACCTCGCTCGCCCAGCTCGCCCGGCATGGCCTGGGCCACTACGATGACACCGCTATGCCCGGAGGGGTCGGCAACTTCTCGCTCGCCGGCCATCGTGCCGGCTACGGCGAGCCGCTCGGCAACGTCGACAAGCTCAACAACGGCGACGCGTTCATCATCCGCACCCAGAGCCACTGGTACGTCTACACGATGACGAGCCATGAGATCGTGCTGCCCACCCAGACCGACGTCATCGCCCCGGTCCCCGGCCATCTGGGCGCCACACCGACCGAGCGGCTCATCACCATGACCACCTGCGAGCCGCGCTACACCACGCCCACACACCGCTGGATCGTCCACGGAAAGCTCAAATACTGGGCCAACGTCTCCGACGGCATCCCCGCCGAGCTGGCCGATACGAGTTCGACCGGGGCGATCTCCTTCACCCAGGCCGGCTCGGTGCCGCAGTCCTCCATCCCGCCGCTGACGACCATGCTCGCCTGGATCGCGCTCGCGTTCGTCATCATCTTCATCGCCGCCGCGGTGGCATGGGGATGGCCGGGCCTGCGGCGCACGGACGAGCAGGGCAGGCCGGTGCACCATGCGGTGAGCCTGTACGGGCTGGTGCTGCGGCTCATGCCCGGGCACATTGCCGTGCGCGTCGTGCTGTTCCTGCTGCTGATCGTGATGGGCGCGATGGCGCTGTTCCAGTGGACGTTCCCGTGGGCGGCCAGCACGATACCGGTGCTGCAGGTCGCCTCAAATTACGTAACTGTGTGATTCGATGATGGGAAGGCAGATTATGGCCACAGCGACAAGCGAGCGTCCATCATCTGTCTTTCCATCATCTTTGTGACAGATGAAGCCGGAGGGAAAATAGTCAGCGGACCACAGCGCTCCGCGAGCGGCCGCTTCCTATTTTTCCCTCCATCTGCCAAGTCAGCGATCGGGTGTCGCTGTTATCGATGCGGGTCTGACCGCGGCAGCGACAAGCGAGCGTCCATCATCTGTCTTTCCATCATCTTCGTGACAGACGAAGCCGCAGGAAAATAGTCAGGATAGGCAAAGAGGGAGGGGGTCAGACATCGGGCGCTCGCGAAGCGCTGTGATCCGATGGATGATCCCCTCCCTCTTACGTATGCAGGCTGGAACGCTGATTACTGGCCCGTGCCGGTCGAGGAGCCGGTCGAGCCGCTGCCGTCCGTGCCGGTCGACGACGAGGAGGAGCCGTCGGAACTGCCCGACCCGGTCGAGCCGCTGCCGCCTGACTGCGGTTTCTGGCCGGTGAGCGTGACGGTGGCGCCCTTCGGCACGCTGCCGCCGTTGCTGATCGACGTGCCGTTGTAACTGGCGCTCACGTACGTCCAGCTGTCCTGGCCGCCGTTGGCGTACTGCACGTTGAGCCCCAGTCCCTGGAGCGCGGCCTTGGCGTCGCCCAGCGTCTGGTAGCCGGTCAGCCGCGGCGTGGTCACCATCTCCTGGCCGGTGGAAATGTAGAGCGTGACCATCGAACCCTGAGTGACCGTGCTGCCGGCCACAGGATCGGTGCGGATGGCGCTGCCCTTGCTCACGCTGTCGCTGCTCTCCTCACGCACCGTCAGCGAGAAGCCGGACTGCTTGAGCAGCGCGGTGGCCTCCTGCTGGCTCTTTCCGGCGACATCCGGCACGGCGAGGCGTCCGGTGGAGATGTAGAGCGTCACGGACGTGCCGCGCGGCTGGCTGGAGGCGATCGCCGGGTCGGTGCGGGTGACGTGGTCCTTCTCCACGGTGGCCGAATCCTCGAAGCTCGTGGATCCGACGGTCAGACCGGCCTTCTTGAGCGCCGCCTTGGCCCGCGACTGGCTCATCCCCGCCACATTGGGCACGGTGACGGACTCGGGGCCGGAGGAGAACCAGACGGTGACGGTCGAACCCTTCTTGGCCGTAGTGCCGCCCGCCGGGCTCTGCTTCGTCAGCGTCCCCTTGCTCTGCGAGGAGCCGGTGTCGGTCTTCCTCTGGAACACGAAGCCGGCGTCCTCGACCACCTGGCGGGCGCGCGTCTCGGTCATCTCGGCCGTGAGCCTGGGTACCTGCGCGGTCTGCTCGGAGGGGCTGAGCACATGGACGAGCACGGCGATGAGCACCGCGAGCAGCACGGCGCCGGCCACGCACGACCAGATGATGATCCGCTTTTTCTTCTTGCGGGCGGCCGCCTGCTGTTCGCGCGTCTTGGTGGACGTCGCCGTCGCCTTGCCGGGCTGATCGCCGTCCTGCTCGGCGGCCTGCGCGTTCTGCGCGGAAGGGTCCACGACGACCGGAGGCAGGAACGGGTCGGTCGCCGCCTCGGTATCGGCACCCGTCCCGGACGCCTGCGGCCCGCTGATCGGCCGCCCGGCCGCCACGGCGAGCAGATCCCGCTTGAAATCGGCGGCGGTCGAGTAGCGCTGGTCACGGTCCTTGGCCATGGCTTTGGCGATGATCTGGTCCCACACCTTCGGCAGGCCGGGGACGAGCTCGCTGGGAGGGGTCGCCGTCTCGGTCACATGCTGGTAGGCGATGGCGACCGGGGCGTCGCCGGTGAACGGCGGACGGCCCGTGAGCATTTCGTAGAGCACGCAGCCGGCCGAGTAGAGGTCGGAGCGCATGTCGACGGTCTTGCCCTGCGCCTGCTCGGGGGAGAGGTACTGGGCCGTGCCCACCACGCCCTGCGACTTGGTGACGGCGCTGCTCGTCTCGTCGAGCGCGCGGGCGATGCCGAAGTCCATGACCTTCACGACGCCCTGGTCGGAGATCATGATGTTGCCCGGTTTGATGTCGCGGTGGATGATGCCGCGCCGGTGCGAGTATTCGAGCGCGTTGAGTGTGCCGATCATCACCTGCTCGGCGTCGCGCACGGACAGGGGGCCGTTCTCGTGGAGGATGTCGCGCAGCGTTTCGCCGTGGACGTACTCCATCACGATGTATGGCAGCAGTTCCTGGTCGCCGTTCGGCTCGGTGACGGTCTCCTCGCCCGAGTCGTAGATGGAGACGATGTTCGGGTTGTTGAGCTGGGCGACCGAGTGGGCCTCGCGGTGGAAGCGGGCGAGGAAGTTCGGGTCGCGGGCGAAGTCGGCGCGCATGATCTTGATGGCGACCTGCCGGCCGAGCCTCGTGTCGGTGGCGAGGCGCACCTCGGCCATGCCGCCGTGGCCGATCACGCGACCGATGCGGTAACGCCCGTTGGCGAGTGTCTGTGGGATGTTGTCACTCATCGGGATCCTCCTCGTTCCTGTCTTCGACTCTATCGGCTTGCGTGCCGGCCCGCCATGCGGGTAGATCCTGCCGACGCGTGCCGTCGGTGCGTGCTGTGGTGACATTCATCTGACGGCCGTCGTGCGGATTGCGGCCGTCGTGCGGGACGGGGGCGCTGTCGCGCTGATCGGAGCCGTCGTGCGGGTCAGGGCCGCCGATATCGTCCGGCGGCTCGAACAGCGTGCCGACCTTGCTCTGGAGGCTATGCAGCCCCTCGCCCAGACGGTCGAGGAACGAGCCTCCGACACGATACGGCTCGAGCACGGGCTGCCGATGCGTCCTGCTGCCCGGATCCGGATTGCCATCGTGGTCATCAGTGCCGGCGGGGACGGGAGGTGTGCGCCTCCACGGGTGCGGGGCGGACCGCACGGTGCGCGGCCGGCCATGGCGGGGGCGGGAGGCGTGCGCGGCGGCAGAGGGCTCGGTGACGGCGTGCTCTGGCGTGTGCCGTGCCGCCGGTGCCGGTGTGGCGGGAGCGGCCGCATCGGAGGCCGGCATTGTGTGCGGGGCAGGAGGTGCTGTGGGAATGCCGGAGACGCCGTCTGCGGCGGGCCGTGTCCCGGCCGTCTCCGCTGACAGCGCAGAGGGCACGCCCGTCGACCAGCGGGGTGTCGTTTCTGTTGGTCTCGTTGCTCCTGTCATCCCCGCCGCCTGGGATGCGGTCCCGGCAAACGCCGCGGCGGTCGGTGTCATACCCGGCGTCACAGCCGGGAAGACGCCCGTTTTGGCGTCTACCAGTCGCTTCTCGATCTGTGAGAACGTGTGCGACACATCAAGCGCGGTGCGTGGCCGCTTCGCCGGATCCTTGGCGAGCATGCGGTACACGTACGCGGCGAGCTGCCGGTCGACGTCCTCCGGCAGCGGCGGGACGGGATCATTGACCTGCGCGGCGGCGATGTCCACCGGCGTGGCCCCGGTGAACGGGCGGTGCCCGGCCAGGCCCTCGTAGGCCACCACGCCCAGCGAGTAGATGTCCGACTGCGGTGTGGCGGTCTTGCCCTGCGCCTGCTCGGGGGAGATGTACTGCGCGGTACCCACCACCATGCCGGCGGCGGTGATCGGCGCCTGATTGGTGGAATAGCTCACGCCGAAATCGGTGATCTTCACCTGCCCGTTGGGGGCCACCATGATGTTGGCCGGCTTCACGTCGCGGTGGATCACACCACGCTCATGGGCCACATACAGCCCGCGGGCCACCTGCGAGAGGATGGAGAGTAGCCGGGCCGGGTCCATGCGTCCCTCGCGCTTGTAGATCTGGGCGAGCGACTCGTTGGGCACGTACTCCATCACGATGAAGCCGGCGCCCTCCTCCTCGTAGTAGTCGAAGAGGGCGGCGATGTTGGGATGCGCGAGATCGGCGGAATTGCGGGCCTCGGCACGCAGCCGCTCGAGATGCTGGTGGTCGGCGAGCACATCGGAGCGCAGCACCTTGACGGCCACCGTGCGGTGCAGCACCGTGTCCCACGCCTTCCACACCTCGCCCATGCCGCCGTGGGCGATCTGCATGTCCAGACGGTAGCGGCGGTGGAGAATCTGGCCTTCGACGAGTCTCATTGCAGCGCCGCCTCCACCATCTGCCGCAGGATGGGGCCGGCGGTGTCTCCCGCGTACGTGCCGGCGTTGCGCACCACCACGCACACGGCGATCTTCGGGTCGTCGGCCGGGGCGAAGCCGGTCACCCACGCGTCGATGCCCGTGTTGCCCACACCGGTCTGCGCAGTGCCGGTCTTGACGGCCACCTTGATGTTCGTCGGCTGCACGTAGGGCACGAACTTCTGCGCCACCTGCTGCATCATGTCATTGAGCTGGCCTGCCGTGTCCGAGCTCATCACATGCGAGCGGACGGTCGGCGAGGTCTGGGAGATGACGGAGAGGTCGGCGCCGCGCACACGGTCGACGAGCGTGGGCTGCATGAGCGTTCCTTTGTTGGCGATGGCCGCGGAGACCATGGCCATCTGCAGCGGCGTCGCAGTGGTGTCGCCCTGGCCGATGGAGGCGAGGGCGAGCCTGTCCTCGCGCGCGCTGGTGGGGAACACGGATGCCGCGCTGCGCAGGGGTGTGCCGGTGGACTGGCTGCCGGCAATGGTGATGCGCTGGTTGAAACCGAACTTCTTCGCCATCTCGGCGATCTTGTCGTTGCCGAGCGTGACGCCCAGCTGGGCGAAGGCGGTGTTGGAGGAATACGTGATGGCGTCGGAGAGGGTGAGCGTGGAATCGCTGCTGTACAGCTCCTGGTGCGAGGCGTTCGTCAGCTGCGTGTTCGTGCCCGGCAGCGTGTAGGCGGCGACGGCGGGGATGCGCGTGTCCTTCGTGTACTGGCCGGACTCGATGGCCGCGGCGGCCACGACGAGCTTGAACTGCGAGCCGGGCGGCATGGTCTGGCTCGTGGCGATGGGCAGCAGCGGGCTCGGGTCCTGCGCGGCGAGCGTCTCGTAGTTGCTCGTCGCCTGCTTCGTGTCATGGGTGGAGAGCGTGTTGGGATCGTAGCTCGGCGAGGAGTAGAGGGCGAGGATGCGCCCGGAGCTCGGCTCGATGGCGACGACCGCGCCCTCCTGGCCGTTCATGGCCTTCTGCGCCGCCTTCTGCAGCTTGGTGCTGATGGACGTCTCGATGGTGGCGCCTGGTGTGGCCTGGCCGGTGAAGGTGGACTTGAACCGCTGCCACCACAGGGCGTCGTTCTGTCCGGTCAGCAGGGAGTTCTCGGCGGACTCGATGCCGCCGCCGGCGCGCGAGACGACGGAGAAGTAGCCGGTGACCGGCGCGTAGAGCGTGCCGTCCGAATAGACGCGGTCATACTTGTAGGCGTCGTCGGACTGCTTGGAGCTGGCGAGCACCGTGCCGTCCGAGGCGGTGATGGCCCCGCGCGGGATGGCGTACTCGTGGTAGAGCGCCCGGGTGTTGCGCGGGTCGTTGTTGAGGGCCTGCGCGCCGAGCACGGTGAACCACGTGGTCGACATCCCCAGGATGAGGAAGAGGACGAGGACGGCGACGAAGAGCCGGTGCAGCGAGGTGTTCATCCTGTTCATCCGCGTGCCTGCCTTTCCTCCGTGTCCGTCCTGCCGGCCGTGCCGTCGCGCCTGTCTTTCTGTGCCTTCGCTTTCTCTGCTTTCTCGGCGGCTGCTTTCTGCCGGCTCTTGGCGATCGCCTCGGCCCGCAGCTCCGGGTCGGTCACGAGCAGCTGGTCATCCTTTTCCCAGCTGGCATCCGAGATAATGAGCACAAGCATGGCCAGTATCCAGTTGGCGATGAGACTGGAACCGCCCGCCGCCATGAACGGCAGCGTGAGTCCGGTCAGCGGGATGACGAGCGTGATGCCGCCCACCACCGTGAAGATCTGGAACGCCATGGAGAACATGAGGCCGGCGGCCATCAGCTTGCCGAAGCCGTCGCTGACCCGCACCGCCGCCCAAAAGCCGACGGTGATGATCGTTAGATACAGCAGCAGGATGGCGAACAGGCCCACAAGCCCCAGCTCCTCGCCGAGCGAGGTGTAGATAAAGTCCGAGTTGGCGAACGGGGTGATGCCCGGGTGCCCCTGGCCCAGACCGGTGCCGAACAGACCGCCCGAGGACAGGCCGAACAGGCCCTGGACGAGCTGGTAGGTGCTGCCGATCTCGCGCGTGTAGAGGCTCTGGTCGAAGGGGTGGAGCCAGATGTGGACGCGGTTGGTGAAGTTGGGGAAGAGCTTCCAGGCGGCCACCACGCCGATGACGGTGAAGACGGCGCCGATGAGCAGCCACGAGCCGCGGCCGGTGGAGACGTAGAGCATGCCCACGAACATGGCGAAGAACATGAGCGAAGTGCCCAGATCGTGCTGCAGCACGAGGATGGCGAGCGAGACGGCCCACACCACCAGGATCGGGGCGAGATCGCGCCAGCGCGGCCAGCGGATGCCGGCGAACTTTTTGCCCGCCACGGCCAGGCGGTCACGATGGTCGAACAGGTAGGCGGCGAAGAACACGGCGAGGAACAGCTTGGCGAACTCGGCCGGCTGCACGGAGAACGGGCCGATCTTGAGCCAGATGCGCGCGCCGTTGATCTCTCGGCCGAAGAACGGCAGTTCCGGCGAGAGCAGCAGTACCAGGCCGATCACCATACACACGTAGGAGAAGCGGCGCAGGCGACGGTAGTCGCGCAGGAACAGGATGAGCAGGCAGCTGAGCGTGAGGGCGACGACGAGCCAGACCATCTGCCGCTGGCCGACCTGCGTGGGCGTGCCGTCGAGCCGCGAGCCGTAGTCGATGCGGGTGATCATGGTGATGCCCACCAGCGAGAGCAGCACCATGGCCGGCAACAGGATGTGCGCGGCATCGGGGCGCTTCCACGCCACAAGCCCTTCGAGGGTGAGGGCGAGCACGCAGATGACCCCCAGCAGCACGAGCGTCGTCGTCGGCACCTGCGAGATGCTCGTCACGCCCACCTGCAGGAGCATCTGCCAGTAGGCGAACAGACCGGTGGCGAGGGCGAGGACGAGCAGCAGGAAGCCGCGTGTGCGCCGGCGGCCGCGTGAGAGCACCTTCTCGTCGTCGCGGCCCTGGATGCCGCCGCGGCGGTGTGTGGCGTTTCTGCTCATCGCGCGTCCTTGCCGGTGGAGGACGTGCCTGTCGATGTGCCAGACGAGCCGGATGCGCCGTCTGAGGACGCGTCGACCTGCTTCTTGCCGTCAGAGGACGAACCGTCGGACTTTGCGCCGTCACCGCTGTTCTTTGCCGAGTCCTTCGTCGAGCTGCCGGGCTTCGTCGACTGGATCGCGTCCGACTGGCTGGCGATGTCACGGGCGCGCCGCAGGCCCGCCTCCACCGAGCTGACGGGGATGCCGTCATTAAGCTGGCCGCGCCACGACGAGGGCAGCGAGGAGACGCGGATATTGGTGGTTCTGACCGGGTGGGAGAGGCTGATGCCGAACAGATCGGTGGAGACGCCCTGATACACGGCCACATAGCCGTCGTCCACACCGAGATAGTGCTCCTGCTGCGACCAGGCGTAATACGCGGCGAACCCGCCGGTGAGCAGCACGATGACGCCGATCACCGAGGAGATCCATGCCACATGGACGCGGCGGCGGTGCCGTGCCTGGCCGGCGACCTGCTTCTGATGCTCCTCCTTGCGGCGTTCGGCCTCGCGGCGCACGGCCGCGTTCGACGGGTCGGCCGTCAGATGCCCGTCCGGGGTGCGCACGACGGGGATCTCGCCGGTATCGGGGATGTCCTCCTCTTCCTGCGCGGTCTCGTCGGCGGGATGGGCCACCTTCTGGCCCGGGGCGATCTCGGTGGTCGAGCTGTCCACGTCCTCGGCCGGAACAGCGTCGTGACGCGTGCCACCATGCTCGGCGGCGCGCCCGGAGAGCGCGGCGGCCTTCTGCGCGGGGGTCTGTTCGGATTC
Source organism: uncultured Aeriscardovia sp. (assembly GCA_903789535.1). Classification (GTDB taxonomy): domain Bacteria; phylum Actinomycetota; class Actinomycetes; order Actinomycetales; family Bifidobacteriaceae; genus Aeriscardovia. The sequence goes on along the minus strand of CAIFES010000006.1, from coordinate 107,205 downwards.
GAGCAGCGGCGCCTGCGCCACGGGACGGTGCACGATGTCGGCGATGGAGGAGATGCCCGCCACCGCGGCCCCGGCTACGAGCGGCACCTGCACGCCGTAATTGGGGTTGATGAGCGACCAGCGCTCGGCCGGGGCGGTCTGCGCGTCGCCGATCACCGCGGTCACGTTGTCGGTGCTGCCGGCGCGCAGGGCCATGTTGACGAGCTTCTGGGCGCACACCGCGCGGTCCGGCTCGGAGAGCATGACCTCCTGGATGGTCTGGTCCTCCAGCGAGCCGCACAGGCCGTCGGAGCACAGCAGCCAGCGGTCGCCCGGCTGTGCCTTGTGCAGGGCCACATCGGGATGGGGATCGATGTCGAAATCGCCCAGTACGCGCATGACGATGTTCTTCTGCGGGTGGTTGCGGCCCTCCTCGGGGGTGATGCGGCCCGTGTCGATGAGATGCTGGACGTAGCTGTGGTCCTTGGTCATGCGGATGAGATGGCCGTCGCGCAGCAGGTACGCGCGGGAATCGCCGATATGCACCTGCACCCACCAGCCGTGCGTGAGGGCGACCGCATCCACCGTGGTGCCCATGCCGGCCAGCGTCGGCTCCTTCTGCGCCCGGCCGATGATGGCGTCGTGCGCGGCGAGCAGGGAGTTGACCAGACGGCTCGCCATCGCGCCCACCGAGCCGCGATGCTCGCTCCTCTCGATATGCGCCAGCGAGCGGATGACGATGGTGGAGGCGGTGTCGCCGCCCGCATGCCCGCCCATGCCGTCCGCCATGGCGATCAGGCGTGAGCCGGCGAAACCGGAGTCCTGGTTGTTGGCGCGCACGTAGCCGATGTCGCTCAGCGCGGTGGAAATGAGTCGAAGTCTCGTAGCCATGTGCCTCACCTCAATGTGAAGGTGGTCGCGCCGATGCGCACCGGGGTGCCGACCGGGATGACGGCCGGGGAGAGAAGCCGGGACTCATTGACGTAAGTGCCGTTGGTAGATCCCAGATCCTCAAGGCGCCACTGCCCGTTCTTGTCGGGCACGAGTCGGCAATGATGACCGGAGACGTACTCGTCATCGAGCACGACGGTGTTGTCGCCCGCGCGGCCCAGGGTGACCGCCGGGCCTTCGAGGTTGACGGTCGAGCCGGCGCGCGGACCGTCGATGATGGTCAGCATGGTCGGCACGGGCAGCGCCTCGTTGGTGCGCTCGCGCTTCTCGCTCGCCACGCCGGCCACGAGGCTGGCGAGGTCGGCTGATTCGCTGGCGTTGTCCTGCCCCGGGTTGGAGGGCAGGTCGGGAAGGGAGTCGAGCACGTTGCGCCGCTGGCTGACGGGGACCGGGTCGGTGGTGCCGGAGAGCGGCCGGCGCGCGGGCGCGGGCGGCTCAGGTTCGGCGGCCGCCGGTGCGGGCGCGGGGGAGACGGGTGCGGGGACGCCGGACAGGCCGTCGGCATTCTGATCGCCGTCGCGGCCCTGGGGGACGGCCTGGGTGGCGATGTCGTTCTGCGCGGTCGCCTCAGCGGTTCCGGCGCCGTCCACCGCGCTGATCGGGGCGACGGGAAGGTCGGAGGAATCGGACAGCGCGTCGGCGAGGGCGTCGCCGCCCATGCCGGTACCGGCATGCATGGAGGCCCTGTCAGTGCTGTTCGAGGGGACGGGCGCGGAGGCGGAAGCGGCATCAGGCCGGGCGGGTGACTGCACCGTGGCGGGGGAGACCTGCGCGAGATCGGAGACGGTCGGGCCGGCGATATTGTCCTGGTCAGCCAGGGCGGCCTGCGCCTGGTCGGCCGGTGTGCCTTCGTTATCGAGCAGCGAGGGGCCGGAACCGCCCACGAGCACCTGCGGCTGCGCTGGACGTACGGAACCCCTGCCGTGATGGCGCCCGCGTGAAAGCCCGGCCGTCACGTCATTGTGCAGTCCCCGCACCGCCAGCCAGACGAACAGCCACAGCAGCGCCAGAAAACTGTACTTGAGAATCGCGAATGTCAGCTCAGTCATAAAAATGCCCCGTGTGCCGCCGGACGCCCCTGCGCGCCCGGCGCTGCGGATCGCGTCCGCTTACTCCTGCGGCTCCGAGGAAGCCCAGAAGAGGATGCGCGTGCGGCCGATCGTGATGGTGTTGCCGTCCAGAAGTGTGGCGGCGGGCACGAGATGGCCCTCCACGTAGGTGCCGTTGGTGGAACCGAGATCGCGGGCGATGACGCCTTTGGGGGTGATGTCGATCTCGAGATGGCGGCGGGAGACACCCGGGTCGTCGATGACGATGTCGCAGTCGGAGCCGCGGCCGATCACCGTCTTCGTGGCGGTGAGCAGATACTGGCGGCCGGAGATCTCCAGCACCGGGAAGTCCTTGGACTCGCTCTTGTCCGTCACCGGGGCGGCATTGCCCTGCACCGACTCGGAGGTGAGACGGAAGTCGCCCTTGGCCAGGTCGAGGTTCTCCTCGAAGATCACCACCACCGGGCCGACAAACGCGTAATGCTGTGTTTCCGCGTACTTGGTGAGGTTATCGGCCAGCTCGTTGGCCAGCGCCTCCGAACCCCACTTCTCGATGCGGTCGAAGTCGGGGGTGGACAGCTCGAAGCGGTATTCGTTCGGGGCCACCGTGCGGTCCTGGCCCACCGACATCGCCTGCTCGTCGATCTCGCGCTCCAGGGCGCTCGACAGGTCGACCGGCTGAAGGTCCTTGGAGCCGAACTTGGAGAAGACGCCGTTGACGCCCTTTTCGACCTTCTTCTCGAATTTATCCAGAAAGCCCATTGCATCCCCCAGATATCTCTGCCATCAGTGCCGTGCGCACGTGCGGATCGACATACCAACTGTACGGCGTGCCACGGTACGAGGAGGCGTCAAAATCGGCCTGACGGCGCATTTCTCCCTCACGATACCGTCGAAAAGGCCGGAATTTCCCCGCTCAGGCCTTCTCACGACATAATTCTTACAGTTATCGCCCCGACGCCCGTTGATCGCGTCCGTTAAAATAGGGGAACTGAGAAGCGGTGCGATCACACCGCCACGAGTGTCAACCGCGCAGCGGGGCCGGGCTTATCGATCTTGACCGGCGCATCGCTGACGACTTCGCGGCAAACCAGAGGAAGCACATGACCTCTGCAGATACTGCGCAAAAGTCCGGCGGTGCACAGGGTGACGAGCTCGCCACCCGCGTGCGCCAGGCCGATGCCGACGATCAGACCGGCAAACTTGACAAAGACCCCTCGCTGCTGAGCTTCGACGACGTCGAGCAGGCCCTCTCCACCTCCATGGGGCGTGGCCTGACCAGCGCCGAGGCGGCACGTCGTCTCGAGAAGTTCGGTCCCAACAAGCTCAAGGGCAAGCCGCCCGTTCCCAAGTGGAAGCGGTTCCTCCAGCAGTTCCAGGACCCGCTGGTCTATCTGCTGATCGCCGCCACCATCATCTCGTTCATCACCTGGATCATCCAGAACAACCAGCCCGGTGAGAAAGAGGCGGTGCCGGTCGACGCGATCGTCATCATCCTCATCCTCATCATCAACGCCGTGCTCGGCTATTTGCAGGAATCCAAGGCCGAGCAGGCCGTGGACGCCCTGAGCAGGCTGTCCGAGCCGACGAGCTCGGTGTTGCGCGACGGGCAGATCCGCCGCGTGCCCACCGAGGAGCTCGTGCCCGGCGACATCCTCGTCCTGGCCGAGGGCGACACCGTCCCCGCCGACGGCAGGCTCTTCCAGGCCGCGTCGCTGCGCATGGCCGAGGCGTCGCTGACCGGCGAGTCCGTGCCGATCGCCAAGAGCACCGCGCCCCTGGAGAAGATCGCCGCGCTGGGCGACCGGCGCAACCTCGTGTTCGACGGCACGTCCGTCACCCAGGGCACGGGACGCGCGATCATCACCTCCACCGGCATGCACACGCAGGTCGGCCACATCGCCGACATGCTCTCCTCCACCGATGACGAGCAGACCCCGCTGCAGAAGGAGATCGAGCGCGTCTCGAAGATCCTGGGCATCGCCGTCATCGCCATCGCCGTGTTCATCATCCTCATCCTCGCCATCCAGAACGGCGGGTTCATGAAGAACGGCAGCTTCAACATCAACGCCGGCATCCAGGCACTGCTGCTTGCCGTCTCCCTGGCCGTCGCCGCGGTGCCCGAAGGCCTGGCCACCATCCTGACCGTCGTGCTCGCACTCGGCGTGCAGCGCATGGCCGCCCACCACGCCATCGTCAAGAAGCTCAGCTCCGTGGAGACGCTCGGCTCCGCGTCGGTGATCTGCTCCGACAAGACCGGCACGCTCACCCGCAACGAGATGACCGTCGAGGTCGTCGTCTCGCCCATAGGCACCACACAGCTCACCGGCCTGGGCTACGCGCCCAGCGGCCAGCTCACCGATGATCAGGGCCACGAGATTACCCAGGACAGCCCGCTGCGCCACGAGGCGCGCGTCGTGCTCGGTGTGGGCGCATTGGCCAACGACGGCGAGCTCGTCGAGGAGAAGAAGGACGACGGCACCGTTGACTGGCAGTGCCAGGGCGACCCCACCGAGGTCTCGCTCATCGTCGGCGCGCGCAAGATCGGCGCATGGCGCGGCGGCGCGGACTCGCGCTACAGGCGCGTGGCCGAGGTGCCGTTCACCTCGGAGCGCAAGCGCCAGTCGGTCGTCATGGCCGACTCCTCCGCCAATGGCGAGCTGCGCGTGTTCGCCAAGGGCGCCCCGGACGTGCTCGTCGGCTTCTGCGACCGCATCGCTGTAGCCGGGCAGGTGCGCCCGATGACCGACGGCGACCGCGCCACCATCCTCCAGCAGGTCGAGCAGCTCTCTTCGCAGGCCTATCGCACGATGGGCCAGGCGTACAAGCCGCTGACCGGTGCGCACCGCCTCTCCGAGATCGACGGCATCCGTCTCAACGCCGCCGGCGACCCCGGCGAGATCGCCGAGCAGTCCGATGTCATCGAGTCGCACCTCATCTGGGCCGGCATGGTCGGCATCATCGACCCGCCGCGCACAGAGGTCAGCTCCTCGATCGCCGAGGCCCACAAGGCCGGCATCCGCACCATCATGATCACCGGCGACCACCCGCTCACCGCGGCGCGCATCGCCTCCGATCTGGGCATCGTCGCCAAGGGCGCCAAGGCCATGACCGGTGCCGAGCTCGACCATCTCGACGGCGAGGAACTCGACAAGGCGACCGCCACCACCTCCGTCTACGCCCGCGTGGCGCCGGAGCACAAGATGAAGATCGTCAAGTCGCTGCAGCGCCAGCACAACATCGTGGCCATGACCGGTGACGGCGTCAACGACGCCCCCGCCGTCAAGGCCGCCGATATCGGTGTGGCGATGGGCATCACCGGCACCGAGGTGACGAAGGAGTCCGCCAAGATGATCCTGGCGGATGACAACTTCTCCACCATCGTCGAGGCCGTGCGCGAGGGTCGCGGGATCTTCGAGAACATCAAGAAGTTCCTGCGCTTCCTGCTCAGCTCCAATATGGGCGAGGTGTTCACCGTGTTCGCCGGCGTGCTGCTGGCCGTGCCGCTGGGCCTGGCCGCCACCGCCTCCGGTGCCGACACGGGCGGCATCGTCGTGCCGCTCGCCGCCGTCCAGCTGCTGTGGATCAACCTGCTCACCGACGCCGCGCCGGCCCTGGCCATGGGCGTCGACCCGACCCCGGATGACGTGATGGACCGCAGGCCGCGCTCGCTCAAGGACCATGTGATCGATTCCGAGATGTGGGGCGACATCTTCTTCGTCGGCATCATCATGGCCATCGTCACCCTCATCGGCATGGACATGTATCTGCCCGGCGGCCTCATCCTGTTCTCCCCGCTCAACCCGGACACGGGCCACACGCACGACTTTGAGATGGCGCAGACGATGGGCTTCACCATCCTCGTGTTCACCGAGCTGTTCAACGCGCTCGCCTCCCGCTCGGGCGAGGAGTCCGCGTTCAAGCACATGTTCACGAACAAGTGGCTCTGGCTCTCGCTCGCCCTCTCGTTCGTGCTCCAGCTCGTGGTGGTCTATGTGCCGGCGCTCAACTCCGCGTTCAAGACCACGCCGCTGCCGTGGAACGCCTGGCTTGAGGCGTTCCTGCTCTCGTCCGTGACGCTGTGGGCCACCGAGATCCGCAAGATGTTCCTGCGGGCCCGCACCCGCCGTCGTCGCGCGGCCGAGGCGGCCGGCAGCACTGCGGCAGTCGCCGCGAAGTGAGCGGTTTGGACGTCGTCCTGACGAAATTGCCAGGGCAGAACTGAATATCAAGCGGACGGGCTGGCCTGGAACGGTTGGTCCGTCCGCCGGTCGATCGTGTTGATCGGCCACGGAACGCCGGATGTGGCACGTGCCATGTCCGGCGTTTTGTTTTCTGCGGATCGAGAGGAGGGTGGTGGCAAAGATGTCAGCAGGGGCGTCAGCTATACCTGACACTTTGGGGTCAAATAGTGCAAAGTGTCAGCTATACCTGACACTTATGGCATAAATGGGTGGAAGTGTCAGTTATAACTGACACTATGGCGGATTCAGATGGGGCAGGAGACAGCAGGCCGACGGAAGACCTTGACGCGCGGTTCGCGCGGGAGGGCGCCACACGGCGCGGCTCGTACAAGATGCCTGGCGGCAAGCTCGCCAACGCGACCGTGGTGATCGGCCCGCCGCCCGAGTACCGGCTCGCCTCCGTGCGTTTCGACGGCGATTACTCCGTGGAAATCGGCAATGCGGCTGCGAAGGATTTTGAGGCTGATGAGCTTTCCTTGGGGTTCCTCGGCCGAGCGCTGGAGGGGATCTCGGTGCGCGGGCAGTCGCACCGGCTGCATCTGCATGTGGTCGCCGAGTTGGAGGAGCGTCTTGCCACCGCGCTCGCCGACCATCCTTCCGTCACGGTCTCCGGTATGGACGCGCGCGGTTTCGCCATCGCCGTCTTTCACGCGCTTTCCGGCCAGAGCGTGGAGGAGGGCACGTCCACCGTCGCCGGACCAGGCCACTCGACGTCCCCGTCAGAAAGCTCCACGCAGACAGGCTCGATGCAAGCAGATACGGCGTCGACGACGGCCGGTGGCCAGACCCCGAGCACTGCGATGAACGATACCGCCTCAGACTGCGCGTCCGGCCAAGCAGACCGTGCATCCGGTCAAGCAGACCGCGCGTCTGATCAATCGGCATCAGCGCACACCTCGCACCATCTGCCGTCCGGGCCGTGGATCGCCGGACGCTGGGCCGACGCGCAGATCGGTCTCGTCGACCCGCAGGAAACGTTGGACCATTCCTACTCGCCGTCCATGCAGATGGCGCTCGACGAGGTCATCTCCCGCCGCACTGCCGCTGGAAAACTGCCGCCATTGCTGCGCTTCTGGCAATGGGCCGGACCGGCCGTCATCATCGGCCGGTTCCAGTCGCTCTCGCACGAGGTCGATCTCGGCCAGGCGCGTCTCGCCCATGTGGATGTGGTGCGCCGCGAGACCGGCGGCGGCGCCATGTTCGTCGAGCCGGGCAACACCATCACCTACTCGCTCACCGTCCCGCTCTCTTTCGCCCGGGGACTGGATGCCGAAGGCACCTATGTGCTGTGCGAGTCGTGGGCGATCGACGCCCTGCGCTCGCTGGGCATCGACGCCCGCCACGCGCCCCTCAACGACATCTCCTCGCCCGCCGGCAAGATCGGCGGCGCGGCCGAACGGCGCTATCCTGCTCTGCATGCCGGCGAGCCCGGGGCCCTGCTGCACCACACGACCATGGCCTACGACATCGACGCGGCCAAAATGAACCGTATTCTCACGCCCAACCGCACCAAACTCGCCGCACACGCCGTCTCCTCCGCCGCCAAGCGCGTCGACCCGCTCAAAAGCCAGACCGGGCTCAGCCGTGAGGAGATCATCCGTCAGATGGCCGTCTGGCTCGTCGATTCGGTGCCCGGTATCATGTCCGGAACCATCCCCGACGATGTGATCGAGGAGGCCCGTGCGCTCGCGGCGAGCAAGTACGAGAATCCCGAGTGGACGGGGATCATCGAATGAGCGGGATCGTGGGGCGCTTCGCCCCGAGTCCGACGGGCCGGTTGCACCTGGGCAACATCGCCTCGATGCTTGTGGCGTGGCTCGCTGCCCGGCTTGAGGGCGGGCGGGTGCTGCTGCGCATCGAGGACATCGATCTGCCCCGCGCGGTGAAGGATGCCGACCGGTGGATCATGGACGACCTGCACTGGCTCGGCCTCGATTGGGATGGTAAGCCGGTCTGGCAGTCACAACGGCTTGATCTGTATGAGCAGAAACTGAAAGAGCTGGAGGGCCTGCGGCTCTTCGGTGCCGATGGTGAGGTTTCGGACGAGCGGGCGGTGTTCCCGTGCTTCTGCTCGCGCAAGGACCTGCGCGAGGCGTCAGCGCCGCAGGGCTCGGACGGGTTCGTCATCTACCCGGGCACATGCCGGCACTATGCAAGTGATCCAGCGATGACCGGTTCCGCGCTCTCCGACGGCACGATTTCGCATCGGCACAGCCTGCGGCTGGCCATGCCACGCCCGGGTGCTCCTGGGGCGGTGCAGCGGTTCGTTGATGCGCTCTACGGACCGCAATCATGGGATCTGCCGCGCGATATCGGCGATGTGGTGATCCGCCGTTCCGATGGCCTGTTCGCCTATCAGCTCGTGGTGGTGATCGACGACCTGCTCCAAGGCGTCACGCAGATTGTGCGTGGGCGCGATCTGCTGCGTTCCACGGCCGTGCAGATGTGGATCCGCCGCTGTCTGCTCGCTGCCGGTGCAGATGAGGCTTGCGCCCAGCCTAATATCCCGCCTGTCGTGACGGATGCCGATGCGGACGGTCTGCCGTCACGCGCGCCGACCGCATCGTCGCCGATGTACCTGCACACCCCGCTCATCCTCGGCACGGATGGCACCCGCCTTGCCAAGCGCGACGGCGCGCTCGAGGTCGCCACGCTGCGCCAGAAAGGTGTCCCGCCGGAGGCCGTCATCGGCTATCTCGCCGCCGTCCTCGGGCTGGTGCCGTCTCGGGGTGAGAGCGTTGATGGTACAGGCAGCCGGCATGATTGTGTCGGCGGTTCCTTATCCGACCCGGCGATGACAACAGCCGCGTTCGAGCCTCTTTCCGCGCAGGATCTGCTGGCGATGCTGACGCCGGAAACCCTTGTGACCCGGTTGCGCGGCATGGAGGGGAAACCGCGCGATCACGTCGTCGATCCCACGGTGATCGAGGAGGCCGCGCGATGACGGGGGAAGCGGACAGCCGCCGGAATGTTTCACGTGAAACAGACGGGAAGAAACAGCGGGGACAAAAAATGCTCCACCGCCGTCTGTGCCTGACGGGACGCGTGCAGGGTGTGGGAATGCGCTGGTACGCCGTCACGCGTGCCGAAAAGCTCGGACTGGACGGCTGGGTGAGAAACAGTCTCGACGGCTCGGTCGACATGGAATTCCAGGGAGAGCCAGCCGCCGTCGAGAAAATGACCACGCTCATGCGTCAAGGTGCGCCCTACTCGCGCGTCGTCGGCGTCGACCAGACCGATCTGTCGGTCGACAGACATCTGCAGGGACGTGGTTTCATTGTCCTCTACGACCGCCGCGGCTGGTAAGGCTGGTGCGCCGCCCCTCCATCGTGGTTCGACTCGGGTGAACAAGCCGGCTGAACAGGTCAGCTTGCCGCGCGACAATGGCGAGGGCATAGTTACGGCAGCCAGGAGGGCGCGATGACGGCATATCTGCAGCACAAGGATCTGGCAAACACGCAGATTGACCCCGCCCGCGCGGCGCAGATCCGCGACGGCGTGCTGTGCACCCTCGACCGTCTGCACGAGGCCGAGCAGAAAGCCGGCCGGCCCGAAGGTTCCGTCACCCTCCTTGCTGCCACCAAGACGCGCGACGTGGGCGAGATTGCCGCTGCGCTCGCCGCCGGCATCACCACCATCGGCGAGAACCGCCCGCAGGAAATCCAGATCAAGGCACCCGTCCTCGCACATCTGGTCGAATCCGATCCCGAGCTGAAAGCCCCCGACCTGCACCTCATCGGCCAGCTCCAGAAAAACAAGATCAACAAGGTCCTGCCGTACGCCACCACCATCGAATCCGTCGACAGCCTGCAGGAGGCACAGAACATCGCCTCCCGCGTGCCCGAGCACGCCCCGAACACGACGATCCGCCTCTTCCTCGAGGTCAACGAGTCCGGCGAGGAATCAAAGTCGGGCTGTGACCCGCATGCCGCCTACGACGAGGCGCTGAAAATCGCCGCGCTCGCCGAGGAGACCCATGCCATCGAGCTGGCCGGTCTGATGACCATCGGCGCGCATGTGGACGATGAGGCGCGTGTGCGGGCCGGTTTCGCGGCGCTGCGCGAGCTGGGCGAGAAGATCCGGCAGTCAGGCGAGCCGGGCACGAAAAACTGCACGCGGCTGTCGATGGGCATGACGGAGGACATGCCGCTCGCCGTGGAGGAGGGCAGCACGCAGGTGCGCGTCGGCACCGGCATCTTCGGCCCCCGCGCCTTCATCTGAAGCGAATCGCGGACCGGCGGGCGATAGGCTGGGGAGCATGAGAATCGCTCGTTTTGTGATCGACAAGACCGATGGGAATGATGAGAACCCCGGCTCCACGCGCCCCGCGTACGCCTTCGTGCAGAAGGACGAGGGCGACAGCCACGACTACCTCGTGGAGGTGGCCGGCTACCCGCTCTCCAGCCAGCAGGTGCAGCTGACCGGCAAGCGCTACCCGCTCGACGGCGAGGGCGTGCGCCTGCTCGCCCCTGTCCTGCCCTCCAAGATCTACGGCGTGATGAAGAACCATCGCGCTCAGGGTGACACCGCCCGCCACGACCCGCACGAGATGCTCATCTTCTCCAAGCCGTCCACCGCCGTGGCCGGGCCGGACGACCCGATCCGCTGGCCGGACTGGGCCGGACAGATCCACTATGAGGCCGAGCTCGCCGTCATCATCGGCCGCCCGGGCCGCAACATCCCCGTGGAGAAGGCCCTCGACCACGTGCTCGGCTACACGGCCACCAACGACGTGACCGCCTATGACGTGCAGGGCGCCGATCCATTCCTCACCCGCTCGAAGGGCTTCGACACCGCCTGCCCGCTCGGCCCGTGGATCCAGACCGAGCTCAACCCTGACGACGCGCGCATCGAGTTCCTCCTCAACGGGCAGAAGCAGGAGAAGGCATGCGGCTCCACGAAGGAGCTGATCTATTCGGTCGCCGAGCAGATCAGCTATATCTCGACGTTCGCCACGCTGCTGCCCGGTGACGTGATCCTCACCGGCTGCATGGACCCGACCGGCGTGCTGCATGACCGCGATGAGGCCGAGGTGCGCATCGAGGGCCTGGGCAGCCTGCATAACGTGGTGCTCAAGGGCTGAAGGAGGGAACGGGCGCTGGGACAGAGGTGGGGGATTCAATCCCCCTGCGAGATCCAGCCTTCCCGCGTCACTTTCTCTGCAACGCGTTCTGCAGCACGGAGATCGCCTCGCCGAGCAGGGTGATGTCGTCGCCGATCTCACAGCGGCGCACCCGGATCGGGCGGGCGAGGAGCCGTGAGGCCGAGGACGCGTTGATCGCCTCGTTGGCACCGGCGATGAACGAGGGGCCCACCACATCCGTCGGCCCGAACACGGTGATGTCGTCGATGTCGAGCAGGCTGGCCGAGCAGGCGAGCACCCGTCCGAGCCGTTGCCCGGCCGTGCGCAGGATTTCCCCGCGTCTGTCCGGGCTGCCGGCGATGTCCGCCCGCAGACGCCCGGTGGAGATGAATGTCTCGAGGCAGCCGCGTTTGCCGCAGGCGCACACGGGGCCGTCCGGATCGACGATGACGTGCCCGATCTCGCCGGCGGCATGCCCCGCGCCGAGCACGATGCGGTCGTCGATCAGCACCGCGGCGCCGATGCCGCGCGTGATCTGCACGAAAATCATGTTGGGGGTCTTGTCGTCGAACAGCCGGACCGCCAGCAGGGCGCTGTTGGCATCGTTGTCAACAAAGCAGGGGCAGCCGAATCTGTCGGCGAGCTGGTCGCCCAGGGGCAGGTCGGTCCAGCCGAGATGGCTGGAATTGACGACGATGCGGTTCTCGTCGATGATGCCCGGGACCGCCACGCCGATGCCGAGGATGTGGCCGTCGGCACGGCCGATGAGCGAATCGCACATGTCGATGACAGTCTGCGGCGTGATGCTCGTCGGGTCGGCCACCGCCTGTTCCGAGCGCAGGACGATGTGCCCGGCGATGTCGAGCACTGCCCCGCGCATCACCAGGTCGGAGGACAGGTCGATGGAGACGATGCGCCAGTAGGAGAGGTCGAGGCGCACGAGCATGCCGCGCTTGCCCGGTCGTGACAGTTCCTCCTGGCCGGATTCGACCACCAGATGCCGGTCGATCATTTCCGCCACGGCCTGGGAGACGGACACTCGCGACAGCCCGATACGCCGGCTGATCTGTGCCCGTGAGAGCGCCCCGGAGGGGAAGAGCAGATTGAAGATGGCCGTCACGTTCGTCACACGGATGTCGTTGGGGCTGGAGATGGTGGGCGCCGTGGTGAGCAGGGGGCTGAGGAACTGGTACCGTCCCGCCGGCGGGCGGGCATCCGCGTGCGTCGCGGAGCGTGTGCCGTCCGCGGCGGGGCGGCTTGCGCGATCCGGTCGCCCGCCTGCCGGGGGAGGCACGGAGACGGTGTTGCCGACCGTGTCGACCGGGCTGTGTGCGGCGGATGTGTCGATCGGGCTATGTGCGGCGGCTGTGCTGTTTTTTGCCGCTGATGACCGACTGTGCGGCTGGTGTATGGAAGCGACCATCACTTTTCCTGTTCCGACGGCTCACCAAGGATAGGGGCAAGGCGGCGGATGAGCGCGTGCGCCGCCTGTGCATGGCCGATGGAACTCGGATGGGCGAAGGCGCCGATCCCCTCACCCGTGCAGGAGGGCAGAAGGAGGAAATCCACGTTCGTGTCTCCTGTACCCCGACGATACTCGTCGACGGCGCCGCGGATGAGGGATGCCAGGCCGTCCCCCATCATCCCATAGCACCACAGAAGAAAGGCTTTTGGATTCCTGCCGCGCACGAGGGTGAGAAAGTCGATGACGCCGCGGCGGACGAGATCCGCGCTACGCCGGTCGGGCAGACCGTCCGGGCCGAGCCGCAGGGCAAAGTCGCGCACAGGGCTCACGCCCATCTCGCCGCATGGCCTGCCGTCGCTGTCACTATGTGCCTGCCACGGCGCGGCGTGGAACGCGCTCGCGTCGTTGGTGCCGAGGTTGATGACGACCACGTCCGCCGGTTCGGCGGTGAAATCGTAGTCATCGCGGGGATCGGTACGGGCGGCCGTCTCCGGTGTGCCGAAAGCGCAGACCTGCGTGTAGACGGAGGGGATGGTGCAGGTGGGATCGTTCACACAGTTGCAGACCACGCCCCAGCCGGCCTGGGAGATCACCCGGAAATCAGCCGAGAAATGATCGGCGACCATCCTCGGGAAACCGTTCTCCGCGCTGAAGATCCACGAGCAATACGATTTCTGCGCGCCCGAGCCGATGGCGCCGGTGCCGCTGGTGATGCTGTCGCCCACGAACTCGAAGCACGCGTGATGACGCACGGGGGCTGCCAGACGCACGCCGTCGGGGAAGACGAGGGCATGCAGGAGGAAGGCGGAACCGGGATCGTCGTGCATCGCCTGCGTCTCCTTGAGCACGCGCACATGCGTGACATCGTCCGGCCCGTGACCGCGGAAGAGTTCGAGGCGTTGTCGGCCACGGGCCAGGGGCGAGCGCCGGACAGGCACGCCGTCCAGCTCCACCACGATCCACGGTTCGTAGACATCGTAGGCCGCCTCGATATCGAGCCACAGCTCGCTGCCGCGCGCGTCGAGCTCGAATCCGGAGGCCGTCCAGTAGAGCGGGACGGGTGCCGTGGGGTCAGTCGTCGGGGAGGGGCTGTCACGCCGGCCGAGGAAGACGCACGGCGACTGGCGGATCGGGACGGTGTGCCAGCCGGAGGGCAGGGCGGTGTCGGCGGTGCCTGTGATGTCTGTGCTGTCGTTCATCGTCCGGCCTCCTTCTGCTCGACGTGTTGCTGTTCGTCCTTCCCGCTGGCATTGTCGCCCGGGCGGGACGGCGAGGCGGCCTTATCTTGTGCCGGCCCGGCTCCGGCGCGCAGCAGATCGGAGTAGCGCCAGAGGACCGTGCGGATGTCGTCGAGACGGGAGGGGCGGCTGACGCTGTCCCACCGACGCGAGTAGTCGAGCGACCACTCATCGATCCGCTCTGCGAGCAGGCGGCGGTCCGCCGCGCCGGCCTGGCCGGTGAGCGCGAGGCCGAGATGGTTGAGCAGGCGCTGCCCGCGGAGCATCACGCGGATCGCCGCGGCGTTCGTCTGTCCGTCCGGCAGGGTGGCGGCCTTACTGCCACCGAGCCGTGGCAGCAGGGCGCTGATCTCGGCGTCGGCCTGGTCGAGCAGCCCATCGGCCTGACCGGCCTTGCTGATGGTGTCCATCCTGTCATTGAGGAAGGTCCGGCGGGCGGCGGGCAGGTCGGTCCTCTGCCCGGCGGGCTGGCCGAGCAGGAAGAGGACGTCCGGGTTGGCGCCACCGTCCGTGTCGGCGAGCTCCTGCCATTGCACGGCATCGGCCCACCCGAACGTCTGCGCGCGCGAGGCCTGCCGCAACAGTCCTGTGAGCGTGCCGGTCGGGTCGCCCAGCAGCAGGACGGATGCCGCCGCGTCGACCTGCGACCGGTCGGCGGGATGGGCGCACCACGCGCATTCCGCCGCATAGGCGAGGCCGGGAAGGCTCGTCACCGGGTCGTTGATATGGCCGTAGTCGCCCCAGTCGGTCACAAGCATGCCGACCGCGCCGAACTCCTGGCCGTACCGGCACATCAGCGAGATATTCGACCACGCGGCGTCCACGTCGGGCACGAGCCTGTTCCACGTCTGCACGCCGGGGCAGACGAGCTGCGGATGCCCGCTGGCGGCCACCTTTTCCACATTCTGCCGGCTCGGACGGGCGCGATAGTCCCAGTTCGCCATCGTCACGTCGGCGGGCAGCTGTGGCAGCAGCTCGGGGAACTTGAGGGCGATGTCGGCGTACATGAGCGGGGAGAGGCCTTTGCCGCGCAGATGCTCGCACAGCCGGCACACAAAGTCGGCATACAGCCGTGGCACGCCGATGCGCTCGGCCGCTTCACGGTCCTCGCCCTTGCCGAGATCGAACGCCTCGTCACCCTCGATATTGAACTGGTGCGAGCGGAAGAGCGGGGCGTACTCGTCCATCCGCTCGGTGATGAAGCGGTAGGAGCCCTCGTTGACAGGGTTGAGCGTGTGGTGCAGCATGCGTTCGACGAAGCTGAACGGCCTGTCGGCCTGGCCGGGCAGCTCGCCCAGATGCCGCCACCGCCGCGTGCGAAGGATGTCGTACATATGCCCGAACGAGGCGAGGGCGGGGACGAGCTCGATGCCGCGCAGCCAGCAGAAGTCGTCGAGGGCGCGGATGTCGTCGAAGGTGAGCGGCGAGGAGGAGCGCCATGCCTCGATGGTGGCGGGGAAGGCGACGGACGCCTCCACGTAGAGCTGGAGCTGGGTGAACTTGCACAGCTCGAGCAGCTCGATCTGCCGTTCCAGCGTGGCGAGTGTGGGGATGCGGCCGCGGGAGACATCAAGGGTGAGCGCGCGGACGGTCATCGCCGGCCTGTCGTGGATCGTCAGGCACGGCAGCGTCGTGCCCTGTGCGCGCACAAGCTGGCGCAGCGTCTGCAGCGCGTCGCGCAGGCCCTCCTCCTCGTGGGCGGCGAGCACGCAGAAGGGCGCGGTCGGCCGGATCTCGCAGGTGGAGGCATGCGGCGGCAGGCCGGGGTCGAGCCGCAGGAGGATGTCCGGCCTGCCGTCCGGCTCCTGCGCCGAGGGGCCGGACGGTTCGGGGTCTTCCAGTATGGTCCAGCCGCCCAGCCCGCCGGCGGCAAGGTCGGCGAGCAGCTGGCGGGCCCAGAAGACCAGGCGGGGACTGCGGAGCAGCTGTTCGGGCAGGCACAGGCGCCCGTGCGGGGGCAGCGTCGCCCGCCCGTCATGCTGTTCGAGCCTGAGGGGGGAGGGGAGGAGGACAAGTGGTGTGGTCATCGATGCCTGTGTCTTTCGTCGGATGTCTGTTACCGGATATGGCGTGCCGCGGAGGAGCGTGCTGCCTGCCGTGCCGGGGCGTCGTGTCCCGGGCATCAGGCGCGGCGCCGTCGCCGTGTCTGATCGGACAAGTCATGGATCGGCTGCGGAACGGCTGTGCGGCCGGTCGTGGGCCGGCTGCGGGCCGGTCACCTTTGAGTATAGAAGAAATTGATAATAAATACAGTTTCCTAATGGCAACGTTAACAGTCGAGTGTCGGGGCGTGAAGGCCGGTGCGACACGCCGTAAATATGCTGTAATATCAACGAAATGAGATCTTTTTGACGGCTCTGGAAATATCTGCCATAATTTATAAACACAGCTAACAAAGAAGTTGGTTCCGCAATATCGTCAAGGAAGTCGCCATGCACACCACCCATCCGTCATCGCCAGCGGCACCGGCCGCCGATGCCGTGCGCATCGGCGTCGATGTCGGCGGGACGAACATCCGCGTCTGCGCCTATTCCGCCACGGGCGTGCTCCTCGCCGGCGCGAGGAACAGGTCCGTCAAGGGCGCCGACGCCGTGGTCGACGGCATCTCTGCGACCGTCCGGCAGGCCCTCGAAAAGCTCGGCAACGGCACATCCACGGTGGCGGGCGTCGGCATCGGCATCCCCGGCACCGTCGAACAAGGGACCGGCATCGTGCGCAACGCCGTCAACCTCGGCATCGCCGATCTGGACCTCGCGGGACGCCTGTCCGGCAAACTCGGCGGCGTGCCCGTGGCGGTCGAGAACGATGTGAACGTCGCGGCCGTCGGCGCCTGCCTCTTCGAGGGGGAGGGCGAGGACTGCCTCGCCTACCTCAACCTCGGCACCGGCGTGGCCGTGGGCTTCAGCCGCGGCCGCCATGTGCTGCACGGCTGCTTCGGCATGGCGGGCGAGATCGGCCATATCAGCGTCGACCCGCAGGGTCGGCAGTGCGCCTGCGGCCAGCGCGGCTGTCTGGAGACCATGATCTCCGGCACGGCGCTCGCCACACTCTGGCCGGTCGACTCGGGCTGGCCGGGCACGGCGCTCTTCGAGGCCGCCGCTGCCGGTGACGCCCATGCTGTCGCCGTGCGCAGGGCCTTCTGCCTGCACCTGTTCCAGGCGGTCCAGATCATCGCCCTGTCCGTCGATCCGGCCGCCATCGTCATCGGCGGCGGGGTCAGCCTCATCGGCGATCCGCTCCTCGCAGGCCTGCGGGAGACGATCGCCGATGCCGAGCACCGTTCCCGCTTCGTCCGGTCGCTGCGGCTGGGCTCGCGGGTGCGCCTGGCCCCCCGCGGGACCGACATCGCCTGTCTCGGGGCGGCACATCTGGCCGTCCCCTTCCCCTCGTACGGCACGGCTGACGGCTCGTCCCTGCCGGACCGGCCCTTCCGGACGGACAAGGAGGTGGCCGCGCTCTGACAACATCGTGGTGCCGGCCGCCCGGTCGCGTCCGTCGCCGATTCCTCGTTGATCCTTCCCTTTCCCCATCATCCTTCGTCCCCGCCGTCGCCGGCGCACCGCCGGCAGCGACACACTCGCAGACCCCGTCTGCAGCCACTTGTGGCACGTCGTGCCGGGCAGCGGCCCGGCACACGCATCAGAAAGAAAGGAACTCTGATGAACAAGACAATGAAGTCCGTCATCGCCGCCCTCGGCGCCGCCTCGATGCTGTTCGGCCTCGGTGCCTGCGGCTCGTCCAGCTCGTCCGATTCGTCCTCCTCCAAGACGACGACGATCAGCTTCCAGACATGGAACCTCAAGAACGACACCTACACGCCGTACTTCAACAAGCTCGTCAAGCAGTTCGAGAAGCAGAACCCCGGCGTCAAGGTCAAGTGGATCGACCAGCCGGCCGAGAACTATGACGCCAAGCTCTCCACCGATGCAGCGGCCAACCATCTGCCCGATGTCGTCAACGTCAACGAGCAGCAGTCGTACAACCTCGCCAAGGCCGGCGCCCTGCTCAACCTGAGCAAGGAGGCCCCCGAGCTCGCCAAGGATTATGTGCCCGGCGTGTGGAAGGGCGGCAAGTTTAAGGGCAACGGCATCGAGGAGGGTGTCTACGGCGTGCCGTGGTACATGAACATTGATGTCGCCTATCTCAACAAGAACGTCTTCCAGCAGTGCGGCCTCGACGTGGCCAACCCGCCCAAGACGTACGACGACCTGTTCAGCCAGGCCAGGAAGCTTGCCTCCAACAGCAGCTGCACGGGCAAGGACTACATGCTTGCCGTCCCGCTCGTCGCCCCGTCCGACTTCGCCGAGTACGGCGTCAAGTTCATGAACGCCGACCACTCCAAGTACACGTTCAACTCCGCCAAGGGCGTCGAGTTCATCACCCAGATCGCCGATCTGTACAAGATGAAGGCCTACCCTGAGGACGGCCTCAACACCAACATCGTCAACGCCGAGAAGCTTTACTTCCAGGGCAACATCGCCTACATGAAGGACTCCACCTCCTCGGTGATGGCCTTCAAGCAGAACGCCCCGGACCTGTACAAGCAGCTCGACGTGGCGCCGCTGGCCACCAACACCACCAACACGCTCAACCCGATGACGTTCGGCGTCAGCTCGCAGACGAAGAACAAGAAGATGGCCATCAAGCTCGCCAACTTCCTGACCAACAAGAAGAACCAGGTCGAGTTCTCCAAGAAGTCGAACACCTTCCCCTCCGCCGCGGGCGCCATGGACGACCCGTACTTCCAGAAGCTTGATGCGAACACGCTGGAAGGCAAGGTCATGAAGGTGGCCAAGCAGGAGATCGACAACGGCTCCGTCTCCAACTTCGTGCCGGAGGTCTCCGAGTCCGACGGCGCCTCGTATCTCTCCCCGGAGATCGTCAAGGCGATCAAGGGCGAGCAGACGCCGAAGCAGGTGCTCGACAAGGCCGTCTCCGCCCTCAACGACAGGCTCGGGAACTGATGGCCCGCTCTGTCACACAGCCTCAGGGCAGAGGGGACGCGAGGAACGCCCCCTCTGCCCGTCGGCACCATCGTGCCATTGATGATGACGGGCCCTCATCCTGGCTGTTCACCATTCCGGCCTTCTTCATCCTCCTGCTGTTCGTCTTCTACCCGTTCCTCAACACCATCCGCCTGTCGTTCACCAACTCGCGCATGCTCATCCCCGGCCATTGGGTGGGGATGGAGAACTACGTCAAGCTCTTCCAGAGCGACCAGTTCTGGACGGCCCTGCTCAACTCGTCCCTGTACGTGGTGTGCGTGGTGCCGTTCATGCTCATCCTGCCGCTCATCCTGGCGAGCCTGGTGGCCAAAGGGCCGAAGATCATCGGCTTCTTCCGCACGACGTACTACTTCCCCGTCGTGCTCTCCGCGGTCGTCATCGGCCTGATCTGGACCAACCTGCTCGACTCGCGCGGTCTGATCAACTCCATCTTCCAGTCGCTGCACTGGATCACCACGCCGATCCCCTTCCTGACGGACCGCTGGCTCACGCTTTTCAGCGCCATGCTCGTCACCATCTGGGAGGGCCTGGGCTACTACATGATCATCTACCTGTCGGCACTGGCCAACATCGACCCGAGCCTTTATGAGGCCGCTGAGATCGACGGTGCCGGCCCGATCCGCCAGTTCTTCGCCATCACCGTCCCCGGCGTGCGCTCGACCATGACGCTCATCCTGTTTCTCTCCTCCGCGTCCGCGTTCAGGGTGTTCTCCGAGGTCTACGTGCTCACCCGCGGCAGCGGCGGCGTCGGCGGCGAGGACATCACCATGACCATGCTCATCCAGCGCGAGGGCACGGGCCTGTCGGCGCGCACCGGCTACGCCAGCGCCATCTCGGTCGTGCTGCTCATCATCGTCGGCGCGATCACGGTCATCCAGCAGCTCATCGTCCGAAGGGGTGACGACTGATGAACCATCGCAGAAAAGTCACCGTCGGCGGTGTCATCAAGTACATCGTCCTCGTGCTCGTCTTCATCTTCCTGGCGGGACCGCTCATCTGGGAGATCTCGCTCGCCTTCAAGGGCCCGGGGGACAACGTCTACGCCATCCCGCAGTATCTGATCCCCAAGACCCCCACCGTCAACAACTTCGTCGAGGCGTTCCACCGCGTGCCGATGGCGCACTACTTCGCCAACACGCTCGTGGTGGTCGCCATCAACGTGCTGGGCAACATCATCGGCTGCTCGATGGCCGGCTACGCGTTCGGCTGCCTCAAATTCCGGGGCAGGGGCTTCGCGCACGGCCTGTTCGCGCTCGCCATGCTCATGCCCACCGAGGGCCTGCTCGTCTCCACGTTCCTGCTCGTCAAGTCGATGGGCCTGACGAACACGCTCTTCGGCGTGGCGCTGCCGGGCATGGTCGGCCCGCTCAACGTGCTGCTCATGACCAACGCGTTCGCCGCCGTGCCCAAGGAGCTCATTGAGGCCGGCAAGGTGGACGGCGCCAACAAGTGGCAGCGGTTCGTCCATATCTGCCTGCCGCAGGTCAAGGGCACGATCACGGTGGTCGGTATCCTGGCGTTCGTCGCCAGCTACAACGACTTCCTCTGGCCGCTCGTGGCGCTCTCCGACGACAGCAAGTACACGCTCACCCTCGGTCTGAACAGGCTGCAGGGCACGTTCTACACCGATCCGCGTCTCGTGGCGGCCGGCGCGTGCATCTCGCTCATCCCGATCATCGTCTTCTTCGCCATCTTCCAGCGCTACCTCTTCGAGGGGCTGCAGGCGGGCGGCATCAAGGGCTGACCCGGATCTCAGGAACACGACACTCGCACGCAGACACCCGCACACACGGATCTGTACAAAATACCCGCGCACCGACACCCGCGCACAGGAAAGCACATACAGGAAAACACACAGGAAAGGACGGGACCATGAGGATCCTCCTGCTGCCGCTCGACGAGCGGCCATGCAACCGGTTGCTGCCGGCGATGCTCGCCCAGAGCGCGTCGGACGTGGAGCTGGTCGGCCCGGATCCGGCGCTGCTCGGCCATAAAAAACAGCCGGCGGACACGTCCGGCCTGCGCGATTTCCTGCTCGAAAAGGCCGCTGGCTGCCAGGCGGCGGTCATCTCGCTCGACATGCTCCTCTACGGCGGGCTCGTCCCCTCGCGGCTGCACCACGAGAAGGCGGAGGTGCTGCGAGGCCGGCTCGACGTGCTGCGCCGGCTGCACGCCGCCCATCCGGACATGCGTCTGTACGCGTTTATGACACTCATGCGCGCCCCGCGCTACAGCAGCGCGGATGAGGAGCCGGACTATTACGGCACGTACGGGCGCGCGCTCTTCCTGCGCGCCTGGCTCGCCGACCGGAAGACCCGTGGCGCGGCCGATGACGGGCAGGCGCGTGCGGCGCGTGCCGAGCTCGACGGTGTCACGATCCCGCAGGACGTGATCGACGACTATGAGCACCGTCGGGCGGTCAACGCGTCGCTGAACGAGGAGGCGCTGCGTCTGGTGGACGAGGGGGTGCTCGACTACCTCGTCTTCCCCCAGGATGATTCCAGCCCATACGGGTACACGGCGATCGCCCAGCGGCGGCTGCGCGCGGCGATGCTGGCGCACCCGGCCTCCTACCGGCGCGTCGCGGTCTACCCGGGCTCCGACGAGGTGGGCATGACCCTGCTGTGCCGGGCGGTCTGCCAGGCCCGGGGCGTCCGGCCGGTCTTCCGGCCGCATTTCGCCTCCACGCTCGGAGCGCAGATCGTTCCCCTGTACGAGGACCGGCCGATGCTCGAGACGCTCGGCGCGCATGTGCTCGCCTGTGGCGGACGGCTCGCGCAGGCGGGCGAAAAGGCCGACATCGAGCTCATGATCGACTGCCCGGGGCGCGTGGCGCAGGAGGCGCAATGGCAGGAGGACCGCGACGTCTCCTACGACGCGTGGCGCAATCTGCAGGCGTTCGTCGACCAGACACAACAATTCGTGGCGCAGGGCCGCCGTGTCGCCGTCTGCGACAGCGCCTACGCCAACGGGGGTGACCTCGAGCTGGTCGACCGGCTCGACGAGGCGGGGGTTCTGCCGCATATCCGCGGCTATGCCGGGTGGAATACCAATGCCAACACGCTCGGCACCACCCTCGCCCAGGCCGTCCTCTCCGACGGGCCGGAACAGGCCGTGCGCCGCAATCTCGTGGCGCGTCTGCTCGAGGATGTTTTCTACCAGAGCGCTGTGCGCTGGGAGCTCGCCGATCAGGCGGGTGCACACGGCGGCGACTATTTCGACGTGACCGCCTGCGAGGACTGGGCGCAAACGTTTGTGCGGCAGCGGCTCGAGGAGCGTTACGGCCGTCTGAGATTGTCGACGGTGATCCCCCTGACATCGTTGGACATTGATTTTCCTTGGCACAGAATGTTCGAGATCGGCTGCCGGCCGCAGATCGCCCAGAGCGGGGCCATCGGGACTGGTGCCCGGGGCGCGTCGGACGGCCCCGCCCGGCAGGGGCGCGCATGATGGCCGGCATGACCCCGTCCGGCCATATTGGCAGGACCGGCGGGAACGCCCCCACGCGCGAGGAAACGGACTGGCTGCTGTCCGGGCAGTCGCTCATGGCGGCCCACGGGCTCGTCGACCAGCTTGATTTTCCGGCAATGGTGGGCGACAGGCTCCATGCGCTGCTGCGCTCCGACGATTTTGACACCGTCTTTCGGCAGTGCGCGACCGCGGTGGTGCGGCTGTTCGGCCCGTCGGAGGAGGCGCAGGAGGCGCTGGGCCGTCTGCTGTACCGGCTCGATGACCCCAGCGGCACGGCCATCCTCGCGCTCCAGCTGTGCTGTGCCGCCCTGACGCGGCGGTGGTACGCGGCAGATGGTGTGGCGGATGACATCTATCTGGCGACGATGGGGTGGTTCCCGCGTTTCGTGCGGTGGCAGCTGAGGGCCGGGCCGCTGCCGGTGTTTGCGGAGGAAGGCTGGGCGCCGCGCCTGCTTTCCGCCTCCATCGTGCGTCTCGACCAGTTCGAGTTCGAGTTCGTCGGGGGCGACCATCCGTTCATCAGCCTGCATATTCCTGATGACGCCGTCCTCGAACCCGGGCCGATGGCGCACAGCGTGCGGCTGTGCCGCGCGTTCGTCGACCGGTACGTGCCCTCGTTGCACGGCTGCCCGATCCGCTGCTGGTCATGGCTGCTTTTCCCCGCTCTGGCGCGGCTGCTGCCGCCGACATCCCGTATCCGCCGTTTTCAGCGGTTTTTCACCATCGACGGTCTGTTCTATTCGACCGATTACAAAAAGTGGATCGCCGGACGCGAGGATATCGGCGACGTGGATCTGCCCCGGTCGACGAGCCTGCAGCGCGCCGTCCGCACGTACGTGTGCGGGGGCGGCCGTCTGGGCATCGGGGCCGGGACGCTGGAGGAGCGGCTGCTGCTGGCAGATAGTCCCCTGCCGGCGATGGACAAGACAGAAGGAGGCGGACGATGACGACGGATCGACGTGTCATCGCCGTCGATATCGGCGGTACGAAGATCGCCACAGCCTGCGTCGAGGCCGGCGGTGACGGCTGCCTGCACCTTTCCCGCCGCGACAGCCGGCCCACCCGGGCCGCGCTCGGCGGGGAGGAGGTGCTCGATCGCGTCCTGCAGGCCGTGGAGGGGCAGATCCTCCTGGCGGGCGGGCCCGTCGACGCCGTCGGCATCGCCTCCGCCGGGGTCATCTCGCCCGCAGGCGCCGTGCTTTCCGCCACATCGCTCATGCCCGGCTGGGGAGGCATCAACCTCGCCGCCCGTGTGCATGCGGCGACCGGACTGCCCGTGGCGGTGCTCGGCGACGTGCAGGCCCACGCGCTCGGCGAGCTGCGCCACGGTGCCGGCAGAGGCCGGCGCGGCATGCTCGTCGCCGCTGTGGGCACCGGCATCGGCGGGGCGGTCATCCTCGACGGCCGTCTTGTGCGCGGTGCCCACGATGTCGCCGGTCATCTGGGCCATGTGGCCTGCCCGCAGGCCGCCGGATACGTCTGCTCATGCGGACGGGCCGGCCATCTCGAGCCGTTCGCCTCCGGCAGCGGCATCGCTGATCGCTACAACCGGGCGACGGGGGCCGGGCCGGGGCAGGGCGTCGACGGCGCCGTCGTCTCCGATCGTGCACACCGCGGCGACGAGACCGCCCGGCGCATCCTCACCACCGCCGGTCAGGCGCTCGGCGGGGCGCTCGCCTCGCTGTGCAACGTGATCGATCCGCAGTGCGTGCTGCTCTCCGGATCCGTCACCCACGCCGGCCCGCTCTGGCTTGACGCCGTCCACGACGGGTTCGCCCGTCAGGCGATGGACGCGGTCGCCGGCACACCGGTGCTGACCGGGGCCCTCGGGGACGATTCCGCGCTCATCGGCGCCGCGGAGAACGTGCTGCGCCGGCTGGACGCCGGGCAGGAGGCCGATGACGGCGTGTGGGTCTGACCTCATCGGCATTCCGACAGGAATGACAGCGTCTGCAGACACTCCGACACCCCGACAGGGAAGACGACAGAGACGACAAAGCAGAGACGACAAAGGAGACACACATGATGAAAAACACACAGCAGGAGGCGCATCCGGGCGCCGGCCGGTGCGCCCGTGGCTATGACGGCGTGCCGAACGCCGCCATGCTCGACGCCCTCAGAGGCCGGCTGATCGTCAGCTGCCAGGCCTACCCCGGCGAGCCGATGCGCCACCCGGAGACGATGGCGCAGGTCGCCCGCTCGGCGCAGATCGGCGGCGCGGCCGCCATCCGCTGCCAGGGCCTCGCGGACATCAGCGCCATCAAGGGCGCGGTGGAGGTGCCGGTCATCGGCATCTGGAAGGAGGGCGAGACGGGTGTCTACATCACCCCGACGCTGCGCCACGCCCTGTGCTGCGCGGACGCCGGCGCCGATGTGGTGGCCGTGGATGCCACGCGCCGCCCGCGCCCGGACGGCAGCACACTGCCGCAGATTGTGGAGGCCCTCCATGCGCGCGGGGTGCTCGCCATGGCGGACTGCGGCAGTGTGGAGGACGCCGTCGCCGCCGCACCCGCGGGATTCGACATCTTCTCCACCACGCTGGGCGGCTACACCGACGACCGGCCCATGACCGAGGGGCCGGACCTCGACCTGCTCGACCAGATGGTCGCCGCGCTGCCCGGCCGGCCGGTCTTCTGCGAGGGACGGATCCACACCCCCGGCCAGGCGGCACAGGCGCTGCGTCACGGTGCCTGGGCGGTGGTGGTCGGCACGGCCATCACGCACCCGATGCGCGTGACCGGCTGGTACGCCTCCGCGCTCGCCGCCGCTTCGGATGAGCGGGCGGTCGGACAGGAAGAAACAGACTGAAAGAACAGCAAGAAAGGACACACAATGGCAGAAGTCATCATCGTCAAAAATCAGCAGGAGGCGGGCAGAATCTATGCCCGCTCCGTGGCCGATCTCATCAAAAACAAGCCGGACGCGGTGCTCGGCCTGGCGACCGGCAGCTCGCCGCTCGCCGCCTACGAGGAGCTCGCGAAAATCATCGAGAACGAGAAGATCGATGTCTCTCGCGTGCGCGGCTTCGCGCTCGACGAGTACATCGGCCTGCCGCTGAGCCACCCGCAGTCCTATCACAGCACCATCCATCGCACCGTCGTCGAACCGCTCGGCCTCGACCCCGCCAACGTCCGCGTGCCGGGCGACGTGCTCGAGGGCGCCCCGCTCTCCGATTCTGCCCGGGTGGCGCATGCCGGTGAGGAGTATGACAAGGCGATCGCCGCCGCCGGTGGCGTGGACGTGCAGATCCTCGGTATCGGCACGGACGGCCATGTCGGCTTCAACGAGCCGGGTTCCTCCCTCGCCTCCGGAACGCGCGTCAAGACGCTCGCCCAGCAGACCCGCGAGGACAACGCCCGCTTCTTTGACAACGATGTCGACAAGGTGCCCACCCACTGCATCACGCAGGGTATCGGCACCATCCTCAAGGCGCGCCACCTCGTGCTGCTCGCATTCGGCGAGGGCAAGGCCGAGGCGGTGGCCGAGACCGTGGAGGGCGGCGTCTCGTCGTTCTGCCCGGCGTCGGCGCTGCAGCTGCACCCGCACGCCACGGTGATCGTGGATGAGGAGGCCGCCTCCCGTCTGCGCCACAAGGACTACTACCGCTGGGCCTACGCGCACAAGCCGGCCTGGCAGTCCATCTGATCGATCTGTCTGATTGGTTCGTCTGATCGGTTCTCCTCTCGGGCTGGCCGCCGTGCGTGACGGTCGGCCGGGGAGAAAGCGCGGAGAGAAGGAGATGCGTGATGGCGGGATTGCCGCAATTTGCCGATAAGGTCCGCTCTGTGACCACGGCGCTGGAGGGGCCGGCGCAGCCGTTTGCGATACATGGTGCCACGAAGATCGACGCAGGCGGGGTCGAGCACGGCTTCTGGCTCGTGGCCCGGGGCGCCCGGGGGGGGCGGGGCCCCGGCGGCGGGGGGGGGGGGGGGGGCCCGGGGGGCCCGGGGCCCCCGGGGGGGGTGGGCGGGGCGGGCGGGGG
>CAIFES010000006.1:0-80727 GCA_903789535.1 uncultured Aeriscardovia sp. | reverse complement strand
TTGGCTAACCTGGGCCCCCCCACCCCCCCCGCGGGGGGGGGCCCCCCGGGCTGGGGGCGGGGCGGGGGGCCGCGGGGGCCTCCCCGGGCCACCGGCGACGGGGAGGGTGTCGAGAGCCCGGGCGCACAGGCGCACGCGGTCGGTGTGGACGGTACGGACGGGTCGGCGGTCGACCCGTTCGCCGATGCCTGCCGTGCGGCGGGGGTCGCGCCGGACCGGGTGCTCGACGCCCAAGGCGCCCTGCTGGTGCCGGGTTATATCGACATCCACGCCCACGGCGGCTGGGGTGCGAGCTTCGACGACGGCCCGGAGGGCATCGACGTCGCCCGCGCCGCCCACGCCTGGCACGGCACCACCCGCCAGGTATGCTCGCTCATCACCAACCCGCTCGACGTGATGGCGCGCAACATCGCCGCCGTGCGGCAGAAGATGGCAGGCCGGCCGGACATCCTCGGCTCGCATCTCGAAGGGCCGTTCCTTGCGCTCTCGCGCAAGGGCGCCCATGATCCCGCCTGTCTGCGCGATCCGGAGCCTGCGGCCGTCGCCCGGCTGCTGGAGGCGGGGCAGGGCACGATCCGCCAGATCACCCTCGCCCCCGAGCGCGCGCACGGCATGGAGGCGGTGCGCACGTTTGCCGCGGCGGGCGTGGTGCCGGCGGTCGGCCACACGGACGCCGATTACGCCACCGCACGGCAGGCGTTCGACGCCGGTGCGAGGATCCTCACCCACCTGTTCAACGCCATGAACGGCCTGCACCACCGCAATCCCGGCCCGATCCCGGCCGCCGTGGAGGATCCGCGCGTGAGCATCGAGCTCATCAACGACGGCTTCCATGTGCAGGACCCGATGTTACGGCTCGGCTTCGCGTTCGCCCCGCATCGCACGGCGTTCGTCACCGATGCGATGTCCGCCACCGGCTGCCCCGACGGTCGCTACAAGCTCGGCGAGCTGGATGTCAACGTGGAGGGCGGCCATGCGCGGCTTGTCTCCAACGGGGCGATCGCCGGTTCCACGCTCCTGCTCGAGCGCTCGGTGCAGCGCGCCGTGCAGGTTCTGGGCATCAGTCCGGCCGACGCGGTGGAGGCGGCGACACTCACCCCCGCGCGCACATTCGGCCTCGACCGGCCCAACCCGCTCACCGGTCATCCGCTCGGCCTGCTGCGTCCCGGCTATGCGGCCGATGCGTTGCTGCTCGACCCGGCCGATTGGGCGGTGCGCCACGTGTGGTGCGCCGGCCGGAAGGTGCGGTGAGGAAAGGCTTCGCGGAAGGGACCGTCTGACCTTGTCTCCTTTCGCCTGTTCCTTTGTCTTTCTTCCGCCTTTCCTTCTTGCCCTCTTTCTGTCTGCTGCCGTGTCTTTGGGGGAGTCGTTCCCCGGGCACGGCAGTATGCGTTTGGTAAATACTACGGTGCGGCAGAAGTAATTTTCAGACCGGCCGGTCGGTGTGACCATGGTGATGTCAGCGGAAAGCCGGGGCCAATCCCCGGCCGGCGTGAAAGAAGGCATCATGGCTGATACGTCCAGCACCCGGTCCGTCCCGACCGTCACCCTCAATGACGGCCACACCATGCCGCAGCTCGGCTTCGGCGTCTTCCAGGTCACCGACCTCTCCCAGGCGCAGCAGGCCGTGGAGGACGCGCTCTCGGTGGGCTACCGCCTCATCGACACCGCCACCGCCTACGGCAACGAGCAGGCCGTCGGGGCGGCCGTCAAGGCCTCGGGCGTGGCGCGTGAGGACATCTTCCTCACCTCCAAGCTGTGGGTGAGCCAGTTCACCTATGAGAAGGCGAAGGCCGGCATCGACCTCTCACTCACAAAGCTCGGCACCGACTATCTCGACCTCTACCTGCTCCACCAGCCGTACGGCGACATCGCCGGGGCGTGGAAGGCGCTCGAGGAGGCGCAGCAGGAGGGCAAGATCCGTTCCATCGGCGTCTCCAACTTCTGGCCGGACCAGGTCAAGAACCTTGAGCTGATGGCGCGCGTCAAGCCGGCCGTCAACCAGATCGAGCTCAATCCGTGGTTCCAGCAGAAGGATTCCGTCGCGTTCCTGCAGTCCGAGGGTGTGCAGCCCGAGTCGTGGGGCCCGTTCGCCGAGGGCAAGAACCACATCTTCACCGACCCGCGTATCGCCGAAATTGGTAAGAAATATGGCAAGTCCAACGGCCAGGTGATCCTGCGCTGGCTGCTGCAGCGCGGCATCGTCGCCATCCCGAAGTCCGTGCACAAGGCCCGCATGCAGGAGAACTTCGATGTCTTCGACTTCACCCTCTCCGATGAGGATATGCAGGCCATGGCCTCGCTCGACACCGGCGAGAGCCAGTTTTTCAGCCACCACGACCCGGTGGCCATCGAGAACATCTTCGGCTCCTCGTTGCGCCAGCTCGATATCTGAGCTGGTCGCCCGGGCACACGCACATGTGCCCTCATAACAGGAGATTGTCATAACTGAAGATCGTCGCAGTGCCGTGCCTCGGTCCCTCACTCTTTGGCTGGGGCTCGGTATCGGCGTATGCCGCTCGATAACGTGCGGCTATTGCTCAGCATCATTGACCACTGCCTGGCAATCACTGTCTGACAATGATGAAGTGAAAGGATGTTTCACGTGAAACTCTTGATTCTTGCCGCCCATGGCCAGATCGCCCGCCTTGTGGAGCAGCGGATCCTCACCGAGCCGCAGTTCAAGGACGTCGAGCTCACCCTGTTCCTGCGCAACAAGTCCCGTATGGCCGATCTCGCCTCCAACCCGCGCGTCACGCTCATCGAGGGCGATATCAACAACCGCGAGGACGTGGTCGCTGCCGCCAAGGGGCAGGACATGATCTTCTCCGCGGTCAACGACCACGATCCGCAGAACCGCCCGACGAAGAACATCATCGCTGCCGCGAAAGAGAACGGCATCAGCCGTGTGATCGAGACGAGTCTGCTCGGCCTGTACAACGAGGTTCCCGGAGAGTTTGGCCGCTGGAACCGCGAGTACTGCTTCAACGGCGACCCGAAGGGCACGCCGGCCGTAGTGGTCGACGAGCTGCTGGAGAACTCCGGCCTCGACTGGACCACTCTGCGTCTGCCGTGGCTCAACGACCGTGACGAGGTGAAGTACACCGTCACCCATCGCCATGAGCCGTTTGTGGGTGTTTCCGGCTCGCGCAAGTCCATCGCCGACGTGGTGCTGCGCATTGTCGCCGATCCGACGTTCGGCAGCAAGGACAGCCTGGGCATCGCCGATCCGGCCACGCAGGGCCAGGATCGCCCGGTCTACTGATTCTGATTCTCCGGCCCGGCGATCGGTGCCGGCCACTGACGGGTCATGTCGTGCAGCAGCGGCATGACCCGCTTTTTCTGTGAGACGAGGTAGGCGCCGTACACATCCACCCGGTTGGCAGGGTCGTCGATCGGGATCGTCACGCGGTCGTCATCATCAGGATTCGGGTTCTTCGAGAGGTTGCTCGTGAACGTCGGGAACGACGAGGAATCCTGCAGAATCTGCAACGAGTCCGGATCCTGCTGGTACATGAACCGGGCGCCCGGAATATTGTCCTCGATGATCTGCTTCCACGGCCCGATGTCGGTGACAACAAGGAACTGCTGGTCATGCAGGTCGGCGAAGGTGACCGAGCGGCGGCCCGCCAGACCGGAAAATTTGTTGACGCGCACGGCGATGCGCTCGGTGCCGATGAAGGCCGACTCGACCTCCTCGCCGGTGGCGTTGGCAGCCGTGGGGGAGGCTGTCGTCTGGTCGCCTGATTTCTGATGGGATTCCTGGTCGGCGGTGAAAATCTCCTCCGAGGTGAAGATCAGCGCATCGGAATACTGCCGCAGTCGGGGCACCACCCAGTCCGGCGGGCAGAGCACGTCATCGCTGCGATAGGCATGGGAGCCCGGCGAGGGCTTGTACACCTGGTCGAGCCAGAGGGTCGGGCCCGGCAGGGTGGCCCCGAGGCTGAGCACGGCTGCGGCATCCTGGGCGGAGACGTAGCCGCGCACGGTGGCGACGGAATCGGCGCACAGCCCCAGGATCGCGCGGGCGCGGCGGGCGTAGATCCTGCCGGCGTCGGTGAGGATGAGGCGGTTGGGCTGGTGGTCGAACAGGGGAACGCCGAGTGTGCGCTCAAGCTGCTGGATACCACGGGTGACGGTCGGCTGCGTGAGCAGCAGCGCACGTGAGGCAGCGGCGAGCGTACCAAGCTCGCTGAAGGCGACAAGCTCTTTAAGCCGGGTGAGGGGGGTCTCCGGATTGCTCGTCCCGCCCAGCAGCGTCTCGAGCGGCAGACGCGGGATGTCGCCGTCTGACGGCGGATTGTCTGATTGCTGAATGCTGCCGTCTGAAGTATTCATACAGCGCATGCTAGCTTCAGAACGCGGCAATTTTCAGTGCCTTGCGCCTGCGGCATACTCAAAGAGTCGGAATGAGACAGATGCGCGACCGCCCCTGCTCTGCACTCTATGCAAGCTGCATGCAAGCTGCACGGGAGGTGGTGGTCAGGCACGCCGGGTCATCCTGTCGTCCCCGGTGTCTCCTCCTGTCTGTCACGCCTGACGCATCGGAATTTGCCCGTCGCCCCGGGCACAAGTTGTTGAATCTCAAGCACTTTAAGCGATAGGACAATTGTTATGAGCGATCTGAACAAGAAGGATCCGGACACATTGCCGTCCGGCTCCTCTTCGTCTTCTTCGGCTTCTGGCTCATCACCATCATCAAATTCATCAAAGAAAGGATCGACCATGGCCTCCACAAACGGCAAGACGCTTGTCGTCGTCTTCTCTTCCAAGTCCGCCATCTACGGCCAGTCCCAGCCTGCCAAGATCGGCAACACCATGCGCGTCGCCGATATGATCGTGCAGAATACGGGCGCTGACAAGTGGCTCAAGGGCCTCGGCCTGATGAAGTGACCCGGCCGGCGGCGTGTGAGTGTCGTCGACGTCGTCTCGCGGCAGGGGATCTCTATTATCAGGATGCTTTCTCGGCTTTGTGCGGTGTAAATTTCTACCCGCACCTGCGACGGCTGAGCAGAAACGGCGTCACATGGCCCGTGCGGGAAGCGTCGTCGACGGGTGGGGCCGCGTCGGGCACCGCACAAAACGGAGATACCGTCGATTACATGAGTGCTGCTGATGCTGCGAGTGCCGCCGCAGTGCTGGTGTGTCATTTGGTAGTACTATATATAGTACTATGGCGAGTATCGACAAGATCCTCGATATGATGCGACGAAATCCGAAAGGAGTGCGTTATGCGGATCTGAAGAAAGTCTGTGATGACTTCTTTGGCAGACCGCGCAACAACGGGACATCGCATCATATCTACCGAACACCATGGGAAGGCGCCCCATACGTCAATATCCAACCCGGGCATGATGGTCAGGCGAAACCGTATCAAGTCAGACAAGTTCTGGCTGCCATCGACAGAATGACGCGATAAACGGGGAGAAAAGAGACGAGATGGAACAGCACAGCATTATTGAAGACGAGATTCGGCACTATATGTTCCGTGTGCAGTGGTCGCCTGAGGATGAGGAGTATGTCGGGACCGTCGCCGAGATCCCGGGACTGAGTTGGTTGGATGAATCGCCTGATGCAGCGTTCGTCGGCATCCAGAAGGTCACCGAGGAGGCTGTCGCGGATATGCGCAAGGAGGGCATGAAGCCGCCGCGGCCATTTGCTGACAGACATTATTCCGGTCGATTCGTCGTCCGCATCTCGCCGGTGGCGCATCGGCAGCTTGCCGAGGAGGCCGCCGAGGAAGGTATGAGCCTCAATTCCTTGGCAGCGGAAAAACTTGAGAAACCGCTGGAACGTGTGTGAAAGTGGTGCGTGCGACGGGTTTTGGCACCATAACGCATGGTTTCGCGCGATAGGCAGGATCGGTGTCGGATGCCATCGTGTGTTGGACGTCGTCGTGTGGGGGACATGGGAATGAGCGACGGGCGCATTGATATCCATGAGGTCGGTGAACGGACGCCGGAGCTGATCGACCGGCT
This sequence comes from uncultured Aeriscardovia sp., assembly GCA_903789535.1. GTDB lineage: Bacteria > Actinomycetota > Actinomycetes > Actinomycetales > Bifidobacteriaceae > Aeriscardovia. The sequence goes on along the minus strand of CAIFES010000006.1, from coordinate 74,749 downwards.
CGTGCAGGTGTGGGAGGCATCCGTCAAAGCCACGCACCTGTTCCTCTCGCCATCTGAGATCTCCCAGATCAAAGCGTACGTCCCGCAGGCGCTCCAGGGTGTCGAGTATCTGGTTGTTGCCACGGAGGATGCCGGTGAATTGGACTTTGCGGATAGCAGCGTGGATGGTGCACAAACTGATGGAATGCAGACAGATGATAAAGCTGCCGGCGGCGTAAGAGTCGATGATCCTGCGAACGGGAAAGGCATTCTCGGCAACCCTGTCGCGTTCATGGGCGTCAACCCGCCGATGCTCGAGATGCTGTTCGTCGCACCCGACCAGCGCGGAAAAGGGGTCGGGAAGCACCTGATCCGCTATGGCATCGACCACCTCGGCGTCACGCGGCTCGCCGTCAACGAGCAGAACCCGCAGGCCAAGGGCTTCTACGAGCACATGGGCTTCACGGTCTACAAGCGCACCGACCACGACGAGCAGGGCCAGCCGTATCCGCTGCTCTACATGCGGCTGGAAGGCTGACGATCTGGACGATCTGTCCGGACGGGACGAATCTGCCCGGGTGGTCATCCGGGGCTGCGATGAGAGCAAGGGAGACTGGCGTCTCTGCTCCCGTCAGTCCTCACAGCCTCGTCAGTCCTCACAGCCTTTCTCGCAGTCACAGCGGATGCTCTTAGGGGCGTCCGCCTTCTTTTTCTCCAGTTCCTGCTCGAGTGCGGCGATGTCGGCCTGGGAGAGCTGCAGACGGGAGACGAGGTGGAGGAGCACCTGCCCGCGCTGCATGGCGCATGTGTCATCGAAGACGGCGTCGGCGCGGCCGATCGCGGCGGTCTTCTCGTCGATGAGCGGCCGGTAGACGTAGCCGCGCGTGTGCTCCGCCTTCTGCGCGCGCACGATGCCCTTCTTCTCCAGCCGTGCGAGCAGTGTTTTGACGGTGGAGCCGGACCAGCCGCGCTGGTTGAGCAGCAGGTCGGAGAGCCGGCGCGCGGTGGCGCTCTCCTCCGTCCACAGCACGCGCAGCACCGACCATTCGGCGGGGGAGATGCTGCCCACGTCCGGCCCGAGTCCCGGGTGCTTCTTTTCGAGCTGCTCGCGCTCGCGGGAGGCGGGATGCATGGTACGAAGATGCGTGGCGTCGGTCATCTGTCGATCTCCTTTGCTTTGATACGAATAGATATGTGATAGTCAGTGTGTTTGTTGATGGCCGCCATTGTAGTGGCCACATTTGTAGATAATTTGATTGTAGACAGTGTAGACTAGGACGCTGCGGATCCGCGCACAGCCCAATCGCGTACAATCCGATCATCGAGACAGACCCGATCATGGGCAGATCCACTAATCAGGAAAGACACAGTCCGATTGATCATCCGGACAATACAGCCTGATTGATCATCCGGAGGGGTTCACAATGGGTCCGTTGGGTTACCGTGTCAGTGGATCATCGGGCATGTCGGGTCACTGAGTCGCCGGATCACCGGGCCTGTCGGCCTGTCCCAGGCGTTCCTGCGTAGAGTTTTTAGAAGGTCTTCAAGAGTTTTCCCGGTTCTTCCGGATAACAGCCCGGTTTGCCCGGATATCAGCCCGGTTCTTCCGGGGATTGAGAGGTGCCACATGTCACTTTCCGCGCTGCATCTGAACGGTCTCGGCTTCGCCTGGCCCGGCCAGGCGCCGCTCTTCTCCGACGTCACCGCCGTGTTCTCGCCCGGCTGGACGGCCATCATCGGCGACAACGGCATCGGCAAGACCACGCTCACCGCTCTCATGACGGGTCGTGACGGGCTGAAGCCCGCATCCGGCTCCATCGATCCGGATCCCGCCTCCGGCACGCTCGTCACCGCGTGGTGCCCGCAGGAGGTCACGCGCGAGCCGGACGGACTGGAGGAGTTCTCGCAGGACTGGTCATCCGAGGCCATCGACCTGCGCACGCGCCTCGACATCGGCGATGACTGGCCGTGGCGGTTCGACTCGCTCTCCGGCGGGGAGAAAAAACGCCTCCAGCTCGCCTGCGCCCTCAACAAACGGCCGGACCTGCTGCTGCTCGACGAGCCTACGAACCATCTCGACCTGCCCTCCCGCCGCCGGCTCACGCAGGTGTTGCAGGGCTTTCGCGGCATCGGCGTGCTGATCTCGCACGACCGCGTGGTGCTCGACGCGCTCGCTACCTCCTGCCTGTTCCTCACGCGTGTGCACGGCGCCTCCGGCACAGTGACGACGGGCCGGCAGATCAGCGGCAACTACTCGCAGGCGCACGCCCAGCTCGTGTCCGACGGCGCCGCGCAGAGCCGTCTGGTCGAGCAGGCCGGCCGGCAGGTCCGCCAGCTCGCCGGCATGGAGGACGCCGCACGGCGGGCCACCGCGCATGCCGAGTCACGCAAATCCGGTGCGGGACTCGACCCCCGCGATCATGATGCCCGTGCCCGTCACAAGCTGGCGCACATGACCGACGCCGATGCGGCGGGTGCCCGTGCGGGGGCGAGGGCGCAGTCGCGTCTGCGCCGTGCCGAGCAAAACAAGAACGCCCTCGTGGAGCCCGCGCACCGCTATGACGCGGATGTGGCGGAGTTCTTCTCCGTCGTGGAACCTTCGCACAGGCGCGTTCTCGCCCAGCTGCCGGCCGGGAGCCTGGACTGTGGGACGGGCTACCCGGATCTGCTCATCGGTCCGAACGACCATATCGGTCTGACGGGCGCGAACGGCGCCGGCAAGACGAGTCTGGTGCACCGGCTGCTCGAAAAAGGCGTGGAGAAGGATGTGCCGGTGCTCGTGCTGCCGCAGGAATGCGGGCCTGAGGAGACGGCCGCGGCGATGGAGAGGCTGCGCGCTCTTCCGCCGGATGATCGTGGCCGTGTGCTCTCTGGCTATGCGCGTCTCAACTCGGACCCGGATCGTCTGCTCGGCGGCGCCGCGCCCTCACCGGGCGAGCTGCGCAAGCTACTGCTGTGCCTCGGCATTCTGGCCGACCCACCCGCGCTCATCGTGGCGGACGAGCCGACGAACCACCTCGACCTCGCCTCGGTGGAGGCGCTGGGCGCGGCGCTTGCGGCGTTCCGCGGTGCGGTGCTGCTCGTCTCGCATGACGAGGCGTTTCTTGATGCCTGCACACAGATCCGTTGGGAGATCGACACTGACGCGGACGGCGGGAACAGGCTTTCAGTGAGGCTGTGAGCCTGCTTTCTAGGCTGGACAGGACACCCGCCCGATGCTCAGATTTCCCGCCTGCGCCTGGCATAGATGCCGACCGCCACGAGGGAGAGCAGCAGGAGCGAGCCGGCGATACCGGCCAGCAGGACGACGAGCTTGTTGCTGCCGGTGAACGGCAGTGAGGCGTTCGCCTTCATATCCATGACGACGAACGGGTCCTCGTTGGTACCCGAGCCGGAGCATGCCCCACCGCTCTTCGTGGTACAGGTCATCTTCAGTGTGTCGCCGGCCTTCTCGACTTTGATCTTCAGATCGTCGGCGGGCAGGTAGCCGTCCGGTGCCTGCGTCTCGCTGAGCGAGCGGGTGAGCGAAGTGGTGCCGTCCGACGGCTGGAGTCCATAGAACGTGGCGTGACCGCTGTCATTGGTCGTTTCAGACGAGGTGGTGTCGCCTTCGGACGTGGGGAACGAGAACGTGGCCCCTGACAGTGGCGAATCGTCGGCGCTCACCTTCTTGACGACGAATCCGGCGATCGCACCCAGCCGTGCGTATGAGGAGTTTGACTGTTTCCAGACGACTGTCTGCGTGCTGTACCAGAAATTATTCCGAGCTTCAGGAGCGGCAATAAGGCCAATACCGTCAAGCGGATTGGTCTTATAATCCGTAGATTTGACCGAAATATCGGAAGGAATGCTTACTGGCAGACTGAGCCGGAGAAAATCAGGTGTCTTCGCGGTTTCATCCGTTGGCACCAACAAAATAGCCGTCACGTCTGCGGCAGATTTGTTTTCGGCTGTGAGTTCGCTTTCGCTCTTCCAGAGTGAATTGTTATTCACAACGGAGTCGACCGTATCCGCAGTAGAAGCTGTCGACGCGCTGCTGTCGGTTGTGTACAGCAGCCTATAGCTATTTTTGTATTCATCTTGCAGAGTCGGGAACGACCTCAAACGGACATTGAACTTGCTGCCGTTAGACGTGGAAGGCAGTGCGTCGAAAATGCGTGTATTGGTCGATGCGCCGCCTCCACTGCTGACCAGCAAGTTATAGGTCAGATCATCGCCTGCCTTGGCACTGACACCCTGCTTATTCGGTTTGCTTGCCGCTGTGTCATTCTGGACCGTCTGCTGGGCATGGGTTCCGCTTGCCGCCGTCACGGTGTATGCGGAAGAGACTGCGCTGATGTTCGTATGCGGTCCGATTTTATAGGAATCAGGATAGACGCCTTCACCGGTGGACGACGGAAGTGGTGTGGAGTAATCAGTGAAGCCGGTCTCTGTACCGGGATCTGGAGCGTTGTCGGCAGTGATATAGCCAACCATGACATTGGGATTCTCGGTATCGGAATCATCAGTGATGTTGACATTGAATTCGAGCCACGCCTGCCATGTATCGCTGGTCCCGCTCATAAACTGTTTTGCGATGGACTGGTCGAGCGGAATGGTGACCTTGGTCATCTCCGTGCCGTTGAAATTGCTGACAGTAGTGATGCTTTTCTTGTCGACGAGATTGCTGACATCAACCTTATTGCCATAAGCAGCTGCTGTGTTGGCATAGGACGTGTATGTCATCCCGGCAGGAAGAAGAAGGACAACACGAAGATTCTGGTACTTCTTCTCAGAATCTAGAGTTCCTTTGATGCCATAAATAACGAGTTTTGAACTGTTGACAGTTGCCGTTTTCCAGTCATAAATATCAATTCCGGTGTGCACGATCTGAAGCTTCTCGGTAAACGGGGTCAATACATATTGTGCCCAGCCCGATGCTACTGATGTGCCGAGTTCAGTGTATTCCGAGGTTCCATCTGAATTGAGCGTCTCGGAGAGCATTGTCCCACTCATTCGAGCGGTGTTCTTGAGGACATTGTTCGGCGATTCAAGAGTGTTCCAGCTGGCTGCATCTGGGTCACGGAGAGAAGAGGATGCGTGGACATTGATATTTGATCCGACCGGCCATTTCCAGTCCGGTTTGAATTTGATGGAGAATCCGGAATATGTGGCAGATGAATCAAAGGTGACAGAGAGCTTGCCGGATGAAGAATCCAACGTCTGTGGCTTGCATGTTCCATCCCCATCGGCTTCATAGGCGCAGACGGAATCGATGTTTTTCAGTACCTCGCTGTCTGATAGCCCGTTGATGGAGATGGAAGTGATTCCCGTCACTTTCAAACGCGAGTCAAGACCATAGCCGGACACCGCAGAATCGTTGTGGAGCTCGACATTCTTCATGGGGTACTGGAGCGAATTAGTCGCATCGAAGGCCCATGCAAATTCTTTTCCTCGGTTGGTGGGTGTGTTTGAAACATTGACTGTCTGATAATTTGCGCCAGAGCTTGCTACGTAAACGGCGAGGAAGCCATTGCTGGGAGCTTCCGCATACTCCTTTGAAGCCACGTTCAGGCTGATGGAATCGGTGGCCGTGGGTGCTTGTTCGCCACTGGCAAGATTCGGCACTTCCGTCGTCACTGTTGCCGAATTGGTAACAGAAGCATAGTGATAATTTTTCGTCTGTCCGTCGACGGTGAAGGTACCCTTCTCGGTCAGCGGCAATCCGGGGAAGCTGAGTTTGAGAGACGGGAAACTGTTGGCAAGGGTATTGCTATTACCGGTCTTTTTATAGGTGACAGTTTCCCCATCCGCCGAGAGTTTCCAATCCGGATTCGCCGCGGCATTGAAAGACGCGCGACGTGTGCTTCCAAGATAATCCTTATAAACAGGAAGCGTGTCAGTCAGTGTCGCCGAGCTGAGCGTTCGAAGAGATGATATATTTTTGTTCGAATTAAAGGAAAACGTCATGGTTGTGGCGCTTCCCTCGGGGATGTAGGTAGTTCCGTTCAGGGTGGCATCTACGGATGTCCCCACAACCGTCGTGTTATCTGATTCGCGGCCGTTCGCCAATTTGGTCAAGGTCGTTTTTGGATATTTTGCGGTCACTGTGAGTGAATTGGATTTGGTGACATCCGGATTTTGATCCGAAGTAATAGTTGCAACGGGGTGGGTGACAAAGCCATCAGGTGTTTCGCCGTTTGCCACTGTCATTGAAAACGGAAACGTATAGGTACCCGAATGTTCGTATGTCTGCCATGTGATCGTGATGGCCCAATCGTCGCCGTCAGATGTAATGGGAGAGATTGTGTAGGGGAGCTTATCGGAACTGGTCGCCTTGGAATCTCTCAGGACAGAGATACTTGTGACGTGCTCTTTGGGCACGCGCAGCGTCACTTTGAGATTGGTGGCATCTTTTGATGGACTCGTTGCCTCGTTGAGTCTGATGGTGCCGGAAAATTCTGTGCCGGGTTGCACGGTCACGCCGTCTGTATGGTCTTTGTTATCTGGATAGGCCAAGCGGACAGAGACGGCAGTGGTGGGATCCGCCACGGTATCCGCGGCGGCGGGGCGGACGATAAAGCTGGTCAGCAGGAGCGCGAGAACCAGCACGGCGGCGAGGGCGCCCGCGAACAGCCCCGGACGCCTGCTGAGGGCGGCGGCGCGGCCAGACGGTGCCCGATGCCGTGGTTGATAAGCATTCATCGCGCGCCTCCTGGTCTGCTGGTTGGTTGACTGCATTATTGAATAGCCGATTTTACGCGGGGGTCTTTACGATTTCGCTGAAAACACAGGCCATGTGCAGAACTGTTTACACATATTCACACCCTGCCGGGATCTGCAATTTTTCGATGCTGGCAGTCGATGTCAGTGTGATATCCACATGATATCCGTCCGATATCCGGGTGGTATCCGCCGGGTATCCGGAAGAGAAAATCCTGATGACGGCGCGTTGTGGCGGCATGGTGCGCATACATGATCGCACCGATGACCGCAATCGCACTGATGATCGCACCCAAAATCAAAACTTGAGTCGATCTTCCTCAACTTTTGGGAATATCTGCTCACATCTCCTGTTGGTCTGTATAGAAATCGTCGGAATGCCCCGACCGGTGCGGGCCGGCACGGGGCGAACAGGAGAGACACTATGGCAGAAGACCAGAAGTATACGAATATGGCCCAGGAGGCCCTGGGCGACGCCATCCAGTCGGCGTCCGCGGCGGGCAACCCGCAGGTCGACCCGCTGCACGTCCTCGACGCGCTGCTGCGCCAGAAGGGCGGCGTCGTCATTCCCCTCATCCAGGCCGCGGGCGGCAACCGCGAGCGCATCGGCGCCCGCGTGCGCCAGGCGCTCACCAAGCTGCCGGCCGCCAGCGGCGAGAGCACCACGCAGCCGCAGGCCTCGCGCCAGCTCACCGTCGCCCTCGCCAATGCGGACAAGGAGATGTCCGCCCTCGGCGACCAGTACGTGAGCACCGAGCATCTGCTCATCGGCATCGCCATCGGCCCCTCGTCCGCGGCGGACATTCTCGCCGAGGAGCACGTCACGCCGGACGCGCTGCGCAAGGCCGTGCCGGGTGTGCGCGGCGGGGCGCATGTGACCAGCCCGGACGCCGAGGGCACCTACAAGGCGCTCGAAAAGTATTCCGTCGACTTGACCGCCGAGGCGAAGGAGGGCAAGCTCGACCCGGTCATCGGCCGTGACAAGGAGATCCGCCGTGTGATGCAGATCCTCTCGCGTCGCACGAAGAACAACCCTGTGCTCATCGGCGAGGCCGGCGTGGGCAAGACCGCCGTCGTGGAGGGCCTGGCCCAGCGCATCGTCTCGGGCGACGTGCCCACCACACTGCGCGGAAAGAAGCTCGTCTCCCTCGATCTGGCCAGCATGGTGGCCGGCTCGAAGTACCGCGGTGAGTTCGAGGAGCGCTTCAAGGCGGTCCTCAACGAGATCAAGCGCTCGGATGGCAATATCATCGCCTTCATCGACGAGATCCACACCATCGTGGGTGCCGGCGCCTCCGAGGGTGCGATGGACGCGGGCAACATGCTCAAGCCCATGCTCGCCCGCGGCGAGCTGCGCCTGATCGGCGCCACCACGCTAGACGAGTACCGCCAGAACATCGAGAAGGACCCGGCCCTCGAGCGCCGCTTCCAGCAGGTGTTCGTCGGAGAGCCGAGCGTGGAGGACACCATCGCCATTCTGCGCGGTCTCAAGCGCCGCTACGAGGCACACCACAAGGTCACCATCGGCGACGACGCGCTCGTCGCCGCCGCCCAGCTGTCCAACCGCTACATCACCGACCGCCAGCTGCCGGACAAGGCCATCGATCTGATCGATGAGGCCGCCGCGCATCTGCGTATGGAGCTTGACTCCTCCCCGGAGGAGATCGACGAGCTCGGCCGCAAGGTCACCCGTCTGCAGATGGAACAGATGCAGCTCAAGAAGGCCACCGACCCGGCCTCCAAGGAGCGTCTGCACAAGATCGAGAAGGAGCTCGCCAACACAAAGGAGAAGCTCGCCGGTCTCAACGCCCGCTGGAAGGCGGAGAAGGCCGAGCACAACAAGGTGGGCGACCTGCGCGCCGAGCTCGACGCCAAGAAGGTCGCGGCCGACAAGGCCACCCGTGAGGGCGACCTCGCCACCGCCTCGAAGATCCTCTACGGCGAGATCCCGGAGATCCGCAAGAAGCTCGAACAGGCGCAGAAGCAGGACGTCGACTCGCGTGAGGACGCGGGACAGACAGGCGCGAACGGTTCCGTGGAGGAGCCGATGGTGCCCGACCATGTGGACGCGCAGTCCGTGGCCCAGATCGTGGCCGAGTGGACCGGCATCCCCGTGGGCCGTCTGACCGAGAGCGAGGACGAGAAGCTGCTGCACATGGAGGACTCGCTCTCCAAGCGGGTCGTCGGCCAGAAGCGGGCGATCAGCGAGGTGAGCAACGCGGTGCGCCGTGCGCGCGCCGGCGTGTCCGACCCGAACCGCCCCACCGGCAGCTTCATGTTTCTGGGACCTACGGGCGTGGGCAAGACCGAGCTCGCCAAGGCCTTGGCGGACTTCCTCTTCGACTCGGAGAAGGCCATCGTGCGCATCGATATGTCGGAGTACATGGAGAAGGCCTCCGTGTCCCGCCTGATCGGTGCCGCGCCGGGCTACGTTGGCTACGAGGAGGGCGGCCAGCTCACCGAGGCGGTGCGCCGTCGCCCGTACTCCGTCGTGCTGTTCGACGAGGTGGAGAAGGCCAACCCGGAGGTGTTCGACCTGCTCCTGCAGGTGCTGGACGACGGTCGTCTGACCGACGGCCAGGGCAGGACGGTCGACTTCACCAACACGGTCATCATCATGACCTCCAACCTCGGCTCGCAGTACCTGCTGCGCGACGACATGGACGCCGACGCCCGCAAGAAGGCCGTCCTCGACGCCGTGCACGCGCACTTCAAGCCGGAGTTCCTCAACCGTCTGGACGATCTGATCGTCTTCGACCCGCTCACCCGCGAGGATCTGGGCCGGATCGTCGACATCCAGGTCGGTCGCGTCTCCGCCCGCCTGTCGGATCGCCGCATCCGTCTGCAGGTGACGAAGTCGGCCAAGGACTGGCTCGCCGACACAGGCTATGACCCGGTCTACGGCGCCCGTCCGCTGCGTCGGCTCATCCAGACGCAGATCGACAACCAGATGGCGAATATGCTGCTCTCGCGGCAGGTCAGCGACGGCGACACCGTGCTGGTCGACCATGTGGGCGACGAGGACCATCTCACGCTCTCGACCATGCCGGCCGACCCGCTCGCCGGTGACGACGGCACCGAGGCATCCGGTTCCGGCGCCGCGTCATCGGCTAGTGCCGATGCGTCCGCGGGTACCGGTGTGAAGGGCTCTGGCGCCGGCGCGGGCGAAGGCTCTACACAGGGCGAGTGAGCCTGTCTGCTTCCTTAAGGCTTGAGGTCGGGGTGCTGGTTCGCCAGTGCCCCGACCTTTTTGTTGCCATTGATCTCATTTGTCGCCATTGGTTTTATTGCCGCGGCGTGGTCGTCCGCGTTGCGTCTGCATCGGCAGTCAGTTGTTGTGTATTGCAATTATTTATGGTTCATCCCATTTCTTTTCTTTCTCTCACCGACATTGCAGGAATCGCAGATTTTCACCTCTGCACGATGTGTGGATAATTCAACTGCTTCAAGCCTGACGCCATGCACGGGTACGTTGGAGACGGAGCCACTGCGTTATGGCAATGGCGGGAGAGAAGGAAAATATGAAGGATTTCAGGATCGCTCCGCGTGGCAGGCATGCCGCCGCCCGGCCCGCACGCACCATGCAGACGATGCGCAAGGGCATCTCGTTCTTCGCGTCCGCCGCGACCATCGCCGCCCTTGCCGGTGGTGCCGTCCCGGCCTTCGCGCAGGAGGATCTGCAGTCTGCGCATGAGCAGGTGACCGCCTCGCAGAACGCCATTGATGAAGCCAAGAGCAGTGCCCGGACGCAGGAGGCCCAGAAGAAGTACGATGAGGCCGCCAAGCTCGTCAAATCGGCCAAAGCGGATCTTGAGGCCGCACAGGAGGCCCAGAAATCGGCAGATGCGGATCTGAGCACAGCGAAGCAGGCGCTCGCCTCCGCACAGAAGGCGAAGGATCAGGCGCAGAAGGCGCTTGAGGCGGCCAAGAATGAGCAGACCGCCTCCAGTGAGGCCGTCGCTGCGGCGCAGCAGAAGCTCGATGCCGCGCAGAAGGCTCTGGCGCAGGCGCAGAAGGCCGAGGCCGACGGCCAGTCGGTCAGCGACGCGCAGTCGGCTGCCAAGACGGCGGCGCAGAAACTGCAGGCCGCGCAGGACGCGCTTGCCGCCGCCCAGGGTGCCACGGATCTCTCCGGTGCCCAGAAGGCCGTTGCCGATGCCGAGAACGCAAAGAAACAGGCTGATTCGCAGGTTTCCTCCAGGCAGTCGGCAGCCACCTCGGCCGCCGCAGCCCTCTCGAACGCACAGAACGCGCAGTCGGCCGCTGACAGCGATGTCACCGCGAAGCAGAATGCAAAGAAGACAGCGGATCAGGCCGTGACCGACGCACAGGCGGCCAAGACGGCCGCCGACAGCGCCCTCGCTTCCGCCAAGGCACAGGCTGACTCGCTCAAGTCCGCGGCGGACAATGCCGATGCACAGAAGGCCAAGGGTGTGTCCGGTCTGCTCGATTCCATCATCGCGGATCCGAACTCCACTTCAGCGCAGAAGGCGCATGCTCAGATGGCGAAGAGCTGGCTGGACGGTACCTCGCATGAGCATCAGGACCGGACCACATTGTTCGTCAATCATGCTTCTGGCAAGGCAGTCTGGTACGACAAGTATGTCAAGCCGGCACTTGGCAAGCAGGGGAACGCGCTGAGCCTTGAGGAAATGCAGGCATCGCTGTCATACCTGTCGGCGGTCAACAGCATCCGTAGCACGGAAGGAGTGCGCACCCTCGGTATCAGCATTGAGGGTGTCGTCGGTTCTCAGCTTGACTCTCTCTTCTCGAACGCGGTTGAAGACCATGCCCAGGCGAAGACCGGTGATTTCTATGGAACGGGTCTGGAAAACGTCGCGTGGCTCGTGCCGGAGCAATCGACTGATTACGAAGGCTCGAACGATCCGCGCGTGTGGGATTCGATCCCTGATAATGAAATAGGCCGTACGCACTGGTCGATGGACGAGACTGGCAAGTCCACCACCACGACGGATAAGAACTGGCCATTTGACGGATGGTACACAGAAGAGAAGCGTGTGTTCGAGAATGCCGCCAAGACCGACGCCGCGCTGGGCGCCCACCGTCATGATTCCTCATGGGTCTATGCGCGCGATTCCGCTTTTTACGGGCAGGTCGGACATTTTCTCAACTTCATTGACAGCAATCGTTCGTCGTTCGGTCTTGCCGTCAACAAAGCCGATGGGAAAGCCGGGGATGTCGTTTTCCAGGCGACGTCTGATGCCCCTGACTACACCGTCGACGAGTTCACGAACCTTGTAAACTCTTACGTCAGCAAGCTCGATAATGCGCCGCAGGCATATGCGGACGCGAAGGCGAAGGTGGAGACGGCGCAGGCTGCCGCCGACGCTGCTGCCAACGACCTTGCGGCAAAGCGGGCCGCCGCGCAGAGCGCAGCACGCGATCTGTCTTCCGCCCAGACCGCGCAGTTCCAGGCCGCCACGGCCCTCACCGCCGCGCAGGATGCCAAGACCGCCGCTGATAAGGCGCTCGCCACGGCTCAGGCCGACCAGCAGGCCGCGGATACTGCGCTTGCCGCCGCCAGGAAGGCCCTGCAGGACGCGCAGGCCGGCAAGAGCGCCGATCTCGCGGATCTGCAGCAGAAGGTGGATTCCGCCAAGGCCGCCAAGGAGGCTGCCGACAAGAATCTGACGGCCGCCAACGCGCGCCATCAGGCGGTCGCCGCCGCACAAGGCGCCGTCGACAAGGCGCAGTCCGCCCTCGATGCCGCCAGGGAGAGCCTCAAGTCCGCCACCGAGCAGCATGACAAGCACGTCGCCGATGCCCAGAAGGCGTATGACGATGCGGTTGCCGCGCTCGTCCCCGCCCAGAAGACGGCGCAGGAGGCCCAGAAGAAGGCTGATGCCGCAGATGCCGCGGTGACGAAGGCGACGAAGGCCGTCTCCGACGCCCAGGCGGCGCTTGATGCGGCAAAGAAGGAACTGGATGCCGCCAAGAAGGCGGATGAGGACGCCTCGAAGCAGCCGGAGAATCCCGACCAGCCGGATAATCCTGATCAGCCCAGCAAGCCGGAGAACCCTGACCAGCCGAGCAAACCTGACAACCCTGATCAGCCTGTGAATCCGGATCAGCCGAGCAACCCTGACCAGCCGAGCGAGCCTGATAAGCCTGAGAATCCGGACCAGCCGAGCAAACCTGACAACCCGGATCAGCCCGGCCACTCCGGTGACAGCCATTCCGGCGATGCGGATTCGGGCAAGGACGCTGGTAACAAGGACGCCGGCAAGGATGCCGACAAGCCGGCAAAGCCATCCACGCCGTCGCAGCCGGATTCCTCGAACACCGGCAAGGGCACGGATTCCGCCAGGCAGACCGGCACGAAGAAGTCCGCCGCGCCGAGCGCCAAGCCGAATGCCAAGAACGGTGCCACGGCTGCCGCGTCCAAGCAGGGCAAGGCCCTCGCTTCCACAGGCGCGGACTCGCTGCTCGCCATCAGCGCCGCCGTCGTGCTGTGCAGCCTCGGTGCGGGCACGGTGGTCGCACGCCGTCGCAACGACTGAGCCGGACTGAGCCAATCTGACTCAGACTGAGTCAGACCGGGTCGGACGGTACGGCTCCGGCGGTCGTGATGGACGGTCGCCGGCTCTGAGCTGTCGACGATCCTGATATGGCAACATGGGACGCTCCTGGATTTTTCCGGGGCGTCCCATGTTTGTTAGTCGGGCGTCCGGCATTGTTGTCGGGTGTGCGGATGGTTCAGAACAGCTCGTCATGCGAGCCGGAACGCACGAGAACAAGCTGGAGTTCTGCTTTATTGATGCGGTAAATAATCAGCCAGTCGCCGCTGCAGTGGATTTCGCGGTAGCCTGTCCATTCACCGGTGAGGGCGTGATCCCGGTATTTTGTCCGTAACAGCGACTGATCTTGGTCCATTAGCGCAGTGATCGCGTTCTTGAGAATCTCCGGGCGATAATGCTTTTTCAGCAGTGCCTTGATATCCCGTTTGAATCGCTGTGTGCGAAAGACCGATTTAAGCATCCAGCAGATCCTTCATCAGATCGTCGGTTGTGGCGAATGATTTGCCGATATGGTTCTCCGCTTCGTGGCGTGCTTCCATGTTTGCCTGTGACGAGGCGGAGATATGGAAGGGGATGCCGTTGTCGCGGATCGATTGGCGCAAAAAGATATTGATGGCTGTGGAAAGATCCATACCGAGGGAGGAGTAGAGCTGTTTTGCCTCTTCCTTTATTTGGCGGTTGGTACGAAAACTCACGGTCGTCATTTCGTTTGTGGCCTGTCGCGCTGTTGTGGTCATTGGAGGCACGGCTTTCTCTGACAGTATGATGAAGTCAATATGTATTAACAATGATATGACGATGTCAGTAAATAATTAAGCAAATATATAAACAATAGAAAAACGACTGCGTGCGAACACGTATGCGAAATGTCTACGACGGACGGGTGTGGACGAGCTTCCGCCCATCGGGTCCTTTTGTGTTTTGGGTGTGGAAGGCGGTCTCTGCGTTGACGCCCAGGCAGGCGTCGCGCGACACATGTCGCCGCTCATCTGCCAGCTGTACCCCGCCGCTGTGCGCTGCTTTCCGCAAGATAAATGCGCGCGAATCGATAGACTGGGCGGGTGACTTCCGGCAATCCCACCGCACAAAGGCCAGATACGCAGGAGCAGAATCTGGCCAAGAATCCCCGTTCTCCGCGTCAGATCAAGGCTGCGCTCGCATTCCTGCTCGCCATCTATGTGCTGAGTGTGCTGTGCCTGCAGGCGTTCGGCTTCATCTTCACCACCATCGGCGAGGATCTCCACGCCCCCGCCCAGGCCCAGCTCATCACCGCCATCCCCTCGCTCGTGCTGGGGATCGTCTGCTTCGTCTACGGCTCGCTCGCCGACTATGTCTCATTGCGCAAGATGACCGTCGCCGGCATCGCACTGCTGCTCGCCGGCTCGATACTGGGCTTCGCACTGCATTCGAACATCTGGCTGGTGATCGTGGCCCGAACGCTGCAGACAGCGGGCGGGCAGGTCGCCGGATCGGTCTACCTCGTCGTCGCCGCGAAATATCTGCCCGAACGGGACAAGGTCGTCTTCTTCGGCATCTTCACCGCCGGCTACCAGCTCTCCACGGCCCTCGGCGTGCTCAGCGCGGGCTTCATCTCGCAGATCGACTGGGCGTATCTGTTCCTGCTGCCGTTGCTCGCCGTGTTCCTGCTGCCGGCATTGCTGCGTGACCTGCCGGAAGGGGAGAACCGACACGCGCACGTCGACGTGCCCGGTTTCCTCCTGTTCGGCGGCGCGATCGGCGCCGTCACGCTGTTCTTCAGCTATTACCGCTGGTGGCTGCTGCTGGTCGCCGCCGGCCTGCTTGTGGCGTTCTCCGTGTATATACGCCATGCCGCGCGCCCATTCCTCACCCCGCGGTTCCTGCATAACAGGCGCTGGATCGCCTCGATCCTCGTCATCGTCATCATCTATTTCGTCAACTTTTCGTTCACGCCGGTCTTCAACGTGCTCGGGCCGAGACTGTACGGGATCAGCGCCGCGCAGGTCTCGCTCGTGCTGCTGCCCGGCTACATTCTCGCCGTCGTCTCCGGCGTGTGCTCGGGACGCGTGGTGCGGGCGATCGGCGAACAGAGGACGATCATTCTTGGCGCCTCGTCGGTGGTGGCCGGGCTGCTGCTCGAAGTGCTGTGCGTCAAGGCGGGACTCGTGCCGCTCGCCATCGGCTCAGGCCTGTTCTACGGCGGGCTGGCCATGCTCTACTCGCCGATCACCAGCACGGTGCTGGGCACCCTTGCCCCCGACGAACAGGGACGCGGCGTGGGAATGAACGACCTGGCGATGAATGTGAGCCCCTCAACGGGCACCGCCATCTTCGGCGGCCTGCTCGCCTCTCCGGCGCTCGCGGGCGGCAGCATTATCGGTGCCACGGGGTCTGCGGCGATCTACTCCAACCTGTTTCTCATCTACGCGCTGATCTGCGCGGCCGGGCTCGTCTACTACCTCGCCGTGCGAAAATTCATCTCGACCGAGTGAGAATTGCTGCTCAGTCCTCGATGCGGGCGCGGTAGAAATTCTCGTAGGAGCGCGAGGGGGTCGGGCCGCGCTGGCCCTGATAGTGGGAGCCGGCCTCCTGCGAGCCGTACGGGTGGTCGGCCGGCGAGCTGAGCTGGAAGAAGCAGACCTGGCCGATCTTCATGCCCGGCCACAGCTTGACCGGCAGCGTATTGACGTTCGACAGCTCGAGGGTGATATGCCCGTCGAAGCCCGGGTCGATGAAACCGGCGGTCGAGTGGGTGAGGATGCCCAGACGTCCGAGCGAGCTCTTGCCCTCCAGACGCGCGGCGATGGAGGGGGAGAGCCTGATGTTCTCCCAGGTGGAGCCGAGGATGAACTCGCCTGGGTGCAGGATCCACGGCTCGTCGGGGCCGACCTCGAACTGCTCGGTGAGCGCCCCCTGGTTCTCCGAGGGATCGATATACGTGTACTCGCGCGAGTTGAACACGCGGAAGAAGCGGTCGAGCCGGACGTCGACGGACGAGGGCTGGATCATCTCCGGTGTGAACGGGCTGAGCTCGACGTCGCCGCCCTCGATGGCGGCGCGGATATCGTGGTCACTCAGAAGCATGCTGCCCCTCCTGCGGCGCACGGTTGTTCGTGCCGTCGCCGTTCTGTGCGTTTTTCGTGTGCGGGTCCGCGCTGTGCGCATCCGCGTCAGGCGCGTTCAGTGTGTCCGGCGTGCCCGATGCCTGTGATGTCTGTGACGCATGGGCGGTCTGTGACGCATGGGCGGTCATCGTGCGCGAGCCTGCACTGCTTTCAGTGTGCGCGTCGGCGCGGACGGCGTCGGCGGCCTTCGCCGCGCGTTTGCTCGCCTTGTACTCGGCCTTCAGACGGCGCTTGCTTGCCTTGTACTCCGCTTTGAGCTCATGCCTGTCGGGTTCTGCGGGGATGGTGCCGGCGGCGACCGCCGCGATGGTGGAGCCGTTGCCGGGGACGGCCTTCGTGCCGCTTTGCGTCGTCGGTGATGTTCGCGGTGCCTGGCCGTTCTTGTCTGCGGACATCTTTCTGGCGCGGAGCTGCTCTTCCAGCGGATGGGCGCCCTCATAGCGCAGACGCGGATGGCGGTGCATGCGTGCCAGCCCGTTCCAGGCGAGGTTGGAGATGTAGGCGGCCAGTGTCTCTTTGTCGATATCATGCCGGTCGGCCCAGTACTGGCCTACGAAGATCGTCATCCCCACCAGCATCTGCGCATAGTACGGCGCCGATTCCACGGGGATGCCGTGCACGCGGAACGCCCGGGCGAGCAGGCTCTCCACGCGGGTGGAGACGTCGCCGAGCAGGGAGCTGAACGAGCCGTCCGGATCGGTGGTGGGCGAGTCGCGCACGAGCACGCCGAATCCCTCGGGATTGTTCTCGATGTAGCCGAGCAGCGCCATCGACGTGCGCTCCACGATCTGCTGCGGGGGCACGGAGGCGTCGGAAAGGGCATCGGCGAGCGTGGTGGTGAAGGCGCGCATCTCGCGGTCGACGACGACGGCGTACAGGCCCTCCTTGCCACCGAAATGCTCGTAGACGATCGGCTTGCTCACGCCTGCCTTCGCGGCGATCTCCTCCACGCTCACCGCCTCATAGCCCTCATGGGCGAAGAGCGCGCGGCCCACCGTCAGGAGCTGCTCACGGCGCTCTCCTGCGCTCATTCGTGCTGTCCGCGTCATGATCCCCATCTTGTCACGTGCCGTCTCCCAGCCCGATGGCACAATTGGGATTTATGGGGTGGATCATCTTTGTCTGGGTTGCTGCCATAGCCGTTCTCGGTCTCATACTGCTCGCACTGGCGAAGGCCGAGTCCTACCACAACGCACTCTCCTCCCATGTCCCCGACACGGTGGAATGGGAGCGTCGTCATGCGCGGCACGTCGAGGAGCGGCGTGGCTCCAACCGCGTGGTGGCGCCGGGCATGCGTATCGCCCCGCGCACGGGGGCCACACCGGGCTCGACCGCCCAGGATGCGCCGGCGGGCACGAAGCCGGTTGTCACCACCAGCTCCTCCGTGGTGGAGGTGCATCTGTCCTCCCATGACCATGGTGCCACCGCCACCCGCGCGGCCTCCCCGCACAGGCAGTCGCGCTGAGCGCGCGGGCGCTGTGCTGAGCGCGCGGTGTGCTGAAGCGCATAGGCAGGTGTGCTGGGCGCGCGGGTTGCCGCGGGGCGCTCGCCAGTTTTCCACAATCCGTCTTTCTGACCTGTCTCGTTTCCGCCGCGCTTTAAGCTGAGAAGTATGACGCAGACGCAGATATGGATTCTTGTCGCCATCATCGTGGTGCTCGCCGTGGTGCTGGGCATCGTGATCGCGACCGCGCGGTCGGTGAAAAAAAGCCGCCGCCGCGCCGAGCAGGCCCGGCAGACCAACGAGCAGATCGCCGCGGCACGCCGGAAGGCCGCGCAGAGTACGGCCGCGCACACGGGTGCGCAGAGCCGGGCGCAGGCCACGGCTGAACAGGTCACGGTCGGACAAGCGCCGGCTGACAAGACCGGCACCATGGAGACGACGCCGACGACGGAAGCGGTCTCATCGGCGGGTCCTGCGGTGGCAAAACCGGAGTCCGGCGCCTCGCGCGGGGTGCGGCTGCGCGCCCGTCTCGCCTCCAGCCAGAGCAGGTTCGGCAAGGCGCTGTTCGGCATCCTCACCCGCGACCACCTCTCCGAATCCGACTGGGAGGATCTGGAGGACACGCTCCTGCTCGCCGACGTGGGTGCCGACGCGAGCGAGCGGCTCGTCGATGCGCTGAAGAAGGACGCGCGCATCAGCGGCGAGCGTGACCCGAAGGCCGTGCGCCAGGCATTGCGCACACGGCTGCTCGAACTGGTGGACGCCGGCCATGAGGACCGCTCGCTCGTCGCGCTGCGGCCGGGGGCGCAGAAGAAGAAGCCGCAGGTCATCATCATGGTGGGCGTCAACGGCTCGGGTAAGACGACCACCGTGGGCAAACTGGGCCGTCTGCTCGTCGCCGAGGGCAAATCCGTGCTCTTCGCCGCCGCCGACACGTTCCGCGCGGCTGCCGCCGATCAGCTCGCCACCTGGGCGAACACATCGGGCATCGGCCTCGTGCGTGCCGACCATGACGGCGCCGACCCCGCCTCCGTGGCCTATGATGCCGCGCAGAAGGCCGTCGCCGACGGCACGGACGTGCTGCTCATCGACACCGCGGGCAGGCTCCAGAACAAGAAGAATCTCATGGACGAGCTGGGCAAGATCCGCCGCGTGGTCGAGAAGGTCACGCCGGTGGACGAGGTGCTGCTCGTGCTCGACGCCACGGTGGGCCGCAACGGCACCGAGCAGGCGCGCGTGTTCGCCCAGGCGATCGGTGTGACCGGCGTGGTACTCACCAAGCTCGACGGCTCGGCCAAGGGTGGTGTCGTCATCTCCGTCCAGGACGAGCTCGGCGTGCCGGTCAAGCTCGTCGGTCTGGGCGAGGGACCCGACGATCTCGCCGTGTTCGACCCGGCAAGCTTCGTCGACGGCCTCGTGGGCCAGGACCGGGCGCAGTGAGCCGTTTGCCGGCCCGGGTGCCGGCGTCTGTTCTGATCTGAGTGAATATTCGTTGGACGGCTGAACAGAGGAGCGCAGATGGATAGTGGAAATACCGCGTGGGTTCTCGCCTCGGCGGCACTCGTCGTGTTGCTGTGCGTGGGGATCGTGTTTTATTACGCAGGTCTCGCGCGCGCCAAAAACGTGCTGAATATCATCACCCTCGGTGTGGCGGGTGCAGGCGTCACCGCCATTGTCTGGGCGCTGTGGGGCTGGTCGCTCGCCTTCGCCGGGCATGACGGGGCCGGCATCATCGGCGACCCGGCCACCGGTTTCCTGCTGCGCGATACCATCGCCTCGCGCAACGGCGTGTTCACCTCCGTGGCCGTCAAAGGCGCCCTCTACCCGCGCTCCATCGACGTGCTGCTCGAGGGGGCGCTCGCCGCGCTCGCACTGATCGTCATCATCGGCGCCGTCGCCGAGCGCATCAAGGTGGGCACATGGATGGTCTTCGCCATCTTCTGGGTGAGCCTCGTCTTTGCCCCGGCCGCGCACATGATGTGGAGCCCGTCGGGCCTGTTCGCCGCCGACGGCGCGTTCTCGCGCCTGATCGGCACCCCGGCGCACGATCTGGCCGGCGGGGCGGTCGTCTTCGAGGTGGCCGCGTTCTCCGCGCTCGCCATCGTGCTCATCATCGGCCGTCGCGCCTCGTACCACATCGTGCCGCTCAAGCCGCACAATCTGCCGCTGTCCATGCTCGGGGCGTGCCTGGCGGCCATCGGCTTCATCGGGCTGCTGGGCGGCAAGTCCGGCTCCTCGTCCGCCACCGCCGGCTACACCGCCGTCTCCGCGTTCCTCGCGGCGTCGGCGTCGATGATCGCATGGATGGTCTCCGAGCGCGTGCGCAACGGCCATGCCACGGCGCTCGGTGCCGTCTCCGGTCTGATCGCCGGCCTCGTCGCCATCGCCCCGGGCGCGGATGTCGTCTCGCCCCTGTGGGCGCTGGTGACCGGTCTGATCTCCGGCATCGTCTGCCGTCTGGCCGTCTCGCTCAAATACCGTCTCGGCTACGATGATGCGTTCGACGTGGTGGCGGTCTTCGGAATCCCCGGCATGCTCGGCATGCTGCTGGTCGGCTTCTTTGCCGCCGACCACGGCCTGCTGCTCGGCGGGGGCGGGGTGCTGCTCGGGGCGCAGGCCATCGCCGTCGTGCTGCTGGGTGCGTGGGCGTTCCTGCTGACCGGTCTGATCGCCTTCGTTCTGGAGAAGACGATGGGCTGGCGCCTGTCACTGGAGCAGGAGCTGCTCGGCACCGATATCAGCGACCAGGGCGAGCGCGGCTACGATTTCGAGGACTTCATCAACTCCGTCTTCAAGGAGGCAAAGTGATGAAACTCATCACGGCGATTGTCAAATATTCCCGGCTCGACAGCGTCAAAGCCTCCCTCGCCTCGGCGGGTGTGCATGGTCTGACGCTTTCGACGGTCTCCGGCTTCGGCCATGAGGAGGGGCACGTGGAGTATTACCGCGGGGCCCGCTACAACGTGGATCTCATCCGGCGCATCCGCGTGGAGGTGCTCGCCTCCGACGAGGACGTCGACCTGCTTGTCGAACGCATTGTGGAGGCGGCGAAGACCGGCGAGGCCGGCGACGGCTTCGTGTGGGTGACGCCCGTCGAGCGTCTGCTGCGCATCAACACGGGCGAGGAGGATGCCTCCGCGCTCTGAGCGTTATCCGCGCGGTATCCGTCATCTATCGTCATCCGTCATCTATCGTCGGATGCCGGCGGAAACCAGTATCAGCAAGAATGCCCCGCAGGGAAGAACCTTGCGGGGCATTCGTGTATTCGGCGTTCTGGCTGATGTCAGCTGTCAGCCGGCGATGACGCCGACGGCGATCACCACCACGCCCAGGATGATGCGGTACCAGCCGAACGGCTTGAAGTCGTGCGTCTGGATGTACTTGAGCAGGAACTTGACGGCGATCCATGCCACGACGAACGAGACGACCATGCCGGTCAGCAGGATCCCGACCTGCAGGCCGGTGAAGCCGGCGCCGGAGGCGAAGTATTTGACGAGCTTGAGCAGCGAGGCGCCGAACATCGTGGGGATGGCGAGGAAGAAGCTGAACTCGGCGGCCACCGGGCGGGAGGCGCCGATGAGCATGGCGCCCATGATGGTGGCGCCCGAGCGGGAGGTGCCCGGCACGAGCGAGAGCACCTGGAAGCAGCCGATCCCCAGTGCCAGCGGGTAGGACAGGCGTGCCATGCTCGTCACGCGCGGCGTCTTCTTGGCATAGAAGTTCTCGAGCACGATGAACGCGATGCCGTAGATGATGAGCGTGGCGGAGATCACCTGCCAGGTGGTGGCATGGTCCTCCAGCCAGCTGTTGAGCGGCAGCCCGACGATGACGGACGGCAGCACGGCGACGATCACCTTGCCCCACAGGCTCCATGTGCCGTGCTTCTCCTCCTCGGTCTTGGAGGGGGCCCACGGGTTGAGTCGGTTGAAGTAGATGACGAGGACGGCGAGGATGGCGCCCAGCTGGATGACGACGTTGAACATGTTGTTGAACGCCGCCGACTGGTCGAGTTTGATCACGTAGTCGGCCAGATACAGATGCCCGGTCGAGGAGATCGGCAGAAATTCGGTGATGCCCTCGATGATGCCGAGGAGGGCCGATTTGAGAATATCCAGCATTGTCCCTTCTTTGCTCGTCCGTGTCCCGCCCCTGATGCGGAACTCAAGGTGCGGACCGGCGAAAACCACCCTACAGACTGCCCGCGCCGTCCGCCTGCCGCAAGGCCGCCTGCCTGCTGCTCGGTCGATCTCCACAGGACGGGCGCACCGATCAGGCAACAGTGAGAATGGGCAGAGCGATTGCTCGGCGGCAATCGCGGCAAACATCATCGCCCAATGGCGGACGGAGACAGAAAGAGGCGAACGGGGACAGAAATGTCGGGAAAGAGGGTCTGCTTCGTCAACAAGTTATCCACACGGTTATCCCCATCATGTGGATAACTCGGTGAATTATCCCCATGCAATGATGCGGTTATGTGGAAAACTGTGCTTTCTTCTTCCGAGTTATCCACATCACAGCGCCGATGGGTGGACAAAAACAGATATGAACACGTGGTGATGCCGAGTTTTCCCCATCTGAGAGAAATAATCCGCCCGGGCGCCCCGGATTCGTAGGATGAGACGCATGGCACTCGATGACAGCAGATACTTTGCCGCCCCGCATGACGACACGATGGAGGAGGCGCTGCTCGGAGGCATCATCCTCAGTCCGGACACCCTCGGCGAGATCGTCTCCCATATCAATGAGGACGATTTCTACCAGCCCAAGAACAAGGTCGTGTTCCAGGCGTGCGAGGAACTCTACCGTGAGGGCAACAAGACGGACGTCAACCTCGTGGCGGACAAGCTGCGCAATGAGGGCCGTCTCGACGAGGCCGGCGGCATGGACCGTCTGCTTGAGCTTGTGGAGAAGGGCGTGATCGGCGGCTACGCCGTGCGCTATGCGGACATCCTCAAGCGCGAGTCGCTGCTGCGCAAGGTGGTCGACACCGGCCAGAAGATCACCGAGATGGGACTGACCGGCCAGTCCGAGCAGGCCGAGGACGTGGTCAACCGCGCCCAGAGCGCGGTCTTCGCCCTCGGCGACGATCGCAGCACCCAGCATCTCATCTCGCTGCAGTCCTCCATCGATGAGGCCTCGCAGCTCATCAGCAACCTGCAGAGCGGCAACATGAAGCGCGGCCTGTCCACCGGCTTCTCCGAGCTGGACAAGCTCACCAACGGTCTGCAGCCGGGCCAGCTCGTCATCGTCGCCGGCCGCCCGGCCATGGGCAAGTCGACGCTCGCCATGGATTTCGCTCGGCACGCCGCGCTGCACGAGAGGAGCGACGAGTTTCCTGACGGCATTCCCACCGCCTACTTCTCCCTCGAGATGGGCCATGTCGAGCTGACCGAGAGGCTGCTGTCGGCCGAGTCGAACGTGCCACTCGCCGTGCTGCTCAACCCGGCCGCCGGCAATGCCGGGCGTCCCGACGACCGCGACTGGTCCGCCATCGAGCGCACCCGCGACGCCTTCTCGCGCAGCACGCTCATGTTCGACGACTCGGCCTCCATGTCGCTGATGGAGATCCGCGCCGCCTGCCGGTCCATGGCCGCCAAGTCGCGCCTGGGCCTGGTGGTGATCGATTATCTCCAGCTGCTCTCGAGCACCCAGCAAGTCGAGTCGCGCCAGCAGGAGGTCTCCGAGTTCTCCCGCTCGCTCAAGCTCCTCGCCAAGGAGCTGGATGTGCCGGTGATCGCGCTCTCTCAGCTCAACCGCGGCCCGGAGCAGCGTCAGGACAAGAAGCCGCAGCTCTCCGATCTGCGCGAGTCCGGCTCCATCGAGCAGGACGCCGATATGGTGCTGCTCGTGCACCGGCCCGACCAGTACGATCCCGACGACCGGCCCGGCGAGGCGGACATCATCGTCGCCAAGAACCGTAACGGCAAGACCGGCACCGTCACGCTCACCTTCGAGGGCGACCGCTCCCGCTTCTCCGAGCCTGCCGCCGACGCGCAGCAGATCTGAGATATCCGGATTGTCCCGGCCTGTTTTGTTGTCTGATTGCTGTCTGGCCTGTATCGCGGTTCTCTCTCAGGACTGTTTCGGGGCTGTCAGATCTGCTCTCAGGATTCTTTCAGGCAAACGGAAGGTTATCCGAAGAACAGCGGCAGGCTCCTCCAAGCCCCGCGAGGTTTCATAATGGTGTCGCCACTGAGCAAGAACGAGGTGGGGCGGCCGCGAGGTCATCGAGGTCATAATTCAACTTCTCCTTCTCTCCGCAGATTGCCCCGGTCTTTCCTTTCTCCCCCGGGGCTTTTCTGTTTTTTAGACGGATTTTTCCCAGACAGATGATGTGTCGGCTGTTTTTCCTGTCTTTCGTTTGTTGTCCTGTTTTTCGTCCCGTTTTCTTAGGACGGGAGCTGAACTTTCCGGGAGTCGAACTTTCTTGGGGACGGGGAGCCGAATTTCGGGGAGCCGAATTTCCGGGAGCCGAACTTTCTTGGGGACGGGAAAGAAACTGTCCGCATGGCATGCAGAGCGATTGTGTTTCGTGCGGGTAAATACGAGTTGACCGGCGTGTGTAGTGTTGAACGGTTTTCAGCCGTCCGGCACCGAGCCGGGCCGAGGTCGTCGCGCGAGCGAAAGAGGGGGACCCATATGGCAGGAATCATCGTCGTCGGAGCACAGTGGGGTGACGAGGGCAAAGGCAAGGCCACCGACCTCATCGCCGGAAAGATGGATTACGTCGCCCGCTACAACGGCGGCTCCAACGCCGGGCACACCGTCGTCGTCGGCGACCAGACCTATGCGCTGCGCCTGATGCCCTCCGGCATCGTCAACCCGGGCGTGACCGCCGTCATCGGCAACGGCGTCGCCCTCGACCCCAAGGAGCTCGTGGAGGAGAAGGCCTCGCTCGAGCAGCGCGGCGTCGACACCTCGCACCTGCTCATCTCGCTGTCCGCGCAGGTGACCACCGGCTACCACCGCTACCTCGACCGTGTCTCCGAGTCGCATCTGGGCAAGCGCAAGATCGGCACCACCGGCCGCGGCATCGGCCCCACTTACGCTGACAAGATCAACCGCATCGGCATCCGCGTGGCCGATCTGTTCGACGAGAAGGCCGTCACCGCCAAGGTGGAGCAGAACCTCGCGCTCAAGAACGAGCTGCTCACCAAGATTTACGGCGCCGAGCCCCTCGACGCGCACAAGGTGGTCGACGAGCTGCTCACGTATGGCGAGCAGCTGCGCCCGTATGCCGCCGACACCTCGCTTGTGCTCAACAAGGCGCTCGATGAGGGCAAAAACGTGCTGTTCGAGGGCGGTCAGGCCACCATGCTCGATATCGACCACGGCACCTATCCGTTCGTCACCTCCTCCAACCCCACCGCCGGCGGCGCCTGCACCGGCACGGGCGTCGGCCCGACCAAGATCACCCGCGTGGTGGGCGTGTCCAAGGCGTACACCACCCGCGTGGGCGCCGGCCCGTTCCCCACGGAGCTGTTCGACGAGTCCGGCCAGTGGCTGCGTGACCGCGGTCATGAGTACGGCGTGGTCACCAAGCGCCCGCGCCGCACCGGCTGGTTCGACGCGCTCGTGGTGCGCTATGCCGTGCGCGTCAACGGGCTCACGGACCTCGTCATCACCAAGCTCGACACCCTCACCGGCCTCAAGAAGATCCCGGTGTGCGTGGCCTACGACATCACCGACCACGACGGCTCCGTCAGGCGCGTGACCGAGCTGCCCGTCGACCAGGGGCTGTTCGACTCCGCCAAGCCGGTCTACGAGGAGCTGGACGGCTGGGACGAGAACATCACCGGCATCACCGACTTCGACAGGCTGCCGGCTGCAGCGCAGACGTACGTGCGCCGTCTTGAGGAGCTCGCCGGCTGCCGCATCTCGCTGGTGGGCAACGGCCCGCAGCGCGACCACGTGATCCGCCTGCACCCGCTCGTCGACTGAACGTCTCGGCTGTTCGGGTCGGTGCCTTGCCAACGGCATCGCACGACCACTGCAGCCAGACATGAGTATCAGACCCCGCTTCGGCGGGGTCTTTTCGTCCGTGGGCGTTCCAAAACGTCTGACAGCCACCTTGGAGATCAGCCTCTGCCCGACCGGGCATACTGTCGGCGAAGACAACGAGCGCGGTAGAGTGAGTGCGTTCCGCAAGGTCAGAAGTATCGGTCGGAATCGGGTGATGGGACTCGCCCGTTCCGCCGGGCTGGAATCGGGTGATGGGACTCGCCTGGGGCATCTTTGCCTGAACCGCGAGCCGGCGTGTGGGCGCACGTCAGCCGCTGATGGTTCCTGTTCCGCGTTAGCCGGTCATGCCACACAAGGAGCCGAAAAGTGGAAGCAGGACAAACAGCAGAAGTAAAGAAAACGAGAGCCCCGGAAGCGAAGACTCGCGCGATCGGCACGCTCGAGGGCGCGGGGCTCGTCGCCCTTGGCGCGATGGTCGGTGCCGGCATCCGTGCGGGCATCGGGCTGCTGCCGCTGCCCAAAGACGCCGTGCCTGTGGGCACGCTCATCGTCAACCTCGCCGGCGCGTTTCTGCTCGGTCTGCTCTACGCGGTGCTGGATGCGCGCGAGCTTGCCGCCGAGCATGCGCATGATTCCTCCGGCTCGCACCGGCGCATGGTGCTGCGTCTGCTGCTCGGTACCGGCGTGATGGGCGGGCTCACCACCTACAGCACGTTCCTCCTCGAGGTCGTCACGCGTCTGGGGCAGGAACGCGTGGGCCTGGCGCTCGCCTACGGTATCGGTTCGGTCCTCGCCGGCTGGCTCATGGTCATCCTTGGCGACTGGCTCGGGAGGGCATGCTGCCGTCCGGGCGGACAATCCAACACGCATACCGGCTCTGGCACTGATGCGGTTGTCGATGCCGAGAACGAGACGGTCATTGATGAGGCGGACTCACAAGCCGGCGTCGGCGTGCAAGAAGATGCGCAGGATGCAGCAGCCGACAGACAGGAAGGAGGCAGGCGATGAGCTTTGGTATCTTTCTTCTGCTCTGCCTCGCCGCGGGCGTGGGCGGCGCCTGCCGTTATCTTGTCGATCAGGCCGTCTCCGCCCACAATCGACTTCCTGTGCCGATGGGCACGTTCGCTATCAACTGTTCGGCGTGCTTCCTGCTCGGCCTGTTGACCGGCCTGACGGGGGCGCTCGGTGCGCCCAAAGCCGTCAGCCTCGTGCTCGGCACAGGGCTGCTCGGCGGCTATTCGACGTTCTCTACCGCGGAGGTCGAGGGCGTGCGTCTGCTGCGTGGCGAACACCCGTGGCGCGCGCTGTGGCATACGGGCGGTATGTTCGCGCTCTCGCTTATTGCCGGGGCGCTCGGCCTGTGGCTCGGGTCGCTTGCCTGAGCCGTGTGCGCGGGAACCTTGCCTGAGCCGAGGTGTGCGGTCTATGGCTCGGGTCGCTTGTCCGAGCTGTGCGCACGGGAATCTCGTCTGGGCCACAGTGCGTTGGAACCTTGCCCGAGTCCGGGTGCGCGTGGGAATCTCACCTGAGCCGTGGTGCGTGGGAATTGTGCTTGAGCTACAGCGCGCGCGGATCCTTATTGTTGTGTTTTGATCTGTCTGGATTTATTCCCGACGCGCCGATGACTTTTCTTTGGGATGAAGCGGTGGAAGGTCATCGACATCCAAACTACATTTGTAGATGCAACAAGAAGCAGTCAGATTCACCCAAGATCGGCACGGAGACCGCGGATCGGCGACTCTATCGCAGATCAACGAGACTTTCGCGCGATCGAGGGAGGTGGCCTGGCAATTGTCGGATCCGGTCCGGGGACTGACTGATCGGTACGGCGCCGTCGTGCACGGCATCCGGTCGGATTGAAGGCCGGCCGGCGTGAGCGCCGATCAGCCATCCGCAGCCGGATCCGACCTGAAAGAAAGGGAGAAACAATGACCAACGTCGCTGTCATCGGTGCCACCAGCCGCATCGCCCTCTGGGCCGACCGTATGCTCGCAAACAAGGACGGCATCAATCTCACGCTGTTCGTCCACCACATCAGCAAGCTTCCGCAGGATCTCAAGGACGCTTCCAACGTCACCGTCATCGAGGGTGACGCCACCAACGCCGACGACATCGCCAAGGCCGTCGCCGGGCAGGACGTCGTCTACGCCAGCCTTGCC
The DNA here is from genome assembly GCA_903789535.1 of uncultured Aeriscardovia sp. Taxonomy (GTDB): domain Bacteria; phylum Actinomycetota; class Actinomycetes; order Actinomycetales; family Bifidobacteriaceae; genus Aeriscardovia. The sequence goes on along the minus strand of CAIFES010000006.1, from coordinate 46,860 downwards.
GGCAAGGTGATCGACCAGGCGCACGTGCTCGTCGAGCAGATGGACAAGGCCGGCGTCAAGCGCCTCATCTGGACGTCCTCGCTCGGCATCGACGATGAGGTGCCCGGTGAGTTCGGCCGCTGGAACAAGGCATATCTTGGCGATTATCTGACGACCTACCACGCTGCCGCGCAGGTGATCCAGAAGAGCGATCTCGATTACACCATCGTGCGCCCGGCCTGGCTGACCGATGAGGACAATACCGAGTTCGAGACGACGAGCGAGAACCGTAATGAGCCGTTTAAGGGCACGCAGGTCTCGCGCAAGGCAACCGCTGCCTACATCGTCTCGGTGATCGAGGATCCTTCCAAGGATGTGCGCGATTCGATCGGCGTCAACCAGCCCGGCACGGATGGTGACCGTCCGCCGTTCCTCAAGAAGTGAGAAAACCGGTCGAGCCCGACTGAGGGCCTGAACGACTAGAACGGGGCGACCGTCGTGAAGATGGTCGCCCCGCTGCGTTTTGTGCTGCCTTACGATTCGTGCGTGATGTCTGTCAGCGCTTGGCGCCCTCAAGCGTCTTCTTGACAAGCGCCGGCAGCGCGTCCTGAATCGGGTCGGTGATATACCGGCTCGCCAGATAGTCGAACTGCGTGGAACCCATGTTCATGATGGTGATCGGGATATTCGCCTGCGCGGCGATCGGCACAAGCGAGGCCGCAGGGAACACCTCCAGCGTCGAGCCGATCACCCACAGCTCGTCGGAGCCGAGGATGAGCCGCTCGGCCTTGTCCATCGCTCCGTCGGGCAGCGCCTCGCCGAAATAGGTCACGTCCGTCTTGAGCAGACCGCCGCACTGCCGGCCGGTGATTTCCCCGTCATCGGGCAGCGGCTTGTGGCAGTGCGGGTCTGGCTCCTCATCGAGGCGATCCATGATCTGCGCGGTGTCATATTTCTTGCCGCAGCGCAGGCAGTGCGAGGTGGCGATGGTGCCGTGCAGATTGACGATATAGCTCGTATCGTCATCCTTTCCCCACTGTTTCTGCGCTTTCTCATGCAGACCGTCGAAATTCTGCGTGGCGATCACCGTCAGGATGCCTGCGTCGCGCAGCCGGACGAGCGCGTGATGAGCGCGACCGGGCTGCGCCGTCCACACCGGCGACTCCTTCTGCCAGCGCCACGAGTATTCACGTGCCTCCTTGCTGGAGAGGAAGGCATCGATGTCATAGACACGCGTCTGGTCTGGATGCTTTGTCCACACGCCGTTCGGCCCACGGAAGTCGGGGATACCGGCGGAGGTGGAGATGCCCGCGCCCGTCAGCACCGCGATGCGCGGCAGCGTTGAGGATCCTGCTGATGACCCGGTGCGGTCTGCAGTTTGTTCTGACATTTCTGACACCCTGATTTCTCTGATTGATCTCGATTTTTTCAGATTGTTCCGTGCCTGTGCGGCTCGTCGCGTTGGTGCGTGATCCCCGTGTGAGTGCCGCGTCAGCGCGTTTTCGCGTCCCGCGTCAGCGCGGCGGCCCGGGCCTATTCCCGTGCCCCGGCCTGCTCAGCCGCCACACCCTGCGGCTGGTCTGATTCCTCTTTGCTCAGCGTCTCTTTGACCCCGTCGAGATGGTTGGCGTACGTGGCCATGGTGAACAGATAGTCGGAGAGGCGGTTGATGTACTTCTTGTCGGTGGTGGGCACACGGTCGGGCTGCTCGTCGGCGAAGGAGACGATCGCCCGCTCCGCGTCGCGTACGAGCGTGCGGGCGTACTGCAGGGCGGCGCCGGTGGGCGAGCCGCCGGGCAGGATGAACGCGGGGATGTGCGGCACGGCATCGTTCCATGCGTCGATCTGCTGTTCTAGGCCGGTCGTGTCATCCGAGGTGATGAGCCGGCAGCCCGGCACGGAAAGATCCGATTGCAGCCGGTAGAGGGAGCGCTGCACGTCGATGAGCGGCTTCCTGAGCTCCTGGCAGGCGGGGGAGAGGCCGGCGATGACCACGCCGAGCCAGCTCTGTGCCGAGTCGCACCGCCCCACGGCGCGGATCTGCGCCGACGCCTTCGACAGATGCGAGCCGTCCAGCTGGGCGGAGAAACCGCGGTCGCCGCGGCGCGTGTAGATCTTCGCGGTATGATGCGCGTGCTCGATGAGCCGTTCCGCCTGCGGGCTGATCGTGCCCTTGTGCCCGCCGTTCGAGGCGGTCGGCGTGCTGCTGTGCCGGTCTGTGGTCTCACCCATGGTGACCTCCTTGTCCATATGGATCGCATCCGTGCGGACGTTCCGTCTGATCGTGCCGTCAGACGCCGTCAGGCTGCGGATGGTCAGACTGTGGATCGTCGGCTCTGCGCCATGCATGTGCGGTGGTGTGCCGGACGGCATGTGAACGGCGTCATGGCGCGGCTGCTGCGGTCTTTTTTTCCAGCTTAGCCGACAAAAAATCCGGTCAACCGGTCTTCCTGAAATGTGGAAAACTGGCGGACCGGATTTCGTGCCGATATCAGATTTCTTTTCGGCGAGACTTCTCCGGCGAGGTTCCTGCTCAGGCCGTGACGGTCTCGTGCCGCGCGTACGTGCGACGGATGAGGTCGACCGCCCACGGCACGGTGATGAGCAGCAGCACGCCGGTCACCGCGGCGCTGATGGAGTCACCGGGAAGCCCGAGCGCGATCGCCTTCCAGAAGCCCGTCGCGTACTGGGTGCCCATCGAATAGAGATACGACTCGAAGTTCATGATCAGGCCGTACACGTAGGAGGAGAGGATGCCCCAGCCGAGCATCGCCCAGCGGTTGCGGGCCCACTTCTGCGTGCTGATCCAGCCGGCCATCGCGCCCAGCAGTCCCCAGGCGAGCATCTGCCACGGCGTCCATGATCCCTGGCCCAGATAGATGTTGGAGATGAGCGGGATGAGCGCACCGGTCAGGAAGCCGGCATGCGCCCCGAGCGCGAGGCCCACGAGAATGACGAGCCAGTTGGTGAACTGGATGCCCTGGACGGGGATGCGCAGCGCCCGAAGCGCGCAGGCGATGGCGATGACCGCGACGACGATACCGACGGTCGCCGGCGAGAGAGTGCGCTTTTCGAGGATCCAGAACACGAGCGCGAGCACCACCGGGATGGCGATGGTCACCCAGGCGAAGGCCGAGCCGGTCTTGGCGAGGGTCAGCAGGCTGAGCACGATGAGGACGACGGCTGCCACCACGCCGAGCGCAATATCAAGACTGTGGCGGGCGTGGGCGGACAGGCTCTTGCCGGTGCCTGCGCTGTTCTGGTCGGGTGTCTGGTCAGGTGTTTTCTGTGTGTCTGTCATTGTTGGTGTTCCTTTCTTTGTGGAAGATTTGCTGATGGACGTCTGTCTTTGCGGGCCGATGGATGTGTGGAGGATTTTGTGCTGGACGACGTCGCTACGGAAGTCTGCGGGGTTCGTCCAGATCGGCCATGGTGAGCACGCCCGGCTCGCGATCGGCGAGCAGGCGATGCAGGTCGGTGGTCGAATATTCGAGCGAGGAGACGATGTGACGCGGCAGACCGTCGGCGACGAGCCGTCCTGCCAGCAGCACGACCGCCCTGGTGGCGTAATCGGCGTAAAAACCGGGGTCATGGGTGGTCAGCACGATGAGGCGCCCCTGCGCGGCTTGTTCGCGCAGCAGACGGCCGACATGTCGCTTCTGCAGCGCGTCGAGACCCTGCGTGGGCTCATCGAGCAACAGGACGCGGCGGTTCTGGGCGATGATGATGTCCAGCGCCTCCAGCTGCTGCTGGCCGATGCTCTGGTTGAGCGGGTCGGTCACCTCGTCGATGCGATCAGGATGGCGGCCCGCTTCCAGGTTGAGCACCGCGCGCACATCCTGGGGGAGGTAGGCGATTGCCCCGCGCATGAGCCGGGCGGGACGACGATGCGGGCGGTGCTGGAGACGGTGGTGCATCAGCCGCGTGAGGAAGCCGGTATGCCTGTCTGTGCTTGTCTCACGCCTGTCTGCGCTGCCCGTCGTATCGTCTGTATCGCCATCGTCTCTATCATCGCGATCGTTTGCCTTGTCGTGCGGACTGTCGTCGTGCGGCCTGGCATCCTGCGCCCCGTCGGCATCCGGGTACCAGTTGACCGTGCCGAAATCAGGGCGGATGGAACCGAAGAGCAGGTTGAGCAGGGTGCTCTTTCCGCTGCCGGACTGGCCGGTGATGGCGAGGATCTCGCCATAGCGGGCGGACAGCGTCAGATCCTCCACGGCCGGGCCGGGCAGCCCCGGATAGGAGACGGTCACATCGGAGAGTGTGAACGCACGGGAACCCGGCGTGGCCATGGGGATGAATCCGTCGGCGGCGTCAGACCTGCTGGTGGCCGCTGCCGCGTGTGCATTGGTGGAATCGGGCGTCCGGGTCTGCACCGTGCCGTGTGCAGACTGCTGTGGGTGTGGCCGGAATGACTGCCCGATATGGTCGAGCGCGCGACGACCCTCCGAGACGGTCAGCGGCAGACGATCGGCCATCAGATGATGCGGATGACGCGAATGATGCCCATCCGGATGTTCGGCCATCGTTGTGTTGTCATCGTTGTCATCGCGGACACGGCGCAACGTCCTGTTGTGCTGTGGGTCTTGCTGTGGAGCTTGTTGCAGGTCCGCATCCCGATGCGCGGTTTCGCCCTGCCGGGAAGTCACATTTTGCTGCGAATCTGCTTCCTGCCGCAAAAACCAGCCAGGGATGTCCGGCACGAGCGCGCGCCGGTGCTGCCCGCCGTCCCACAGGCGCCGGATGGCCTCTCGAGGGCGCCCGTCGGCCACCACCGTGCCGTCTTCCAATGCGACGAGCCGGGTGGCGATCTCGATCACCCCCTGCAGATGATGCTCGGTCATCACGATGGTCATGCCGATGTCCTGGTTGAGCCGGCGCAGCAGGTCGAGCGTCGTGCGGCGCGTGACGGAGTCGAGGCTCGCCGTGGGCTCGTCGAGCAGCAGCAGGCGGGGACGCGCGGCGAGGGCCGCGGCGAGGGCGACGAGCTGCGCCTGGCCCTCGGACAGGTTGCCGAGCGGGGTGTCGAGCAGATGCGCGAGGCCGAGGAAGCCGACGATGTCACTGACCTGCAGACCGGTGGCGAGACCGTCGTCCGCGGTGCCTGCGGGGTGGCTTGGCGCGTGCGCGGACAGGCGCAGGAGCAGCTCGTCGCGCAGGCTGCCGGCGATGAGCGCCTCGCGCGGGCGCTGGGGGACGTACGAGATCTCGCTGCTGCCAAGAAGATTGGTGGGGGCGGTGCCCAGCAGCTCGATCCCGCCCGACCGCGTGCCGCCGGGGTACGCCTCCGGTTTGAGATGGCGCAGCAGGGTGGTCTTACCGCTGCCGGTCAGCCCGGCGACGGCGATGAAATCCGCCGGGCGGACGGTCAGGCTCACATGGTCAAGCCCGCGGCCCGAATGCGGGTACCGGAAGGTGAAATCCTTCAGGCGCGCGATCGACTCCATAGCCGTTCACCTCCTTCGAAAAGCAGCGGCAGTGCCGTGAGAATGATGGCCGGGACGTCGGGCAATACAGCGGGGGCCATTGATAGCGATGCAGCGGGACGGCCGGCGCCGGGCAGCAGGATGAGCGCGAACAGCACGGCGACGACGAGCGCAAAGCACCACGAGCGCACACGCCGTGCGCGTCCGGTCTGCGCAGGCTGCAGCGCTGCAGACTTTTCCGGACGTATCCCGGGAACCGACGCGACCTTGGCCTCTTGGCTGCCGCCCCTGATCCGCTGCGCTGTTCTGCCTGTCGTCCCCGTCCCTAGCAGTGCGAGCGTGGAGACGCGGTTCGAGGCATCCTCGAGCGTCTCGGCGAGGATCGCGTACGTCAGGATTCGTAGCCGTGGGAAATGCGTGCCCGAGGCTGATTCCGGCATCGCCTCCTCGAGCGCGAAAAGCTGACGCAGCCGGGCCGCCACCGAGGGGATGATCGCGATCGCCATCGCACAGACGAGGGTTGTGCGCATCGCCAGTCGTGACAGGCCGGGCACAAGACCCGAGCGTCGCAAGGCGAACGTCTGCAGCAGAGAAGAGAGGACGATGATGACCATCCCGAGTCCCAGGCATACCGCCCAACCTGCGCCCTCGGCGGTGATGGTGACAGGCCCCCATCGCACGAGCACGTCGTCGCCCTGATAATGCAGCAGCAGCGTCAGCATCGCCACAAACAGCCCGGCGATGGTGCCTCCCACGAGGGCGGAGGCAAGGCGCCGGCGCTCGCCGCACAGCAGGATCACCACCACCATGGCGGCGAGGATCTCCAGCTCGACGCGCGCCTGCATCACCGTCGCTGCCACCAGCAGCAGCGCGAGGAAATACCAGAGCGCGGCCGGGACGGTCAGGCGCTCGAACGGTGCGACCCGCGTGTGGTTGTGCATGATCGCACCGATCCTTTGCCTGTCTGTGTCGCCTTATCTATGTCGCCTCTGTGCTGCCGGTATCAGCGCACCGGGCAGGCGCCCGACTCGCAGTCGGACTGGTCCACGAGCGTCAGATCCTTCTCGGAGCGGCCATTGGCGATGTTGAGGCGGTTGAATGCCTCGCGCGGGTCGTCGATGATCTGTGCGGCGCGCTGCTCATACTGCTCCTTGCTGATCGGCTCCTTCGGCGCCTGCGTCAGGCCCGAGCCGATGTACTGGAGCATGGAGGTCGACTTGATCTTGCCGGCGAACTCCGAGAGGATGCGCGGCAGATCCTGCGCCTCCTCCTTCTGGAACGTGACCGTGCAGGAGACGGCATTGTCGGACCAGTACGTCTGCAGGAACGACTGGTTGGCCAGCTGCTCCTCGGCGGAGACGGTGCCGGCCGAGGCGAACTGCGGCGAGTCGGCGTTCGGCGCCTTCACCGGGAACTCCACGCACATGGTGTGCTTCGTGTACACATCCGGCTCGATGTGATAGCCGCTGGCCATCAGCGCCGGCAGCAGCGGGTCGCTGTCCTGGAAGCGGATGCGCTGGATGAGGTAGCCGGCGTAGTGGAAGTGCATGCCCTCGGAGGCGCCGGCGAGCTTGGCCACCGTGCCCGAAGGTTTGACGGTGGTGTGCTTGATGGAGGTGTTGCAGCCCAGCTCCTGCGAATACTCCTTGTCCGCCTCGAGCACGTCATGGTAGAAGCCGTCGAAAGCCTTGACGGCCTCGGGATCATAGACGGGCACGCGGCGGGTGGAGCCGTCGGCCTGCTGCTCCTGCTTGTAGCCGGTGACGACGCGGTGGCCGAAGTGCTGGAGGATCCAGTCCTGGATGCCGCTCATCGAGATACCGATACGACGGTTGCGGGTGATGACGTCGCGCGAGACCTGCCAGTCATAGTGGCCGAACGTCACGCGCTTGGCGAAGCGGACGGCGAGACGGAAGACCTCCTTCATGTCCCAGCCCTGCTGCTCGGCGATGGAGGGGAAGATCTCGAACAGGTTGCACGGCTCACCGTTCTCCAGCGTGATCTCGCCGCACGGGTTGGTGCCCTCGGCGTACGGGTCGGCGTTGGTCGGCCCGTCGATGAGACGGCCGTACTGGCGCGAGAGATTCAGATCGACGATGCCCGGCTCGCCGTGGACGACCACATCCTTGGCGACCGCCTCGTACTGTTCGGGCTTGCCGGAGACGACCACGGAGTTGTTGGACGCCCAGCGGTGGTGCATGAGCTTGTCCTCGTCCTGCTTCATCGTGCGGAAACCGTCGTCATCCCAGTCGCCCAGGGCGAGCTCCGCGGAACGGCGCACATTGCCTGCCACCACGGCCTTGCCCACGAGGTTGGAGATGTCGGTAGCGTCCACGGCGGTCAGCCCGCGGCCCGCGGCCTGGTTGAGCACGGTGTTGACGTCGAGCAGCATCTCGATGAGCGGGGCGGCGCCGGAGGCGGTTCCGCCGAAACCGTGGATCTTGGCGCCGCGCTGGCGGATGCGCGTCATGTCGAGCACGACGGAGGTCTTCGACTGGTCGAAGTAGCCGAAGTGCGCGTCGATGACGGCGGCGAGCGCATACACCCAGCCCTCGCGCGAGTCCTCGAGGTCATAGAAGTAGACGCTCGGGTCGTCGGCGGGATCCCCGTGTGCGGCGACCCACTCATCGCGGTCCTGCGCGCCGGCCTTGAGGCACTCATCGTAGGAGCCGTTGGACTTGCCCATGATGACGGTCACCGGCACGGTGCGGTCGACCTGCGGCAGCTGCGAGACGTTCTTGCGGGTGACGGAGAAGCCGACGCCGCCGCCCTTCATCAGCTCGTCGAACATAAACGCGTACGGCATGGAGACAGCCTTCTGGTCCTGCTTGAGATACGGCGGGACGATCTCCGAGTCGCCGTAGGCCTGGGGCCGGATGGCGACGAACCAGCAGTTGTTGAGCGAGTCGCCGTGCGCACGCTGGTAGGGCGTGCCGCTCACCCACAGGTTGCGGCCCGAGGGCGTGGCGGCAAGGCCGTAGATGAGGCGGAACAGATCCTGTGCCTCCTGCGTGTCGGCCGTGATGACGGCCGGGTCGATCAGGCCGATCTCGTTGGGCTTCAGGCGCGGGTCGAGGTTGATGTTTCCCTCGATGGTGCGCTTGACGGTCTCGGCCCAGTTCTCCGACCGGTTCTTGTCATCAAGGAAGCGGGCGTACGTGCGCTTGTAGGTCACCCAGCCGAGCGGTCCCCAGTGCGGGGTGATCTCGCTGGTGGCCTGCCTGATGAAGTCGTCGCTGAGCCGGATCGGATCCGTCGTCGTCATCTCGTCCTCCCATGAACGCGGGCATCGGTGGTGATGTCCGTTGATAGATATGCGCATCCTGCCTGTCTTCGCCGGTCCCGCGCCCATAACGCGGGCGGTGGACGAAACAGCGGATGTCTCGGTCAAAAGCACTATATATGCTACACAGTCGCACGACATGCGCTATATCTAGCGCTGTGTGAGATTGCCGGCTATTTTTATCCACACGGAGGACGCCGACATCCTGCGCCTGTGTGGACAACACGCCGCTGATCCGGTCTGCTACATACAGCGGTAATCGGCTGCTGTCCCTCCGATAGTTGCCCTTTCGATAGCTGTCCCTGCGATACCCGTCATCCGTTGACACTCATGCCTGTCTCGGACGGCGTCAGCCGCGCGCCCGATACTGGTGGCATGAGCGAGAACATGGATCAGGGCACGGCAAAGCCTGTCATCGAGCGCGATCCGGATGCGCTCGCGGAGGCACACGGCGAGCGCACCCACGCCGACGGGCGTACGGCGGGCGAGGGCATGGTCGTGCTCGCGGCCACCCCGATCGGCAACATGGGCGATGCTTCCGCGAGACTTCGGCATTTTCTGGCCACGGCCGATATCGTCGCCGCCGAGGACACACGTCGTCTCTACGATCTCGCCAATCGTCTCGGCGTGCGTGTGACAGGGCGTGTCACCGCCTACCACGACCACAATGAGGACGCACGTGCCGACGGTCTGCTCGACCGCGTCCAGGAAGGCGCCGTCGTGCTCGTCGTCTCCGACGCCGGCATGCCCACCATCAACGATCCGGGCCACGCCATCATCGGCAGGGCGATCGAACGGCACCTGCCCATCACCTGCGCCCCCGGCCCCTCGGCCGTGCTCGACGCGCTGGCGCTGTCCGGGCTGCCGACAGACAGGTTCTGCTATGAGGGCTTCGTGCCCCGTCGCCGCTCCGAGCGGCTGGCACGTATCCGCCAACTGCTCACCGAGCCGCGCACAAGCGTGTTCTACGAGAGCCCGCAGCGCATCGAGGAGACCATGGAGTCGTTCGCGCAGATCCTGCCGCCCGACCGGCCGATGGTGCTCGCGCGTGAGCTGACGAAGAACTACGAACAGGTGCGCCGCTCCACCGTCGCCGGTCTGCTCGAGTCGGTGCGGCGTGATCCGCCGCGCGGCGAGATCGTGCTCGTCGTCGGCGGTGCCGACCGGCAGGAGATGGCGCAGGCCGCCCAGAGCCAGGGTGTTCCCACGCTTGAGGAGCTCGCCTCCCTCGCGCGTCAGCGCCAGGAAAGCGAGGGCGTGCGCCTCAAGGATGCCATCCGCGATGTGGTCGCCGCCCATCCGCTGCCCGACGGCACGCTCGTCAGCCGCAAGGCGGTCTATCAGGCCGCGCTCGCCGCCAAGGCGGGGGCCGCCGGGACCGGTGACTGAGCCTCACGCTTACCTTTTCCACCATTTTTCTGTCTCCATCTCCGTTCTGATGGTCTCTACCACCGTTTTGCCGGACTTTCGTTCTGCCGGTCTGTTTCCCGCCCTGCCTACACCATTTCCGTCGTGCCGGCCAGGCTCGCATCGATCGCCCCTGAATCAGCCTGCAGCACCGCGGGGAGCAGCCGCGCGGCATGGGCGTGGTCGCCGAGCGTGTCAAGCGCGTTGAACAGCACGCGCAGGCCCTGATTCACGCCGGGGCCTCCGGCCTGGGCGATGTATTCGAGCAGCTCGGGCGGTGCCGACGGATTGACGATGAGCCATCGGCGCAGATCGGGGTGGTTGCGCGCGATGGTCCACAACATCGACAACGGGGTCGACGGATCCATCGTCATCTTCTCGTCAAGCGGCGGGGGAGGGGCCGGTAGTGCGCTGACATCCGTCGTCGTGGTAGGCGCGGACCATCCCTTCAGACGCGTGAGCGGAGAGGCGGAGGATGACGACGAGGGACGCGTCATTGATGGACATGCCGGAGGCCGTGCCGTGGACGTCTGTCGTTCCAAGGGCGCGGTCACGGGGGTGCTGAGGAAGCGTTGCAGACGACCGGCGCTTGAAAGCCGTTTGTCAGGCTGCTCACAAACGCGCTGCCCGGTTTCGTCATACCCCGTGTCCGGTTTGCCGGCCGGTATCAGCGCATGACGGCCATGCCGGGCATGACGGGCGTGTGAGGGGCGATGTCTGTACGGTGTGGCCGGCGGCCGCGAGGATCCTGCCACTCCTGCTGTCCGTGCTCTCGCCGGTCCGGTCGCTGATGGTGCGGCGAGTGGGACCGGTGCGAGTGTTGGCACGGTGAACGGTCTTGCCGTCGTGGCATCCGATGCCGTCGAGGTCTCAGCAGCTGGGAAAGCGGCTGGTGATGTGACAGCGCCCGCTGATGCGGCGATTGCTGTGTCCATTTGTTCTCCTTGGTTTTGTTGATGGATTCGTTAGTGGGTTTTCTTGCTGACGACTGTGGCGGCTGACGGACTCGCGGGTTTTCGTCACTCTGCACAGATCAGCCGGTCCGGCGTACGGGCGAGGGCACCGACGGCGGGGAGCGGCGTCGGGCAGGGCCAGGGCGGCAGCCTGCAGGACGTTTTCCGGCCGGTTCGCGCCGGCGTGCAGGGGCTGATCGCAGCGGGGTGAGCAGCAGGCGCACCTCCGGTCGTGCCTCCAGTGCCTCCAGACGCCGTCGGCCGGTTCCATAGCCCACCGCGCGGCAGTTCTGTTCCACGCGGACGAGGCAGTCGTGCATGCTCAGCCCGTGGTGCACCAGAAACGTGACGAAATGGCCGGCGCCCACGCGCTCGTCGAACACGTCGTCGGGCAGACAGGCAAGATCGACCGCGGTGCGCAGAGGAGTGGTGACCTCCAGACCGGCGATGTCCATGCTCTCGCCGGGCGCGAGCCGGCGTTGCAGCAGACGGACGCTATGCGGCACCGGCGTCTTGGACTGCTGGGCGCACAGCGCCTCAAGACGTGCCGGGAACGTTCCGCCCTCCCAGACCCACAGCGCCAGGAGCCCGCAGGCGGTGCAGCGCCGTGGCAGCAGACGTGCCGCCACTTCTGCCCGGCGCGGGACGGAATCGGGCACAAGTGTGCTCACGGCGGTCGCGGCGTCGACAAGCACGGCCTTGCCCTGTCTCTGCAGCCAGGCGAGCGCGGTCGGGCCCGGCAGCTCGTCGGCATGGATCACGTCCGGCAGGGGGATGGGAGGGGATGCGGTGTGAATGGTCATGACCACGACGCTATGGCGATGGCGCGGGCCGGTTGGGAGCAAAATGTTGCGCGGTGGAAACTGTGGATAACCCTGCCTGTCTCCCGTGGATGTGGACAGCGGTGGATAACTCGATTTTCTTTTCCACCGGCAGTCCACAACGGTGTCAAAACCCCGTCGTTTCAGTGTTTTCATATTTCACCATGTCGTTTGGCGGGCGGATACTCGGAGCTATGACAAAACACGTTCTTGTAGCAGTCGCCTGGCCGTATGCGAACGGCCCGCGGCATATCGGCCATGTCGCCGGTTTCGGCGTCCCCTCTGACGTTTTCGCGCGCTATGAGCGCATGAAGGGCAACAAGGTGCTCATGGTCTCCGGCACCGACGAGCACGGCACCCCCATCCTCGTCCAGGCGGAGAAGGAAGGCCGTACGGCCCAGCAGACCGCCGATGAGTACAACGAGATCATCGCCACCGATCTCAAGAACCTCGGCCTGAGCTACGACCTGTTCACCCGCACCACCACCGGCAACCACGAGAAGGTGGTGCAGGAGCTGTTCCGCCAGTGCCTCAAGAACGGCTATATCTACAAGGGCGTCCAGAAAGTGGCGATCAGCCCCTCAAACGGCCGCACGCTGCCGGACCGGTATATCGAGGGCACCTGCCCGATCTGCGGCTACGACGGCGCTCGCGGCGATCAGTGTGACAACTGCGGCAACGAGCTCGATCCCACCGATCTGATCAACCCTCGCTCCAAGATCAACGGCGAGACGCCGATCTTCAAGCAGTCGGAGCATTACTTCCTCGATCTGCCGGCGCTGGCCAAGGCCAACCTCGCCTGGCTCGACACCCGCACTGACTGGCGCACGAATGTCATCAACTTCTCCAAGGGGCTGTTCAAGGAGGTCAAGCCGCGTGCCATCACCCGTGACATCGACTGGGGCATCCCCGTGCCCGTCGACGGCTGGATCGACAACCCGAACAAGCGCCTGTACGTGTGGTTCGACGCCGTGATCGGCTATCTGTCGGCCTCCATCGAATGGGCGCGCCGTTTCTCCACCGCCGACGAGTGGCGCAAATGGTGGAACGACCCCGCCTCGCCCGCCTATTACTTCATGGGCAAGGACAACATCACCTTCCATTCGCAGATCTGGCCCAGTGAGATCCTCGCTTACAACGGCGAGGGCGACAAGGGTGGCGAGCCCGGCGAGTACGGCCGTCTCAACCTGCCAGAGCAGGTGGTCGCCTCTGCGTTCATGACGATGGAGGGCAAGCAGTTCTCCAGCTCCCGCGGCATCGTCATCTACGTGCGTGACATCCTCTCGCGCTACTCGGCCGACGCGGTGCGCTACTACATCAGCATCGCCGGTCCGGAGAGCCAGGATGCCGATTTCCGCTGGTCCGAGTTCGTCCGGCACAACAACGAGGAGCTCGTCGCCGGATGGGGCAACCTCGTCAACCGTGTGGCGACGCTGCTGTACAAGGACTTCGGCACCATCCCGTCCGTCGACGCCAAAGACCTGCAGCCGGTTGACACCGCCCTGCTCGCCCAGGTGGAGAAGGGCTTCGAGACGGTGGGCCACGACCTCGAGACGCAGCACCAGCATGCCGCCCTCGGGGAGGTGATGCGGCTCGCTGGCGAGACGAACAAGTACATCTCCGATACCGAGCCGTGGAAGATCACCGACAAGGATCGTCTGGCCCAGGTGCTGCACACCGCCGCCCAGGCCGTGCTCGATCTCGACCTGCTGCTCGCCCCGTTCCTTCCCGGCAGCTCGCAGAAGGTGTGGCAGACGCTCGGCCAGCCCGGCGTCATCGCCCCGCTGCCACGCATGGAGCGCGTCGATGATCTTGATCGGCAGGGCTTCAGCTACCCGATCCTGACCGGCGACTACGAGCTCGGAAAGACGGTGGCGCCATGGGCGCCGGCGAAAATGACGGAGAACGTCACGCTCGCCAAGCCGCATCCGATCTTCGCCAAGATCCCGCCCGAAGCGGTCAAGGAGGAGGTCGAGCGCTCCCGTCGGCAGATCAAGCAGCGCCAGGAAGCGGAGAAGGCACGTCTGGCCGCTGCCAAGGCGCAGCTCGCCAAGAAAGAATCAGCGAAGGAATCGGCCAGCGACGCCGATGATGCCATGCAGAAGCGGCAGACGGCGGATCCTTCCACCGACTCGGCCGCCGCGTCTGCGTCGCCTGCCGCGTCTACCGCAGAGGACTGAGCCGATGACAAAAGGCCGTCATCACCATTCCCGGGCATGGGCCCCGCTGCCCGCGGCCCTGCCGGATTGGACGATCGATGACCACACCCATGTGGTCTCGGTCGTCTCGTACGCGCAGGAACAGTCGCGGCAGGCCGACGACCGGCAGATGCCGGTCGTGCCGGTCTACAGCGCCGATGAGCTGCTGGATTTTGCCGGCTTTGTCGGCATCCGCCAGATCGTGGATGTGGGCTGCACGCTTCCAGAATTGCAGCCGGCCGTCGATCTGGCGCTCGCCCATCCCGGCCGCGTGTTCGCCGGCCTGGCCATCCACCCCACCGAGGCCGTCTTGCATGGCCATCATGGTGCCCCCGGTCCGGACGGCCTGTCCGTCGTGTATGAGCCGTGGCACGACATGCCGTTCGACGAGGCTCTGGACCATGTGGCGCGGCTCGCACGGTCGAACCCGGGCGTCGTGGTGACGATCGGGGAGACCGGCCTCGACTACTTCCGTACCGGGGAGCCGGCACGCGGCCTGCAGCGTCAGGCATTCCGCGACCATATCGATCTGGCCAAGCAGCTCGGTCTGCCCGTACAGATCCATGACCGGCAGGCCGACGAGGATGTGGTCAGGATCCTGCTTGCCGATGGAGCGCCCGAGGCCGGGGCCGTGTTCCACTCGTACGCGGCCGACGCCGACACGGCGCGTATCGCACGCGAGCATGGCTGGTATCTCAGCTTCTCCGGAACGGTCACGTTCCCCTCGAACGAGCGGCTGCGGCAGGCATTGCGCGTGATAGACCTCGATCATGTGCTGGTGGAGACGGACGCGCCCTACCTGACGCCGGCACCGTGGAGGGGGCGCACGAACGCGCCGCAGATGGTGCCCTACACGTTGCGTGCCATGGCGGATGTGCTCGACATGCCGGTGGAGGAGCTGGCGCGTCGCACACGGGCGAACGCGCAGCGGCTGTACCGTCTGCCGCCGCTGCCGGAACAGTCCGGGCCTCCTGCCGCGGCGAGATAGGCACAAGGCGCCGGACAGGCTTGCGCAGTACTTGTGCGAGGCGCCGAACGGGCTTGCACAGAGAGCTTGCGCTGGGAGCGGTCCCGCACGGCCGAGGGCGTACACGGGCGCCGTCCCGACAGGAAGAGCATCGTGAAATGTGAAGGTTGGGTTCGTCTTCGCCTACAGTAGTGTCTTTGCGTCTGACTGATATGGCCATAAGGCCTGTGAGCCGCCGGAATCTTGGGAGAGAAGGCCGACGGCATGACCGTCCACGGACGGCCGGATTGCTTTCGAAACGGTGGCATGCCACCGTTATGGAGGTTGATTGATGACCACGCGTGAGGAGTCTCCTCGTTCCGACACGGATCAGGCCGCGATGGCCGGTCCGCACGACCAGACGGCATCGGGGGCGTCCACGGACACGACCGCCGGCACGCCTGCCGAGGGCGCGCAAAGCCAGCAGCAGGGCGTGCAGGATCTGCCGGGCGCACAGGGCGTGCAGGACCAGCAGACGGCACAGGCGGCGGCAGAGCGCCGCGCCGTGGAGGAGGCGGCCACCGTCCGCCTCAACCGCATCGATCTGCACCGTATCGAGGACACCGGCTCCATCGCCCTCAAGGGCATCACCGCCGCCGCCCCGAAGATCACCACCAGCGCGATCAGCAAAGAGGAGCGCGAGGCGCGCCGCAAGGCACGCGAGGCCGCGCAGACGAAGAAGACCGAGCCCGAGCGCCCCGCACGCACGGCCCTCGGCCGCTGGTGGCACAAGCTCCAGTCCGGCCCGGACCGCATCAAATTCTCCATGTGCATCGTCGCCATGGGCGTCGTCTACGGCGATATCGGCACCTCCCCGCTCTACACGGCGCAGAGCTTCATCCAGGGCCAGGGCGGCGCCCTCTCGAAGGTCAGTGAGGAGAGCGTGCTCGGCCTGCTCTCGCTGCTGTTCTGGTCCATCACGCTGGTGACCACCGTCAACCATGTGCTCATCGCCATGCGTGTGGACAACAAGGGTGAGGGCGGCATCTTCGCGCTCTACTCCCTCGTGCGCCGTTACGCGCACTGGCTGTGGATCCCCGCCATGGTCGGCGGCGCGGCGTTCCTCGCCGATTCCGTCCTCACGCCCGCCGTCTCCATCTCCTCCGCCGTCGAGGGCCTCAACACGCTGCCGCCGCTCAAGGCGTTCTTCTCCCAGAACGCCTCGGCGACAATGGTCATCACGGCGATCATCATCATCATCCTGTTCCTCGTCCAGTCGCGTGGCACGGAGTCCATCGGCAAGGTGTTCGGCAGCATTGTCTCTGTCTGGTTCGCCTTCATCGCCATCATGGGCATCATCAATCTCGACGGGCAGTGGCAGGTGTTCCGCGCTCTCGACCCGGTGCTGGGCATCAAGTTCCTCTTCAGCCCGGGCAACAAGTCCGGCATCTTCATCATGGGCACGGTCTTCCTGTCCACCACCGGCGCCGAGGCCCTCTATTCCGATATGGGCCACGTGGGCCGCGGCTCGATCTACGCCACCTGGCCGCTCATCAACCTCTCGCTCGTGTTCTGCTACTTCGGCCAGGGCGCGTGGATGCTCAAGAACAAGGCGCTGCCGCAGTACAAGACCGGCCTGATCAACCCGTTCTTCGAGATGATGCCCAACGACACATGGAAGACGATCGCCGTCATCCTCTCCGTCACCGCCGGCATCATCGCCTCCCAGGCGCTCATCACCGGCGCGTTCACCATGGTCTCCGAGGCGACGAGCCTCAACTGGATGCCGCATCTGCAGGTGCGCTACCCGGCCTCCACGCGCGGCCAGATCTACATTCCGGCCATCAACACGGTGCTGTGCGTCTCCACGCTCATCGTGCTGTTCACCTTCCGGACCTCGGACCGCATGACCAACGCCTACGGTCTGGCCCTGACCATCACGATGATCATGACGGTCATCCTGCTGTTCAACTACATCTGGTACGCCTGGCACCAGCGTTTCTGGGCCATCGTGTTCCTGGTGGTGTTCCTGTCCATCCAGATTCTGTTCTTCGTCTCCTCGCTCAACAAGTTCATGACCGGCGGCTGGTTCACCATGATCCTCACGCTGCTGATCCTGACCGTCATGTACGCATGGGACAAGGGCACGGCCGTCGAGCGCTCGCAGCGCCGGCACCTGTCGCCGGACGAGTTCCTGCCCGCCCTCGATATGCTGCATCGTGATGCCACGGTGCCGTATTTCGCCGACAACCTCGTCTATCTGACGTCCGACTCGGAGATGCGCCGTCTCGACACGGACATCTTCTATTCGATCTTCTCCAACACTCCCAAGCGCGCGAGGGCCTGGTGGGCGGTGTCCGTGGAGACGACCGACGACCCGTTCACCCGTGAGTACTCGGTGGAGAGCTTCGGCACGCCGTACATGTTCCGTGTGCGTCTGCGCCTGGGCTTCAAGATCCGCCAGTCCGTGGCCATCTATCTGCACCAGATCATGCATGACCTCGTCGATTCGGGTGAGCTGCCGGAGCAGACGACGATCTACCCCAAGCTTGACGACGACCAGCAGATCGGCCACATCACCTATGTGCTGATCCACAAGGATCTCATGCCCGAGTCGAAGATCGACCAGTCCGGCGCGACCGCGCTGCGCATCAAGTACGCGCTGCGCCGCGTGTGCGGTAACCCCGCCAAGTGGTTCGGCCTCGCCGCCTACAATCCGATCACCGAGACGCAGCCGGTGTTCGTGGCCACCGAACCGGTCGCCCCGCTCAAGCGCATTGCCCTGCGCAAGGTCAAGCGCCCCGTGACCCTCGAAGCCGTTCTCCAGCGCCAACAGGAGAAGGCCGCGAAGGAGGCCGCCAAGGAGGCGGAGAAGCAGGCCCGCAAGGCCGAGCGTGAGAAGGAGCGCGAGGAGCGCAAGGCCGAGAAGGCCGAACAGAAGCAGGAAGAGAAGGTCGAAAAGGCCGAGAAGAAGCACGAAGAGAAGGTCGAAAAGGCAGAGCAGAAACAGGAGGAAAAGGTCGAGAAGGCCGAGGCCCGGCAGGCGGTCAAGGTCTCAAAAGCGGGCAAATCCGCCGGAAGACGACAGGCTGGAAAAGGAACAGGCCGGAAGAAGGCCATCCGTCGCAAGTGAGTGATCGGCGCGCGCCTTATCCGGCGCGTGCCGCAGCTCCCCGGCTTCTTCCGCTCCTCATCGCCTGTGTCTTCTCGCCCTCCGCTCGCGTTTATTTTTGCCCCCGATCACTCGTATCTCCCGGTCTCTTCGCTGAGAAGGAAAACGGCTGAAACAGCGGCGGGGGCGTGCGGTCGTCCTCATAAAATGGCCGATGTACATCTCTTCCATCGGATGTCGTGACACGGCACCCGTGCCGCGCTGGTGCGGCCGTCGGTGCCCGTCACAGGCATGAAAGGACATTTATGGCTGAGAAGAAAGCGAACATCGGCGTCGTCGGTCTGGCGGCCATGGGGGCAAGCCTCGCACGCAACCTCGCCCGTCACGGCAACACTGTCGCTGTCTACAACCGTTCCGGCTGGCGCACGGACGAGCTGATCAAGGATCACGGTGACGAGGGCGAGTTCATCCCCTCCAAGACGCTGGAGGAGTTCGTCGGCTCCCTGGCCAAGCCGCGCACCGCCATCATCATGATCAAGGCCGGCAATCCCACCGAGAAGATGATCCATGCCCTCGCCGATCTCATGGAGCCGGGTGACATCATCATCGACGGCGGCAACACGTTCTTCAAGGACACCATGCGCCGTGAGAAGGAGATGGCCGCCCGCGGTCTCAACTTCGTGGGCATGGGTGTCTCCGGCGGCGAGCAGGGCGCCCTCCTCGGGCCGTCCATCATGCCCGGCGGCCCGGAGAAGTCGTGGAAGACGCTCGGGCCGATCCTCGAGTCGATCGCCGCCAAGGCCCCCGACGGCACGCCGTGCGTCACCCATATCGGTGAGAACGGCGCCGGCCACTTCGTCAAGATGGTGCACAACGGCATCGAGTACGCCGATATGCAGCTCATCGCCGAGAGCTACGACCTGCTGCGCCGGGGCCTGGGCCTCGAGCCGGCGAAGATCGCCGACATCTTCGACGAGTGGAACAAGGGCGAGCTCAACAGCTATCTCATCGATATCACCGCCGACCTGCTGCGCCATGTGGATGCGAAGACCGGCAAGCCGTTCGTCGACATCATCGTGGACGAGGCGGAGATGAAGGGTACCGGCACGTGGACCGTCCAGACGGCCCTCGGCCTGCCCGTCCCGGTCCCCTCCATCGGCGAGGCTGTGTTCGCACGTGGCCTGTCCGAGCGCGAGGAGCAGCGTCACGAGGCGCAGGACAAGCATCTTGCCGGCCCGGAGGCGCATATCGATCTGAACGGCGAGTCGGTCGACGACTTCGTGGAGGACGTGCGCAAGGCCCTCTACGCCTCGAAGATCATCGCCTACGCGCAGGGCTTCGACGAGATCGCCGAGGGTGCCCGCCAGTATGGCTGGGACATCGATCTCGGTGCCGTCGCGCGCATCTGGAGGGCCGGCTGCATCATCCGTGCCCAGTTCCTCAACCGCATCTCCGACGCCTACGATTCGGGCAAGATGACGAGCTCGCTCGTCTTCGACCCGTACTTCGAGAGGTCGCTGACCGAGGCGCAGGACGCCTGGCGCAACGTGGTGGCCAAGGCCGCGCTCGGCGGCGTGCCCGCCCCGGCGTTCAGCAGCTCGCTGGCCTACTACGACGGCCTGCGTTCCAAGAGGCTGCCGGCCGCGCTCATCCAGGCGCAGCGCGACTTCTTCGGTTCGCACACCTACGGTCGTGTGGATCGTCCTGGCGTGTTCCACACGCTGTGGGCCACCAAGGACCAGAACGAGATCCAGGAGGAGCACACCGAGTACGCCTCCCAGCTCAAGTTCAAGACCGGCCAGGACGTGAAGAAGAACTGACCCGACTTTGGCGCTACGGGCCCGCAGCACCCTCAATCCCGGTGCTGTGGGCCCCGACGCTTTCAGCTTTTCCAAAGCTGACATTCTCAGCTTTTCATCAGACTGCTGTCAGCGATCTGGGATGAAATGCGTCAGAAAACATGAGGAGACAGAAAGGAGTGTACAAGGGTCGGCGGGTTATATAGAAGCTACCAGCCGAAAGGAACCGCAGCCCGGAAGCCGGAGACGAGACGAACACCCATTCCGCCCCGTCCGCGATAACTGAATCCTTTTCCTTCTCTCCTCAAATCCGAGATGCCCCGAGCGAAATGCCCGGGGTTTTCTTGTTGTGGGGATACCATCCGCAGACGATACATTCGCAGACACGATATCGATATCAAGGAGCATTCATGGATTTTGATGAGGTCGTGCGTGGCAGGCATTCCGTCCGTGATTTTGACGGGGAACCGGTTCCTGAGAAGGATATCCGGGCCATCGTCGAGGAGGCGGGCCTGGCGCCGAGCTGGGGCGACACGCAGCCGTGGCGTGTCTATGTGGCCACAGGCGCGGTGATGGACCGGATTCGTGCCGCCCACGAGAAGGCGGATACGGCAGGCGTGCGCGGTCATTCCGATGTGCCCACCTCGCATCGCACCGAGTGGGGCGAGCAGCCGCAGCGCAATATGGCCGCCTTCGGTGTGCAGACCCGTGCCCTCGCGGCTGACGCCGGCCGCGGTTCGCAGGAGAAGGCGCGTCTGCGTGTGCAGGACGAGGCGCAGAAAGAATCCGTCGGACCGGATCGAGCGGATCATCCTGATCTTTCTGCTGCGCAGGAACACGGCCAGAGCGCGGCGGCAGGGGCCGCGGCGGGCCGTCCGGCGCATCCGGCGCCTATGGCCCTGACCAATGCGCGTCTGTTCAATGCCGGTACCGTCATCTATCTCGCACTCCAGCAGAAGATGAACCAGTGGAATCTGCTTGATCTCGGCGCGTTCGAGCAGACGCTCGCCCTGGCGGCGAAGAATCGCGGGTATGACACAATGATCGCCTACGAGCTTGTCCGCTATCCGGAGGAGGTCAGGCCGGTTCTGGGCATCCCGGACAACGAGGTGCTGGTGATCGGCATGGCCGTCGGCCATGCCACGGACGCGCCGATCAACGGCTTGCATGCCCGCCGCATGCCGGTCGACGAGTACCTCACCATCCGTAAATAGATGGCATCTATGCAATAGATGAACATCTGTGCAGGCAGTCAGAGACGAGGTTCGGGCTGTCGCGGGTGCGGCAGGGTTCGGTCGTCGTAAGTGCCATAGACTGCAGACAGGCCGCCGGCTGTTGTGCGCACAAACCCGCGCACAGGTGGGACGGGTGGCATGAGAAGTTCAGGAAGGGTCTGCTGTTCCCAGAAAACTCCCAGCGAAGGCGCAGGTTATCGGAACTGTCACGACAGAATCCGCCAAGGAAGCCACGGTTATATAGAAGCTACCAGCCGAAAGGAACCGCAGCCCGGAAGCCGGGGACGAGACGAACACCCATTCCGCCCCGTCCGCGATAACTGAATCCTTCCTTCTCTCCTCAAATCCGAGATGCCCCGAGCGAAATGCCCGGGGTTTTCTTGTTGTCAGGGAGCATCGCGAGCGGGCGCGGTGCCATCACGGCAACCGGTCGCGATTCTGATGCGCCCAGTGAGCGCTGTTCCTGATTATTCCCGCTTCAGCGATGCGAGAAACGGTATTACGCCTGGTCGATCTATGCGTGACACTTGTAGTCATAAGAATCCCGTGTGACAGCCAGCAGCCTGCCAGCATGGTGGCCGGGCTATCAGCGGACGAGGATCAGCAGATACAGACCAGTGGATGCGGATCACACTACCAATCAGGAAACGCAGACCGACGGCCTCGAACGACGACAAGGAGTACTCATGGATTTCGATCAGGTGGTGCGTGGCAGGCATTCCGTCCGCGATTTCGACGGCAGGCCGGTGCCGGAGAAGGACATCCGCGCCATCGTCGAGGAGGCGGGACTCGCGCCGAGTTCGGCCAACGAGCAGCCGTGGCGCGTCTATGTGGCCAGAGGGGATGTGGCGGAGAAAATCCGTATCGCCCACGAGAAAGCTGATATGGCGGGAAAGAGCGGGCATGCCGATGTGCCGGTGTTCCACCGGATGGACTATGGCCCACAGGCGCGCAGAAATATGGACGGTTTCGGCACGCAGATCGGCTCATACAGCGCCCGTGCCGCCCTGGGTTCGCGCGAGAAGGCGCGTATGGGCGCCGATGCGCTCGCACAGGTCGATTCTTTTTCGGCGATGGCATTGTCAAACGGGCGTCTGTTCAACGCAGGCACTTTCGTCTATCTCACGCTCCAGCAGCTGGCGCCATGGAGTCTGCTTGATCTCGGCGCATTCGAGCAGACGCTGGCGCTCGCGGCGAAGAACCTCGGCTATGACTCGATTGTCGCCTATGAGTTCATCCGGTATCCGGAGGAGGTCAAGCCGGTGCTGGGGATCCCCAATGATGAACTGCTGGTCATGGGGATGGGCATCGGCCATGCCACTGACGCGCGGATCAACGACGTGCATATGCGACGTATGCCGGTCGACGAGTATCTCACCATCCGCGGGTGACGGCCATCCGCGGGTAACGGCCACCCGCGGATGAGACGACGCCGAACAGGAAGCAGGAGAAACCCGGCAGATGGGCTGACCGGGAAAGATGACGCTGTGTATCGACGAAGCGGCACTGTCCGGTTCCCAGATAACTCCCAGCAAAGGTACAGATAATAGGAAGTGGCGCGGCAGGATCCGCCAAGCGACGTCGGCTTATATAGAAGATGTCAGCAAACGGGAGATATCCCGCAGACGGGTCGAAACGGGTGCCGCAGCCCAGACAGACTGATAATTGAAACTTTCCCTTCTCCTTCTCTCCCAGCCCCGGTCACCAACCTGACCGGGGCTTTTGGGTTGTAGGGAGAGGGATGGGAAGTCAGCGCTGTTGCAGCTCTTCTGGTTGTGGGAGAGGAGTGGGTGGGCGGCCAGCGCGGCTCGTTTGAGCAGCGCTGGCCACGCAAACAGTGCGGCTTATGCAAACGGCGCGGCTCGTTCACACAGAATGGCGCCGCTCACGCAATCGGCGCGGCGACGGTGTCCACCATCCACAGCGTGCGCTCGCGGCCGGCGGCAAATGTCACCGGCACATCGGGATCATCGAAATCCCCACCATCCGCCGGCGTGCCGGGCGCACCGAGCGCCTTGGCCAGTGCCTCGCGCTTGCGCTCGCCCGAGGCGATCACCCACACCTCATGCGAGGACTGGATGGCCGGAACGGTGAGCGAGACGCGCAGCGGCGGCAGCTTGGGCGAGTGCGTCACGCCGCACGTGAGCATGTTCGGGTCGTCAAGACGGATGCCGGGCAGACCGGGCATGAGCGAGGCGAAATGGCCGTCCGGCCCCATGCCGAACCAGGCGATGTCGAACGCGGGGTGATCGCCCATCTGTGTGACCATCTCATGCTGATAGGCAGCCGCCGCCGAGCGAACGGCCTGCTCGTCCTCCTCGTCGGAGGCATCCTGACGGGCGACGAAATCGCGGGTATCGGCGGGCATCTCGTGGATGTTGTCCTCCGGCAGCCCGAAATCGGCCATGAGACGGCTGAGGAGCGCCTGACGCGCCTGCAGGGCGTTGCGATCCGGGTCGTCGGCCGGTACGAAACGCTCGTCACCCCACCAGAAGTGCACGCGTTTCCAGTCGACGGAGGCGGCAAGGGGATTGATCCCGGTGAGCCGGAGCATCTCGATGCCATCGCTGCCGCCCGTCACAGCCAGATCCACCCGCCGCCGGCCGTCGGAGAGCAGGTCGATGACACGCAGCAGCAGACGGGTGCTGGCGGCCTCCACCACACCGCGCTCGTCGGCATAACGCACGATCGTGCGCGGGGCCAGACCGCGTGCACGCTGTTCTGCCTGATCCGCCATCAGTCCTCCTCCGCGTAGCTCTGTTCGAAGCTCAGATCCGACTGGACCACGCGCGCCCACACCTTGTCGGGGTAGAGGCGGCCCAGTTCCTCGCCGAGGCACTCGGTGCGGGTGCGGTGGGGGAGCGAGACCATCTGCGGCTTGGGGGAGCCGGGGGTGGTGACCCACGCCTGCTCGCCCGTCGGATCGGCGGAATCGCCCGGGTGCGCTGCGCCGGATTCCGACCTGCCTGGCTCTGACGTGCCCGATTTCGACGTGCCTTCTGATGCGCCCGATTCCGCTGTGCCCGACGTGTCGGCGTCCTGCTGCGCCGCGCCCTGCGGGGACGCGCAGCTGCACCGGTCGATCACGTAATCGCCGTCATCGCACTGCAGGCTGACCTGCTGGATGCCCTCGGCGCGCGAGTTCCACACGATGCGCACCGGCACATGCGCCTGCACGTTGATCCAGCCGGCGAGCAGCAGCACGGAGAGGTTGCCGTTCTGCCCGGTGATCTGTGCGGAGCGGATGCGCGAATGCGGGCTCTGGTCGAGCATGGAGGCGAGCTGGGCGCGCCACAGCGTCAGATGTGTCCATGAGAGATCCACATCCTGCGGGGTGTCGTGCTGGCTCAGACGCGCGAACGTGCCCGCCGGGTCCGGCGTGTTGGCCGCGTCGGTGATGCGCACGGTCGCAAGCCTGCCGAGCGGGTCCTTCGATGGATTGGTCGGTGGCACGCCCGGCCACCAGACGACGACCGGCGTGTCGGCCACCATCAGCGGGATGACGAGCGTGTCGAGATGCGAGACGAGCTCGCCGCTGGGACGCAGGACAATGATCTCGCTCGCGCCCGCGTCGGCACCGAACCTGATTTCTGCGTCGAGGCGCGAATCCTGGCGGAAGGCGGTGATCGGCTTGTCGCCGGCGACCTCCACGGTCTCCAGGCCGTTCGAAGCCACCGGGCCGACCACCTTCACCTGTGCGTCGGAGTCGGCGGGCCCGTCCGCGGTGCCATTGTCGGGACCGCCGTCATCGGCCGGCTGTGTCACAAGGCGCGGTGAGCCGGGAACGATGGCGATCACACGGCACGGGTGCTCCCAGCTCGCCGCGTTGGCGGCCTTGAGCGCCGGCTCCAGATCCTCCTGCCGGCAGCTGATGAGCAGGGTGAGCACGCGGCCCTGCGCGTCCTCGCCTCGGCGGATGTGCATGGATTCGAGCTGATCGGCAATCTGCTTCGTCGATGTGTCGTTGAGTGTGAGGATCATGGCAGCCTCCAGGCGCGATGGTCGTTCGCCATCATTTTGTCAGTGCAGTCCGGACCCCAGGTGCCGGACTCGTACTGCTCGGGCTGGCCCTGCGTGGACCAGAACTTCTCGATCGGGTCGAGGATCTTCCACGAGAGATTGACCTCCTGCGTGGTGGGGAAGAGCGGCGGCTCGCCGAGCAGCACGTCGAGGATGAGGCGCTCGTACGCCTCCGGGCTCGACTCGGTGAACGAGCTGCCATAGCTGAAGTCCATATTCACGTCCCGCACCTCCATGGTGGAGCCGGGGACCTTGGAACCGAAGCGCAGGGTGATGCCCTCGTTCGGCTGGATGCGGAAGACGATCTCGTTCGGGCCGTGCTCCTGCACCGCGTTGGCGGGGAACGGCTGGTGCGGCGCAGACTTGAACACGACGGCGATCTCGGTGACGCGCTTGCCCAGGCGCTTGCCGGTGCGCAGATAGAACGGCACGCCCGCCCAGCGCCAGTTGTCGATCCACAGCTTGATGGCCGCATACGTCTCGGTGGTCGAATCCGGGCTGATGCCGCGCTCCTGCAGGTAGCCGGGCACATGCTCCTGGCCCTGCCAGCCCTCGGCATACTGGCCGCGCGCGGTGTGGGCGGCCAGGTCCTTGGGCAGCCGGACGGCGGAGAGGACCTTGGCCTTCTCGTAGTGGATGTTGCGGGCGGAGAAATCGACCGGCTCGTCCATGGCGGTCACGGCCATGAGCTGGAGCAGATGGTTCTGGATCACATCGCGTGCGGCGCCGATGCCGTCGTAATAGCCGGCACGCGAGCCGATGCCGATATCCTCGGCCATCGTGATCTGGACGTGGTCGACGTAATGGTTGTTCCAGATCGGCTCGAAGAGCATGTTGGAAAAGCGCATCGCCAGAAGGTTCTGCACCGTCTCCTTGCCCAGATAGTGGTCGATGCGGAAGACCGAGTCGGGCGAGAAGACCGAGGAGATGACGCGGTCGAGCTCCTTGGCGGAGGCAAGGTCATGGCCGAACGGTTTCTCGATGATCACGCGCCGCCAGGCGTCGCCCTGCGAATGCGACAGGCCGGACTTCGCCAGCTGCTCGGCCACGATGGGGAACGCCCACGGCGGCACGGACAGGTAGAACGCGTGGTTGCCGTGCGTGTTGCGCGTGGCATCCAGCTCCTGCACCGTCTGCGACAGACGCAGGAAGGCGTCCGGGTCGTCGAACGTGCCGTTGACGAAACGGATCCCGCCGGCCAGCTGCTGCCAGGTGGACTCGCGGAATGGTGTGCGGCAGTTTTCCTTCACATGCTGCCGGACCCAGTCGGCGAAATACTCGTTGCTCCACTCGCGCCGTCCAAAACCGGTCAGGCCGAACTGGGGCGGCAGGAGGCCGCGGTTGGCCAGATCGTAGATGGCCGGCAGCAGTTTCTTGCGCGCGAGGTCGCCGGTCACGCCGAAGATGACGACCGAGCACGGCCCGGCGATCCTCGGCAGACGGAGATCCTCCGCGTCGCGCAGGGGATTGGCCCATGCGTCCGGGTTCTGCGCCATACAAGCCTCTTTCTGTGCGGATGATTCTGTGATCGCAGTTTCCTGCATCATGTCTGCGCGTCCCGTCGCCGCAGGGTGGGCGGATGCCCACCAGGGGCACGATCGGCACGATCCGTCCTGCGAAGGACGCTTCTTCTCAGATTTTACGGCGTCTGGTTTTTCTGGCCGATGTGCTTATTCTGCCCGCTTAGAATCGAAAATATGCAGAAATTTTTGTCAGAAGAGGATCCGGACGGCCTGGCCGGCACGGTGATGGTCGCCCCGGCGCCGCCGGAGAGGATCCGGGGCGTGTTCGACCACGTGCGCGACCCGCAGGGCGAGCCGTTCAGTTTCGAGCGGCTGGAGAAACTGCACCGCGCGCTCGCGCCGAGCGATTTCGCGTTCGACAAGTTGTGGACGCACTGCCAGATTGTGGCGCGCATCGCGGTGGGGCTGGGCGAGCATCTGCGTCAGGCCCGGCAGACGGAGCCGGGGACGGCCGTCCCCGTGCCGCGTCCGTGGAACGGGGCGCTGCCTGATCTGCAGCTCGTGGCGGTGGGCGCCCTCGTGCATGACATCGGCGTCTACCGCATCTTCCTGCCCGACGGGCGCACGTTCGACCGTCATCGCTATATCTTCCACGGGCTGGAGGGCTATCTCTGCCTGCTGGAGGAGCGCTGCGGGCTGGAGATCGCCGAATTCGCCCGCAACCATACGGGTGTGGGCATCACGCGCAGCGAGGTGGTCGCCCAGCGGCTGCCGCTGCCGCCGGACGACTATCTGCCGCGCACCATCGAGCAGGAGCTGGTGATGTTCGCCGACAAGTTCCACACCAAGTCCGACCCGCCGGACTTCGTCTCGCTGCCGGTGGCCTACCGCTCGGCGGCGCGGTTCGGCCAGTCCAATGCCGAGCGGTTCCGTCTGCTCGCCGCCCGCTACGGCGCCCCCAGGTTGGAGGGCCTAGCCGGCGAGTACGGCATGGCGATCAGAAAATAAGCGCTGGTCTATCAGTTTGGATAGTGCTGCAGACACAAACGCCCGTCCGGAAGGATATCCGGACGGGCGTCTGTACGTCTGACAGCAAAACCGGGATTGTCAGACTTCTTTTGTCGCCTTACTTTTTCTTATCGAACAGGGCGGTCAGACCCCACAGGATGGAGACGACATCGACGAACTCCTGCAGGATGGCGCCGATGACCACCGGGATGAAGTTGAACGCGGCGAACACCATGAGGATGATCGCCAGGCTCAGACCGGTGGTGGTGGCCTGCAGCATCGTGCGCTTCGTCTGGCGCGAGATGCGCACGGCCTGCGGGACCATGGCGATGTCGTCGTTCATGATCACCACCTGCGCGGACTCGGAGGCGGCGGTGGTCGAGCCGTCGGTCATGGCGATGCCGATATCGGCCGAGGCGAGCGTGGGGGCGTCGTTGACGCCGTCGCCCACCATCATCGTCACGGCATGCTCCTCCTTGATTCCCGCCAGGCGACGCATGAGCCGGACAATACCGGCCATCTTCGGTGCGGGCTCGTTGTGGGCGGCCGCCACGGCGTCCACCTTCTCCTGCGGCAGCAGCTCGGCGCGCACATCGGTGATGCCGATCTGGCGGGCGACCGCGTCGGCAGAGGCCTGTTTGTCGCCGGTGAGCATGGTCAGGCGCGTGATGCCCATCTTCTTGAGCTCGTCGATCGACTCGGCCGCATTGGTGCGGGCGAAGTCCTCCAGCACGATGCGGCCGGCGGCCTTGCCGTCCACGGAGACGTACGTGTGCATCTCGTTGGGGGCGAGGGCCGGCAGACCGGCGAGCAGCGCGTCCTGCGAGGCCCGGTCGGCCTCGTCGGCCGTGCCGAGGACGAAGCTGTGGCGGCCGACGCGCACGAGGTGCCCGTTGACGCTGCCCTCGACGCCGTTGCCCGGGTCCTCGCGCACGGAGTGGATCTCCGGTGCGGCGAGCTGGTCCTTCTTTGCCGTCTCGCGCGAGGCCTTCACGATGCCGTGGGCGAGGATGTGCACGGAGTATTTCTCCAGCGGGCCGGCGAAGGCGAGCACCTGTGCGCCCGTCCATGGGGAGCCGGCCACGGTGTCCACGCGCGAGACGTCCGGGCGCTTGTCGGTCAGAGTACCGGTCTTGTCGAAGAAGATGTGCGTCACGCGGCCGAGGTTCTCGAGCACGTCCTGCGTCTTGATGATGATGCCCGCGTGGGCCAGGCGTCCGGTGCCACCCATGTAGGCCACAGGTGCGGCGATGAGCAGCGGGCACGGGGTGGCGAGCACGAGCACCTGTGTGAAGCGCAGCGCGCCCTCGGCGAAGCCCATCGTCGAGGCGGTGCAGATCCAGGCGACGATGCCGATCGTCAAGGAGATGATGGTGAACGGCACGGCGAGGATGTCGGCCGAGCGCACCACGGTGGCGCGGGAGGTCTCGGCGGAGCGCACGAGGTCGAGGATCTTCTGGTATTGCGAGTCGCCCGAGCGCGCGGTGGCGCGCATGCGCATGGCCGCCGAGCCGTTGATGGCGCCGGAGACCACCTTCTCACCGTTCTCCATATCGCGCGGCAGCGGCTCGCCGTTGATCATCGACAGATCGAGCGTGGCGGTCTCGGACTCGAGCACGCCGTCGACCGGCACGGTCTCGCCCGGGCGCACGAGCAGATGATCGCCGACGGCGACCTGCTCCACGGGCACGGTCTTCCACTGGCGTGCATCATGCGTGGGGTCGCTCGTGGTGATGACGTGCGCCTCGCTCGGCGCGGCGTCGAGCAGGAGGGTGAGGTTGCGCTTGGCGCGGCTGTCCGCATAGCTCTCGATGGCGGCGCCGGAGAAGACCATGAGGTCAACCACCCAGGCGGCCCAGAACTGCTGCACGCCGAGCGCGGCGACAAGCGAGATGACGGCGAGCACATCGGCGCCCACATGCCCTGCCTTGAGGTCGGCGATGATGGCCTTCACATCGTCATAAATGGAATAGAGCGTCATCGCCACGATGAGGACGATGGCGATGATGTTCGGGACTTTGCCGAGATTCCACAGGATGCCGGCGATGATGCCGACGCCGATCGTGACGAAGAGGGCGATGTTCTCCTTGCAGAACTCCGCTAGAAGCGAGGACTTCTGCCGCTGCTGCGACGTACGAGCCGTCTGGACGGGTTGTGACATTGTTACTTCTGTTTCCGCGACTGGCATTCCTTACGACTGTTGTTCTCTGTCGCTGCCGAAAACAACAAAAGGCGGCGACCCGCATTTTGTCAGGCGGGCGCCGCGCACCAGAGCATCAATTCTACCACCGCTACACAGCCCGTAGCGCGGGCCGGACTTCCAGCGTGTGAGCCATGTGCGGGTCATCAGGCCGCGCAGACCATCGGGCGGGGCGGATCATTCCTGCCTGGCAGGGCGTCAGTCGGTCGAGCCGAACCACTGCCTCCACAGGCGCGAGAAATTGAGGTTGCCGTACGAGGAGCAGCGGTCGCCGAACGAGCCGGAAAGCGCCGCCTTGTTGGGCTGGTAGGGCGTGTAGATGTACAGCAGCGCGGTCGCCGTGTTCTCGATGTACACACGACCGGTGCCGCAGGAGGAATCAGGGCTGTAGGCGATCGTGTTCACCCGGCCGGAATGATAGTTGTACTGGTCGGGATGGTCCTGGTAGTAGCGAAGCCGCCTGGCCGCCCCGTACACCTGCTCGAAGAAGCCGGCATACGTGGTGTCGCACTTTGCCGTGTCGGGGCAGGAAAGACCCATGGCGGCGGCGTATTTGCGCGTGGTGGGCTGGGTGGTGCGGATCAGGCCCTGCTCTTTTTCGAGCATGACGAGCAGCGTGCGCTGGCTGATCCGGCAACTGCGGGCAGTCTGGTCGATGATCCGCGCCGCCGACTGCCTGCCCCCGCCCTCGTAGCCGTTGCACTCGGCGTCCTTGGCGATCGAGCGCGTGGCGAAGGCGGCGGAGCGCAGGCACATGTCACCCGTGCAGGCGGCGCCCTTCTCGTTGAGAAACGCCTGCACCTGCGTGGCGGTCATCGCCGAGGAGTCGAAGAATTTCGCGTCCGAGACGATGCGGCCGGGGTTGAAATCATATTTCTCCGCCTCGCTCGTCTGGCTCTGTTTCAGCTGCGCGAGGTCATGCTCGTGGGCCATGAGGCCGGCGAAGGCGACGGCGAGGACGGTGATGAGGCAGACGAGCAGGATCGCCCGGCTTTTCGACAGATTCTGGTCGGCCGTCCGTGTTCCGCCGCGCGAGCGGGCGTACGAAGAAGAACGCGAGGAACTGCGGCGGGAGGAAGGCCGGCGCCGGGCAGGGCGCTGACGTGAGGTTCGCGTCCGTGCAGAGTACTTTTCGCCCGACTGCTGTCGGGCTGTGCGCTGTCGGGTCGGGCGCGGGGCACCGGACGACCGCCCGGCCGAGCCGGAGCGGCCGGAGCCGGCGCGCGTGCGACGGGCCATCAGTCGATCTTTCCGCCCTCGACCTCGCCCACGAGCGTGGCACGGTTCTTGTCCTCATTCTTGATGAGGTAGAAGAACAGGACGAGCGAGACGAGCGCGATGCCGAAGCCGAGCCAGGCGGCCGTGCCCCATGTGCCGCTCGCCTCCTCGACCGGGCCGGAGATGAGCGTGCCGGTGAAGTTGCCGGCGTTGACGGCGAGGTTGAACACGACGCCGCCCGTCAGGCCTGCGGCCGTCAGATCATTGGCGACGAGCTGCGCCGGCGTGCCGGAGACATAGAACAGCGAGCAGGTGGCGAGGAAGACGAGCACATAGACGAGCCAGGCATTGCCGGGGAGCACCGGGGTGAGCAGGGCGACGAGCAGCAGCGCGACGCATTCCCACACGAGGCCGAACGTGGTCGAGCGCGCGGGCGACCACTTGTCGACGAGGCGCCCGGAGAGCGTGGAGCCGATGAACATGCCGATGCCGGCCACCACGAGCATCCAGGTGGTGCTCAGCGCGGTGAAGCCGCCGGAGGTGAAGTGCCCGTCCTGCGTGGCCCAGCTGCTCACGTTGTTGTACCAGGTGAAGTAGCCGGTGGCGCCCAGATAGATGGCGATGAGGCCGACCCAGAACGGGGCGTGGCGCATGGCGGAGACGACGACGCCCTTCTTCTGTTTGTTCTGGTCGACGATGAGCAGGTCCGGCAGGGTGGCGGCGGCGAGGATCATCGCCACGGCGGCGACGGCGACGATGATGAGGTAGACGTTCGCCCAGCCGATGGAGGCGGCCAGTGCCGCGCCGACCGGCACGCCGATGATATTGGCGACGGTCTGGCCGGTCACCACGATCGACAGGCCCTGGCCCTCCTTGCCTTTGGGGGCGAGGCGCGGTGCGAGCAGCGAGTCGGCGCCGAAGAATGTGCCGTGCGGCAGACCGGCGATGAAGCGGGAGAAGAGCAGCCAGCCCCAGGCGCCCGCGGCCCAGTTGCCGAGCGCGAAGGTGAGCAGGTTGCCCAGCAGGATGAGCGCGCCCATGAGGAACATGAACCAGCGCGCGGTCACCTTGCGCGCGATGGGCAGCAGGGCCAGGCCCGCGCAGACGCCGATCGCATACCAGACGGTGAGCTGGTTGGCCACGGCGGGGCTGATCTTCAGCCCGCTCGCCACCGAGGGCAGCATGCCGACGATGAGGAACTGCGACATGCCCAGCGCGAACGACATGAACGACAGGCTCAGCAGCTGCAGGATGGCCTTGCCGGTGAAACGACCGCCCTGCTCGGGGGCGGTGCCGGCCTGTGTGCGGGCCGCGGTAACGGAACTGCTCATTTTTCTGCCTCTCCTTCTTCGATCTTCCTGTGCCGATCACTGCATGTGTTGCGATCACTGCGCGTGTTGACAGGCAGAAAAATACCGCGCCCGCCGAATCTGCGTGCTGGGAGAAGCCCTCAGAGAATTTCCTGCGAAACCCCGTCTCAGAACGTGTAGGCGTCCGGGCCGGGGGTGCCGACCGCGGCCGGCTCGAGCCAGTCGTCGGGACGGTGCGCGAGCTCGGCGATCACGCCCAGACCCAGATGCGCGGCGGCGTGGGCCGTGCTGCGCATGGTGTCCTGCTGCGCCTCGAGCTGCTGCGGGCTCTGGCCGCACGGGTTGCTGATCGAGCGGATGGCGAGGAACGGCACGCGGTTCTTCGCGCTGATGTGGGCCGCGGAGGCGCCCTCCATCTCCTCGCCGTCGCCGTGCAGATCGCGGCGTGTGTGGGCGAGCACCTGCGGGTCGGTGTTGAACTGGTCGCTCGTGGTGATGGTGCCGATCATGTAGCGCGGCGCCGCGCCTTCGGGCCTCACGGTGTCCACGTCGCGTCCGGCGGCCGCGTCCTCCTCGAGCGAGGGGATGCGGGCATAGCCCTGCGCGTCGGCCACGGCGCGGGCGAGGTCGACCAGCTGCGGTGCGGAGGAGAAGCGTGCCTGCCACGGGTCGCATTCGGCGATGACCTTCGTGTTCGTCTCCATGTACAGCAGGCTGCGGCACAGGATGATGTCGCCCACCTCCAGGCGCGGGCTGATGCTGCCGGCGATGCCGGAGAAGATCAACGCCCGGGGATGGTAGAGGCAGCACAGCGTCTGCGCGGCGGCCGCGGAGGCGGCACGGCCCTCGCCGCCCACGCAGACGACGGCCGGCACGCCATGCAGCGTTCCGGTGGCGTAAAGTGATCCAAATTGTTTCAGAATTTTTTTGTCATCAAGAGCGTCGAGAAAGACCTCCGCCTCGGAATACAGGGCGGTCAGGATAGCGATGGGCTTGTTATTGCGTGTGTCCATGCGTTTAGACTTTCGCGTGGCCACGACAGCGGGAAACAAACACGACATGTGTTAATTCATCAATTGGAAACCAAATCGAAATAAAAGTGCCGGTACGGTGGTCGCGTCGTCCCCGCGTCGAGATCGCCGGACGATGTCCGCCCCGTCGGTCGGAGAGCCGGGGGACGGGCTCGCTTTCGAGGCATTGAGAAGGATCACATGACCATCCGCCAAGCACGACATCTCATCCGTTTGCTCACCGCCACCGGCACCGTGGCCGCGCTTGCCCTCACGGCGGCGTGCGGCAGCACAGGCGCCTCCTCCGCCTCCGCCGGCTCCGCGACGTCCACCGCGGCGTCCGCGAAGACCGCCTCATACAACACCGTCGCCAAGAACACCCTCACTGTGGCTGCCGGCCTGCCCGCCTACACGCCGTGGGTGTTCGACAACAAGCCGCAGAGCGGCAAGGGCTTTGAGTCTGCCCTCGTCTACGCGCTCGCCAAGCGCATGGGCTATTCCGCCAAACAGGTCAAATGGACGCGCTGCACCTACGAGGCCGGCATCGCCCCCGGCCCCAAGGACTGGGACATGGCCATGCAGGAGTTCGGCATCACCCCCGAGCGCCGCAAAGCCGTCGACTTCTCCCCGAGCTACTTCAAGGGCACCCAGGCGCTCCTCGTCTCCAAGCGCGGCAAGTTCGCCAACGCCACCAAGGTCTCCGATTTCCGCCACGCGCTCGTGGGCGCCATGGTGGGCACCGAGTCGTACAACGTGGCCAAGTCCGTCTCCGACAACACCAAGGTGTTCGACACCAACGCCGACGCCGTCGAGGCGCTCGACTCCGGCCAGATCGACGCGCTCGTGACCGCCACCACCATCAGCGTCAACATGGTGCGCACAAAGCAGGTGCGCGACGGCAAGGTGGTCGGCCAGATCCCGGGCACCGAGGATAAATACGGTTTTGGCTTCGTGCTGCCGAAGGGCTCCTCGCTCACGCCGGTCGTCACCAAGGCGCTCAACGCCATGAAGAAGGATGGCAGCCTCGCCGCCCTGCAGAAGAAGTGGCTTGCCGACTACACCACCGGCGTGCCGACCCTCAAGAAGTGAGCGGCCGCGCATGGCATCGTTCTCCTCCGTCATTTTCCCCGCCGATGACCCGGGCCTGAGCGGCGTGGAGCAGAGCCGGCGCGAGTACCGGCGCACCCAGAGCCTCAAGTCCGTGGGCATCTCCCTGGCGAGCACGCTCATTCTCGCCGTGCTCGTGGCTCTTGGCCTGCACTTCTCGCCCGGCTGGCCGCGCGTGCGCGAGACATTCTTCTCGCCCAAATATTTCGCCGAGTCGTTCCCCGAGGTGCTCAAGGGCCTCGCCCTCAACGGGGAGGTCCTGTTCTTCTCCGTGATCGGTGTGGCGATCCTCGGCACGCTGCTGGCGATCATCCGCACGAGCACCTCCGCCGTGCTGTTCCCGCTGCGCGTGATCACCGCCGTCTACACCACGCTCATGCGCGGCGTGCCGATGCTCGTGGTGCTCTACCTCATCGGTTTCGGCATCCCGGGCCTGGGCATCTTCGGCCGCATCCCCGCCGCGCTGCTCGGGACCGTGGCCATCATCCTGTGCTACTCCACCTACGTCTCCGAGGTGCTGCGTGCCGGGTTCGAGGACGTCAGCCCCGCCCAGCGCGCCTCGGCCCGCTCGCTCGGGCTCACCTCGGGCCAGACCATCCGGCTCGTCGTCATCCCGCAGGCGCTGCGCAGCGTGGCACCCGCCCTTGTCAACGATTTCATCGGCATGCAGAAGGACGCGGGCCTCATCTCTGTGCTCGGCGCCATCGACGCCGTGCGCGCCGCGCAGGTGCAGGTGGCCCAGACGTACAACTTCACGCCGTACGTGGTGGCGAGCCTGCTGTTCATCCTCGCCAGCGTGCCGTTCATCCTCCTCAATGACTGGTATTCCGCGCGTCTTCGCAAGCGCGAGCAGAACGGGGGAACCGTATGAGCCTCATCCACTGGAGTCCTGCCGGCGACAGGGT
Source organism: uncultured Aeriscardovia sp. (assembly GCA_903789535.1). Lineage (GTDB taxonomy): Bacteria > Actinomycetota > Actinomycetes > Actinomycetales > Bifidobacteriaceae > Aeriscardovia. Next base: position 11,460 of record CAIFES010000006.1, on the reverse strand, counting down.
CGATTCTGCCGACCAGTCCGAGAGGGAACGCTCGGAGGAAGAGAAGAAGGCCGAGCGCCTCACGCGTGCCGAACGGCAGGCGCTGCTCGTGCCCGACCCGGAGCCGGGCGCGCAGCCGCCCGTCCAGACCGGTGCCGACCGTGTCGTCCTGCGCCTGCAGGACGTCAAGAAGAGCTACGGGAGCACGAAGGTGCTGCGCGGCGTCTCCTTCGACGTCCACGAGCACGAGGTCGTCGCCCTGCTCGGCCCCTCCGGCTCGGGCAAATCGACCCTCATGCGCTGCGCCAACCTGCTCGAGCAGGTCAGCGATGGGCAGATCTGGCTCAACGGCCAGGACATCACCGACCCGCGTGCCAATGCGGACGAGGTACGCGCCCAGATCGGCGTCGTCTTCCAGCAGTTCAACCTGTTCCCGCACATGACGGTGCTCAAGAACCTCACGCTCGCGGCTATCAAGGTGCACCACTGGGACAAGAAAAAGGCGCAGGACCGGGCGATGGATCTTCTTGCCCGCATCAAGATGGACCAGAAGGCCGACTCGTACCCGCGCAGGCTCTCCGGCGGCCAGCAGCAGCGCGTCGCCATCGCCCGCGCGCTCATGACAAGCCCGAAGCTGCTCCTGCTCGACGAGATCACCTCCGCGCTCGACCCCATGCTCGTGGGCGAGGTGCTCGACATGGTCACCGAGCTCAAGAAGCAGGGCACCACCATCCTCATGGCCACGCACGAGATGAGCTTCGCCCATGACGCCGCCGACCGCGTGGTGCTGCTGCGAAACGGCGTGATCGCCCAGGACGGCACGCCGAGGCAGGTGATGGACGAGTCGCAGGATCCGGCCACGAAGGAGTTCTTCAGCCACTTCCGCGGGTTCTGAGCACCTCGCTGATTGCCTGATAGGATTCCCCGGCAGAGGATTCCCTAGGCTGCCCTCTGTGTGAGGGCAGCCTTTTTTTGTGACGAAAATCACATATCGGTCAATGTTCTGGTATGGCCGCACGACAGAACAGACGAACAAAACGGATACACGATACAAAACAAGATACAAAGGGAGCCTGCGGCGTTGCTCGCGTCACAGGCTCCTCTTATTTCTCAGATCGCGGACCTGAAAATCAGGCCGGATCCGGAAAGCCGATCAAAGCCGGCGCGAAGAGCAGGTCTCAGGCCTGGAACTTCGGGAAGGCGGAGCGGCCGGCGTACTCGGAGTCGTCACCCAGACGCTCCTCGATGCGCAGCAGCTGGTTGTACTTGGCGACGCGCTCGCCGCGGGCCGGGGCACCGGACTTGATCTGCATGGCGTTCATACCCACGGACAGATCGGCGATGGTGTCGTCCGGGGTCTCGCCGGAACGGTGGGAGACCATGGTGGTGAAGCCGTTGCGGTAGGCGAGCTTCATGGCGTCGAGGGTCTCGGTGACGGAGCCGATCTGGTTGAGCTTGACGAGCAGGGAGTTGGCGGCCTTGAGGTCGATGCCCTTCTGCAGGCGCTTCGGGTTGGTGACGAAGAGATCATCGCCGACGATCTGCACCTTGTCGCCGATCTGCGCGGTGAGCTTGGCGAAGTCGTCCCAGCTCTCCTCGTCGAACGGATCCTCCATGGAGACGACCGGGTAGTCCTTGAGCAGACCCTCGTAGTAGGCGAGCATCTCCTCGGACGACTTCTTGCCGCCGTCGAAGTTGTAGGTGCCGTCCTCCTTGTTGAAGAACTCGGAGGAGGCGGCGTCGAAGGCGAGGGCGATCTGCTCGCCCGGCTTGTAGCCGGCCTTCTCGATGGCCTGCATCAGAAGGTCGAAGGCCTCCTTGTTGGACTTGAGGTTCGGCGCGTAGCCGCCCTCGTCGCCCAGACCGACGTTGAGGTTCTTGGAGACGAGCACGGACTTGAGGGCGTGGTACGTCTCGGCGCCGGCGCGCAGGGCCTCGGCATAGGTATCGAAGCCGAGCGGGACGAGCATGAACTCCTGGATATCCACATCGGAGACGGCGTGCTTGCCGCCGTTGAGGACGTTCATGCACGGGACCGGGATGATGTGGCCGTTGGTGCCGCCGATGTAGCGGTAGAGCGGCTCGCCGGCGGACTTGGCGGAGGCGTGCAGGGCGGCGAGGGAGACGCCGAGGATGGCGTTGGCGCCGAAGCGTGCCTTGTTCGGGGTGCCGTCGAGCTCGATCAGCTTGCGGTCGAGGCCGCGCTGGTCGGCAGCGTCGAAGCCGAGGACCGCGTCGCGGATCTCACCGTTGAGGGCCTCGACGACGGAGAGCTCACCCTTGCCGCCGAAGCGGGACTTGTCGCCGTCGCGCTTCTCGAGGGCCTCGAACTCACCGGTGGAGGCGCCGGACGGGACGGAACCGAGGCCGAAGGAGCCGTCCTCGGTGTGCAGCTCGACCTCGACCGTCGGGTTGCCGCGGGAATCAAGGATCTCACGTGCATGGATGTCAGTGATCTTGCTCATATTCGCTTCCTTATTGCTGGATATGACTGTCGTTTAGTCGACCGATACAATGGTAGAACACGCCTTTAACGTTCGGAACATTTTCGTCATCGTTCGTGCCGGTGTGATAAGCGGCATACAGATGCGGCAGACGGTAGGGCAATGTGCGGCAGATGATGCGGGGCGGATGGTGCGGCAGGCGGAGGGTTTCGTCAGGTGACATGAGGAAAGGGCGCTCACGGGCAGGTCGGCGGGTTTTTCTACATTCGCGCATATGGAAGCAGGCGGGAAGAATGGTCAGAGTGGGCGCGGCGGCGCGGGAAGCGCGGCTGTCGCGAACGCCCGGGCAGGCCAGAAATCCGGCGAGGAGCTCCGCCTGCCCGCGCCCGGCAGGTTCTGGAGCGTGCAGGTCATCGCGCTTGTGGGCATGAGCTTCGCGCTGGGAATGAACGAGTTCCTCATGATGGGCATCCTGCCCGACATCGCCCGCGGCCTTGCCGTCCCGCAGACGCAGGTGGGCAACCTCGTCTCGCTCTTCGCCGGCGTCTATGCCGTCTGCACCCCGCTGGGGGCGGCCGTCTCCTCGCGCTTCCGCCGTTTTGACGCCTATATGGTGCTTGGCTGCATCTTCCTTGCCGGCAACGCGCTCTCCGGCTTTGCCACCGGCTACGCCATGCTTGCCCTGTCCCGGCTTGTGGTCGCGCTCGTGGCCGGCACGATGGTGGCCGTCGCCATGACGTTCTCGCCGCAGGTCGCTCGGCCGGAAAACCGCGCGCGGTTCATGGCCTGGGTGTTCTCCGGTTTCTCCATCGCCTCGGTGGCCGGCGTGCCGTTCGGCACATGGGTGGCCGGCACGTTCGGCTGGCGCTGGGCGTTCCACATCGTCACCGTCATCATCGCCGTGCTGCTGGTCGTTATGCTGCTCACGCTGCCGCGCCGCTCCTCCACCATGCGCGTGGGCTTTTTCAGCCAGTTCCTGCTCTTCACCGACCCGCGCATCCTGCTGGGTGTGGCGTGCGTGTTCTTCGGCGCCGCCGCCACCTACGTCTTCTACACCTATATCTCGCCGGTGCTCACGCGTTTCGGCGGCATCGCGCCACGGTATGTCTCGCTCGCGCTCGTCGTGTTCGGCCTCGCCGCGCTGTTCTCCAACCTCTATTCGGGCCGTCTTGCCCGGCGGGGGAGTGTGGAGCAGCCGCTCGGGCGCATGTGGCCGGTCTATCTGCTGCACGCCGGACTGCTCGCGCTGCTCAGCCTTGGGTGCCTGACGGGCCAGGTCTGGCTCGTGCTCGCCAGCGTGATCGGCATCGGCGCGTGCATGTATCTGCAGAACAGCCCGAGCCAGATCGATTACGTTGACTCGGCCATGCAATTTCATCCCGGCTCGCTCAACCTCGCCAATTCGCTCAACTCGATGAGCTTCAATCTGGGCATCACCGTCGGCGCGGCGGTCGGCGGGCTCGTCAAAGATTCTGCAGGCCTTGCCTGGCTCGGCGCGGCAGGGGCGCTCTTCGCGCTCGCCGCCTCCGGTTGTGCGGCATCGCTGCTCGCGGTGGGGCGCCGGTTCCGAGCGCGCGACCCGCGGCTGTCCATGCGGTGAGCGCGCGCGACGCCGTGTGCGTTGCGTCGAACATCCCAAACTGCGTCGGAGGAATGTCGCGGAACTCTCAGATTCCGGCCCGGCCTGTTGTCTTCCAGTCTGTTATCTTCCGGCCCGGCCTGTTATCGGCCTCTCACAGCTGTCTGGGCAACGCCTCTTTCAGCACGTCGGCCAGGCTCTTGGGCTCATGGCCGGTGATGGCGGCAAAATCGCCGCCCGTCTCGTTCATATATCCTTGCGCCGCCGCCTGATAGAGCGAGGCCTGCAGATCCCCCTCGGCCGGCTCGTCGTAGAGCGCGGCGAAATCGACGGCCTCCATCGGCTCGTAGCGCACAGACGTGCCGGAAATATCGGAGATGAGCGCAGCGAGATCCTTGCCGGAATACGCCTTCTGCGCGGTGACGGTGTAGACCGCCTGCCGTTGCAGCAGCTCAGGGCTGCGCGCCACCGCGGCGAACGCCTCGGCGCAGTCATCGATGGAAATAAAGGAGATGGCACCTTTGCCCATCGGGTAACGCACCTTGCCTCGGCGCAGGATGGAGGGCAGATGGCCGGCGACGATATCCGCGTACACACCGTCGCGGATCACCGTCCACGCCAACGCGCTGGCCGACAGGCGACGCGTCAGATAGCCGTAATAGGCGGAGAGGCCGAACGGGTTGCGCTCCTGGTCGGCGATGTAGCCCATCGCCACAATGTTGCCCACACCGGCGCGCTCGGCGGCGGCGAGCACATGCTCCAGCTCGATCACCCGTCGCAGACTGCTCTGCATCTCGCTGGGGATGTAAATCAGCACGTCCGTGTCGAAGAAGGCGGCCGGCAGCATGTTCATGTCGCTGTAATCGATGCGCGTGACGCGGCAGCCGGTGTCCGAGAACATGCCCGCCTTGGCGAGGTCATGCACGCCAAGGCTGATGTCATCGGGCTCGGTGGTGCGCAGCAGCCGTGCGACGACGGCGCGGCCGAGCCGGCCTGTCGCCCCGGTGATGAAATAGCGCATGAGCCTTCCTGCCTCCTGTGTTCCTGACATTGACGCGTTATGACGTTGACGCCGTGTGGCGTGTGCTGTTGTTGCGTTCCGTTCCGTTCGCGGGGTGCCGTCGGCTGCCGAAGATTGTCGTCGGCGTCGCCCCTGTGCCGCTAGACAGTGTAAAAATACTGCCCGCGATTGTGGTGGTTGATGGCGGAAAATTTACAAAGTGTTGTCCGGCTTGTACGACACTCGATGTCCGGCTGGTCTGGCCGCTGGTGCCCAACCGCTGCAGTCGCGGGTGCCCGGTCGCACTTTTTCGTGCGCAGACTGTGGCTGCCGGTGACCGGAAGCGCTTGTCCGCATACGGGCTATTCTGTGATAGTCAGATCATCTGGATCTTGTTGGAGGATTCGCCTAGTGGTCTATGGCGCTCGCTTGGAAAGCGGGTTGGGTTCACGCCCTCGCGAGTTCGAATCTCGCATCCTCCGCGGGTAGGGAACCGGCGTCTCGTCGGTTCCTTTTTTCGTATCCGGTCCGGTCACGTATCCGGCCCGGCGGGGATCGTCGCTGCGGCAGTGTCACAGACAGTGTCCGAGAGGGAGAAGACTGATGTCTGCTCAGATGCACAAGGACGAGGAGAACGTGGGCGCCTCGCCCGTTGCCGGCAGTACCGGCGCGCCTCGCGCCCGTCATCACCGTCTGCGCGACGTGCGCCGCCCGGCGGTGATGAAGATCACAACTGACCCGTTGTGGCGCGTTCTGACGGATCTGCTCTATGTCGTCCTTTTCTGCGCGGTCTCGTGCCTGGCGCTCGAGCTGCTGCAGTGGAGCATCAACCCCGGCCAGAGCCTGCTGCGCGATTACGTCTTCTCCTCCTACCTGCATGACCAGGTGCTGTTCGCCCCCCGGCGCATCCTGCTGCTCAACCTGTTGCTGCTGATGCTCCTCTACATCGGTTTCGTCTTCCTCACCAACCATTTCTGGGCCGGGACCGCCACTTTCCTGTCGATCATCGTCATCTACTCGGTGGCCAACCAGATCAAGATGCTCGCCCGCAACGAGCCCATCCTCGCCTCCGACCTGCAGGTGGCCGGCGGCAACACCGGCGAGATCCTCACCTTCATGCCCACCGGCTCGGGGAGGATGGTCGCCATCGGCATCATCAGCATTATTGTGCTCATCGCGCTCGCCGTGCTATGCGGCTGGTATTTCGGCGCCGGCCATGTGCTGCATGTGCGCAACACGCCCGTGCGCATCGTCGCCCAGATTCTGCTCGCCTGCGTGCCGTGGGTGCCGTTCACCGTGTTCGCCGCCACTGTGGGCAACATGGAGTCGCCCGCGCACGGCATCGCCATGGCCTTCGATGACCAGGCCAAGCTTTTCAACGCCCAGAAGGATTCCAACCTCAATGGCACCCTACTCGATCTTCTCCGCGGTTTCTATGTGAAGGTGATGGACGAGCCGGAAGGCTATTCGAAAAAGGCGATGGCCGCCGTCTCCAGGCGCTACACTGCCGAGGCGGCGAAAATCAACGCCACGCGCGCCCAGAAGCTGACCGACCAGAACGTGGTGCTCGTCCTGTCCGAATCATTCTCCGACCCCACGCGCGTGCCGGGCATCAGCCTCAGAGGCGGCGATCCGATCCCCTACATCCGCTCGCTCAAGACGCAGACGACGGCCGGCCTCATGCTCTCCTCCGGCTATGGCGGCGGCACGGCCAACCTTGAGTTCCAGGCGATCACGGGCCTGAGCACCGCGGACTTCAATGCCTCGCTCAAATCGCCCTACCAGCAGTTCGTCTCCCGCTGGGAGTCTCCTACGAGCTTCAACCAGCTGTGGAACGTGCCCGGCAGCAGCTCCGTGGCCTTCCATGCGGCCAACGGTCTGCTCTACCTGCGTCACTCCAACTACAAGAACTTCGGTTTCTCGCACTTCTGGACGCTCGACGGGCCCGAGTATGTGACGCACAAGGGCACGGTGGAGAAGAACCCGCTCGTCTCCGACGCCGACTCCTACCAGAACGTGACCGACTATCTGCGCTCGCATACCGGCAAGACGCATTTTGTGCAGATGGCGACCATCCAGAACCATATGCCCTATCCGGGCGAGTACTACCACCCCAAGCCGTTCATCTCCTCGTCCTCGCTGGGCGCGGGATCCTCCGAGCTGGGCAATATCAACACGTATTCGCGCGGCATCAACTACACGGACGCGGCCACGAAGAAGTTCCTCGACGATCTCGACGCGCTCGACAAACCGACGACGGTGATCTGGTACGGCGACCATCTGCCGGGCATCTATCCCAACGAGATCGGCAACCCCAAGTACGCGCTGACCATGCATGAGACGGATTACTTCATCTGGTCGAACAAGGCGAGCAGGAGGCAGGGTGCTACGCAGGGCAACGCGGCCTACACCTCGCCCAACTACCTGATGGCCCAGGCCGCGGGGCAGATGGACGCGCAGGTGACGCCGTATCTCGCCTTCCTCACGCGCCTGCACGAGCAGGTGCCGGCCATGCAGTCGCCGCTGGAGACGAAGCTCGGCACCGACTGGGACAGGGCGCTCGAGGAGAAGCCGGTCTATCTCAACGAGCACGGCCAGCGCGTGGAGAAGCTGACCGCCACCCAGAAGCGGCTGCTGCACGACTACAAGCTCATCACCTACGACCTGACCGTGGGCGGGCACTACCTGCAGAAGGACGGCTTCACCTCGAAGACGACGGTCCCGAAGGCCGCCGCTGGTGCGAAGACGGCGGAGTAACGGTCTATAGGACCTTTCACGCGGTGGCGGCGACGCCGTTGTCGGCAAGGACCTTTTTCGGTAGATCCGGGTCGAACACGCCCGCGCGCAGCTCGGCGATCTCGCGCTTGTAGCAGTTGTAGCGCTTGTGCGGGTCGGCCGGGTCGGGGATGGCCGGCGTCTCGAGGATCTTCGGCACGGCGGCGAAACGCAGGTCGGTGGCGATGCCGTAGAGCGCGTCCCAGCCGAGCTTGCCCTGGCCGATGTTCGCGTGCCGGTCCTTGTGCGAGGAGAGGCCGAACTTCGAGTCGTTGAGATGGAAGACGGTCAGCTTGTCGAGGCCGATCTTTTCGTCGAACTCACCGAACACGTCGTCGGCATGGTCCTTCAGGTCGTATCCGGAGTCGTACACATGGCACGTGTCGAACGTGACGGTGAGCCTCGGGCTGCCCACCAGCCGCAGCAGCTCGCCCATCTGGTCGAAGTCGGTGCACACCTCCGAGCCCTTGCCGGCCATCGTCTCCACGGCGATACGCACCTTCGTGGTGGTCGTCTTCTCGAAGATCTCCGTAAGCGACCGGGCAAGCTGCTCGATCCCGGCCTTCGTGCCGGCGCCCACATGCGCGCCCGGGTGGAAGCTGATGTCCGTGGCACCGATCGCCTCGGCGCGCTCCAGCTCGCCGAGCATGAAGTTCACGCCGAACTCGTGCGCCTCCGGTTTCTTCGTGTTGGCGAGGTTGATGATGTAGGGCGCATGCACGATGAGCGGTGCGATATGGTGCTCGTCGAGCAGGCGGCGGCCCTCCTCCACGTGAAAGCGCGAGATGTCCTTGCGGCGCGTGTTCTGCGGTGCGCCGGTGAACACCATGATGGTGGAGGCGTCGAAGTCGATGCCCTCCTTGGCCGCGTTGACGAGCATCTTCTCGCCGGAAAGGCTCACGTGCGAGCCGATGAGCAGGCGGCTGGAAGGGGCCGATGCGCTTCTCGTGGCGCCGGCAGGTTTGGAAGTCTCGGTGTTTGTCGCGGTATCGGCCGCTGTCTTCGTCGTCTGTGGTGTCTGCGTCGTCTCGTCTGCGTTCGTCATGATCGCTCTTTCTCGCTTCCTCGCCATCGGCCTGTCCCCATCGGTTTTCGATCATCGGTCAGTCGGATTGATGATCGCCCGGCCGGTACGCGTGGCGGGTGCTGTCGTTGTGCGTTCTGTGTCCATTATCGCCGATTGCGGGCATCACGGAGGAAGATTGAATTGACGCACTGGATTGGGCTGCGAAAATCGGCCACGACATGTCGGCTATCAGGTAGGGCGACGGGATGGGCGTACGCGTGTTATACTCTTCTGGTTGACCATTTTGGAGGATTCGCCTAGTGGTCTATGGCGCTCGCTTGGAAAGCGGGTTGGGTTCACGCCCTCGCGAGTTCGAATCTCGCATCCTCCGCGCGCAAGGGTTCCGGGAGCAATCCCGGAACCCTTTTTATTTTTCCGACTGTATCGTTCATCGATCCGGGTGATGGAACAGTCATGGTGCCTATCGCCCAGAACACCGAAACGGGCACCGGGAGTAAACTCGGCTGCAAGCTGTTGTGATGACTGAGGGCCACGATCCAGAGCAGACATGGATTATCGTTCGTGATGAAGGAGGGCGCGATGACATTGGCGTATACGCTGCCCGCCTCGGGCGAGAGACAGACCGCCTATACACGGCGTGTGGCCAACTATTCCGAGAACATACAGACCAAGCTTGATCCGCTCTACCCGCACGATGCGGCCGTGCTGGCGCACCGCCTGTCGCAGAGGGCGGAGGCGATGGGGCTGGACGCGGAGGCGATTGCTGCTAGGCTCGGCACGGACACAGACCAAGTGCGCCGCGTTCTCGAGACAGGCAAGGGCATGCCAGATCTTATTCAAAACATGGCTGTCCTGCTGGGCTTTGATCTGCTTGCGTTCCCTGCTGATAGCTTTCTGGGGGCACGCGGCTGATGAGGGTGTTGCATGCATGGCTGCGCGGACAGCCCGTCGGCGCATTCACGCAGGATGCCGCCGGCCGCATCAGTTTTTCTTATGATGGTTCCGCTGTCGCGCCGATCAGTCTGAGCCTGCCGCTTGAGGGCGGGTGGCGTGCCGCAGCACCTGCAAACTTCCTCAACAATCTTCTTCCCGAGTCGCCTGTGCTCAGACGGATGATGGCCGAAAGAACCGGCGCACGGTCGACAGATGTGTTCGACCTGCTCGATTCGGCAGACTCGGCGGGCGGGATCGTGTTCTCTTCTGCCGACACACTTCCTACACCGGCTTCCGACCCCGCCCCCAGGGCGGATGATGACGCCATCGCCTCGCAGATCCGCCAGTTAAGGGCGGTGCCGGAGCAGTGGTGGGCATCGAGCCCGCATGCGAGGTTCTCGCTGGCGGGCAACCAGCCCAAGTTCACTCTGGCCCGTTTAGGCGGACAGTGGTACTGGCCGAATGCCGCCATAGCCTCGACGCACATCCTCAAACCGTCAGCATCCGGCCGGAGCGACGTGGACGTGGTGGAGGCAGCCTCGAACAGACTGGCCCGTCTGTGTGGGATGGATGTGCCCGATGCCGGTCTGGCTGTATTTGGCGGCGAGGAGACATATATCGTCGAACGGTTTGACAGGCTGCGGCGGGCGGACGGGTCTGTTGAGAGAATCCATTCTGAAGACCTGCTCCAGTCGTTCGGGTTGCCGCCGTCGAGGAAATATGATGTGACGGCCAGAATGGTCTTGTCGCTGCTGCATACCGCGGACCCGTCTGACAGGCTGTCGTATGAGTGGGTGCGGCGGATGGCATTCAACGTGTCGATCGGCAACGCCGATGCTCATGCCAAGAATTATTCGATTATTCTCGACGGCGAGTCGATCCGATTGTCGCCCATGTATGACCTTCTGACTACGACCTACTGGTCGTCCACAGATCCGGGGCTGGCGATGAAGATCGGCGGGGCGCGTGACGCGCGCGGTGTGCGCAGGGAAAACTGGAGGTCGCTGGCAGCAAAGAATGGTCTTGACCCGGATATTGTCGAGCAGATCGCTGTGACGACGGGACGTCTCGTTCTGGAGAACGCGCAGGCGGCGTATGACCCTGGGGAGACGGGGATCTCGGAGAGGGTTGCCCAGCGTGCTGTGGCACGGATAGCCGAGGCGAACAAGAGCCTGCTGCCCGAACAGGCCAGACGGCTGAGGGAGAGCATGGGACTGCCGTCCGTGCTCTGACGGCGGGTAAGCCGGATCCGGGTTGACATCCCTGGACGGGCGATCTACCGGAACGGCGGCAGATCCTGCCGGGTCGGTTCATCTTACGGGTGAATATCCTATCGTGCTTCTGCTGTCGCTCTATTCGTCAGCCATACCCGGTGCAGGACACCGAGTATCGGATTACTTGAACTTGATCTGATTACGCGTCGTGATGCCTCTCACGGATACTGTGCAATTAGTGCAATCGGACAGCGATAGTATTCCGGCTCAATACATCCAGCGTGCGCGCCCGTCGGATGCCGTGCGGCATGTCAGGGTGTTGCCGGCGGAGGAAGTACCTGTCGCGCCCAAAGGCGAGCAGAATGCACCTCCATGCACGATGCCCCGTGACGGTGCAGGTGCCTGTTGTTGCTGTTGTTGCGCCTGCTGTTGTGCCTGGGCACGAGCTTGAGCCTGGGGTTATAGGACAGAACGTGGTGTTTATTCCTGGTCCTGTCCGTTGGGGCAGT
>CAIFES010000005.1 GCA_903789535.1 uncultured Aeriscardovia sp. | reverse complement strand
CCCCTACGCCACCGACTGAGGGTTATAAACACCATAAAAAGTTCCTATAACCCAATAAACGTGGGGATACAAATAAAAAATCCCCGGGCAATGCCCGAGGATAATGGTGGCTCCGAACGGTATCGATCCGTTGACCTCACGATTTTCAGTCGTGTGCTCTACCAACTGAGCTACAGAGCCAAGCGGACAGCTACCGAATCTGGCAACTGTTCTGGCGACCTCGATCGGGCTTGAACCGACGACCTCCGCCGTGACAGGGCGGCGCTCTAAACCAACTGAGCTACGAGGCCAATGTCAACACACACTGTGTGACAACAGAAGAACACTATACAGGTGTGGGCGGATAAAGCAAGGGCTGTGTGTGGGGAGGGCTGAAGAGGCGAGCAGGAATCCCCTTTATTTAGGGATTCTTTCGGCGTGTCGTGATTGGTGCGCCATCGGGATGGTTGTAACTGGGGTGTCGCGATCGGGGCGAGGCAACCGGGATGCGGAGATCGGAGATCGGGACGGGGTGCCGTTGCCGTTCGCCGGTGCCGAGGAACGCGCTTACCGCATCGCCCGTCCGATGCCCTGGCGGCCGCTGGCGGCACAATGGGGCTATGACTTCTTCCGCATCGCCGTTTCTCACGCTCCTCACGCCCGTCGGCGATCCACAGGCGCTGCGGCATCTGGGCGTGTATGAGAGCCGGGGGTCGGTGTTCGATGCCCATGCCGCCCGTGTGGACGGGCCGGGGGACGTGGAGGCCTTCGTGCAGGCCGTGCGTGACGAGCATCCGCAGGCGCGGCATGTGTGCTATGCGGCGGTGTACAGCATGAACGGGGGAGATGATCCCGCCTCGGGCGCGCAGGGCGAGCGGATGAGCGATGACGGCGAGCCGTCCGGTACGGCGGCCAAGCCCATTCTCGAGGCGATCCGCTTTTCCGGGGTGCGCAACTGCGCCGTGGCGGTCTCGCGCAAATTCGGCGGCACGCTCCTGGGCGCCGGCGGCCTTGTGCGCGCCTATTCCTCCGCCGCCTCGCAGGCGCTCGCCGCCGCACCGCGTGCCCTGCTCGTGCGTCGCAGGTGCCTTCGGATCACGGTCGGCTATCCGCGGCTCAAGACGCTTGACCATCTTGCCGATCGCTTCGGCGCCCAGGCGCAGGACCGCTCGTACACGCAGGAGGTGACCACCACGTTTGCCGTGGACGAGGAGCGGACGACGGATTTCGAGGACGCGCTCACGCGGGCGTTCGCCGGCCGCCCGGACATCATCGACGAGGGCGTCATCCTCGCCGTCCGCCCAGACAGCGAAAAAGAACGAAAATAACGTCGAAATAACACGGGCGGCGGCACCGCAGACGGGCCGTGGCCCGGGACGGCTGTGCGGGTAGTCTGGATGGTCGTCGGAGACAGGATCGGCAGGAAGGCGGACGACGATGGCGGACGGTCAGGTGGCGGATAATGTGACGGCGGAGGAGGGGGAAGACTCCGCATCGACTGCGCAGCCGGAGGAAAAACCGCGTGTCGCGCTCACTGACGAGTACGAGATGCTCCGCCATTCCACCGATTCGGGCATGCTCTCCGCTCGCGCCCATGAGAAACTCCCCCCGCGCGAGAACCAGGCGGATTTCTCCCGCCAGACCGCACTGCTCGAGGCGGTCGCCGGCAATCTGCATACTCCTGTCGCCGACCGCGTCTATCTCGCCACGGTGATGCCATACCCGAACATCCTCGTCAAGCTGGCCTCCGATCCGCGCGCGCAGGTGCGGGCGGCCGTGGCTGGCAACAAGGATGATAAGAACTGGCTCGTCGCGCGCCTCGCCAAGGACGAGGACCAGGATGTGCGCACCGCCGCCCTGCTCAACCCGCGCACCTCGTGGAAGATCCGGCTCGAGGGGGCGCAGGACCCCTCTAATTCCGTCAAAGCGCTCGAATTCCTCTCGACGCTCGGTGTGACGAACGAGCCGGACGCGCTGCCGGTGCTGGCCGGCATGGTCCGCCGCGCGGTCGCCCTCAACCCCACCACGCCCGAGGAAATCGTCCGCACGCTCGCCGACGACAAGACGCCGGACGTGGCCCATGCGGCGGCAAAAAGGCTCGCCGACGGCACGACGGAGGCGGTCGTCACCCCCAACCCCGTCCAGTCGGTGCCCGGCCATGGTGCCATCGGCCTGCGCGCCGACATCCCCGAGGACAGGTGAGCGGGGAAAACAGAGCCCGGGAGCAGGTGAGCGGGAAACGGGCCTCGTCCACGCCGATCGCAAACGAGGTCAATCGTCTTTTCCTCAGTATTACGACGATCCAAAGAAGTCTGGAATAGCATAGTGCAAACGATTCCATGACGTCGTAGAATTGTCGGTATGGTCCAACAGCAAGAAAGTTGGGAGAGGCTCGCGCGGCCCCTCATCCGTCTGGCACAGCTCAACGGTGTCGCCACTTCCTACATCGGGCAGCAGGGCGAGTACAACGAGATTGACGATGATGTCATCGTGCGCGTCCTCGCGGCACTCGGCGTCGATGCCTCTACCCCCGAGCAAATCGCGCAGTCCCTGTCATCCCTGCTCGAACAGCGTCGTACCCGCATCGTCGCCGGCACGGCGCTGGCCATCGTCGGTCAGCGTGCGTCCGTACCGGTCAATCACCCCTCAGGCACCGTCCCGCAGGCGGTCCTGACCCTCGAGGACGGCACCCGCTTTGGCAATCTCGACATCGAGCCGGACCCCGACCAGACGGCGTTCCCCTCGGCCGACGGCGAGTTCTACGTCTCGTCCAAGGTTCTCATCCCCAGCACCCTGCCGGTGGGCTATCACACGCTCTCCGTCAGTGCTGGCGACCAGTCGTCCACGTGCCGCCTCATCGTGGCGCCCGAGCGCGTCCCGCTGCTGCCGGAGCTGCAGGAGGGCCAGCTGTGGGGCTGGATGGCACAGCTGTACTCCATTCGCTCGCACGGCTCCTGGGGCGTGGGCGATTACGACGATCTCGCCCGCATCGCCTCCGACGCCAAGACGAAGACCGGTGCCGACTTCATCCAGGTCAACCCGCTGCACGCCGCCGAGCCGGTCGCCCCGCTGACGCCATCGCCGTACCTGCCTGATTCCCGCCGTTTCATCAACTTCACCTACATCCGTCCCGAGGACATCGAGGAGTTCGGCTCGCTCGACGAGGCCGGCAAGCAGTCGGTGCGCGACCAGCAGGCCAGCGTCGCCGCGCTCAATGATGACGCGGAGCACATCATCGACAGGGACGCCATGTGGAAGGCCAAGGTCCCGGCCCTGTGGACGATCTTCCGCGTGCCGCGCTCGCCGCAGCGCCAGAAGGCCTTTGATGACTACAAGAAGTCGCAGGGTGCGGAGCTGGACGGCTACGCCACCTGGTGCGTGTGCTACGAGGTGTGGGGCGCCCCGAAGGACAGCCCGGACTCGTGGGTGCGCAAGTACACCATCGACTCGCCGGAGGTGCGCTCGCTCGTCGCCTCGCGCGGGGAGATGCTCGAGTTCTACCGCTGGCTCGAGTGGATCGCCACCGGCCAGCTGCACGCCGCACAGGAAAGCGCCCGCCAGGCCGGTATGAAGGTCGGCCTCATGCTCGATATGGCCGTCGGCGTCCATCCGCTCGGCTCGGACGTGTGGGCCCACCCGGAGCGCTTCGCCAAGAACGTCTCCGTCGGCGCCCCGCCCGACTTCTTCAACCAGCAGGGCCAGGACTGGAGCCAGCCGCCGTTCAACCCGCGCTACCTCGAGAAGACCGGTTACAAGGCTTACTCCGACCTTGTGCATTCGATGTTCCAGGCCGCCGGCGCGCTGCGCATCGACCACATCCTCGGCCTGTTCCGCCTGTGGTGGGTGCCTGCCGGCAAGACCGCCAAGTACGGCACGTACGTCTATTACGACGACGCGGTCATGCTCGGCATCCTCGCCGTCGAGGCGATGCGTGCCAACGGCGTGGTCGTGGGCGAGGATCTGGGCGTGGTGCCCGACTATGTGGCAAAGCGTCTGCGCGACCACGGTCTGCTCGGCTCGGTCGTCGAGTGGTTCGAGCGCGATTCCGACGGTGAGTTCATCGATCCGTCCGCGTACCGCGAGATGGCGCTCGCCTCCGTCGTCACCCACGACATGCCGCCGGACGCCGGCTACCTCGAGTACGCCTCCGTCACCATCCGCGAGCGGCTCCACCTGCTCACCGAACCGGTCGAGAAGTTCAAGGCTGCGCAGGTCAAGGAGCACGAGGCGCTCATCCGCTTCCTCGTCAAGGGCGGCTGGCTCTCGCAGGACGACGCCGAGCACGAGGCCGAGCGCACCCAGCAGGTGGTCGAGGCCATGTATCGCGCCCTCAAAGCCGCCCCGTCGAAGCTGCTGTGCGCCGCCATCGTCGACGGCGTGGGGGAGAAGCGTACGCAGAACCAGCCGGGTACGAACAACGAGTACCCGAACTGGCGCGTCCCGCTCGCCGACGGCGACCTGCACCCGGTCTACGCGGAGGATCTGTTCTCCTTGCCGCGTGTGCAGTCGCTCGCACAGATCATGAACGCCTGAGGGACTCTGCCCTGGGCGGCGATCGTTGATACGAATCATTGAACACGAATCATTGATATGAGTCGTTGATACGGATCACTGATATGAATCGTTGATATGTGAGAACCATCTCCGATCGTCGCCCGTCACGGCCCGATGCCACCCGCACCGGGCCGTTTTGTCTGTCTGGCTGTTTGTTTGTTTGTTTGTCTGTCTGTCTGTCTGTCTGTCCGACCGACTGTCCCGTCGTCCCCTCTTATTCGTCTTATTCGTCGGCGTTTGTGTGCAGGATGCCCATGATTTCTGTCCGTGCAGGGGTTATCATTAAGGATTGTTGTGTTTCCCTCGGGTCCAGCTGAAAGCGCTTTCCCACTCGCCTGCGCGGACTTCAGGGAGCCCACGGAAAAATTGGCGTCACCGTCTGTCGGGGGCGTCAGAAACACAATGAAGAAAAGGTTTGTACTGTGAAGACTTTCACACCGAAGCCGAAGGATCTGACCCACAACTGGTACATCATCGATGCCACCGACGTTGTGCTCGGTCGTCTCGCGTCTGTCATCGCCGATACCCTGCGCGGCAAGTCGAAGCCGACGTATGCGCCGAACGCCGATTCCGGTGATTTCGTCATCGTCGTCAACGCGGAGAAGGTCGCCGTCACCGGTCGCAAGGAGAATGAGAAGGCCGTCTACACCTATCATCTCTCCGGCAAGCCGGGCGCCCTGCGCTCCACCACGTATGGCCAGCTGCGTGTCAAGAACCCGGACCGCATGATCCGCAACACCGTCAAGGGCATGCTCCCCAAGAACAAGCTCTCCGATGCCCAGCTCTCCCGTCTGCGCGTCTTCGCGGGTCCTGATTACCCGTACAAGGCACAGAAGCCGGTCCAGCTGAGCGCCGACAAGAAGATCAAGCAGGCCAAGTGAGCCAGGACAAGGAAAGAGACATCATGGCAGATAACACCAACACGGCTGCTTCCGAAGTCCAGGACTCGCAGGAGCAGGTTGCTTACACCTCTGAGACGAACGCCGGTGCGGGCACCGGCACGTCCATCATCGCGCCGGGTTATGGCACCGGTCGCCGCAAGGAGTCCGTCGCCCGTGTCCGCCTCGTGCCGGGCACCGGTGAGTGGACCATCAACGGCCGCCCGCTCGAGAAGTACTTCCCGAGCAAGCTCGCTCAGCGTGAGGTCAACTCCCCGTTCGAGCTGCTCAAGCTCCAGGGCAAGTTCGACGTCATCGTCCGCGTGGACGGCGGCGGCATCTCCGGCCAGGCCGGTGCCGTGCGTCTGGGCGTGGCACGCGCCCTCAACGCCATCGACCGTGAGGCCAACCGCGTCACGCTGAAGAAGCACGGCTTCCTCACCCGCGATGCGCGTACTGTCGAGCGCAAGAAGGCCGGTCTGCACAAGGCCCGTCGCGCCCCGCAGTTCAGCAAGCGCTGATCTGGTCTTTTCCTCCGTCTGCGGACGATCTGTCCGCATGCGGAGACGAAAAATCCCCGCTGCCGCGATGGCAGCGGGGATTTTTTATGCCACAGGCCGTCCGGTCAAGGCGCACCGGTCATGGCGAACTGGCATGACGAGGCGCCACCAGACGGGATGGTCGGGCCGACCGGGTCAGTCGCGGTCGGCCGTCTGCTCCCAGCAGGAGATGGACAGGGCGGGGATGCCCACCTTCTCGTTCGGGTTGGCGATGTCGGCGCTGCGCAGCGGCTGGGTCTCGATGGACTCCACGTCGATGTCCGCATCCTCCTCGCCGGAGGTCAGGTCTTCCTGCGTGAGCACGTGGCCGGGGCGTCCGTCATAGCCAGGTCCGCTCTGGCCCAGCGGCAGGGCGGTGCCCGTGCCCTCGGCCCGCAGCGACATGCCGGCAGGATCGGCCAGATCCTCGGCGGTGACGAGGTCGGAGAGCCGTTCGCCGTCGGCGCGGCGGCCGTCGGCGAGGGTATGCGTCTCCGGTTTCGTCATGCGCACGGGGATGCTCGTCCACAGCAGCCGCCAGCCCGAGTCCGTGGGCAGCAGGTAGTCCGTGTCGTGATCGCTGCCGTTGATGGCCACGAGCAGATCCGGCAGGCGGCCATACCCGAGTACGCGCATGATGAGCGAGCGCTGGCGGGTGTCGAACCAGTTCGCGTCCGTGGGCGTGGTGCCGTCAGGCAGATACCAGCGCACCTGGTCGGTGGGCCTGAACAGGCCGAGCTGGCTTGTGTACGTGTAGAACGCGTGGTGATGGAACTGGTCGAGATGCCGGCGCACATGCACGAGCCGGCGGATCGCCTCGAAGCGACGGTGCTGCCATGAATCGGGCGGCGTCTGCATCCAGGACCAGTCCACCCAGGAGATCTCGTTGTCCTGGCAATAGGCGTTGTTGTTGCCGTGCTGCGTGCGGCCGAACTCGTCGCCGGCCTGCAGCATCGGGGTGCCCATGGACAGCAGCAGCGTGCCCATCAGCCCGAGCGCCGCCCTCTGGCGTTTGTCGATGACCTCCGGGTCGTCGGTGGAACCTTCCACGCCGAAGTCGGTGGAGTAGTTGACGTTGCTGCCGTCCATATTGCCCTCGCCGTTGGCCTCGTTGTGCTTGGAGGTGTAGCGGGTCAGATCGGCCAGGGTGAAGCCGTCGTGCGCGGTGATGAAGTTGACGGAGGCCGCGGCCCCGCGCCCGGGCTCGGTGGCGAACAGGTCGGAGGAGCCGAACAGGCGGGTGGCCATCTCCTGCATGCCGATGCGCGGGTCGCCGTCGCCGGGCTTGTGGTCGGCGTCGGTGAGCCAGAACTGGCGCACCGAATCGCGGAAGCGGTCGTTCCATTCGGAGAACGGCAGGCCGAACCGGCCGGTCTGCCAGCCGTCAGGACCGATGTCCCACGGCTCCATGATGAGCTTGAGGTTGCCGAGCACCGGATCGCAGCGCAGGGCATAGAGGAACGGATGGTAGGGCGTGAAGCTGCCGTTGAGACGGGCGAGCGAGACGGCCAGATCGAAGCGGAAGCCGTCCACGCCGATGCGCTTGGCCCAGTAACGCAGCGAGTCGATGCCCCCGGCGAGCTCGCGCGGGTTGGACGAGTCGAAGCTGTTGCCGGTGCCCGTCGTATCGATCAGCCGTGAGCGTACGGAGGAGTCGCGACGGTAGAAGTTGCTGCCGTTGAGGCCGCGCCACGAAAGGGAGTAGCCGTCCATCCCGCCCTCGCACGAATGGTTGTAGACCACGTCGAGCAGGACCTCGATGCCCGCGTCGTGCAGGGCGCGGACCATGTCGATCACCTCCTGGCGCACGGCACCGGCGCCCTGGCGCTGGTGCTCGGCGGTGGCGTAGGAGGGCTTGGGACTGAAGTAGTTGAGGGTGGAGTAGCCCCAGTAGTTCGTCCTGCCGTCGGAGGCCACGCCCGGCTCGGTCATCTTGGCGAAGATCGGCAGCAGCTCGACGCTGGTGATGCCCAGCTTCTTGAGGTAGGCGATGGTGGCAGGGTGCGCGAGCCCCGCGTAGGTGCCGCGCAGCTGCTCGGGCAGCCACGGCGCGCGCTTGGTGAAGCCTTTGACGTGCAGCTCGTAGATGAGCGTGCGCGCCCACGGCACATGCGGGTGGTCGGCCTCGTCGTCATGGCCGTGGTCGCGGTTGATGTCCAGCATGACGCTGAAGGGCACCTGGCCGAGCGAATCGACGGTGCTGGGCTCGCCGAGCGGGTTGCCGCGCAGCTTCTTGGTGCCGCCCGGGCCCACACCCTCCCAGCGCACCTTATAGGGGAAGAGGGCAGGGCCGTACGTGGTCCTTCCTTCCAGACCCTTGGCGCACGGGTCGATGAGGAATTTGTGCGGGTTGAACAGCAGGCCGTGCGAGGGGTCCCAGCGCCCGTCGGCGCGCAGGCCGTAGCGCATGCCCTCCCAGACCTTGGGCAGGTGCACGAACCATTTGCCGTAGTCAGGACCGCCCATCTGGAACAGCGTCTCGCGCATGCCGTCGTACAGGCGGGAGACAACGGGATTCTCACGCGCCGCCTGGAAGAACTCCTCGTCGGGCACATGGCCGTATTCGAGGCTGATCTGTGAGAAGGCGGAGTCGGTGAGTGAGTCCTCGATGACGCTGACCCACACGAGCTCGGCGGTGTCGGACCACACCACGACGTCCGCGCCCCCGTCAGAAGAGGGGAAGACGCCGGCGCGGGTGGCATAACGATGAAGCGACGGAAGATGCATAACGTCCATTGTCTCGCATCGGTCCCGGAAAAGCTTGCCGGCAGGGCGGAAGGCGCAACGTGCAGGGGGCACGCTAGGCTGTCGGCAGACCGGATGAGGGGCGCGACACGCCCGGTGTTATGCAAGGGGACCCCTTGTGGCACAATAGTTCGGTTGCCTGCGAAGGCTCGCTTGAGAGTAAAAGAGCGAGCGCGCCGGTCATAGTATCGACGCGCACTGCGATCCCGGCTTATTGCCGCGTCTTTGTGGTGTCTGCAGACTGTATACAGCAAACGAATAGGAAAGGGCGTACGGCAATGGCGGGACAGAAAATCCGCATCAGGCTTAAGTCCTATGACCACGAGGTCATCGACCAGTCGGCGAAGAAGATCGTCGAGACGGTCCAGAACGCGGGTGCGACGGTTGTCGGCCCGGTTCCGCTCCCGACTGAGAAGAACGTGTATGTCGTCATCCGTTCTCCGCATAAGTACAAGGATTCCCGTGAGCATTTCGAGATGAGGACCCACAAGCGCCTCATCGACATCATCGATC
This sequence comes from uncultured Aeriscardovia sp., assembly GCA_903789535.1. Taxonomy (GTDB): domain Bacteria; phylum Actinomycetota; class Actinomycetes; order Actinomycetales; family Bifidobacteriaceae; genus Aeriscardovia. The sequence continues at coordinate 163,165 of CAIFES010000005.1, read as the reverse complement.
CGACCCCGAAGGCCGTCGATTCCCTGATGCGCATCGATCTGCCGGCGGACGTCAACATCGAGATCAAGCTCTGAAGGAGGCGTCAGCATGGCTAATTCTGAGAAGAAGGTGCGCAAGGCACTGCTGGGCACCAAGCTCGGCATGTCCCAGGTGTGGGACAAGAACGGCTTCTTCGTCCCGGTCACCCTCGTCAACGTCTCCGGCAACGTCGTGACGGCCGTCAAGGACGTGGAGTCCGACGGTTACGACGCGGTCCAGCTCGGCTACGGCGAGATCGACCCGAAGAAGGTCACCAAGCCGCTCAAGGGCCACTTCGACAAGGCCGGGGTCACCCCGCGCCGCCATCTCGTCGAGATCCGCACGCTGGATTCCGATGAGTACAAGCCGGGCCAGGCCCTCGACGTCGACACGTTCTCCGACGGCGACGGCGTGGATGTCTCCGGCACCACCAAGGGCAAGGGCTTCGCCGGCACCATCAAGCGCTGGGGCTTCCGCTCGTATCGTCGTTCCCACGGCTCTCATCGCAACGAGCGCCGTCCGGGTTCCATCGGCGCCTGCGCCACCCCGAGCCGCGTGCTCAAGGGCAAGCGCATGGCCGGCCGCATGGGCGGCAACCACAGGACCGTCCAGAATCTTGAAGTCGTCTCCGTCGACAAGGACAACGGCATCATCGCGATCAAGGGCGCTCTGCCCGGCGCGAAGGGTGCGCTCGTCCTCATCCGCACGGCTGTGAAGGGAGCCTGAAAATGGCAGATGTCTCTCTCAAGGTCACCGGTGCCAAGGGCTCGCAGGCCGGCACCGTCTCCGCTCCCGCCGAGTACTTCGGTGTGAGCGAGGAGCAGGTGAAGGACCACGTGGCCCTCATCCACCAGGTCGTCATCGCCCAGCTGGCGGCGGCCCGCTCCGGCACGCACGCGGTCAAGCACCGCGGCGAGGTGTCCGGCGGCGGCAAGAAGCCGTGGAAGCAGAAAGGCACCGGCCGTGCCCGCCAGGGCTCCATCCGCGCCCCGCAGTGGGTCGGCGGCGGTGTCGTGTTCGGCCCGGAGCCGCGCGACTACTCGCAGCACACCCCCAAGAAGATGAAGGCCGCCGCGCTGCGCTACGTTCTGTCGAACCGCGCCAACGCCGGTCGCGTCCATGTCGTCGAGGGTCTGCCGGCCGACAAGCCGTCCACCAAGGGCGCGCTTGCCGTCCTATCCCCGGTCGTCGAGGATCGTTTCACCACCGTGGTGCTTTCCCGCGGTGCCATCAACGAGTGGATGAGCGTGCGCAACCTGCCCAACATCCACGTCCTCTTCGCCGACCAGCTCAACACGTATGACGTCGTCACCGCCGAGGATGTCGTCTTCACGAAGGATTCCCTGCAGGAGTTCCTTGACTCCCGCAGCGCGTCCGCAAAGGAGGCCTGAGATCGATGGCAGTCGATAAGGCAGCACACGAGATCATCATCAAGCCGATCGTCTCCGAGAAGAGCTACGCCCAGTCCGATCGTGGCCGGTACACCTTCGAGGTCGCGCCGAACGCCAACAAGATCGAGATCAAGCGCGCCATTGAGGAGATCTTCAAGGTGAAGGTCGTCTCCGTCAACACTCTGCACCGTCTGGGCAAGCGCACCCGCACCATGAAGGGTTACGGCAAGCGCCCCGACCAGAAGCGTGCCATCGTGACGCTCGCCCAGGGCCAGCAGATCGATGTCTTTGGCAACAACAACTGAGGTATAGCCGAGAAAGCAGGTACTGAATTATGGCTATCCGAATCTACAAGCCGACAAGCGCCGGCAGGCGCAACGCGTCGGTCGAGGATTTCTCGAACGTCACGCGTCGCACCCCGGAGCGCAGGCTCACCCGCTCCCTGCACCAGAGCGGCGGCCGCAACAACTACGGCCGTGTGACCTCCCGCCATCGCGGCGGTGGCCACAAGCGCATGTACCGCGTGATCGATTTCCGCCGCTGGGACAAGGACGGCATCCCTGCCCGCGTGGCCGAGATCGAGTACGATCCGAACCGCACCGCCCGTATCGCCCTGCTCAACTACGCAGACGGCGACAAGCGCTACATCCTCGCCCCTGAGGGTGTCTCCGTCGGTGATGTGATCGAGACCGGCGCCGACGCGGATATCAAGCCGGGCAACAACCTGCCGCTGTCCGCCATCCCGACCGGCACCGTCATCCACGCCATCGAGCTCCGTCCGCTGGGCGGCGCCAAGATCGCGCGCTCTGCCGGCACCTCGGTCCAGCTCGTCGCCAAGGACGGCGCCTATGCGCAGCTGCGCATGCCGTCGGGCGAGATCCGCAACGTCCTGGCCGCCTGCCGCGCCACCATCGGCGAGGTCGGCAACTCCGACCATGCCAACGTCGAGCTCGGCAAGGCAGGACGTGCGCGCTGGAAGGGCCATCGTCCGATCACCCGTGGTGAGTCGATGAACCCTGTGGACCACCCGCATGGCGGTCGTACCCGTGGCGGCAAGAACCCGCAGTCCCCGTGGGGCAAGGGCGAGGTCCGCACCAGGCATCCGAAGAAGGCGTCGAACAGGCTTATTGTCCGTCGTCGCCCGGCTGGTAAGAACCGTTCGTAAAGGAAGCGTCTGAGAAATGACTAATCGAAGCATCAAGAAGGGTCCTTTCGTTGACGCCTCCCTTCAGAAGAAGGTTGACGCTGCCAACGAGAGCGGAAGCAAGGATGTCATCAAGACGTGGTCGCGTCGTTCGATGATCACCCCTGATTTCATCGGTCTGACGTTCGCCGTGCATGACGGCCGCCGTCACGTCCCGGTCTATGTGACCGAGGCCATGGTGGGCCACAAGCTCGGTGAGTTCGCCCCGACGCGCACGTTCCGCGGGCACGTCAAGGACGACAAGAAGGCACGCCGCTGAGGCGAGGAAGAGAAGAACACATGGAAGCTAAAGCAATCGCACGCACAGTTCGTGTGACGCCTCGCAAGGCTCGCCGCGTGGTCGACCTCATCCGCGGCAAGAACGTCCAGGAGGCGCAGACCATCCTCAAGTTCGCCCCGCAGCAGGCGTCCGAGCCGGTCCTCAAGGTCCTCGACTCCGCCGTCGCCAACGCGCGCCAGGCGGCCAGCAAGGAGAACAAGCCGTTCCGCGAGAACGAGCTCGTCGTCTCCAAGGCCTATGTGGACGAGGGCGTCACGCTCAAGCGGTTCCGTGCCCGCGCACAGGGCCGCGCCGCGCAGATCCTCAAGCGCACGAGCCACATCACGGTTGTCGTCGCGTCGAATGACAAGGAAGGAACCCGATAATGGGACAGAAGATTAACCCGCTCGGTTTTCGCCTTGGCGTCACCGAATCGCACCGCTCGCAGTGGTTCGCCGATTCGACGAAGCCGGGGGAGCGTTATCGCGACCTCGTCGGCGAGGATGACCGCATCCGCAAGGAGATGAACAAGGATCTCGAGCGTGCCGGCGTCTCCCGCGTCGTCATCGCCCGTCCGTCCGGCCGTGTGCGCGTGGACATCTACTCCGCCCGCCCGGGCGTGGTCATCGGCCGCCGTGGTGCGGAGGCCGACCGCGTCCGCGCCAAGCTCGAGAAGATGACGGGCAAGCAGGTCCAGCTCAACATCTTCGAGGTCCGCAACCCCGCCATCGACGCCCAGCTCGTCGCGCAGTCCATCGCCGACCAGCTCACCAACCGCGTCACGTTCCGTCGCGCCCTTCGCAAGGCGCAGCAGGACGCCATGCGCGCAGGTGCCCAGGGCATCAAGATCAAGGTGACCGGCCGTCTCGGCGGTGCCGACATGACCCGTACCGAGTACGCCCACGAGGGCCGCGTGCCGCTGCAGACGCTGCGCGCCCTCATCGACTACGGCTTCTACGAGGCCCGTACCACGTACGGCCGCATCGGTGTGAAGGTCTGGGTCTACAAGGGTGACATGACCGACGTCGAGTTCGACGCCCTGCAGGCCGCCCAGAACAACCGTCGCGGTGCTCGCGGCGGCGCCCGTGGCCCCCGTCGTGGCGGCGCACGCGGTCCGCGTCGTGCGGGCGCGCCGCGCCAGTCCCGTCCGCAGGCCGCCCCGGCCCAGTCCGATGCCCAGTCCGCCCCGGCGGCAGCGGCACCGGCAGAATCGAAGGAGTGAGTTCAATGGCTCTTATCCCAAAGAGGGTGGCGTACCGCAAACAGCATCGTCCCACCCGTCGCGGAATGTCCAAGGGCGGCAATGAGCTCGCCTTCGGTGATTTCGGCATCCAGGCCCTCGCGCCGGTCTATCTGACCAACCGCCAGATCGAGGCAGCGCGTATCGCCATGACCCGCTACATCAAGCGTGGTGGCCGTGTCTGGATCGACGTGTTCCCGGACCGTCCGCTCACCAAGCACCCCGCCGAGGCCCGAATGGGTTCCGGCAAGGGCGCCCCGGAGTTCTGGATCGCCAACATCAAGCCTGGCCGCGTGATGTTCGAGATCGGCGGCGTCTCTGAGGACGTGGCCCGTGAGGCCCTCCGCCGCGCAATCGACAAGCTCCCTATGAAGTGCAGGATCATTGCACGTGAAGGCGGTGAGAACTGATGGCAGTCGGAACCCCTGAGTATTCGATCAAGGCTCTCAACGAGAAGACCAACGCAGAGATCGAGGATGCCCTCAAGAAGTCCAAGGAAGAGCTCTTCAACCTGCGTTTCCAGGCTGCTACCAGCCAGCTGACCAACAGCTCCCGTCTCGGCGCCGTCAAGCATGACATCGCCAGGATGTACACGGTGCTGCGCGAGCGTGAGCTCGGCATCACCAAGGAGCCGGAGGAGAAGGCCGACGACAAGAAGTCCTCCAAGAAGGCTTCGACGTCGAAGAAGGCCGCGTCCGCCAAGAAGTCTTCCACCACGAAGTCTGAGGAGTGAGCATGGCTGATCAGAAGCAGCGCAACGAGCGCAAGGTGCGTCGTGGCGTGGTCGTCTCCGACAAGATGGACAAGACCATCGTCGTCGAGATCGAGCACCGCACCGCGCACCCCCTCTATGGCAAGGTCGTCCGCACCACCAGCAAGGTCAAGGCGCAGGACTCCAACAATGAGGCACACGTTGGCGATACGGTGAGTATCATGGAGACCCGTCCGCTGAGCAAGACGAAGCGCTGGCGTCTCGTGAGCATCATCGAGCGCGCCAAGTAATAAGTTCGGCCAGGCTCGGGGCACACCTGAGAGATGGTGTGCCCCGAGAACCGGTTGACAAAGGAGAACAATGATTCAACAAGAGTCGCGACTTCGCGTTGCCGACAACACGGGTGCCAAGGAGATCCTGACCATCCGCGTGCTCGGTGGCTCGAAGGTCCGCTATGCGGGCATCGGCGACGTCATCGTTGCCACCGTCAAGGATGCGATCCCCGGCGGTGCCGTCAAGCGCGGCGATGTCGTCAAGGCCGTTGTGGTCCGCACCAAGCAGGGAACCCGACGCAAGGACGGTTCGTACATTTCGTTCGATGAGAACGCCGCGGTCATCCTCGGCAGCGGTCATGAGCCGAAGGGCACCCGTATCTTCGGGCCGGTCGGCCGCGAGCTTCGTGATCACAAGTTCATGAAGATCGTCTCCCTCGCTCCGGAGGTGATTTGATGGCAGCCAAGATCAAGACCGGTGACCTCGTCCAGGTCATCCGCGGCAAGGATCGCGGCAAGCAGGGCAAGGTCCGTCAGATCCTCAAGGACAATCGTCTCATCGTCGAGGGCGTGCAGATGGTCAAGAAGCACGTCCGCGCGACGCAGCAGGGCCAGCAGTCGGGCATCGTCTCCGCAGAGGCCCCGATCGATCGCTCCAATGTGATGATCGTGGATCCGGAAACAAAGAAGCCGACGCGCGTCGGTATCGTCGTCAAGCAGGAAGAGCGCGACGGCAAGCCGAAGACTGTCCGCGTCCGCGTCGCCAAGAAGTCTGGCAAGGAGCTGGCATGAGCGATACCGCAGTCAAGGCAGAGCCTCGCCTCAAGAAAATCTACGAGGACAAGATCGTCCCTGAGCTGAAGAAGCAGTTCAAGTACGACAACGTCATGCAGATCCCGAGGATCGAGAAGGTCATCGTCTCGATGGGTGTGGGTGCCGCCGCGCGCGACTCCAAGCTCATGGACGGTGCCGTCGCCGATCTGACCGCGATCACCGGCCAGAAGCCGAAGGTCACGCATGCCCGCAAGTCCGTCGCGCAGTTCCATCTGCGTGAGGGCCAGGCCATCGGTGCGTTCGTCACCCTTCGTGGTGAGCGCATGTGGGAGTTCCTCGACCGTCTGCTGACGCTCGCCCTCCCGCGTACCCGTGATTTCCGCGGCATCAGCCCGCGCCAGTTCGACGGCCACGGCAACTACAACTTCGGTGTCTCCGAGCAGGACATCTTCATCGAGATTGATCCTGACAAGATCGACCACCGTCGTGGTATGGACTTCACCATCGTCACCACGGCGAACAGTGACGAGGAAGGCCGCGTCCTGCTCAAGGACCTCGGCTTCCCGTTCAGGGAGAAGTGATTTATGGCAAAGACTGCACTCAAGGTCAAGGCCGCACGCAAGCCGAAGTTCAAGGTTCGTGCTTACACGCGGTGCCAGCGCTGCGGTCGTCCGCACAGCGTCTATCGCAAGTTCGGCCTGTGCCGAATCTGCTTCCGTCAGCTCGCCCACGAGGGCGCGCTGCCTGGCGTGACGAAGTCCAGCTGGTGAAATTACAACGCTGAAGGTCCGCTGCCGCACCCGTTCGGTTTTGGGAGGGTGCGACGGCAGAAACCACAGCGAGAAAGGGCATAAGCCCACTTATGTCAATGACAGATCCAATCGCAGACATGCTCACACGTCTGCGCAATGCGAGCGCGGCGAAGCACGAGACCGTGTCGATGCCGTACTCCAAGTTCAAGGCAAACATTGCCCAGATCCTCAAGCGCGAAGGCTATATCAAGGATTTCGCGGCCAAGGACGCCAAGGTCGGCAAGGATCTTGAGGTCACCCTCAAGTACGGCAGCCACGGCGAGCAGAGCATCCAGGGCATCAAGCGCGTCTCCAAGCCGGGCCTGCGTCGTTACACCAAGTCCGACAGCCTGCCGGAGCCGCTCGGCGGTCTCGGCATCGCGATCATCTCGACCTCCTCAGGTCTGATGACGCAGCGCGAGTGCCAGCAGCAGGGCATCGGCGGCGAGATCGTCGCCTACGTGTGGTGAAAGGGGTAGAGACATGGCTTCTCATATCGGTACACGCCCCATCACCGTTCCCGAGGGCGTGACGGTCACCATCAAGGATGGCATCGTCGACGTCAAGGGCAAGCTCGGTGAGGATTCCTACACGCTGCCTTCCGGCATCTCCGCGAAGGTCGAGGACGGCAAGGTCCTCGTCTCCACGCTCGATGACGCCAATGAGACCCGTGCCAAGCACGGTCTGTCCCGCGCCATCATCGCCTCGCTCGTCGAGGGTGTGACAAAGGGCTTCGAGAAGAAGCTCGAGATCGTCGGCACCGGCTACCGCGTGGCGCCGAAGGGGACCGGCCTGACGTTCAGCCTCGGTTTCTCCCACACCATCGAGGTCCCGGCACCGGAGGGCATCAAGCTCACCGCTCCGGACCAGACGCACATCACCGTCTCGGGTATCGACAAGCAGAAGGTCGGCGAGATCGCGGCTCAGATCCGTCGCCTGCGTCCGCCGGAGCCTTACAAGGGCAAGGGCATCAAGTACGAGGGCGAGTACATCCGCCGCAAGGCCGGAAAGGCTGGTAAGTGATCATGTCCGTCAAGATTTTCGGTAAGGGCAAGGCTGTCGCTCGCCAGCGTCGTCATATGCGTCTTCGCAAGAAGATTTCCGGCACTGCCGAGTGCCCGCGCCTGGTGGTGTTCCGCTCCAACCGCCACATGGAGGCACAGCTCGTCGATGACACCAAGGGTGTCACCCTCGCCAGCGCTTCCACGATGACGAAAGATTTCCAGGACTTCAAGGGGACGAAGGTCGAGGCCGCCAAGAAGGTCGGCAGCCTCATCGCCGAGCGTGCCAAGAAGGCCGGCATCTCCAAGGTCGTCTTTGACCGTGGCGGGAACATGTTCCATGGACGTGTCGCCGCCGTGGCCGAGGGTGCCCGCGAAGGAGGCCTGGAGCTGTGAGCGAAGCAACAGAGAACAAGGATAAGAACGTGGCAGAAGATACTCAGTCTGCGGCCCCCGCTGCCCAGGAGCAGCAGGACCAGCAGGAGAACAATGAGCGTCGTTCTCGCCGCTCCCAGCGTGGGGGCCGTTCCGACCGCCGCGGCCGTCGTGGTCGTCGTGACCGGAACAACCATGAGGACGACATGCTCAACCGCGTGGTGACTATCAACCGTGTGTCCAAGACGCACAAGGGCGGCAAGACCCAGTCGTTTGCTGCTCTCGTGGTCGTTGGCGACGGCAATGGCACCGTCGGCGTGGGCTACGGCAAGTCCCACGAGGTCCCGGCCGCCATCTCCAAGGGTGAGCTCGAGGCCAAGAAGCACATGTTCACCGTCCCGCGCATCCGTGGCACCGTGACCCATCCGGTCATCGGCCACGATTCCGCCGGCACGGTGCTGCTCCGCCCGGCCGCCCCGGGTACCGGCGTCATCGCCGGCGGTCCGGTGCGCGCCGTGCTTGAGTGCGCCGGCATCACCGATATCCTCTCCAAGTCCATGGGCTCGTCCAACGCCATCAACATCGTCAATGCGACGGTGAAGGCGCTGCAGTCCCTGGAGGAGCCGGAGGAGGTCGCCGCCCGCCGCGGGCTGACGCTCGAGGAGGTCGCACCGGCCTCGCTCCTGCGCGCACGCGCAGAGGGCCTCGCCGCCGAGAAGAAGGCACGCGAGGAGAAGGCCGCCGCCAACCAGGACAAGGATGGTGAGTGATGGCTGATACGAAGAATCTCAAGATCACCCTCCACCACGGTCTCGTCGGTGCCACCCACGCCCAGAAGGCGTCGGTGCACACCCTCGGTCTGCATCGCATCGGCCAGAGCGTCGTCCGCCCTGATGAGCCGAGCGTGCGCGGCCTGATCCAGGTGGTCCGTCATCTCGTCACTGTTGAGGAGGCCTGAAATGGCAGACGAAGTCGATATCCTGCAGATGCACGACCTTCATCCTGCCCCCGGCGCCAAGAAGGCCCGCACCCGCATCGGTCGCGGTGAGGGCTCGAAGGGCAAGACCTCCGGTCGCGGTACGAAGGGAACCGGCGCACGTTATCAGGTGCGTCCGGGCTTCGAGGGCGGTCAGCTCCCGCTGTACATGCGCCTGCCGAAGCTGCGTGGCTTCAAGAGCCCGTTCCATAAGCAGTACCAGGTGATCAACCTCGACAAGCTCTCCAAGCTGTACCCGCAGGGTGGCAAGATCAGCGCCGCTGACCTCGTCGCCAAGGGTGCGGTGCGTGACGGCTGTCCGGTCAAGGTCCTCGCCCAGGGCGAGGCCTCGGCCAAGTTCGAGCTGTCGGGCGTGTCCGCCTCCGCGGCCGCCCGCGACAAGATCACCAAGGCCGGCGGCTCCATCGCCGACTGACAATCCGCCGGCTGATGCCGGCGACGGACCGGGATAAACCGGTCAAGCATCGTAGACCCCCGCCCGGTTCCCACTGGGCGGGGGTCTTGCTATCGTGGCTTTGTTTGTATGGGGCGCCTGTCTGCTTTTGGGCACGTCTCAGAAGCAGAGAAGAAGGGGGAGCCGCAGTTGAGAACGCTCATCCAGGCCTTTCGTACCAAGGAGCTGAGGAACAAGATCCTCTTCACCCTCGGTATCATCATTCTGTATCGGATCGGCTCATTCATCCCTACCCCGGGTGTGGACTACAAGGCCGTGCACAAGTGCGTCACAGCCGCCACGAATGAGGACTTCGTCGGTCTCGTCAACCTCTTCTCCGGCGGCGCGCTGCTGCAGCTGTCGATCTTCGCGCTCGGCATCATGCCGTATATTACGGCCTCCATCGTCATCGAGCTGCTGCGTGTGGTCATCCCGCGCTTCGAGGCGCTGCACAAGGAGGGCCAGTCCGGCCAGGCGAAGCTGACGGAGTACACCCGTTATCTGACGATCGGCCTCGCCCTGCTGCAGTCCACCACCATCCTCGTCACCGCCCGCTCCGGCGCCCTGTTCAGCGGCGCCTGCACGGAGAGCGTCATCCCTGACGGCTCGGTGTGGAACATCGCCTTCATGGTCATCGTCATGACCGGCGGCACCGGTCTTGTCATGTGGATGGCCGAGCTCATCACCGATCACGGTCTGGGCCAGGGCATGTCCGTGCTCATCTTCATCTCCATCTGCTCCGGCTTCCTGCCGCAGCTGTGGAGCATCGGCACGCAGGATTCGTGGATGACCTTCGGCATCGTCGTCGCCGTCCTGCTGCTCATCATGATCTTCGTCGTGTTCGTCGAGCAGTCGCAGCGCCGCATCCCGGTGCAGTACACCCGTCGGATGATCGGGCGGCGCATGTATGGCGGCACCTCCACCTACATCCCGCTCAAGATCAACATGTCGGGCGTCATCCCGCCGATCTTCGCCTCGTCGATCCTCGCCATCCCGACCCTCATCGCCCAGTTCGGCTCGTCCGACCAGGCGTGGGTCAAGTGGATCAACACGAATCTGGCCAACTCCACCACCGTGTGGTACATCGTGCTCTACTCGGTCATGATCGTGTTCTTCACCTTCTTCTACGCGTCGATCACCTTCAACGCCGATGAGACAGCGGACGACATGAAGGAGTACGGCGGCTTCATCCCCGGCATCCGTGCCGGACATGACACGGCCCGCTATCTCAACTACGTGCTCAACCGCCTCAACACGGTTGGCGCCATCTACCTGCTGTTCGTCTCGCTGATCCCGACGGTCCTCATCCGCGCGCTCAACATCAACGGCAGGCTCCCGTTCGGCGGCACCACGATCCTCATCATCGCCGGTGTCGGTCTGGACACGCTGCGTCAGGCGGCCGCACAGGTCGAGCAGTTCGACTACTCCGGCTTCCTGCCGAACACGTCGAAGGCGAGTGACGGGGCGTCGTCGAAGAAGTCCCGCAAGGCCGGGAAGTCAAAGAAGTCGAAGAAGGCTTCGGTGGCCTCACAGGCTGTGTCCGCAGCAGCGGGGGAGTAATTCTTCCATATCAGCGATGCCGGCGATCGAAAGACCGTCGGCATTTGTTGTTTAGTGACGGATTTCCGGTTTGGTGACGGATTTTCCGTCAGTAAGAGATTTTTCAGAACAGATCGATACGGATCTGCGCATGGTACGGTCGCCGCCTTTTTCGGCAGCCGATCGTCTTGGTAGGAAAGGAACACTGACAATGCGTCTTCTCATCATGGGCCCCCAGGGCGTGGGCAAAGGCACCCAGGCCGAGCGTCTGTGCGCTCATTATTCGATTACCCACATTGCCACGGGCGATATCTTCCGTGCCAATATCAAGGGCGGCACGCAGCTGGGCAAACAGGCACAGGCGTATATCAACAAGGGCCAGCTTGTGCCGGACGAGCTGACGAACAAGCTCGTGGAGGATCGTCTGGGCCAGAAGGATGTCGAGGACGGCTGGATTCTTGACGGCTATCCGCGCAACGCCGGCCAGGTGGCGGCGCTCGACGAGATGCTCGGGCGCCTGGGGACCCCGCTCGACGCCGTGGTGGCGCTCGAGGCCGATCGTGACATCCTGCTCGAGCGTATGGCCAAGCGTGCGCAGATCGAGGGCCGTTCCGACGACAACCCGGAGACCATCAAGGCGCGTCTTGCCGTCTATGAGAAGGAGACGAAGCCGCTGCTCGACACCTATGAGAAGCGCGGTCTGCTCGTGCGTATCAATGGTGTGGGTTCGATCGAGTCCATCACCGATGACATCATCGCCCGCCTTGACGCCCGCACGAAATGAGCCTTCTGCCGGGCGGGTGTATGTCATCCGCCCGGCTATACTATGAATTTGGTGTGTTTTCAGCAGGATGCACCCAGGTCTCAGAGATAGGACGACGCAATCAATGGCTAAAGCCGGTGTGATCGAGGTCGAAGGCACGGTCGTGGAGACATTGCCGAACGCGATGTTCCGCGTCGAGCTGGAGAACAAGCATATTGTTCTGGCCACCATTTCCGGGAAGATGCGGAAGAATTACATCCGCATCCTGCCCAACGACCGTGTCGTTCTTGAGATGAGCCCGTATGATCTGACCCGCGGCCGGATCACGTATCGCTACAAGTAATCGCAAGGCAGTAGAGGAATTATGAAGGTCAAGCCCAGCGTCAAGCGGATCTGCGAGCATTGCCGCATCATCCGTCGCCACGGCCGTGTCATGGTCATCTGCTCCAACCCCCGCCACAAGCAGCGTCAGGGCTGAGCGGTAGCCAAGCGGCGAAGTTATAACAAATAAAGACAGGTGCTGAACCAACCTCGATCGAGGGGACCCCAGGTACGGAGGCCTGGGCCGCGCAGTGCGGACGGTTCGGCGCACGACCTCCGTTGAAATAGAAGGAATCGCAATGGCACGTCTTGCCGGAGTCGACATTCCGAATGAGAAGCGCATTGAGATCGCCCTCACCTACATCTACGGTGTCGGGCGCACTCGCGCAAAGGAGACCCTGGCGGCCACGGGCATCAACCCGGACACCAGGACCCGTGATCTGACCGATGACCAGCTTCTGGCCCTCCGCGACTATCTCGAGGGCAATTACACGATCGAGGGTGATCTTCGTCGTGAGGTCGAGGCTGATATTCGCCGCAAGATCCAGATCAACTGCTATCAGGGTATCCGCCATCGTCGTCACCTCCCTGTTCGTGGCCAGCGCACGAAGACCAACGCCCGTACCCGCAAGGGTCCGAAGCGCACCGTGGCCGGCAAGAAGAAGGCACTCGCCAAGAAGTGAGCGAGATGCTTCTTTTTTGAAGCACAACATCGTCGAATTCACAGAATAGAGGGGAAATGGCAGCAGCCAACCAGAGCGCCGCGAAGGGCAAGAACACTGCCCGTCGCCGTACGCGCAAGTCTGTCCCGATGGGTCAGGCCCATATCAAGTCCACGTTCAACAACACCATCATCAACATCACCGATCCGTCCGGCAAGGTTCTCGCCTGGGCGTCCGGCGGCGATGTCGGTTTCAAGGGTTCGCGCAAGTCCACCCCGTTCGCGGCCGGTATGGCCGCCGAGGCGGCGGCCCGCAAGGCAATGGAGCACGGCGTCAAGAAGGTCGACGTGTTCGTCAAGGGCCCGGGTTCCGGCCGTGAGACCGCCATCCGCTCCCTGCAGTCCGCCGGTCTCGAGGTGGGCTCCATCACCGACGTCACGCCGCAGGCTTTCAACGGTGTGCGTCCTCCCAAGCGCCGTCGCGTCTGAGACAGCGGGCAGCGAGAAAATACCACAGTCCACCCGCGTGGGCCGGCCATTCTAGACACGCCGGCCCAAGCTGAAAGGATGTAGAAAGTGCTTATTGCACAGCGTCCGAAACTGACGGAAAAGGTGATCGACGAGCATCGTTCGACTTTCACCTTCGGTCCGTTGGAGCCGGGATTCGGCTATACCCTCGGCAACTCACTGCGTCGCACGCTGCTGAGCTCCATTCCCGGTGCCGCGGTCACCTCTGTGCGCATCACCGGCGCGCTGCACGAATTCACCACGCTCCCGGGCGTGAAAGAGGATGTCACCGAGATCCTGCTCAACATCAAGGGCATCGTGCTCACCAGCGAGTATGACGAGCCTGTGGTGATGTATCTGCGCAAGCAGGGCGAGGGCGAGGTCACCGCCGGTGACATCAACCCGCCTGCAGGCGTCAAGATCTGCAATCCGGACTATCACATCGCCACCCTCGCCGAGGACGGCAGCCTGGAGATCGAGTTCACCGTCGAGCGCGGCCGTGGTTACGTGCCCGCACAGATGAACAAGACCCCAGATCAGGAGATCGGCCGTCTGCCGGTCGACTCCATCTACTCGCCGGTCCTCAAGGTCGCCTACAAGGTCGATCGCACCCGCGTGGCGCAGCGCACCGATTTCGACAGCCTCACGCTGGACGTCACCACCAAGGAGTCCATCTTCCCGCGTGACGCCGTCGCTTCCGCCGGTTCCACGCTTGTCGAGCTGTTCGGGCTCTTCAAGGAGCTCAACGCCCAGGCAGAGGGCATCGAGGTCGGTCCAGCCCCCGAGTCCGAGGTCAAGAACCCCAAGCTTCTGGCGCCGATCGAGGATCTCGATCTGACCCAGCGCTCGTACAACTGCCTCAAGCGCGAGGGGATCCACACCATTGGTGAGCTCGTCGACCGCTCCGAGCGCGACCTGCTCAACATCCGCAATTTTGGTCAGAAGTCCATCGACGAGGTCAAGGAGAAGCTCGAGGCCCTCGGTCTCTCGCTCAAGCAGTCCGCGCTCGGTGACGTCGACCAGTCCAATCTCGAGGGAGGCACGTTCTACAGCCCGGACGACGAGTGAGCCGCGCGGTTCCTCGTTTCCGGTCGTTGAACGTCACCCCGGGGATTTCAACAAGGATCAGGCGGATCGGTGGGCTGATGCCCTCCCGCCTGTGCCAAAGGAGATAAATTATGCCACAGCCCAAGCAGGGCCCGCGTCTGGCGTCCAGCCCGGCGCATGAGCGCCTCATGCTCGCGAACATGGCCACCTCGCTTTACCGCAACGGCTCCGTCGTCACGACGCTGCCGAAGGCAAAGCGTCTGCGCCCGCTCGCCGAGCGTCTCATCACTTTCGCCAAGAAGGGTGATCTTGCCGCACGTCGTCGTGTGATGCGCGTCATCCGCGACAAGTCCGTGGTGCACAAGCTCTTCACGGAGATCGCCCAGCAGATGGAGAACCGTGAGGGCGGTTACACCCGCATCATCAAGCTCGCCCCCCGCCGTGGCGACAATGCGCCGCAGGCCGTGATCGAGCTCGTCACCGAGCCGGTTCAGCCGAAGAAGGCCGCCGATCAGGCGCAGAAGGTGGCGGACAACGCCGCCGATGCCGCCAAGGCCGACGACAAGAAGGCCGACGAGAAGGCTTCCGAGGCCAAGGCCGACGACGCGAAGCCGGCCGAGGCGGACAAGAAGGATGACAAGGCCGCTTCCGAGAAGTGAGCCGAGGCTGATACCTGAGGCCGATGTCTGACGGTGACGGATCTCACCATCGGGATCTCACGCCACCGACATCATGGCCGCCGCGTCGATGGCTGTCCCGGTCGCCTGACCTGAGACAGCGTCAACAGCGTCAGAGGGGAACCATCATCACGATGGTTCCCCTCTTTTCGTCTGTTCGGCAGACACTTTATGTTTTGCGGCTACTTCATGTTCCGCAGGGTTTGTCTGTCCGATGGCTGTTCTATCTGCCGTGCGAATTGCGTCTGGTGCGCTTGATGCGGATTGCATCTGATGTGCCCGACGTGGTCATATTCACTGTGCTTGATAGCCGGGCAGGCGCAGAGCATCACCGGCGTCTGCAGAAGAACATCATCAGGCACCCGTAAAACATCATCCGGCACCCGTCAGAGCGAGAAAGAGGGGCGTATGCGGGTCAAAATCGTCTGTGCCTACGATGGCACCGATTTTCACGGCTGGGCCGCACAGCCCGGCCTACGGACCGTCCAGGGCGTGATGGAGGACGGGCTCGCCCTCGTGCTGGGCCTGAGACGGCCGGGACAGCCTGTTGTCGATGCGCCGCATCTCGTCGTCGCCGGAAGGACGGACGCCGGTGTGCATGCGCGCCAGCAGATCTGCCATGTGGATATCGATGACGGCCTGCTCGGCAGGCTCACCGGCTCGGGCCATGATCTCGCCCCTTGCGAGGGGCTACGGCGGCGCCTGGGCTCCGTGCTGCCCGATGACATTGTGCTCAAAGCCGTCGAACCGGCGCCGGCGGGCTTCGATGCCCGCTTCTCGGCACTCGAGCGCACCTATGTCTATCGCGTCTGCGACGACAGACGATTCCTCGACCCGCTTACCCGCCGGTTCGTGCTGTTCACACGGCACCCTCTGGATCTCGACCGTCTGCAGGACTGCGCGGCGAGGATCCCCGGGCTGCGTGATTTCGGCTCGTTCGCGCTTCCCAACCCGGGTGGGACGACCATCCGCGAGGTCAAGAAGGCGTTTTGGACGCGCAGGCCGGTCGTCACCGGTGCCGACGGGCAGGTCGAGCCGCTCTCCGGACTGCTGGAGTTCACTATCGTCGCCGACGCCTTCGCCCGCAGCATGGTCCGCTCGCTCGTCGGAGCGCAGATCGCCGTCGGCCAGGGTGGCAGGAGCGTGGACTGGTTTGCCAAAAAGCTCGCCGTACCGCGGCGGGAGAGTGCCACCGGCCCGATCGCCGCCAAAGGATTGTGCCTCGAGCACATCGCCTATCCGGCCGATGCACAGCTCGCCGCGCGTGCCGAGCGTATCCGTGCGCGCAGGACGCTGTCGGACGGGCAGTAAGGCAGTCCGCCGGACAGGTGTAAGACGGCCGCAGACGGGTGCAACGGCCGTAGACAGCGAAGACCCACAGCCGCAGGGCAGACTCACGGGCAGTCACAGACGGCCGCAGACACGCGGATGGCCGCTGGCGGCTGCAGACGGCCCGCGGACAACCGTGGACAGTACAGGAGGGAGCGGGGCAGACCGTTCAGGCAGCCGGCATTGTGGCCCGTTCATGCCTATGAGAGAATGACTGTCACCGGCCGCCAGCCGCCATTCTCGCACCGGCCGTCAGCCGCCATCCCCGGAGAAAAGGAAGAAACCATGCCCGTCGGCATCATCGTCTTTTTGGTGATCGTCATCGTTCTGCTCGCCCTCTCGCTCTTTGTCGTGCCGCAGCAGCAGGCCTATATCATCGAGCGTTTCGGCAAGTTCAAACGCGTCGAGTTCGCCGGCATCCATGCCCGCATCCCGTTCGTCGACGCCATCGCCCATAAGACCGATCTGCGCGTGATGCAGATCAACGTCAAACTGGAGACGAAGACGCTCGACAATGTGTTCGTCCAGATCGTGGCCAGCACCCAGTTCCGCGTCAACGCCAAGAACGTGGCGCGCGCCTACTATGAGCTGAGCGATCCTGCACCGCAGCTGCGCGCGTATCTGGAGGATGCCCTGCGCTCGGCCATCCCGAACCTCTCCCTGGACGACACGTTCGCCAAGAAGGACGATGTGGCCTCCGACGTGCAGAAGACGGTCGGGGAGGAGATGCAGCGCTTCGGTTTCGACGTCATCAAGACGCTCATCACCGGCATCGACCCCTCCACCGAGGTCAAGCGCAGCATGGACTCCATCAACGCTGCCCAGCGCGAGAAGGAGGCCACCCGCCAGCGTGCCGAGGCGCAGAAGATCCAGATCGAGACGCAGGCGGCCGCCGATGCCGAGCGCACCCGACTGCAGGGCGAGGGCCAGGCGAACTACCGTCGTGAGATCGCCAGCGGCCTCGTCGATCAGATCAACTCGCTCAAAGAGGCGGGCATGGACGCGAACTCGGTCAACGACGTCGTGCTGTTCAACCAGTATCTCGACGTGCTGCGCGGGATCGCCGATTCCGACAACGCCAAGACGCTCATCCTGCCGGCGGCCACTCCCGGCGGTTATGACCAGCTGTACCAGCAGATGGTCGCCGCGCTGCAGACGAGCAGCGAGAACAGGCCCGACGCGGTCCGGTGAGCTGTCTTACTTCTTGGCCGACTGCTCGACCTTCTTCATCGCCGCGGAGAGCCTGGACTCGGTCTTCTTGACCTTGTCGACCGTATCGAGCTTGTTCGGGTCGATGGCCTTGTAGACCTTGTCGAGCTCGGTGAGGGTCTTGGGATCGCTGAGCGTGTCGGCATCGGTGCTCGTCTTGAGGACGAACGCCTTGTCCATCAGCGCGTTGAGCTGCTTCAGCTCCTTCTGGACGTCCGCGTCGCCGGTGGTCTGCGACTGGCTGGCGGAGCCCGAACCGGACTGTGTGCCGCCACAGGCCGTCAGCGTGGGGGCCATGCCCAGCAGCGCCGCTGCGGCAAGGAAGGCTGTCAGCGCGCGACGAGGGCGGTGTGTGTTCTGCTGCATAGTATGTCTCTCTTCTTCTCAGTGAGGGATCTCTCGGTGAGGGATGGCGGCGGACGCCCTATCGGATGGCGTGATGCCTGCGTCCGGGCACAAGGAGAATGGTACGTGCAGGTCTGCCGATTTCCTCTTGCGTCTCGTCGTGAGTACATGGCATAATTTCAGTTTGTCTACGAAATCATGCTCTCGATGTGACGAGAGGATTTCGTCGGCTTGGAAGAGTGTCCGAGCGGTCTATGGAGCACGCCTCGAAAGCGTGTGTGGTGCAAGCCACCGAGAGTTCGAATCTCTCCTCTTCCGCCAGCAAGGGTCCCGGGAGCAGTCCCGGGGCCCTTTTGTTTTGCCGAAAAACATCTGCCCTGTGCGCAGGCCGTAAGATGGGGTGCATGGCAGAGAAGAACATGAAACCATCAACGGTGATGGCCCACGGCCGTGTCGTCCGCCCCCTCATCGCGCTGCTGGCCGTCTGCAGCCTGGCGACCGGACTTTCCGGGTGCGGCACCTCCTCCACGTCTGCTCAGAACAGGCAGCAGACCTCGTCCTCGACGACAAAGAAGAAGACCGCGAAAAAGCCGGTGACGAAGGCGCCCTCGCTCAAGAAGAAGCAGGGCACGAAGAAGGCCGAGCCGGAGAAATCGACATCGGAATCGGTGACCGGCACCACCGCCGACAGCACGAAGGAGCGGTCGGTGATGTGCGGCACCGACGAGCTGGAGGCGCAGCTGACCGCAGGCGCGGGCGCGGGAGCGGGCAGCAGCTACCCGTACCTCGTGCTGACCAACAAAGGCAGCCGCACCTGCCTCGAACGCGGCTATCCTGGCGTCTCGCTGCAGGCCGGCGGCAGGCAGATCGGTGCCGCCGCCAACCGCGATACGAGCGTCGCCCCGGTGAGCATCTGGCTCAAGCCGGGCGAGTCGGCGCACAGCGAGCTGCAGATCGTCAACGCCGACGCCTACGACGGCTCCTCCTGCTCGGCGCGCCAGGCGGAGACGATGGTCGTCTTCCCGCCTGACCAGACACAGTCGCTGAGCATCCCGGCGACGGGATACAAGGGCTGCGAGAACGTGAAGACGGCGGTGATCCGTGTGCGCCCGCTCCAGCCGGGCAAATGACGCTGTCAGGGTGCCATGATGCCGGATAGCACTGACACGATCACGAGTAAATAAAACCGGGAGCAAACCGACCAAAACAAGAAGGGCCGTGGGACGGTCATCAACCGTGCCCCACGGCCCTTCCTCGTATCGGATGCAGTTATCAGATGCAGTACCGGGTACCTCAGGCGAGCTCGGACAGATCCACCGTGCGAACGTCCTCGCCATGGCGGATCGTCAGGCGCGAGCCCTTGAGCCGCACCTGCGGCACGAGCACACCGCCCTTGCCGTCGAGCGCCTCGCCCTCGCGGTCGCCCAGATAGAGCGAGACGAACACGTAGCGGCCCGGCTCGATCTGCCGCGTCTGCAGCGGCAGTATCTGCCGGCTCCAGCGCAGGTTGGTGTTCGGCTCGGGCTGGTGCATCTCGGCGGAGAAGCCCTGCGCGGCCACCAGGCCGGTCGTCGCGTCAGCGGCATGGTAGAACACGGCCGTCTGGGACGGGGCGGCATGGATGGCACCGTCGGCGTCGATGCCGGTGCCGTCCGCATCCGCGGCCTTCGCACCGGACTCAAACACCGCGTGCGGGTAGACGCTCGTGTCATCGGCGGCAGGGCTGCCGTTGAGACCCGGGTACAGGTACGGCAGCGAGAAGCCTCCCTCGGCCAGATGCAGCGCCCGGTGTGTGTCGATCACATGCACGCGCACGTGCCAGGGCATGTCCGGCACCACGAAGTTGGCGATGGAGACATCCTCCCACGGCTTCCACAGCGAGTAGGTGTAGTCGTCATGGATCGTCCACGTGTCGAACTTATACGGCGTCCTCCACCAGAATTCCGACTCGCTGACCGCCAGCGTGCTGTCGAACGCGCCCTGCTTGAGCAGCACGCGGCCCTTCGGCACGGAGAAGGCGAAGGTGGTGGAATAGACGAACTTCTCGTACTTCGCGTCGCCATGGGCGTGCTCGTGCGAGTGCTGGCCGGCGGTGAACGACTGCACCTCCTTGCCGCTCTTGGAATGCACGAGGATCATGCGCGGCTCGCGCTGCACGCTCTTGGCCGACAGCGGCACGCTGTCCGCCTCCTCGCACGTCCAGAACGGGTCATCGGCGGGCAGGCAGAGCATGGCGAACGAGGTGAGCGCCCAATAGGCCGAGCCCGGGCCGTTGTAGCCCTCGGCCATGTTCATGTTCGGGTAGCAGTAGCCCACCGGCAGCGTGCCGTCGGCGTTGAACATCGGCTGCTTCATCCACCAGCGCAGATTCTCGAGCAGCAGGTGCTTCTCCATGCCCAGGCTCCAGCCCTCGGGCAGCGGCACATGCGCGTAGACGGCGGCCGCCCAGAAGGAGGCCTGGTCGAACTTGTAGTCGAGCGAGCGGCCGAACGGCAGGCAGGCGCCGTCGGTGGCGAACCACTGCGCATAGGTGGGGATCATGGCGGTGGCGCGCTCGCGGATGAGCCGGCACTGCTTCTCGATGGAGGCGCTGTTGTGCTCGTTCTTCTCGAGGAAGGCGGCGCGGATGAGCGCGAAGAAGTGGTAGGCGCCGGGGATGTAGTTGTCGAGCTGGTTGACGTAGCCGTCGTAATACCAGCCGTGGTCCAGATAGTGGCCGTTCGTCGTCTCCTCGTCGGCGGTGATGAGCGGGGCGTGGTCGGCGTGGCCGTTGTCCACAAACCAGTTGTTGACGAGGATGCGGAACATGAGCCAGTTGGTCTTGGGCAGCACCTTGTGGTTGACCTGCTCGAGCCAGGCCAGCATGTTGTCCTGCGCCTTCTTGGGCAGCTTGTCCCAGTATTCGGATTTCGTCTCGTACAGGAAGGCGATGACGGCGCCCATCTCGACGAACAGCTGGTCATAGTCGACCAGATCGCCGCCCCAGTAGTCCGGATCATCCGGATCGGCGGCCTTCGTCAGGGAGGTGGTGGCGTAGAGCCACCACTGCGGGTACAGGTCGATGTTGCGCGGGTCGCTGAACAGCGGGCCCAGGCCCCACAGCAGACGGCAGAAGCCCTCGATCTGGTTGCGGTCCTCGGTGTAGACGGCGGCGGAATCGCTCATGTGCAGCCGGCCGAAACGACCGGAGGACAGGCACAGGTGCATCGGCGGCTCAAGGATGTCGACGAGCGCCTGCGTCACCTCGCGTCTGGATCGCAGGGGGTTGTCCTTGAGCTGCGCATTGAAAGGACGGATGGTAGTTTCCATATGATGCTCCTCGAAGCGGATCATGGGCCATGCGGCAATGCATGGCACGACACTTTCCATTATTTTGAGGGCATCCGTTGTTGCAGGAAATTGCCGGTCATTGCCATCGATGCGTCTGGCGTTGCCACGTTGCCATACAGACGACGGTTACGGGTTGGCGACAGTCATGGGCGGGCGACGAATGGCGACTGCGCGGGTTGCCGTCAGGTGATGGCCATAGCGGCCACAATTGGTTGTCGTCAGGCGATGGTCGGGGGCAGCGCGGGCGCCGGGCCGGTGCTCTGGCGCGGGATGTAGCGCGAAGGCAGCAGGATCGGGGTCAGATTCGTGTTCTTCAGCCGCGACGTCGGCTCGGTCACGCGCTCGAGCAGCTTCTGCACGGCGATCGCGCCCATCTGCCGCCGCGGCAGCGCGATGGTGGAGAGCGAGGGGGTGACGAGGGCGGAGTAAGGGATGTCGTCGATGCCGATGACGGAAACCTCCTGGGGCACGTGCACCGACCGCTCCTTGAGCGCGGTGAGGAAGCCGAGGGCGAGCATGTCGTTGTAGGCGATGACGGCGGTGGTCGGATGCTCGGCGAACTGCTGGATGGCGCCGTGGCCCATCTCGAAGGTGGGCGAGACGAGGTTGATGCGGTGCAGATACAGGTGTTTCTTGGCGCACAGCCCGCCCAGCAGCTTCCAGCGCACGCCGTCCTGCCAGGAGGCGGCCGGGCCGGACAGGTAGGTGATGGAGCGGTGCCCGGCGGCGACGAGCTGGTCGAGGGCGTCCTCCATGCCCTGGGTGACGTCGCCGATGACGGTCTGCACGCCGCGGATGGAACGGTTGATCGAGACGAGCGGGCGCAGCGAGGCGAGTTTGTAGATCGAGTTGTCGGCCATGCGCGAGGAGGCGAGCACGATGCCGTCGATGTGCCGCAGCGCGCGGTGGAGCGCGACCCGCTCGACTGCGGCGGACTCCTGCGTGTCGATGGTGATGAGGCCGTAGTTGTTCTGCTGGCAGGCATGCTGCGCGGCCTGCATGAGCTCGGAGAAGACGGGGTTGGAGATATCTGCCACCACGATGCCGATCAGACCGTTGAAGGCGGAATCGTACGAGTCGGCGGTGACCTCCTGGCGGTGATAGCCCAGACGGTCGGCCACGGAGCGGATCTTGCGAGCGGTTGCCGAGTTGACGCGGCCCGGGCGGCTGAAGGTACGCGAGACTGTGGAGGGGGAGACGCCCGCCTCACGGGCGATGGTGCGGATGGTGACGGAGGCGGCCGGATGGCCTGTCGTCTCAGGGGCATCCGCCGACTGTGGCAAAGAACCGTCCTGCATGGCAACAGGGGAGGGCCGCGTCATATCCGTGGTGCCCGTCGTGGAGGAAGACCCGGCGCCGCCGCGGCGCGCATCGGCCGAAGCCGCGCCCACGGCCGTCTTTTTGCGTGCCGAATGCTCATGGACAGAGGAATGCGTGGTCATAGAAAAGTCCTTTGATGCTCGTCCGGCTGCCTGTCCTCCTCGACCGGCGCCGATGCAACTTCTGCAACAAGTATACGCGCGCGAGGAAATGTTGCCATGCTGTTGCCGTCGGTGTGCAAAAAGGGGCAGGGGAAAATCCCCTGCCCCTTTATTCCTGTGCGTGATGGCGGCTGGTGACAGGCCGTCACCATGTCACAGGCACATCGGACGAATCACGATGCGGGCGATCCGTCCGACACGGTCTGCCGGCCCTGCCTCTCACAGGCTCTGGCCGGCGCCGCCCTCGTCGTGGTCATCGGCCGGATGCGGCGTGTAGGTGATCTTGAACTCGTCATCGGCCGGAGCGCCGGTGGTGTTGAGCTCCTCGTTCTCGCCCGCGCGGCGCATCGTGACGGTGCCGTAGGCGGGCACGCTCACCTTCTGCCAGCGCGCGCCCTCGCCCGCGACAGCGACGGCCGCCTCGATCGGCGTGTCGGTCGGGTTGTACAGCTGCACGTACAGGCCGCCCTTGGGTGTGAGGAACGCCGTGGTGCCCAGACCGCCGTGACGGCCGTCGATGAGCCGGTTCGTCGCGAACACGCGGCGGGAGCCGAGCGGGACGTCCTGGCCGTAGTTGCGCAGCATGAAGTACTCGAGGTTGCGCTTGACCTTGCCGGTCGACGAGTCGATGGTGACCACGCCGCGGCGGCCCATCGTGCCCGCGTAGCTCGGGAAGCCCTTCTCATCAAGCGCGAGGTTCCACAGGATGATGCCGTTCTCGCCGTTGTTGACGAGCCACGTGCCGATCTCACCGAACATCACGTGCGAGGCCTCGTCCACCGAGTCGTCGAGCATGCAGCGGCGCTCGGTCATGGCCAGCTTCCAGCCCGGGAACTGGCGGGCGGCGTTGTGCACCCACTGCGGCAGGCCGGAATAGGTGTGGATGGCGGCACCGGCGAAGCAGCGCGCCTCCACCGGGGTCATGTACTCGCTCACCGGGCGCTGGTAGAAGCGCAGCGAGTCGTCGCCGAACCACATCTCCACCTGCGGGAAGCTGCGGTCGAGCGCCGGGCGCAGATAGTCCACGCCCCAGCGCACCAGCTGCTCCGGCTTCCAGAACGTCATCGGCCAGCCCGGGGTGTTGCTCGGCTCGTTCTGCAGGGTGACGGAGTGGATCGGGATGCCGTAGGAGGCATAGGCGGCGATGAACTTGACGAAGTACTGCGCATAGCAGTAATCGATGGTGTCCTGCGGGCGATAGCCGTTGCCGCAATACTCGCCCAGCCTCAGGCTGCCCGAGCCGGCGAACTTGCCGGTGGTCTTCATCCATGCCGGGGCCGACCACGGCGAGGCCATCACCTTGACGGCGGGATTGATGGAAAGGATCTCCTGCAGCACCGGGATGATGTTCTTGAGGTCCTTTGTGGCATCCGGTGCGCCGGGCTTGCCGGTGCCGATGGAGAAGTACTGCAGCTGGCCGTCCGAGGAGACGCCCTCGGGCAGGTCGTCATAGGAGTAGTACTTCTGGCTGACGAAGTCGCAGGTGCCGATCGAGATGCGCACCGCGGAGAAGCCCGCCTGATCGGGGGAGAAGAGCTCCTCGAGCAAATTGTGGCGCTGCTCGGCGCTCATCGAATGCATGAGCAGGCTGGCGGTCGAATCGGTGATGGCCGCGCCCTGCCCCTCCCACAGCTGGAACTGCTCGGACGGATCGACGATCACCTTCTGCGCGCCGTCGGCCGACGATGAGACGGCCGGGGTTGCCAGATGATCACGGCGCTGTGCCAGATCACCGCTTGTCACGGTCCAGAATTCAGTGTTTGCCACGCTGATCAACTCCTTTGGTGAGATGCGTGCGAATAAACAGAGACAAATAAATTCTCACAGCCAGGGTCGATCCTGCCGCCGGCGTTGCCAGTGTTTTCCATCAGCGGTGGCAACGTATGCCGGTCATGCGCGGACGGTGCACGCCCCGCCTGCCCGTCCCGCCCCGCCGTGCATGACGGCTGGTGTCGTCATATCTGCGATATCTGGCATTGCGCATGATCTATATGGTCTTGCGCGTGATCACGGTCGACGCGGCTTTCGACATGAGGCACTTCACCCGTGTATATATGTGAGGGTTTTGCGTCGTGCAGTCGGGCGGCAACCGTGCAGTGACAATGGTGCGCGCTGCCATGTCACTGCAACATGTTGCAACGATTTCTGTGCAGCGCGCCGCCGAGTTTATATTCTGTTGCAGAAGTCGGAGTCCCACGAGGATGTCGGTTCCGGCTCGACCTCCACAACAGCGTGAAGGAGAAAGGATTCTTCCGATGAACATGAATCGTCATGCCACAAAGGCGCTCGCCGCGTTCGCGGCGGTGTCCACCATCGCCATGCTTGCCGCAGGCTGCGGCTCCTCCTCATCGTCGTCCCAGCAATCGGCAAAGAGCGCCGATTCCACCAACCAGAAGGTCACCATCACCTTTGCCGGCTGGTCGCTCGACCAGACCCCGGAGTTCAAGACCCTCGCCGACGGCTTCCACAAGGCCCACCCGAACATCACCGTCAAGCTCAAGGAATACAGCGCCGACGATTACGACAAGCAGCTGACCGCCGATATCTCCGCCGGTGCCCAGCCTGATGTCTTCCCGATGAAGAATCTGCAGAAGTACTACACCTACGGCCATGAGTCCGGTGGCCTGGCCGATCTGAGCTCCATCGCCAATTCGTACAAGGGCAACAAGTACATCAACGTCTCGCCGTACAAGCTCGATGGCAAGTACTACGCCATGCCGTACCGCGCCGATGCCTGGGTGCTCTTCTACAACAAGGACATGTTCAAGAAGGCCGGCGTCGCCGAGCCGAACGCCAAGTGGACGTGGGACGATTACACAAAGGCCGCCGCCGAGCTCAAGAAGAAGCTGCCGGCAGCCGGCTATGACGCCAACAGCGTCTACCCGATGTACCAGCACAACTGGCAGTCGGTCATCCAGTCGTTCGCCCTCGCACAGTCCGGCAAGACTGCTCAGCAGACCTTCTTCAAGGCCAACTTCAACTACCTCAAGCCGTACTACAAGCGTGCGCTTGACTGGCAGGACAAGGGCTACACCATCGACTGGAACACCAGCTTCACCACCAAGGTGCAGTATCAGGCACAGTTCGGCACCCAGAAGGCCGCCATGCTGCCGATGGGCACTTGGTACGCCGCCACGCTCGTCTCCCAGCAGAAGTCCGGCGACGCCGACAAGTTCGAGTGGGGTATGGCCCCGATCCCGCAGAACCCGGACACCAAGTTGCCGTCCACGCCGATCACCTTCGGCGATCCGACCGGCCTGGCCGTCTCCTCCAAGGACACCGGCGCCAAGCTCGCCGCTGCCAAGGAATTCGTGAAGTGGGCCTCCGGTGAGGGCGGCTCCCTCGCGCTCGCCGGTATCGGCACCACCCCGTCGTACTTCTCCCCGAAGGTCCAGTCGAAGTTCTTCTCCGCCGACGGCATGCCGCAGGACGAGCTGTCCAAGACCGCCTGGTCGAAGCACGACACCAAGGCCGAGAACCCGGTCGGCCCGGGCACCGATACCATCCAGTCCGATCTGAAGGACGCCAACTCCGCCATCATGACGAAGTCCTCGTCCATCGACGCGGCGCTCAAGGACGCGACCGACAAGATCAAGTCCAGCGGCGTCCTGCAGTGAGTCACCGCAGTCTGTTGTGGTAAATAATCAGGGGCCATGGCCGCTACCCGGTCGGGTTGCCGGTCATGGCCCCTGCTGTCTTTTCATGTCTCTTTAGGGGGAGGACTCCATGAGCAGCCAAACTGCTTCTCCGGCCGCGACGAGGCGGCATCGGAGCGCGAATGAGAAGCATGCGCATGCCATCACGCGCCGCAATACGCGCAACGGCCTGCTTTTCATCGCCCCGAATTTTCTCGGATTCATCTTTCTGACCCTGATCCCGGTCATCGCACTGTTCTTCATCGCCTTCTCCCGCTGGTCGGCATTCGGCATGCCGCAGTTCAACGGACTGACAAACTGGAAGCGCCTGGGCGGGGACAAGGTCTTCTGGGCGGCGTTCGGCAATACGTTCTATTACTCGCTCGTCCACATCCCGCTGACCCTCATCGTGGCGTTCCTGCTCGCCATCCTGCTCAACAGCAAGCTCAAGGGCCGTACGTTCTTCCGCACCGTCGCGTTCTTCCCGTACATCACCTCGATCGTCGCGGCCGCGCAGGTGTGGAGCATGCTCTTCGACGCCCGTTCCGGCGTCATCAACCAGTTCCTGCGGCTGTTCACCAGCCACGTTCCCGGTTGGCTCGGCTCGACGCAATGGGCCATGGTCGCGGTCATCATCGTGGCTACCTGGCGTGAGGCCGGCTATTACATGATCCTGCTGCTCGCCGGACTGCAGACCATCCCGCACACCCTGTACGAGGCGGCCGAGCTCGACGGCGCCAACGCCTGGCAGCGCTTCTGGCACGTCACCGTGCCGAGCATGCGTCCGACCCTCTTCTTCGTGATGGTCACCCTGACGATCGGTTCGTTCAAGATCCTCGATCTCACCCTCGTCATGACCGACGGCGGCCCTGGCACGAGCACCCTCGTGCTGGCGCAGTACATCTACCGCGTCGCCTTCGAGCAGGGCGACTTCGGCTACTCGTCCACCGTCTCGCTGGTGCTGTTCGCGATCTGCATGATCGTCACGCTCATCCAGTTCTATTACAACCGTTCCAAGGAGGACTGAGCCATGAGCAACGTTATGGACAGCAGTTCCGTCATCGCCGCCGCGAGCGCCAAGACCGCGGTCATCGACAAGAAGGCCTATGACGCGATCCCGCTCAACAAGCGTCACACCACGTGGCAGCGGGTCGTGGGCATCATCCTCGGCTACATCCTCATGATCGCCGCCGCCATCTTCGTGATGCTGCCGTTCGTGTGGATGCTCCTGTCGTCGGTCAAGCCCAACAACGAGGTGTTCGCCGTCCCGATCAAGTGGCTGCCGTCGGTGTGGCACTGGGAGAACTACGCGAACATCTGGAGCAAGTCGAACATGCTCCTGTGGACGGGCAACACCCTGCTGCTGTCCGTGGTCGTCACGTTCCTGCAGGTGTTCACCGGCTCGTTCGCCGCCTACGGCTTCTCCAAGATCCGCTTCCCCGGACGCCAGGCGCTCTTCCTGACCTACATCGCCACCATGGCCGTGCCGTGGCAGGCATACATGATCCCGCAGTTCAAGATGCTCTCGGCCATCGGCCTGTCCGACACGCGCTGGTCCATCATCCTGCTCCAGGCGTTCGGTGCCTTCGGCGTGTTCATGATGAAGCAGTTCTATGACTCGATCCCGGAGGAGCTCTCGGAGGCGGCCCGTCTCGACGGCCTGTCCGAGTTCGGCATCTACTGGCGCATCGTCCTGCCGTTGTCCGGCCCGTCCATCTCGGCGCTCGCGATCATCACCTTCACGAACACCTGGAACGACTACATGGGCCCTCTGATCTACCTGCGCAGCCCGAACCTGTACACCATCCAGCTCGGTCTCAAGCAGTTCATCAGCCAGTACAATGCGGATTACGCCATGATCATGACCGGCTCGGTGCTCTCCGTCCTGCCGATCCTGATCGTCTTCCTCATCGGCCAGAAGTACTTCATCGAGGGCATCGCGACCTCCGGCATGAAGGACTGACGGCAGCAGGACTGAGTCTGGCGGGCGGCGATCATCGCCCGCACAGGCAGTGCGCTGCAAAGGCAGTGATATTGCTCAGACAGTCACGCTGCACAGACAGTGAGAAGACTACAGGCGCCGGCTTTCCTGCCGGCGCCTGATTTTGTATCCGGCTTTTGTGTCCGTAACGTTTAAATTCCGACACGGTCAAATCTCGACACGATAAAATATCTGTCGCCGCACGGCATCCGAGGCGCCGCTGCGGCGACCACGGCAGGGAGGCACGGCATGGCATCCGGCAATCAGAGAGGCAATCAGGCCGAGAAGAAACGGCGGATCGTCGACACCGTCCTGCTGGTGGGCAACACCATCTACGTCGTCATCGCCATCGGCATCGCCGCCCTCATCGGCTGTCTGCCGCTGGTGCTGTGCTTCTTCTTCGCGCACAACGTTTCCTGCTGGCCCATCTGGGCGCTCGCGGCATGGCTGTCCTGCCCCGGGCTCGCGGCGGCGTTCGCGCTGTTCCGCGACTCGCCGGTGCTCCAGCCCCACGGTGATCTCGGCCGCTACGACGAGGAGGTCGTCGGCAATCTGCCTGACTGGGTGGCGCGTCCGTACGTGCCGGTCGGCAAGGAGGCGGCCGTGTGGAAGCCGTATTTCCGCGCCTGGGCGCATCTGGCCGGACGCTCGCTGCTCGTGGGTCTGGCGCCGATCGTCGTCATCGCCCTGTTCGTGCTGGACATCCTGCTGCTGCGCGGCGTCAACGGCGGGTTCGTGGCGGTGCCGTTCCTCATCGTGCTGTGCGTGCTGCTGGCCGACACCGTGCTCGTGGCGCTCATTTTGGTGACGGAGTACCCCAAGGCGCATTACGGCTCGCTCATGCGCAACGGCTTCCTGCTGAGCGTGCGGCGCATCTGGATGCTGCTGTTCTCGGTGCTCATCGCCGTCGGCTACGGCCTGGGCGTGGAGGCGAAGGCGATCATCGTGCTGCCGCTGGCGACAGGGTTCGTGCTGTACTGCCTGTGGGCGTCGGCACGTTGGCAGGCGAAGACACTCGTCGACCGCATGGCGGCGGAGTCGGACTCCGCCGCGGTCAAAAGGTTCTACCGCCTCGTGTGAGGAGTCTTCAGGGCCTGCATCGAATTCAGGCGGGGTTATATTCCGACACGCTGTACTTCGAAAGAAACAACGGGCGGGGTCTGGTGCCCCGCCCACTTTTTATGCCCTGTTGATTTGAGTTGTACCAGATTCGAGCGTGCGTTCGCGCCCGTCGAGACGCAGCGTCGCCGTCATATTCGCGGGGAGCGTGAAA
Source organism: uncultured Aeriscardovia sp. (assembly GCA_903789535.1). Classification (GTDB taxonomy): domain Bacteria; phylum Actinomycetota; class Actinomycetes; order Actinomycetales; family Bifidobacteriaceae; genus Aeriscardovia. The sequence goes on along the minus strand of CAIFES010000005.1, from coordinate 133,600 downwards.
CGTGCGGCGTTGCGCGTGATCTCCACACCGACCAGGCCGCGGACGGTGGCCACCGTGCCGCGCACGCAGGAAAGATTTCCGACGTTCGGGCTGATGGCGATGTGCGCGGCGCCGGGCGCATCGACCCGCACGCCGAGGACCCGCCGGGCGATGACCCACAGCGGCCCGGCTGCCCACGGGTGGGCGAAGGTCGTGTTCCACTTCGTGTCCGGGCTCCAGCCCTCCATCGTCTGCGTGGCGCCCCAGTGATGCCGCATCGACCACCAGGAGGTGGGCGAGTGCGAGGCCATCACCTCCAGTGCGGTCTGGTCCTGGCCCGAGGCCATGAGCGCCTCCAGCAGCCAGGTGGCGGCGTTGGGGCTGATCGGCAGGCCGGCGGGCAGGTCATACGCGGCGAGCCAGCGCCCGCCCGCCTGCAGCAGGGCGGTTTCGCAGGCGTCGAGACTGAGCGCGTAGAGCGTCGAATGCAGTGCCGTGTGGTCGGTGCCCAGCCCGTCGCGCCAGGCGCCGGTCGCTGGGTCGGCCATCTCTTGTCGCAAGGCGGAGTGCAGCCGGTCGGCGGCGGTGCGGGCGCGGTCGGACTGTTCGTGCAGCCCCACGGCGCCCGCGATAAGCGAGAGATGCTCGAACCCCTGCAACGCCCACACGTTGACGACCGTGTTGGTGGGACGGAAGACGAAGCCGTCCAGCTCGCCGGGCTGCGGCCAGTCGACGATGTCGGTGCAGCCGGGCATCTTCGGGTCCTTCGTCACCAGCCCGGTCGCCTCATCGAGCAGACCGAACGCCTGCTCATCCCAGAGCAGCCTCCAGTCGGCGCGCAGGGCATCGATATCGCCGGTCTCCAGATACTCCTCCCAGGCGAGCGGTGCCATCATGAACCGGTATTCGGTGAATTTGCCCGGCCGGCGCGCAAGGTAGCGCCACGTCTTGCGGGTGATGTCGTATGAGCGGGACAGGGCCATCTCGCAGCGGCCGTGGGTGAGCGCGTCGCCCTCGTACGGCATCCGCTCGCGCACCGGCGTGTCCATGAACAGATCCTGACGGCCCTCGCGGATGCTTGTGGCGCACAGATCCCACACATCGGTGAGATCGCGGCCGAGATCCGGGTCATCACAGTCGAAGGTGCCGGTCTGGTCCGGTTCGGGCACGACCTCGGTCTCAAGGCTCAGCCCGGTGCGCAGCGCTGTGTCGATCACGTCCAATGCAGCCGGGTCTATGTCGGCTGTCGGGTCAAGGTCGCACGTGGTGGTGGGGGAGGCATCCGCGGCTGTGCCGGTGACGGGCCCGGATGCGGCGGGAGAGGGGCCGGATGCGGCAGGGGAGGGCGGCAGCACATCGGCCTGCAGCCAGCGGAAGCCGCGGTAGCCCCAGTGGCACAAGGACTGTTCCCCGCTGCGCAGCGTCCACACATCCTCAAAGCGCATGCAGCTGAGCGTCTCGAACCGTACGGTCCCGGCTTTCTCGTCCTCAAGCTGCTCGCCCATCCGCAGCCGCAGGCGCAGCCCGGACAGCCCAGGCAGCGGGAGGTCCTTGTCCCGCGGAGTTTCCGGTGCGGCCGTCTGTGCCGCCCTCTGTGCGGCGATCGTCAGACTGACCGAGTAGGCGCTCTCGATGCCGGCGTCCACGAGCCAGCGTGTCGGGCTGATCCGGCGCACGGACGCGGGGCGGCTCACTCGCCGGACGGTCGGCGAGGAAGGATCGGCATGCGGTACTGTCTCTTCCGGGCTGCCGGTATCGCGCACGAGCGCGGGGGCGAAACCGTTCGCCCGGCATGCCGCGTCATCCCAGGAGGAATCGCTCTGCCAGCCCACAGGCTCCTGCCGGGCATCGATATCCTCGCGAGGGGCCACGTAATAATGCACCCCGCGGTTCAGATCACCGTTCCAGGGCCGCCAGCCGCACCCGCTGCGCGCCTGCCAGGAACCGTCCGTGCCGAGCAGCATAGTGCGCCCGTCCGTATAGACGATCTGCAGCAAGGCGCGCAGCCAGCCCCCGGTCTGTGCCCAGCACAGGGCGGAGATGACGTTCGCGCCCGGATGGAGCAGACGCGTGATGTCATGCGTCTCGTAGAGCGGGCCGGTGACAGCGCGGGAGGAGCCGGTGCCGGCATGACGGCCATTGACGGCGAGCTGATAGACATATTGCCGTGCCCCGAGCGGATTGGAGGCGCAGGCGAACACGCGTGCCGCGGCGATCGTGCCGTTCGGCAGGTCGATGCGCCGGCGCAGCAGCGCCCAGTAGTCGCCGCCGCCCGGCTCTCCGAGCATGCCCGTCGTGTGGGCGGGGACAGTGAGGACGGCCGTTGTGCCGCTGCCTCTCTGGTCGGCGTCCACGCGAATCTGCCGTCTGCGGGTGAACCACGGCAGCGGACAGCCCGGATCGGCCGGATCAATGTCCACACGTCGGTGGCCTTGGTCATCCTCCAGCCGGATTGCGAGGAAGTCCGCCTCCTGCTCGTCCGCCTCGAGGCCCCAGGCGCCGCCCGCGTCCTCGATGCCGTCCACTCGCAGGCAGTCCGTGCCGTCCACGCGCAGGCTCGCCGTGCCCGCACGGCACGTCAGGTCGATGTCGAGGGTGGCGGCGCCCGGGGCGAAGCGGAACTGTGCCGACCCGAGCGGGGTGAACGCGCCGTTCATCTTGCGCTCGCCCGTCACACTGCCGCGACCGGTGCACGTGTTCGTCTCGATGCGCCAGGAGTAGCCGTCGTTGCCGTCGGCGGCGCCGCGGGCGAGCAGACGCACCGCCCGAGGCGCCGTGGTGGTGCCCGTCGCGGTGTCTGTACCAGAGCCGGAGACCGCCGGACCGTCACTGTTATCGTCAGTCTGTGCTGCCAGAAGAAGGGTGGCATGGAGCGTGCCGTCAGGGCAGTGCGCGGGGCCGGGTTCTTGTGCCGTGACCGGTGTGCCCGAGGCGGACCAGATCGGTCGTGCGATTTTCCACAGATCCGCGGACTCAGGACCCCGGACCACCTGCTGCGGGGCGGACCAGCCGCTCTCGCACGTCGTGCCGTCGGCGTCCGCCATCCGCACGCGCACCTGCCAGGAGCAGGACTCCAGCGGGGCGAGCGGGGTGAACGGCCAGGCGAGCGCGGTGCAGCGCTCGGAGGCGACCCAGCCTGTGCTGTCGCCGGCATGCCTGCCGTCAGCGAGGCGGATCTCATAGGCGCACTGATGTCCGGCATGCGGATGGGTGGGGCAGAGGGGATCCTCCCACCACAGGCGCGGGCGTGTCTCACCGATGCCGAGCGGGGTGTCGCGCAGCGCCGTCATCAGATGTGTGGGTGCGAAGGCCGCCATGCCGTCATCCGTCGTATCGTCATCGGCGATAGGGGAGGGGTCGATGCCGTCCTGCCGCCCCTGCGCCGTGTCGGCCATGATGTTGCCATCCGGCGTGTGCCGCATCTCTTTGCTGCCGTTGTGGCGATTCTGTCCCGTGGTCATCATCGACGGCCCCTTCTCTGTCGCGTCCTCTATCGCGTCATTCCGGCCCTCTGCCGCGCTATCCAGGTCAGGTATTTTCCGTTGTGTTGCCATCGATCCCGTCGACTGTGCAGCATGTTTCCATCGTCGACGACAGGAGCGACGGGATGGCGGTTGATGCTGATGCGTCCGTGGAAGGCCGGAATTTCATAGTCTGAGTCATCATAGGCAGACGTGTCGGGGCGCGATCCTGCTATGCAAAATGTTGCCATACCAGGCGACGTGAGCGGCAACGTATGGCAAACGGCGGTCGTCGCAGGCAAAACAACGCAGCATTGGATCGTGACTGATTTTGCAATTGATGACGGCAGACTTCTGCCGCTTGAAGAGCCGAGCCGCAAAGAGGCGGCCGACATCTACGAGTCGATCCGGCATCTGCCGATCATCTCGCCCCATGGCCACATCCCGCTCGGCTGGTTCCAGAACGACCATCACTTCTCGGACGCCACAAGCCTGTTCATCTCGCCGGACCACTACATCACGCGCGTGCTGCACGCGCATGGCGTGCCCAACGAGCTGCTGGGCGTGGGCGGCCGCCCGCTCACCCCGGCCCAGAGCCGCGAGGCGTTCCGCATCCTCGCCCGGCACTGGATCGACTTCGCCGGCACCCCCATGCGCTACTGGCTCGAGGAGGAGCTGCGCGATGTGTTCGGCATCAAGGAGGAGCTGTGCGAGGCCACTGCCGACCGCATCTATGACGAGGTGGGCGAGCGTCTCGCCTCGCCGGAGTACGGCACCCTCTCGCTGCTGAAGCGTTTCAATATCTCGTTCATCTCCACCACCAACGATCCGACCGAGGATCTGTCCGCTTACGACGACATCAACGCCGACGGCTCCGTGCCGTATGTGCTGGCACCCGCCTTCAGGCCCGATGCCTATCTGGAACCGGGCAGGCCGGGCTGGGCGGATCTCGTCACCCATCTGGGGGCGAGCGCGGGCGTGGACACGCGCACGTATGAGGGCTTCAACGAGGCCATGCGCCGCCGGCGCGCCTATTTCCGCGCTCATGGGGCGGTGCTCTCCGACCATTCGCATGCCGATCTCGGCTCGCAGCGCCTGTCGCAGGAGGAGGCCGAGCGGCTCTATGCGGCTGCCGTGCGCGGCGGCATCAGCCAGGAGGATACCGACCGTCTGCGCCGGCACCTGTTCAATGACCAGGCGCTCCTCGCCCAGCAGGACGGGCTGGTGATGACCGTGCATCCGGCCATCTACCGCGATTACGACGTGCAGGCGGCTGCCCGGCTCGGCCATGACATCGGCGCCGATGTGCCGGCCCGCGCGTTCTTCTCGCGCGATCTCAAGCCGTTGCTCAACGAGTATGGCAACAACCCGGATTTCCATTTCGTCGCCTTCACGGTGGACGAGACGACCTTCTCACGGGACATCGCCCCGCTCGCCGGCTATTTCCCGTCGTTCTACATCGGGGTGCCGTGGTGGTTCCTCGACGCGCCGGAGTCGCTGCGCCGCTTCTACGAGGACGTGGTGCCGTACGCCGGTTTCACCAAGCTCTCGGGCATGATCGACGACACGCGGGCGCTGTGCTCCATCCCCGCCCGTCACGACATGGGCCGGCGGATCATCTCCGGCGCGCTCGCCCGGCTTGTGTGCGACCACCGGCTCAGCCACGAGGAGGCCGTGCGGCTCGCGCATGCCTTCGCCGATGATCTGCCGCGTTCCATCTTCAAGCTCGACCAGGAGCGTTTCGCCCGTCCGGTCGCCCCGTCCAAGAAGCTGTATGACGACGGGAAGGCATCCGTGCAGGATGCCCCTGCGGCGGTGGCGTCCGGTCAGGGCCGCTGATCCGCCGGTCGCGCGCAGACAGTCAGAGCGTAACGAGAGGAGACACAACAATGTCTGAGAACAATGTGTCAGAGAACGATGTGGCAGATGAGGCCGCCAAGGCGTCGAAAGACGCGCTGCCGCGTCTGACGCGCCAGGCGCACGGCCGGCCCGCAGCGCCCGAGCGGATCGTGCACATCGGATGCGGCAATTTCCATCGCGCCCATGAGGCATGGTTCACCGAGCATGCCCCCGATGCCGACAAGTGGGGCATCGTCGAGTTCGGCGGCCACTCCGACCGTATGAAGGACCGCCTCGCACCGCAGGGCAACGTGTACACGCTGGTGGAGGCGGGCCCGGACCCCGCGCAGGACAAGACGGAGGTCATCTCCGCCATCTCCGCTTTCGGCTCGGTCAAGAACATGGACGACCTGCTGCGCCGCTTCGAGGACCCGGACATCGCCATCGTCTCCACGACGGTGACCGAGGCGGGCTACTGTGCCGATGCGAACCGTGACCTCAACACGTCCGACCCGCATGTGCAGGCGGATATCGCCGCCCTGAAGAAGGACCCGCGCGCACTGGTGTCCACCATGCCCGCCCGGCTCGTGGCCGGCTTCCTTGCCCGCCGCGCCGCCGGCGCCGGGGCGATCACCGTGCTGCCGTGCGACAATATCGCCGGCAACGGTGCGCTCACCAAGGCTGTGGTGGAGCAGATGATCGAGGAGGTCGACCCGGGTCTGCTCTCCTGGGAGCGCGACAACGTCAGCTGGGCCTCCACCATGGTCGACCGCATCACACCGGCCACCACGCAGGCCGACATCGACTCCGTCGAGCAGCACTGCGGCTGGCGCGACGCCGCGCCGGTGCGCTGCGAGCCGTACATCGAGTGGGTCATCCAGGGCGATTTCCCTGCCGGCCGGCCCGCCTGGGACGCCGCCGGGGCACAGTTCGTCACGGACGTGACCCCCTACGAGCAGCGCAAGCTGTGGATGCTCAACGGCTCGCACACCACGCTGGCCTACACCGGCTCCGTGCTCGGCCACGAGTCCATCTACGAGGCTGTGCGTGATCCCCTCCTGCTCGGCTGGATCAACCAGTGGTGGGATCTTGCCGGCTCCTACCTGTCCGTGCCCTCCGACGAATACCGTGCCAAGCTGCTCGAACGCTTCCGCAACCCGGGCATCCACCATCATCTGCTCCAGATCGGCACCGACGGCAGCACCAAGCTGCCCCAGCGCATCGTCCCCGTCGCCCTCAAGGCGCTCAAGGACGGGCGCAGCGTGGAGGCCCCGGCCCGGACTCTTGCCGCATGGGACTGCTACCTGCGCGACCTGCCCGAGCAGGACATCCATGACGTGAGCAAGCAGAAGGCCGTCGCACTGGCCCGTTCGGGCTCGGACACCGCGCTGCGCGATGTCGTCGCCTTCATCAGCCCCGATCTCGCGGCGAGCAGCCGCTTCATGGACGAGGTGCGCGTCCGCGTCGACGAGATCGAGCATGCGCGCTCGCAGAAAATCAGCGCCCGCTGAAGAAACCTGTTGAAGAAAGGAAACAACCATCATGGCAATCGCAAAAGCGGAAGTCTTCGTCACCAGCCCCGGCCGCAACTTCGTGGTCCTGAGGATCACCACGGATGACGGCATCGTGGGTCTGGGCGACGCCACCCTCAACGGCAAGGAACTCGTCACCGCCGAATACCTCAAGTCCATCGCCCCGTTCCTCATCGGCAAGAACGAGGACAACATCGAGGACATCTGGCAGTACCTGTACAAGGGCGCCTACTGGCGTCGCGGCCCGGTGACGATGGCCTCCATCTCCGCCGTCGACGTGGCCCTGTGGGACATCAAGGCCAAGAAGGCCGGCGTGCCGCTCTACGATCTGCTCGGCGGCGCCTCCCGCCGCGGCCTGCTCGTCTACGCGCATGCCTCTGGCGTGGACTACCCGTCCCTCTATGACTCGATCGACGGCTATCTGGACAAGGGCTTCAAGGCCGTGCGCGTCCAGTTCGCCCTGCCGGGCATCCCGTCCACCTACGGCGTGGCGGCCTCCGCCAACGCCAAGACCGGCAAGGGCGAGAGCTCCCGCTATGACTTCGAGCCGGCCCGTCGCTCGCAGGTGCCGGTCGAGGAGGTGTGGGACGCGCAGACGTATATGACCACGCTTCCCAAGGTGTTCGAGAATGTGCGCAACAAGTACGGCGACCAGCTGCTGCTGCTGCACGACGCCCACCACCGCATGAGCCCGAACCAGGCGGCGGCCTTCGCCAAGCGCATCGAGCCGTACAACCTGTTCTGGCTCGAGGACTGCACCCCGGCCGAGGAGAACCCGAACTACCTGCGCGTGGTGCGCGAGCATACGACCACCCCGCTGGCCATCGGCGAGACGATCAACTCCTACACCGACTATCTGCAGCTCATCCGCGAGAATCTTATCGATTATGTGCGCTCGGCGGTCACCCACACCGGCGGCATCACGCACATGAAGAAGATCATGTCGTACGCGGAGTTCTACGGCATCAAGTCCGGCTTCCATGGCCCGACCGACATCTCCCCGGTCGGCCAGGCGGCCAACTTCCAGCTCGACATGGCCATCCCGAACTTCGGCATCCAGGAGGTCATGCAGTACACGCCGCAGACGCTGGACGTGTTCCACACGAGCTTCACCCTCGAGGACGGCTACGTCCACCTCGACGCGAAGAAGCCGGGCCTGGGCGTCGACTTCGATGAGAAGGAGGCGGCCAAGTATCCGTACCAGCCGGCGCCGCTGCCGGTCGACCGTCTGCTCGACGGCACGATGCACGAGTGGTGAGCCGCGCCACGCCCGTCCTGCCAACTCAGGCGGGTGTGATTCTGGCATGAAAAAGGCGGAAGGGCTGAGGCCCTTCCGCCTTTGTTTTTATTTCACTGTGAATCTGTGAGATTTAGTACTGCACCGTGAGTCCCAAGATTCACTCTTGTGAGTTCATTCACTTCACCTTGGGGATGTTGAGGCCGCGGATGAAGGCGATGAAGCCGTAGATCATCATCATGATGGCGATGAAGAGCACGAGCGTGTACATCGAGCCCATCGGCCAGAACAGCAGCACGAGGCCGCCGATGATGGAGATGACGCCGCTGGCGATGGACCAGCCGGTGCCCATGAAGCCGGCGCCCTCGACGATGGCCGTGCAGCCCTCGACGATCCAGGCGATGCCGATCATGATGGACGACATGATGAGCAGAATGCCGGTGGAGGCGTGCAGGTTGCGGAAGACGAAGACGCAGCTGATGAGCAGCAGCAGTCCGGCCAGACCGTCAAGCACGCGCCAGCCCGCCGGAGTGCCCAAGGCGGTGAACGAGGTGATGATACGGCCGATGCCGACCACACCGAAGGTGATGCCGATGAGCACGGTCATCACGCTGAGCATGTTGGCCGGGAAGAGCACGACGAGCAGGCCGACGATGAAGAGGATGACGCCGCCCCAGATGAGGGTGTTGCGCGTCTTCTTGACGGCCGACTTGGCGATGGAGCCGAGGTCCCAGCGGAACTGCTCGCGCTGGGAGAAGCGGTCCCAGGCGTTCTGCGGCTGCGGGCCGAAGTCCGGGCCGGGCTGGCCGAAGCTCTCGCCGGCGAACTGCTGGCCGCCGTTCTGGTTCGGTGCCTGCTGTCCCTGTGCCTGCTGGAAGCCCTGGCGGTAGCCGTTCTCGTACGCCTGCTGGTACGGGTTGTTGTTCGGGTTCTGGCCGTTGTTCGGGTTCTGGTTCGGATAAACCGGTCCATTGTTCGGTGAAGTCATTGTGACTCCTTTCTCGTCGGGCCGGCGGGGCGCCTGCCCTGCCCGTGCGCGGGCAGCCGTGTGCGTCCGATCCGGGCCTGTACGGATGTCCCTTCCATCGTAAAACGGAAACCGTTGTGCTGTCGCATCCGGTCATGTCGTCATGGCGACGAAAAATCCCGGTCGACCGGCATGACCGGCCAGACCGGGATCACAAGAACCACAAGAATCACGCGGAGATCGGCCGGATCATACGGGGATCGGCCGGATCGTCACATGACCAGCATGAGACGATCAGCGTGCTCACTCTGCGTCGCTGACAACGATGTACGACTTGATGGCCTCGCGCCTGTCCATCGCCTCGTAGGCGTTCTGGATGTCGTCGAGCGTGAACGTTGTGGTGAACACCTTGCCCGGCTCGATCTCGCCCTTGAGCACGGCATCGAGCAGGACGGCCTTGTCGTAGGTGGTCACCGAGGCCGGGCCGCCGGCGAGGCCCGCGTTGACGAAGAACGTGGACTCGCCGCTGATTTTCTGGTCGTGCGGCACGCCCACGCGGCCGATCATCGCGCCCGGGCGCACCAGGCGCAGCGCCTCCTGGAACGACTGGTCGGTGCCCACGCATTCGAGCACCGCGTCCGCGCCGCCGTCGCTGGCATCGAGCAGCTTGGCGATGCCCTCCTCGTCGCGCTCGGCCACGTTGTCGGTGGCGCCGAACTGCGCGGCAAGCGCCTGACGGTCGGCATGGCGGCTGGTGGAGATGATCTTCTTCGCGCCCATCATGCGCGCGGCGATGATCGCGCACTGGCCCACGGCCCCGTCTCCGAGGACGATCACCGTGTCGCCGGCCCTCACGTGCGCCACGCGGGCGGCGTGGTAGCCGGTCGCCATCACGTCGGCCAGGGTGAGCAGGTTCTTGAGCATGCCCTCGCTGTAGTCGGACGGCCTGCCCGGCACTTTCACCAGCGCCCACTGGGCGTGCTGGAAGCGGATGTACTCGGCCTGGTTGCCGTCGGAGAAGTGATCGGCGAAGCGGGTGCAGCTGCCGTCGAAACCGGCGCGGCAGGCGCGGCACTGCCCGCAGCCGTGGGTGAACGGGCAGATGACGAAATCGCCCGGTTTGACGGTGGTGATGGCCGGCCCGACCTTCTCGACGATGCCGATGGCCTCGTGCCCCGGGTTCTGCGAGTGGTTCTGCTTGTTGTCGATGCCGCGGAACGGCCACAGGTCGGAACCGCACACGCAGCTGCGCACGACCTTGATGACCGCGTCGTCATCCTTCTCGATCTGCGGCATGGGCACCTCTTCGATGGCCATGTTACGCACGGACTCAAAAACAGCGCTCTTCATGTTGTCTCCTGTCTGATGGTCGATGGGTGATATATACCACCTTCCAGCCTAAAAACTTCAAGTACGTGAATGGAAGAGGATCGCAGGGCCGGATGGCTGCGCCCTGCCTGCCCCGCATCCGCACGGCATCTTTCCCGCGCCTGCCTGCGACCGTCCACTTCCGTGACGCCGGGTAGTCTGGAGGAAGCAGAATTACATATATATTGAGGTATCCGAGGGGTCTTCATGAAACGTACTCGTATCGCCCAGCTGTATGCCGACAAGGAAAAGTTCGCCGATTCGACGCAGACGGTCGCGGGCTGGGTCCGCTCCATCCGCGATATGAAGGAGATCGCCTTCGTCACGCTCAACGACGGCAGCTGCTTCAGGGATCTGCAGATCGTCGTCGACAGCAAAAAGATCGATGATTACAAGAACATCGTCTCCCAGGGCACGGGCGCCGCGCTCGTGGTGAGCGGCACCGTCGTGCTCACCCCGGACCGCCCGCAGCCGCTCGAGCTGCACGCCGCCAGCGTGGAGGTGGCCGGCACGTGCGGGCCGGACTACCCGCTGCAGAAGCAGCACCAGTCGCGCGAGTATCTGCGCACGCTGCAGCACCTGCGCCCGCGCACCAACCTCTTCCGCGCCGTCTTCCGCATCCGCTCGGTGGCCGCCTACGCCATCCACACGTTCTTCCAGAACCGCGGGTTCGTCTATGTGAACACCCCGCTCATCACCACCTCCGACGCCGAGGGTGCCGGCGAGATGTTCCAGGTGACCACGCTCGACCTCGCCAACGTGCCGAAGACGAAGGACGGCCAGGTGGACTGGTCGAAGGACTTCTTCGGCAAACAGGCCAGGCTCACGGTCTCCGGCCAGCTGCAGGGCGAGAACTTCGCCATGGCGTTCGGCGACATCTACACGTTCGGCCCCACCTTCCGCGCGGAGGACTCCAACACGCGCCGCCACGCCGCCGAGTTCTGGCAGATGGAGCCGGAGATGGCCTTCACCGACCTCGAGGGCTGCATGGAGGTCGAGGAGGCGATGCTCAAGTTCGTCATCAACACGGTGCTGGAAAAGTGCCCGGACGAGATGGCGATGCTCAACCGCTTCGTGGACAAGGGCCTGATCGACCGCCTCAAGCATGTCGCCTCCTCGAAGTTCGCGCGCATCACCTATACGGACGCGATCAGCGTGCTCGAGGATGCGGTCAGCAAGGGCGTCAGCTTCAAGTACCCGGTCAAGTGGGGGATCGACCTGCAGACCGAGCACGAGCGCTACCTGTGCGAGCAGCATTTCGCGCTTCCGACATTCGTCACCGACTACCCGAAGGGCATCAAGGCGTTCTACATGCGCCAGAACGAGGACGGCAGGACGGTGGCCGCCGTCGACTGCCTCGTGCCGGGCATCGGCGAGATCATGGGCGGCTCCCAGCGTGAGGAGCGCTATGACGTGCTCAAGAAGCGCATCGAGGAGCTGGGCATGGACGAGAGCCAGTACAAGTACTATCTCGACCTGCGCAAGTACGGCACCTGCAAGCATTCGGGCTTCGGCCTGGGCTTCGAGCGTCTGGTGATGTATTTGACGGGCGTGGACAACATCCGCGACGTCATCCCTGATCCGCGCGAGCCGGGCAACGCCGAGTTCTGAGCGACCGCGTCCGGTTGCTGTGGCTGTGATCGTGCCTGATATTTGAGGCGTGTCGCGTGATGGCGCGTGAGTGCTTGCGTTCGTCGCGCGGGGGTGCTTTAATATTCAGGTTGCTGTTCGGGGGATGAGCCCTTGTGCAGTAATGCGGCTGGATGGCAGAGCGGTCAATTGCAACAGACTGTAAATCTGTCGCCTTACGGCTACAAAGGTTCGAATCCTTTTCCAGCCACGCCTCGATGGCTCAGTGGTAGAGCACGTCATTGGTAATGACGAGATCGTGAGTTCGATTCTCACTCGAGGCTCCACGGCGAGGTAGCTCAGCTGGCTAGAGCGTACGACTCATAATCGTAAGGTCGAGAGTTCGAGCCTCTCCCTCGCTACAAGTCCGCATCAACGGAACAAGAGATTTCAGAGGTGTCTCATGGCTAAGAATGATGTTCGCCCGGGCGTCACACTGGCGTGCACGGTGTGCAAGGAGCGTAATTACATCACGACGAAGAACCGTCGCAACACTCCTGACCGCCTCGAGCTCAAGAAGTTCTGCCCGCGTTGCGGCAAGCACACGCTTCATCGCGAGACGCGCTGAGCGCGCTGAGTGAGCGCTCCGGTGCCATCGGCGATGGCGCCACACAGATGTCAAGCCCGGATTTATCCGGGCTTTTTTCGTATCATGGACGGGTCAATCGGCAGGAGAAGGGACGAACGCGATGACAGAAGACAGTGCGGGCACAGAAGACAGCGCGGGCACGAAGAAGATCTCAGCCGCTCCCACGCTGGCCGATCTGACCACGCTGCGCGTGGGCGGGCCTGTGGCCTCCTATGCGGCCGTCACGAGCCGTGACGAGCTCATCGGTGCCATCCTCGATGCTGACGACGCTGGCCGGCCGGTCCTCGTCATCGGCGGCGGCTCCAACCTCGTCGGGGCGGATCAGGGATTTGATGGCGTGGTCGTGCGCGATCTGCGCCGTGGCGTCGACGTGCTCACCGAGACCGCCGACGACCGCACCCGCACCGTGCGCGTCAAAGCCGAGGCCGGCGTGCGCTGGGACGCGTTCGTCAAACTGATGGTCTCGCGCGGCTATGAGGGCGTCGAGGCGCTCTCCGGCATCCCGGGCACCGTGGGTGCCTCCGTGGTGCAGAACATTGGCGCTTACGGCCAGGAGGTCTCCGCCTCCGTGTGCCAGGTGGAGGCGTGGGACAGGGCCACGAGCACGGTCATCACGCTCCAGCCCTCGCAGATGCGCTTCGGCTACCGCACCTCCGCTCTCAAGCAGGGCATGTACGACGAGGATGGCAAACCCGGCAGCAAGTGGTTCCCGACTCCGCGTTTCGTGGTCCTGTCCGTCACCTTCGCGCTCGTCAACGAGCCGACCACCACCGTCGATTTCGGCCAGCTCGCCCACGCGCTGGGTGTGACGACCGGCACGCGCATGGACATCGCCCGCGTGCGTTCCACCGTGCTCTCCGTCCGTGCGGCCAAGGGCATGTTGGAGGATCCGAAGCGGTACAACAACCCGTGGCTCGCCCCGCTGGGCCAGGACCCGCAGGTCAGCGGCGTGCCCGCAGGCACGCGCAAGCATGTCGGACCGGTCGTGCGCGCTGCGGCCTCCGCCTCCACCGAGCTGTCCGAGGAGCTCGAGCATGACCGCTGGAGCTGCGGCAGCTTCTTCATCAACCCGATCGTCTCGCAGCAGACTGCCGACCGGCTGCCGCAGGACGCGCCGCGCTTCCCGGTCAGCGTCGCCGGCGGGCAGGGAAAGGAGCAGGGCAGCGCCGTCAAGACCTCGGCCGCCTGGCTCATCGACCATGCCGGCTTCCCCAAGGGCTTCGCGCTCGCCGACGGCGCACCCGCCGCGCTCTCCACACTCCACACGCTCGCGCTGACGAACAGGGGAGGGGCCGCCGCCAAGGATGTGATGGCGCTCGCCGCCGTGATCCAGAAAGGCGTGTCGGACAAGTTCGGCATCGACCTCGTGCCCGAGCCGGTCGTCCTGCAGGGGTGGAAACCTGCGGCAGGCAAGTCCGGCCAGAAACCTGATGGGGAGGACGCATGAGCATCCGTGACCGAAAGCCGGATCTTCGCCCGGACTCGCCGGGCATGGACAACTTCGTCACCTTTGCCCCGCTGGTGGTGGGCCTCATCGCCCTGCCGCTGGGCCTGTCGACGGGGGATCCGGCGTTCGCCGTCATCCTCGGCGTGGGCGGCATCGGTTTGTTCCTCTATTTCTTCCTCACCGGGCCGATCTTCGCCGACTGGAAGAAGGCGTGGAGGCGCCGTAGGGCCATGAAGGACCCTGCCTATCGCGCCCGAGCCGAGAAGATCGCCAAGGCGCGCGAGGACGTCACCTCCGGCAATCCCGCCAAACGCGCGGCGGCGCAGAAGGTGCTCGACGAGCTGGAGAGGCAGCAGGCGGCTGAGCGGGCCGCGCGCGAGCATGATTCCGGCGTGGAGGCAAAGGACCGGTAAGGATCGTCGAAACGGGTGATCCCACAGGAGGTCCGGGCCGGCAACAGCGTCAGAATTTTATCGATGGTCGGTCCGGCCGGCAGTATCGTGCGTTTCGTGGTGACGCCCGGGGTCCTGCGGTTCCAGGACATGGATGTCCATTCCCGGAAGACGCCCGAACGAGTAGACGGCTATGGTGGCGACGAATGCGGGGATCGCGACCCCGAAGGCGACCGCCAATCCCGGCCACTTGAAATAAGCCCACATCACGATTCCCGTCAGAAGCAGGAGCATGAGGGAGCAGAGCGGACGGGCGACGACCATCGACAGTGAATATTTGATGATCCAGCCGGGCTTTTCCTCGAAGTCGGCACGCACGATCCATGAGAGAAAGACGAAGATTCCATACAGCACGTTGACCAGTAGCAGAAGGCCTGAGATCCCGATGCCGGTTTTGCCCATGTAATTGTTGTTTGCGAGGTAATAGTCCCAGGCAAGAAATGCCCAGAGCGCGAATTGTGGATAGCCGAACATGTTGGCGGATCTGAGCTCCGTCTTCCAGGCATGATGGAAGACCGCCCAGGTCCGGCCGGCCTTCCATTCGCGGTCGTCCACGTCCCGTAGCCATGCGCGATACGTGGTATTGGTGGCGGCGATGGAGGGGAAGAATCCCACGATGACGGCCCCCATGAGCGTATGCACCAGAAAAGCGATATGGGTGACGAAGACGTTCATGATGATCCGGCAGACGTATTCATACCAGAGGGCAAAGCGACGCATATGATCTTCTTTGCAGAAGTGCGATGGCGCAAACAATAAGTCAACGAAAGAATAACGAATATTTGCGCAATGGAGTGGGCCGCTCAGAGGTCTTTCGGCTTGGGAACAGGGCCCGTCGAATCACGCACGATGAGCTCGGGCGTGTACTGGACCACCGAGTTCCTGCCGCCTCGCCGGGTATCGTCCCTGAGTAGCCGCAGGCCGTGGACGAGTGCTTGGCTCAGTGCTGTCACCGGTTGGCGAACGGTGGTGAGGGCCGGCGTCACGTCCGTCAGGAGCGGTGAGTCGTCGTAGCCGACGACCGACAGGTCTGCGGGCACTGACTTGCCCATGTTCTCGGCTGCGTGGAGCGCGCCGATGGCCAGCTGGTCGTTGGCGCACAGGATGGCGGTCGCTCCGTTGGTGATGAGCTCCTGGGCGGCCAGCTGCCCGGATTCGATGCCGTACGTCGTCCATTGCGTCAGCGCGGGGGAGTGTGTGATCCCCTCTTCTTTGAAGAAGGCAAGCGCTGATTGGTATTTCGTCATTGTGGGGTAATGCGCGCGGTCGCCCAGAAGAAGCCCGATCTTGCGATGCCCGAGAGCGACGAGATGCTTGAGGGCCATCCGGGTCGCCTGAGCATCGTCCGTCTCGGCGTAGAAGGCCGGTTGGTCATGTGAGGAAGCATTGAGAAAAGCCATCGGAATGCCGCGGTCGACGAGGGGCTGATAGATTTTATGGCTCATCCGGGCGTTGTCGTAATGGCCTGCCAGGAAGATCGCGCCATCAAGGGGGAGCTGCATGACCATCTTCAGATATATTTCCTCGGTCAGGCCCCCGAGGGTATAGGTGCACAGTACCGGCAGCTCCTGCTCCTGTGCGAGGAGTGTGTTGATCTTCGTCACGAAATCCGGGAAGATCGGGTTTGACAGATCAGGCGTGATCAGCGCGACGAGTCGGCATCCATTGCTCGGGGCGACCTCGACGCCCAGTTGTTTCATGGTCTCAAAGACCGTCTGCCGGGTCTTGGCGGAGACGCCGGGTTTGTTGTTGATGGCCCGTGACACGGTCGCGGGGCTTACGCCGATTTTTTCGGCGATGCTTGTCAGACTTGATGTCATGGGATCTCAATTCCTTGTGGTCGATTGAAGCTCATCTGCGAAACAATCGTATTGCATGCGGTCATCTTCCCTTTTGTGATGCGGCGGAGTGATGCCGTGCGTCAGTATGGCGCAGACGTTGAACGTAACAATTTCTCATAGTAACACGCAAGTTTGCGTAATGCTTGCGATTGTGTTACGTTTCTGCATGAGAGGTCCGGAGGTTGTCCATCCGCTGGATTTCCGCTGATTGTTGGAAGATTCAAGGAGGAAGATTCCAATGAAACGTTTCATCCGCTTGCAGGCAGCAGGTGCCGCGCTCTGCGCCATTGCCATGGGACTGGCCGGATGCGGCAACAGTTCCGCCATGGAGAACGGCAAGCCCGTCGTGACCGTGATGGTCGTCAAGGATGCCCGGACACAGAAGATCTCCACGCTTCCGTGGGCCAAACAGCTGGCCGCGAAGTGCAATTGCGCCATCAAATGGCAGGAAGCTACCGATAATGCCTGGGGCAACCAGAAGAAGGCCTCCCTCGCCGCCGGCGAGGTTCCCGATGTGACCATCAACGGATTCGGTTCCGGGGATATGAGCCAATACGGCAGCATGTTCCTGGATCTCAAGCCAGAACTGAAGAATATGCCCAACGTCTCCAAGATGTTCAAGGCTGATCCGTACTCCAAGACCATTTCGATGACCACCGATGGCAAGATTCTCGGGACTCCGTCCGTGGCCCGCCCGCTCAACGCGCGGACCTCCAACCATCTGTTCATCAACAAAGTCTGGCTCGACAAGCTGGGCCTCAAAGTTCCGACCACGTGGGATGAGTTCGAGACGGACCTCAAGGCCTTCAAGACCCAGGATCCGAACGGAAACGGCAAGCACGACGAGATCCCGTTCGATTTCAACTCCCCGAACACCGATGGTTTCGGCCTGTTCGAGCCGAATGTCTTCCTCTCGAGCTTCGGCATCGTCGTGCCGAGCAGCGCCTACGGCCTGTATGTGCAGAACGGCAAGGTGAAGACCTACTTCACGGATGCCCGCTATCGCCAGCTCATCCAGTGGCTGCACCGTATGTGGAGCGAGAACCTCATCTCCAGCGAGGCCTTCACCCATGATTGGAGCAAGTATGAGGCGACCGCTAAAGGTGATGGGAAGACGGCACGCGTCGGCGCGACGATCATGTGGACCCCGTCCGATATCTTCGGCTCGGAGCTCGGCAAACAGTATGTGACCGTTCCGTCGCTCAAATATGATGCGAATCAGACCGTCAAGCCCGTCTGGTCGTACACGGGCGACGGCGGTGCCTACAACCCCGACAAGGTGGTCGTCTCCGCCAAGGCGGCGAACAAGGCGGCCGCGCTCAAGCTCGTCGATGCGCTTTACAGCCCTGACATGTCCGTTCAGACGCGCTTCGGCTCGTTCGGCACATGCGTGAAGAAGAACGGCACCAACAATTACACCGTCCTCCAGCCTGCCGATAAGACAAAGAATTCGTCCGACTGGCAGTTTGAGAACTCTCTGGGTGATCGCGCCCCGGCATGGATCGACAACAGCATGAAGCTTGATCTGCCTGCCGAGCAGACCGAGGTCCGTCCTGTCGATCACGTCTATGACGCTGACTTCAAGAACGTCAACTTCAACACTGATGTCCTCTACTCGAACATGCCGCAGACGACCGACGAGACCAGCACCATGAACAAGAATGCTACCGGCATCACGCAGTATGCGATGAGTTCCTTCGCCACCTGGGTCACCAAGGGCGGTGTCGAGAAAGGCTGGGACGCCTACGTCAACAAGCTCAATCAGAACAAACTGCGCCAGCAGGTGCAGATCGAACAGAAGATCTACGACCGCTTCAGCGGCAATCTGAAGAAGAGTGGCGTCGATCTGACCAAGATCCTCAACTGGTGATGCCACTGGAAATCTGATTCATGGTCATTCTTCATCTTTGATCTCTTTCCTATCGCTTGTCGGGCGGGCCGGGTGCGTTCGATGCATCGCCGGTCAGCCCGGCAAGAGAGAGGTACGGGACCTGTCGAGCGGGACGATGCCGTTCCGCTTCCCGATCTTTTTCTTGAGAAAGAGGCTGACATGACGAATAGTCAGCGGACGGTGCTGCCCGATTCTGTTCGTACCAATGGGGCGACCCACAACCCGTGGTGGGATGACGCGGTCGTCTACCAGATCTATCCGCGCAGTTTCCAGGATTCCAACGGTGACGGTATGGGCGATCTGCGGGGAATCGAGAGGAGACTGCCCTATCTGGCGTCCCTCGGCGTGGATGTGCTCTGGCTCTCGCCTGTGTACAAGTCGCCGCAGTGCGACAACGGGTATGATATTGCCGATTACGAGAAGATTGACCCGCGGTTTGGCACGATGGCTGACATGGACCGTCTTCTTGCGGCCGCGCATCACTATGGTCTGCGCGTGATCATGGATCTGGTCGTCAACCATACGTCCGACGAGCACCCATGGTTCCAGGCATCCCGTGACAAGAACGATCCGCACGCCGACTGGTACTGGTGGCGTCCCGCCCGACCCGGCCACACCCCCGGGAGCCCGGGGGCCGAGCCGAACAGATGGGGCGGCAGCTTCGGAGGCTCGGCGTGGACGTATGACCCCAGGCGCGGCGAATACTATCTGCACACGTTCTCGAAAAAGCAGCCCGATCTCAACTGGGAGAATCCGCAGGTACGCCAGGCCGTCTACCGGATGATGAACTGGTGGATGGACCGCGGCATCGATGGGTTCCGGATGGATGTGATCACCCTGATCTCCAAATTCGTGGATCGCAACGGCAGGCTGCCCGGTGAGGCAGGCTCACTGATCAAGGATCTGCCCGCGGGGGAGGAAGGCTATTCGAGTCCCTGGCCGTTCAGCATGGACGGCCCGCGTCTGGACGAGTACCTCAAGGAAATGCGCAAAGCCGTGTTCTCCGGTCGTGATGGATATATGACGGTCGGCGAAGGGCAGGGGATCAGCCCGGCGCGCAATGCCGCGATCACTGATCCGAACAACCATGAGCTCGACATGCTCTTCCTGTTCGACCACGTCGATTGCGATCAGGACGGGGCGAAGTGGAATATCGAGCCGCTGCGGCTCACCCGCCTCAAGAAAGCGCTGGATGGTGAGCAGAAGGCGGTGGGCGGCAAAGGCTGGGCGAGCCTCTACTTTGACAACCACGACCAGCCGCGCAGCGTCTCCAGATGGGGCGATGACCGCTCTCCTGCGGCGCGCACGCGCTCTGCGAAGGCGCTCGCCCTGCTGATGCACATGCATCGGGGAACGCCGTATATCTATCAGGGCGAGGAGCTGGGAATGACGAATGCCCATTTCACGCGCCTGGACCAATATCGTGACATCGAGTCGATCAACGCCTTCCACCAGCGGGTGGAGGTCGCCCACGTCCAGAGCGCCGCATCGATGATGCGGTCCCTCGCCAAGGTGGGCCGGGACAACTCGCGCACGCCGATGCAATGGGATGATTCGACGTATGCGGGTTTTGAGGAGGCGGACGCCGTAGATGACGGCGGGAAGGCCCCATGGATCTCCGTCAACCCGAACAAGGACGAGATCAACGCCGAGGCCGAGCTTCATGACCCGGATTCCGTCTTTAACTTCTATCGTCGGCTGATCGCCCTCAGGCACACGGATCCGGTCGTCTCCGCCGGCGATTTTCATCTGCTCGATCCCTCGGATGAGCATGTCTACGATTTCACCCGCACGCTCGGGCAGTCACAGATCATCACCGTCGTCAATGTCTCCGGTTCTCCGGCCCGCATCCCGACGCAGGCATCGGATCTGCTCCGGCGCGCGGACACGCGGGACCGGGACACCCGGCTGCTTATTTCCACTGACACGCAGGAGCGTCTGCGCCACGGCATCCGCACGGGGGTGCTGGATCCGTGGATGGCGTTCTCCCTTGAGACCCGCCTACCGAAGGAGGCATGACGATGATGTCGGCACAATCAGCAGATGTGTCTGCCACGGCGAGGGCCCATGGCAGGAAGGTCGCGGCCGTGGCGAAGAAAACCGGGTCGGATTCCATCCCGGACAACGAATGGATCGCCCGGCACCAGCCGTGGTACAAGAGGCTGGCAAACCATTTCCGGCGTTATTGGGAGATCTGGACGATGATCCTGCCCGCGGTGGGCTTCGTCCTTCTGTTCAACTACGTGCCCATGTATGGCATCCAGCTCGCCTTCCGCGACTATGACGTGACAAAAGGCTTGACAGGTGGGAAATGGGTTGGCACGGAATATTTCGAGCAATTCTTCCGCGATCCGCTTTTCGGCGAGATCATCCGCAATACGTTCCGTATCAGTCTGTGGACATTGGTGATGGGCTTCATCGCGCCGATCATCCTCGCGCTGCTCATCAATCAGATCGCCAGTCCGAAGGTCAAGGGGTTTGTGCAGACCATCACCTACATGCCTCACTTCATCTCAACCGTCGTGATCGTCTCGATGATCAACATCTTCCTCTCGCCGGGCACCGGCCTGCTCGGCCGGTTCTTCGGTCGGACGAGCCTGATGGGCGACCCGAAGGCGTTCACCTCCATTTATTGGATCTCCGAGGTCTGGCAGCATATGGGCTGGAACTGCATCATCTATCTCGCAGCCTTGAGCTCTGTGGATACGGCGCTGTATGAGGCGGCGAGGATCGATGGGGCGGGCAGGCTCCAGCTCATCCGGTACGTCGACATCCCGACGATCATGCCGACCGTCGGAGTCCTTCTCATCCTCAATATGGGCTCGATCCTCGGCGTCGGCTTCGAAAAGGTGTGGCTGATGCAGAACACCCTCAATATCACCGCTTCCGAGGTCATCTCGACCTACACCTACCGGATCGGAATTCTGGATACACAATTCTCGTATTCGACGGCCATCGGCCTGTTCAACTCGCTTGTCAACTTCTTCTTCCTCGTGATTGCCAATTACATCGCCAAGAAGACGAGCGACACGAGCATCTTCTGAACACAGATGCCCGGATACCGAAAATGCGGAAGCGAGGAATCATCATGGAAACCGTTATCAACAGCAAGACAGCGCATATGACGCCGGAACAAAAGGCAGCCGCCGGGATGAAGCGCACCCCGACCAACAGGCATGTCCATCAGAAGCTGACCGTCAGCGACACCGTGGCCGACGTGATCATTGTCCTGATTCTTGCGCTCGTCCTTATCGCGATCATCTACCCGCTCTGGTTCGTCCTTGTTGCCTCGTTCTCAGATCCGACGGCAGTGGCGAACGGACAGGTCAGCCTCCTGCCCAAGGGCATCACACTCGCCGGGTATGCGAAAATCTTCCATGACAGCCGGATCTGGATCGGGTACCGTAACACGCTGATCTACGCGGTCCTGGGCACCGCGGTCAACCTGCTCGTGACGATTCCCTGCGCATTCGGCCTGTCACGCAAGGAGTTTCGTCCGCGCCGTGTCATTATGTTCCTCTTCACGTTCACGATGTTCTTCGGCGGCGGCATGATCCCGAGCTACCTGCTGATGAAGCAGCTCGGCCTGCTCAACTCGATGTGGGTGTTCATCCTGCCCGGTGCCGTGAGCGTCTACAACGTGATCATCGCGCGCTCGTTCTTCGAGTCGTCCATCCCTGAGGATCTTTTCGATGCGGCGAGGATCGACGGGCTGAGCTATTGGGGATATTTCCTCAAGATCGTCCTGCCCCTCTCGAGCGCCATTCTGGCCGTCATCGGCTTGTATTACTTCGTCGGGCATTGGAACGACTACTTCACCGGTCTGATCTACATCCGCGACCAGGATCTGGAACCGTTGCAGAATGTGCTGCAGAATATCCTCCTCGCCAACCAGACTAAGCCGGGGATGGCCCAGCTGACGGCCGCGCAGTCGCAGAATATCGGTGACCAGATCAAGTTCGGCATCATCATCGTCTCCGCGCTCCCGCTCATCATCCTGTATCCGTTCCTGCAGAAGTACTTCGACAAGGGTGTGATGATCGGTGCCGTCAAGGGCTGATCGGTGATGATCCATCGTCAATGATGATTCATAGTCAGAAAGCTAGAAATATGTTCGATATTGTCCCGGCACGTGCCCGATTCGCTGACGGGCAGAAGCCGATGTTCATTGTGAAAGAAGCGACGGGACGGCTCGCACTGACGGTGTTCGGGGAAAACCGGCCCCTCTGGCATGGCGTGGAAGAGGTCGATGATCGCGGTCGGATCAGTCTCGGGGATGCCGATCTGCCGGGCGGATCCGGTTATCTGTTGCAGGCGGTCGACGCCGACGGTCGGCGCGCGCAGACGGGCTTTGACATCTCGACGGATCAGGTGCGCTACGGATTCCTTTCAGACTTCGATAATGACCCGGCTCAGGGGGCGTCCCCTGTGGGCTGGCTTAACCGTCTGCATGTCACCGATGTCCAGTTTTATGACTGGGCCTATCGGCATGACCGGTTTATCGCCCCGACCGACGAGTACACGGACATGATGGGCAAGAAGATCTCGCGGGCGAGCCTGCGCGCACTGATCGACGCCTGCCACGACCGGGGGATGCATCCCATGGCGTACGGCGCGGTCTACGGGTCCTCGAACGAGTATGCGCAGCAGCATCCGGCCGATCGCGTTTATGATCAGCACGGCGAGCCCGTCCCGTTCTTCGACCTCCTGTCCATCATGAATGTGGACAGGAGCAGGGGCTGGCATGACCATATTCTCGGCGAATACCAGAAAGCACTTGATTTCGGTTTCGACGGCATCCACGTGGATACGTATGGCACGCCGCTGACGGCGTATGACGATCAGGGCTGCAAACTCGATCTCGCCCGCGATTTCCGGCTGATCGTCGATGACGCGCGTGCGCGTCTGCATGCCCGTGATGGTCATGCGCGGCTCATCTTTAACAATGTCAAGAACTGGCCTGTCGATCATCTGGCCACGGCCCATCAGGATGCCCTCTACATCGAGGTCTGGGATCCCTATTCGACGTACAAGGACATTCTCCGGCTCATCGAGCATGCGCGTTCCATGTCCGACCTGCCCATCATTCTCGCCGCCTATCTGCCGCAGTTCATTGACGGCGGGGCGCAGGAGGATTACGACGCGCTCGCCCTGTTGACCGCGATCATCACCGTCGCCGGGGCGACCCACCTCGTCAACGGTGAGAATCGGGGGATTCTCACTCAGGCGTATTACAGCAAATACTTCACCGCCGATGCTGAGCATGCACGGCGCATCGCCGTCTACTACGACTACATCACCTACTTTGCCGGTCTGTGGGCGGATCGTGGGCTGCGGCTCGTCCCTCTTGATGCGGGACGGCGTGGCGGCAAGAACATCGTCTCTGACTGCGCGGCGCTTGCCGATCTGCCTGAACCGGGCCGGATCTGGATTCGTGCCCGTCGAAGTGACGACCTCTTCTTTGTGAACCTCGTCAATCTGACCGGTTCGCACGACCCGAAGTGGACGCATGGGCAGAATGTGCGGGAGAGTGAGCCGTTCGTCCTGCGTGTGCGCACCGACAGGCCGGCTTCCTCCGTCACCTATTCCACACCGGATGGGCCTGAGGGAATCGAGATCAGGAATCTGGACTATGACACGCAACAGCAGGGGGAAGCCGTGTATACGTGCATTCATATACCGCGTATGCGCGTGTGGGGGACCGTGCTGATCCGGCTGTGAGCCGAGTCGGCATGCTGTCCTGCACTGTGGTAACATGAGTTGCTGTTGACGTTCGCGTCAGTGGAAAGCTGCCAGAGCGGTCGAATGGGGCACCCTGCTAAGGTGTTAAGGTCTTTTTTGGCCTTCGAGGGTCCGAATCCCTCGCTTTCCGCCATCAGGGTTTCAGGAGCAGTCCTGAAACCCTTTTTTATTTCCCGTTTATTCTCCCGGTCGGCACCGAGTCAAGAAAGTTGGCAGCCATGGTCACGATGAGCGATGTCGCCAGAGAGGCCGGTGTGTCAAAGACGACGGTCTCCTATGTGAGCTCGGGCAACCCGTCGATCTCCGAGGGGACGCGCCGCAAGGTGCTGGCGGCTATGAGAAAGCTCGGTTATTCGGTCAACAGGACGGCCAGGGCGCTGTCGACGTCGAAGACGAGCACGATCGGGATTTTTGCGCCGATCCATCAGGATTACCAGCTGTCGCTGTCGATGGGGGCGTATCTGTATGGGCTGGCGGAGGCTGCACGCGGCTACGGCTACGACGCCATGCTGCTGACCGATCCTGACGGCGTGGGGGCGATCCGGCGCGCCTCGGACGGTCATGCGCTCGACGGGGCGGTCATCCTCGACGTTCGCAACGGGGACGAGCGGATCGAGGCCGCCCGTCACGCGAAGCTGCCGACGGTCCTGCTGGGCAGCCCGTCCGACCCGGCGGGCCTGGACGTGATCGACACGGACTTCGAGCAGGCGGCGCGTGACCTCGTCGAGGAGCTGTCCGCGCGCGGCTACAGGGACGTCATCTTCATCGGCCTGCCACGATCGGTCTATGCCCACGGTCTCAACTACGCCATCCGTTTCCGCGCCACATTTCTGTCCGAATGCCGCGCCGCCGGCATCGCCGTCCATGAGATCTATGCCAAGGAGACGATGTTCGGCGCCTCCGAGGTCATCCGGCGGGCGGTGCGGCAGTACCCCGGCTCGTCGGCGATGGTCATCCACAACGACGGTGTGGTGATCGGCGCCGCCCAGGCGTTCGAACAGCTCGGGATCCGCGTGCCGGACAAGATGTATGTGGCCTCGCTCGTGCCCGACCAGCTGGAGGAGGGGATGGGCTTTCCCTTCGACACGGTCAGGATCGACGTTCCGGCCGTCGCCTCCACGACTATCGATGTGCTGATGGACCGGATCGCCCATCCGCATTCTCCTGCGCGCAAGGTGCTACTGCACCAGCCGCTCGTCGGCGCCGGGCAGAGCGTGGCAAGCGCGCACTGACGCGGCGGCACTGACCTGCCGGCGGTGATGGCCATCAACGATACGACACGCCGCGGCGGCCCTGCCGTTTAATCGGTTCAGTTAATATCTGATAACCCATTATTGTTTCCGCAATACGGCAGTGTTATATTAATTGAACCGGTTCAGTAATGATGATCCCGGGCGGGCGACAGCGATGCCGACTGCCCGACAACCGGCCCGAGTAGAAGCGGCGTGCGCAAAGCGGCATACGCCGTGGTTTGGAGGAATAATGCGGTCGTCTCATATCTCCGTCATCCCGACGGCACAAAAGGCCCTCTCGTGCGGCGTCGCGGTGGCGCTCGTCGCCACGCTCGCCGGCTGCGGCGGCTCGTCCTCGTCGGCGGCCGGCTCGAAGACCCTCACCTTCTGGGATCCGTATCCGCAGTACACGACCGGCTCCGTCTGGGACAAGCAGGTCAAGAGCTGCGCCCCGAAAGGCTGGAAGGTCAAGCGCCAGGGCATGCCGCAGAACGACGTGCTCAACAACCTGACCACCGCCGTCAAATCCGACAACGCGCCGGACGTGGCCGTCATTGACAACCCGTTCATGCCCACGGCGGTGGACTCCGGGCTCGTGACGGACCTCGCCTCGGCAGGCGTGTCGACAAAAGGCTTCGACAAGAACATTGAGGGCCCCGGCATCGTTGACGGCAAACAGTACGGGCTCGCCTTCGGCACCAACGCCCTCGGCCTGTATTACAACCCGGCCGTCCTGCAGAAGGCGGGGGTCGACCCGTCCTCCATCAAGGACTGGCAGTCGCTCAACGCGGCGATCAAGAAGGTCGTCGACTCGGGCGCCAAGGGCATCACCTTCGCCGGCATCACCGGCGAGGAGGGCGTCTTCCAGTTTCTGCCCTGGTTCTGGGGTGCCAAGGGCAACCTCGCCCATCCCGACTCCCAGGCAGCAAAGGAGGCGGAGAACCTCGTCTCCGGCTGGGTCAGGAACGGCTGGGCACCCAAGTCGGTGGCCACCGACAACCAGTCGGCCTCGTGGGATCTGATGCTGACCGGCGACTACGGCTTCGCGGAGAACGGGTCGTGGCAGGCCGCCGCCGCCAAGAAGAAGGGCTTCAAATCCATCCCGATCCCGGCCAAGGACGGCGGCGTCGCCCCGGTTCCCACCGGCGGCGAGTTCGCCACCCTGCCGTTCCACAAGAAGGCGGACAAGGATCGTCAGGCCGCTGCCGCACAGCTCATCAGCTGCCTGACGAGCGACTCCGAGCTGGGAAAGACGAATGAGGCCATCGGTTATCTCGCGGCAAAGAAATCGGTGCGCGACCAGCAGGTCAAGAACGACGAGCTGTGGGCGCCGTGGGTCGAATCGGTGGAGAACGCCCGCGGGCGCACCACTGACATCGGCATGAAGTACGAGTCCGTCTCCGCGCAGCTGTCCAAGAGCCTGCAGGCCGCCCTCAACTCGTAAGACGGGCCGGCAAGGAGCACATCATGCACGCATCATCCGTATCAGCCTCCGCGCGTCGTGCGCATGGCTCGCCGGCCCGGCGCCGGCTGCACCGTCTGACGCCGACGCGCTGGGCGGCGATCGGCTTTGCCGCGCCGCTCATCCTCTACATGCTCATCTTCTACGTCGTCCCGCTCGTGCAGAACGTCTCGATGAGCCTGCACCGCTACAGCCGCCGCACGTTCGTCACCGGCGAGGCACCGTTCGTCGGACTGGACATCTACAAAGAGGTCCTTTCCACGAACGAATTCTGGACCACGCTCGGCCAGACGCTCATCTTCGTCGTCGTCTCGATCGTCTTCCAGTACAGCATCGGCCTGGCGCTGGCGGTGTTCTTCAACCAGAACTTCAAACTTTCCGCCACGCTGCGCGGCATTTTCCTCGTGCCCTGGCTGCTGCCGCCGATGATCTCCGGCACCATCTGGCAGTGGATGATGGACGCCGACAACGGCATCATCAACAAGTTCCTCGGCATGCTGGGCATCGCCCCGGTCTGGTGGCTTCAGGCGGGCCACTCGCTCTGGGCGGTCATTATCGCCAACATCTGGCTGGGAATCCCGTTCAACCTCGTCATCCTCTATTCCGGCCTGCAGAACATCAGCAAAGACCTGTATGAGGCCGCCTCGCTCGACGGGTGCAACGGCTGGCAGAAGTTCTGGAAGATCACCTTCCCGCTGCTCAGGCCGGTGACGATGATCACGCTGCTGCTCGGCTTCGTCTACACGCTCAAGACCGTCGACATCATCTGGCTGATGACCCAGGGCTCGGGCACCTCGCAGACGCTCGCCACCTGGTCGTACGCCATGGCGTTCGGCAAAGGCTACTCGTCCACGATCCGCTATTCCGAGGCATCGGTGGTGGGCACGCTGCTGATCCTCATCGCGCTCATC
Organism: uncultured Aeriscardovia sp.; assembly: GCA_903789535.1. GTDB lineage: Bacteria > Actinomycetota > Actinomycetes > Actinomycetales > Bifidobacteriaceae > Aeriscardovia. The sequence continues at coordinate 106,021 of CAIFES010000005.1, read as the reverse complement.
TTCGCCTTCATCTACATCGGCGTCCAGCGCCGTGAGGAAAAGGCCTGAAGGCGCGTCCCGTCCGAAAGGGGGAATCAATCATGAGACATCGTCCCACATGGTGGAAGACGCTGATCGGCATCATCCTCACGCTCATCATGCTCTTCCCGGTCTATTGGATGATCAACATCTCGTTCACCCAGCGTTCGGCGATCCGCTCGGGTGACCTGTACCCGAAGGCGTTCACCACGGAGAACTTCCAGCGCGTCTTCGCCGACCAGATGCCCTACCTGGGCACCTCGCTGCTCATCGCGCTCGCCTGCGTGGTGCTCACCCTGGCGATCGCGCTGCCGGCCGCCTACTCGATCGCCATCCTGCATCTGGGCGGGAAGAAGACGATGGACTTCCTGCTCGTCGCCGCACAGATGGTTCCCGCTGTGGTGATGGCGCTCGCGTTCTACCAGATCTTCAACCAGATCGGCCTGCTGGACACCATCGCCGGGCTGATCCTGGCAGATTCGACGGTTGCCGTGCCGTTCGCCGTCATGCTGCTGACCTCCTTCATGGGCAGCATGCCCGTCTCGCTCGTCGAGGCGGCGAGGATCGACGGGGCGTCCGACTGGAGGATCTTCACGCAAATCGTCATCCCGCTCTCGCGCAACTACATCGTCACGACCGCACTGTTCTCCTTCCTGTGGGCCTGGAGCGACTTCATGTTTGCCTCCACGCTCGATGCGGGCGGCGGCAAGCTCCGGCCGATCACCATGGGCCTGTACGACTTCATCGGCGCGCAGAACCAGGAATGGGGCCCGCTGATGGCCACCGCCGTGGTGGCATCCGTCCCGACGGCGCTCATGCTTATCGTCGCCCAGAAATATGTGGCCGCCGGTGTGACCGCGGGCGCGGTCAAGGACTGAGCATCAGGCTCGGGCGCGAAAAGGTGATCTCGCGGACGGCGACGACACAGGGCGGCGACCACACAAAACGGCGACGACACAACGCGGCGACCGTGCAAGACGGCGACCGCGGGTAACACAGACAGTGATCACAGACAGATGAGAAGAAAAGGACCAATCATGACATCTCTGAGAGTCTCTGCCGACGGGCGGGCGCTCGTCTGGACCGGAAACGGCGAGAACCTGCGCGTGGAGGCGTGGGGACCGGATTCCGTGCGCGTGCGCGCGGCGATGCAGCGCGATATCACCGATGAGCCGGATCTGTCGGCGCTGCTGCCGCTCGACACCGTCGATGCCGGCGCGACCGGTTCCTCCGCCGCCGCATCCGACGCGGATGGGGCGACCACCGTCATGGCGGCACAGACCGGTGACGTGCGGGCCGAGGTGCATGCCGGGCAGGACGGCGAGGCCGTCGGCACGCTGCGCAACGGCGCCATCGTCGTCCAGGCACGGGAATCGGCGCCCTGGATCGCCGCCGGCTACCAGGATTTCCGCTGTCGCCTCAGCTTCACCAAGGCCGACGGCACGCCGCTGCTCAAGGAGACGGATTTCGGCGGCTCGCTCAACCTGCACGCCCGCCATTATGAGGCCATCGAGGGTGGCCCGCATGCCATTACCGCCTCCTTCCTCTCCCCGGCCGACGAGCATCTGTACGGCATGGGGGAGTACCAGCAGTCGATCATGGATCTCAAGGGCAGCACGTTCGAGCTCGCCGACCGTAACTCGCAGGCGAGCGTGCCGTTCGTCGTCTCCTCGGCCGGCTACGGGTTCCTGTGGAACAATCCGGCCGTCGGCCGTGCCACGTTCGCCGCCAATCGCACCGAATGGGTCGCCCGTTCCAGCCGGCAGCTCGATTACTGGGTCACTGCCGGCGATACCCCCGCGCAGATCGAACGCAACTATGCCTGCGCCACCGGCCATGCGCCGATCATGCCCGACTGGGCGCTCGGCTTCTGGCAGTGCAAGCTGCGCTACTGGAACCAGGACCAGGTGCTCGAGGTCGCCCGCCGGTTCAAGAAGGAGGACATCCCCGTCAGCGTGCTCGTCATCGACTTTTTCCACTGGCCGCACATGGGTGACTTCCGCTTTGAGAAGGAGTTCTGGCCCGACCCGAAGAAGATGTGCGACGAGCTGCACGAGCTCGGCATCCGCGTGATGGTCTCCGTCTGGCCGCAGATCGCGCTCGACAGCGAGAATTACGCGCAGATGCGGCAGAAGGGGCTGCTCGTGCGCTCCGAGTCGGGCCTCGACATCGGCATGATGTTCGAGGGCCCCAGCCAGTTCTACGACACGACGAACCCCGAGGCCCGCGCGTATGTGTGGGAGAAATGCCGGCAGAATTACGCTGATCTGGGCGTGGACGCGTTCTGGCTCGACGAGGCCGAACCGGAGTACGGTGTGGCCGACTTCTCGCACTACCGCTATCACGCCGGACCGGCGCTCTCATGCGCCAATGTGTACCCGCGCGAGTACAACCGCGGCTTCTACGAGGGGCAGGAGCAGATCGGCCGCTCGGGCCAGATCGTCAACCTGACCCGGTGCGCCTGGGCGGGCTCGCAGCGCTACGGCGCGCTCGTCTGGTCGGGCGACGTGGGCTCCACCTTCGCCGATCTGCGTCATCAGATCACCATCGCCGTGCACATGGGCATGGCCGGCATCCCGTGGTTCACCACCGATATGGGCGGTTTCCACGACGGGCGCGTGGACGAGGACGGTTTCCGCGAGCTGTTCATCCGCTGGGCGCAGTTCGAGACGTTCCTGCCGGTGATGCGCAACCATGGCGACCGCTCGGCCAGGCAGCCCGACGGAGGTCTCAAAGAGAAGATCACCGCGGCGGACGGCTCGCGCAGACTCCCTTCGGGCGCGCCGAACGAACCGTGGTCGATGGGCCCTGCGGTGGAGAAGGTGCTGCGCAAGTTCATCGACATCCGCGAGAGCATGCGCCCGTACCTGCGCGAGCTGTTCGACCAGGCGCACACCGACGGCCAGCCGCTCGTGCGTGGCCTGTTCTACGAGTTCCCGGACGATGCCCGTACGGCCGATATTGCCGACGAGTTCCTCTTCGGCCCGGATCTGCTGGTCGCACCTGTCACACAGGCGGGGGCGGGCGCGCGCGAGGTGTACCTGCCGGGCGGGCAGTCCACCACGTGGACGGATCTGCGCGACGGGGCCGTCTATCGCGGCGGGAGCGTGGTCAGCCTCGCGGCGCCGATCGACACGCTGCCGGTGCTTGCCCGTCAGGGCCGTGACCACGGCCTGGCCGGCAGGCTGTGAACGTCGGTGGCCGGGCCGTAGCCAACGGCGGCCCGGCTGCCGCGCGGGCCGTCGGTTCGCGTCCTCTCGCAGACATGTTCCGGGGGAGAATCGCGGATCGGCGGCTTTGTTTATGTGCGGGGGAGCATGCTGTGTGCGGGGGACATGCTGCGGGGGAGCATGCCGTTGTTGCGTGAAAGCGTGCTGTTGTTATGTGAAAGCCTGTTGTGAAGGCTCACATAGAGGTTTGGAACGCGTACGAGATTTCTTCTATATCGAAAAGATGACGACGCCGGCACCGTGCGCCCAGGCCGGCGCGGCAGCCGATGATCCCTGTGATTTCAACGATTGGGGATTGCTTATCAGTCAAACCTTGTGATGCGCTGGGAATGTTCTCCATGTTGCCGAAAGGCTGTAAGGCGGATATTTGGTCGTTTGTTCATATTTTTGTAACAATCGGCCTTTAGTTTTTTCAGCAATGCAACGCACCGACGTCGAACCACCATTTGCGGGTTCGAAAGAACAGGTGATCCGACACGGGGTGCGGGCATCTAGATTGAGGAGAACATTATGAACAAGACAAAGCTTATTGCGGGCGTCGCGGCCGTCTCCGCCATCGCCCTCGCACTGAGCGGCTGCGGCAACGGCGGCTCGTCCGCCTCCGGCTCCGCCAGCCAGGATATCGTGGTCAACGGCTGCGAGCCGCAGAATCCGCTCGTGTCGCTGAGCACCAACGAGACCTGCGGCGGCAACCCGGTCAGCCTGCTCTACACCGGCCTGACCGCCATCACCTCCGACGGCAAGACGAAGCTCGAGATCGCCAAGTCGATCACCGCGAGCAACAACAACCAGCACTTCGACATCAAGCTCAAGGACTGGAAGTTCGCCAACGGCCAGACCGTCAAGGCCGAGAACTTCACCAAGGCTTGGAGCTACGGCGCCGTCGCCACCAACGCGCAGGTGTCGTCCAGCTTCTTCTCCGTCATCAAGGGCTATGACGACGTGCAGGCGAAGGGCACCAAGTCCGATACCCAGCTCTCCGGCCTCAAGATCGTCAATGACAAGGAGTTCACGGTCGATCTGAACGCGCCGTCCTCCACGTTCAAGACGCGCCTGGCCTACTCTGCCTACGCGCCGCTCGCCGACTCGTTCTTCAAGAACCCGAAGGCTTACGGTCAGAAGCCGGTCGCCAGCGGTGCTTACAAGTTCGACTCGTGGAACCACAACCAGTCCATCAAGGTCGTCAAGAACCCGAACTACAAGGGCATCCAGCCGGCCAAGAACAACAGCGTGACCTTCAAGGTCTACACCGATCCGCAGGCCGCCTTCTCTGACGTCCAGGCCGGCAACCTTGATGTGATCGACACCATCCCGACCTCCCAGACGAAGACCTTCCGCAAGGACAAGTCCATCCAGCCGTACGCCAAGGGTGGCTCCGTCACCCAGCAGATGACGATCCTCGCCAATGAGCCGCACTGGGACGTCAACACCCAGGAGGGCAAGCTGCGTCGTCAGGCCATCTCCATGGCCATCAACCGCAAGCAGGTGATCGACAAGGTGCTCAATGGTCTGGGCACGCCGGCCGTCGACTTCCTCGCCCCGCCGATCGAGGGCTACTCCAAGGACCTCAAGGGCAAGGAGAACCTCGAGTTCAACCCGACCAAGGCCAAGCAGCTCTGGGCTCAGGCAGACCAGATCTCGCAGTTCCCGAAGAACCAGGAGATCGGCTTCTACTACAACGCTGACGGCGGCGGCAAGGAGATCTTCGACGCCATCGCCAACCAGATCAAGAACAACCTCGGTCTGAACGCGAAGTCCGTCGCGGTCGCCACCTTCTCCCAGCTGCGTCAGCAGATCAGCCAGCAGAAGATCCACGGCTTCTTCCGCTCCGGCTGGCAGCCGGACTACCCGTCCGCCGAGAACTACCTGCAGCCGCTGTTCTCCAGCGCCGCTGCGGATGGCAACGGTTCGAACGATGGCAACTACAAGAACGCCCAGTTCGACAAGGTCCTGAGCCAGGCCTCGTCCGCTTCCAGCGACGATGCGGTCAAGCTCTACCAGCAGGCGGAGGAGATCCTCCTCGAGGATCTGCCGTCCATCCCGCTCTACAACTCCTACGCTGACGGCGCTGCCGCCAAGAGCGTCAAGGGCTTCACGATGAACTGGCAGAACGAGCCGGTCTTCGCCGACCTCACCAAGTGAGCCGGGCCTCACAGAAGTGAGATCCGCGTGGGATTCGTCCCCGCACCTCCCCTTCGGGGTACGGGGCGGTCGGCACGCGAGGTCTGGCAGACATGACAGACAGATGACTGGCAGACCATCCCGGACGGCGGGGATTCTTCCCACCGCTGCGGGCACCGCCTCCGGGCGGTCATAGATCTTCCCCGTCGTCACGGCGGCGAGGATGGTCTCCTCAAGAGATGCAAGGGCGATCCGGCCTCGGTCGGATCGCCCTTCTCTATGTGCAGGATCTATGCGCAGGACGTGCGGATCGGCGAACGGACCGCGTGATCAGGCCGTTCTTCTGTACCCCCTCCGGTATGGTAGGTACCTGTTTGGTCCCTGAGGCGGGGCCATATCTTTTTTTGAGGGGAAAGATACAGAATGCGAAAAGCACAGATTACTGCCATCGCCGCGTTGTGCGCCGGTGCGATGGCGCTCGCCGGCTGCGGCGGCAATTCCGGCTCGTCCTCCGCCACCGGCTCCAAGTCCGCCATCACCGTCTATGGCTGCGAGCCGCAGCACAAGCTCATCACCACCAACACCAACGAGACGTGCGGCGGCAACCCGATGAGCATGCTCTACTCGGGTCTGACCGGTTATTCCGCCGACGGGCAGACGAAGCTCGAGATCGCCGAGTCGATCACCCCGAACTCCGACAACACCAAGTACGACATCAAGATCAAGGACTGGAAGTTCTCCAACGGCCAGACCGTCAAGGCCGAGAATTTCACCAAGGCCTGGAGCTATGGCGCCAACGCCACCAACGCGCAGGTCTCCGCTAACTTCTTCAGCATGATCAAGGGTTACGACGACCTGCAGAAGAAGGGCATCGACGCCAACGCGCAGCTCTCCGGCCTCAAGATCGTTAACGACAAGGAGTTCACCGTCGAGCTCAACGAGCCGACCTCCACGTTCAAGCAGCAGCTTGGCTACGTCGCCTTCTCGCCGCTGCCGGACTCGTTTTTCAAGAACCCGAAGACGTTCGGCGAGCACCCGGTCAGCGACGGCCCGTACGCCCTCAAGGAGTGGAACCACAACCAGTCCATCGTGATGGTGAAGAACAAGTACTATCACGGCATCGACAAGGTGAAGAACGCCCAGCTCACCTTCAAGATCTACACCTCGCCGGACGCCGCCTACGCGGACATCCAGTCCGGCAACCTTGACGCGATGGACACCATCCCGGCGGCCGACCGCCGTCAGTTCCGCAAGGATCCGACCGTCAAGGGCTACGCTCAGCCGGGCAGCTCCATCTTCGAGCTGTCGATCCTCGCCAACGAGCCGCACTGGGATGTGAACACCGAGGAGGGCAGGCTCCGTCGCAAGGCGGTGTCCATGGCCATCAACCGTGAGCAGATCACCGAGAAGGTCAATTACAACCTCGCCAAGCCGGCGACCGACTTCGCCGCGCCGAAGATCCCGGGCCACACGAGCAGCCGCACGCTCAAGGGCTCCGACGTGCTCGACTACAACCCGACCAAGGCCAAGCAGTACTGGGCACAGGCCAATGCGATCTCCAAGTGGGATGATTCCACGTCCCTCGACTTCTACTACAGCGCCGACGGCGGCAGCAAGGACCTGTTCGCCGCCATCGCCAACCAGGTGAAGAACACGCTGGGCATCAAGACCCGCCCGGTCGCGGTCGCCACGTTCTCCCAGTACTCCGACATGGTCAACCAGTACAAGATCCACGGCGTGATGATGGCCTCGTGGCAGCCGGACTACCCGTCCATCGAGAACTACCTCAAGCCGATGTTCGCCAGCTCCGCCGCGGACGGCAGGGGTTCCAACAGCTCCAATTACAAGAACTCCGAGTTCGACGCGCTGCTCAACAAGGCGGCCAGCTCCTCCGAGAGCGAGGCGGACGCGCTTTACAAGCAGGCGGAGGAGATCCTCTTCCGTGATATGCCGAACATCCCGATCTACAACCAGGATGCCACCGGCGTGGCGACGCCGTCCGTCAAGGGCTTCACCATGAACTGGCAGAGCCTGCCGGTCTACAACGAGCTGCATCACTGAGGCTGACCCGGGTCTTCCGGGCGGGGCTGATCCGGCCATGCTGGTTCAGCCCAGACAGATTCGATAGGCTTGGTTCGGATGGCCTGATTCAAACAGGCCGATTCAGCTTGGGCTGACGTGATTTCAGCAGAATAAAACGGCCGATCCCGTGCAAGCGGGACCGGCCGTTTTTGTGTTGTGGATGTCGCCGTGTGTGATTTGGCGCCGTTTGCCGTGGACGCACGGTGTCAGACGGGTGGTGTCAGGCGAATCCGGGCGCCAGACGAATCCGGGTGTCAGGCGGCTATGGCATCGGCCCGCTTGGCGCGCAACCGCTCGAAAAGCACCGCCATCACGACGAGCGCGATGAGCAGGTACCACGGGAAGAACATGATGGTCCAGCCCTGGGCGATGAGGCCGAAGAGCGGCGGCATCAGCAGCGAGCCGGTGTAGGCAAACGCCATCTGCATGCCGATGACCGCCTGCGACTTGTCGGCGCCGAAGTAGGACGGCGTGGAGTGGATGACGCACGGGTAGACCGGCCCGCAGCCCAGCCCCACGAGGATCAGGCCGGCCACCGTGGTCGCCGGGCGGGCCAGCGGCACGATGAGCAGCAGCAGGCCGGTGCCGATGACCGCCTCGCCTACTCGGATGAGTGTCGGGTCAGACAGCCGCATCGTCGCAAAACCGGAGAGGACGCGCCCCGCGGTGATGCCGAACGTGAACAGCGCGGCCCACTGCGCGGCCTGTGTGGCGTTGATGCCCAGACCGGTATGCATATAGCTCGAGCCCCACAGCATGGCAGTCTGCTCGATGGTGCAGTAGCAGAAGAACATGAGCAGAATCTCAGGTGCGCCGTCGATGGCGAGCACACCGCGGATGCCGAGCGGTTTGCGGCTGGCGGGTGTCTGTTTCGTCTGTGTTTTCTTGGTTGAAGCACTTTCTGCCGTGGAGTCCACCTCAACCTTCTGTGGCGTGACGGGGCGGGGCTTCCACAGCGGCAGCGAGGCGAAGAGGATGACGACGAGCACGAGCTGGAGGATAGAGATCGACCGGTAGCCGCCGCGCCAGCCCATCTGCCGTGAGAGCGCGAAGCTGAGGATGTTCGGCCCGATCAGCGTGCCCAGTCCCCACATGGCGTGCAGCCAGCTCATGTGCCGGCTGGCGTAGTGCAGTGCCACGTAATTGTTGAGCGCGGCGTCCACACCACCCGCGCCGAGGCCGTAGGGGATGGCGATGAGCAGCAGCACCCAGTAATTGGGTGCGAAGGAGAAGCCCAGCAGCGCCAGCATGGTCAGCAGCACGGAATAGGCGGTCACGCGCCCGGTGCCCAGGCGCAGGGTGAGGCGGTCGGACAGCAGTGCGGAGATAATCGTGCCGGCGGAGATGACCATGGAGATGCCGCCCGCCCATGACAGCGGCACGCCGAGGTCGGGGGCCATGGTCGGCCATGCGGCGCCCAGGAGCGGGTCGGGCAGGCCGAGGCTGATGAATGCCAGATAGATGATGGCGAGCAGGAGATTGGTCATGCGCCCAGATTATCCGATTTATTTTCTTTCTGAAAGAAATAAAACGCGGAGGATAACACAGGCTTGGTAGCCCGGTTTCGTGCGCGATTATCGTGACACTGCGCTTCCGGCGGAGGGCGGAACCTGCGACGAACAGGGTCGAACACCTGTACGATAAAGATATGAGCTGGGCACCGCGGTCAAAGGCGGTCGACCGGGACTGGGGCTCGGATGAGACGGGTTGCACGATCCTGCACGTCGACATGGACGCCTTCTTCGCCTCCCTCGAGGAGGCGCGGCACCCGGAGTATGCCGGAAAGCCGATCATCGTGGGTGTCGGTGGCCAGGAGACGCACGGCGTGGTCTCCACCGCCAGCTATGCGGCGCGCAAATATGGCGTCCACTCGGCCATGCCCATCGTCAAGGCGCGCAGGCTGTGCCCGAACGGTGTGTATCTGCCCGTCGACCATCACTATTACTCGCATGTCTCGCGCCAGATCTTCGGCGGCATCGTCGCCTCCGTCACCGACCGCATCGAGCAGGTCAGCGTCGACGAGGCGTACGTGGACGTCTCCGGCGCCTTGCTGCGCTGGGGCTCGCCGGTGCGCATCGGGCGGTGGATACGAGCCCAGGTCGCCCGGAGGTTCCATATCACGTGTTCTGTAGGGATCGGCTCCAACAAACTCATCGCCAAACTCGCCTCCACCAATGCCAAACCAAACGGGCTGCTGCTCGTGCCGAAGGCTCGCAACGCCGAGTTCATCGGCCTTCTGCCCATCGCCGCGCTCAACGGCGTGGGGCCGGCCACCGCCGAGCGGCTGCGGCAGTGGGGCATCGAGAGCGTGGCCGATCTGCGCGCCCTCACGCATGAACAACTCGCACGCGCCGTGCGATCTTCGGCGGGCGCCGACTGGCTGTACGAGGCCGCGCGCGGCAACGGTCCCGCACAGGTCACGCCGCGTACCGAGGAGAAGTCGGTGAGCGTGGAACGCACGTACCCGGACGATCTGACCACGCTCGAGCAGGTGGAGGCGCGGATCGGCGCCCAGGCTGATGAGGTCGCCGGCACGCTGCGTTCCAAAGGGCTCGTCTGCCGCACGGTCAGCCTCAAACTGCGCTTCGACGATCTTCGCTACGTTACGCGCTCGCGCACGTTGGAGATGCCCACCGACCAGGCGTCGGTGATCGCCCCGGTCGCCCGCTCGCTGTTCGAGGCGTACACGGCCTCGCGCACAGCCGGCCCTGAGGAGGTGGAGGCCGCCAGCGGTTCGGCGGCGCAGGATGTGACCGGGATTGCCGCCTCGGCAGGTGCGTCCTCGGTGGGCGTGTCCTCGGCAGGAAGCGGCGCCTGGACCGAGGGAACGGACCTGCCGTTCTCCGTCCGTCTCGTCGGTGTGGGTGTCTCCTCGCTGACCAAGGCCTCCGACACGGCGTTGCAGCCGAGCCTGTTCGACGCCGGCGGGGACGAAGATCCCGCGGCGGGGGAGGCGACGAGCATTGCCGGCATGGAGGGACGGTCCCGTGCGGGCGCGGCAGAACGGGCACTCGACTCCGTCCGTTCAAAGTTCGGCGATGGGTCCGTTCGGCTGGGGATCTGAAAGAAAATCAGGATTTGTGCGCGTCTGTGCCGGCATTCCCGCCCGAAGACGTCGTGCCCGCGTCTTTCTTCTGATCTTTCTTTCCGTCCTTTTTCTCCTCCAGCCTGCCGCCGGAGGCGCGGTCAAGCACGATCTGCACGAGCACGCCGAGCGTGGCTTTGAGCCGCTGCTGCTCGTCGGGCGGGAACGTGCGGATCGCCTCGCGGAATCTCGGCAGCGCCGTGCGACGCTCGCGCATCAGGCTCGGAAAGTCCGAGACGCCCGTGGAATAGAGCGCGTCGAACAGATCGTCGATAAAGCGGCGGCGATCCTCCACACTCAGATTCTCACGCCAGTCATTCATCAGTTTTGCGAAGGCGCTCGAATAACGGTTGAGACGTGTTCCGCGGCTCAGCTCGAGCGTGTCGTCGTCGAACAGCCAGCTCGTCATGTGATGCTGGGACAGGCCGTGCGCGGCGGAACGGACGATGGTCTCCTCCACACCTGAGTCAAAGAGCATGCCGATCATGGACGATTCCGGCACCGTCTTGTGGATGCGGCCGCGCACGCGCACGAAACCGGGGCTGGCGAGGAACGGGCGGATGAAACCGGGCGAATCGTGCTCGTAGACCGCCGCAATCCTGCCCTGCACCTCTACCGGCGCGGAGGCGGCCACATAGGCGGCGAGATTGCCGCCCATCGAATGCCCGCCGAGAATGATGGCGCCGCGCCAGCCCTCGAGCACCTTCTTCGTATAGCGGGCCGCCTGCGCCTGGCTGGGGAGCGGGGGAGCGATGAATAGGAGGCGGTAATCCTCGTGCCAGCCGGCGAACGTGCCGTCCGTGCCGCGGAAGGCGATGTACATGGTGCCGTCGCCGAGGTCGTAGGTCAGGGCGGCGAAACGATTGCGCTCGCGCACATCCATCGGCTCGATCGCGTTGGAGACGCGCACATCGCGGAAACGACGTGACTCGAGCACCGTCTCCAGCAGCCGGCGCGTGTCGGTATGCGGGTCGGATTCGCCGGTGAGCAGCCTGAGCCATTCGGCCCGGCCTAGCTCGTGCAGGGGCACGGGCGTCGGGCCGTACGGGTCCCAGACGCTCGGATCGTGCTGGGGCAGCAGGACCGCAGGGGTGGGCACGTCGGAGACCTCCCGCACCCGCATGGTCTGTTCCGTGCGCCCGGTCTGCCTCTGAGCGGCTGGTTTCTGTGGTCCCGTCGCGCCCGGGGCCCTGGGGATGCTCACCGCACTCTGGGCCTCGGGGATGCCCTCCGCACCCTGTGCCTTGTGGATGCTCACCGCATCCTGGGCCTTGGGGATGCCCGCCGCGGCCTGTTCTGCGGCCGTGACATCGGCATCAGCACCCGTGGGATCATGGTGCGCCACATCGGAGGCAAGAAAATCCGGTATCTCTGCGGTGCTCGTCCCGGTGCCATCCGCCACTGTGGCCACCGTGTCAACCACCGTGTCGTCGGGTAGCACGAGGCGCGGGACGATCGGCGGCATATGCAGATATGTGAGCTGGGCGAGCACGAGCGAGTCGGCGGTGCCGAACGGTTTCTCCGCGAACGTCTGCTGGGTGCAGCGCACGTAATCGATCAGAGTGGCCATGACGCCCCTTCCCCGGAATGCGGATGCCGGTCGCCTGTGGAAACGGACCGGGCGGCTCCTGTGTGTCCGACAGGATCGTTTGATTGCTGATTCATCTGACTGCTGATTCAACTGTACCGTCGCCGCCACGGCGCAAGACGGTCAGCGGGGAATGTGGAAAACCGGCGGGCAGGGTGGCCGCGCTTCGTACGATGGGAGACATGGATTTCGGCACTGTGACACTCGGCCAGGCGCTGGCGCTCGTCGACCGGCTGCGCGCGGGAAGGCTCCTCGATGACGAGGGTACGCCCGTGGCCGTGCTGCGCGTGCACGGCTCGCCGCGTTCGGGCAAATCCGCGCTCGCCGGGCGGGCGCTTCTGCAGGACGATCTGGCCGACGAGGTCCGGAGCGGTTCGGCCCTGCTCATCTGCTCACACCGCAGCAGTGCCGACGAGGCATCGGAGCAGATCGTGCGGCATTTGGGCACGACCGGCGAGCAGCGCCCGGCCAAGACGATGCCGGCGCTCGCCTTTCGTCTGCTGCGAGACGCCCGGCGCGCGGCCGGGCTGTCGGAGCCCAAGCTGGTCAACGGTGCCGAGCAGGACGCCGCCATCTCGGCCATCCTGCGCACGCATCTGCACCACGCCACGGTGGGCGACGATTGCGCCACCTGCGAGCTTCTGCGGCATTATCTTGCCGTCCGGCAGGCGGCCGAGGGGGCCGATGAAGAACATTCTTCTGATACAGCAGGGACGGCTGATACAGCAGGGACGGCGGCGGCGTTCGAGGCGCTGATGACCCCCGCCTTCACCGCCGAGCTGCGCGACATGTTCGCCCGCCTTTCCGAGCTCTCCCTCACACCGCAGGCGCTTGGGGCGGCGAAAGCCGATCCTGCCGTCACCGCGCGCCAGGGCGACGAATGGGATCTCGCCTCCGCCCTGCATCAGGAATATCTGCGACTGCTCGCCGGGCAGGAGGACGGACAGACCGGTCCCTATCGCGTGGACAGCTCGGAAATCCTCGTGCGTGCACGCGAGGAGGTGTCCGCCGGCCGTGTGCCGAAAGGACGGATGCCCGCCTTCCTCGTCATCGACGACTGCCAGGACCTCACCCTCGCCGCCTATTCGCTCGTGCGCGCGCTCGCGGGCACAGGCACGAGGATCGTGCTCATCGGCTGCGACGACGAGTCCGTCCAGACGTTCCGCGGCGCCTATCCCGAGGTGCTCACCGCGCTGGAGACGGCGGCGGTGCCGGACGGCGGGCTGGGGGCGGCCACCGTCGGGCTGACCCAAAGGCTGGACGAGGCCGGGCAGGGGGAATCTGATGGACAGGAACCCTCGAGCCAGGAATCCCGCGGCCAGGAACTTTCGAGCCGGGAATCCTACGGCAAAGGACCCCATGCCGACACGTACCGCCTCACCGTCGCCTCGCGCCTGTCACGCTCGATCGGCTCCGTGCTCGCGCCCTCCGACGTGCCGGTGCCAAGGCGCCCCGGCAAGCTTGCCGCGGCACAGGCGGGGCCGGACGGCAGCCTCGTCGGACGCTTGTTCCGCAGCCACGAGGAGGAGAATGAGGATCTCGTCTGGCAGATCCGTCACTGCGTGGAGGAGAGGGGCGCGCACTTCAACGACTGCGCGGTGATCGCCCACGACAACGCCGTCCTCCGGGCGGCGGGAAGGACCCTGGAGCAGCAGGGCGTGCCGGTGGCCTATTCCTCCGTGACGCGCGCGCTCAAGGAGATTCCCGTCATCCGCGGTCTGCTCGGGCTGCTCAGACTCACGACGATCCTGGGCCGGACAGACTCAGGACGGGTGATCGATGTGGCGGCGACCGCCGCGCTCCTGCGCCGGGTGCTCGCGACCCCGCTGTTCGGGGTGCGCGAGGGGGACGCCGACCCGCGCCCGGTGCGTCTGGAAAAGCTCACCTCCGCCTTCGACGCGCTCTCGGCGCTCTCGGCCGTCGAACCGGCGGACGGCACGGACAGGTTCGCCGCCCTGCGAGGGCAGGTGCAGGCGCTGCGCGACGCACAGGATCCGCACGAAAATGACCAGGCGGCAGACGGCTCGCCGCAGGATGATATTCCTGCGCAGGGCGACGTTCCCGCGGACGGGGCGGATCCCGGCCGTCGCCTCAGTGCCGACGAGCTGCTCGTCCTGCTGCTCGTGGGTGACGACGCCGCGCGTGACACCCTTTCCGGCCTGCTCGGCCTGCTGACCGCCTCGCGCTGGCAGAGCCGCAGGGACCGTCGCCAGGCGGTGGCGCAGGCGCAGAATAGCGAGGCTCCGGGCGACGGGACGCAGCCCGCGGCCGACCCACGGCACACAGCCGGCCGCGGCTTGACGGATCCGGATGCGCGGGAGCTGCTGCGGCTCGTGGCGATCGTCAGAAAATGCGCGGCCCGCACACCTTCCGCAGGACGGCTGTCGACGGGCATCCACGCGCGTCTGTGGCAGGTGTGGCAGGCGACCGGTGTCGCCGATGCGTGGCAGCAGGAGGCGGTGACGCCCACCCCGCGCGGCCGGGCCGTCAACGAGTGGCTCGACGCCGTCATCCGTCTGTTCGCCCACGCCCAGCAGGCGCCGGACGGTCAGAGCGTGGCTGATTTCCTCTCCGATATAGAGGGGCTGCAGATCGAGGCCGACTCGCTCGCCTCGCTCGCCCCGCGCCCGGACGCGGTGGTGCTCGCCACCCCCGCCGGGGCGGCCACGCTGCACAAGAAGTACGTGTGGATCCTCGCCGTCCAGGACGGCGTCTGGCCCAATCTCTCGCCGCGCGACGCGCTTTTCGACGGCCAGAGCCTCTCGGCGGTGGTCATGCGCGCCCGCCTGCGCACGGCGCGGGCGATGCCACAGCAGATGTCCGCCGCCATCGGCGCCTCATCGGACCAGGTGCAGGACGCCGGCCAAACCGTCCCCGCGCGGACCGCCGATCCGGCACAGACCGACGACCCATGGGTGGCAGGCCCTGATGACGAGCAGGCGATCCTCGCCGCGCAGGACCGCGACCAGCGGCTCGACCTGCTCTACACGGAGTCGAAGAGCCTCCTCGTCGCACTCACGCGTGCCGGGGAGCACACCGTGGTCTCGGCCGTCAACAGCGAGGAGGAGATCCCCTCCGACTTTCTGACCGCCTTCCTGCCCGAACTGTTCACCAGGGACGGTCTGGCGGCAGCGCCGGCTGATGACGCGCTCACCTATGTGGCGGACGGGATCCGCTATTCCAAGGTCGGCCGCGACCCGACCGGCGAGGGCACGGAGCTGCCCTGGCTCGGCGGCCTCGACGCCGACCCGGAGGGAATGGCCGAGGCCGCCCGTCTCGCGCTCGCCGCCGCCCTGAGCCGTCAGGAGGAGCTCACCGACCAGATCGACCGGTTGCAGGGCGCGGACGGCGATATGGAAGAGGATGCGGCCGATGGCGACAAGACGGCACGCATGCGCGACGAGCTCCTGCGCCGGCATGAGGCGGTGGGGCGGACGATCCGCGATGCGGCGCAGGCGCTACGGCTGCTCGCACGGCAGGGTGTGACCGCCGCCGACCCGTCCTCCTGGGCGTTCGTCGCCTCCGCGCAGGCGGGGCGGAAGGCCGAGGACGAGCGGCGCCAGAGCGTGGCCGACGACGGTTTCGACGTGACGGCCGCCCGCAACGCCGGTCTGCTCACTGCCGGCCTGCCCGCGCCTGTGCCGGAGGCGGCAGGAAGGCCCGGCCTTGCGCATGACGGACATCCCGGTGTGTCTGATGCCCCGGCCGACGATTCTTCCTCCGAACCGTCCTCGTCCTCGCCCGAACCTGCACTGTCCGCCGCGGTCCCCATCTCACCGTCCGCCGTCGACGCCATCTGGCGCTGCCCGCTGTGCTGGTCGCTCGACAACCGGTTCGCCGGCCCCCGCCCCACCAACGCGAGCCAGAGCGTGGGAACATTGATCCACCAAGTGGCCCAGTGGGCCACCGACACCGGGCTCGACCGCACAGCGCTCACCGTGGGGCAGATGACGGCGCGTCTGCGCGGGCAGTTCGACGCCCTTCTGGCCGCGGGCCCGCAGTTCTCCGATCCCGACCAGGTCTTCCGCCTGGCCGAGGCGGACACACAGGCGGGCACCATGCTCACCCGCATGGCTTCCTACTTCGTGTTCGGCCGCGAACCCGGCTACGCCGAAAAACCGCCCACCCGCACATCGCCCGGTCTCGACGGCGCCGGCACGCTGGAGCAGTCGCGTGCCGAGGTGCCGGTGTCCGCCGTCTTCACGCTGCATGACATCGGCGGGTATGTGCGTCGCACGCCCGGACTCGGGCAGGTGGACGACCATGAGCTGTTCGTCGTGCTGAGCTGGTTGGCGGGCGGCTTCCCGCAGGGCACGCGTGAGGACCTGCGGCTGCGGCTGTCCGCCCGTATCGACCGTCTCGAGCGTCGCGGTGCCGCCTGCTGGGACATCCTCGACTGGAAGACCGGCACGACACAGCTGAACTGCTTCTCCGACCTCCAGCTCGTCTGCTACCAGCTCGGCCTCACCTTTTCCGGTGTGGCGGGCAGGCAGCCGCGCATCGACCGGTCGATGCTGTTCCAGCTGCGGCACGAGGACTTCCCGGCATCCCGGGGCAGGGTGGCGCAGGCCGCCTACCAGCCGCCGCTGTTCGTGGACGGCCATCTCAACACCGTCTTCGTGCCGCGCCCGGGCGCCAAGAACGTCTCCCGGCTGTTCTCCGAGAAGGTCGGGCAGATGGATCATTCCTCCATCGACGACCAGTCGCCCGTCCTGCTGCCGCGGCTGCTGCAGGCGGCCGGGGCCGGTGACAGGGGCCTCGTCACGCCCACGGACGAGGAGGCCTCGCAGGCGGGGCTCGACCTGCTGCCGTGGAGTCTGTCGATGATCGCGCGGGTGTTCTATGCCGGGGCCTGCCTGCAGACCGGCACCTACCCCTCGCGCCACGCCGACGGCTTCGACCGCTACAAGCAGATCTGCCCCCAGTGGCCGGTCGAATCCGCAACAGTCTACGGGCGGCTGCACGCCGGGCATGTCCGCCTCGGCGCCGACGGGCGGCTTGTCGCCGTGGAAGCACCAACCGATCAGGACACACCGGGTCCCCGGGACGCACAGCGGAAGGATCGTGACTGATGGCCATCACCTACACGCCAGAACAGGGCCGCATCATCGACGGGACCCCGACGGATGCGGATATCCTCATCGTCGCCGGAGCGGGCTCGGGCAAGACGTTCACCATGACGCGGCGTATCCTGCGCCTGCTCGACGCCGGAACGGACGACGAGGGCCGGCCGATCGACCCCGGCTCGATCCTCGGCCTCACCTTCACCAAAAAGGCGGCCGGGGAGCTCGACCATCGTGTGCGCGAGGCCGTCATCCGCGGTCGTTCGCACGGTGATCTCGCCACCCGCCCGACCATCTCCACCTACGACTCGTT
Organism: uncultured Aeriscardovia sp.; assembly: GCA_903789535.1. Lineage (GTDB taxonomy): Bacteria > Actinomycetota > Actinomycetes > Actinomycetales > Bifidobacteriaceae > Aeriscardovia. Next base: position 88,521 of record CAIFES010000005.1, on the reverse strand, counting down.
CTTCCAGCAGATCGTGCGCGAATACGGTCTGCTCATCGGCGTGGACCCCCAGACGCAGCCGCTCAGCCCGGCCGGACTGCACGAGCTCGCCAGCCGCGTGGTCGGCAGGAGGATGGACGGCCTGCTGGCCGATTTCCGCCGTCCCGACCCGCTCCTGCCCGGCTACACGCCCAAAATCGGCAGTTTTTCCACGCTCGTGGGACAGATCCTCTCGCTCAGCTCGCAGATCCTGAGCTACATGATCGACGAGGACCGGCCGACCTTCGAGGAGGCGCTCGCCGACGCCGTGCGCTGGAACGACGCCTTCCTGCAGGCCTGCGCCCGCAGCCTCTCGCGGCTGGCGGGGCAGAACCCGGAAGACGCGGGCACGGCGACTGTCGATGGCGCGGACAAGACGGATGAGACGGACGATGCGGGGCGGATGACCTATTCCGAGGCGCTCGTCACCTATCTCAATGACCCCTCCGGCGGCGAGAAGAACGTCAAAAAATACAGGCCGTCGAAGAATGCCGCGACACAGCGCAGGAATGAGGCGAAGGAACGCGGCAACCGCTATGTCCGCACGGTCGGACGCATCGCCCGGCTGTACGTGCAGGCGCGCCGCCGGTCGGCGATCCTCTCGCTCGCCGGCGACTTCCAGCGCCTCAAACGCGCGGAGGGGATGGCGGACTTCGCCGATTTCACCGCCTACGCCCTGCGCCTGGTGCGCAGATTCCCCTCCATCGGGGCGCGATACCGTCGCCGGTACCGTTTCGTGTTCCTTGACGAGTATCAGGACACCTCCACCACGCAGGCGCGGCTCATCGCCGGCCTGTTCCACCCCTCCGACACGGCCCTCGCCCGGACGGACGGACCGCGCAGGTCGGTGACGACGGCGGTGGGCGACCCGTTCCAGTCGATCTACGGCTGGCGCGGCGCCTCCCCGTCGGCCTTCACGCTCTTCAAGGAGGATTTCGGTCTCGACGGCGATCCGCAGACACTGTCGATGACGCATCGCAACAAGGATCTCGTGCTCGGCCTGGCCAACATGCTCACCGTCCCGCTGCGCCAGCGGGCCCGGCTCGGCCGGCCGGCGGGGGAGCAGGATGCCGGTCGCCGTCTGCGTTCCGTGCCTGTCATGCCCCTGCGGCCGATGCGCCTTGACGGGCAGGACGGCGAGGACCCTGCCGCCGGCGCGACCGTGACCGCCGCCGGCTTCGCCCAGCCGGACCAGGAGATCCGCGCCGTCACGCTCTGGGCAAAGGACCAGGTGCGGCGCCTTTCCGCCCGGCGCCCGGCCGGCCAGCCGCACCGCCCCCTCGTCGCCGTCCTGCTGCGCGCCAAGACCCATATGGACGACTACGTCTCCGCCCTGGAGGACGAGGGACTGGAGGTGCAGGTGGTCGGCCTCAACCGCGTGCTCGACTGGCCCGAGGTGCGTGACCTCATGGCCGTGCTCACCTGCGTGGCCGACCACACCGCCGTGCCCTCGCTCATGCGGCTTCTGGCCACCCCGCGCTACGGGCTCGGCTCGGACGACCTTCGCGCGCTCGCCCGCGCCGCCGACCGTTTCAACGGGCAGCGCCAGTATGCGGGTCTTGTCGCCGCGGGCCTGGCGACCGGCGGGGAGACGGAGGAGGAGCGTGCCGCGCTCCTTCGTGCACACCGCGATGACATGCCCGTGCTGTCGACCCTGATCGACCTGCTGCTCGAGGCCGACACCGTTCCGGCCGGCCTGCTCGCCCCGCTCTCGCCTTCCGCCCGCGCCGCCGTCGTCTCGCTGCGACGCGTGCTGCGCGACACGGAGGCCGCACAGTCACAAGGTCTGACGGCCACCATCCAGGCAGCGGTCGACGGGCTCGGTCTCGACACGGACGTCGCACTGGCCCATGTGGTGGCCCATCCCGACGAGGCCGCCGTGGCGCCCGCCGCCGCGCGTACCGGCACACAGGCCGTCATGGGGCTCGTCGACACGTATCTGTCCGAGCTGCTCGACACCTCCTCGGCCACACTGCGCGGTTTCGTCAGCTGGGTGGATGACCAGGACGAGGACATCGCGCCCCTCGCCTCCTCCTCACAGGAGGCGGACGTGGCGGTGATGACCATCCATCAGGCAAAGGGCCTCGAATGGCCAGCCGTCGCCGTCGCCGGAATGTCCTCGCGGACCTTCCCCTCGGCCAACACGGTCTCGATCAGCCATGACTCCTCCTCGGTGCGTGCCGTCTGCCGCACGTGGGCGGAGGATCCCGGGTCCGTGCCGGCGCCCATGCGCTCGGATGCCGACATCCTGCCGCCGTTCCCGCACACACTGCGGCCCGGGCAGGACCCGGTGGAGGCGCTCGGGCGGCTGGATGACCCGGCGGTGCTGGGCGAGGAGGTCTTCGCCCCGGGCAAGGACGAGATCTCCACCGGCGTGCGCGGGCAGGACTACCCCGCCTGGCTGTCCCAGCAGGAGGAGTACGGCCGGATGGCCCACGCCGAGGAACGCCGGCTCGCCTATGTGGCCGTGACCCGCAGCAGCGGCGATGTGCTGCTCACCTTCTCCGGCCACCCCGCGGCCACGCAGAAAGACCCGGACAGACAGGCGCGCGTCGATGCGGGCAAGGCCGGCCTGTTCTGGGACGAATCGTACGACTATCTCCTCCATCATCCCGGCCTGCCCGGGCCTGTGGCCGACAGTACGGCTCTGCCGGAAAAGACCGCCGACGGCACGCCCACACTCGCCGGCGAGGAGCAGATGATCGCCGTCTGCCGCGGCCCGCGTGCCGACATGACGCTGCAGGCGTTCAACGAGCACGTGCCGGTCGCCACGACGGCCGATATCGCCGATAGGGACGACCCGCTGCTCGGCCAGCTGCTCTGGCCGGCGCGTGTCCCGCGCCGCGCCATGCGCGTGCTCGCCGATTCCGCGCGGATCGTCTCGGCGGCAATCGCCGAGGATGTCGCTGACGGCGGGGAACAGGACGATGGCGCACAACGCGATGATGATACCGGCAAAAGCCGCTCGGCCGCCAATTCCGGCAGCCAAGGCAGTCAGGATGAGGCACGCGGCAGCCGCGCCGAGGTCCCCACGCCGCTGACCGACAGGGCGCGACAGCTGATCGCCATCGACCTGCGTGAGAAGGCGCGCGCGGCCGGCGCGGGTGCCGACGTGCCGCTCGTGCGGCGTGCCGGTGCCGCGCTGCGCGGCCGGTCCGTGCCGACCACCACCCTCCAGCGTCTCGTCTCCGCCGGACGGGGACAGAAGGACCAGAAGAGCGCCGGTACAAGGAACGCCGGCGGTACCACGGCGACGGGCATGGCGCAGGCGCGCGACGCCGACTCCCTGCTGCTGCAGATCGTCCGCCCGATGCCGCAGCCGCCGAACGAGGCGGCGAGCCTGGGCACGCTGTTCCACAACTGGGTGGCCGGTCTGCTCGATCCCCTGACCGAGGAGCCGCTTGCCGCAGGCATCCCCGACCGGGGCGATGTGGAGCGCCAGATCGCCGCGCTCGGTCCGGGCACCGGGCAGGCGCGGCGCCTTGCCCGCTGGCAGAAGGCGTTTGAGGCCTCCGTGTGGGCGCGCCGGCGCGTGGTGGCGGTCGAACGGCCGTATGACATGGCGTTCGCCGGGCATCGCATCCCCGCCCGTCTCGACGCGGTGTTCGCCGGGGCGGTCGATGACGCTCCCGGCGCCGAGCAGGAGGGCTGTTACACGGTGGTCGACTGGAAGACCGGCCGTCCGCCGCGCACCGCGCAGGAGCGGCAGGACCGGCTGCTCCAGCTCGACCTGTACCGCGTCGCCTTCTCCCGCGCCCGCGGCGTGCCGATCAGCGCTGTGGACGCCTGCCTGTTCTATGTGGGCGCGCCGGCCGGAAAACGCCAGATCGCCGCCGATCGGGGAAAGAGCGAGGAAGAGATCCTCGGACCGATCCTCGCCGATCCCACCGCCGCGCTCGTGCTGGGAGAAGGGCAGGGCGATGATTTCGACGAGGACGATACCCTCCCGGATACACTGCAAGGGTAGGCCCGTCCCGGCCGGTTTCCCGGCATATCTCTGCCGGGGATGCTGACCCCGGACGTCCCTGGAAAGGCTATGGAAACAGGTCGGGCGGTCGCGGAACCGGTCGGCCGGCCGCACTGATGACCATCCTCGCGCAAGCGACGGGGCAGAAGGGCGAAGGAGGCTCTGATGGCAGACGAGACCGCACGGATTTCACAGACGGCACGCGACACCATCCGGCAGACGACCCCCGAGGCCGACCGACGACACGGTCGCGTCACCTTCCGCCCCCTCACCGCCGATGATGTGCCGCTGATCATCGAGGTGGATCACGACACGTGGTATTCCGACGCCGACGAGTTCTCACGACAGATGGCCACACTCGAGGTGACCGGTCTGCTGCGTCGCGTCACCTGGTCATGCGTGGCCGAGCTGGACGGGCAGTTCGTGGGCATGATCACCGCCGCCGTCAAAGGCGAGGAGGTGATCGGCGGGCAGCTGGGCGAGCGCCTGGCACAGGAAGAGTCCGCCGCACGCGACCTGCTCTCCCGCAGCGCGCAGGGCCGGCACATCCTTGCCGGTTATGAGGCCGATTTCGACGAGGATGAGCGGTTCGAGGCGCAGGCGCGACGCGAGCTCGACGCCGAGGCCGTCCTCTTCTTCCTGCGCCCGCAGGCACGCGGCCACCAGCTGGGAAAGCGCCTGTTCGACGCGTTCATCGCCCATCTGGAGGAGGTAGGCAAGAAGACCTACTGGCTTTTCACCGACTCCACCTGCAGCTTCGGCTTCTACGACCACCGCGGCATGCGTCGCACGGCCAGCCTCGAGACCGCCGTCGACTATATGCCCGGCGTCACCAAATACATCTACACAGGATTTGTGGATGAGGACGTCCAGCGCTACGCGAACATGACAGGGGAGATCGGTCGGTGATGGCACAGCCGAACAAGACACAACCACAGAAGACAAAGAAGAAATCGCCGTTCCTCGCCCTGCTCAGCCTGCCCGAAGGCCGGCGCTTCACCCTCTCCGCGCTCGTGGCAAGGCTGCCGATGTCCATGCTCTCGCTGGGCATCGTGCTCGCCATCAACCACCTGTACAACGAATGGTCGTCCGCCGGCCTCGTCTCGGCCGTCTATGTGCTCGCGGCCGCCGTGATGACACCGGTCTACGCCCGCCTGTTTGACCGCTACGGCCAGCGCAGGGTCGGCCACATCTCCCTGGCGCTGTCCAACGTGTTCCTTGCGGTGTTCATCGTCATCGTCTGGCTGCGTCTGCCGATGCCCGCCGTCATCGCCGGGGCGATCGGCCTGGGCGCCACGCAGTTCTCCTTCGGCGCGCTCGCCCGCGCCCGCTGGACATGGCTGCTGCGCACCCGCACCACCCAGGGCATTCTGACCGCCCACGACGCGCGCACGCTGCTGACCACCGCCTATGCGCTCGAATCGGCCTTCGACGAGGTGCTCTACATCATCGGCCCCATCCTGGCCACCACGCTGGCCACCTCCGTGAGCCCGGTCAGCCAGCTCATCGTCCCGCTCGTCGCCCAGATCATCGGCGGCACCATCTTCTTCTCGCTCTCCTCGGCCACGGCGAATATGGCGGCACTGCAGACCATCAACGAGCCGATCAGCGTAGACCCGGACGCCCCGCGGCCCATCACCGACCAGGAGCGCCTGAGGAAACTGCATCCCTCGCGCTCGCCGATCGCCCTGCTGCGCCGCTTCCGCGCCCATTCCGCGCTTGGCTTCCCCGGTGTGACGCTGCTGGTGCTCTCGTTCATCGTCTACGCCTCCAGCTTCTCCGCCTACGACGTGGGTGTGGTCGCCCTGGCCAAATCGCATGGCGAGGAGGCGGTCTCCGGCGTGCTGCTGGCCATCTACTCGTTCGGCTCGCTGTGCGGTGCGCTCATCTACGGCTCGCGCACATGGAAGATGCCGCTGTGGCAGCGCTATATCTCTTTCATGTCCACGCTCATCCTCGGTTTCGTCGCCCTGGATCTGACAAAGGACTTCCTGCCCCTGTTCATCCCCGCGGCATTCCTGACGGGTCTGGTGATCTCGCCCACCTACGCCACCGCGAGCATGATCATCGAGGATTCCGTGCCGGGCACATATCTGACCGAGGGGCTGTCGTGGCTCAACACCGCCTCGGCCATCGGCAGCTCGATCGGCAGCTCGCTCGTGGGCGTGGTGATCGATCGCGCCGGCGCCGATGCCGCCTTCCATCTGCCGTGGATGTTCATCATCTGCTCCAGTCTCATCGTGCTCCTCGGGCGAAAAGGCCTCGCCGCCTCGCTTTTCCGCCGCGTCCGCGTGCACGGTTAGCCTGAAAAGCAGAGGAGCTGACGGCCCGCGGACTCTGGCGGGCCCCACCCGCCTCGCACCTTTCAGTCGCCGGACGGCACGCCGCCGTCCAGGCGCACACAGGCCGGACAGCCTGTAGAAACAGCCCGTCGGACGACGGGCCGACCACCAATTCCCGGCGGTGATGCCGCAGCAGAAAAGCGGTACGGCGCGCTGGCAGCCACAGCGTGCCATCCGCCTGACGCGGAACGGGCCACGCGAGAGATTCGCGCAGGGCATCCGCTGCCGCCATACGGCGCCGCGACCGGCCGGGACAGATAAAGAAAGACAGTCATGGCAACACGCACTCAGAAGACGAGGTCGCGCAAGACCTCGAACAAGGCCTCGGCGTCCTCCTCACGCCGGCGCGGCGGCAGCCGTCGCTCCCAGAACGCCTCACGCGGCAGGGGCCGCGGCCGTCGCGATCTCAAACCGCTCTTCATCCCCAACGAGAACCAGACCCCCAAGGACGACAGCGAGCTTGTCGCCCCGCCGAAATACCGCCGCGGCTCCATGCGCATCGTCGCGCTCGGCGGCCTGGGCGAGATCGGCCGCAACATGAACACGGTCGAGTACAACGGCCACCTGCTGCTCATCGACTGCGGCGTGCTCTTCCCCGACGAGCAGCAGCCGGGCGTCGACCTCATCCTGCCGGACTTCAGCTACATCAAGAACAGGCTGGACAAGGTGGACGGCCTCGTGCTCACCCATGGCCACGAGGACCATATCGGCGGCGTGCCCTACCTGCTGCGCCTTCGCCCCGACATCCCGCTCATCGGCTCCAAGCTCACCCTCGGCTTCGTCAAGGCGAAGTGCGAGGAGTTCAACATCAAGCCGAAGACCATCGAGGTCGACGACGGCGACCGTCTCAAGGCCGGCCCGTTCGACCTGCGGTTCATCTCGGTGACGCACTCCATCCCCGATGCGCTCGCCGTGTGCGTGCGCACGCCGGCCGGCTCGCTCATCGACACGGGCGATTTCAAGATCGACCCGCTGCCGCTCGACCATCGCCTCACCAACCTGCGCGCCTTCTCCGACGAGGGCGAGAAGGGCGTCGACCTGCTCATGGCCGACTCGACGAACGCCGAGATCAAGGGCTTCGTCAAGCCGGAGATCTCCATCGCGCCTGCGCTGGACGAGGCGTTCCGCACCGCGCAGAAGAAGATCGTCGTCGCCAGCTTCTCCAGCCACGTCCACCGCGTCCAGCAGGTGGTCGATGTGGCCCACAAGTACGGCCGCAAGGTCGTCTTCGTCGGCCGTTCCATGCTGCGCAACATGTCGATCGCCTCCGATCTCGGCTTCCTCAAGCTGCCCGAGGACACGGTGGTCGACCTGCGTGACGCCGAGAAGCTGCCGGACAACAAGATCGTCTACATGTGCACGGGCTCGCAGGGCGAGCCGCTCGCCGCACTCGGTCGCATCGCCAACGGCAACCATCCCACCATCAAGGTCAACGAGTTTGATACCGTCATCCTCGCCAGCTCGCTCATCCCAGGCAACGAGAGCGAGGTGTACCGCCTCATCAACCAGCTCACCGCGCTCGGCGCGCGCGTGGTCAACCGCGACAACGCGGCCGTCCACGTCTCCGGCCATGCCGACGAGGGCGAGCTGCTGTACCTGTACAACATCGTCCAGCCCAAGAACGCCATGCCGATCCACGGCGAGTCGCGCCACCAGCTGGCCAACGGCCAGATCGCCATCAAGACCGGCGTGGACCCGCGCAACGTGGTCCTCGCCCGCGACGGCGACGTGGTCGACCTGTACCAGCATGTGGCCGGCATCGTCGGCTCCGTGCCGTGCCACTACGTGTACGTGGACGGCGACACCATCGGCGAGCTGACCGAGCAGGAGCTCGAGCAGCGAAAGATCCTGGGCACCGAGGGCTTCGTCTCCAGCTTCGTGGTGGTCGACACCGACCGCCGCCGCATCGTCAAGGGTCCGCGCGTGTTCCTCAACGCCGTGGCCGAGGACGAGAAGCTGTTCGAGCCGGTGCGCAGCTCCATCTCCGACGCGCTCGTCCAGGCGATGGACGACGGCGTCAAGAGCGTGGACGCGCTCCAGCAGGTCGTCCGCCGCACGCTGGACGACTGGGTCGCCCGCGAGATCCACCGCCGCCCGATGATCGTGCCGGTCGTCACCGACCTCGCCACGATTCCTGAGAACGAGAGGTAATGGGCGCGGGATCAACGAGCGCCAAAACAGCGCCGCGAGGTAAACGAGCGCTCAACAACAACGCGAAGTAAGCGATCGCCGTGTATTTGGCAAAGTCCGCGGATCTGTCACCTGACGGGTTCGCGGATTTTTTATTCTCACCACACCTCGTCGATCAGCGCGATGAGGTGCGGCAGCTGCGCGTGGATCTCCTCCATCGACACCTCGCCCGGGTGCTCGAGCCAGAACGTGACGAACGAGACCATCAGTCCGGCGACGAGCTCAACAATGAGCTGTCGGTTGACGCTCGAGGGCAGATGGCGGCCATGCGAGCGGTCGACGAACAGCCTGTCCCACAGGTGGGCGCACAGCGCCTGCTTCCAGTCATGGATAAACCGTCGGTTCGGCACCTCGACGAGGAAGAGCCGGAAGAGCGGCGTGTTTTCCGCCACAAGATCAATCACGTGTGTGAACGCCTCGGAGGCGGCCTGCGTGCCGGTGGAGCGCAGCGGATCGCCGCCGTCGATGATGCGGTGCAGCAGCCGCAGCTCGAGGCCGCGCTGCGCCTCGTCGGTGTGATGATAGTTCGCGTAGAACGTGCTACGGGCCACATGCGCCCGACGGCACAGTTCGGTGACGGAGATGTCCCGCGCGTCATGGCCGGTCTCGTGCTCAATCTGCCCCAGCGCATGCTCGATGGCCTCGCGTGTCGGACTGTCCGGCACGATGGGCAGATCAAGGGCGGAGGCATAGGGATTTGCGCTGTGTTGGTGTGTGCCATGCGGGCGCGCGCTGTGCGATGCGCTGTGTGGGCGTGCACCGTCCGTGTGTGTGCTATGCGGTCGCGAGGAAGCGGGGGAGAGGCTCATGCGCGTCATTGTAAGCCGATCCGGACTGCTTTCTTGATTGATGGTTGGCTGGCTTGATTGATTGATGGATGGATGAATGGCCGTTGTCGCGTGGCCATCCCAGGCAGTGGGGGGCGCATAACGATAGACACTTCCGCTCTTTTTGTCGCGTGGGATCGTCCTGATATTGCCCTTGTCGTTGTTGACTGGGGACGGATCAACAGCGACGGATCGAACAGAGACGGCTCAGAAAGAGACGGCCCGGAAAGTGACAGACCGCCGATGATCCGCTCGACGAAAGGACATGACATGGTCTCAGAGACGACGCAGCAGGCGGGAACAGTGTGCACGAGCACCCGGGGTACCAACGGCGCGGCGGGACGCGTCGCGGATTCCGCCATGATTCCCGGCCTGGTCACGGCTGATTCACAGGTGAGCGAGACGATTGAGCCGCTCGGCGAGGGCATCGAGCGCGTCCCGGTCATCTCCTTCGGCACGGGCACCGGCTTCTCGGTGCAGACATTCGTGTGCGGCTACGTGCGCATCTCACCCAACCTCGCGTGGGGCGGCGCCGACTGCAGCATCATCAAGGGCTCGGGCTTCTTCGCCCGGGATTCCGATCGCGTTTGGCTGCCGGTCTGCTCCTTCCTCGTCACCACCCCGCACGGCCGTCTGCTCGTGGACACCGCGTGGAACCGGAATATGAGCCCGTTCGGCGTCTATGACCGTCGCGCGCAGATCGACTCGCTCGGCTCCTGGCCGCTCTACCGCATCAATCAGGGCGAGGTCGGGCCGACCGCACCATCCGCGAGCGTCTCGCGGCGCAAGGTATTCAGCCTTCCGATATCGACAACCTTGTCATCTCCCATCTCGACTGCGATCAGGCCGATGGTCTGCCGATGATGGACGGTGTGGGCCGTGTGCTCATCGCCGATGAGGAGATGCGCGGTGCGCAGCGCACAGATCTGACAAGCCGGGTGCGCTTCTACTCCGGCTGGTGGAAGGGTGTGCGCAACATCGACCTCTACCACTGGAACGGCACGGAAGGCCCGGCCGGCCACTCGTACGACGTGTACGGCGATGGCAGCGTCCGGCTCATCAACATCCCCGGCCACACCACCGGCCTCGTGGCGACGAAGATCACCAATCCGGACGGCAAATTCGTCCTGCTCTTCTCCGACGGCGGTTACTCGTCAAAGTCATGGCAGGACATGATCGTCTCCGGCATCGCGGTAGACAAGGCGGCCCAGCGCCGCTCGCTCGAATGGATCCGGCAGCAGAGCCTCGACCCGGATTGCCTGGCCTCCATGGCGAGCCACGACCCGGCGCACGTCGACCGCATCCTGCGGTTCTGAGCGGCGGGCGGAAGCGGCCGGCCCGCCCGTTATGCTGGGACTGTCCGTATCAATGTCGTCGCAGCATCACCGCCGGGACGCGCCGCGCACACGTGCGGCAGACCGGCGGGCATCGTCCCAGAAAGGACTGCCTTTATGCCAGGAATGAACCTGACGCATGCCGAGGCCGAGCAGCGTGCCTCGCTCGTCTCGAATGTCAGCTACACCGTCCACATCGATCTGACCCGCGGCGCCGAGACGTTCGGTTCCGTCTCCGAGATCCGCTTTGATGCCCCCGCCGGCTCGGCCACCTTCCTGGACCTCATCGCCCCGAAGGTCGTCTCCGTCAGCCTCAATGGCAAGAACCTCGACCCGGCCAAGGTCTACAAGGACTCGCGCATCGAGCTGGAAGGCCTTGCCGAGCACAACACCGTGCGCGTCGAGGCGCTCGGCGCCTACTCGCACACCGGCGAGGGTCTGCACCGCGCGGTCGATCCCTCCGACAGGCGCGTCTACCTGTACACGCAGTTCGAGGTAGCCGATGCCCGCCGCATGTACGCCGACTTTGAGCAGCCCGATCTCAAGGCCACGTTCGATTTCACCATCGACGCCCCCAGCTCCTGGACGGTGCTGTCCACCATGCCCTCCAGCGGTAAGCAGGTGCTCGAGGGCCGCTCCGTGCAGGAGGGTACCCTCACCGAGGGCACCGACACCGTCACCCGCTGGAGCTTTGCGACCACGCCGCGCATGTCCACGTACCTCACCGCGCTCATCGCCGGCCCGTACGCGCAGTGGCATGACTCCTATGCCAACGAGGACGGCCGCACCGTGCCGCTGGGCCTGTACTGCCGTCAGTCGCTCAAGGCCGGTCTCGACCGCGACGCCCAGTACCTGTTCGACACCACCAAGAAGGGCTTCGCCTTCTACAACAAGCAGTGGGGCGTGCCGTACCCGTACGCCAAGTACGACCAGATCTTCGTGCCCGAGTACAACGCCGGCGCCATGGAGAACATCGGCACCGTCACCGTCGTCGACTCGTACGTGTTCCAGTCCAAGGTGACCGACGCCCTGGCCGACCGCCGTGTGGAGACCATCCTGCACGAGCTCGCCCACATGTGGTTCGGTGATCTCGTGACCATGAAGTGGTGGAATGATCTGTGGCTCAACGAGTCGTTCGCCGAGTTCATGAGCACGCTGTGCACCGCCGAGGCCACGGAATGGACGTCCGAGTGGTCCACCTTCACCTCCGGCGAGAAGAGCTGGGGCCAGGCGGCCGACCAGCGTCCGACCACCCATCCGGTGGCCGCCACCATCGACTCGCTCAACGATGTGGAAGGCAACTTCGACGGCATCACCTATGCCAAGGGCGGCTCCATCCTCAAGCAGCTCATGGCGTACGCCGGGCGTGAGAACTTCTTCAAGGGCATCCACAACTACCTCGAGAAGCACAAGTATTCCAATGCCACCCTCGACGACCTGCTCTCCGAGCTCGCCGCCACCAGCGGCCGCGACCTGGCCACCTGGTCCAAGTTGTGGCTGCAGACTGCCGGCGTCAACACTCTGACCGCCAGCCTCACCACTGACGCGGACGGCACCATCACCGGCTTCGACATCCTCCAGAGCGCCACAAAGGATCATCCGACGCTGCGCCCGCACCGCATGGGCATCGGCTTCTACAACCTCGATGCCGACGGCGTCGTGCGCCGTGCCTCCACCACCGAGCTGGACGTCGCGGGCGAGAAGACTACCGTTTCCGCGCTCATCGGCAAGAAGCGCCCGGACTTCATTCTGCTCAACGACGATGATCTGACCTACGCCAAGCTGCGCTTCGACACGGACTCGCTCGAGTTCCTGCTCGACCATCTTGCCGACTTCGAGGACCCGCTCGCCCGCGCCACCGCCTGGCTCGCCCTGTGGGATATGACCCGCGACGACGAGCTGCCGGCCGAGCGCTTCATCGCCACCTCTCTGGCCGCGCTCGCCACCGAGAGGCAGTCCACCACCTTCCGCTATGCGCTGCAGCACCTCGCGCTCACCGTCTCGGGCTTCGTCGCCCCGGATCGCCGCGCGGCCGTTGCCGCCTCCACCACCGCGTCCCTGCTGGACCTCGCCAGGAAGGCCGAGGCCGGCTCCGACGAGCAGTTCCAGCTCGCCAACGCGTGGCTCGCCATGGGCGAGGGCGAGGAGTTCGCCGCCTCCGCCAAGGCGCTGCTGGAGGGCGACACCTCCGTGGTGCCGGGCCTGGCGATCGACAACGACGAGCAGTGGGTCATCCTCAAGGCGCTCGCCCGCGTCGGTGCCATTTCCGCCGAGCAGATCGACGCGCATCTGGCGAAGAACAGCTCCACCGCTAACGTGGAGCAGGCCTACGGCGCCAAGGCGCTCATCCCCACCGCCCAGGCCAAGGCATGGGCGTGGGAGCAGGCCCTCTCCGGCAAGCTCACCAACGCCCAGATGCGCCAGAGCGCGGACGGCTTCTCCGGCTCGTCCGACCCTGCGCTCTACACGGACTACGTGGCCAAGTACTTCGGCACGCTCGACTGGATCTGGAAGAACCGGAGCTTCCATATGGCCGAGGGCCTCATCACCGGCCGTCCGAACGGTCTGTACCCGGTGCACGCCGATACGAAGGCGCTCGTGGAGGCCGGCCGCGCCTGGCTCGACTCCCACAAGGACGCCGAGTGGGGCCTCAAGCGCCAGGTGCTCGACAAGCAGGACGAGGCGGAGCGCCGTCTGCGCGTGCAGGCGTACAACGCCTCGCTCGGCAAGTGAGCGCTTGTCTCGCTGCTTGTCCCACTGAGTGATGCACAAGGCCGTCGGGCTCATCCCGGCGGTCTTTTTTGTTTCGGTCCGGTGGCCCTTGTGTGCTTTCCCACTTTTCCACAACCGGCCTTTGTCCTGTTGCTCTGCCGGCATACTGCGGATAATCGCTGATATGAAGACCCGCACCCGCTATGACCTTGAAAGGTCGTTCACCGGCATGCGTGGTGTGGCTGATGTCGGGCCAGATGGATGGGATACGCGGCAGGAAGCGGTGGGAATTCCTGTCGCGCTCGATGTGCTGGAGATACACGAGATCGTCTTCATGGAACGTTTCGTCTACGATCTCGGCCAGCATTTTGTCTGGATCCCTCGAGATGAGAAGACTCTTGGTACGACAAACGACTTCTATTGGGTCGAACAACAGACGCTGGTCGAGCTGAAGTCAACGAGGAGCATCACACCGAGATACCGTTCCGAGGCAAGCAAAATTAGAACCGCGGTCAAGAAATCCATCCAGAATGAACACCACGGCAAGGGTGTAAGAAAAGACTCATTTTTGCTGGATTTTTATGGTACGAGACTGACAAGGAAAATTCTGTATCAGCTCTCGACCTACAACGAGAAAAATCCTGATTATGTAATCCGAAATCTTTGGTACGCGGATGAACAGGGCATTCATCAGCTTGTGCAACAGCATGGATAAAAATAATAAAAATAAAATACAGAAGGTTACCAGCCTCGGCCCGGGTTTTGACACGATCTCTTATTTCAAGACTCACCCGGGTTGCCTGGTAACCTTCTTTCCCCAGATTACCAGTTGGGTCCATCGCCTGTCGAGAAATGTCGGCGAAGGTGGAAATGGATGATGATCATTTCCGCCTGCCTGCGAACGCCAATCAGAGCGGCGAAATCAATCAGGACGTCAGAATCAATCAGGGTGACGGAACGGGATGGGACTACTGCAGTGTCGTCTCCTCTGTCGTGGGCGGTACTGTAGTGGGCAGAGCATGTGATGGGCGACAGGCTGACCGGCGAGACGGCCGGCAGGGGCCGTCGCCCGTATTGGAGGATATATGCCACGTCTGTTTGGTACTGACGGCGTTCGCGGCGTCGCCAACAAGGAGCTGACCCCGAAGATGGCCCTCGATCTGGGCGAGGCTGCCGCCCGCGTGCTGGGCAAGGACCACAAGGGCGAGGGCCGCAAGCGTGCGCTGGTGGGCCGTGATACCCGCGTCTCCGGCGATTTCCTCTCTTCGGCGCTCGCCGCCGGCATGGCCGCCGGCGGGTTCGACGTCATCGACGTCGGCGTCATCCCCACCCCGGGTCTGGCCTATCTGTCGACCCAGCTCAACGTTGATTTCGCCGGTATCGTCTCCGCCTCCCACAACCCGATGATCTACAACGGCATCAAGTTCTTCGCGCGCGGCGGCTTCAAGCTCTCCGACGACAAGGAGGACCAGATCGAGGCGATTCTCGGCCAGGACTGGGAGCGCCCGACCGGCCGCGGCGTGGGCCGTATCCACCATGATTCCGACACGAGCACGCAGATGTACACCGAGCACATCGTCCGCTCGGCCACTGCCGACGATCCGACCCCGCTCAAGGGCCTGCGCATCGTGGTGGACTGCGCCAACGGTGCCACCAGCGCCGTCGCGCCCGTCGTGCTGCGCGAGGCGGGCGCCGACGTGGTGGTCATCAACGCCAGCCCGGACGGCTACAACATCAACGATCACGCCGGTTCCATGCATCCCGAGCAGCTGCAGGCCATGGTGACCGCCGCCGACGCTGACATGGGCGTGGCGTGCGACGGTGACGCCGACCGCTGCCTCGCCGTGGACAACGAGGGGCACCTCGTCAACGGCGACCAGATCATGGGTATCCTCGCCCGCGCGCTCAAGCAGGAGGGACGGCTCAACGGTGATACCCTCGTGGTTACCATCATGAGCAACCTCGGCCTCAAGCTCGCCCTCAAGAAGATGGGCATCAACACCGTGCAGACCGCCGTGGGCGACCGTTATGTGCTTGAGGAGATGCTTAAGCACGATTACACGCTCGGTGGCGAGCAGTCCGGCCACATCATCAACCGCCAGTTCGCCACCACCGGCGACGGCACGCTGACCGCCCTCACGCTCGCCCACGAGGTCGTGCGCTCGGGCAAGTCGCTCAAGGAGCTCGCCGCTGACTTCCCGCAGCTGCCGCAGGAGCTCATCAACGTGCGCACGCCGCGCAAGAACGAGGCGAAGACCGACGAGGGCATCACCCAGGCGGTCAAGGAGCAGGAGGAGATCCTCGGCGAGACCGGCCGCGTCGTGCTGCGGCCGTCGGGCACTGAGCCGGTCGTGCGCGTGATGGTGGAGGCTGCCACCGAGCCACAGGCGAAGCAGGTGTGCGAGAGTCTCGCCAAGGTCGTCGCCGACCGTCTCGCCTGAGAAAGCAGCTGCATCCGTCAGGGAGGAATCATGGCTTTCGCCGGTCCGGTCGATAAGGAGCTGACCGCCTTCGTCCGTCACTTGCTCAAGAACAAGAAGGACGGGACGATCCCCATCGTGGAGGTGGGCGACCCCGTGCTGCGCCAGCCGTGGAACGAGTACACCGGCCAGATTTCGGCGCGCGTGCTGCGCGAGCTGATCCCTGTGATGCGTGAGACGATGCTCAAGGCGCCGGGTGTGGGGCTCGCTGCCCCGCAGGTCGGCATCCCGCTTGCCTTTGCCGTGGTCGAGGACCATCTCGTTGATGACGATGATGATGGCGAGGCTGATGATTCCACTGATGCTGTCTCTACTGTTGCCGATGAGAATGCTGATGAAACGGCGGAGAGCGTGGGGGATGGCGACGCCGATGACGCGGGGGAGGACGACGAGCAGGAGCCGTACGACTGGTCGAAAGACCCGCGCGATTTCGCCGATTTCCCGTTCCATGTCATCATCAACCCGCACTATGAGCCGATCAGCGAGGTGACGGCGAGCTTCTACGAGGGCTGTCTCTCGCTGCCTGGTGTGGAGGCGGTGCGCCGGCGCTGGCACGATATTCATGCCGTGTGGCAGGACGAGAAGGGCGTGCGCCACGAGGAGGATCTGCATGGCTGGCCGGCCCGCATCTTCCAGCACGAGACCGACCATCTCTCCGGTGAGATCTATATCGACAAGGCCGAGATCCGCTCGATCAGCACAGAGGACAACATGTACGACTACGGCTGGTCGGATCCGGCCACGCTGCACAAAGAGTCGCAGATCCTCGGCTTCTCGCTGTGAGCGGTGATAGGTGATATCAGTGTCACCTGAATCGTGCACAGCACCGTTTCCGGTACCTCATCTGTGACACTCGAGACAAGTGATGCACTCTCGCGCATCACTGGCATGAGTCGCCGTCGGTCGCGTCGTGACTAATGGTGGGATATGGATTTGATGACGCTGGATTGCTTGCACGGCGTTGTCACACGGCAATAGGCGTATCTGTTTTCCTGCTGCCTTTGGTATTCGAATTGTTGTTGCTATCAGTATCGGCCGTGGCGATATCGTCATCGATGCGCTCATTCTTACCGATGAAACCGTGTTCTGCCAATGCCCGCCAGACAACCTGCATTGATTGTGCGAACATCGCGGGATCATCGTCTTTCGCGGCCTCATCGAGAAAATCCACCATTTCCTCGCGGGTGCGCAGAAAATGCGCCGGATCAAATTTCATGACTTTCACCATTGCCCGTCCTCCTTCATTTCCTGCAACAGTACCCGTGCTCTGCGTATGTCTCGATTCTGACCGTGTTTTTCACCACCGGCAAGAAGAAGAATCAGTGTTGATTCTTTCTGCGCAAAATACACCCGATAGCCTGGCCCGAAATCGAATCTCAACTCACTGACTCCGCCGCCGACCGGGTGTGTGTCGCCCACAATTCGACCAGCGGTCTGGCAGCGGTTCAAGCGGTACATGATGCACTTGCGCGCCTGCTTGTCTCTCAGGTCCTGAATCCATGATTCGAAGTCAGACGTATAAATGAATTCCATCGCCCCTCCTTTCGCTTGTGCTCGGATCAATCGGCAGTCAGCCGACTTGTTCGACGTATCTGAACTGAGTGTTTCAAAGAACGGTCAGCGATTCATCCGAATCGGTTGATTGTGGATAATTGGACAAAGTCCGTCGCGTTTCTGTTCCACACGCACGAAGGACATTTCTCCTCGATTTCGCCGTGAAAGCTGAATCTTGAGTTCCAGTGCTTGAACAAAGTACTGCTTGATATATGGACCGATGAGACAGATGAGCAGAAGTAATGGTTGATCTGTGCAAAGCCGGATAGCAACCCACAAAGATGGGAGATAGCCCGACCAGGCTGGCATCGGCCTTGGATACAACGTGAAAACGTGCGGTGCGCCGGAAGGAAAGGTGCACCGCAAACACAGAGGAAGAGGAAACAGAGGAACGCGGAGGAGAAGACAATGCCAGAGCAGATAAAGCAGGAAAAGGCGATGTCAGGACTGACGAAACCGCAGATCGTCTGCTACATGAGGGCGCATCGACTGTGCAATGACCGCCCAGATGCGCGGCAACGACGCCTATTACGCCACGCTTTCCGACCTTGACCTGCCCACCACGCTGAGCGGCAGGCGCACCGCCGCCTCCGAGATGGCGGGCGGCGCTTTCACGGCGAAGGATGCCACTGCCTATGGCAAGGACGGCTTCCACATCGCCGCGAAGGCGCCGGGCTACGAAGTGGTCGTCGATTCGCGCGGCAGTCTGCTCTGGCCGAAGGAGACGAGCACCACCAAGCCGCACCTCATCATCACCAGCCGGCGGGTGAGCGCGGAATATCTGCGCTATCTCGAGAAACAGAACATCTCGTGGATCGTCGCCGGAGCGGAGCATGCCGATCTGGCCACAGCGGCTGATGTGCTCGCGCGGCACTTCGGTGTGCGCCGCATGGGCGTCGTCGGCGGGCCGACCGTCAACACGGCCTTCCTCAACGCCGGATTGCTCGCTGAGATCGACATCATGGTCGGCCCGGGCATCGATGGACGTGCGGATATGCCATCCGTCTTTGAGGGCCGTACGAGCGACCGTCCGCTGCCGCTGCGGTTCGAGGGTGTGAAGACCTTCCAGCAGAGCGGTGCGGTGCTGCTGCGTTACAGCCTGTGAAAGTCCGACAGTCAGACGGCTAGATCAGACCATCATCATCCCATCAGATCAGGCGATCATCAGCCCCTCACGGCAGCGGGACGATCTGCGATCGCACCGAGAAGAAGAACGTCGAGGCATTCTCGAGCAGGCCGGAGACCCTGCCGGGCACGAACAGTGCCTGCAGGGTGATGATGAGTCCTGTGAGCACGAGCACGGCTTCCAGAACGTGGACAACTCCCAGCCGCACCGCCTGCTCGTGTGAGCTGCCGGGTGCGTAGAGCGCCCACTGTTCGAGGGCGGCCGTGCCGAGCACGGCGAGCAGGGCGAAGATCCAGCCGAAGTCGGCCATGTAGCGCAGCGACAGGCCGGCGTAATACGAGTTGAATAGGCACAGCGCCACGCCCATCACCAGCAGCGTCCAGACGAAGCCAGCCGCCCCGCGCCGCGCGAGCCGGCGTGTGAGCAGTAGGGCGAACAGGCCCAGCGCGCAGAACGGCAACAGGGCGAACAGGCCGCCCATCCACGGCTCCGTGTACTGCCATGTGCGCAGCGGCGTGGGCACGAGCGAGAGCCAGGGGAAGTCGCTGCTTGTCTTGAGCGGGCTGAACAGGTAGTAGAGGGCGATGCGCGGCATGAGGTCGAGCGGCTCGCGGTAGTTCGTCAGGTCGGTGACGGTGAGCTGGTAGCGGTTGCCGAAGTCGAACAGCGAGCCGAAACGCCAGTAATTCCAGCCGAGGAAGGGCAGGATTGTCACCAGTCCGGTCGCGATCACGCACAGATCGTTGGGAAGGCTGGAGAAGATGATCTTTCTGGCGCGCTTTTTCGCTTCTTTGACACCCATCTTCCCGGTCTGGACAAGATAGCGGCCGCGGGCGCGCGTGCGGCGCAGAAGCGGACGGTTGAGGCAGCTGAAGAACAGACCGTGGCGGATTTCCGTGGCGAAGATCGGGAAGGCGAGCAGCACGGTCAGGGCGAAGGTGGGGCGCGAGCCGAGATTCGCGGCGAGCAGCACGGTGCCCAGCACGAGGCGCGGCCGGGACAGGCGGATCTGGCCTGCCTGGAGCAGCCAGCCCGCATTCCCATCGGTCACCGACCACGCGCGGGTGGTCTGTTTCGTGTGGTGGAGCACGTGTGTGACGCGGGTGCCGGTCACCACGCGCCGGGCGTCGAGCCAGAGCAGCAGTCCCAGCATCGTCATCCACAGCGAGTTGGCCAGCGGGACGGTATAGAAATCGGGGCGGAACAGCAGGAAGACCGCGTTGCCGCCCACGATGAGCATGAGGCCGGCGAGCCAGGCGGTCCCCAGGCTCGTGGTGGGCAGCCAGCGGCGCAGCACGCGGTCGAGCAGCAGCAGGGCGCATAGCACGAACAGCGTGACGAGCAGCATCACCGCCACCGGGGTCGACAGGCCCTGCGGGCTGCCGGTCGCGGCGAGGCAGACGAGCTCATAGGGAAGGTAGAGGAGGATGACCGGCAGCACGCCGAAGTACATGTACCAGTGGCCGCCCCAGAACACATGGTCCCAGAAGATGGGGGTGACGCCCTGGCTGAGCAGCTGCGCGCGCAGGGCGAGGGAATAGGGGTTGCGTGCCTTGGCCAGCTCGGGCACCACAGGCAGGTCGAGCCACGGATGGCCGTGCAGTATCGCGTCGGCGGTGCGGGCGTACTGGTCGCCCTCATAGGTGTAGTTGCCGGCGGCGCCTGGCGTCGGCATCTGCAATGAGGCAGGACGGGCGGAGGAGGCGAGCAGGATCAGGCCGATCGCGAACGGCAGCCACAAAAGGGCCATGACGGCGATCTGCCAGCGCCGGCTCGAGGGGTCGTACGGCATGCGCCAGACGGCAGAATGCGGGTCGACGAACACGATGAGGAAAAGCAGCACGCCGACCAGGAGTCCGACGCGCAGCCAGGAGAAGACGAATCCCGGGCGTTCGTTGATGCCCACGCGGCCGTAGACGAAGGTGGAGCCCACCGGCTGCTGGAACCAGACGCGTACCGCGCGCACCGCCGTGCCGGTGCGCGGCGCGGCGAGATACTGGCTGTTCGCCACCCAGGGGGAGTAGCCCTGCAGCGGGCCCGTCACCCATGTGTCCGAATTTTTCGGCAGCACCTGCACGCGCACCTGCACCCATGAGCTCGCCGCTGGAAGGGCGGACGCGTCAGGAATGGTGGGCGGGTTCTCCGCGCTCTGGTCAGGCACGGCGGGCACGGCGGAGCTGAGATGGACGGTGTCGACCACCGTGTCCATGCCGCCGATTTCCACCCAGCTGTTCTGCCCGTCCACCACGCTGAGCAGGGTGGTGGATTCCTGGCGCAGGCCGCTGCCCACCTGCTGTGTGGTGGACAGAGGGTCAAGGGCGGCCGGGGCCGTCAGCCCCTTCCAGAAGGAGGCGTTGAAGCAGAACACCTCGAGGATGAGGATGATGACGACGCCGATGCCCAGCAGACGCGCGGCATGGCGGCGCCGGCGGAAGAAACCGCGGATTGCCGGGCCCTGGGTGCTGTGGAAATGTGAGAGGCCGCTGCTCAGTGCCCCGGCCGCACGACCGACCCCGGAGGCGACGGCCTCCGCCACGGCGGTCAGATGCGGATGGCGTCGTGGCTTTCCCGGGGTGCGATCAGTGCTCATAGGCGCAATTCTAGGTGACGGCGGCGCCGGCGGGCGCCGGGCGGGGTTATCCACAATTTTCGCCCGGGGCTGTGCCCGTCGCCGTGGGGCGGGCACAATGGGAGGGGTCCGGCCATCGTGCCGGTTATGACGACACAGCCCGGCATCGGCCGGGCGGAAGGCGGATTATGGGCGAGAGGCAGATGCACGGCGACGGGGCACATCACACAGCTGATGACGGCACCCTGCGGGGCAGTGTGCAGGGCGGTGCCCTCGGCACCGCCCCGCGGAGCCTGCTGCGCGATAAGGCGCGGCGCACGCTGGCCGGCCAGGACCGGTTCCTGCGCGCCTACGCGGCCGGGCAGGCGGCTGCCGGCTCCTCCGCGCCCGCACAGGAGAAACTCGGGCCCCTGGTCAAGCGGCAGATCTTCCACATCCCCGCCGAATCGGGTGTCGGCGTGGGCTGGGCGCAGCTGCCGAGGCTGGGCGGGCGCCTCATTGCGCTCGGTATCTTCCCGCAGGACGACATGTTCTCCCAGGTGGCGCTCGCCGACTGGCACGGCCGTGTGTTCCTCGCCCCCGCGCCGATGGGCGAGGCCGCCGGCCTCAGCGTCGATTTCACCTTCATTCCCGAGCGTACCGAGGCCCTGCGCGTGGAGTGGCAGGCTGGTCGGCAGGAGACGGCCGGTCAGGAGAAAACCCCGTCCGGGCCGGATGACGGCACTTCTGCCGGTACAGCCAGTACATCGGGGACAGGGGCCGCCCACGCGCGTCCTGCTGGAAAGACGTCGGGCACGAAGGCGGCGGGCGCGGCGTTCTCGCGGCTGTGGGGGCGTCTGGGGGCGGCGGCCCGCACGGCAGCCGGCGCGGTCTCCTCCGCCATCCCCGGCCAGAACGCGGACCGTCGCATCGGCATGGCCTCCAACCCGCTCGCCGACGCCGGCCGGACCATCCCCGACGGCGCGGTGGTGCACGGGGCCATGCTCTCCGGGCTCGACACGCCCGACGATGACCCGCGCTGGGTGGCCTCATGGGTACAGCGCGGCGGCCGGTATGACCTCACCGAGCTGAAGATGCCGCTGGAACCACGGCTGCGCCATGATCTGTCCTACCGTGACGCCGTGGCGATCGGCTTCTTTGCCGCCGGCTACCTGCCGCTCGTGGCCGGCTACCCCGAGGGCTACGGCTCGGGCGCCGTGTTCCGCCTGCTGCGCGAGCAGGCACCGATGGCGGCGGTGCGCAACACCGTGGGCACCATCACCGCCAACGCCCTGGCCGGCTACCGCATCTCCGGCCTCGACCGTTTCTTCCTCTCCCTGCCCGACCAGCTCGGCTTCTTCGAGGGCGGCGCCTCACGGCTGCTGCCCGAACACGGGCTCGAACCCACCACGCTGACCACGTCGGCCTATTCGCGGGCCTTCCAGCTGCATTCGCGCGTGACCGCCTCGCCGGTGCCCGGCAACCCGCCGCAAGGCTCGCTCGACCTGACCGGTGAGCTGGAGGCGCTGCGCCTCGAATCGGCGCTCAACCGTTTCGCGCTGCTCTCGGCCGTGCTGGAGACGAACGCGATCACCGGCGCCGGGCCGGTGGAGGAGGACGCCGACGAGCGCACGGTCTGCGACATGGATCGCGCGATCCTGCGCGACCCCGTCCTCACGGCGCTGCCGGTACCCGGCTCCGTGCTCTGGCGCGGCCAGGACAATGCCTTTGACGAGGCGGGCGACCAGGCGTACGGCGGTCCTGCTCCCGACGTTGCCTCGTATCTGCTCCGTGCGGGCGGGTATGCGGCCGCCACCACCGATCATCTGCTGCGGGAGGAGCAAAAGGCCGGCCGGCCTGCGCAGAAAGGGGAATGGTTGTACCGCCAGTCACTCTCGCGGATGTACGAGATGCTGCGCCTTCCGTTGCGCGCGGATGTCGACTTCCGCTGCTCGCTCTCGGACGGGCGTGTGGCCGTCGAGGCGGCTGCCGTGGAGACCGGTCTGCTGCCCGACAAGCTCTATGCCGGGGGAAGATATCTGCCGGCCAGCGACGAGGACAAGAAGGCGCTCGCGGCCCGGCAGAGCCTGGAGGAGGGGCTGCTGCTCGCCGCGCTCGCGTTCGGCGCCTCGTCGCAGGTCAACAAGGTGAGCCTGCTCATCACCGACAACCGTCTCACGCAGGCGGCTGATATCGGTCATGCGGAGCCCGGTCCCGGCCTGCTCGACCGGCTCGGGCTTGTCCACCGTCCCTCCGGCAAGGGCGAGGCGAAGGACCGGGACCGTCATGGTGACCCGGAGACGACGCCGATCGTGCCGGATGTCAACCCGTTCGCCTCCGACCCGCTCGGCCATGCCGTGGGCGACGAGCTGGATGAGCCGACCGTCACCGGGCAGGAGCCGGCGGATCATCCCGGCGGACCGGATGCCGATGACCAGGATGGGCAGTACGGCCGCCAGAGCGGGACGCCTGACGACGGTGCGCGGGCCGGCGCGGACGACCAGACACGCCAGCCGGGCGAGGATGCCGGGGAAATGGACGGCGCCGCGATGGATGACGAGGATGACGGTGACGAGGATGACGGCGGCGATGACGACGATCCCGTCGCCGCAGGACTCGCCGGTGTGGTCTCCCCGCAGCACCCTGAACTGGCACGTGTGGCCGCGGCATTCCTCGGATCCGCCCTGCCCGGCACCGATATGCCCACCCTGCGCAGGCTCGTCACCGTCACCTTCACCCGCGACGAATTCGAGCGCGACCTGCGCGCCCTGGCCGGCAACGGGGATTTCGACATGATCGCCTTCTACCGGCGTCATGGCGCTGTCCTGCGCGATGACGGCCACGGCGGCCTTCTGCCCGCCGCCTCGCCCGTCTCCCTGCGCGACCTTGATTACACGCCGGACGCCGCACAGGAGGAGCCGGAGGCCGCGCAGCGCAGATTCGATGCCCGCGCCCGCCGTGAGCTGGGGGCCAAAGACTCGCTCGGTCTGTCGATCCAGCGCGAGGAGGTGCTCCAGACCGCCCTCGACTACGTCAAACAGCTGCGGCGGGAGGAGGAGGCCGGCACCCGCACGTCGGTCGAGGCGGCCAAGGCCGCCACCGCGTTCCTCGACAAGATCGCCGACCCGGAGCTGGAGGCCGTCCGCGAGAGCCTCATCCGTGCGCTCATCGACCGCACCGCCGTACCGGATGTCCGTTTCACCGACGCCGTCGAGCTGCGCTCCACGCGCGATGACCTGATCCACTCCGCCATCGGGGGTATGGAGCCGCGCAAGGCCATCGACCAGTTCGAGGACACGCTCGCCCGCGCCGACCGGCGGTATGGCTCCGGCCCGGGTGTGCCGCGCTTCTTCAATTCCTACGCCGAGCGCGTGGTCTACAACCGCCTGTTCGCGACCCCGGGCGAGACGACGCTCGTCATCCCTGACGACCTGTTCTACGGTCACCTGCTGCTCGCCGACGCCTACGGCAACAGCTCCGAGCGCGAGTCCGCCCTGCGCCATCTGAACAAGGCCGTCTCCTACGCGCCCTCGTATGCCATGATCCATCTGCGCCAGAGCGTGCAGTTCGCCCGGGCGGAGGACTGGCCGAGCGCCCGTGCCGCCTGCCTCAACGCGCTCAACGTGGCCGTCGACCGGCTCGACGCCGGTTACGCCTACTACCGCCTGGCCTATGCGGAGTGGCAGCTCGACCGTCTCCAGCCGGCGGCCGCCTGCTACCAGACGGCTCTGCTGCTGGGTCAGAACGCGGGCGGGGCGCTCGAGGGCGAGCTTGAGGAGCTGTCCGGCAGGATGCGCTCGCAGGGAATCGAGGTGCCGCAGACGGACGAGCAGGTGCGCTCGGCGCTCGACGCCGATTCCCTGCCGCTCTGGCCGGACCGGCAGATCTCCACGATCCTCGAGGAGGCGACGCATGTGAGCGTGGACGAGGGCATGTTCGTGCCCGCGCGCACCATCGCCCGCGCATGGGCGCGTGTCAACCGCAGCCATCAGAACGGCATCGACATGGTTCAGGCGCGGTTCCTGCGCTCGCTGGAGGCGTGAGCCGGCGCCGATAGAATTGCGGGTATGACGCAGACTGATCGGAAGATGCAGGACACCTTGGACCTTGATTTCGGCACAGGCGTCGATTCCGGCGACGGTGTGGATTCCAGTAAGGGCGTCGGCGCCGTGGATGCGACGGCAGGAAAGACCGCCGCGCAGGCCGGCCATCATGCCCCTGCCGCCGGTCGGCGGCTGCCGTTCGGGCTGACCGGCACCGACACGGATATCGCCGTCCTCGCCCATATCGACGTGCCCGCCCTCACCGCGCAGGACGCGGCCAGCCTGCACAGCGCGGTCGCCGCCTGGTGCGAGCGCGACCAGATCGACTATTACATCAACAGCGATCCCGTCAGCTCGGATGCTGCCTATGACGCCCGCATCCGCTTCCTCCAGGCGCTGGAGAAGGCTTTCCCGGCCCTTGACACACCATCCTCCCCCACGCATCGGGTCGGCGGCACGTTCACCAACGAGTTCCCCTCCGTGCGCCATCCCTCGCAGATGCTCTCGCTTGACGATGTGTTCTCCCTGCAGGAGCTGCGCGACTGGTATGACGGCGTGCGCACCGAGCTGGGCGTCAGGCAGGGCGAGAAGCTGCAGATGACGTGCGAGGTGAAGATCGACGGCCTCGCCCTCAACCTCATCTACCGCGACGGTGTGCTCGTGCAGGGCCTGACGCGCGGCGACGGCGTGACCGGCGAGGACATCACCGCCAACGTGCGCACTATCCGCAACATCCCCGCCCAGCTCGACGGCACCAAGGCCGACATCCCCCACCTGCTGGAGGTGCGCGGCGAGGTGTTCATGCGCTTCGACGACTTCCACGCCCTCAATCAGGAGCGGGAGAAGACGGGTGCCGCGCCGTTCGCCAACCCGCGCAACGCCGCGGCGGGAAGCCTGCGGCAGAAGGACCCGCGTGTGACCGCTTCGCGCCGGCTCACGTTTTACGCCCACGGCCTGGGCCTGGTGGAATGGACGGACGCCGAGCGGGCCGCCGGCGATGATCTCGTCGACCAGTCACAGGCCTACGACCTCTACGATCGCTGGGGTATCCCCACCAGCCCCCATAACCGTGTGGTGCACACGTTCGCCGAGATCGAGAAGATGGTGGACTACTACCACGAGCACCGATTCGACATCGAGCACGCCCTCGACGGCATCGTGGTGAAGGTGGACTCGCGCGCGTTGCAGCGCCGTCTGGGGGTGACGAGCCGCGCGCCGCGCTGGGCCATCGCCTACAAATACCCGCCCGAGGAGGCCAACACCCGCCTCAAGGACATCATCGTGCAGGTGGGACGGACCGGTCGCGTGACCCCGGTGGCCGTGCTCGAACCTGTCTACGTGGCCGGCAGCACCGTCTCCGCCGCCACACTGCACAACGAGGACGAGGTGCGCCGCAAGAACATCCTCATCGGCGACACGGTCGTCATCCACAAGGCCGGCGATGTGATCCCCGAACTCGTCGGGCCGGTCCTGGCCGACCGCAAAGGCCGGGAGGGCGAGCTGCGGGCCTTCCATATGCCCACGAGATGCCCGAGCTGCGGCACCCCGCTCGTCCACCAGAAAGAGGGGGATGTGGACTGGCGCTGCCCCAACGCCGAGGGATGCCCCGCCCAGATCGTCAACCGCGTGCTGCACGTGGGCTCGCGCACTGCTTTCGACATCGACTCGCTCGGCATCGAGGTGGCCACGGCCCTGTGCGAGCCGGAGCATGACCGGCCCGATTCGCCGGCCGTGTACGTGCCGCCGCAGACCGTGCATGACAACAAGTGGCAGACCGGCATCAAAGTCGGCCCGGGGGAGGAGCCCGAGCCATACCAGCCCGTCGAGGGGCTGAGGCTGCCGGCCCCGCAGAAACCGGTTCTTTCCAGCGAGGCCGATATTTTCGACCTGACCGAGCAGAAACTGCGTGACGTGCGCGTCTGGCGCGAGATCGCCGTGGTCGAGGTCAAAAAGGTCACATTGGCGTCGGGTGCGACGCGCACGGTGCGCACGAAGCGCGGGGGCTCGGGCCTGTGGACCACGGTCCCGGCGTTCTGGAACGAGGCGAAGACGAACGCGAAAGGCGAGGTGACCACCCCCGCCCGCGCCTCCAAGAACACACAACAGCTCATCGAGGAGCTGGGCAAGGCCAAGGACGCCGACCTGTGGCGTGTGCTCGTCGCCCTGTCCATCCGGCACACGGGCGGGCCGACCGCGCGCCTGATCGCCAATTCCCTGCGCTCGCTCGACGCCGTGGAGAACGCGAGCAAGGACGATCTGATGGCCATCGACGGCATCGGCGAGGATACGGCGGCCGCGGTGGTCGACTGGTTCGCCCGTGCCAAGGATCCCTCCGACTGGCACCATGACCTGCTCGCCAAATGGACGGCGGCGGGCATCGGCAGCAAGAAGGAGGAAGGCTCCGGCCTGCCGCAGACGCTGGAGGGGGTGACGGTGGTCGTCACCGGCAC
This sequence comes from uncultured Aeriscardovia sp., assembly GCA_903789535.1. Classification (GTDB taxonomy): domain Bacteria; phylum Actinomycetota; class Actinomycetes; order Actinomycetales; family Bifidobacteriaceae; genus Aeriscardovia. Next base: position 60,930 of record CAIFES010000005.1, on the reverse strand, counting down.
GCTCGAGAGCTATTCGCGCGAGGGGGCCAAGGAGGCCATCGAGGCGCGCGGCGGCAAGGCGGCGGGGTCGGTCTCGAAGAAGACCGGCTTCGTGGTCGTTGGCGCGAACCCCGGCTCCAAGGCCACGAAGGCCGAGCAGCTGGGTGTGCCGATCCTCGACGAGGCCGGTTTCGAGCGCCTGCTGCATGACGGCCCGCAGGGTCTGGAGTAAGCCGATGCCGCGCTGATCATGGATAAGGCGGCGTGGGTAAGTCGGTATGGGTAAGTTGATTCCGCGCTGCTCACCCTGCCGGTGGCGCCGCTGTACTTCACGCACATCAACTCAATAGATTGGGGATCGGTGGGCTGATACAAGTTGCCCCAAGGAGGTCATCATGATGGACGGCGTGCGTGCGGACGGTGTCAACGCGAAAGAGCTGCCGGAGCCGATCACCGAGCGCGTGCCGCTGGGCAGGTCAGGGATCATGGTCTCGCCGCTGTGCCTGGGTGGGATGAGTTTCGGCGAGCCGTCGCAGAAATTCCATCAGTGGACCATCGACCAGGAGGCGACGACCGCCGTCATCGCCCGGGCGCTGGATCTGGGCGTCAATTTCATCGATACCGCCAACGTCTATGCGTTCGGCACCTCCGAGCAGTTCATCGGCCGGGCACTTCGAAAACTGGGTATCCGCCGCGATCAGGTCGTCCTCGCCAGCAAGGTCTTCTTCAACGACGGGCGGCTGTCCAAAGAGGCGATCAACCGCGAGATCGACGGCACGCTCAGACGGCTGGGGACCGACTATCTCGATCTGTATATCATTCATCGTTTTGATTACGGCACCCCGATCGAGGAGACGATGGAGGCGCTGAACGGCCTTGTGAGGGCCGGCAAGGTGCGCGCGCTGGGCGCGAGCGAGATGTATGCCTACCAGCTGCACGACATGCAGGTAGCGGCGCAGGAGAACGGTTGGACGCTCTTCTCCAGCTTCCAGCCGCACTACAACCTGCTCTACCGCGAGGACGAGCGCGAGACTCTTCCGGTGTGCCGGCAGTACGGCATGGCGATCACCCCGTACAGCCCGCTCGCGTCGGGCCATCTCGCCCGGCGCACGTGGGAGTCGGACTCGGTGCGCGGGCGCACCGACGCCACCGAGCGCAACAAGTACGACCACGCCGAGCAGCAGGATCTGCCCATCATCCGCCGTGTGGCCGAGCTCGCGGACAGGCACGGCGTGCCGATGGCCCGCATCGCGCTCGCCTGGCTGTGGGCCAAGGGCGTGACCGCGCCGATCGTGGGTTGCTCTAAACCCTCGCGCGTGGACGACGCCGTCCTCGCCCGTCAGGTGCGTTTGAGTGCTGAGGAGATCGACTATCTCGAGGAGCCGTACCGGGCGCATGAGCTCGTTGGCCCGCTCGGCCGGCCGGGGGAGAAGCCGCTCGCCGGCACCACCGACCCGAACAAGGCGAGGTGAGGCGCGGTGAGACATCGGCCGAGTGGCCCGGCTTTTTTGACCACCTCATTGTGAGTCAGGGGAGAAAAATGCCAAATCGGAGCAAATTATCGATAATGGTTTATGTAAAACATACAGTGGCTGTTATGTAATTTATGCATCGGCAGTTATGCAAATCATGCATCGGGCTGTCTGAAACCCGCATATTGAAGTCACTAATCCGGCGTGATGGCAATAGTCATCGCTGGTCGGTTCGTCAAGTAGATGGAAAAGCAAAATTTCATGATAGTGATAGCGGCATAATCATTTTGAGTGTGAGGGCGGGCTTCGGAGATAAAAACGGCCCCACCTGGTTCGCTGCCTTTCGGCTCGCGTGTGGGGCACTGTTAACATTCATCTTACCATTCATATTTCTTCTTTACGGACAGCGTGTTGCCGTAATGGCAACGGGGCACTAGGCACGAATGATCGCTGTCATGCAATGAATGTCACTATCAATGTTGTGCAAGGTCGTATGGCTCGGAATGGCTGCAGAAGCGATCTGTAGAAGATGAGTTTAATCACTGGTGGCTATCTGTATTTTTCGACACATGCGCAAAGAACGGCCCGCCAGAAACCGCGTTATCGCAACGTTTCCGGCGGGCCGTTCCTGTATCTGACCGCTGTCGGTCAGATACTCCCATATCTGAAAGCGCTTTCAGATATTACCGCTTAATAGCAGTAATTATCAGGCATCGAAGTACATATCAAATTCCTGCGGCGTCGGGGTTAGGCGCAGGGTGAGGATCTCGTCGCGCTTGATCTTGACCCACTGCTCGAGCAGATCCTGCGTGAACACGTCGCCCTGCATGAGGAAGTCGTGGTCGGCCTCGAGGATGTCGAGCGACTCGGCCAGCGAGCCGGGCACCACCTTGATGCCCTTGGCCTGCTCCGGCGGCAGCTCGTAGAGATCCTTGTCGATCGGCTCCGGCGGCTCGATGCGGTTGAGGATGCCGTCCAGACCGGCCATCATCTCGGCGGAAAAGGCGAGATACGGGTTGGCGGTCGGGTCCGGCACGCGGAACTCGATGCGCTTGGCGGCGGGGGAGGAGCCGGCGATCGGGATGCGGATGGCCGCCGAGCGGTTGCGGGCCGAGTAGACGAGATCGACCGGGGCCTCGTAGCCCGGAACGAGACGGCGGTACGAGTTGGTGGTCGGGTTGGTGAACGCCATCACCGAGCCGGCATGATGGATCAGACCGCCGATGTACCAGCGGGCGATGTCGGAGAGCTGGCCGTAGCCGTCGCCGTAGAACAGCGGCTTGCCGTCCTTCCACAGCGACTGGTGGTTGTGCATGCCGGTGCCGTTCTCGCCGGCGAGCGGCTTGGGCATGAAGGTGACGACCTTGCCGAACTGCGCGGCCGTGTTCTTGACGATGTACTTGTACTTCATCAGGTCATCGGCGGCGTGCAGCAGCGTGTTGTAACGGTAGTTGATCTCCTGCTGCGCCTGCGCCACCTCGTGGTGCGCGCGCTCGAGCACGAGGCCCGCGTTGGTGAGGTTGACCATCATCTGGTCGCGCACGTCCTGGCCGTGGTCGAGCGGCGGCACCGGGAAGTAGCCCTCGCCCATATGCTCGTGGATGCCCTTGTTCGGCACATTCGGCTCGTCCGGGCCGTTGTCCTGCTTGCCGGAGTTCCACGCCGCCTCGGCCGAGTCCACCTCGTAGAAGCTCGTGTTCACGCGGGTGTCGTAACGCACCTTGTCGAACATGAAGAACTCCGCCTCCGGGGCGAAGATCGCGGTATCGGCGATACCGGTGGTGCGCAGATACGCCTCGGCCTTCGTGGCCACCTGTCGCGGGTCGCGCGAGTACGGCTCATCGGTGTAGGGATCGACGATGGAGAAATCGCACACCATCGTCTTGTGGGTGCGGAACGGGTCGATATAGATGGTGTCGACGTCGGGGATGAGCTTCATATCGGACTTCTCGATGCCCTGGAAGCCCTTGACCGACGAGCCATCGAAGAAGAAGCCGTTGGTGAAGCCCTCAGAAGAGAACTGGTCGGCAGGAACGGTGAAATGCTGCTGCTTGCCGAGCAGATCGGTGAAGCGGACCGAGACGAACTCGATCTTGTTCTCCTTGATGAAATTTTCGGCGTCCTCACGAGTGGTGATCTTTGACACGTCCGACTCCTTTCGAGCGGGACCCTCCGGAAGCGTGTGCCCGGCCGTGTGCCGGCCCGCGCCTCCGATGACGACGGCCGTGCTGCGCGGCCTCGCCCTGCTTCTGGCTACACCGGCATTGTAGCCACCGCGACCCACCGCGGCGGCCGTGGAGTGTCTGATTTCGACGTCCATGATGACGTGACGGGGCTTCTGTTGACGCGCCGATCATCATGAATCACGGCAGCGGGTGTCCTTCACCTCCTCGCCGCACGCGCGTGGTAGGTTGGCGTGGCATGCACAGGCCGGTCGGACCGGTCGCCGGCACGGTCCGGCAGTGTCTCAGCCGTCGTTGGGGAGTGGATCACTATGGCGAAAAGCGCTCGCGGCCGCGTTCTCGCGGCGGATGGGCTGCGCGGTCTGGCGATGGTCGCCATCGTGCTCTTCCATCTGCGCCCCACGCCGCTTCCCGGCGGTTTCATCGGCGTGCCGGTCTTCTTCGTCCTCTCCGGCTTCTTCATCACCGTCGGCATCGACCGTCGTCTCGAAAACGGCACGTTCCATTACGGCCGTTACGCGCTGCACCGGCTCACGCGCCTGTGGCCGCCGATGATGGGCTCCATCGCCCTCGCCGTGCTGCTCTCGGCCCTCTTCGCCCCCGAATACCTGCCCAAGATGGCCCGTGACGGCTGGGCGAACGCCGTGCTGATCGGCAACTGGTGGCAGATCGTGGCGAAGATCCCGTATTTTGCCGCGGCCGGCCTGCCCTCCCCGCTCAAACCGCTCTGGTTCGTCGCGCTCATCATGCAGTTCTATCTCGTGTGGGCGCTGCTGCTGTGGCTGCTGCGCACCGTCTTCACCTCCGAGCGCGTGGTGCTGGGCGTGACGATGCTGCTCACGGCCTGCTCCACCGTGCTGATGGGGATGCTCTACGATCCGGCGGACTCGGGGCGCGTCTACTACGGCCTTGACACACGCCTTGCCGAGCTGCTCGCCGGCGCGGCGCTCGCCATGATCTGGGAGATGACCGGCGGGGCGGGCCGCTGGCGTGTGGTGAACAAGACGGAGCGCGATGCCTCCGGAACGGTGCGGTCGGTGCCCGGCGACCTGCGGCGTGAGGAGTGGGTGCGCCCCCAGACGCGGATGTGGATGGACGCCGCCGGCTGGGTGGGGTTCGTCGCCCTCGTGTTCGGCTGCTTCTTCGTCGACGGGCTGATGGGCTGGATGTACCGGGGCGGCTATCTTCTGGCCGCCTTGTGCGCCTGCGCCGTGCTCGCCGCCTGCCTGGCGGGCGGATCGCTCGCCACCGTGCTCTCATGGCGGCCCTTGCGGCATCTGGGCACCATCGCCTTCTCGCTCTACCTCGTGCATTTCCCGATCCTCGAGGTGCTCAACCCCGCCTCGCGCCTGACCGCGCCCACCTGGTGGCAGACCATCGGGCAGGTCCTCCTCGTCTGGCTGGCCGCCGAGGCGTTCTACCAGCTGGTGGAGAGGGGTACCTCCGCCTCTGCCGTGGCATGGCGGAGGAATCTGACGCGCGCTGTGGCGATTGCCGGCGCGGTGTGCGTGGTCGTGCTCACCATCGTGCCGGAACAGGGCTGGGAGAGCTACGCCAGGACCCGCAGGACGCAGGAGATCGCCGCCGCGCTCAAGAACCAGAAGGCGAATCGCGCGGGGGCGGACGGGCCATCCGGTGCGGATGCCTCCTCGGACTCGTCTGTGTCCCAGGGGTCCTCGCCTGTCGGTCCTACGGCCCCCGGCACATCCGGTTCAGGCAATTCCGGCGGCCCCGCGCAGGCACAGCCGCCCGTCCCGCGTGCCGACATCAGCAAGAAACGTGTGCCCGCCGTCCGGCTCTCGCAGGTACCTTCGGGCGGGGCGATGCCGGACGCGGCGAAGGTTCCCGCCAACCTCAATGCCGGCCGCTGGTCGTGGAACGCGACATCCGGCACAAGCACGGCAAAGCCGCTCATCATCGGTGATTCCGTGGTCCTGGGTGCCAAGGACGACATCATGCGCGTGTTCCCGCGCGCCGTGGAGGATGCGCAGGTCGGCCGCCAGCTCGCCACCGCACCGGATCTCATCCGCCAGCATGCGGTCAAGGGGGAGAAGGGCGACGTGCTCGTCGTCGCGCTCGGGGCGAACGGGCCCATCACCGGTATGGACCAGATCCAGGCCGTGATCGATGCGGCGGTCGGCGAACCGGTCTTCCTTGTCACCGTCCGCGGGCCGATGACATGGACGGACTCGAACAACGCGCTGCTGCGCCAGGCGGCGAAAGCGAACAAGAACGTGGGCCTGCTTGACTGGAACGCTGTCTCGGCGGGGCATCCGGAGTATTTCTATGACGATGGCACGCATCTGACCCCGGGCGATGGCGGCGGCCGTCAGGCGTGGATGCTCATGCTCCGCCATGCGCTGTGCGGCGTGTGAGAACCCCGCGTCCAGAGAACCCCGCGTCCATCCTCCCCGCGGCCGGTCCGCGCACTACCGTGACCAGAGCGACAGCTGTGAGCGACAAACGACCGTGAGAGACAAACGCGAGAGACGATCATAAAGACGAACGACCGTGAGAAATAAAAAAGACCCGCGGCCGTTCGTCCGGCCACGGGTCTGATCAGTAAGAGCAGTAAAAACAGGGTGACTTAGTTGGTGTGACGGCGCATCATACGGCTGTTGACCTTCATCCTGCGCGGATCGACGCCGCGCGGAACACGCATCTGCTTGCCCTGCAGCGAGGTGAGACGGCCGTTGAGCTGGTCGAGCTCCACCTTGGTCATCACCACCTTGTGACGGATGACGGTGTTGCGCAGCTTGCTCAGCGGCACCTGGTTTTTGCCGTTGCCCACGAAGATGCGGTAGATCGGGATGTCGGAGCCGGGCACGGCGCGACGGATGGCGTGCTCCTCGCGGTTCATCTCCTGCTCGAGCATGGCGCGGTCGCCCTCGCCGACAAGATAGATGCCGGTGCGGCCGGTGCCGCGCCAGATCATGGCGTGCGTGCGCTTGTCCATCCACACCGGCTCCTGTGGGAAGGTGAAGCCGCCCTTGTTGATGGAGGAGAGCACGGCGCTGGAGGCGCCCGGCGTGCCGTCCATACGCTTGTAGGCCACGCGATCGGCGTCACGGGTGAGGATGATCGTGTCGACCAGCAGGGCGAGCATCACGAACATCAGCATCAGAAGAATCCAGAACGCCACATTCGCATGGACGATGAAGCAGAACAGGACGCCCACCACCACGGTGCCGACGAAGCCGAGCGTCAGCCACAGCGGCAGATATTTGTCTTCCTTGACGGTGTAGCGGTACAGCTGGCCGACCTGGCGCATGGTCGCCTTGACGCCCTTGTCGGACTTCTCGCTCTTCTTCGTGCTGGCCATTCTTCCTCCTGCCCGGAAAACGCCGGGTCATGGTTTGCCTTGCTATCGGTAGTCTACCGGCTGGCTCGATCAGCGGGCGTGCAGCGGGCGTCCGTCCGCCGCGAGCAGCGCCTCGCCCAGCGTCTCCGAGAACGTGGGGTGCGGGTGGACGAGACGGGCCGCCGCATGCAGCGGCACCTTGTTGCCTACGAGCTCCTGCGCCTCGCCGGCGAGCTCGGAGACCATCGGCCCGATCATCTGCACGCCGAGCACAAGACGCTCGCCGCTCTTGTTGCCCTGATCATCCAGCTCATAACCGGAGACGACGGAGATGACGCCCTGATGGCCGTCCATCACCACGCGGGCGTTGCCGGCGGTGGGGAAGGCGCGCTCCTGCACCTCGGCGAACCTGCCGGACGCCTGCGCCTCCTCGCGGTCCCAGCCGACCTGCGCCACCTGGGCGATGCCGAAGGTGACGGCCGGGACGGTGTGATCGTCGACCGGCGTGGTCGGTACCCCGGCGATGGACTCGGCCACCACCAGGCCCTGCGCATAGGCTTTGTGGGCGAGCTGCTTGCCGGCGGTGATGTCACCGACGGCCCACACATGGTCCACGCTCGTGCGGCCATACGGGTCGGTGGCCACCACGCCGCGCGCGTCGGTCTTCACGCCCAGATCCTTGAGCCAGCGCATATCGGTGTTCGGCACGCGGCCGATGGCGACGAGCACGAACTGCGCGGATAGCTCATGCACCTCATGACCCGCACCGGCGGCCGGCTCGGCGGCGCCGTCTGCACGCGCGGCATCGGCATTCGCCGCGGGGGCGGTGGCGGATGTGTCCCCGTCCTGCGCCGGACCGACCGGCTTGTTGTTGGGATTGCTCGGATCCGAGGGCGTGATGGCACCCGCGGGCCTCAGGCTCGGGCCGGCCGGCTGCGAGTCCTCATACCGCACGGTGGCAAGCTGGTTGGCGCCCTCCTTGACCGAGAGGATGTTCACCCCGGTCTGGATGGTGACGCCCGCACGACGCATCTCGCGCGTCTCGAGGGCGGAGATGCGCCGGGTGCTCGTCGGCAGGATGCGCGGCGCGGCCTCGAGCAGCGTCACCCGCGCGCCCAGGCCCGTCCAGAGCGTGGCGAACTCGGTGCCGATCGCGCCCGAACCGATGATGATGACCGACTGGGGGATCTGCCGCAGGCTCAGCGCCGCGCGCGAGTCGAGGATGGCGTGCTCGGAGAAGTCCGCTCCCGGCAGCGAGCGGGGGCGCGAGCCCGTGGCGAGCACGATGTCCGTTCCGTGCAGCACCGTCTCCTCCTGCACCACGGTGGACAGCTGCGGGGTGTCGTACGGGTCGTCCTCCTCGTCGGTGCCGGGCGTCACGCCGAGCGTTCCCTGCCTGCCCTCGCGATCCTTCCTGGAAGGGCGCAGCGTGACGGACCGGTCGGCGTTGACCTGCGCATACGCCTGGAACACGGCGACCTTGCGTGCGCCGAGCAGTCCTTCGAGACCCATCACCTCGGTGGCCACCACGCGGTTCTTGAACCCGAGCAGACGGCTCAGGTCGACGGCGCGCACCTGCATGTCGATGCCCATGCGCTCGGCCTGTTCGGCCTCGCGCATCTGGCGGGCGGTGGAGAGCATCGCCTTGCTGGGCACGCAGCCCTCGTTGAGGCAGGTGCCGCCTGGGCGCTCGTCCTCCTCGACGAGCGCGACGGATTTGCCCAGCTCGGCGGCGCGCAGGGCGGTCGAGTAGCCGCCGGGGCCGCCGCCGATGATGATGACGTCGAATGTGCGGGCGTCCGTATTCGCCTCTTCTGCCATCGTTATCCGTTTCCCCGTTGATCTTGATGCTTCTGAGCTTTTTGATGCTGCCGGGCTCTCATTGCGAGCCCGGGTTCCGGTCAGCTCCTGGCCGCGGGATCCGCTGCCAGGCTCACTTCGGCCACTGGCCGCGTTTGGCCGCCCGCGGCTTGGGCAGGCGCCAGCGGCGCAGCTGCAGCGCGCGCGAGCACGCATAGGAGGCGCAGCGGGCGGATTTCATCGCGCCCTCGCCGTACTTGGTGATCAGCCTGGTGCGCAGGCCGTTCTTCGGCGCCCACCACATCAGGATGAGGTCGACCACCGCGGCGATGAGATAGACATACATGATGATAGTCAGAATGTTCGAGACGAGCGGGCTGACCATCATGAGGATCAGCGCCAGAATCATGATGCCCAGCGCCACCGGCACGAAGAACTCGGCGATATTCCAGCGCGCGTCCACATAATCGCGCACATAGATGCGGATGGGCAGACGCTCGGCACGCGGCATATGCGCCAGATCGCCGGTCTCCATCGCCTCATACTCGCGGTCCTGGCGCTCGCGCAGGCGCTGCTTCTCCTCTTTGCGGCGCGCCTTGCGCTCGGCCTGGGTCGGCACGAGCGGGCGCAGATCGCCTTTCTGCGCGTCACGCCGTTTCGGTGTCGGCCGGCCCTTGCCGGAGGCCTTTTCCGGGGCGGCCGTCTGCGCCCCCTCGGTCTTCTTTTTCTTCGAGAAAAGGTTCCACGTCATACCAGAAGGATAACTTTGACACAAGACGCGAACCCCGCGAAATCGTTGGAAAAGGTGGGATTATGGCACTTTCTCGCACACAGCTGTCCGGGCGCGTGGACGCCGGATGGGACGACCTGCTCGACCTGCTCGCCCGCAAGGTGGCGCTGCGCTCCGTCTCCGCCGAGGGCATAGCGGGGCCGAACATGCGCCGCTCGGCACAGTTCGTCGCCGACGAGCTCACCAAGGCCGGCCTGCCCGCGCGCGTGGAGCAGTCCACCAACCCGGACGGCACCCCGGGTGCCTTCGAAGTGGTCGGCGAGAAGCATGTGGCTGATGACGCGCCCACCGTCCTGCTCTATGCGCACCATGACGTGCAGCCCGTGCCCGACGCCTCGCAGTGGAAGACCGACCCGTGGAAGCTCACCACCGTCGGCGACCGCGCGTTCGGGCGCGGCTCGGTCGATGACGGCGGCGGCATCGCCATCCATGTCGGCGCCCTGACAGCGCTGGGCGAGGATCTGCCTGTCAACGTCAAGGTGTTCATCGAGGGTGAGGAGGAGATGGGCTCCGAATCGTTCATCCCCTTCATCCAGGCGCATCAGAAGGCGTTCGACGCCGATGTGATCGTGGTGTGCGACTCGGGCAACTGGCGGCCGACCACCCCGAGCCTGACCACCTCGCTGCGCGGTGCCGCCGAGTGTGATGTCACCGTGCGCGTGCTCGGCCACCCGGTGCACTCGGGCCAGTACGGCGGCCCGATCCTCGACGCCAACACGAGCGCCGCCCTGCTCATCGCCAGCCTGTACAACGAGCACGGCAGCGTCGACGTGCCCGGCCTGCTCTCCCAGCCGGTCGTCGGCGGCCTGCAGCAGGACCTCGATCCCGACCAGCTGCGTGAGGACACCTCCGTGGTGCCCGGCTACGAGTTCGCCGGCGAGGGCTCGCTCGCCTCACGTCTGTGGGTCAAGCCGAGCCTGGCGGTCATCGGCTTCGACGCGCACCCGGTGGACGGCTCGTTCAACGTTCTGGCCGACACCGCCCGCTTCCGCCTGTCGCTGCGCACCGCGCCGAGCCAGGACGCGGGCCAGGCACTCGACGTGCTCGCCGACTATCTTGTGGCCAACGCCCCGTTCGGCGCGCAGGTGAGCGTGGAGAAGATCGACGCGGGCACCGGCTGGGCGATGGACCCCGACTCCGATGTGGCGGCCGACGCCGAGAAAGCACTCGCCGACGGCTACGGCACCGCCCCGATCAACCAGGGCCAGGGCGGGTCCATCCCGTTCATCCCCGAGCTGCAGAAGATCTTCCCGAAGGCCAAGGTGCTCGTCACCGGCCCGGAGGACCCGGTCTCGGCGGCGCACAGCCCCAACGAGTCCATCTCGCTGCCGGGCCTCAAGGGCGGGGTGCTCGCCGAGGCGCTGCTGCTGCAGTCCCTCGCGAACAAGTGAGCCGCTGACGGCTGCCCGCATCAATCGCGGGCGGGTCGACCGTCGCCTGCGGGCCGTAGTGTGAAGAGCGACACGGGAGCTGCCCGGGCACAAGCCTGGGAAGCTGAGAAGGGGAGATTCCCCGACCGATTGAACGTGAACCGGACAATGCCGGCGCACGGACGTCGTTTTTCACCCGTGCCTTGAATGAAAGGCACAGTTCGATGAGTTCTGTCACACCTGATACACCGTCATCAACACCCACGTCCACGCCCGTCTCATCGGCAACTTCGCCGACCGCGGGAAATACGCATAATACGGATTATGCGGCACAAGCCGCGCCGGCCGCCCTGCCGTCGCACCGTCTGCGCTGGCGCGTGGTCGATATCGCCGTCGCGTCGGTGATCGGCGTCGCCTCCGGCCTCGTCTTCTGGATCGTGGGCATCCTGCCGCTCTACGACGCGCTTGAGGCCGTCGTGCCGGGCCTGTCGGGCCTGATGGGCGGCCTGTGGGTGTTCGCCGCGCCGCTCGCGCTGTTCATCGTCAGAAAGCCGGGCGCCGGCCTGTATGCCGAGGTGCTCGCCTGCTTCGTCGAGATCGTGCTCGGCTCGCAGTGGGATGCCATGTCCAACCTCATCCCCGCACTGCTGCAGGGTGTGTTTGCCGAGATCGTCTTCGCCGTCACCGCCTACAGGTTGTGGAACTGGGCGCTCGCGATGGTCTCCGGCGCCCTGGCGGCCATCGGCCAGTGGGTCTATGAGCTGTTCCACAAGTTCTCCGCCATCTCGATCAACGGCCCCTACGGCGTGATCTATATCGTCACCACCCTCGTCTCGGGAGCGCTGGTGGCCGGCCTCGCCATGTGGGGCCTGTATATCGCGATCGCCAGGACCGGTGCGCTCGACCGCTTCGAGTCCGGCCGGATCGTGCGCTACGGCGCGAAAAAGTGACCGTCAGCCGGCACAAGTGACGCACGAGAAGTGGCACGGCAGATGGGTCAGCACACCGAGGACGTGAACACCGAGGACGTGGCGAAGGACCGGGCGGTGGAAAACGATGATCGTCCCACCCGGGGCAGGGCGGGGGAGTCCGTCCCTGTCGGCATCACCTTCGACGACTGGGGCTATCGCCGCGCCTCGCAGCAGGACTTCGTCGTCCGGCACCTGAACCTGACCATCCCCGCGGGGCAGCATGTGCTGCTGCTCGGCGCCTCCGGAATCGGCAAATCCACGCTCCTTGAGGCGATGGCCGGGCTTGTCGGCTCGGCCGATGCCTCGGCGGACGAGGACGGCGGCACCACCGAGGGCCGGCTGCTCGTGGGCGGCGTGCCCGCCTCCAGCCCTGCGGCGCGGGGGATGACCGGCCTGATGCTGCAGGACCCGTTCTCCCAGGCGGTCCTGCAGCGTGTGGGGGACAATGCCGCCTTCGGGCTGGAGAACCTCGGTGTGCCGCGCGATCAGATCTGGCCGCGCGTCAGGCAGGCGATGAAGCTTGCCGGCCTGGGGCAGATGGAGCTGACACGGCAGACCGCGCACCTGTCGGGTGGGCAGATGCAGCGTCTCGCGCTCGCCGGTGCGCTGTGCATGCGCCCGGGCGCGCTGCTGCTCGACGAGCCGACCGCCAATCTCGACCCGCCGGGCGCGCGCTCGGTGGCGCAGGCCGTGCGTGACGTCCTCGCGCAGCACCCTTCCACGCTCGTGCTCGTCGAGCACCGTGCCGAGGGCTGGCTCGACCTCATCGACCGCGTGGTGATACTCGGCCCCCGGCGCAAAAGCGTGGCCGGTGCGGCAGGTGCCGATAGTGGTGGCGTCCATGGCGATGGTGCCCCTGTCGCGATGGATACCGATGGCACATGCATCGTGGCCGACGGCACCCCCGACGAGGTCTTCTCCTCGGATCTCGATTTCGATGCCCTCGGTATCTGGGTGCCGCGCACGTTTGCAGCGGGGAGGAGACAGGAAGAGGCCGTCATCCACTTCCGATCGGCACAGGGGCGTTCGTCGTCCTGCTCGTCAAAGCCGGTCATCTCCACCGTCGATCTGGGGATCGGCCGTGACGGCACCGCCATTGCCAGCGATATCAGCCTCGATTTCCGCCCCGGCGAGGTGACGGCGCTCACCGGCCCGAACGGCGTGGGCAAGACCACTTTTGCCCTCACCCTCTCTGGTCTGCTCGCGCCCGTCACGGGGAAGGTCCGTGCGGCTGAGGCGCTCAGCGTGGGTCTCGGCTCGACGAATCCGATGGACTGGCCCTCGAAAAAGCTCGCCACGCGCGTCTCCTACGTTTTCCAGGCGCCCGAGCACCAGTTCGTCAAGTCCACTGTCCTCGCCGAGGCGATGACAGGCCCTCTCGCCGCAGGAAAGACCCCGGAACAGGCGCGGCACATCGCGCGTGGGACCCTTGAACGCATGGGGTTGCTCTCGTACGCGGATGCCAGCCCCTACTCGCTCTCGGGAGGCCAGAAGCGGCGTCTGACCGTCGCCAGCGCGCTCGCCGCCGCGCCCCGCGTGCTCGTGCTCGACGAGCCCACTTTCGGGCAGGACCGGCTCACCTGGAAGCAGATGGCGCGGCTCATCCGCGGTGCCGCCGACACCGGTGTGGCGGTCGTGATGGTCACGCACGATGAGGATCTCGTGCGGGCCGTCGCCGACCGCGTCGTCCGTTTCCGTGCGGCAGAGGAGATCTCTGACACTGTGATGGAGGGTTCTCGCCCTGAGGGGCGGGATCCTCGCCGCCTGGACGAAGACACGGCTCGTCGTGACAATGTTGCCGAGGTGGTCGCCACGCCGCCCGCACAGCGCCGCGAACCGCGTCGTCCCGCCAGCCGGTCGCGCTTTCTCGCCGGCCTCAACCCCGCCGCGCGACTGCTGGCCGCGCTGTGCATCTCGGTGCCGATCGTGCTCACCCTCGACATCGTCTCCGCCGCCACATATTTCGGCCTGGTCATGGCGCTGTTGCTGTGCCTCGGCTTCTCGCCGGCCACCATCGTGCGCCGCTCCTGGCCGGTGTGGGTGGCCGCTCCCTGGTCGTTCCTCGCCGTCATGCTCTACGGCAAGCCGGGCGGGCAGATCTTCCTGTCCGCCGGCTGGATCATCGTCTCCCAGCGCTCCCTGCTGCTCGCCACCGCCACCGTGCTGCGACTGCTCGGCTCCGCGGTGCCGGCCGTGCTGTTCATGCTCGGTATCGACACCACCGACCTGGCCGACGCGCTCTCGCAGGTGCTGCGCCTGCCGGACCGGTTCGTCTACGGGGGGCTGGCCGGCACGCGCATGGTCTCCGTGCTGCGCGACGACTGGCAGGCGCTCACGCAGGCGCGGCGCTCGCGCGGGCTGGGGGAGCAGTCGCGTCTCGCCCGGTTCGTGCCGCAGACGTTTGCCCTGCTCGTGCTCTCGATCCGCCGTTCCACGCAGCTCGCCACCGCCATGCAGGCACGCGGTTTCGGCTCGCCCGCCCCGCGTACCCATGCACGTCTGTCCGTCACGCATCCGCGTGACTGGTGGTTCGTGGCCCTGAGCCTGCTGCTGCCGAGTCTCGCGGTGGTCGTCTCGGTGTGTGCCGGCACGTTCGCCTTCCTCGGCGGCGCGTGAGGCCGTCTCGTCGCGCCGCTGGCAAAACAGGAAGGCGGGCAGACGTATCAGGTATTTTCCCCACCCCGCCCCGCAGCGGGAAATACCGTGAAAGTGCGTCTGTGAGTGAACGTTGTCATCTTCTATTATTGACAGCGGGTTTGCTTGTCGGTGTTGGAGAGAAGCCGATGCGGACGCAGGACGGCTACTTTGTTGCAGATTGTGGCACATCTGCGGAGCTGTCCGGGGAAGGAGGGGACGGCTCATGGATCGGGTCGAGCAGAAGGGTCGGCATCCGCGCCCCGCGTCCCCGCAGACGGTCGCGGCCTCTCAATCCGAAGAAGACGGTCTCACCGGTGAGGACGTGCGTGACCTGTTTGCCGCCGACCATCCGATTTTTGCTGTGCGCACGCCGACGGAGGATGCCATGGGCATGGGCCTGTGCGTCACCGGCGTGGGGGTGTGCCGTGACGACGGGCGGGTCGTCTCGCCGCGCACCAGCTATGGTGCCGTGCTGCTCGGGCACGTGCTTGAGGGCGGCCTGCAGGTGGAGGCGGCGGGACAGTCCGTCCGGGTGGACGGTAGCGGTTTCTTCCTCCTCGACTGCCTCAGGCCGCATCTGTATGTGCAGGACGGCTCTGCACGGCTTGTCTGGGCGGAGGTGACCGGTGTGACCGCCAACGCCTTCCTTGCACGTCTAGCCCCCTCCGGCATCGCTGTGCTCGCCGATGGTGACCCCGCACAGTCTGACCGGCTCATGACGCGCATCGTGGCCAGGATGGTGCGCGGCACCGGCACCGAGGCGCAGATCAACTGCGACATGACTGATTTGTTCTATGGTTTTGCCGGCGCACAGGAGAGGCGTGCCGAGAAGGACGGCGCGCTCGTCCATCGCGCGATCGCCTATATCTGTGTGCATTACAGGACCAAGCTCTCGGTGGACGAGCTCGCCAGGCAGGCGGGGATGAGCGTGTTCCGCTTCATCCGCTCGTTCGAGCGGCTGGTCGGTATGACACCGTATGCCTATATCGTCAGGACGCGCATCCGTGCGGCGAAGGGGCTGCTCATCGACACGACGCGGCGCATCGAGGAAGTCGGGCGTGCCTGCGGGTTCGTCAATGTGACCGCCTTCGGTGTCTCCTTCAAGAAAGAGACGGGATTCACCCCGTACCAGTGGCGGCGTCTGCACCAGCTCAGGTAAGCCGGGCGGGATTCGTCCATGGGTGTGCAGATTTTGCTCTGTGCGCTGATCGGACGAAATAAGAAATAAGTGACTTTGCTCGCGTCGTCAGTATTTGTATCTTTCCTTAAATTGCGGTGTACTGCGGTCGTGAGGGATGACTATGTGTCTGATGCCCCTCTCGTGACAGGCGTGGCGGTGGCGCGACCTGTGTGCGACACGCCCGGACGGGAAACTTTTATTTGCAGGATTTTTAATCTTTTGCCGGGGGGGGGGTGGATTATTTCCGCGGTTTTCCACATATTGTTCTTTCAGGTTCCTGCACTTTATCAAATAGTGCCGGAATGAAAGTAATTCCGGCTTTGACATCGATTGCAACCTTTGGCATCCTTCACAGTAAAGGAAATCACATCGGGGTTCGGCACAATGAATGTGCCGCACTGTCCAGCACTGCAGTATGAAGGCGAAAGACCGTCATACCAACCTTGACGTGACTGCTGTGGTAGTTGTGGAAGGTACTGATGGTTGTAGGTCGCATGTCAGGTCATCATCGACTTGACTGCAAACGTTACTATTCCGTGTCCGTGAATCGGACGCGGGCGTTTGCGCGCGGTCTGCGCCGTGCCCTCTGCTCCGCGCTGACGATCGCGTTCCTCCTCGCCTCGCAGACGGCCCTCGCCGTCTCCTCCGACGCCGATGAGGCCGCCGGTACCGCCAAGCCCGGTATCTGCACCCCCGTCTCGCTTACACTCAGCGACGACGCCTCGGGCGACATCCACTCCGATGACACCGGCGTGGCCACCTACGTGGGCGGGGATTTCGTCGTCGGCAACAAGAACACGAACCAGAACTGGTGGTCGAACACGGGCATCGGCGGATCGTACGCCGGCGAGACCGAGGGCGTCACTATCGTCAAGGGTGATTTCCTCTCACGCCCGCTCAAGGGCTTCTTCACCATGGGCATGGTCGCCTTCGGCGCGCAGTACCTGCCGGCGGACGGCAGCACCGTGCTGACCGTCGGGGGCAAATCGCAGACCCTCAGCGGCAAGGGCAGCCCCTCGCATCTGCAGGCGTGGCAGCAGTACACGGGCATCAAATCCACCACGAGCCCCAAAGACCAGGCGGCGGCCAAGAGCTTCACCTATAACGCCGATATCGCCGGCCCGATGTCCGATGTGTGGGGCCAGATGAACAAGAACAACTCGCTGCAGATGTACAAGGGCAGCAAAGGTTTCATCACCACTAATGATGCCGATGCCCTCTCACACGTGAAAATCGGCGGGACGACCCACGATTACAGCAACGAGGACCAGCACATCGCCGATCTGTCCGACAATCTCGCCAAGCTGGCCGACACCGGAACGGTCACCACCGGCTCGGCGCCCTCGGGCACCACGACGTACGCAAAGTACGACGCCACGAAGTCGCACACGCTCACCTTCACGGACGCCTATTCCGACGATTCCAAGAAGGCGAACGCCGAGAAGCTCGTCTACTTCACCGGTGACGGCTCCTCCGCGCTGCAGGTGTTCACCGTCACGCCCGAGCAGCTTGATTCCACCGGCTGGCGCGGCACCGACTTTAAATTCACCAACATCCCCGACGGCGCGAACGTCGTCATCAATGTCACCGGGCAGCAGGTCTCGTGGCAGAACGGCTGGCGTCTGTGGTGGGGCAACCAGCAGATCGGAAACGGTTTCTCCAAGAACGCCACCGCCATCCAGCGCAAGCTGTATACCGATGTGGCCCAGAAAATCATGTGGAACTTCCCGCAGGCACAGGATACGACCAGCGGCGGCACGACCACCCCGGGTCTGACCATCCACGGCGCACAGACGAACGAGTCCGGGCAGACCACCAACTCCACCGACGATCCGGCTGCCGCCCTGCTGGGCAGCGTGCTTGTGCCGCACGCGAGTTTCGACGATCATGTGACCACCAACGGCCGTGTGTGGGTCGGCGGCGACTTCATGATGGACAACCCCACGCCGGCCGGCACCTCCGGCTCCGCCTCGGTGCTCGACATGGACCAGGAGCGGCACAACCTGCCATGGAACGGCGCGGTCTCCTCCACCTGCTCGGCTGTGGAATGGTACAAAACCAACACTGACGGCAGCACCTTCCTGTCCGGCTCGGAATGGGGCGTGTACGCCTCGAAGGCCGACGCGGAAAACAAGCAGAACGCCATCATGCGTGTGAGCGACAACGGCGACAACGACTGGTCGCCCGAGTCCGGCCACCTGCTGCTGCAGAGCCTCGTGCCAAACGCCACGTATTACATCACCGAGACCGGCGCCCCCGAGGGCTACACGCTCAACGACAAGGTCTATACGGTGACGACCACGCAGGATGGCACCGTCGCCAAACTCACGGGCGACGGCACCAGGACCGATCCTCTGCAGAGCGCGGTCAACGCCCGCAGACGCCGGCTGGCGGCGCTTTCATCGGACTCCGCCGCGAACGGCGCGGTCGAGGACGCCGCCCGCACAATCAACTACATCGCCGACACGCCCAACAACCTCGACTGGCGCAAGACCGACAAGAGCGGCAACGGCAACGCCCTGGCAGGCTCGTCCTGGCGCATCACCAATGACTCCGGCGACATCTGGGAGGTCACCGACACCATCGGACAGACCCCGGCCCTGAGCGTGGATCTCGATTCGGACCAGCTCACGGTGGGCCACCAGACGAAGGCCACGGCAAACTTTGCGTCGACGCCCGAGAACATGCCGTCCATTGAATGGCGTTCCTCGGATCCCACGATCGCCACCATCGCGGCGGACGGCACTATTTCCGCGATCGCCCCCGGCAACGTGGAGATCATCGCCCGCGCCGGTACGCAGCGCGCGATCGCCGTGCTGACGGTCTCCTCCGGTTCCGGGGATACACCGATCAGCGAGAAAGGCGAGTTCTCCCTGCGCGGCGGACGTGATATGCAGCCTACCGCCACCCAGAAGCTCTCCGTGTACTTCGGCGAGGATCCGCTCACCGACACACAGCTCAAAAAGGTCGTGTGGACGTCCTCCGACACCGCTGTGGCGTCCATTGACGGCGACGGCACTGTGCGGGCGAAGGCCGCCGGCACGACGACCATCACCGCCACCTATCGCAACGATGCCGGCGTCACCCGCTCCGCGCGTCTGCTGCTCACCGTCTCCTCCGAAGGAAGCGACGAACAGACGCAGAAGGCCCGGACGGACGTTTGGTTCCAGCAGGGCCGCCGGCCCGGCTGGACGAACGGCGTCTACATCCACTATTCGGTCGATGACGGAGCCCATTGGACCACGGTGCCGCAGGCAATGACGCAGGCCTGCACCGGCTGGTACAAGTACACCATCAACGGCATCGTCGGAAAGAAGATCCGTATCGCCTTCGCCAATGCCGCCGACCTGCACGCCGGACAGTGGGACAACGGTGGCAAGACGGACGGCTTCTACGCGGTCGATCCGTCCGCCGAGACCGCCGTGTTCTACACCGGCAGCATGGCGACAAACGACACACCCCCGTGCGCGGTCGAGGTCGAGCATCTGTCCATCACCGGCGACGGCGTCGCCGGCGGCAAGCTCAGTCTGAAGGCCGGCACGGCGATCACGCTCGGTGTGGCCGTCACGCCGAAGCAGGCCTCCGCGGTCGGCGTCACATGGAAATCCTCAGATCCGGGCATCGTGGCGGTCCAGCCGGCGGCTGACTCGGTATCCGGAACGCTCATGGGGGCCACAGCCGGAACGGCCACCGTCACTGCCTCGATCACCACCAGCAAAGGCACGGTGACCGATTCGATCGAGGTGACGATCACCGATGACCAGCCGGACAAGACCGGTCTGACCATCGTCGGCCCGCAGCAGGTGCGTCTGGGCAAGACCGCACAGCTGTCCGCCAAGCGCAAGGGCGTCATCGCCACGAAAGTGACGTGGACATCCTCGGACCCGGACATTGTCTCGGTCGACGCGTCGAGCGGCATTGTGACCGGCAGGACGATCGGCATCGCCAAGATCACCGCCGCCTCCACCGACGGAAAGTATGCCGGCAGCATGTTCATCATCGTCATGTCGGATGTGCTGCCCTCCCGCACTGACACCGATCCTGCCGCGGGCAGGTTCAGCATCGGCGGTCTGCCCGACGGCATCTACCATCTGTATGAGGACTCCGCGCCGGACGGCTATTCGAAGAACAACAACGGTGATGACGTGCTCGTCACATTCCGCGTCAATGGCGGCGGCATTGAAGTCATCTCGTATGACAAGAACTACGTCAAGCTGGCGGACGGCTCGGACGCGGTCCCGGTCATCTCCGATCCGGCCACCACGGCCACATGGACGAAGGTAGACGACACGACCGCGCACGATCCTCTCGCCGGCGCCGTGTGGACGCTGACGCGCTACACCGACAACACGTATACGACGAAGGACACCGCTTTCGGCACGGACGGGTCGATCGATATCTCCGATTGCGTCAAAAACGCGGGTGACGAGGCCTCTGCCTGTACGGCCGTCGCCGGACGGTTCGCGGATATCGACCCCGCCGCCGGCAAGGTGAAGATCGCAGGGCTCAAGAACGGCTGGTACCGCGTCGCCGAGAAGACGGCGCCTGCCGGCTACAGGCTGCGCATGAGCCACAAGGACTTCCATCTCGACAACTCCACCTGGGAAGGCGCCCATCTGAGCTTCGGCCGCATCGTCAACACCAAGCTGACAGGCACCGCTTCCTGGCGCAAAGTCGACGCCGCCGACGAGGACAAGCTTCTTGCCGGCTCGGGCTGGAGGCTTGTGCGTTCGTGGACGCAGAAGGATGCCTCCGGAAACGAGCAGAAGAAGACCGCCGCCTACACCGTCGTCGACAACGAGGGCGACGGCGCCTCCTGCAAGGCTTCGGAGCCGTCCGGCTCGGAAGACGGCGTCCTGTGTGACACGGACACGGCCGCCGGCAAGTTCACCGTCAAAGGGCTCAAGTGGGGCACCTACGAGCTTTCCGAGACGCAGGCACCCGACAAGTACCTGCTCAACCACAACACTTTCACCGTGGGCGAGGACCAGAAAACCGCGCTCATCGGCATCCGGGGCGATTCGTTCGTCGAGAACATCGCCTTCGGGCCGATCGGTGATGAGAACAGACAGTATGCGCTTCCGATCACGGGCAGCAGATGGGCCGTCGTCGGCCTGTTCACCGCCCTGGGGCTGCTCCTCCTGCTCGCAGGGGCAATCAGCCTGGGCAGGAAACGCGACTGAACAACAAACGTGGCGGGCTCGTCCCGTCAGGCCCTGAGGCGAGGAAGCCGAGGGGAGCCGGAACTACCGGCCACAAAGAAGGGATAGGAAATGAAACACGCAGGCATCGCAAAAGCCTGGACAGCCATCGTCGCCGGAACGGCGACCCTCGCCATGGCACTGACCGGAGCCGCCGCCGCATCCGCGGACGAGCAGGCTTCCGACACGAACAGCTACTCGATCACCCTCAACGCCGGCACGAGCCTCGCCGACCGCACGTTCGAGGCCTATGAGCCCATCACCATCACGGGCACCGCCCCCTCCGGCGATGCGGATACGGCGACCGAGAACTACACGCTCGCCATCCCGAGCGCGTGGCTGTCCACCGTCCGTTCCGCCGCGATCAAGGCGGGTCTGACCACCGACGGCAAGGCGCAGGCCACGGACAAGTCCAACGTCCTGAAGAACGATTCCACCGAGGCGACGGTGCTCGACGCCGTCTCTGCGCTCGGCCAGAACCAGAATGCCGATCTGGAGCGCGCATTCGCCGAGGCGCTGTCCGACGCGATCACCACGAACAAGCTGACTCCGGCCGTCAAGGAGTCGGACTGGAAGAACGTCGAGGGCAACGCCAACCAGAAGAAGGCCACGGTGCCGGGTGCCGGCTGGTATCTCGTGCGCGAGACCACCAAGCCTGACACCGCCGCGCCGTCCGGTTCGAAGGACAACTCCCCGGTCTCGCTCGTCATCACCAACCCGGTGACGAAGGACGTCACCATCGACCTCAAGTCGACGACGCCTGTGTCGCACAAGAACATCGTCGATTGGGTCCAGGATTCGACGGATGAGGGTACGAAGGTCGATCATTACGGCAACCAGCGCAAGGCCGACACCGCGGCCGAGAACACGGCGGTCGCCTTCGAGCTCACCTTCCAGATTCCCTCTAAGTGGGCCGACCAGTACAAGGATGGCTTCTGGTTCACGATGAACGACACCCTGAGCAAGGGTCTGGATTTCGACGGCCAGAAGTCTGTCAAGATCAAGGTCGGTGATAGCTTCACGCCGAGTGCTGCTGACGTCGACTGGGATGCCAGCACGCTTTACACGGCACCGACAGCCCAAGTGAGCACTGACGGCAAGAGCCTGACGTGGAACTTCGGCAAGGAGGGCGCCACCGAGGCGGCGGATCTTGCGAACAACAAGGCCAATCTCAAGCTCGCCGGCAAGTGGGTCAAAGTCTACTACACCGCGCATCTCAACGACGATGCCGTGATCGCCTCCACCGGCAACGACAACGCCTATGACGTCACCTACCAGCACGATCCGCGCAACAACAACGGCGGCGAGAAGACCCCGACCGAGCACCCGCACGTCTACACCTTCCAGTTCAACCTCAAGAAGGTCGACGGCGATTCGACGACAACTCAGCTCGAGGGCGCTCAGTTCCAGGTCAAGGACAGCCAGGGCAACGTCCTCAAGTTCGACTCGCATGACGGCGCCTATGACTACAACCCGGACGGCTCCGTCGACACTGTGACGACCCCGGCCTCCGGCAATATCGAGTTCCAGGGCCTCAAGGAAGGCACGTATAAGCTGCATGAGACCAAGGCGCCGGAAGGCTACCGTGGCCTCGGCTCCGATGTGACCGTCACGATCACGGCGACCAACAAGGAGACCCAGACCGACAAGATCGAGCAGGATGTCTCCGAGCCGTACACGATCAAGTACACGCTCGCCACGACCGGACAGGCGGACATCGCCAGCGACAGTGACATCACCATCGACGTGAAGAACTACAAGGGCTTCCTGCCGAAGACCGGCGCCGCGGGCATCGTGGTGCTCGTCCTGGCCGGTGCGGCACTGCTCGCGGGCGGCGTGATCACGCTCGTCCGTCAGCGCCGTCGCGCCTGATTGATCCCATCTCCACCTGGGGCCGCACGGCGGGCGCATGCGCCGTGCGGCCCTTGAGTGTATTCTGAGGTCTTTTCGTCATGACGAGGGAAACATCGCGTCAAAGCAGGCGGTCCGCGGCTTCGGCGACCGCCGCGCGCCAGCCGGGGTGTCGCGACCGTATGAATGCACGCAGCGTGCATACCGGTGCGCGCCACGTCCGCCCGGGGACCGTCATCGCCGTCATCGCGATGGTGCTCGGCATCCTGCTGCTCGCGTATCCCATCGTCTCCCAGTCCTTCTCCGCCCTGTCGGAATCGACCATCAGCAAAGAGTGGTCGGGCAAACAGTCGGCGGTGGACAAAACTGAAAAAGACAAAATTCTCCGGCGTGCGCACGATTACAACAACCGGTTGCGCAAAGGCGAGACGCCGGTCTCCGGTATCGGCGATCCTGTCAGCCTCTCGGACGCCGACTATATGGGCCAGCTCACCCTGCCGCGTTCGGCCAGGGGCGCTTCCGCCGATCCGCTCGAACCGATCGCCACGCTTGAGATCCCCAAGATCTCCGTCGACCTGCCGATCCGCCACGGCACCTCCGAGACGGCGCTGTCCGCCGGTGCCGGGCATCTGTATGGCACGAGCCTTCCTGTGGGCGGCAAAGGCACGAACTCTGTTCTTGCCGGTCATCGTGGTCTGCCCAACGCGCTCATCTTCACCCGTCTCGACGAGCTGCGCGCGGGCGACACCTTTTATATACACGTGTATGGCAGAACGCTCGCCTACAAGGTGGACCGCATCTGGGTGATCGACCCGGGCGATACCTCCCATTTCGCCATCGACCGTGATGCCGACCGCGTCACACTGCTCACCTGCACGCCGTACGGCGTCAACACGCAGCGGCTCGTCATCCGCGGCGAGCGTGTGCCGCTTTCCTCCGCGCCCGTCCAGAAGGACAGGGGATTCTATCCTGCGATTTTTGATGCGCTCATCATCTTCCTCATCGTGCTGGTCATCGGTCTGACGATCGTGGTGCTGCGAAGGAGGCGGGAGCCTTTGCCCAGGCGTGGCAGCCATGTCCGTGGCGGGATGCCTGTCGCATAGCACTCTTGATGAGCAGGTCGAAGACCAGTCCGGTGCGATGCCGGCGCGAGTCCCACCCGGGTATCGGGGTTTGCCACGTGCAGACGGGTACTCAGCACGAAGTTCGAGAGTGAAAGCAGCGTCACCGCAATGCTGTAGATGGCCTGTGCCGTCGTGTTGAAGAAATTCTGTGCCGCGCTGTGTGGTCGTTTTCGGTACGCGGTCGTGTAATTTCGCGCGCGATTTTGATTTGATGGGATTTCGTTCGCCTGTTCGAGATGGTGTCAGTCAGCGGTAACCGATGAATATGGTAAGGTATTCCTTACATGTAAGGAGACGGTCATGAGCACGGTTCTTGATATCGCAAAGGTCACCAGCAAGGGTCAGATCACCATTCCTGCCGACATTCGTTCGGCACTGGGCGTGCGTTCTGGCGATAAAGTCCTTTTTGTGCAGGCGGATGACGGCTCAGTGGTCCTGCAGAACTCGAATCTTCAGGCGCTCGAGCGGGCCCAGCGTGGGTTCGACGGTGCGGCAGCGGAAGTGGGATTGAAGGATGAGGATGATCTGATGGCACTGATCAAGAACGTCCGTGCCGATCGTGCCGTGCGAAAGAAGTGATAGGCGTGTGATGATCGGTGATTTGATTACGGGCCGGTTAATAAACGGACTCATCGCAATCGTCCGAGCGTGATGCGACGTAGCTTTGTCAAAACGATGAATTCCCTGTGCGCGGCACCTTTCCTCTGAACTCTGTCGATGCCGAGATTTCGTCGACATGGACGGATTGCATGGGTGGATTGATCGCAGTGATCGACCGCTCTTCTGATCGATATGACGGTTGGGGGGGGTAGAGATGCAACGTTTCGCCTTGTGGCGCAGCCGGCACTATCCGGCGTGGTTCGTGGCCGACACGACCGACGTCTTCGCCGTCAGTCTGCGCACGTTCGCCGTCTCTCTGCTCGCCTATGCCGTCTCGCAGTCGAAAGCGGTAACCGGCGTGATCGTCTCCATCGAATCGGTCGGAACGCTGGTTCTCACGCCGATCGGTGGCACGCTTGCCGATCGTCAGGACCGTCGCCGGATGACGCTCGCCGCCAACGCCGCCGGTTTTCTCCTCTGTCTGCTCCTTGGCGGCCTTGTCGCCACAAACAGGCTGGGGGCCATCACGCTCGCCGTTATCTGTCTGCTGTTCTCGCTCGTCGTCGGTCTGCTCGGCCCGGCCAACGACGCGATGCTCAAATCGCTCATCCCCACAAGCCTGTTCGCTAAGGCGCAGGCGGTGCGCGAGTCACGCGAGGCCGTCGTCGGGCTGACCGGCAGCGCGGTCTCCGGCTTCCTCTACAAAATCTCGCGGTGCGTGCCGATTTTCTCCGCAGCCGTGCTGTACGCGCTCGGATTTGTGGCGACGCTCACGCTGCCGTCATCTGCGCGGCGGCGTGGGGCCGGTGCGGATATGGACATGAGCGAGGCGGATGGACAAAAGGCAGATGGAGAAACTCAGACAGTCGAAGAGGGGAAGAGCGCGGCATCCGCTCACACTGACGCCGACGCCCTGGAGCCGACCCCGAACCCCGGTTTCTGGCGAGAGCTGGGGGAGGGGTGGCGCTGGGCGCTGTCAAAGAAGCGCTTCGCCGCCGCCATCGCGCTCGGCGCGCTCGTCAACATCTCCTTCGTCGCCGCGCAGACCGGCGCACAGATCCAGTTCGTCGCCGAGGGCATCAACCCAGTCAAGATCGGTCTGCTTGACACGGGCATGGGCGCGGTCTCGCTCGTCGGCGCCCTACTGGCCAACTATGTGACGGAAAAGGTGCCGACCGGCACCATCCTGTGGGTCTCGCTCGCGTGGGTGGGCTGCTGCTTCGTCCCGCTCATCTTCACGAGCAGTTATCTGCCCGTGCTGTGCAGCCTGTCGGTGATGGGACTGCCGCTGCCCGCGCTCAACTCCGGCCTGCTCGGCTTTATTTATGGCAAGACCCCGGACGAGATGCAGGGCCGCGCCTCGGCGGTGTTTGAGACGGCGGTCGGTCTGCTCGGCGCGTTCACCCCGGCGCTGACCGGCGTCATCCTGCAGCTGCGGCACGGCTTCTCGATCCTCATGGCCGCGGCCCTCGTCCTCGCGCTCGCCGCACTGGCGACGGCGCTGTTCTCGCCGCTGCGCACCATTCCACGTCCTGATTCGTGGGATGAGGCGGAGCTGTGAGCGGCAGATGGTCGGATGACGTTTTGCTGACGGGCGGGCGGTAGGCTGGAGGCATGCCGCTGAGCCAACAATTCATGGACAATCCCCGTGCCGACCGCGTCCGCCGCGTCGCCTCCCTGCGCCAGGCCTCCGTGCGCCGGCGCGAGGGAAAATTCCTCATCGAGGGGCCGCAGGCCGTGCGCGAGGCCGTCTCGTGCCTGCCCGGCATCGTCACCGACGTGTACATTGACCCCTCCGCCGACCCGAATGACGACATTATCGAGGCCGCGCTCGCCGCACCGAACCCGATCTATGTGCACAAGGTGAGCACGCAGGTGCTCGCACGGATGAGCCCGGACGCCCAGTCTGTGGCGGCCATTGGCCTGTCGAAAGATTTCGGGGGCAGTCTGGCGGATTTCGCGTTATCTGACGGTTCTGCGACGTCGGATTCCGAGGCCTGTATCGGTGCCGATGCCGATACTCAGGTTGGCGCTCTGAAGGGTTCCGTGCCGCTCATCGCGGCGTGCTGGCAGGTGCGCGACCCGGGCAACGAGGGCACGCTCATCCGCACCGCCGACGCCGCCGGTTTCGACGCGCTCGTGCTCGTGGACGACTGCGTCCACCCGCTCAACCCGAAGGTGATCCGCTCCACCGCCGGCTCGCTCTTCCACATCCCGGTGCTGCAGGCCGGCACCGATGAGTTCTTCGACTGGGCCGCCGCGCACCACGCCGACGTGTGGGCCGCCGACATCCACGGCACGCCTGAGCAGGCGCCGTACGATCTCTCGACGCTCGTCTACGGCAGGGCGACATCCGCCTCTTCCGCGTCAGCGGGCACCGGCAGCACTGGCGATGAGGGGCGGCTTCTCGCCGTTTCCGGTCGCACTGCGCCGCTCGCCCTCCTGTTCGGCAACGAGGCGCGCGGGCTGCCCACCGACATCGTCGCCCGCGCCGATGCCTCGGTGATGATCCCCATCTACGGCAAGGCCGAGTCGCTCAACCTCGCCATGAGCGGGGCGGTGCTCATGTACACCCTCGCCATGGCCGCCCACGCACAGGGATGATTCTGTCAGGGGGGGATTTTTCCCACTTCACTGAAGGTGTCAGCCATGTTGTGCGCCGGGGCTTTGGGACACGTTGCCTGTGGCGGCTGTTCTGACCGCGGATTCCTCCCGACACGCCGATGGTTGTGTCTTGTCAGAGGCATTTTCTATCTTTTCCTCTGATGATTTTCGATACACAGGATTGCAGGCTGCCTCACGCCGAGCGGTTTTCACGTTCGGCGGGTCTCGCAGTTGCCGCATTTCCCGTGCGTCGCCAGTGGCGGAAGCGTTCTGCTTCCGCTTTTTTTATGCCCTTTTCCGGATCCACCCCGCGACCTTCCTGCCGCAGGGACCGGAGCCGGATGGGGCGGTCATCCGTGCGCATGGATGCCGTCTTCCTGACGCCTACGCGCATGTCGACTGTTTTGCGCCGGTCACGCACACCAATTAAAGGAGAAGCAGGAAATGAGCTCAGCAGCTCCCCTCACACAGCCCGCCACCGCCGGGCAGAACGCCGCGGATAACGCGAACGCGAATATCACCAACAACGCCAACGCGAGCAACGGTTCCGACAAGCTCTCGTTCAAAAAGATGACCACCCAGCAGCGCTGGGTCGTCGCCTCCACCGCCTCCGGCTTCACGCTCGAGAACATGGACATCATGTTCCTCTCGTTCTCGCTCTCGCTCATCATCGCCGACTTTGGCATCAAACAGACGACCGCCGGCTGGATCGGCACCATCACCAACATCGGCATGCTCGTGGGCGGCATCATCTTCGGCATCCTGGGCGACAAGCTCGGCCGCGTCAAAGTCTTCTCCCACACCATCTTCATCTTTGCCCTCGCGACGGGCCTGACCTACTTCGCCAACAACATCTGGGTGCTCTACGTGCTGCGCTTCCTCGCCGGCATCGGCGCCGGCGGCGAGTACGGCGTGGGCATGTCCATGGTTGCCGAGAACTTCAGGCGCGAGCATGTGGGCCGTCTCACCTCCATCTGCGCCATCGGCGGCCAGGTCGGCGCCATTCTCGCCGCGCTGCTCGCCACCTGGATCCTGCCGAACTGGAAGCTGCTCTTCCTCGTCGGCGTCATCCCGGTCATCCTCGTCTTCTTCGTCCGCCGCAACGTCAAGGAGAGCGACACCTTCCTGCAGGCGCATGACAAGGCCCAGCAGGAGCACCACCGCGTCTCCATCGCCCGCCTGTTCGCTAATGGCCGCCTCGCCTGGCAGACCATCGGGCTGATTCTCATGTGCATCGTGCAGATCGCCGGCTACTTCGGCCTGATGAACTGGCTGCCGACCATCGCCCAGAAGCGCTCCGGCCTGAGCGTCAAGGGCTCCTCGCTGTGGATGATCGCCACCATCCTGGGTATGTGCCTGGGCATGATCGTCTTCGGCACCGTGATGGACAAGTTCGGCCCGCGCTGGGCGTTCGGCATCTTCCTGCTCGGCTCGTGCGCCAGCATGTACACCATCATCGTGGCCTCGAATGTCGTCACCCTCGTGTTGGCCGGCGCGCTCGTCGGCTTCTTCTCCAACGGCATGTTCGGCGGCTACGGCACTGTCATCTCGCTGCTCTATCCCACCGAGATCCGCTCGACGGCCAACAACTTCATCATGAATATGGGCCGCGCGATCGGCGGTTTCAGCTCGGTGGTGATCGGCCTGATCATGGATGTGACGAACAACAACGTCACCGTGGTGATGGTCTCGCTCTCCTGCCTCTACATCTTTAGCTTCGTCGTCATGCTCTGCCTGCCGGGCCTGCACAAGCTCACGCAGGAGCGCAAGGCGGCACGCCTCGCCGCACAGCCGGCGGCGGCCAAGAACTGAGAGTTCAGGACCGAGCGCTCAGGACTGAGCGCTCAGGACTGAGTCGGGACCGGGGGAAACAGGACTTTCCGAACTTCCAGAATTTTCTAAACTTCCGGAACTTCTGGAACCTTCGGAACTTCGGGACCTCGAAACTTTCTGGACTGCTTTCAGAACTGGGAGGCCGGAACCACTGGGACTTCCAGAACTGAGACGCCGGCACTGATGGGAGAGTGTCTGATGGAGAACACATCGATGGACAATACGCAGTCGGACGGCAGGCGAGCAGGGGACGATCCGATGCGGGCGCAGACTGGCCTGCCGATCACCCCTCACGCCTATCTGCTCGAGGGCAGCGGGGACGGCCGGCAGGGCGGCGGGGCTGGCACGAACAGCTCTGATACGGCACAGGTGACGGACCCGGATCTGGCACCGGCAACCTCCGCGCCGATCCACAGCGATGTCGTGCGCGACCCGCGCCTCGCGGTCAGTCTGCCGGGGCTTGACCTCAAGAACCCGGTGATGACGGCGAGCGGCACCTGCTGGTACGGGCAGGGCATCGCCCGTGACTACGACCTCGACCGCCTCGGCGCCATCGTGCTCAAATCCACTACCCTGAAGCCACGCGCGGGCAACCCCACCCCGCGTCTCTTCCACAGCGAGAGCGGCTGGATGAACTGCAACGGCCTGCACAACGTGGGCGTCGAGCGTGAGGTGGGGGAGAAGATCCCCTGGCTCGCCGGCAACTACCCCGATCTGCCGGTCGTCGCCTCGGTGGCCGGCTCGAGCGTGGACGAGTACGAGCAGGTTGTGGCGCGTCTGGCGCAGTCGGACCACGTCGCCGCCGTCGAGCTCAACGTCTCCTGCCCCAACGTCAAAAAAGGCGGGGCGACGCTGGGCACCGACCCGCAGACGGTGGAGGAGCTGACGCGCCGGTGCAAGGCGGCGAGCCGCGTGCCCGTCTACGTCAAGCTCACCCCCAACATCACCAGCATCGTGCCGATCGCCCAGGCCGCCGAGCGGGGCGGCGCGGACGGCCTGACCATGATCAACACGCTCACGGGTCTGGCGATCGACCCGTTCACGCGCCGGCCGCTGCTGTCCAACGTCACCGGCGGCGTGTCCGGTCCGGCCGTCAAGCCGGTCGCGCTGCGCCTCATCCACGAGGTGCGCGCCGTCTCGGACATCCCGATCATCGGCGTGGGCGGCATCCGCAGCGCCGAGGACGTGCTCGAGTTCCTCATGGCCGGCGCGGACGCCGTGCAGGTGGGTTCCGCCGCGCTCGACGACCCGCTCGCCCTGCCGCGCATCATCGCCGATCTGCCGGTGATGATGGACCGCTACGGCATCAGCAGCCTCGCCTATCTGCGAGATGTGCGGTAGGTGAGGGGACGACCCGGGGTATCGCCTCGCGCTTCTACCGCGTCATTGCGGGGTTTGTTGTCGCAGGATAGAAGGCGGGGCATTCGACGGACACCGCACAAAGCCGAGATACCTATGCGGGGTCGGGCAGAACAGCCCCACTTACGGCAGATACCGACCGAACAACGGACAAAACCACACAGAATCAGACACAAACAGAGATAGACAGCCAGCAACAAGCATCGAATCGTTCGATTCATCGCGAAAAGACACAAGGACAGACAGAGGAGCAGAAAAATGACGGACAACACGAATATGAACGGCACACAGGGTGCGACGCTGAGCGAGAAGGTCACGCAGTACGACCCGATCGTCGCCATCGACGTCGCCAGCGAGGATGAGGCGCTGCGCCTGATGGGCAGCCTCGAGGTCAAGAACAAGCCGATCCTCAAGATCGGCATGGAGCTGTACTACGGCGTGGGCAAGGAGATGGTGCGCGAGGCGAAGGACCGCGGTTTCCGCGTCTTCCTCGACCTCAAGCTCTACGACATCCCCAACACCGTGCGCCGGGCGATGACCGCCATCGGGCGCCTGGGCGTCGACTTCGTCACCATTCATGCCGCCGGCGGCTCCGAGATGCTGCGCGCCGGTCTTGAGGGGCTGCGCCAGGGCGCGGGCGAGGCGGGCGTCGAGCCGGCGAAGCTGCTCGCCATCACCCAGCTCACCTCCATCGACGAGACGATCCTGCGCGACCAGCAGCATGTGGACATCCCGCTCATCGAGTCGGTGGCCGATTACGCGCATCTGGCTGACGAGTGCGGGTTGGCCGGCGTGGTCTGCTCGGCCAAGGAGGTGCGCGCCATCCGCGAGGTGACCCGCCCCGGTTTCCTGTGCGTCACCCCGGGCATCCGCCCCTCCGGCTGGGCCAAGGACGACCAGAGGCGCGTCGTCACCCCGCAGGCCGCACGCGAGCTGGGCGCCAACGCCATCGTGGTGGGCCGGCCGATCACCCGCGCCGCCGACCCGGTGGCCGCCTACGAGACCATCCGCGACGAGTTCCTCGGCGACAGCCGGCAGGATGCCCGCCGCGTGGCCGCCGACCTGCTCTCCATCCATGCCGTGACCCTCAGCCCCAGCGAGCCGTTCACCTGGGCGAGCGGCATGCACACGCCCATCTACTGCGACAACCGCCTGACCATCTCCTACCCGCAGGTGCGTCAAGACATCCACACCGCCATGAGCCGGCTCATCCGTCGCGAGTTCGGCGATGTGGACGTGATCGCCGGCACCGCCACCGCCGGCATCCCGCATGCCGCCTGGGTGGCCGAGGATCTGGGCAAGCCGATGATCTACGTGCGCTCCAAGCCCAAGGACCATGGCAAGGGCCGCCAGATCGAGGGTGTGCTGCGCAAGGGCCAGCGCGTGGTCGTCATCGACGACCTCGTCTCCACAGGCGGCTCGGTGCTCAAGGCCGTCAAGGCCGTGCAGGCCGAGGGTGCGCAGGTGGCCGGCGTGGTCAGCATCTTCTCCTATCAGCTGCCGCAGGCCGACACCAACTTCTCCCAGGCGGGCGTGACATATAAATACGTCACCGGCTACTCCACGATGATCGCCGAGGCCGAGGAGCGCGGGCTCGTCAGCCACGAGGAGGCGCTCACCCTGCACGAGTGGCGCAAGGACCCGTGGGCCTGGTCGGACGCGCATGCGCCCGCCACCGGCACCCAGCAGTGAGACGAGCGGGACTGGCGTAGATCCGTCAGGATCCGCACCGTGCCCGTGCCCCGGTCTGCCCTGGAGGCGGGCCGGGGTTTTGCTGTAGACGGCGTGCCGCAGTGCGGGTGCGCCGGCACTGTGCGCCCGCCGCGAACCGGTGTGTATCGGCACAGTGGAAAAATAGCGTCGGTATTCGTACGACGGTGGGCATACGACGGGCGGTTTTTCGACCGTCCGGCGTCAGAGAACCGGAAAGGCAGATTTTCGTGGCGGATCAAGGATTCGACAAAGACGAGCTCGTCAACACGATCCACGAGGGGATCGAGGCCGTCAACGCGGCCGACAGCAGCGCAAAACTGCACGAGGCCCGCAACACGTATGTGGGCAAGGACTCGCTCATCGCGCACGTCCAGCACGGCCTGGGCAGCCTGCCGGTCGACCAGCGCAAGGAGGCCGGCCAGCTGCTGGGCAAGCTGCGCGCCGAGTTCGGGCGTGCCTACGGTGCCCGCAGCGAGCAGATCAAGGCCATCGAGCAGCAGCAGCGTCTGCGTGATGAGAAGGTGGACGTCACCCTGCCGGTGGACCGTCACCCGCTCGGCGCCCGCCACCCGCTTTCCAAGCTGATGGAGGACATCCAGGACTTCTTCGTCTCGATGGGCTGGGTCATCTCCGAAGGCCCCGAGGTTGATTCCGAGTGGTTCGACTTCGACTCGCTCAACTTCGGCCCCGACCATCCCGCCCGCCAGATGCAGGACACGTTCTACGTCAAGGGCGACAAGGCCGTGGACGCCGCCGGCTTCAAGGGCTCGAACATGGTGCTGCGCACACAGACGAGCTCCGACCAGGTGCGCGGGCTCATCCACCGCGGTGTGCCGCTGTATATGGCGTGCACCGGCCGCGTGTACCGCACCGACGAGCTCGATGCCACGCACACCCCGGTGTTCCACCAGTGCGAGGCGCTCGCCGTGGACAAGGGTCTGACGATGAGCGATCTGAAGGGCACGCTCGACGCGCTCGCCGTGGCCATGTTCGGCCCCGAGGCGCACACGCGTCTGCGCCCCTCATACTTCCCGTTCACCGAGCCCAGCGCCGAGATGGACCTGTGGTTCCCCGACAAGAAGGGCGGCGCCGGCTGGATCGAGTGGGGCGGCTGCGGCATGGTGCATCCCAACGTGCTGCGCTCAGCCGGCCTCGACCCGGACGAGTACACCGGTTTCGCGTTCGGCGTGGGTGTGGAGCGCGCGCTCCTGCTGCGCCATGACATCAATGACATGCATGATCTGGTCGAAGGCGACGTCCGCTTCAGCCAGCAGTTCGCGATGGGAGAGTGACCAGAAATGCCAATGGTAGATATCGACTGGCTCAAGGAGCACGTCAGCGTCCCGGACGATCTGACCGTCGAGCAGCTCAGCCAGGACCTCGTCAAGGTCGGTCTCGAGACCGAGGACATCCATCCCTCCACCGTCACCGGACCGGTGGTCGTGGGCCGCATCGTCGACTTCGACCGCGAGCCGCAGTCCAACGGCAAGACCGTGAGCTGGTGCCATATCGACGTCGGCGAGAAGTACAACGACACGGATGAGAACGGCAACAAGGTGCCGCGCGGCATCATCTGCGGCGCACCGAACGTGGCCAAGGACGCGCTCGTGGTGGTCGCGCTGCCCGGCGCCGTCCTGCCCGGCGATTTTGAGATCGCCACACGCAAGACGTACGGCCACACCTCCGAGGGCATGTGCTGCTCCTCCAAGGAGCTGGGGCTTTCCGCCGAGGCCGACGGCATCATCATCCTGACCGAGGAGGGCTTCTCCAAGGAGGAGATCAAGGATATCAAGCCGGGCGACGACGCGCTCGCCCTGCTCAAGCTTGACCGTCCGATCCTTGAGATCAACATCACCCCCGACCGCGGCTACGCCTTCAGCTACCGCGGTGTGGCGCGTGAGTACCATCATTCCACCGGCCGCGCGTACACCGACCCGGTGCCGGCGCTTGCCGCCGCCGCGCCGAAGGTGGACAAAAACCATATCGGCGATGTGGCCGCCAAGATCGAGGACAACGACCCGATCCACGGCGTGCCCGGCTGCGACCGCTACTATCTGCGCACCGTGACCGGCTTCGACCCGAACGCCGAGACCCCGAACTGGATGCGCCGCCGCCTTGTGCGCGCGGGCGTGCGCACGCACTCGCTCGCGGTGGACATCACCAACTATGTGATGCTCGACCTCGGCCAGCCGCTGCATGCTTACGATCTCGACAAGGTCGCCCAGCCGATCGTCGTGCGCCGTGCCAGCGAGGGCGAGAAGCTCACCACGCTCGACGGCGTCTCCCGCACACTCTCCCATGAGGATCTCGTGATCGCCGACTCGCCTGACGGCAACGAGGGCTCGCGCGTGCTGGGACTCGCGGGCGACATGGGCGGTGCCTTCTCCGAGGTGACCTCCTCCACGCGCAACGTGCTCATCGAGGCCGCGCACTTCGACCAGGTGACGGTGGCGCGCACCGCCCGTCGCCACAAGCTGCCCACCGATGCCTCCCACCGCTTCGAGCGCGGTGTGGACGACCAGATGCAGCCGGCCGCCGCACAGTATGCCGCCGATTTGCTCACCCGCTACGGCCAGGGCGAGGCGTCCGACAATCCGACCGACCTCGATTCCACCACGCCGCGCAAGCCGATCCTCTTCAAGGCCGACTGGGTCAAGCGGCTGGCCAATCTCGACCTGCCGATCGATGAGATCTCCGACATCCTCACCGACATCGGCTGTGTGGTGGCCGGCGGCGGCAACGGGATCCTCTCCGTCACCCCGCCGAGCTGGCGCCCGGATCTCAACATCGCCCCCGACCTCGTCGAGGAGGTCGCCCGCATCGTCGGTTACGACAAGATCCCGGTCGAGATCCCGTCCGCGCCGGTCAAGGACACCGGGCTCACGCTGGATCAACGCCGCTACCGCGCGGTGGCCAACGACCTCGCCGAGGCGGGCCTGACTGAGACGCTCAGCTACCCGTTCGTGGGCGACGAGGATTACGAGGCGTTCGCGCTCGACGCCGACGCCGTCAAGGCGCAGTCGGTGCAGATCACCAACCCGCTCGCCGGCGACCGCCCGTTCCTGCGCACGCACGTGCTCTACACGCTCGCCCGCATAGCCCGCCGCAACATCGGCCGCGGCCTGACGAACGTGCAGATCTATGAGCTGGGCACCTGCTTCCGTCTTCATGACGATATGCCGGTGATCCCGGCCCTGCCGGGCGGCGTGCGCCCTACCGACGAGCAGCTGGAGGTGCTGGAGAAGGGCCTTCCCGACCAGCCCAAGGAGGCCGCGGCGCTTCTGACCGGTCAGGCCGTGAACCCGGGCTGGTACAAGGAAAGCCGCGCCATCGACTACTCCGACGCCCTCGCGCTTGTCGACCGTCTCGGCCGCGAGCTGGGCATCGATCTGCGTTTCGAGCAGTTCGATCCCGACAACCCGCAGGCGGGCATCAACGCCGCCACGTGGCATCCGGGCCGCACCGCCGTGGTGCGCACGCCCAAGGGCACGGCCGTCGGCGTGGCCGGCGAGCTGCACCCGCAGGTGTGCAGGAACCTCGGCCTGCCCGACCACTCGGCCGCGCTCGACCTCAACCTGACGGCCATCTTTGCCGAGCTGTCCACGCAGCCGCTGCAGGCCATGACCATCTCCACGTTCCCGCCGGTGCGCGAGGATCTGGCCTTCAACGTGCCCGAGGAGGTCACGGCGGCCACGCTCATGGACGCCATCCGCCGCGGCGGCGCCGACGACCTTGAGTCGATGCGCCTGTTCGACGTGTATCGTGGCGAGGATCTGGGGCAGGGCCGCAAGTCGCTCGCCTTCTCCGTCGTCTACCGCTCGCCGTCCAAGACGCTGCGTTCCAACGACGCGCGCGCCATCCGCAAGCGCATCGTCGACGAGGTCAAGAAGCTGGGCGGCAAGATCCGCCAGTGACGCGATCCGCGTCGGTACGACCCATGTCTGGGCGGCACCATTCAGGCAACGCCAATAATCAACGCCGATCATCAGGGGTGATGCTGATTATCCGGCATCTGGTTATCTGGCATCTGCGGGGCACCGTCGGCCGATAGCAGGCGGGCGGCGCCCCGTTGACGGGCGACAGACAGATCGACGGGCCGACATACAGACAACATGAAAGGACGCCATGGCAGGCACCGAGAACACGGGTGATGACCCGAAGAACACCGACGGCGCGTCCACGCCGTCCGGCCAGAACGTGACATCCGCGAACACTTCACGCCAGAGCCCGCAGGGCGGCGGTCGTGACGCCGGCCCCGCCGGCCAGGGCGGCAATCCTGCCGCGAAGCCCGGTGACGATCAGTACACCGGCTGGGACAGCGCTGGTCAGCCGCACTTCGGCCAGATGCGCGACAAGTACGGCCCGAACTACAACCCGTACAAGTACGGCGCGCCGGCACCGGAAAATACTGGCAACGGCAACCAGGGCAACGCTCAGAACGGCCGGAACCAGAATCAGCCGAACCAGAACGGCAACGCCGCCTGGGGCCAGGCCAATCCCGGCTGGGGCGGCAACGGCTCCCAGAACAATCCGGGCAACATGGCGCCTGGCAGCGGACAGAACGGTCAGGGGCCGCAGGGCTACCAGAACGGGCCGTACAGTCCATATGGTCCAAGCCCGATGAACGGCGGCTATGCTCCCGGTTACGGCCCACAGGGCGGCGCACCGGCCCCCAACGGCAACGGTTACGGCTACGGCCCGAACCCGGGCAACGGGTATGGACCCAACGGCCCGTATCGCAACCCGCAGGGCGGCTGGAACCCTCCGCAGGATCCGAATGCCCCGTTCACCGGTCCGTACACCAATCCCTACAACATGCCCTATGGCATGCAGCAGTTCAACCCGGACGATCCGAACCAGAACCCGGTGTTCGGCAAGTGGGACTGGACGGCGATCTTCGCGTTCATCCTCTCGCTGACCGGTTATTTCTGCTTCATCGCCCTGCCGCTCGGCTTCTTCGCCTACAGGCGTGAGGAAGTGCTGCATATGAAGGGCAAGGGTTTCGCGATCGCGGCCATCGTCATCTCGATCCTGGAGATCATCGGGTTCATCATCCTGCTGTTCAACCCGGATCTGCTCCAGTCGGTGCTCAACCTGCAGGGATCGACCGGATCCGGCTCCGCCTCGACGGGCCTGATCCAGACGCTGTTCCTCGGCTGATCCACCACCGTGATCGATTCGTGATCCACCAACGCCGGGATGTCGTGCGAAGACTGAGAAAGCGCGATATCCCGGCGTTTTCGCGTCGTGTGAAGAAACGCGGGCCTGTCGGCCTGATTTGAGAGGATGGGGTGTCGGCCGGGCAGGAGACGGCTCCCGGTGATTTCCACTTTTACAACCGCAGAGGGGGACGAATTGACGCAGGTCACGGACTACAGGCAGGCAGGTTTCGACTCCCTGTACGACGAGCTGGAATGGCGCGGTCTGATCGCGCAGACATCGGACGAGGAACGCCTGAAGAAGACGCTGGACGGCGATCCCATCTCCTTCTACACCGGTTTTGACCCGACAGCCCCCTCCATCCACATCGGCAACCTCGTCCAGGTGCTCGTCATGCGCCATCTGCAGGCGGCCGGCCATCATCCCATCGTGCTCGTGGGAGGGGCCACCGGACTCATCGGCGATCCGCGCCAGTCGGGCGAGCGCACGCTCAACCCGGCGGACACCGTGGCGCAGTGGGTGGAAAAGCTGCGCGGGCAGATCTCGCGCTTCCTCGTCACCGACGGCGACAACCCGGCGCGTTTCGTGTCCAACTATGACTGGACGAGCAAGCTGTCCGCCATCGACTTCCTGCGGGAGATCGGCAAGAACTTCCGCATGGGGCCGATGCTCGCCCGTGACATCGTCGCGCGGCGCCTCGCCTCGCCGGAGGGTATCTCGTACGCCGAGTTCAGCTACCAGATTTTGCAGGCGAACGATTTCCTGCACCTGTACGACGCCGAGCACGTGGTGCTGCAGACCGGCGGCAACGACCAGTGGGGCAACCTCACCGGCGGCCTCGACCTCATCCACCGTCTGCGCGGCGTGGACGTCAACGTGATGACCAGCCCGATCATCACCGACTCGCAGGGCAAGAAGTTCGGCAAGTCGGAGGGCAACGCCATGTGGCTCGACGGCTCGATGCTCAGCCCGTACAAGTTCTACCAGTTCTGGCTCAACCAGCCCGACGACCAGGTGGTCAAGCTGCTCAAGGCGTTCACCTTCCTGCCCAAGCAGCGGATCGAGGAGCTCGCACGGCAGGTGGAGGAGGATCCGGGCGCGCGTCAGGCGCAGAAGGTCCTGGCCGAGCAGGTGACGGGCTTCGTCCATGGCGACGCGGCGGTGGATGAGGCGGTTTCCGCTTCGCAGGCGCTGTTCGGCCGTGGCGGAGATCTCGAGGGGCTCTCGGCCGGCACGCTGGAGGCCGCGCTCGAAGGGCTCAAGAATGTGACCGAACAGAATGGCACCCGCTCGTTCGCCACGGCAAAGCCGGGTGACGGCGTGGCGGCCGCGGCGAAGGCGGCTGGGCTGTTCCCCTCGGTCTCGAAGGCGATGAAGGCCATCGGTCAGGGTGGCGTTTATATCAACAACAAGCGCGTGGCGGAGACCTCTGCCACGCTCAAGGATGAGGACTTCCTCGGCGGCCGCTTTGTGGTGCTGCGCCGCGGCAAGAAGGCCCTCGGGGCTCTGGAGGCCACAAAGTGAGCGATTTCAACAACAATGACGGCCGCGCGCGCAGGAACGGCGGCGACAACGCAGGGCACGGCTCCTTCCATCGCGGTGGTGATCATCGCGGTTCCGGCTCGGGTTACGGGCGTGGCAACGGCGGCTTCGGCCGCGGCGGTCATGGCGGTTATGGCGGCCATGGCCACGGCGGCAACGGCGGATACGGCCATTCCGGTCACAGCGGCTACGGGCATAGCGGTTCGGGCCGCGGTGGCTATGGCCACTCCGAGGGCGACGACCGCCGTTCGGGCGGTTTCCGCAGGGATGGCCGTCCGAGCTCGTTCCATCGTGACGATCATCGTGACGATCGGCGCCGCGCGTTCGATCATGACGGCGACCATCGTCCGTTCAACCGTGAGCACCGTTCCTTCCATCGTGACGGCGAGGGGCAGGGCCGTTCGCTCCATCGCGATTTTCAGCAGGGGGATCGTCGTCGTGACGACCAGCACCGTTCCTTCGATCATCAGGACCGCGGCAGCCAGCATCGCCCGTTCCGTTCCGACGACCGGCGCGGTGGGCGCGGCTTCTCCCGCGGCGGCAACCGCGAGGGGTATTTCGACCATCAGCGCCAGAGCGACCCGTTCTCCTATGGCGGCGGGCATCGTGATGAACGGCGTTCCGGCGAGCGCGACCATCGCGGGTCCGGCTCGTTCCATCGTGACAACTCATTCCATCAGAATGGGTCGTTCCACGGCGGCAGCTCGTTCCACCGCGATCACGACGACCGCGGTGGTGAGCGTCCGTTCCGCCGCAACGACTCGTTCCACCGCGATGACCGGCGTGACGGACAGCGACGCGATGGCGGGGACCATCGTTTCAACCAGGACGACCGGCGTCGCGATTTCCATCGTGACGAGCGCCGCTTCGACGGTGAGCGTCGTGATTTCGGCCATCGCGACCAGCGTTCCTTCGATCGTTCCGCCTCCGGGTACCGTCGTGACGACCGCCGTGGCGGCCAGCGCACCGGCGGCTATCGCGGCGGCGACCGCTTCAGCCAGGAAGCACCGCGCGAGTTCGAATCGCAGAACCCGTACACGGACCGTCGCCCCGGCGAGCCGAAGATGCCCAAGGGCATGGAGTGGTCCATGCTCTCCAGCGACGACAAGCGCCGTCTGAGGGGGCTGAGCAAGGAGCACGCCGAGAACATCGGCCTGCATATCCTCGCCGCCTACGCGCTCGAGGAGAGCGACCCCGCCGGCGCGCTCGCCCACGCCAAGTGGGTGGCACGCCAGGCCTCGCGCGTCGATATCGCCCGCGAGACGCTGGGCCTCGTCGCCTATCGCCAGGGCGAGTGGAAGATCGCCGACCGCGAGCTGCGCACCGCGTACCGCATGAACGGTGAGCTTGATTATCTGCCGATCATCGCCGACTGCGAGCGTGGTCTCGGCCATCCGGAGAAGGCCATCGAGATCGCCCTGTCCGACGACGCGAAGCGTCTGACCGGCGAGGCGAAGGCGGAGATGATGATCGTCTTCGCCGGTGCCTATGCCGACCGGAAGCAGTACGACCAGGCGCTCAAGATCATCCGCACGCTCGAGAACGTGCCGGGCCTTTCCGGCGGCTACCAGATGCGTGCGCTGCAGGCCGAGCAGAACTTCCTCGACGAGGCGGGGCGCATCGCCGAATCCGAGAAGCTTGACGACAAGGCCGATGAGCTCGAGAGCCAGTTCGCGGACAAAGAGGAGGCCGAGGATCCGGCAGGCGCCTTGCAGGACACGGATCTTGAGCATCTGACCGAGGACGACAGCGACAACCTGCGTTCGGCGCTCGGCGTCGATTTCGAGCAGCTAGCCGACGAGGAGGACCAGGCACGCTGGCAGGCGAGGCGCGACGCATGGGATGCCGAGCATGCCGATGAGGATGCGCAAGCCGCCGACGCCACCTCGGAGGACGCCCCACAGGCAGCTACAACCACCGAGGGGAAGGACGCTGCCGCCGATGCGGGCGCTTCTGATGATGCAGACGCCGCCGCCGAGGGTGAGGACGCCACGACCGAGGGCGGGCAGGATGACCCGGATGAGGACGGTTCTGGTGACGCCTCCTCCGAGGAATCCGCTGCGGACGCGGATTCGCAGGAGGCGGACGGGCAGTGAGCCGGAATCTGCTCAAGACCAGCGCCGGCCCGCTGCAGCAGCAGTATCGGCTGGCGCTGCTCGATCTTGACGGTGTGGTCTATCGCGGCAAGAACCCGGTGGCGCACGCCGCCGCCTCGATCACCGCGGCCGCGAAGGCCGGCATGACCATCACCTACACCACCAACAACCCCTCGCGCACCGCCCAGACGATCGCCGACCAGATCGCCGGTTTCGGCATCGATGTCACCCCCCGGCAGATCATCACCTCGGCGCTCGTGGCCGCACGCCTGCTGCGCCGCAGGCTGCCGGAAGGGGCGAAGGTCTATGTCTGCGGCGGCGAGCCGCTCAAGGACGAGGTGCGCCGGCACGGGCTGACCGTGGTCGACAGCGCCGATGACGCCCCGGACGCGGTCATCGCCGGCTGGTTCCCGGACATGGGCTGGAAATATCTCGCCCAGGCCTGCATCGCCATCGAGCACGGCGCCCAGTTCTATGCCACGAACCGCGATCTCACCCTTCCGCGCGAAAAAGGACTGACACCGGGCATCGGCGCGTTCGTCAACGCCATCATCACCACCACCGGCGTGCGGCCGGTCGCCTCCGCCGGAAAACCGGAGTCGGCGATGTATGACGAGGAACGCGAGATCTATGCCGAGGACGGCGACGACCTCGTGCCCGTCTCACAGTCACTGCCGGTGGGCGACAGGCTCGACACGGACATCGAGGCGGCCAACCGCGGCGGCTACGACTCGCTGTGCGTGCTCACCGGTGTGACCGACGCGCGTCAGCTGCTGCTCGCGACCCCCATCCTGCGGCCGACGTATATCAGCGCCGACCTGCGCGGCCTTGGCACCTGTCACACTGCTCCCGCGGCAGCGGGGGAGGACGCGTTCGCCCTGGGAGGGTGGACCGCCTCGTACGACCGGGCCGCGGGACGTATCGATGTGCGTGCGTCGGATCCGGCCCGGGCAGATGCAGATGCTGATGCGCACGGGGTTTCGGCCGTCAGAGCCGACACGACAGCCGTCAGAACCGATATGACAGATGCCGATTCTGACGGTGATGCCACTCTGCTGGCCGGGGCCAGGACGTCCGTGGACGCCCTGCGGGCGGCTTGCCAGCTGTGCTGGACGCTCGCGGACAGAGGTATCGACGTCTCCGCGCTTGATCTGCCGGAATTCGACCTATGAGCGCCGGTTCTTCCTCTGCTGCCGTCCAGGATGGTGCGGATATGGCACGTGCGGACGGGATGTCGGGCAGCCAGGCGGCACCGGGGTCGACGGATGCCGGCTCGATGAGGACGGACGCCACCCAAGAGGCGCGCGCATCCTCGCAGCCATCGCTGCCGCCGATCCCTGACGACCCGGTGACAGGACGGTATCCTCTTCTTTCGCATCTGGCGGATCAGGATGATGCCTCGCGTCTCCAGGCGTTCTCGCAGGTGCTGCAGGAGATGCGCGGCGAGCTTGACCGGCTTGCCGGCTCCGATGCCCCGCGCACTGACGCGCATCAACGGCAAGGCCGGCGCTGATGGCGGCCAATCCCACCCGTCTGGATGTCGCGCTCGTCGAGCGCGCGCTGGCCGGCACGCGCACCCGGGCGCAGCGGCTCATCCGTGCCGGCAGTGTGCTCGTCAACGGCGCGGTCGCCGATCGCCCCTCGCAGAAAGTGGGGGAGGACGACGAGATCCGCACCACCGCCGATCTGCATTACGTCTCGCGCGGCGCGCATAAGCTGATCGGTGCCTTGAAGGCCTTCACCCCATGGGGGCTGTCCTCGCCGGAAAACCGCGACTGCCTCGACATCGGTGCCTCCACAGGCGGTTTCACGCAGGTCCTGCTCGAGCAGGGGGCGCGGCGTGTGATCGCCCTGGATGTGGGACACGGCCAGCTCGACCCGCGCCTGGCCCGGGACCCGCGCGTGACGAACATGGAAGGCCGCAATATCCGTGATGTGCGGGCCATCGACCTGCCGTTCGTGCCCGACTACATCGTCTCGGATGTCTCGTTCATCTCGCTGACGTACGTGCTGCCCGTCATCGCCCGTATTCTGGCCGCACGGCCGGCCTCCGACAGGCGGGATGCCCGTGCAGGCGAGACCGTGGCGGTCCCGGCCGAGATCGTGCTGCTCATCAAGCCGCAGTTCGAGCAGGACTCGCGCTCCGCCCTGGGCAAGGACGGCATCCTCGTCGACGAGGGCAGGCGAGAGGCGGCAAAGGACCGGGTCATCGGCTGCGCGCGGCAGCTCGGTCTCGAGGTGCGCGGGTGCGTGGACTCGCCCATCGTCGGCGAGCACGGCAACCATGAGTACCTGCTCTGGCTGCGGGGCTGACAGCCTAACGACAGGAGGGGGAGATTTCGCGCCGACGACAGGCGGGGAGATCTCGCGGCCGCCAGTTTTCCACAATCGGGTCTGATCTTTTCGAACAGATGTTCTATCGCTACGATAGAAAGCGAAAGGAGGGCCCATGGCACAGCGAAAGGCGATCCTCGTCGCCAGACCCGATATCTCGCGCGGGCTGGTCGGCAATGTCTCCTCGGTCCTGCAGGCCGCCGGCATCAACGTTCAGATTGTGGCGGACATGCCCACACGGCCGCTGGACACATGGTGCAAGCCGGTCATCGACCCGGCCACGGAGATCGTCGTCGTCCTCGGGGGCGACGGCACCATCCTCGGCGCTGCGGAGCTCGTCAAGTCGACGGACATCCCGATCCTCGGCGTCAACATGGGCCACGTGGGCTTTCTTGCCGAATTCGAGAGCTTCCAGCTCAAAGAGGCCATCGCGCGGATCGTCGACCGTGACTATCACATCTCCCGACGCACGCTCGCCGATGTGAAGGCCTATATCCCCG
This sequence comes from uncultured Aeriscardovia sp., assembly GCA_903789535.1. Taxonomy (GTDB): domain Bacteria; phylum Actinomycetota; class Actinomycetes; order Actinomycetales; family Bifidobacteriaceae; genus Aeriscardovia. Next base: position 17,330 of record CAIFES010000005.1, on the reverse strand, counting down.
GGCGCGATGAACCGCTGCACGACTGGGCGCTCAACGAGGCCACCATCGAAAAGGCCGAGCGCGGGCGCATGGTCAGCCTCGGCGTCGCGGTGGACGGCCAGGAGATCAGCTCCTACGCGGCCGACGGCCTCATCCTCTCCACACCGACAGGCTCCACCGCCTACGCCTTCTCCGCACACGGGCCGGTCATCTGGCCGGACGCCGACTGCCTCGAGCTCGTCCCGCTCGCCGCCCATGCGCTTTTCGCCCGTCCGCTCATCCTCGGCCCCCGTGCCCGTGTGCGCGTGGGCGTGCTGGAAGGAAACGCGGGCGGCTGGCTCACCTGCGACGGCCGCCGTGGCGTGGGACTGCCTGTCGGCTCGCGCGTGGTGATCCAGGAATGCAAGGACCGGCTCGCCATCGCCACACTGTCCGAGGTGCCGTTCAGCAGACGCCTCGTCTCCAAGTTCCATCTGCCGGTCACCGGCTGGCGGCAGCGTTCTGCCCGGCAGACAGGCGAGCCGTCGGTCGTGGCATCATCCACCGGGTCATCCGAGGCACCGGGGCGGACGGTCTCGCAGATATCGGCGCAGGGCAAGACCTCACCGTCTCCGTCCTCAGCGCTGCCACCGCAACCGCCGTCACAGGGAGGCGACAATGCTCTCTGAGCTGGAGATCCGCCATCTGGGTCCCATCTGGCATGCCGATCTCAAAATGGGACCGGGCATGATCGCCATCACCGGTGAGACGGGCGCGGGAAAATCCATGCTCCTGTCCGCCATCGGCCTCGTCCGCGGCGCGCAGGCACGTTCCCAGCGGGTGAGCGCCGGCAGCACCGAAACATGGGTGCAGGCGATCTTTGACGCGCCCGCCGGCTCCGAGGCGCTGGAGATCGCCAAGGACGCGGGTGTGCCCGCCGAGGACGGCGAGCTGTTCCTCGCCCGTCGCGTGCCGGCAAAAGGACGCAGCCGCAGCGTGCTCGACGGGCACACCGTGCCCAAGGCGGTGCTGCGCGACGTCTGCGACGCGATGCTCATCGTCCACGGCCAGTCCGACCAGCTTCGGCTCGTCTCCTCCGCACGCCAGCGCGAGTTCCTCGATGACTTCGCCGGGCTCGGGCCGCAGATGGGAACATATTCCCAGGCATGGGGGCGCTACCAGCAGTGCGACCGGCGTCTTGCCGCCCTGCGCTCGCAGCAGGCCCAGGCACGCCAGCAGTCTGATTACCTGCGTGACTCCCTCGAACAGATCAACCGCGTGGCCCCGCGCCCACATGAGGATGACGAGCTGCGCGAGCAGCGCACACGCATCGAGAACTCCGCGCAGATACGCGACGCCCTGCTTCAGGCGATCGGCGCACTCGATCCCTCTGCGCTCGACCTGGCGGTCCAGGAGGACGAGACGCCTTCCGTCGCGGCCCTGCTCGAACAGGCACGGCAGGCGCTGCGCCCGGCAGAGAAGGTGGCACAGGTCGCCCAGGCGTCCAGCCAGATCGGTGACCTGAGTGCGCAGATCTCCGATATCGTCTCCTTGCTCTCCGGACAGCTGGACGCCGGCAGCGGCACGGACCAGGACCTCGACGCCATCAACGGGCGCATTCATGACCTCTCCGAGCTCACGCGCCGCTGGGGGCCGACCATCGACGACGTGCTCGCCTGGAGGGACAAAGCGGCCAAAGAGCTCGACGAGACCGACGCCTCGCCCGAGCATCTCGACAAGCTGGCGAAGGAACGCGCCGATGCCCTCTCGCACGCCTACAAGATCGCGCTCGAGCTGCACGAGCGGCGCCGCGATGCCGCCGCACGCCTCGTCGCCATCGTCAACAGAGAGCTGAGAAGTCTAGCGATGGACGGCGCACGGCTGTCCGTGCGCGTGGGACAGAAGGGAGGGGAGGAGGCCCTCGACGCCACAGGAGTGGACACGGTCGACTTCCTCTTCTCTGCGTACCCGGGCGCGCCGGAGCAGCCGCTCGACCAGTCCGCTTCCGGCGGCGAGCTCTCGCGTCTCATGCTCGCACTCGAGCTCGCCCTCGCCGAATCGCGCAAGGACGCCGCGCAGAAAAAGGGACTCGGCAGCGAGCCGACGTTCATCTTCGATGAGGTGGACGCGGGCGTGGGCGGCGAGGCGGCCGTCGAGCTGGGCAAACGTCTCGCACGGCTCGCCCGTTCCGCGCAGGTCATCGTCGTCACCCATCTGGCGCAGGTCGCCAGCTGGGCCACCACCCAGTTCTCCGTGGCAAAGCGGCGTCGTCCGAGCGAATCCGGCTCCTCCGTCACCACTGTGGTGACACAGGTGGAGGGGGCGGCGCGCGAGCAGGAGATCGCCCGTATGCTCTCCGGCTCGGATACGGAGGTCTCGCTCGACCATGCGCGCGAGCTGCTCGCTTCCAGCACCATCAGCGATTCCAACCCCGCCCAGGAATCCGACCCTGTGGCGGAGAAGCCAAAAGCGGCGACAGAGAAAGCGGCGAGAGAGCGGAAAGCGGGTGCGAAGGCGGAGGAATCAGCCGGACATGTGCCCGCCGCGCAGTCCGGCGCTGACGGGCGAACAGCGTAAAATTTTGTCAGACAATCAGCCGTAGTACTTGGGCAATCAGCCGGTACTGCGCGGATGAGGCCGTGGAAGGACGCAGTCATGGCAGACGAGAAGAAGAACGACGAGGACACCGAGCCGATCGCCCCGCCGCCGGTCGCCCATCATGAGCCGAACGACTATCTGCCCATCGCCTCGGAGCGGCTGTCGCAGGTGCGCTACGTGTTCATCGTCCAGATCGAGGACGGCGTCGCCTCGGCCCGCTCGCGCTCATGCCTGGAGTATGCAGATGCCGTGCTGATGGCCTGGCCGGATGTGGATGCGGAGGATCTGCGTCCCGTCGACCAGATCGATATGGCTGCCATGGCCGAGGCCGAGCAGCAGATCGAACGGCACATTGCCGCCTTCCGTCTCGCCGAGCGGGCCGACCAGACCGATGAGATGGGAGACGAACTCGTCAAGATCGCCGATGCCGCCGCCATCATCCGTCGCGCCTATCAGCCGGATGTCCAGATCCCGACACTGGACGAGATCTCCCGGGTGGTCGGCGAGGAGTGGAGCGAGGAGATGGGCTCGCTCGATGCCACCGAGCTCGAGAACAGTGAGGAACTACGCCACGATGTGGAGATCGCCAACCAGAACGGTCCGAGCGGCAACATCCCCTCCGCACGGGAGCTGCAGGAGAAGCGCGAGCATCATCGTCGCGAGGAGAAACGCCAGCAGCAGCGCCAGCAGTCGATGGATCAGGCGCACGCCGATCATCTCAAGGCACAGCAGGAGCAGCCAGCGGATTCGGGCATGACGCCGACATACGGCTCCGATTCTGCGGACAATGATGCCGGCGCGAGATCCGATGACACTGATGCGCAACACTGATATCACACCGGTATCAGGATGAGTATCACATCGGTATCAGGACGAGCCAAGACGCCTGATGAAGACGCCTGACGAAGACAAGGACAAAGACGAGGCATGATGGACGAGTCCGAACACGCATCCGCCCCCGCGCAGAAACCGGTCACGCGACGACAGGCGCCGTTGCTGTCCTATCTGCAGGCACGCGGCTCATGGCGCGGCAACCGGCATTCCCGGCTGCGCATCGGCATCATGGGCGGCACGTTCGATCCCATCCACAACGGCCATCTTGTGGCGGCGAGCGAGGTCGCGTGGAGCTATGACCTCGACGAGGTCATCTTCGTGCCCACCGGCCGGCCTGTCTTCAAACTCGGCAAGCATGTGACGAACGCCGAGGACCGGTATCTGATGACCGTCATCGCCACCTCCTCCAACCCGCGTTTCACCGTCTCGCGCGTCGACATCGACCGTCCTGGCGTCACGTACACCGTCGACACGCTGCGCGACTTGCATGCCCAGTATCCTGACGCCGAGCTGATCTTCATTACCGGCGCCGACGCCGTCGCGGAGATCCTGCGCTGGAAGGATGCCGATGAGCTGTTCCGGCTCGCGCGGTTCGTCGCCGTCACGCGGCCCGGCTATTCCTCGGATCTGAGCCGCCTGCACCTGCCTGAGGGGAGGGTCGACGTGCTCGAGATCCCCGCGCTGTCCATCTCCTCCACGGATGTGCGCGCCCGTGCCGCCCGGCACGAGCCGGTCTGGTACCTCGTACCTGACGGCGTGGTCCAGTACATCGCCAAACACGGTCTGTATCGCGACAGCGGTGATCTCGACAGTGATCCGGCGGCCCCCACCGCGCCTGACCCCACCACCGGCGGGCTCGGCGTGTGAGCGGCTGTCCGCTCTGTCTGTTATCTGTCTGTCTTCTCGCACTGTCTGATTTGTCTACGCTGTCTGATTCTCTCTGCTCTGTCCTTTCTGCCCTGTCTTGTGGCAATCTCTCCCAGGAGTACGGCCACGTCGGCATGGTGCCGCCCGCGTCTGTATGGGCCGATACGATGGGAAAGGCTTTCTGGCCGATGGAGTTGTGACTCGCGACACAGGTGGGGAGATCACGGTGAGCGTACTTCTCGAAGGCGTACCGGATAAAAATCTTGTTCTCGTGACGGGGCGTGCGTACCCGAAACTGGCACAGGATGTGGCCGATCAGCTCGGCATCGACGTTCTGAAGACAACGCAGTATGACTTCGCCAATGGCGAGATGTACTGCCGTTACACCCAGTCGGTGCGTGGCGCCGATGCGTTCGTGCTCCAGTCGCATACGCAGCCGATCAACAAGTGGATCATGGAGCAGCTCATCATGATCGACGCCATGAAACGCGCGTCGGCACGCTCCATCACCGCCGTCATCCCGTTCCTGGGCTACTCGCGCCAGGACAAGAAGCATCTCGGCCGTGAGCCCATCTCCTCGCGCCTCATCTTTGATCTGTTCACCGCCGCCGGCGCGGACCGCATCATGTCCGTGGATCTGCACGCCGCGCAGTCGCAGGGCTTCTTCGACGGCCCGGTCGACCATCTCCAGGCGATGCCGCTGCTGACGAGCTACATCAAGACGCGCATCACCGATCCGAGCAACATCGCCGTCGTCTCTCCGGACGCCGGCCGAATCCGCGTGGCCGAGCAGTGGGCGGCAGCCCTCGGCGGCGGCCCGCTCGCCTTCGTGCACAAGACGCGCGACATCCGCCACCCCAACCAGGCGGCCTCGCACCGCGTCGTCGGCGACGTCAGCGGCAAGGACTGCGTGCTGGTGGACGACATGATCGACACCGGTGGCACCATCTACGGCGCCACACAGTGCCTGCACGAGGCCGGCGCCAAGTCGGTCACCATCGTCGCCACGCATGGCCTGCTCAACGACCCGGCCATGGAGCGTCTGCGCAAGTGCGATGCCAAGGAGATCGTGCTGACCGACACCGTCCCGATCCCGCAGGAGAAGCGCCTGCCGAACATGACCGTCCTTTCCATCGCCCCGCTGCTTGCCGCCGCGATGAAGGCCGTCTTCACCGACGGCTCGGTCGCCAAGCTCTTCGAGGAGTTCCCCAAGCGCCAGGGCAGCGATTTCCTGCTCGCCTGAGGCCGCGCGCACTGTGCGGCGCTGCGCAGGCAATTGCTGCGCGTACAATTGAATGAGACGTGCCGCTCCGGCGGCCGGTCCCCCATGGTGTAATGGCAGCACACGGGCCTTTGGAACCCTTAGTCTTGGTTCGAACCCAGGTGGGGGAACGAGAAACACCCTGAGCGGCGCCTACGCCGCGCAGGGCGAGCAGAATGAGGCGGCAGAGCTATCTACCGCCTCTTTTTGTACAACCGGCCCGCAGGCCGGCCATCTGCCCGTCACGACAGGTGGTCACAACAGATGGAGGACGCGATGGCACAGACGAAGATCGAGACATGGCTGACCGATATGGACGGCGTGCTCGTCCACGAGGAGAATCCGCTGCCTGGCGCCGCAGAGTTCATCGAGACGCTCAAAAAGAACAAGCGCCGCTTCCTCGTGCTGACCAACAACCCCATCTACACCCCGCGTGATCTTTCCGCCAGGCTGAAGAACTCGGGCATCGAGGTGCCGGAGGAGAACATTTGGACGAGCGCGCTCGCCACGGCGGAATTCGTCTCCGACCAGATTCCGCGCGGCAGCGCCTACGTGATCGGCGAGGCGGGCCTGACCACCGCCCTGCACGAGGCCGGCTATGTGCTCTCCGAGGCCGATCCGGATTACGTGATCCTCGGCGAGACGCGCAGCTTCTCCTTCGAGCAGCTGACGAAGGCGTGCCGGCTCATCCTGCGCGGCTCGCGCTTCATCTGCACGAATCCTGATCCGACCGGCCCGACTGACGAGGGCATCGTCCCGGCGGCCGGATCGGTGGCACAGCTCATCGCCACCGCCACGAACCAGCAGCCGTACTTCATCGGCAAACCGAACCCGGTCATGTTCCGCACCGCCCTCAACCGCGTCCACGGCCATTCCGAGACGTCGGCGATGATCGGCGACCGCATGGATACGGATGTGATCGCCGGCGTGGAGGCGGGTCTGCACACCTTCCTCGTGCTCTCCGGCATCACGCAGAAAGAGGAGATCACGCGCTTCCCGTACAGGCCAGGCATGGTGGTGAACGGTATCGGTGACCTGCTGCCGATCGCCAAGGACGGCAGGTACGATCCCGACACGTTCGCCGGCCGTATCCGCGTCGACCACGCCCAGCAGGGCACAGACGGTGAGGCGGCCGCCTCCGGCTCGGGGATCCATCTTTTCGGCTGATATCCGGTTTTAGCTGCCGCCTGAAATCATCTGCCTGAAGTCATCGCGGAAGCGGACACGGTAGAGTCGGGGTGTCGGAAAACATCCGGGACAGCGGAAACCGCCGGCACGGACGGACAACGCCGCAGACGCAGGCGGCCGCCCGCCGGACAGGAAGGTTGGTTGTATGGGCATCAGTGCGGCGATCATTCTCGCGGCAGGCCAGGGCACGCGCATGAAGTCGAAGACCCCGAAGGTCCTCTTCTCCATCGCCGGGGTGCCGTTCATCCGGCGTGTGATGCGCGCGGCAAAGGCGACGGACCCCCGCGTGCTCTCCGTCATCCTCGCCCGTACCGACGAGAAGGTCACACCCGTCGTCATGAGCGAGAATCCTGACACGCGCCGCGTGGTGCAGGACCAGTTCAAAGGCACCGGCTATGCGGTCCAGTGTGCGGTCGACCAGCTCGGCGATGTGTTCGGTCATGCCGAGCAGGGCAAGTTCGAGCCGGTGATGATCCTCGCCGGCGACATGCCGCTGCTTGATGGGCAGACCCTCACGGCTTTTGCCCGCGATTACGAGAACTCCGGCAGCCTCGCCTCAGTGCTGACCACCCGGCTCAGCAACCCGTTTGGTTACGGCCGCATCGTGCGTGACGGCGAGGGCAATGTCACCTCGATCGTCGAGGAGCGCGATGCCACCGATGAGCAGCGTGCGATCCACGAGGTCAACACGTCTATTTATCTGTTCGATCCGGCCGTGCTCAAGGAGGGGCTGGAGACCCTGACCAGTGACAACGACCAGCATGAGTTGTATCTGACCGATGTGATCGCCTTTGCCGCCACAAAGGGCCGTGTCTCCAGTTTCGAGGCGCCGGACCCGCTCACGGTGGAGGGCGTCAACGACCGTGTCCAGCTCGCTGATCTGGCACAGCGCTACAACCGCCGCGTGTGCGAGAAGTGGATGCGCGAGGGCGTGACCATTCTTGACCCGTCGACCACGTGGATCGATGATTCCGTCGAGCTTGCCCGCGATGTCACCGTCCTGCCCGGCTGCTTCCTGCGGGGAAAGACCGTGGTGGAGGAGGACGCGGTCGTCGGCCCGTACACCACGCTCATCGACGCCACCGTGCATGAGGGCGCAGTGGTCGAGCGCGCCCGTGTGCAGCAGACCGAGATCGGCAAGCACGCGAACATCGGCCCGTGGACGTACCTGCGCCCGGGCAACGTGCTCGACGATGACACGAAGGCCGGCGCGTTCGTGGAGATGAAGAAGGCCCACGTGGACCATGGCACGAAGGTGCCGCACCTCATCTACCTCGGTGACACGCACATCGAGCATGACTCCAACGTGGGCGGCGGCACCATTACCGCCAACTATGACGGCAAGAACAAGCATCGCACCCATATCGGCGCGGGCGTGCATATCGGTGCCGGCAACATGCTCGTGGCCCCGGTCAGCGTGGGCGACGGCGTCACCACGGGCGCCGGCTCCGTCATCCGCCATGACGTGTCTGACGGCTCGCTCGTCTTCTCGGAGAACACGCAGCACGAGGTGAAGAACTGGCTGCCGCGCTACGAGCGTTCCGACGCGAACTGGGACTATGGCAACGGCCGTCCGAAAGCCGACGAGCAGCCGGGTGCGGACTCCGGCGACGATGCCTGGCACAGCGACGAGGGCACGGCCGACGATTCCCAGGCGCCGGGTGCCGATCAGAAGAACAAGTGAGAAAACGACAAGATCATCCGACAACGCCCCGCACGGCACGGGCAGAGGGAAAGGACAACTGTGAGCGCGAATCCTGATTCGATCACCGCGGTCAAGGTGGCCGCGCTGGCCGCCGATGAGATGAAGGCGGCCGATATCGTCGCCTTCGATGTCTCCCAGCCGCTGGCCATCACCGACGCCTTCATGCTGGCGACCGGCTCCTCGCCGCGGCAGGTGCTCGCCATCGCCGAGAACATGGAGCGCCGGCTCTATGAAAAACTCGGGCTGAAGGCGGTGCGCCGCGAGGGGCTGGACGAGGCCTCCTGGGTGCTCATCGATTACGGCGACTTCGTGCTGCACGTGTTCGACGAGCGCTCGCGCGGTTTCTACCGTCTCGACGACCTGTGGGGCGACTGCCCGCGCATCACGCTGGATCTTCCCAGCCCTGAGGAGGCGCGGCAGCGTCTGGGTGTGGCGGAGAACCGGCCGGTGGGCGGCCCGTCCGATGCGGTCCCGGCGCTCGCCGTACGGCAGGGAGCCGCAGACCAGACCGGGGGCGGGGCGACGGACGCCGCTGCCGAGAAGATGCGCCAGATCGACCCGCGTCTGCTCTTCACCGCGCCTGCGGGCGCCGCGCATATGGCCCGCAGCGTGGTGCTCGTCCGTCATGGGCGCACGCGCTATAACGCCGTGCACCGCATCCAGGGCCGCACCGACATCGAGCTTGACGACAAGGGTCTGTGGCAGGTGGAGGAGACCGGCAAGGCCCTGCGCGCGCTGTACGTGGACTCGCAGGCGGCACAGGATGAGGGCCGTCGTCAGCTCGTCGTCGCCAGCCCGCTCATCCGCGCCGCACAGACGGCGCATGCCTTCGCCGACCCGCTCGGGCTGCCCGTCCACACGGACGAGCGCATCGAGGAGCGGGATTTTGGCCAGTGGGAGGCGTGGTCGCAGACGGAGCTGATGGAAAAGTTCCCTGTCGACTTCCGCGGCTGGCAGAACGGCGACGGCTCCGAGCTCAAGCACGGTGCCGAGGCAAAGCCGCACGTCTATGCGCGTGGCGTGGAGGCGCTCAACGACTGGGCGCAGAAGGCGGATCCCTCCACCGACCTGTTCTATTTCTCGCACGGCTCGCTGCTCGCCCAGCTCATCCAGGGCGTGGTCGGATCGGGCTATCCCACCGGCTTCGAGTCGATGGCAAGCATGCGCAACGCGCACTGGGCCATCCTCCAGCCCGTCTTCTTCGACCAGACGCACTACCACTGGCGGCTCGTCGACTACAACCATGGCCCGCAGGCCGCCGCGGACTCGAAGAAGTGGAACGGGAACATGACCCCGCTCGGCCTGAACTGAGCAGACGTGGCGGCAATGGCCGTCGGGCGACAGACGTGTGTGGGACGGCGAGTGAACCACCCCGCCAGCCTTGCGGGCCGAATTCTCATGATTTTTTCAGCCGGGCTTCACCGGACCGGCACCCCGCTCTGGTATCACTGTGATAAACAGACGGACAAAAAGACAAAGGTACAACACGGCTGAGCCGCCGGATGGGCAGACCCGGAGAGTACACCGGCAGACCTGAAAGGTACCAAAGCGGCGACCGGCGGCGAGGACAGCCGGCAGACGGACAGTGATCAACAATCGGGGTGTGGGGCAGTGAAAGGTTTCTTCAAGCGCTTCTTCAGGGGGATCTCGTGGGTGCAGATCCTCGCCGGTGCGCTCGCCGCGGGAACAGTGTTCCTGCTCTCCTCCAAGCTCGGCACAGCCGGCACCATCATCGGCGCGGTCGTCGCCTCCGCCTGCTCCACATTCGCCTCGCAGCTGTACCAGAACATTCTCAACGAGTCACAGAAGGCCATCAAGACCGTCGCCCAGGAGGCGAAGAAGGGTGATGGCACGGGATCCGACGGCACAGCCGGCTCTGACAGCGGTTTCGATGACGTGTCCGCCGCCCGTCGCACGGCCGGTATGGCGCCACTTGAAGCGGGTGGGGCGGCTGCCGCGGGTGCATCCGCCACTGCCGCAGGAGCGCCCGTCGCCCGTCTGTCCTCGTTGGGGGCGACGGCCTCGCTCGACAAGACGGCCGTCCATCCTCCTGTCAGCGCCGCCACCGCCGCAGGGAAGTCGGCAGCGTCATCCGACACTGCTGTCTGGGGCGGTGCAAACGCTGTGCCGGTCGACGAGACCTCCGTCATGGCACCGGTCGGCGCGGGTGTACCCGGTACGGACAGTGCGCAGGCCGTCCCCCCGGCTTATCAGCCGGGCACAGGCACTGCCGAGAATCCTGCCGATGCGGCCGACGGCACGGCGGGTGCCGCCTCCCACGCGGCCTCCCAGCCGGAGGCGGCACGCAAGAAGAAGCGGATCGCCATCATCGTCTCCGTTGCCATCTCGCTGCTCATCGTCGCCATCACCGCGGGTGTGATCCTGCTTGTCACGAACGGCAAAGGCACGGGCAACACGCTCACCACTCAGACGACCACGCAGACAGACGACGATAAGTCGACGACCACCGACACGAAGCCTACAAAGCCGGACACAGGCAAACCATCCACCGATTCGGGCACATCCACGGGTTCGGGCTCGGGCTCGTCCACCGATTCGGGAACAAGTTCGGATTCCGGTTCCTCATCCTCCACGGATTCCTCCACTGGTTCGGATTCCTCGACCGGATCGGATTCGTCGTCCACGGATTCGGGAACAGGTTCTGGTTCGACGGACAGCGGCAGCGATTCCTCCACGGATTCGGGCACAGGCTCCGGCACCGGCAGTTCCGATAGCAGCAGTTCGGATAGCAGCTCCTCTGGCAGCGACTCGGGCTCCACGTCCGACTCGTCGAAGAGCAAGACCGGCAGCTCATCGGGCACGGGTTCTGCGTCCGGCACCACCACCGGTTCCTCCACCGGAAAGTAAGGCGTCACAGGCGTCGCATCACTCTGTGGCGCTCACTCTGTGGCGCTTATGACGTCGTATCACGGCCGCCAGCGCCGCCAGTACCGCCGTATGCCTGCGAGCAGAGTATTTTCCTTGCTGTGTCCACTGCTTTCCATAATCCTGCCCGATCAGGCGGCGGCACACCGGCAAACAGGCCAGTCGGCCGGCAACAACTGGCAGCCGTTCCTCGCAGCCGGTCCTTCCGACCTTTACTGATGATGAAGAATCGGTGTGCCATCTTCAGGAGAGACCTGCCGGGCATGTCTGCCTGCATGGCATTTTCATGGCCTGCCGATTCGAGCGGACACCGTTGTCCGCGATCCATACAGAAGCAATGACGCACTGTAGAGGAAAAGGAAAATGGCACAAAAATCAGCACAGAGACCGCCGTCGACGAACAGACGGTCATCGGGCACCGGGATCCGGCGTCTTGCGGCGCTCGCCGTCGCCTTCGCCGTCCTCACGCCGGCCACCGCGATGGCCTCGCCCGCCCAGGCGGCACAGGACAAACCGGTCGATATCACCGTCGACGGCGCCGACGTGGCAAAGGCCGCGCAAAACCGCAACGGACTGACCTTCAAGGGTTTCGGCGCGCTTTCCGGCAACGCCACGAGCTCGCTGCTGCTGGACTACAAGTCACAGCATCCGCAACAGTATTGGCAGATGATCCGCGTGCTCTTCGGCGGCTCCCACCCGCTGATGAACACCATCAAGGTCGAAATGGGCAACGACCGCAACACCTCGACCGGTCCGAACCCCGCCGTCATGCGGCATGCGGACGACTATCCCGACGTGGCGCGCGAACCCGGCTTCCAGCTTGCGGCCGACGCCATGAAGGTCAACCCGAATATCAAGGTCAGCATCCTGCGGTGGAAATATCCTGCCTGGGTCGGCGGCGACGACCACTATGACAACATCTACAAGTGGTACAAGAACACGATTCTCGCCGTCTACCGCGAATACGGCTACATGATCGACTCCGTCAACCCGCATATCAACGAGTCGAAGGCCAATTACAGCTGGACCGAGGACTTCGCCCACCGCGTCCATACCGACACGCAGGGCTTCATCGGAGCGGGCACCATCACGGATCTGCACGGCAAGGCGGTGCCGGCATGGAGCAGCGCGAAGGAAAAAGAACTCTTCCACCACATCCGTGTCATCATCTCCGATGAGGCCGGCACCGGCACATTCGGCCACGACATGGTCACCGACGCCAAGCTGCGCGACAGCGTCGACATCGCCGGCTACCACTACAACACCTCTGACGACGCCAAAGGCGATTTCACGGCCCTCGCCGAGAAATACGACAAGGAGGTCTGGAATTCCGAGGCGCAGGCCACTTTCTCCGTCACCGCGGACAGGCCGAACAACACAATGTCCACCGCCTCGGGCGAAGGAAACGGCACGAACAACGGCCGCGGCGACGGCACCTCCGGCACGGGCATCGGCGGCATCAACTCCGCCCTTGAGATGGCAAACACCATCGTCAAAGGCTTCACCGCCTCGCGCCGCACGAACTTCATCTACCAGCCGGCCATGAGCGCCTTCTACGACGGCTACCAGTATTCCTCCAAGGAACTGCTGACGATGCACGATCCGTGGAGCGGGTACATCAGCTGGGACGGCGCGCTCGCCGTGCTCGAGCAGTTCTCGCGCTTCGCGAAGACCGGCTACGAGACCGATTCCGCCGACAAGGATGCGAACGGCATCTGGAGGGCGATCCCGTCCGCCTCCCGCAGTGATCTGTCCAACGGCAATCCTCCGGGGCGCGGATCAGGGGCCGATTCCTCACGCTCCGGCGCTGTGAGCTATATGACGCTCGCCGCCCCCGACAAATCGGCCTTCTCGACCGTCATCGTCAACGACTCGGCGAAGACGCGTCATTACCGCATCAAGAGCACGGGAATGCATGCCAACGCCACCCTCGAGCAGTGGACCACGCAGGCGGCCGGCTCCGGACAGGCTTACAACGCCCGGTACATGCGGCCGGTCGCGCAGATTGATCCTGACGCCCAGGGCTGGCACACCATCACCGTCAGCCCGTGGAGCGTCTCCACCGTCACCAGCCTGGATGACGCCGTGCAGAAGGATGGCGTCCTCACAGCCCGGGCCGGCGAGGGGTCGGCCGTGCCCACCACGCAGGAGTATGCCGGCACGGGCAGCCAGGCGGTGCTTGACACGGATTCTACCGGCGACAAGAACGGTGTGACCGACGATCAGACGCTGTATGCCGACGACTTCGAGTACGCCGGCAAGAAGGTCCGCTCCTACAAGAAGGGCGCTGACGTCACCGAGGACTATCTCGCCTCGCGCGGCGGCGACGGTGGGGCGAGCCCGCGGTACACGATGGACACCAACGGCGCCTTTGAGGTCGTCAGACAGTCCGACGGCAGCCATGTGCTGCGCCAGCAGGTCGGGCCTGGAATGGATGCCGGCGCCTGGAACGGCGGCGATCCGCGGACCACCATCGGCGACGCGCGCTGGAGGAACTACACCGTTTCCACCAAAGTCCGCTTCACCGCGGCCAGAAACGGCCAATACGCCCTGCTCGCGGCCCGCCAGTGGGGCAACAGCTCCAACGGCGTGAACGATGCGGCGGCTGAGCTGAAGGTCGAGCCCACGGGCAGGTGGACGCTCAGCAGATACGGATCCGTCCTCAAACAGGGCGACGCGCAGGGATTCGCCGGCATCGGCAGCTGGAACACCATCGCCGTCCGTGTGGGCGGCGCGGTCTACACGGCGTTCATCAACGGCAAGCAGTTGGCCTCCTACACCGACCCGCAACCGCAGTCATGCGGCCGCATCCAGCTCGGCTCGAGCTTCGACGTCGTCGATTTCGATGATCTGAAAGTCAGCACCATCGCTGGATCGATGCCGTATTACACGGATCTGATCGACAACATGCACCAGCGTTCCTGGACCGACTCCTCCAAGTCTGTGCTCGCCTACAACCAGAAGTGGCAGCATCTCGACGGCCAGGGGATGTACGTCTACAAGCGCTCCATCTCCACCTCGACCGGCGCCGGCGCGAGCCTGTCGTACACGTTCGATGGAACCGGTATCGACCTGCTCGGCGCCTCGTCCGGTCGCGCACGCCTGTCGGTAAGCGTCGACGGCACGCAGATCGAGCAGGGCGCGCCCACCATGGCCTCAAGCAACACGCAGCCGACCACCTTCCGGCTGCGCGGGCTCAAAGCCGGTCACCATACCGTCGTAATCACCACCGACTCGGACCAGCCGATCAGCATCGACGCGGTCGGCGTCATCGGCACGCAGAAAGTAGATTCCTCCAAGGCGGACACCACGCGTCTGAGCAAGGACGTGCAGGACTACGGCAAACTCTCCGCATCCGACTTCAACCCGGGAGCCTGGTCTGTCTTCTCCGCCTGCCTCGACCAGGCACGACAGGCGCTTGCCGATCCTTCCGCGTGGGGACTGGATACGCCGGGTGCTGACTGTCTGGCAGACCGGCTCGAACAGGCGAGGGCGAACCTCGTCCCGGCCGATGTGAGCACCACCACCCTGGATCTGGGACTCGCGCTCGCCGCGGTGAAGTCGGCGGCGCTGCCGTCCAGCCTCACCATCGGCGGCAGGTCCGTGCCGGTCGAGTGGGATTCCACGGCCGCCGACAGTGTCGCCACGGCGGGTGACTACACGAGCGTCACGCTTTCGGGCACCACGAAGGAGCGCATCGCCGATCCGTCCGGCGCCTCCTCACAGAAGCTGCGGTATCGGTTCACGGTGCGTGCCGAGGTGCTGCCCAACTCCCACATCGCCTACTTCATCGATACCGGTGCGAACCCGTCGAATGCGCCCGAATACGCGGTAGTCAAGGCGGCGGTGCCGGGTCTGAAGAACCAGGTGCCCGACCAGCCGGCCGGCGCCTGGGGTCATGACGCGACGTCGAAGACCTACGGCAGTCCTGCCTCGTCCGACAAGTTCGATACCGGTGACTATGGCGTCGGCCCGACGCAGACGTACACCCTTCCGCTTGAGGCGGGCACGTACCGCCTGACGGTGGGCGTGCATGAATGGTGGGGCAGCTCCGACCGTTCGATGGCCCAGACCGTCTCGTGGAAGGAGAATGGCCAGGACAAGAGCGTGAAGGGTCCGGATATTCCCAACACCCCCAGTGGCAGGAATGCCACCTCATCGGTCGAGTTCACGCTCGCCGCGCCGGCGACGGTCACGTACACGCTCTCGCGCACGAAGACGGCCGTCAATGACCCGATCTGCTCGTGGCTCGCCGTCGCGCGGGTGCCGAGGAGCCTGGGCACGATCGCCGTCGAATCGGGCTCGTCGCTGCCGGCGACGGTATCCGGCCAGAAGGTGACATGGGATTCCGCCGCAGCCGCCGCCGTCTCCAAGACGGCCCCGTACGCCACGACTACCGTCTCCGGCGTGGTCGGTTCCGGGGCGGCGGCGGAGGACGTCACCGCCCGTGTGGAGGTCATTCCTCGCAACCTGTGCTACTACATCGACTCGGGCACGCGCGGCGTGGCCTCGCCGCAGTACACGGCCGTCCATACGGCGGTGCCGGGTCTGCTCAACGCCATCTCCGACCAGTCGTCGGATGGCTCCGTGTGGGGCTATGCCCCGGCAGGGGTGTCCGTGAAGGGGTCGACGGATCTTGCCGACAAGTATTCGACGGGTCTGTGGCAGAAGGGTGACACGCTCACGTATTATCTGCCGCTGCAGGCCGGAACGTATGAGTTGACGGCAGGGTTCACCGAATGGTGGGGGATGGACCGGCAGATGTATGCCATCGCCTCCCAGCCGGACGGCACCGAGCTGGCGCGTGCGAGCGTGCCGCTGTCGAAATCCTCCACACCGCTGTCGAGCACGATCTCGTTCACCCTCGCCAAGCCGATGGTCGTCCGCTACGTCGTCACGCGCAGCGGTGCCGGTTCCCAGGATCCGGTGATCTCCTGGCTGGCGGTCAGCCAGAAGCAGGAGACGGATCTGTCCGCGCTCAAGGAGGCGATCGCACAGGCGTCGTCGCTCACGCAGGCCGATTACACCGCCGACAGTTGGAAGCCGTTCGCTGATGCCCTCGCCGCCGCGCAGAAGCTTGTCGCCGACGGGCAGGCGTCCCAGAAGGATGCTGATGCCGCGGCGCAGGCGTTGCGGCAGGCGCAGAAGGCCCTCGTCCGCGCCGACAAGGACGATCAGGGCGATCATGGGCAGTCCGGCGATGGCGATCACGGTGATTCCGGTGATTCTGGTGACGGCGATCATCAGTCTTCCGGCGATCATGGCCAGTCCGGCTCCGGTCAGGATGGCAGCCACGGCGGCCAGCAGGCCGGTCACAACCAGTCCGGCCGGGGCAACGACTCGGGCACTACCCGCGGCGGTGCCGGTTCTGCCTCATCGAAGAAGCAGCGCACGTCTTCCGCGCGTCATGAGCGCGGCGGGCTGCTCTCCGACACGGGTGTGGCCATTGCCGGCCCGGCTGTGGCGGTCATCGTGCTGCTGTGCGCAGGTGCCGCGCTGATCGGTGTGCGCCGCAAGGGCCGCCGCGACTGACGGATGCGTGCTTGACCGGCACGTCCGACGGTCCTGACGGTTGACGGTCCTGACGGTTCGGGCACCGAGACGGTATTTCGCCTCGATGCCCGACACGCCGGGGCACTAACTGAAAAATAAGGGATTTGACCTCTCCGGGTGACGATGATTGCCTGGTCTCCGGGTGCATGCTATAGTTTTCTTTGTTCACGGGGCTGTGGCGCAGCTGGTAGCGCATCTCCATGGCATGGAGGGGGTCGCGGGTTCGAATCCCACCAGCTCCACGAGCAGGGATCTTGGCTTTTGGCCGGGATCCCTTTTTTATGCAGTTTCCACCTGTCTCCGGCTTGATTCCAAGGCTTTTGTGGTTCCGCACCCTGCCGTGAGTGCATGCATTTTCGTGGCATAGGGTGGCATAGGATGGCACCCAGTAACAGGAGAAATACACGCGCAGGTACACGCGGTTTTTGGGTTATAGGAACTTTTTATGGTGTTTATAACCCTCAGTCGGTGGCGTAGGGG
>CAIFES010000004.1:75150-175711 GCA_903789535.1 uncultured Aeriscardovia sp. | reverse complement strand
GCTGCCACAAGGCATCAGAGGCAACATAAACACCATCTTCAGTTCCTATAACCCCCGAATCTGCACCCACCTCTTCGTCGGATCGCACCACCCAACCTGCTTTATTGTTGATCGGCGTCATTGCAACGATCAGCCGGGAAATTCAGCAACAGCCGGTATTGGCACGAGACCATATGCCGGTTGGGTCTCGGCGTGTCGCCCGTAATGTGAGGCGTGTCGCGCATCGGAGCCTCTGATGCGCGGCAGTCTGACTGACGGCGGGATGGACAGCAAGGACGGGCGACAGCCGGACGGGCGAGAGTCGGACGGACAGCAGAACGGGCGGCAGCCCGCAATCCGGTAGTGTGCACGGCGCGCCACCCGAAAGTGTCGTGACTGGTCCTGTCTGGATGCGTGGGTGTTATGTAAAGCTGTGGGCGCTCTGCCCGGGACCTTCACAAATCTGTCAGAGACTTGAGGATGGTGTCAGAGAAGGCTCACTTATATTCTTCGGAGGAATAGTGTCAGGGCAGTTTACCGCGCACGCGAAATCCATCCTCCTCGGGGAGCATTCCGTCGTCTATGGATACGACGCGCTCTGCGTGCCCATCACGGGCCTGCGGCTCACCTGCTCCATCCAGGAGGATGCCGACGGGCTCACCCTCGATACGACGGGGTATCGGGGACTGTTCGCACAGGCGCCGCGCACATACGCCGGCATCGAATTCCTTGTCCGCTCCCTCGTCGAGGATCCGGGTAGGGCCGAGCAGATCCGCCTCATCTATCGTTCCGACATCCCGATGAGCCGCGGGCTTGGCAGTTCCGCCGCCTCCGCGCTCGCCACCATCAACTGTCTTGATGAGTATTACGGGCTCGGCCTGACGCATGAGGAGATCGTCGACTGGGGCAACAGGGCCGAGGACATCATCCATGGCAAGGCGAGCGGGCTGGATCTGCAGACGGTGATGAGCGACGAGCCCATCATCTACAACAAAAAGACCGGGTTCCGAAAAGTCGCCAGCCATCTGGGAGCCTGGCTCGTCATCTCGGACACGGGCACGATCGGCAGCACGGGCGAGGCCGTCGCACGCGTGCGCGAGCTTGTCCGTTCCGATGACCGGTACGACGGCTATCTGGCGCGGCTGGGGGATATCGCCGCACAAGGCCAGAAGGCGTGGATCGACCGCGATGCCCCACGGCTCGGCCGGCTGTTTGATGAGGCGCACACGTATCTGGCCGACTTCGGGCTCGCCACACCGATCATCACCCGGCAGGTGGCAGCAGCACGGCGTGCCGGCGCGCTCGGCAGCAAACTTTCCGGCTCCGGGCTGGGCGGGGTGGTCATCTCCCTCGCCGGATCGCAGGAGCAGGCACATCATATCGCCCATGCGCTTGAGTCCGTCTCGGCTGGCGTGTGGACGGAGGAGATCTGATATCCATGCAGCAGACACAGCCGTGGCCCGATCAGGCCCTCGCCTCCGCACGGACGGTCGACGAGCGCCCGGCCGCCTCACGCCATGATAATCCGGCGCAGTACTGGCAGGAGGGCGTGTGCACCGCCACCGCCCACGCCAACATCGCCCTCGTCAAATATTGGGGCAAGAAGGACGCCGCACTACGGCTGCCGACGGCCGACTCTGTCTCGATGACCGTCGACGGGCTCTATACCACAACGCGCGTGCGGATCCTGCCGCGCGGGGGCGAATTCTCCTTCAGCCTTGACGGCATGGAGATCAAGGGTGGTGCCGCCGACCGCGTCCACCGGTATGTCGACCGGCTCCAACGTCGTTTTGGACTGTCCGGCCCTGTCGCCGTCGAATCGGCCAACCATGTGCCCACGAGCGCGGGACTGGCCTCCTCCTCGTCGGCGTTCGCCGCGCTCGCGCTCGCTTTCGCCGGTGCGTACAACCTCGATGTCGACCGGCGCGAGCTCTCACGCATGGCGCGGCTGGGTTCCGGCTCCGCCTGCCGCTCCGTGTTCGGCGGGTTCGCGCGCTGGTTCGCGGGGCACGATGATTCCAGCTCTTATGCGGTGCCGATCGACGAGCATCCTGACATCGATCTGCGCCTGGTGGTGGTGGAGGTCAACACTGGTCCGAAGCCGATCGGCTCCACCGAGGCCATGGAGCGCGTGGTGCGCACCTCGCCGTATTACGGCAGATGGGTCGAACAGACCATGCGTGACAACGAGGAGATGCTCTCCGCCATCGCCGACGCCGATTTCTCCCATATCGGCCGGCTCGCCCAGCAGAATGCCCTCGACATGCATGCGCTCAACCTCACCGCACGGCCCGGTTTCACCTACTTCCAGGCGGGAACACTCAAGGCGATGCGCATCGTGCGCGATCTCAATGCCGAGGGTGTGGAATGCTATTTCACCATTGACGCCGGCGCGAACGTGAAGATCCTCACGCGCACCGCCACCACGCAGCTCGTGCGCGCCCGCTTCGCGCAGGAGATGCCGCAGGCCACGGTCGCCACGTTCGGTTTCGGCCCTGCCGCGCATCTGGGCGGCGGTGAGGAGCTGTGAGATACCGTGGGTTTGGGTGGCAGAAGGAGCTGTGAGGTGCCAGTGAGCCTGTGATGGCCGGTGTGACGGCAGCGGTCTCGTCTCGGTCAGCGGTCTCGTCAGCGGCATGGTCTGTGGCAGGATGAGGGTGAAATGATAGACATCACAGCACGAGCGCCGGGCAAGCTGTTCATCGCCGGCGAGTATGCGGTCACAAATCCTGGCAGTCCTGCCGTCCTTGTGGCTGTCGACAAATATGTGACCGTCCGGCTCAGCCCGGTACCGCCGACGGCCGACCGGACCGGGATCGACACCAGTGCCGGAACCGCTGCTCCTGATCCAGAGGATCGGGATGGTCGATCGATTCGGGACCGTCGTCGTGTCGGTTCCATCACCTCGCCGCGTTATCCCGGCCGCAGACTCCGGTGGGCGAGGGCACGGACCGGTTCTGACCGGCACGCTGGTGACTGTGTTGTCGAAGGACAGACGGGAGTTTTCGACTTCGCCTTCTCTGCCCTGTCATGGGCTGATCGTTATGCCCGCGAGATCCTCGGTGATCCGGCCGACCCACCGGTCTTTGATCTGGAGATCACTTCAGATCTTGATGCGCCCGACGGCACGAAATACGGTCTCGGCTCTTCGGCCGCCGTGTGTGTGGCCGTCGTTCGGGCAGTGCTCGCCTTCTGGCGCCGATATACCGACAAGACATATGCCGACAAGACGGCGGGGACGTTTGAACCGCGTCCGGAAAGTCCTGCCACAGACAGCGACACGACTGTTTTGCCGGATTCACGGGTGGTCGTCTTCAAACTCGCCGCCATCGCCCACCTGTCCATCCAAGGAAACGGCTCACTGGGCGATGTGGCGTCCTCCTCATTCGGCGGATGGCTGCTCTACCACAGCTTTGACCGCCACTGGCTCTCAGTCCGCTTGTCCACGATGGATGAGCTGATGGGCGATGACGGGAATAATGGCTCGTCGAATAAAGCGGACCGTCACAATGGGCATGGGCTTGCCGATCTGATCGCTGCCGACTGGCCGGCACTGGCGCTCGAACCGTTCGATGCCGACCCCCACATACGTCTGCATGTGGGCTGGTCGGGTGCGCCCGCCTCCACCTCCGAGCTCGTCTCCCAGGCCGCTCGACCGGTGGATCCGGAGGATTACCGGCGGTTCGTCACCGCGAGCGCCGAATGCGCCGTGCTGGTCGCCGCCTGTCTGCGCCATGGGGATGCGGAGGGGCTCTCCCGGCAGATCGTCCGGAATCGTGCGCTGCTGCTGGATCTTTCCACGATGCGTGACGTGCCGATCGAAACGCCAAGGCTCCGGGCGGGCGTCAGGGTAGCACTCGGACTGGGGCTTGCCGCAAAGACGTCCGGTGCCGGCCGTGGAGACTGTCTCATCGCTTGTGGGACATCTGACCGCCCGCTCGGCCCCGGTGCGCTTGAGGCTGCCTGGACGCGTGCGGCCATCCGTCCGCTTGATGTGCACGCGGCGCCCCTATCCTCGCAGGACTGGTCGTCCGGCAGCCTAGCAGGCATGCCGCGAGACGCATCATCGTCCGCTTCTCCGATCGGCGTCTCGCAGCGCCGCAAGGAGGCCCATCTGCGGCTTGCCGACCACCAGAACATCGCCCGCGTGCGTGCCGAGGCCGCGCGGTATGCGATGTCCGCTGCCGCCGACCGGCTCCTCACCTCGGTGACAGCCGGTTTTGAGCGTGTGCGGCTCGTGCGTCCGACTCTTCCCGAGACAAACGTCGCGCAGACGGATATCGGCACCGATTTCTGCGGGCACCATGTGGGGGCACCGTTCTTCATCGAAGCGATGACGGGCGGGACCGATCACGCCACGCGTCTCAACCGCACCCTCGCCCGTGTGGCCGACCGGCATGGCCTCGCGCTCGCCTTCGGCTCGGCGAGTCTGACCGCGAAGGACCCTTCCGCGCTGGAAGGATTCGAACAGGCGAGAGGGCTCACCCGCTTCCCGGTCATCGCCAACGTCAACCCCTCCACGCCGGTCGACGCCGTCCGGCGTCTTGTCAAAGCACTGTCTCCGACGGCGCTACAGGTGCATCTCAACGCGGTCCAGGAACTCGTCATGGAGGAGGGCGACCGCGACTGGAGATGGAAGAACGATCTGATACGGCTGAGGGACAGCGTTGACGTGCCGCTCATCGTCAAAGAGGTCGGCTTCGGCTGGGACGTGCGTTCATTGTGCTGGCTGATCGACAACGGTTTCGACTGGGTCGATATCGGGGGGATGGGCGGAACGAATTTCGCGCTCATCGAGAATGCGCGACGGCGGCCGGCTGATGGCGATTATTCATGGCTGGCCGATTGCGGTGTGTCGACAGTGCGAAGTCTGCTCAATGCGCGTGCAGCGCAGCGATCGGCGACGGGTAAAAAGTCGGCGACAGATGGAAAGCCTGGACGCAGGCTGTCCGTTATCGCCTCGGGCGGCGTGCGAACCCCGCTCGATGTGCTCAAAGCGCTTGCTCTGGGCGCACGGCTCGTCGGTGTCGCCGGACGATTCCTCACCCCGGTGCTGCATGACGGCGAGGACGGGCTCGATCGGCTTGTGTTCCGTTGGGAGCGCCAGCTGAAAGGGCTGTATGCGCTCTACGGCGTGCAGACGACGCAGCAGGCACACTCGATCGGCTATACGGTCATTGACGAGGAGACGCTCATCTGAAAGTCGCCGCCCCTGCCATTGTCTCTGTCGCCAACTGGTCGTCTCTGTTGCCGACTGGGGGAGAAAGGGCTGGGAAAGAAACAGGGCTGCCTGCCAGCGAACGGAAATGTCTGCCGGAGATGACGCGCAGATAACCTGCAGATAACCCACCGGCGGATCACACGTCCGGACGCGCTCACATGTCCATGCGTACTCAGGACAAGTGCGGCTCAGAGCCGGCGCAGGACGGTAACGACCTTGCCCATCACGGAGGCGTTCTGGCCGTCGATGGGGGAGTAGTCCGGGTTGTGCGGCATGAGCCAGAGATGCCCGTTCCTCATCTCATACGTCTTGACGGTCGCCTCGCCGTCGAGGAGCGCGGCGACGATGTCGCCGTTGACCGCGTCGTTCTGCCGTCGGACCACCACATAATCGCCGTCACAGATGGCGGCATCGATCATCGAGTCCCCGTGGACCTCAAGCATGAACAGCTCGCCTTCGCCGGTGAGCTGGCGGGGCAGACGCATGACGTCCTCAAGATGCTGCTCGGCGGTGATCGGGGCGCCGGCGGCAATACGGCCGACGAGTGGGACATCGCTGGATTCCTCAAATGACGGTGTCTCGGCCACCAGATGCGTGCCGAACGAGGACGCGTCGAAACGGGGGAGCCTGGAGGTGGCGGCGGTATCAGTGCCGGAGCGGGTCGTGGTCGCTGCTGGTTCCTCGCCGACAAGCTCGATCGCCCGTCCGCGTTTGCTGCCCAGCCGTAGATAACCCTTCTGCTGGAGTACCTCCAGCTGGTGCTTGACAGAGGAGGGGCTCTTTAGGCCGGCCTGGGTCCCGATCTCGCGGAAGGTGGGTGGATAGCCGTTGGCGCGCATGAACGTGCGGATCGCCTCAAGAATGAGGCGTTGCCGGTCGGTGAGAGCGGACTTCTGGCTTGCGCGTGACGACATGATGACCCCTTGATCGTTGACTTTCCGAGCATAACGCCGTTGATGACAATATTCAAACATTTGTTCGATTTTCCTCTTGCGTCCGGTCGAAATCGATGGATAATAGAACAGGTGTTCGATAGAACACATGTTCGAATTCGTGTAGAGGCGATGCGGGAGGTAGCTATGGAGGCGTCTGTCGAGGCATTCTCATCGTTGCGAGATCGTTTTCGTGCCCGGACCAGCACGGGGCACGGCCATGGCGACCGGAACGTGCGTCTCTGCCGCCGTATCGGCATCATCCTGCTTTCGAGCGCGATCGCCTCTGGTCTGATTGGGGGCATGTCTGCCGTCGCGCAAGCGCAAACGCGCCAGGGCACGTCCTCTTCCCAGATTGAGCGTCGTCAGGCCCGACCGGGGGACACGCTGTGGTCTTTCGCCGCACAGGCCACGCCCCGCGGCGGTGATGTCAGCGAGACGGTCAGCGCCATCCGCCGTCTCAACCATCTCACTTCCTCACAGATCCAGGTGGGACAGGTTCTTCGCGTGCCGAAGGCATGATGGCCGTACGGGAGGCATGATGGCCATACAGGCCACGTATGATGCGCGCACGGCGAGGATGATGTGCTGGTGGTGAGGCGGCACCACGGACGCGCTATTGTCGGGGGTATGGACTGCCCTTTTTGCAAGTACAACGACACGAAGGTGATCCGTACCCTGCGCAGCGACGATGGACTGACGATCACCCGTCGGCGCGAATGCCCGCGCTGCGGGGCGCGCTTCACCACGCTCGAGGCCATCGAACTGCAGATCATCAAGCATGACGGCAGCCGCGAGCCGTTCAGCCGTGCCAAGGTGATCAACGGTGTGCGCAAAGCCAGCCAGAATCTCGATATCAAGGACGAGGATTTCAAGAAACTCGGTCTTGAGGTCGAGGAGGATCTCAAGGCGCGCGGTGAGGCGGAGATCAGCAGCGACGAGGTCGGCAAGGCCATCCTCAAGCCTCTGCGCGACCTGAACGATGTGGCGTATCTGCGTTTCGCCTCCGTCTATCAGGACTTTTCGAGTCTGGACGATTTCAAGAAATCCATCCATCAGCTCGAGGGCTACCATCGCCGCTGCGCCCACGGGCAGCAGGCCGACGACCCTGCCGTGGATCAGGAAAATTAACGCGTGCGGGAGAATCGTGAGCAGGAACGCCGTAGAAGGCGGGAAGCAGGGCGGTGATCTGTCAGCCGAGGCTGACACGGCGTGAGTCCTCCTGCGTGCGCAGTATGACAAGCCGTTGCGTCGGACGGGTCATCGCCACATACAGGTCGGAGGCGGCAGAGGCGCGGCTCGCACCGTTCTCCATCACCAGCCCCGGCTCCACCAGTACCACCGCGTCGTATTCCAGACCCTTGATCGACTCCGGGTCGACGATGTCGATTTGGTCATCCCAGTCCGGCTGTGAACGCAGCCTCGCCGTCATCGCTTCGCCCAGACGACGGGAGACCGCCTGCCAGAGCGGTCGGCGCAGCATGGTCAGCAGCGAGTCGTCCGCCACCACGGCAATGCGTCCCGTCCCGTCGCTTGCCAGATACTGCGCGGCCAGATCCGCCGTGGTGGATGCCGCCGTCTCGATGAGCCGGCCCACGTCGGGCAGCGTGGTCAGTGACAGGGAATCCGGCATCTGTCGCACGGAGTGGACCGTGGAGACGTACAGCCCCTCATCGCGGGCGAACCGCTCGGCCAGGCTCGCCACCTCCTGCGGGTTGCGATAGTCGATCGTCAGCTCGTATTTCTTCCACCGTCCGGCGCCGAAGACGGGATCGAGCATGTCCTCCCAGCGGCGTGCGCCACCCAGCGCCGACGTCTGTGCCACATCGCCCACGATGGTCAGTGAGCGTGAGGGGCAGCGGCGAAGCAGCATCCGCCAGTCCATGCGCGTCAGCTCCTGCGCCTCGTCCACCACGATGTGGCCGAACGTCCACTGCCTGTCGGCGGCGGCCCGCTCCTGCAGCGTCCGCTCGTCAGCGCTGCCGTCCATCTGCCCGGCGAGCTGTTTGGCGCTGACAAGGCCGTTTCCCGCCATTCCCAGCTGTTCAAGCGTCTGCTGGGCGAACCGCTCCGCCTCGCTCGTCTTCTTTGCCGGCTGGCCTGCCTTGTCCGGGTCAGGGCCGATCAGCTCCATCGCCTCATCCAGCAGCGGGATGTCCGAGGCGGTCCACGCCGAGCCTTTCGGCCGATAGAGCAGCCGCCGCTCCTGCTCGTCCAGCCACGGGGCGGCCTGTGCGAGCCTCCTCGGGTTGGCCCAGAGGTTCTCGATCAGCCAGGTGGCGGTCAGCGGCAGCCATGCCTTGTTGAGCGCCCGCTGCAGGCGTGTGTCCAGACGCAGGTCCTCGCGCACGTCGGCAAGATCTTCGGCCGTGATCGACACGTCGTGCATCTGTCGGCGATACTGGTCGACGAGGCGGTCGAGCACACGGTTGACAAAATCGATGCGTGCCTCGTTGTGCGTCTTGCGCGTGCGGCGCAGAGAGTCCTGAACCGAACGGATGTCATCGGCGGTCAGACGTACGTAGACCCTGCTGCGGCCCACGCGCAGGGTGGGCAGATCCTTGGGGACGCGGATGCGCAGCCGGACGGCGTTCCTGACGGCGGTGGCCATCCGTTCGTCGCCTTTGATCCTCGCCGCGCGCGGGTCTTCCGTACCGGTGGCCGTGATGCCGGGCAGCAGCGTACCGATCGTGCGCGAAAGCACGCCCGTCTCGCCCAGCGAGGGCAGCACCTGCCCGATGTAGTGCAGGAAGGCGGGGGAGGGGCCGATGATGAGCACGCCGGAATGGGACAGCCTCCTGCGATTCGTATAGAGCAGATAGGCTGCCCGGTGCAATGCCACCGCGGTCTTGCCGGTGCCCGGCCCGCCCTGGACGATGGTGACCTGGGCGAGCGGCTGGCGGATGATCCGGTCCTGCTCGGCCTGGATGGTGGCTACGATGTCCGTCATCTGGCCGGTACGGCGTGTGGCGAGCGAGGTGAGCAGTGCCCCCTCGCCGGTGAGCGTGCCCGAGGCCTGTGCTTTCTTTGCGTCGTCGCTGGAGACGTTGAGCACCTCGTCCTCCACGCCCGTCACCTGACGGAAGCGAAGGGCGATATGACGACGCAGCACGATGCCCATCCGGTTGCGCGGTGTCGCCTCGTAGAACGGGCGCGCGGCCTCGGCGCGCCAGTCGGTGAGCATCGGTTCGTGTGTGGCCGAGGAGACGCCGATTCTGCCGATGTAGCGCTGATCGCCGTCCTCCCCGTCGATCCGGCCGAAGACGAGACGGTCCTGCACGGCCCGCAGCTGGGTGAGGCGGTCCTCATACATGGCGTTGAACGAATCGCGCTCGGCCTGCTCGGTGGGCGAGCCCTTGCCGCCGCGGGCGCGCACCGCCCCGAGCCGCCGGCGTGTATCGTGCATCATCTCATCGACGCGCGCATACACCTCATCGACCTTGTGCTGCTCGTGGCGGATCTGGGATGAGTAGTCGGCCATTCTTCCCCCTGTGCGTCGTGGCCACGCCAGACCGGTCGTTCATGGAGATCGCCCATGCGCCGAGCAGGATGGCCACACTGATTTCACACCCTGATTTCAAAGGCACTTCATTTTACTCCGAGCACAGGTGCATTTCATCCGACAGCGTCGTGCCTGCCAGGTGACGTCCTGCCTGTCACGCGGCATCCCACCCGGTCATGTGACGTCCCACCTGACCATGTGTCACCCTGTCCGGTCAAGCAGCCGTCCCACCCACGTCCAACGCATGTGCTGTTCCGGCCCTGTCGCGTGGGAGGACGCGGTAAGGCTGCCGTCTCGTTTCATTTCGGCGTTTGTTCCTGATGCGACAACGACCTCGGATGTGGCAAAAAGAGCGGATTTTGGGGTGCTATGGGGTACAAAATGGGGGAAAGTGGGGTAAAGTGGAACGCGGTTCGTGAAACAGTGATTTTGCGCAGGAAAACACTCGGACAGCATTCCGTCCGAACGGGTCGCAGGGAAACAGCGGGGAGGCGTCATGGCAGCACGGTCAGCCTCCGCCGGAACCGATCCCGCGCGCGACACTGCCATGACCAACGCCGGCATGGATATCCCTTCGACTGCTGACCAGGGGACCGGCAATCCTGCCGCCACGCAGGAGGCCCTGCCCCCACTGCTGCTGGGCACGTACACGCCGCGCATGGACGCGAAAGGACGTCTGGCGCTGCCGGCTAAATTCCGTTCACAGCTGGCCGGCCGGTTCGTCCTCGCCCGCGGTCAGGAGCGGTGCGTCTATCTACTGCCTGCCGGCGAGTTCCGCCGCATGGCCATGCGCATCCAGCGCGTGTCGGTGGGCAACAAGGCCACCCGCGACTATCTGCGTGTCTTCCTTTCCGGTGCCGTCGACGAGCAGGCCGATTCCAAAGGCCGCGTGATGATCCCGCCCATGCTGCGCTCTTACGCGCACCTCGACCGCGAGATCGCCGTCATCGGCGTGGGCACCCGCGCCGAGATCTGGGACAAGGCCACATGGGACGCCTATCTGGCCGATCGTGAGGACGATTACTCGCAGATCGCCGACGACGTCCTGCCGGAGGTAGATCTGTGATGGCCGGCCGCAAGGAGACGATCGCGCGCCTGCGCGAGGACGGCCGCGCGGGGGACATCGCACCGGCCTCGCTCGATTCCGCAGTGCAGGCGCAGGCACAGGCCGATCGTGTGCACAGGCCCGTGCTGCTCGAACAGTGCGTTCGGCTCGCACAGCCGGCGCTGACGCGTCCCGGCGCCATCGGTGTGGACGGCACGCTCGGGCTGGCCGGCCATTCCCGCGAGCTGCTGCGCCGGATCCCCGGTTTTCATCTGGTGGGCATCGATCGCGACGGCGAGGCGCTCGCGCTTGCCGCCAAACGTCTGGAACCGTACAAGGACCGCGTCCGCCTCGTGCGCTCAGCCTTCAACGACTTCGATACTGTGCTCGACGGGCTGGGCATCGACCGCGTCGATATGGTCCTGCTCGATCTGGGGCTGTCGAGCCTGCAGATTGACGAGAAAGACCGCGGTTTCGCCTATTCGGCCGACGCGCCGCTGGATATGCGCATGGATGACCGTCAGGAACTGACGGCGGCGGATCTGCTCGCCCGACTCGACGCGGACCGCCTTTGCCGGATCTTCTCCGACTACGGGCAGGAGCGGTATGCGCGGCGGATCGCCCGTGCCATCGTCGCCGAGCGCGAGCAGTCGCCCATCGTCACCACGGCACAGCTGTCACGGCTCGTCGACCGCGTGGTGCCCAGGAAGGGGCGTCCGGCCGGAAACCCTGCCAAGCGCGTCTTCCAGGCGCTGCGCATCGCCGTCAACGGCGAGCTCGACCAGCTCTCCGGCGTCCTGCCCCAGATCCTGGGGCGTCTCAACGTGGGCGGGCGGATCCTCGTGGAGTCGTACCACTCCCTCGAGGACCGGATCGTCAAATCGTTCTTCACCCTGGGCACGCGCGTGACCGATGTGCCGCAGGGCCTGCCCGTCCTGCCCGAGCAGATGCGGCCGTATCTAGCCGACCTGACCCACGGTGCCGTCAAAGCCGATCAGGCCGAGCTTGAGCACAATCCTCGTTCGGCATCGGTGCGGCTGCGCGCCGTCGAGCTCATCCGTCCCGTTCCCGATCATGCGCAGGCCGATCTGCGTCGCTGGCTCACAGCCCACACGCAGGATCTGGACGCCGTTCGCGCGCCTGCTTCCGCCCGCCGCGCACGGCGTGCGCAATTCGCAGGAAGGAGGCACTGATGGCACGTTCCGTCCGCTCCACGGCCGAAGGGGCAGGCACCCGTTCAGTCCGTCGCGCCACATCTGCCGACCGTCTCGCCCGTTCGACGCGGTCCTCCGCGCGCCCGACGAAGACCTCCGCGCGGACCTCCTCGCGCACCACGCCGTCCACGCCGCTGGAGCGCCATCGCCGCCGTCGCGCCTCCGCCGTCACGCTCACCAGCCTGTGGCGCCGTTTCGGCCGTGTGGTGCTCGCCCTCTGCTTCCTCGTGGCGTGCATGCTCGGCTGCCTGTGGATGCGCACCCAGATGGTGCAGGACTCCTTCACCGTCTCCCGGCTCAACACCTCCATCGCCATGCTGCGCCAGGACGTCGAAAACCGGCAGACCCGTCTCGACGCCCTCAATGCCGAACTTCCCGAGCGCGCCAGCAAGCTCGGTCTGACCGTCTCCGACTCTTCTGTGCAGGTTGATCTGACGCAACCAGCCCCTGATGCAAAGGATGCGAAATGACGTACACACCCCGTTCGTCCCGTTCCGACCGCCCGTCCCGTTCCGGCCGCCCGCGCAGGCAGGATCGCGACCAGCGCGCGCGCATGGGCCGCTCCACGCGTCCCGGCCGTGAGGGCCGAACGAGCGGATCGGCGCGCCCCGGCCGTCGTCGTGGGGCGCTGTCGCTCTGGGCGCACAAGGGCGGAGAGCAGGCGGTGTTCGAGCACCGCGTGTGCGTTGTCGCCTTCGTGCTCGTCGTCGCCCTCGTCGTCAGCTGCGGTGCCCTGGCGAACCGCCAGCTGCTGACGGCCAATGCCTTCGCCTCCGAGGCCACCGACGAGCGCACCGTCAAGCACAGCCTGCCCGCCACACGAGGATCCATCGTGGACGCCAACGGCACCATTCTGGCTAAATCGGTCCAGCGTTACACCATCTACGCCGATCAGAAGGCCGCGGCCAAATTCGAGCCGGTCGACTGCACCGTCGCCACAAAGGATTACTGCAACCAGATCGATGGTAAGAACGTGTCCGGCAAAGGTCCGGCGGCGGTCGCGAAAATTCTCTCGCCCGTCCTGTCACTGCCCGTCGCGCAGCTGACGAAGATGCTGACCGGCAAGCTGCGCTACAGCGTGCTCAAGAAGGACGTGTCACCCACCATCAAGCGTGAGATCGACGACCTGCACGTCTCGTCGGTGGTCGGCGCGGATCTGACCACCACCCGCTCATACCCGGCCGGCTCGGTGCTCGGCACCGTCCTCGGCGCGGTCAACAGTGATGGCACCGGAATCGCCGGTCTTGAGCTGACGGAGAACAAGGCGTTGTCCGGAACCTCGGGCGTGGAGACGTATCAGAAGGGTGCCGGCGGCGAGGAGATCCCCGGTACGCGCACCGTCTCCAAGCAACCCGTCAACGGTTCGACCGTCAAGCTCACCATCGACTCCGACGTGCAGTGGTACGCCCAGCGCTCGCTGGAGAACACGCTGCTCAAGAACCCGGCCGACTGGGGCGTCGCGGTCATCCAGGAGGTCAAGACCGGACGGATCCTCGCCATCGCCGACACCGGCAACGTCAAGGCCGGTAGCAGTGATGCCGCGCTCAAAGGCTCGCGCGCCGTTTCGTCGGCCATCGAGCCGGGCTCCATCGGCAAGCTCGTCACCGTCTCCGCCGAGCTGGAGAAGGGCCAGCACAAGCCGACCGACCAGTTCGTGGTGCCGTACTCCATCACCAAGGACGGCCAGACGTACCACGATGCGCTCTCGCACGGCAACGACCGTCTCACGCTCGCCGGCATCATCGCCCATTCCTCGAACGTGGGCACCATCGAGTCGTCGACCGGCATCGATAACACCACGCTGTACAACTATCTGTGCTCCTACGGCATCGGCCAGCCCTCGGGGATGGGCCTGGCGGGCGAGTCCGCCGGCCTGCTGAGCAAGCCGTCCACGTGGGACGGCCGCACCTCGCAGACCGTGCGCTTCGGCCAGGGCTACGCCGCCAACGCCCTGCAGATCGCCAATCTTGCCGCCATCATCGGCAACGGGGGCGTGAGACTGCAGCAGAAGATCATCGACAGCGTCACCGACTCTCAGGGACGCACGACCCAGACGCCGGACGGCAAGAAGCAGCGCGTGATCAGCAGCAGGACGGCCTCCGAGATGATCAACATGATGGAGGACGTGGTGCAGTACGAGCGCTACGACCGCTACGTGCCGCATTACCGTCTGGCCGGCAAGTCGGGCACCGCGCAGGTCGCGGACAAGAACGGCAACCTGACGAACATTTACTCCGATTTCGTCATGCTCGCCCCGGCCGAGAACCCGAAGTACTCCATCTTCGTCGGCTTCATGAATCCCCAGGCCTACAACCCGGGCGTCACCAATGCCGACATCGCCAACTTCCTTCTCAGCCGTGACCAGACGCCGGCAAGCCCTGCCCGTACGGATGCCTATCCGATGACATGGTGAGCAGATCTGCTGCATGAGGACGTCGGGCCGGCGGCGTGGGGGACGGCCGCCGTGTCCGCCCTCGTGCCCATTCGTTGGAGCAACGTTCTAGGCTGGGAGGTCGGGAAGACGGAGAGGAGGCCCAGATGGCACAGGAGGGTGAGGTGCGTCCGAGGCGCATGACCGTCGCCACGCTCGTGGAGCGTTTTGGTGTGCGTGCCGATGCCGATGCCGCCGAGGTCACACTGACCTCCATCGTCCGCCAGGCGGGTGATGCCCGACCGGGTGCGCTGTTCGTGCCAGGCTCGAAAGAACGCACGCGGCAGGCGTGTCGAGCCGCCGTCCTCAACGGCGCGTACGCGGTGCTCGTCCCCTCCGGCCGTCAGAGCAAGGATCTCGCGCAGATCGGGGTGCCGCTGCTGACCGCCCGTGACCCGCAGACCGTGATCGGCC
Source organism: uncultured Aeriscardovia sp. (assembly GCA_903789535.1). Classification (GTDB taxonomy): domain Bacteria; phylum Actinomycetota; class Actinomycetes; order Actinomycetales; family Bifidobacteriaceae; genus Aeriscardovia. Next base: position 160,973 of record CAIFES010000004.1, on the reverse strand, counting down.
CAGCCGCCGCCTATCTCAACGGCGACCCGTCCAAGGCGATCGCCGTGTTCACCGTTCTCGGGCCGGATTGTGATGTGATCGCTGACAGGCTCGGCCGGATCCTGCATCATCTCGGCAACCCGATCGGTTTTGTCGGTGCGCAGGGGGCTTACAGCCTCGGCCGTCAGCTTGACACGCACGGTGTGCTCGATGCGGCCCGCCTCCAGTTCCTCGAAGCCGTGATGACGGAGGACGGCGTGACCGCGCTCGTCATCGCCGCCAGCAGGCGCTGCCTGCAGCCGCAGGCGCTTTCCGGCACGCAGATCGATGTGCTTTATGACCCCCAGGATCAGGATCAGACGGGGCGGTCCGGCTCCGGACCCGATCATTCTGATGCGCCAATACACCGTACTTCCGTTGATTCGACCGATGATGCCCAGGCCACAGCAGGCGACGGGCAGAAGAAGGACACGGCTTCCGGGGCGGCGATCGATGATACGGCGGTGATCGACGCGCGTACAGCGGCCACCGGAGCGGGCGATCTGCAGGCGCATGGGCCGGTGTTCGGTGCCGTCCTTCCTGCCGCCGCGTGCATATCGACAAGCCCCGTCGCCGCTGACGATCCGCGCTTTGCCGAGCTGGAGGGCGTCCTGGATCTGACCGATGCCAGCACTGCCGCTGCCGTGCGTCTGGCTGTCGACGCGGGTATCTCCGTCGGCGCGATCGCCCGTGCCGAGCGCGTGGCCCGCGAGTTCGAGCCGGACACGGAGCCGGACGCGGCTGAGGAGCAATCCGCCGCCCAGCAGCAGGACGGGCAATCCGGACAACAAGAATGACGAAAACACGATGACGATGACACAAACAAGGACGATGGGCGGAAAGAAGGAACAGGCATGATCGAGATGAACATCGACGAGGTCAACCGGGCGGTGGACGGCACGCTCGTCACAGGGCGCGAACCGGTCGACGTGGACGCGCTCATCCTGCGCGAGGTGCATTCCGACTCGCGCATCAGCGCACACGACGGACTGTTCGTCGCCATCCGCGGCGAGCGCGTCGACGGCCATGACTTCCTCGGCAAAGCCTCGGCGAACGGTTACGTCGCCGCACTGGTCGACCACGAGGTCAAGGACGCCCCGTTGCTGCAGATCCTCGTGCCGGATACCGTCGCCGCTCTGCAGAGGCTCGCACGTCACAACCTCGACCGACGGCGCGCGCTGTCACGCCCGTTCACCCTCATCGGCATCACCGGTTCGGTGGGAAAGACCACCACCAAAGATCTCACCCGCGCACTGCTGTCCCATGTGGCACCCACCGTCGCCCCGGAAGGATCGCGCAACAACGACATCGGTCTGCCGTTGACCGCCTTGGAGGTGGGGGAGAAGACCCGCTATTTTGTGGCGGAGATGGGCGCCAACAAAATTGGTGATATCGAACGTCTGACCCGTGTCGCGCCTCCGGACGTGGCCGTCGAGCTGCGCGTGGGCACTGCCCATATCGGCGAGTTCGGCTCGCAGGAGAACATCTTCCTCGCCAAATCCGAGCTCGTCGAGGCGCTCGGCCGCGAGGGCATCGCCTTGCTCAATTCCGACGACCCGCGTGTGGCGGCGATGGACGACAGGACGAAGGCCGATACCATTCTCTGGTTCGGCCTGAAAGAGCGTGCGGACCGGCACCTGACCGTCACCGCGCGCGACATCACCACCGACGAATATGATCGTGCCATCTTCACGCTCGTCATCGAGGGGCACGATGTGGGCCGGGTGCACCTGCATGTGGCCGGTCGCCATCATGTGATCAACGCCCTCGCCGCTGCCAGTGTGGCCCATGCGGTCGGTCTGGAGGATCAGGACATCGTCGCCGTCCTCGGCTCGCAGGTCCGCCTCTCCCCGCACCGTATGCACGTGGCCGCCTCGCCGCTAGCAGATGGTCTGCTTGTCATCGACGACACCTATAACGCCAACCTCGACTCGATGGGCGCCGGCCTCGCCGCCCTCTCGGCCCTCGGAAAGAAGGGCGCCTGGCGTGTCGCCGTCCTCGGGCCGATGCTTGAGCTCGGTCAGCAGGCGGATGACATCCACCGGCGAGTGGGCCGTCTTGCCGCCCAGAATGCCGACGAGCTCATCGCCGTGCGCATCCCCGGCAACCCGGACGGTGACGGCTGGGCGAGCGATTATGTCTCTGGCTTTACCGCCCAGGCCTCCGGGGCACCGGCACGTGTGGTCGACGACATCGACGAGGCCCGTGCCGCACTGCTCGGCAGCGTCAGGGCGCATGGTTCCACGGTCGCCCTGCTCAAAGGCTCCCTCGCTTCAGGCCTCGAGCCGCTGGCCGACAGCCTGCTTGAGCCGGCCGATGCCCCCGACGACCCGGCCGGTCCGTCTGACAACGCTGATTCCCATCCGACCGATTCCCAGGAGGAGCAAGACCGATGAAGGCGCTCATTCTTGCCGTCGCCGTCTCACTGCTGTGCTCGTTCATCCTCACGCCGCTGACCATCCGTGTGGTACACAAACTGCACTACGGCCAGTACATCCGTCAGGATGGCCCCAAGTCGCATCTGCTCAAGCGCGGCACCCCCACACTCGGCGGCGTCGCCATCATCGCCTCGACCGTGCTCGGCTGGCTCGCCTCCGTCATCTATCGCAATGTGAGCTACGGCATGGTGCCCTCCACCTCCGCCATCCTCGTGTTGTGCTCGATGGTCGCCTTCGGAGGACTGGGCTTCGTGGATGACTTCCTCAAGGTCCGCAAAAAGCGCAACCTCGGTCTGACCGTGCATGCCAAGCTCATCGGCCAGTTCATCATTGCCAGTGTCTGGGCCGTCCTCGCGGTGCTGCTGCCCACCAACTCGCCGTTCCCCACGGCCAATATGTCCATCGCCTGGATCGAGCATCCGTGGATCCGTCTCGACTTCGCCGGCCGTGTGCTCGGTGTCATCCTCTTCATCATCTGGATGAATTTCCTCTTCGCCGCCTGGACGAACGCCATCAACCTCACCGACGGTCTTGACGGCCTCGCCTCCGGCACCTCGATCGCCGCGTTCTGCGCGCTCGGTCTCATCGCGTTCTGGCAGAACTACCATCAGGCCGGCTCGCACGCCGAGGGCATGCAGTATGCCGTCTCTGATCCGCAGGATCTTGCCATCATCGCCGCCTGCGTCGTGGCTGCCTGCTTTGGCTTCCTCTGGTTCAACACCAACCCGGCGGAGATCTTCATGGGCGACACCGGTTCCCTCGCCCTGGGCGGTCTGTTCGCCGCCATGAGCGTGCAGATGCACATCGAGCTGCTCGCCGTCGTCATCGGCGGTCTGTTCGTCATCGAGACGTGCTCCGACGTCATCCAGGTTGGTGTGTTCCACTTCTTCCACAAGCGCGTGTTCAAGATGGCGCCGCTGCACCACCACTTCGAGCTGTCCGGCTGGCAGGAGAACACCACCGTCGTGCGGTTCTGGATGATCGAGGCGCTGTTCGCCGCGGCCGGCGTGGTGCTGTTCTACCTCGACTGGCTCATCCGCTCCGGCCAGCTCGGCTGAGCGGACCGCCGAGTGTGCAGGCAGCGCCGACGCCGAAAGCCAGGCAGACGCAGGACTGTGGAAACGGGCGTAGGGAAAGGATCGACAGGATCATGACGGACGACAACACGCAGAACTTCCAGGATGGTGCGCAGACGAGGCAGGGCAGGATCTTCATCGGTGACCAGGACTTCACGGGCCTGACGGTGATTGTCGCCGGGCTCGGGCTGTCCGGACGCGGGGTGGTCGATGTGCTGCGCGCGCATGGTGTGCGCGTGCTCACCCTCGACGACGGCAAGAAGGACGCTGACCTGCGCTCCGACTCGTCGATCGACTGGAAGAATATCGACCTGCTCGTCGTCTCGCCCGTTTTCCCGCCCTCGACCGGCTTCATCCGTCAGGCGCAGGCGGCCGGGGTGCCCGTGTGGAGTGAGATCGAGTTCGCCTGGCGCACCCGCACGGACAGGGCGGGTGCCACAAGTCCCGCACCATGGATCGGCGTGACCGGTACCGATGGCAAGACGACCACCACGGAGATGGCCGCCGCCATGCTCGCCGCGCAGGGCCGCACGGCACCCGCCGTCGGCAATATCGGCGTGAGCGCGAGCCGGGCGGTGCAGGATCCGTCCGCCGACGATTTCGTGGTGGAGCTGTCGAGCTTCGCCCTGCATTTCACTTCCTCGCTCCACCTCGACGTGGCCGTGTGGACGAACGTCTCGCCCGACCATCTCGATTGGCACGGCGGCTTCGACAATTACGCACGCGACAAGTCGACGGTGTTCCAAGGCGCCCGTCGGGCGATCCTCTTCAACGCCGATGACCGCGTCGTCTCCCGGTATGCCACCCGTGCCCATACGGCCTCCGGCTGCCGCAGGGTCGGCTTCACGCTCGCGGCTCCGCGTCCGGGCCAGATCGGTGTGGACGGCGGCTGGATCGTCGACCGGTCGGGCCTGTCCGAGTCGATCGACGACATCGAGCAGGGGCGTGTCGTGCGGCTCGCCGTCTTCTCCGACGCGCTCAAACGCAGTGACGGCTCCGTCTTCCCGCACCTTCTCTCCGACGCGCTGGCGGCCACCGGTGCGGCGCTCGCCATGGGCGTGCCCGGCGCGGCGATCCGCAAGGCGCTGGCCAACTTTGTGCCCGACCCGCATCGCCTGCAGCTCGTCGCCTCTTACAAGGCGCCGGGCGTGACGGCCGACAGCCGTGCCATCCGGTTCATCGACGATTCGAAGGCCACCGACATCCTCGCCAGCCAGGCGTCCCTCTCCGCCTTCCCCGACAAGTCCGTGCTGTGGATCTGCGGCGGGCTCGCCAAGGGCGCTACGTTCGGCAAGCTGCTGCATCAGTACGGAAAGAAGATCAAGGCGGCGGCCATCATCGGCAAGAACCGCTCGCCGTTCGTCGAGGCATTCGACGACGATGCGCCTGACGTGCCATACGTCCAGATTCTCGCCGACGATGGCACCGAGGCCCTGCGTCAGGCCGTGGAGAGCCTGATGGACCGTGCCGATCCGGGTGACGTCGTGCTGCTCGCGCCGGCAGCCGCCTCGATGGATCAGTTCCCCAACTATGTGGTGCGCGGGGATATCTTCGCGAAAATTGCCCGGCAGTGGGTCGCCGGCCACGACGAGGCGCAGGCAGGCCGTGCATGAGCAGGCAGGTCAGATCCGGCGCCGACCGGGCGACACGGGACTCCATCCGCCGGCAGTCATCCGGTGACGACGATACGGTCGGCGGGCATACCGACGGCACCCGCCAGACCGGACGGCGGCGTGCCGGTGCTTCCGCAGACCCTTCGTTCGATCGGCCGAGTCTTGCCCAGCAACGCCAGGAACGACGCCGTCAGACGCGGGAGAAGCGTCTGCGCCGTTCCATCATCACCCCCTCGGGTGTGCGGCGCATCGAGGAGATCGACGCCGATAGGCCTGTGCGCCGCCGGCGCAAAGGCTTCTGGGCCAGTATGCGCGACCCGATCATCTGCTATTACGGTTTCATCATCTGCGTGGCGCTGCTGCTCATCCTGGGTCTGGTGATGGTCTTCTCCAGCTCATCGGTCAACCTCATCGCCACCGGCCAGTCGCCTTACCATCAGGTGCTGTTGCAGAGCCTGTACGCGTTCGTCGGCGTCGTGTGCGCCGTGCTTGCCTCCCGGCCGCCCGTCTCCTTCTACCGGCGGATCTCGTTCGGTTTCTTCGTCTTCACCCTCTTCCTCCAGGCGCTCACGCTCACCCGTCTGGGCGCCTCGGCAGGCGGCAACTCCGGCTGGATCGTCATCGGCCCGGTCAGCTTCCAGCCCGCCGAGCTGCTCAAGCTCTCGCTGTGCCTGTGGATGCCCTCGAGCATCGTCTCCTCTCGCAACGCGCGTCGGTACGGCAGGGGCTTCAAGGAGCAGGTCAAACCGTATGCGGTCGCCCTGCTCGGGCTGGGCCTCGCCTTCGCGCTCGTCATGGCCGGCAAAGACCTCGGTACCGGCCTGGTCATCCTGCTCATCGGCGTGGTCGCCCTGCTGTGCGGCGGTCTCGACGCGCGTCTGATGCTCACCGGCGTCGCGCTGCTCGGTGCCGGCATCATCGGCGTATTCGTCACCGGTTCGGGAAATCGAATGCAGCGCATCCATGCGCTCTTTTCCGGCTGCCAGGGAAGCGATGACAAGCTCGGCGTGTGCTATCAGGTGATCCACGGGCGCTTCGCCCTTGCCTCCGGCGGCCTGTTCGGCCTCGGCCTGGGCGCCTCGCGCGAGAAATGGAGCTACCTGCCCGAGGCACAGAACGATTTCATCTTCGCCGTGATCGGCGAGGAGCTCGGCTTTGTGGGAGCCCTGGCCGTCATCCTTCTATTCGCGCTCATCGCCTGGTTCCTGCTGCAGGTGGCGGTGCAGATGCGCCCGCCCGCCGAGCGCCCGACCACCGCCGTGGCACGTGTGGCCGACCACCAGCGCCAGTACGCGCGCATCGTGCTTGTGTGCATCACCGGCTGGATCTGTTTCCAGGCGCTCATCAACATCATGGTCGTCCTCCAGCTCGCCCCCGTGATCGGTCTGCCGCTGCCGTTCGTCTCGGCCGGCGGCACCGCGCTCGTCTCGTGTCTGACGGCCAGCGGCGTCGCGGCGGCGATGATGCGCGAGCAGCCGCAGATCGCCGCAGTCTTCCCGCCACATACATCGCACAAGGCGCGTCGGCGCGGCAGTGCCGCCGCGCGGGACCACGATCGCACCGGCTCCGTGCGCACGGGGGATTCCAGGATTTCGACGGATCCTCGGTCGACCGATCCGCGTATGGGCAGTCCCCGTCCCGCCATGGGCGGGCGTCGTCCCGTCGCCAGGAGGATGACGACGGGTACTATCAGGCCTCGGAACACGTCGACATCCGGCAGCGATTGGAGGAACAATGGTGAGGGACACGACGGGTATGGACCGGCACGGCGCACAAGCGGCCGCTGAACAACATGCCGCGGGCAGTCAGCCGCCTGCCGACGCGCCGGTGAGCATCGTCCTGGCGGGTGGGGGTACGGCAGGGCACGTCAACCCGCTGCTGTCCATCGCCGCGCAGATCCGCTCCCTGCGGCCGCAGGCCCGCATCCGTGTGATCGGCACCGCCGTCGGTCTGGAGGCGGATCTCGTGCCGAAGGCCGGTTTCCCTCTCGAGACGATCAACAAAGTCCCCTTCCCGCGACGGATCAACAAGGCCGCCTTCGAGTTCCCCGCCCGCTGGCACAAGGAGCTCGCCAAGGTCACCGACATCCTCACCTCCTCTGACGCCGACGCGGTCGTCGGTGTGGGCGGATATGCCGCCGCACCCGCCTACAGCGCCGCGCATCATCTGCACCTGCCGCTCATTGTGCATGAACAAAATGCCCGCGCGGGACTGGCCAACCGGCTCGGCGCCCGCTGGGCCGACTATGTGGGCACCTCCTACGAGTCCACCGGCCTGAGGCCGGGCAGGCACACCGTCATCGAGCGTGTCGGCCTGCCGCTGCGTCCGGCCATCGCCCGGGCCGCGCAGGCCATCGAGGAGGATCCCCATGCGGCGCGCGTGCGCTCGGCGACCGCGCTCGGCCTCGACCCGGACCGACCCATCCTGTTCGTCACCGGCGGCTCGCTCGGTGCCGTCAGCCTCAACAAGGCCCTCTCCGGCGCCGCAAGGGACCTGCTCGACGCCGGCATCCAGATCGTGCATCTGACGGGCAAGAAACGCTCGCAGCAGGTGCGCGACACCCTCGCCGGGGCGGGCCTGACACGCCGTCTGACCGGGATCGGCCCCGAGAGCCTGGGCACGGGCGATTACCACATGGCGGAGTATTTCGAGCATATGGAGCTCGCCTTCTCCTGCGCCGACCTCGTCATCTGCCGCTCGGGCGCGGGCACCGTCTCCGAGATCGCCGCGCTCGGCGTCCCGGCCGTCTATGTGCCGCTGCCGATCGGCAACGGTGAGCAGCGTTTCAACGCAGAGCCGGTCGTCCAGGCCGGGGGAGGCCTGCTCGTGGCCGACGCCGATCTTGACGCCGCCTGGGTGCGCGGGCATGTGCCGGGGCTGCTGGCGGACGCCGACCGGCTTGCCCGGATGCGTTCGGCCGCACGCTCATGGGGTATCCGAGACGCGGCCGACCGTATGGCGCGCAAGGTGCTCGAACTGGCCGACGCGCATTACACACAGACGCACGCTGACGGCGGTCTCGAGCACGTTGACGACGGTCTCGAGCCGCGTCCCCTGCCCTCCGACGACGCGCTGGCCGGACTGACGCTGCACGACCTCGGACGTGTCTGGTTCATCGGCATCGGCGGCTCGGGCATGTCCGTCCTCGCCCTGCTGCTGCACGAGCAGGGGGTGCCCGTCGCCGGCAGCGACCGCGAGGAGTCCGATTACGCCCAGGAGCTCGAACAGGCCGGTGTGCGGGTAGTCATCGGGCAGAAGGCCTCCAACATCCACGATGTGGACACGGTGGTCTGGTCCAGCGCCATCGCCCCGGACCAGTGCGAGATGGCCGAGGCCCGCCGCCAGGGGCTGCGTCTGGCGCACCGCTCCGATATCCTCGCCCTACTGCTGCGCACGCGCCGTTCGATCGCCGTCGCCGGCACACACGGCAAGACGACCACCTCCTCGATGATCGCCGCCATCCTCACCGGCTGCGGCGCCGACCCGAGCTTCGCCATCGGCGGCTCGCTCAAGACCGGCCGCGGTATCATCTCCGGCGGCCACGCCGGAAAAGGCGAGTGGATGGTGGCCGAGGCCGACGAGTCCGACGGCAGTTTTGCCAAGTACACGCCGCTCATCAGCGTCATCACCAACGCCGAGGGCGATCATCTCGACCATTACGGCACCGTGGAAAACTACCGTGCCGCCTTCGGCCGCTTCGCCCACCGCTGCCGCGGGGCGATCCTGCTGTGCGGTGACGACGCGGGTGCCCGACAGGTCTACGCCGGTTTCGACGAGGCCGAAAAGGCACGCACGATCGTCTACACCACCGACCCGGACCAGAAGGATCTGGGGGATGTGCCGGCCGGTCATATCGCCGTCATCTCCGACGCCCATGAGATCGCCGACGAGTCTGATGCTCCCTTCGGCGACGGCAGGCAGGAGGATGAGCTGACCGCCATGGAGAGGCAGGCGCGTGCGCAGCCGGTCATGGAGGAATTTACGCTGAGCCTGCCCGACGGCCTCCACCTGCAGGTCCCGGAGGGAACAGAGGGACTCACGACGGACCTTCCATCGGCCCGCGTGGACGTACGGCTGAGCGTGCCCGGCCTGCACAACGCCCGCAATGCCACCGCCGCCATTCTTGCCGCGGCACTGGGCGGCCAGCCGCTCGAGAAGGCCGCCGGCCAGGCGCGCACCTTCCTGGGTGCGGCCCGCCGCTTCGACTTCCAGGGCCAGTATGATGGCATCCGCCTCTATACCGACTACGGCCACCATCCCACCGAGGTCGCCACATTCCTGCGTGCGCTGCGCAGCCGCTACCCGCACAGGGCCATCCGCGTGCTGTTCCAGCCCCACTCGTTCTCGCGTGTCAAGCAATACGCACCAGGCTACGCGAAGGCGCTCGCGCTCGCCGATGAGGCCGTGCTCGTTCCGGTGTTCCCCGCCCGTGAGAGGCAGGAAGATTTCCCCGGCATCACCTCCGCCACCATCGTCGAGGCGGCGCGGGCCACTCATGGTGGTGAGGATGACACGACCGGCGGCAGCGCTTCCGAGGGCGATCGGACGGCGAATCGTCCTGCTGCCACGGACCACCCTGCGCGGTCACTTCCTGTGCTCGCCGCCTCGATCGATGAGGGCGCCGACCGTCTTCTCGCCGACAGCAGGCCGGGCGACGTTCTTGCCACCATCGGCGCCGGCAGCATCGAGCAGGCCAACCCGCGTCTGTTGCGTCTACTCGCCGATCGCCAGCACCATCGTTCCCAGGGGCGGTGAGCATGGAGCGCCGCACCCAGCACCACGGGCATCCCGTCCCTCGACGGTCCGCCTCCTCCTCGCCGTCCTCGTCGATCATGCTGCGCGGGGACTCGTCGTCGCCGGCGGAACAAAGCAGTAACCGGGCACACGACGTGGCGCACGGGCAAAACATGCGGAGCAGGTCCGGCTCGTCCCGCTTCGGACGGACCGTCCACGGACGCGGTCCGGGAAACCGTGGTTCCGGCAACAGCGGCGGACGCTTCGTGGATGCGCGGCGTCTTGAGCCGCAGGAGAGCCCGCTCACACAGGCAGTGGAACAGCAGCGCTTCGAACAGAACCATCCTGACGGCACCGCGGCCCAGATCGTCCAGCGTCAGGCCGACAAGCGGCGCGATCGCCGCAGGCGGGGCAGAATCGCCGTGCTGATCGGTCTCATCGCCCTGCTGCTCGCCGCTCTGGCCGTCATCCTCTATGCGCCCGCCTTCCGCGTCACCTCCTCGAGCATCACCATCACCGGCACCAACAAATGGGTCGATACGGCGAAAGTGCGCCAGATCGCTGACAGCGCCGTCGGCTCGTCCATCGCCCGCGTCCGCACGGACAGTCTGGAAAAGCAGATCACCGCGCTCGACGCGGTCGGCTCGGCGAAGGTGACGCGCTCGCTGCCCAACAAGGTGTCCGTCCGCCTCGTCCCGCTCGTACCGCGCGCCCTGCTGCATGACGGCAAGAACAGGTACGCGCTCGTCGACGGTGATGGAAAGGTCATCTCACGCCCGTCCTCCGCCGTCTCCGGCGTGCCGCTCATCGAGGTACAGGATGCCACCGCCGGCACTGACAAGCCGATCCTGCGGCAGACGCTCGCCGTGCTATCGGCCATGCCCTCGAAGCTGGAGAAGAAGATGACGAAGGTGAGCAGCGCCACCCGCGACTCGGTCACCACCGTCACCTCCGACGGCTACACGGTCATCTGGGGGGACAGCCAGGACATGCGCCTCAAGAGTGCGATCGCCGAGCATCTGATCGGCTCGTCGCAGATGGGGGCGAACCGGACGATCGACGTGTCCTCGCCCGAGCGGCCGGTCATCAAGAAATAACTGCATACCGGCTTGAATACCTGTCGACGCGTTCGGTCACAGATAAGGATGATGCATCAATTAGCAGCACATCACGGGCAGGGGCTGAGCAGAGGCGGATAGCTCATCGAATACATAACAGAAGGAGGAATTCATATGCGCGTGGTGGCTCAAAGAGTCTCGTCCGCCTCGGTCGACGTGGAGGCACAGGACTGGCATGAGAAAATCGGCCCCGGATTGCTACTCCTGATAGGCGTGGAGGACGGCGACGGACCCGACCAGGTGCGCTCGATCGCCCGAAAGTTCACCAACATGCGGATTTTTTCGGATGAGGAGGGCAAGATGAACCGCTCCGTCCTCGATATCGGCGGGCAGATCCTCTCCGTCTCGCAGTTCACGCTCTACGCCTCCATCCGCAAAGGCAACCGTCCCGGCTTCACCCAGGCGGGAGAGCCGGCACACGCGAAGAAAGTCTGGCAGCAGCTCAATGACGAGCTGCACACTGCGTGGGGACTGGATGTGCGCACCGGCATCTTCGGGGCCGACATGCAGGTGGGCCTTGTCAACGACGGACCGGTCACCATCATCGCCGACACGGACGAGCTGGGTGTATGAGCCGTGTGGCTGGGCCTTGGGTGTGAGTTCATCCCTGTGAGCCCGGCTGTGTCAGGTCAGCGCGGCCTGTTCTGCGCCACCGCGGATGCACGCCGCGCATACAGGTCGAGCTGCTCCAGCTCCTTCTTCTGTTCGGGCGTGCTAGTGGGCGTGAAACTGCCATAGCGGTTGATGACGGCCGTGCGGATCAGAAAATCGGCGATGCGCGGGTTCTTCGGCAGCAGCGGCCCGTGGCAGTAGGTGCCGATCACATTGCGCACGCGGGCGCCCTCGCTTCGGTCCTCGCCGTTGTTGCCGCACCCCTCGGCCACGGTGCCCAGCGGCCTCGTCGCGGAACCGTCGTCGATGGTCGTCTTGCCCGAATGGTTCTCATAGCCGATGATCGTGCCGAAGTCCGTGCTCTGCTCCGTGATATTGCCGATGATCCGGTGCGTGCCGCCCACGGTCTGCGCATCGAAGATGCCGATGCCGGGCAGCACGTCGCCCTCAAGCGTGGTGAAGGAGCGGCCGAACAGCTGGTAGAGGCCGCAGACGAGCAGCATCGGCACGCCTTTTCCGGCAAGATCGCGCAGGATATCGGCGCGTGAGGCGAAATCGGCCTGGATTTTGCGCTGGCCGGAATCCTGTCCGCCCCCGCCCAGGATCAGATCGACCTGATCGGGCCACGCATCGCCCTGGTTGTAGAGATGGAGGACGGGCTCATAGCCGAGCAGTTCGAGACGGCGAAGGATGACAGTGATATTGCCCGTATCACCATAAATGTTCATATCGCGCGGGTAGAGGGAGAGCACATCGATGCGTCTATCGGCCGGTGCGGTCGGGGAGAGCATGCTGTGCGTCTCGCGTTCTGTCTCTGATCTTCCCATCGTCGTCTTGCCCGTCACTGCTGTGCCGTCCGCTGTTGCTGTATTGTCTGCTGTCGCCATATCGTCCGTCATCGTTTCTCCCTGTCGTCCTCGTCCTGTTACCGTCCGTGATCCTCACGCACCGACGCCGGCGTCGGGCACATCGGCACGCTGGGAGAGCAGATGGCGGATGGCGAGCATGGCCGTATACGTGCAAAAGATCGTCTTGGGCGCGTCGGCGTGGTCATCAAGAAAAGTCGATAGCGCGGCAGGCACGTCCTGACGCACCTGCTCGGGATGGATACGCGAATACTGCAGACGCAGCGCCATGTCCCAGGCACGCATGCCCGAGACCATCGCCACACCGTCACCCGCCAGCGGGGAGAAGTCCACATCCCACAGCCAGCTCATATCGCGGCTGTCCGCATAGTCATCGTTGATGGCGATCATCGTGCGCGTGTCCTTCTGACGCGGGGTGCGCAGCGCGAGCCGGAAGCCTGCCGGGTTTTTGACGAGCACAAGCTCGACGGGGGAACCGTCCACCATCAGGTTCTCGCCTCGGCCGAATGCCGGCGTGACAGAGGAGACCGCCCGCAGCAGGGCAGGGGTGTCGCTGGAGGCGAACCGGCGCAGACGCGTGATCTGCGGAACGCTGAGGCGCTCGCGGGCATCCGTCGCGTCGGTCATGCGCCGTGCGTCATCGATGACGGCGCGCACCGCAGCCAGAGCGGCTGCCGCATTGAACATGTTGTAGGCGCCGGTCACATGCAGGAAGGCGGGACGTGTCTGCCCGTCGAACGTGTAGTCGGCCGACCCGGTGCCGATGCCCGAGAGCAGCACATCCGCCTGCGGAAGTGCCGCGACATCAGAATCCGCCTGATGGGCTTCCGGTTCTGTGCCATCACTGCCAGATGAATCGGTGTCTGTCGTCTCGGGTGCGATACGGGCGGCATCCTGCGGGCACAGACCGCTCGGCACCCCCTCCTGCAGACTCTCATCATCGGGGAAGAGGGCGCGCAGCGCGTCGGAGGCGAGACCGAAATACCGCGTCGTGGCCGGCTTCTTCACGTAACCGGCGAGAGAACGGACGAGCCTGTCCTCGCGGTTGAGGATCACGGTGCCGCTTGCTGCGGCCGCCGCATGGGAGAGCAGACGCGCTGTGGTGTCGATCTCGCCGAAACGATCCATCTGGTCGCGCATCACATTGAGCAGCAGCGCGTAACGGGGCTGCACCTGTCGCACGAAACGGACCGAATATGCCTCATCCAGCTCGAGGACGGCGATATCGGCATCAAGACGACCGCCGAGGCTGACCTTGGGCAGCAGGGAGCTGATGACCCCGCGCACGAAATTCGCCCCGGTCGGATTGGTGAACACTCTCAGACCGAGCTGGGAGAGCATCTGCGCGACCATGCGCGTGGTGGTCGTCTTGCCATTCGTGCCGCTGACGAGCAGCACGCCAAGAGGAAGCTGCCGCAGCGTGCGGACGAGGAAGCCGGGATCGAAGCGCTCGACGACGAGACCAGGGAAGGAGGAGCCGCCCCCGCGCAGACGCGAGAATGCCCGGACGCTTTTGCCCACAAACGGGGTCAGATGCTCATGGAAGCCATGCGTGTCCGCGCTCTGCGCGGCGGCGGCACGCGCGGCGGCATCGTCCTGCGATGACGTCTCAAACGCGGAGAGCGACTGCTGTGCCATAATGACCCCTTCCCTGCGGCATGCGCGTGAATACCGGTATACGGTGCGCGCATATAGGCATGGGGTCGCACACCTTTATGTTGACGGCGCGCGACCGCCATATCCGTTGGAATTTTAGTGCCACCGGGGCACGGGCACCGGCGAGGGTCTTCAGCTCAGATCATCATCCTCGTCACTATCGTCGTCCTCTTCATCACCGTAGATGTCCTCGTCCTCGTCACCGAGACCGAAATCGTCGCTCTCCAGATCATCCCCATCATCGTCGGTAAAATCGTCATCCTCGTCATCGCGGGCGTCGGGATAGCTGTAGGCGATATTCATAATCGTGGCGTCTAGATCGGATGACTCCGCGGGGAAATCAAAATCCGGATCGTCGCAGACACGGTCGGCGACCATCGAGGCGATCTCCTCGGCATCGTCGACGTCACCTTCAAGAAGCTGGAGCACGTAATCTTCCAACTGGCTCTTATCCTCCAACAACATGGCAAGGCTCCTTTGTCCGACATGATGGTTTCGGCTGACAAGAACACCGTCAGTAAACCCCAACTGTACATGAAAGCCAGGGGAGTGGGACGGGGACGATCACGGGCATGACCCGCTGTGTGCCGGTTTAGAACTTCGTAGAATCCCGAGACTCGATTGTCTGCTGGATGATCCGATCAAGCGCATCAGTGTGATCAGTGTCGTCGGCCGAACGCACGTCGTCATCCGACTGCGTCTGGGAATCACTGTCATCCATATAGTCATTGTCGGCGAAACGCAACGGGTCGACGAGCAGGATGAAGGCGAAAATAAACATGATGACGGTGGCGATGACGGCGAGCGCCGAGAGGATCGTGCCGGTGATCGCCATGCCGCGCCCGCGCGTCGGACGGGCCGGGCCGGTCTGCACGATGGCGATGATCGACAGGGTCAGGCCGACAATCCCCAGAATCAAGCCGATTGTGCCGAAGAAGGGGATCAGCGAGAAGACGAAGCCGATGATGCCGAGCGACAGGCCGGCGACGGCCAGACCGTTCGTCGGACGGTTGTCCTGTGTGCGTCGTGGTGCTGGTGCCGGCTGGGGCATCATCTGGACTGGCGGCACTGGCGGCATGCCCGAATTCTGTGGGGCCCCGTAATTCTGCATCGGGGACTGTGGAGGATTCTGGGGCATATATGGCATGGGATTCTGGCCGGAAGGTGTCGCCGGCGGCAGAGATGCTGCGGATGGCATGGGCTGAGAAGCCGGATTTTGTGGCTGTGAAGCATTCTGTGACGGAATATTCGGTCGGGATGGATCTGCAGCAGACGGATTGCCGGGACGATACTGCTGATACTGCGGCGGACGCTGTTGTGACGGTCGGGATGCCTGTGACGACGACGATGACTGTGGTGCTCGCGACGGCTGTGCCGGAGTCGATGGACGGGACGTCTGGTATTGCTGCGTCGGTTGAGATTGTTGCGACGGATTCGTGTCTGGCATCAGGGATCCTTTCTCCCGACGATGCGCATGGTCCGGTATAAGAAAGCCATGCGCGATACGTAAATTCTAGGTCTGTGCGATGTAAGTCTCTTCAAAAGATGGGGAGTTTAATCAGTTTGATGAAGGCGAATTGAAAAACACAAGGACAGCTGAAGAGGCGTCAATCTGCCGTTTCCGCTCGCAGCCAAGACGAGGCTGCACAATCATCTGATTCAGTCTAATATGGGAGGTATGTCGGTTGGCTATTGCCGTCTGACAGAGCTTGCTAAATCAAGAGGGGCCGATTGGTTTCGACGGTTGTCTGTTCGCCGCAGAGAAGCGTGCCGCGAAGGCGTGGATCCTCGCGTAAACGTTTCCACGCAAAGAACAAGTGCTAAATCTAACCGCACTGAGTTCGCCCTCGCTGCCTGAGCTTCGCGCCAGGATTTAACCAGCGAGTCGCTTGACTCCGTCCACTCCCTGCTGCTTTCACGGGGAATCTGGGCGTCATTTTGGAAGCTTGCTGAATCAGCCGTGTCGCAGGACTGATTCGGGACTCTTACTGAGACTGTGCCCGCCGCAGCGCCGTCAGCGGCAGCTCGGGGGCAGAGAAATTCCCGCAAGGGCAGCTGACTAAGCACGTAGAAGGCTGCGGGCTCGGCAATCGGACCCGGGTTCAATCCCCGGCGGCTCCACTGATGGGGGATCTGTCATCAATGGCAGATCCCCTTTTTTATGCCCTGATCTTGTTGATTTTTATCGGGCGTCTGTCCGGAATATTTTTCTCATATTGAAGATGGCTCATCCACCAGGTGCCAGAAACATCCCTGTGATGATATCCCGGCGATGGATGTTTCACCGGTGGATGTTCTCGCCCTCGTCGCGCTCGATACTCGTGAATCCCTCCGGCTCCAGCTGGAAGGTCGTGTGCTCGATGCTGATAGGGAAGTGGTCCCTCACGCATGTCTGCAGGCGGCGCAGGATCTCCTCCTGCTCGGGCTGGTCGATGCCGCGGGCGATGGTCACATGGGCGGAGAGGGTGACGAGTCCGGTGCGGATGGTGCCGATGTGCAGATCATGCACGGCGACCACGCCCGGCACGGACGACAGGTGCCGGCGCACCTCCTCGGGGTCGATGCCCTCGGGCACCTCGATGAGCAGCACGCGCACGGCGTGAGAGAGGATCTTGAGGGCGCGGGGGAAGATGAGCACGGCGATGATCGCGCCGGCCACGGCATCCGCACCGTCCCAGCCGGTCAGCCACATCACCAGGCACCCGAGCAGCACCGCCACGGAACCGAGCGCGTCGTTGCAGACCTCCAGGAAGGCGGCCTTCATATTGAGGTTGTCACCGCGCTGTGCGCGCAGCACGAACAGTGAGGCGATGTTCGCCAGCAGGCCGATCGCGCCGAACACGGCCAGCAGCGGCATGTCCTCCACCGGGTCCGGCTCGAAGAAAAGCCGGCGCACCGCCTCGATCACCGCGAAGATGCCCACGAGCAGCAGCACGCAGGCGGAGACAGCGCTGGTGAGGATCTCGAGCCTGTCCCAACCCCAGGTGCGACGCTTCGTCGGGCGGCGGGACATGAGGATGGCGGTGGTCAGGGAGGCGGCGAGCACGGCAAGGTCGGTGAGCATGTGGGCGCAGTCCACCGTCAGCGCGAGCGAACGCGTGATGACGGCGCCGACCACCTCGGCGATGAAGATGAGGAGGTTGAAGCAGAAGGTCGCCCCGAGCCGGCGGGCGTGCCCCCGCGCGTCGGCCGCCGAATTATGGTCGCTCTGATGCCCTGTACGCATTTGTCTGCCTTCCTCGTTGTCGCTTCAAGGCCTGCTTGTCGAATGGCAGTTCTGCCTGTTCTTACGGTAGTCGTCCTGACTCGCTGCGGTGTGCGCCCGATCCGAAGCCGATGGCATCGATAAACCGATAACATGGTTAGACAGGCATAACTCAGGGAATTGGGGTGAGCATGTGCACCGCAGTCTGGTTCGTCGATGGTGATGGACATTACTATTTCGGGCGCAATCTCGATTGGGGATACGGCTATGGCCAGAAGGTTGTCGTCACACCTCCTGGATGGCAGTGGCGCTCGCGCCACGAGGGGATGGTGACGGTCAGTTCGGCCATCATCGGCACGGCCGTGCTCCTCGACGGCATGCCCATGTATTTTGACTGCGCCAACGAACGGGGGCTCGCGGTGGCCGGCCTGTCGTTTGCCGCGGGATTCGCCCATTACCTGCCCGCGCAGAAAGGCAGGACCAATATCGCCAGTTTTGAGCTGCCTCTGTGGCTGACGAGCTGCTTCTCCAGCGTCGACGAGGTCGAGGAGGCGGCGGCAAGGCTCGTCATCACTGATGACCAGTCGTCGCCGCGCTACGCGCCCTCGCCCCTGCATTGGATCGTCGCCGACGGCGACCGCTGCGTTGTGCTCGAGCAGGACGATACGGGTCTGCATGTCTATCACGACGGGTTCGGGGTGCTCACCAACCAGCCAGGATTCGACTTCCACCGGCAGAACATGCGCAACTACATGGCACTCTCGGATTCCTGGCCCGCAAGCCGGGATATGGGCTCCGAGAGCGTGTCACCGCTCGGTGTCGGCACCGGCCTGCTCGGCATGCCCGGCGACCCGTCGTCCGCCTCCCGCTTCGTGCGCGCGGCTTTCCTCAACACGAATTACCCACGGCAGAGCGGGGAGAAGGACAATCTCACGCGTCTGTTCCGCACGCTCGGATCGGTAGCAATGGTCAAGGGCATGTCGAAGATGGCCGACGGGCGTTACGAATATACGCTTTATACGGCAGGCTGGTCCTCCGCCACACGGACGTATTCGTTCAGCACCTATGATGATCCGACAATCCGTGCGTTCCGCCTGGAGGATCTGGAAACCGGGATCAGCCGGCCGACGGTCGTCGGCTGAGAACAGGCCGGCGCCCGACGACTGAGGACTGGCTCCGATCTGCTGGCTGGCTGGGCATCCCCTCATGAATAGCGGATTAAATATCGGCTGATTGGCAACCGGCTAACGAATGTCGGCCAGACGGATCAGGTTCTTCACGGCCGTGGGATGCGCGGGCTTGACGAACACGCCGATCTGCAGCTGCTGGCCGTCCTTCGACCTCAAGGCGCGCACAGAACTGTTCGCGCTGTGTGAGAGCGGCAGGGCATACGGCTTGGACGGGCCTTTGCCCGGCTTGTTGTGTTTGCCTGAGTCGGTGCCGTAGTACATGCCCCTGTAGCTGACAGCCGTCTTTTGCGCCGGCTTGGGGGCATAGGAGGTGATGGGGGCGAGATAGCCCTGTCCGGCGATCTTTTTCATCGCGGAGGCGGTGGCGATCACCACATCTACGCTGCCGGCTGAAGCGTCGAGGCGCAGCTTGATGGAGGCCTGTCCGGTCAGCTCATAGGAGGCGGTGAACCTGATCGGGTCGGCACAGATCTTTTCCTTCGTGCCCTTCTGATTCAGGCGCGTGGCGAGCCTGTCGGCCTGCGCGGGTGTCATCACCGTGTCAAAAGAGACGATCTGCAGACCGGTCTTCTTGCTTTTGGAAGAGACAATGGAGGTCGTGATCGAGATGACCATGGCGATGGCGATCACGATACCGATCAGCGGCCACATGAACTCCTGACGGAAGTAGTCCGCCTTCTGCCTGCCATGCAGGTCTCTGAACCGGGCGAAACGGCCTTTCTCCGGTTTCTTCGCCGAGGAAGACAGGTCGCTGACGGCCGCGAGCTGCTCGTCGGTCAGCAGCGGGGAAGAGGTACGCGATGCGCTTTCCTTGTCTTCCCTGCCACTGGCAGCCCTGCCCCCGTCGATGTCAGAGGGCACGTCCTCGTGATCGTCGCTCACTTGTCCTCATCCTCGGTGTGCGAGGCCTGCTCGCCCACATAGTCGGGGATGGCGGCAGGATAGTCCGGCCATGCGCCGTTCTGGGTGCACACGTAGGCGGCGGTATTGACGGCTTTGCGATGGGCCTCGCGCTGGGAGTCGCCGCGCAGCTCGCTGATAGCGAATGTGCCGGAGAAGGCGTCGCCTGCGCCGACGGTGTCGACCACGCTGACCTTCGGGGTGTCGAACTTCGTCGTCTC
Source organism: uncultured Aeriscardovia sp. (assembly GCA_903789535.1). GTDB lineage: Bacteria > Actinomycetota > Actinomycetes > Actinomycetales > Bifidobacteriaceae > Aeriscardovia. The sequence continues at coordinate 141,326 of CAIFES010000004.1, read as the reverse complement.
CTTGTCGGAGACCACGAGCGAATACTCGGAGCCGGCGGTCAGGATCACGTAGTCGAGATGGTAGGTGGACAGGAACCAGCGGCAGGCGGCCTCATCGCCCTCGGGAATATCGAACATCGTGCGCAGCAGCACCAGCTCGTCGTCGTTCATCTTGAAGACGGTGGCCTCCTCCAGAAGCTCGTCGATGAGCTCACGGGAGTAGAAGTTCTGGCGGATGTTGATATCAAAGTACTTGACCGCGCCCGGCCTGGCATCGCGCAGCAAGGCGAGGATCGTCTCGCGCGACTCGGGGTTGCGCAGGGCGAGAGTGCCGAAGCAGATGGCATCGGCGGTGGAGACGAGGTCGGACAGGTCGTGGTTGAGACGGATATGGTCCCACGCCACATTCTCGGTGATCGTCCACTGCGGCACGCCGTTCTCGTCCAGCTTGGCATGCGTGGTGCCGGTGGGGTAGCTGTTGTGCTGGAGGATGGCGCTGATGTGGTGGCTGTGCACCTCGCCGGCAAGCTCATCGCCGAGCTGGTCGTTGCCGACGGCCGAGATGGCGTAACCGTCGCCGCCGTTCATGGTGGCGTGGTAGACGAAGTTGGTCGGCGCGCCGCCCGCGCGCTTGCCCGAGGGGAGCATGTCCCACAGGATCTCACCGATGCTGAGCACGACTGGCTTGTTCTCCATCACAATCTCCTCCTGGCGTGGCGGTCATCACAGCGTCATCCGCACCGCGGCGATGCGTGGCTGACAACACAGACTGATGAACATAACGAACACTGCAATTATGCCGCACACGGGAGCCAAAAGCCATGTGTGACGACCTGTTGTGCCCTGTCCTGACGCTGATTCGCACCCGGCCATGGCGCAAGATGGTCGAAGAAAACAAAACGCCCGAAAAGAATTAGTTAAATCATTTGACAAATTAGTGCCGAGCAGATCACAATAGAGATGAGGCCGGGGAACCGGTCGACTGTACAAAGCTGTGCAAGGAGAACTTATGGCAAATCTGTGGGATATCGACAAGATCCCGTTTGTCGGCCACGACAAGGGCGTGAAGGAAGGCCTCGGCTTCCACTATTACGACCCTGAGCGCGTGGTCGCGGGCAAGAAGATGAAGGATTGGCTGCGCTTCGCCGTCGCCTACTGGCACTCCTTCAACAACACCCTCAACGACAACTTCGGTGACGGCGCGGCACAGCGTCCGTACTACGGCAAGTACTCCGACCCGGAGGATCAGGCCCTCTGCCTCGTCGACTACGCCTTCGAGTTCATGCAAAAGCTCGGCGCCGAGTACTTCTGCTTCCATGACCGCAACATCGCCCCGCAGGGTGACACGCTGCGCGAGACCGATCGCAACCTCGACAAGGTCGTCGACAAGATCGAAGAGAACATGAAGTCCACCGGCATCAAGCTGCTGTGGAACACCTGCGACACGTTCACTGACGTGCGCTTCGTGCGCGGTGCCTCCACCGCCCCGAACCGCCAGATTTTCGAGTATGTGGCCGGCCAGCAGCGCAAGTCGCTGGAGATCGCCAAGCGCCTCGGCGCCGAGAACTACGTGTTCTGGGGCGGCCGCGAGGGCTGGGAGTCCATCTGGAACACCGACGTCAAGCGCGAGCAGGATCACATGGCCGAGTGGTTCCGCATGTGCCATGACTACGCCAAGAGCATCGGTCTCGACGCGCAGTTCCTCATCGAGCCGAAGCCGCAGGAGCCGACGACCCACCAGTATGACTGGGATGTCGCCACGGCCCTCAACTTCTGCAAGACGTACGGCCTCGACTTCTTCCGCATCAACATCGAGGGCAACCATGCCAACCTCGCTCACCACTCCTATGGCGAGGAGGTCCGCACGGCCGTCGATGCTGACAAGCTTGGTTCGCTCGATGCCAACCAGGGCAACAAGTTCGTCGGTTGGGATATGGATGAGTTCCCGGTCGACCTCTACGACACCACCCAGGTGATGTGGGAGGTCATGCGTGCGGGCTCGATCGGCCCTCACGGCGGTCTCAACTTCGACGCCAAGCCGCGTCGCACCTCCTTCACCGCGGAGGATCTGTTCCGTGCGCACATCGCCGGTATGGATTCCTACGCCGCCGGCCTGCTCGTGGCGGACAAGATGCACCAGGATCACTTCATCGAGGATCTCTGGGCCGACCGCTACAAGAGCTGGGACACCCCGCTGGGCAAGTCCATCGAGGCGGGCAAGGAGTCGCTCGAGTCGCTCGAGAAGGGCGTCCTCGACGTCTCCGAGAAGGATCTCGTCGCCGGCAACGAGTCCGACCATCTCGAGTCCGTGATGGCCACGATCAACAACTACATGATCGAGGCCCTCGCGAACGCCTGAATTCGCCGTTGAGAGGATCCGGCGCAAACGGCTGCCACGTTGCTTCACGACGTGGCAATGACGCCGGATTCCTCCCATCCCTCCTTTATTTCCCTTTTGGGGCGGCCCTGGTGGCCGCCCTTTTCTTATGCTTCTGAGGAACAATCCATTAGTATGGAAAGAGGCCGTGATGACGGACGATGCTGATACAGACGGTGACGCAATGGCCCGGCACGATGATGCCGGATGGAAGGCTGCACGGGAACAGACGGCCTCAAGCACGGTGACGGACGTGTCGATCGACAACCCGCCGCAGGATGTCGACGAGCTCATCGCGCGCTACGACGATGTACGCGCGCTGTTTGCAGGGGAGTGGATGCGCTACCGCACCTCGGATATTCTGCCGCGGCTGACCGCGCAGACGCAGGCCACCTGCGCGCTCATCAACCGGATTTATTTCGACGACACGCCACGCGCTGTGCGGCTGTTCCACCGTCTCATCCCGGCAGCCGGCGAAGGCGTGGACTTTCGTCCGCCCATCAGCCTCGATTACGGCATCAGCCTGACCATCGGCGAGGGCACGTTCCTCAACTGCGGTTTCCTCATCACCGGCGGCGGGCGCGTCACTATCGGAAAACACTGCCTGATCGGCTCGCGCTGCTCGATCTACACGCCCAACCATGCGCTCGCCGCAGGCCCGCGCCTGCAGGCATGGGAGCGCACGTCGGCCGTCACCATCGGCGACAATGTTTGGCTCGGCGGGTCGGTCACCATCTGTCCGGGCGTGCATATCGGTGATAATTCGGTCATCGGTGCCGGGTCCGTCGTCACGAAGGATATTCCGGGCGGCGTCGTCGCCGTGGGCAACCCGTGCCATGTGATCAAGGAGATTCCAGTCAGGGGCGATGGCGGTTCGGCCGGTCCCAAGGAGGGCTGATCAAACGAGAACGCTGATGAACAAACGGAGGGTCTGCGAGGAAATACCCCGCAGACCCTCCGTTTTCTGCTTCTTCTTGATGTGTCCTGGCGGTCAGAATTTTTGTCTGTATTTCCGCCTGTCAGAAAGCATGGTCTCAGGCACGCCAGCCGGCATACTGTTCGTACACCTTCTGGCCTTCCTCGACTGCCTTCGGATCGGCCGTATAGGTGTCCTCGATCGTGTGCTCCCACACCGGCGGCTCCTCCTCGCCCGAGAGCACCCAGGCGGCCTGACGGGCGGCACCGATCGCCACATACTCGTCGGTGGCCGGGACCTGGATATCCATGCCCCAGATCGACGGGCCCAGCTCGCGCACGGCGGGGGACTTCGCCCCTCCGCCGATGAGCAGCAGGCGGTGGATCGGCACACCCAGGCGCCGCAGATCCTCGAGACCGTCACGCTGCGAGCACAGCAGCGCCTCGACGAACGCCCGTGCCACATTCGCACGCGTCGTGTTTGCCAGTGTCATGCCCTCAAGACGTCCCTGGGCCGTCGGCCGGTTCGGCGTGCGCTCGCCATCGAAGAACGGGATGAGTGTGACGCCCTCGGCCCCGGCCGGGGCGGAGAAGGCGAGATCGGCGAGCTCGTCATAGCCCACGCCGAGCAGATGGCAGCCGGCATCAAGGATGCGTGAGGCGTTGATCGTGCAGGCCAGCGGCACGAAGCGGCCGGTCAGATCCGCGAAGCCGTTGATGGCACCGGTCTCGTCATACGCCTCCGTGTCGCTGATGGCCGCCGCCACACCCGAGGTGCCCAGCGAGACGGACACATCACCGGGGACCATCGACAGGCCGAAGCTTGCCGTGGCGTTGTCGCCGCCGCCGGGGGAGAGGAGGCAGCCGCCTTCCACGTTCGCGCCGGCGATGGAGGGGGCGGCCGTGCCGGCCTGCTCGTGCGGACCGAGCACGCGCGGCAGGATGATGTCATCCGCATCGGCCGTCTGTCCCAAGGCGAGCTGGAGCAGATCGCGGCGATACTCGTTCCTGACCGGGTCGAAGTAGCCGGTGCCCGAGGCGTCGGAACGATCAGTCACGAGATGGGAGAGCGCCTCACGTCCCTCTTCGGCGCTCTCGCACGGGCCGAAACCGGCGATGCGCCAGGTGAGCCAGTCGTGCGGCAGGCAGATCGCCGCGATCTTGCGGGCATTGTCCGGCTCGTTCTGCGCGGTCCATGCCACCTTGGTGATGGTGATGGAGCTGATGAGCGAAGTACCCACGGCATGCACCCAGGCGCTGATGCCCTCCTCGTGGACGGTCTTCTGGTCGGCGTCCTCTCCCGCCGCCTTGCGGCCGAGCACGTCAATGAGCTGATCGGCCTGGGGCGCCGAACGGATGTCATTCCACAGCAGTGCGTCGCGGATCACGCGCCCATGATCATCGAGCAGGACCATGCCGTGCTGCTGGCCGCCCACGCCGAGGGCCGCCACATCATTGAGGCCGCCGGCCTCTTTCGCCGCCTGTGTGAAGGCGGTCCACCAGTGGTCCGGGTTGATGCTTGTGCCGTTAGGGTGGTGCGCGGTGCCGATGCGCACGAGCGCGCCGGTGGCGGCGTCCGTCACACGGACCTTGCATGACTGGGTGGAGGTGTCCACCCCGGCTACGAGCTGAGTCATTGTGTCTCCTTTGACAATACGGCGTATGGTGGTGGGCAGATGGTGGGACGATTTTCGCCGCATCATGCTGCCGTGTGTGACATACTTAATTAGTTTAACGCTTTGACTAAAAGCGGGATAGGCACACGACGAAGAAGGCGGTGAGTGCCACGATCAAGGCAGACCAGGATTCTTTGCGCGACCACAATCTCTCGTTGCTGCTCTCGACATTGCTTCGGGTGGGCCGTCCGCTCAGCCGTGCCGACCTCGCCAAGACCACGGGACTGACAAAGGCGACCGTTTCATTGCTCACCTCGCTGCTGCTCGAGCGCGGGGTGCTCGTCGAGCTCGCCCCTGATGCCGCTTCTGTGGGCCGCCCGTCACGGCCGCTCGGGATCGCGCCGATGACTATGTTCGGTGTCGGCCTGCAGATCAACACCGATGGTTACGGGTACACCCTTGTCTCCCTGGACGGTCATGTGCTGTCCAATGCCTGGGTCGGGCGTGACATGAACGGGGCACGCCCGCAGGAGGTGTTCGGCCACCTTGCCGACCTCGTCCTGCCCGCCGTGCGGCGCTACACCCGCGACGGCCTGATACTGGCCGGTACGGCGCTTGCCCTGCCAGGGCTTGTGGAGGATGGCCGGCATCTGCTCTCCGCACCGAACCTGGGCTGGGGCAGCCTCGACCTGGAGGCTTTCCCGATTGTCGGCGAGCTCGGGGCGGTGGGGGCCAATGAGGCCAACCTTGCCGCCATCGCACAGATCCCCGGTTACGCCACACCCGCCCTCGGCGACGAGCCGGTCACCCCGGATGCCTCCTTCCTGTATCTGTCGACCGATGTCGGCATTGGTGGCGCCCTTATCGAGAATGGCCGTCTGCATACAGGCCAGCATGGCTTCTCCGGCGAGTTCGGCCATGTGAGCGTGGAGATGGACGGGCCGCTGTGCGCCTGCGGGCGTCACGGCTGTCTGGAGATGTATGCGGGACGGCGGGCGCTCGTCCAGGCAGCGGGCATCGCCGGCCGGAGGGACAGCGCGCGGCCGATCAACGCACGACGGCTCGTGGCGGCATGGAAGGCCGGGGATCCTGGCGCCCGCAAGGCGCTGGGCATCGGTCTGCGGGCGATGGAATCCGCCCTCGTCTCGCTCATCAACATCACTGACGTGCCCACCGTGGTGCTCGGCGGCTTCTGGACAAACTTTGATGCCGGCTTCGCCACAGATATCGAAAAGCAGTTGCAGCGCCATGTACTGGCCGGCGGACGCCAGAAAGTGCGGGTGAGACTAGCCGGACAGGGCGGCCATCCCGCGCTTGTGGGCGCCGCACGCCTCGGTCTGCACACGTTTGTGGCGCACCCTGCCGCCGTTCTGGCACAGATGGGTGTCTGAGAAATAAAAGGTACCTGAGAAATCAAAAGGGTGCCCCGGACATCACTTCAGACATCCGAGACACCCATCCGCGGACGAACACCCGCCTGCAGATCAATTCGTGGGTCGATAATCTGTGGGTCGATTGCTGCGCGAATTTACTTCTCGTGCGCCTTCTGCGGGTCCCAGCCCTCGCTCGGGCCGGGATTTCCCTCCAGATCGGAAAAGAAGACCGCGCCGCGCCCGCCGTCGGCCGCGGCAGGGCGTGCGAGCCACCTCTCATACACCGCGAGCCGGCTCGCGCTCTGCGTGGCGAGCGGGGAGGGCAGTGCATCGCGTGAGAACCAGCCAGAGTCGGTGTTCTCATGATCGCCGATGCCGGGGTCGGTGTTGCCGCCCGGTTTGAGCGAGCAGACGAAACAATGGTCCATGTACTGGGCGTGGTCGCCGTTGGCATAGACAAGCATGCGCGGCAGCGAGGTGACGGAGACGAGCGCGTCGACGCTCACGTCCACGCCCGTCTCCTCCTTCACCTCGCGGATGACCGTGTCCGCCGGCTGTTCCGTCGGCTCGTTGACGCCGGCCACGAACGCCCACATGCCCGTATCCGCACGGCGGGCGAGCAGATACCGGCCCTGCCCGTCGCGCACGATGGCGGTCACGCCGATGAGCCAGAGCGGGTCGTGGCCGATCTTTTTGCGCAGCCGCAGGACAAAATCAGGCGTCGTCATTGTTGGGCACTCACTCCTCGGCAGCGTCGTCGGCGACCGGGACGGTGTCGGCCACGCTGTGTTTGCGCTGGTCGGCGATCCATGCCTCCACGTCCTCCGGCGTGCTCGGCACGAACGGCTTGGACAGCCACACCGGGCCGTCCTCGGTCACGAGGACGTCATCCTCGATGCGCACACCGATGCCGCGCATTTCCTCGGGCACCATCAGATCGTTCTTGCGGAAGTAGAGGCCCGGCTCGATGGTGAAGACCATGCCCGGCTTGAACGTGCCGCCCTGGTACCTGTCGAAGCGCGCCTCGGCGCAGTCGTGCACGTCAAGGCCGAGATGATGGGCCACGCCGCAGGCGTGCCAGCGGCGGTGCTGCTGGCCCTGCGGGCTGAGCGCCTCCTCGACCGACACCTTGAGGATGCCCCACTCGTGCAGGTCCTCCGCCAGCGAGCGCATGCAGGCGTGGTGGATGTCGGAGTAGGTGCCGCCGAGCCTGACGGCGTTGAAGCCGGCGAGCTGGGCCTTGAGCACGGCGTTGTACACCTTGAGCTGCACCGGGCTGAACTTTCCGTTGACGGGGAAGGTGCGGGTCACGTCGGCCGAGTAGAGGCCGGTGGACTCCACGCCCGCATCGATGAGCACGAGCTCGCCGTTGTGCACGCTGTGCGTGTTGCGCATCCAGTGCAGGGTGGGTGCATCAGGGCCGGAGGCGATGATCGTCTCGTAGCCCAGGCCGTTTCCTTCCACGCGGGCGACGGCGTTGAACGCGCCCTCGAGGATGCGCTCGCCACGCGGCTTGTCGATGGAGGAGTCGAGGTGGCGCAGGATGTTGTCGAAGCCGTGGCGCGTGGCGCGGATGGCGTTTGTCAGCTCCCTGACCTCGAGCTTGTCCTTGAACATGCGCTGCTCGGCGGCGAACTGGTGCAGTTCGTCGTCTTTGGCGATGTTGCCGGAAAGGTCGGTGAAGCCGCCCTGCTCGCGGATGCCTTCGACCAGGCGGGTGAGCGCCGGGTCGGCCTCCTTGATGATGCGCAGCGGGGTGCCGCCGTGCTCGGCGGTCACGTTCATGGCGATGAAGCTTGTCAGCTCGGCGATCGGCCGGGTCTCAAGGCCGGTCATCGTGGCGAACTCGTCCACGCCCGGGCGCGCGCCGACCCAGTACTCGCCGTAGTGGGCAGAGCGGAAGAACTCCGGGGTGTTCTTGTCGTAGCGCTGGTGGACGAAGAGGATGGCCTCGTGGCCGCTGTCGTTGGGGTCGAGCACGAGCACCGCGCCGTCCTCGTAATCCTCGCCCAGACCGGTGTAGTAGGCGAAGGTGGTGTCGGGGCGGAACATGAAGTCGCAGTCGTTGTTGCGCACCTTGGCCCGGCCGGCGGGGATGATGAGGCGCTCGCCGGGGAAGGCGGCGGAGAGCTTGGCGCGGCGGGCGGGGGTGTATTTGCTGGACTCGAGCGGCTTGATGTCCATCTTCTCGTCGGCCCAGCCCTGGGTCATGAACGTGCGGAAGGTCTCGGAATTCGGCCGCAGGGAACGGTTGTTGACGCGCTCGGAGATCGGGCGGTGGTCCTGTGAGGTATCAGCCATATCGGTCCTTTCATCGAACATGGACGGTGACCCCATCCTACGGCAGGGGATTGCCGGTTTGCTGGATGCGCTCTTGTCTTTTTCTGTGTCTGATGACGGATCGATTCACCGAGCGATGGGAAGGCCGGTATCGGTCAGGGCGAACGGGCGGATAGGGCGGCGCGACTAGGGTTGTGAGAGGTTTTGCACGCCCGGCTGGCCGGGGAGACGACAGGGGAGAGGACAAGCGCATGTCACTGGAACATCCGTCACGCACGAACGGTGAGACGATGAGGCGCGTCTACGAGGAGATCCTCTCGCGCGCCCCCGAGCACAAACCACAGCCCAGCATCGAGCGCATGGCCCACATCCTCGACCTGCTCGGCCACCCCGAGCAGTCGTTCCGCGTGGTGCACATCACCGGCACGAACGGCAAAGGCTCCACCGCCCGCATGACCGAGCGGCTGCTGCGCGCCTACGGCCAGCGCACCGGCCTGTACACCAGCCCGCACCTCGAGCGCGTCAACGAGCGCATCTGCATCGACGGCGAGCCGCTGAGCGACGAGCGCTTCATCGACGCGTACAACCAGGTCAGAGACTTCATCGACATGACCGACGAGTGGTCGCTCAAAAAGGGTGGGGAGAGGATGAGCTTCTTCGAGGTGCTCACCGCCATGGCCATCTGGGCCTTCGCCGACGCGCCCGTCGATACCGCCGTGGTCGAGGTGGGCATGGGCGGCCTGTGGGACGCCACCAATGTGCTCGACGGCGACGCCTGCATCATCGGCCCAGTCGGCATGGATCACATGCAGTGGCTGGGCAACACCGTCGAGAAGATCGCCACCGAGAAGGCGGGCATCATCAAGAAGAACTCGACCGTCATCGTCGGTCCGCAGTCCAAAGACTCTGTGCGCAAAATCATCGCTGACAAGGCCCATGCCACGGAAGGCACCACGCTTCTGCGCGACGGGCAGGAGCTCGAGGTCGTCTCCCGCACCCCGGCCGTGGGAGGCCAGATTGCCACGCTGCGCACCCCCAACGGCGTCTACACCGACGTGCCCGTCAAGATGTTCGGCCCCCAGCAGGCCCACAACGCCCTCGCCGCGCTCGCCGCGTGCGAGACCGTGCTGCCCGTCAACGGCGCCCTCGATGCCAAGATCGTGGAGGAGGCGTTCGGCTCGGTCAGCGTGCCGGGCCGCGTGGAGGTCATCCGCCATTCGCCCACCATCATCCTCGACGGCGCGCACAACCCCATGGCCGCCCAGGCCCTCAAGAACACCATCGACGAGAACTTTGCCATGAAGCAGGTGGTGGGCATCGTCTCGATGATGAAGGACAAGCAGGTCGAGACCGTCCTGGGCATCTGGGAGCCGTTGATGAACCAGATCGTCGTCACCCAGAACTCCGAGACGAACCGTGTGATGCCCGTCGACGACCTGTACAAGATCGCCTGCGACGTGTTCGGCCCCGACCGCGTGTATAAGGAGCCGCTGATGCCCAACGCCATCCAGAAGGCCGTCGACCTCGTGGATGTGGACGATGAGACGGGCCTGGGCTACGGACACGGCGTGCTCATCACCGGCAGCTTCGTCACCGTCGGCGATGCGCGCGAGCTGCTCGAGGTCAAGCAGGACCCGCGTCTGCTCAAACCGGTCGACCAGCGCGTGCCGAAGAAGAACCGCGGCGGCTCGGCCAGAGACTGAGACGCTGCCCGAACACCACTGGAAACACCGCCACTGGAACATGGGACGCGCATGTACCTCAAGGAACTGACCCTGCGCGGGTTCAAATCGTTCGCCAACCCCACCACCCTGCGCTTCGAGCCGGGGATCACCGCCGTGGTGGGACCCAACGGCTCGGGCAAATCGAACATCGTCGACGCGCTCGCCTGGGTGATGGGCGAGCAGGGCGCCCGCGCGCTGCGCGGCTCGAGCATGGAGGATGTCATTTTCGCCGGCACTGCCACGCGCCCGGCGATGGGCCGCGCACAGGTGAGTCTGACGATTGACAACTCCGACCACGCGCTCGATATCGATTACGACGAGGTGACGATCACCCGCACGATCTACCGCAACGGCGGCTCCGAGTATGCGATCAACGGCTCTTCCGTGCGCCTGCTCGACGTGCAGGACCTGCTCTCCGACGCGGGGCTCGGCCAGCAGATGCACGTCATCGTCGGCCAGGGCCAGCTCTCGCGTATTCTCAACTCCGACCCGCAGGGCCACCGCGCCATCATCGAGGAAGCGGCAGGCATTCTCAAGCACAGAAAGCGCAAGCAGCGCTCGCTCAGGCGCCTGTCCGCCGCCAAAGCCAACCTCGACCGGCTCGACGATCTGCTCGGCGAGATCGACCGGCAGATGCGACCTCTTGCCCGACAGGCGAAGGCGAGCCGCAAGGCCGACGCCGTGCGCGCCATCGCCCGCGATGCCCGTGCCCGTCTGCTCGCCGACGATGCCGCGCAGCTGCTCGACCAGCGGGAGAAAACAACACACCAGCTCGAGCAGGTGCGCTCCGATCTGAGGAAACAGCGCATCGACCTCGCCCGGCTCAAGGTGCGCATCGAAGATATCGAGACGCGCAGCGCCGGCGCCGACCCCGAGCTGGCCAGACTCTCCGAGAGCGTCCACAATCTCACGCTGCTCGATGGCCGGTTCGAGTCACTAGCGGACCTTGCGGGGGAGCGTGCCCGCACCGCCGCCGACGAGCTCGCCCAGCTCGACGCACGCCCGCTCTCAGACCCCGACGTACTCCGTGCCCGTGCCGACGAGCTGGCCGGCGATCTTGCGCGCGCCACGAAACAGCGCGAGCAGGCCGAGCAACGGCAGCAGGAGGGAACGAAGGCGCGTGCGGACGCCGAGTCGCGTCTTGCCTCGCTGCGCCAGACGCTCTCACAGCTGCGTCAGGCGCGTGCCGAGCATGAGTCACAGATCAGCCGGCTCGAACAGCTGCTCGCCGGCCAGAAGGCAGCGATCGAGGCGTACGACCAGCGTCTTGCCGACACACACAGGCGAAGCGAGAACGTCTCCGAGCGGCTGAAAAGCAACCAGCAGGAGGTGGCGCGACTGTCCGCCCAGGGCACTGCCGAGGATGCGGGTCTTGCTGAGAAACTCGACACGTGCAAGGCACGGCTGTCCGATCTGTCCGACCAGCTGGAGAAGGAGCGCACCGCCCGCACCGACCTCGACAACCGGCGCATCCGGCTGGCAGCACGGTCCGAGGCGCTCGGTGACACGATCCGCTCCCGTCATGAGGGCACCTCGCTCGCCTCGGCCGAAGGCGTCAGCCCGCTCGGCCCGCTCTCCGAGCAGATTCGCGTGGCCGACGGCTGGGAGGAGGCGCTCGCCGCCGCGCTCTCCACGTTCTCCGACGCGCTTGTGCTGGGCTCTCCCGACCAGATCCCCGCCGCGCTCGCCGCCGCACGCGCCGACAAGGCCGGGCGCACTGCCGTTCTCGCGCCTGTTGATGCCGGTCTGTCGGCCGTCTCTGAGAATGGGACGGCCTCTGTGGACTCTGCGGCATATCATGACGGCACTCCGCACGCTCCCGCAGACGGCGAGGTTGTGCCGGCGATCCGCCTTATCGCGCCGCTGGGCAAGGATTCCGATGCGACGAATCCGCACAGCACAGATCCGCACGGCAAGGATCAACACGGCACAGATACAGGCAGTACAGATCCGGACAGTCACGGTGATGTGCACGCAGACCAGAAGACCGAACAGAAAGCCGGCCAGAAGGCTGCCCTCTCCGAGGGTGTCGTCCGATCCCTGGCCGTGCTGCTCGACGGTGTGGGTGTCACACAGGGCGCCGACACGGCGTTCGACGCCTGCCGTACAGGCGAGTGGGCACGCGTGGTCACCAGGGCGGGGGAGATCGTCACCCCGGCGGCCGCCGTCACCGTCGCGCTCGGCGCACCGAGCGACCTCGCCCTCGTTGCCCGCCGCAACGCCGCCGACAAGCAGGCCGCCGCGCTCACCGCACAGATCAGGCAGGCCGACCGGCATATCACCGAGCTGGCGCAACGCCGCGACGACCTGCGCTCGCAGATCGCCGACCTGTCACAGCGGCGCGATGATGCCCGTCTGGCCGCCAGCCGTGTGGAGGCGGCGCTGTCCATCCGCACAAAGCAGATCAGCACCGACGAGAAGGAGCTGGAATCCATCGCCGAAAAGGCGCGGCAGCTGCGCCAGCAGAAGCAGGAGGCGCAGGCGAAGCAGGCCGAGCTCTCCCAGACGCTCGAGGCCGCCAGGTCCTCCTCCTCGAAGCAGGCGAGCGAGGAGGATCTGGCCCGCCGCGAGGAGGAGGCGGAGAAGACGCTGTCCGCCGCGCGCGACGAGGAGGTGCGCGCCCGCCTGGCCGCGCAGGAGGCACAGCGTCACGCCGCCTCGCTCGACCGGCAGATCGGACTGCTGCGTGATGAGGCGGAGCAGGCCGTCAAGACACGTCAGGCGCGCGCGCAGCAGCGCAAGCGTCTTGTCACCCGACGCGACGGTGCGCAGGAGCTGGCGCACAGGATCGCCGGCGTGCGCCGGCTGCTCGCCGCCTGCCTCGCGCAGACCGAGCAGCGTCGCAGAATCGCCGGGCAGGAGGCGAGCCGCCATCAGGCCGAGCTGACCGATCTGCGCAAACAGCGTGACAGCCTTGAGCCGCACGTCAACGATCTCGTCACCCGCGAGCATGGTCTCGACCTCGATCGGGAGCGGCAGGCCACTCAGCTCGGCCAGCTGCAGGAACAGTCCTCCTCCCAGACGGGGCTTCGCCTTGAGGAGCTAGTCCGCCGTTACGGTCCTGACCAGCCGGTCCCGGCTTTTGATGAGAGCGGTGAGCCGGTGGACGGCTCCGATACACCATATGTGCGCGGCGAGCAGCAGGAGCGTCTGGAAAAGGCGGAGAAACAGATCGCACGCCTGGGCAAGGTCAACCCGCTCGCCGGCGAGGAATACGAAGCGCTGCAGGAGCGGCAGAAGTATCTCGCCGGCCAGCGCGACGACGTGGCAAACTCGCGCGAGCAGCTGCTCGGCTTGGTCGACAAGCTCGATTCGACGATGGAGGAGGTCTTCACCTCAGCGTTCTCGGACATCTCGGCCGCCTACTCGCGCATCTTCGCAGATCTGTTCCCCGGCGGCCGCGGCAGGCTCCGGCTTGACGATCCCGACCATCCGCTCACCGCCGGTGTCATCGTCGAGGCAAGCCCGGCCGGCAAGCGCGTCAAAGAACTCTCACTGCTCTCCGGTGGTGAGAAGTCGCTTTCCGCGCTCGCCCTGCTGCTGGCCATCTCCGAGGCGCGACCCAGCCCGTTCTACATCATGGATGAGGTGGAGGCCGCCCTCGACGATCTCAATCTCACCCGTCTGCTCGGCGCGCTCAGGAAGATGCGCGACAAGGTGCAGCTCATCATCATCACCCATCAGCAGCGCACGATGGCGATCGCCGACGCGCTCTACGGCGTGAGCATGCGCGCGGACGGCGTCACCGCGGTCATCTCGCAGAAAATGGACGATATCGTACCCAAGGTGGCGGCAGACACGGGCCGGTCGTAACGGCTGCGGTGCGTCCGGACCGGCCGGTCAGCGCTCGGAAGCGGAATTCTTCGCCGTCTTCGTCTTTGCCTGCGACGGCTTCCTCGCCGCGCTCGGATCGCGACGCAGCGCATCGCGCACACGTCTGACGACGGTCAGCAGCCCATACAGCCCCGGCCGCACAGGGACGTCACGACTGGGCGCGACGGCGACGGTGCCTTTGGCGAACTTCGTCTTGAAAGCATTCAGTCCGCGCAGGGTGGGGGAGAAGTCGCTGCCCACGCCCATCAGGTCCAGCTGTGTGCAGCCCTGTGAGCCCAGATCCACGGCGGTCTCGAACAGCAGCAGCGCGGGCACATTCGTGCGCTGTGCCTGCGTGCTGCTGGAGGCGAAGTAGTAGACGGCACGGTTGTCGCTTAGCGTCACGATGAGCCAGGCGGTGACGTGCCCCTGCTCCCGGGCCGCGTACAGACGGCAATGGTCGCGGCCCAGCACCCTCAGCAGCGTGTCGTAGTAGGCATCGGGGGCGGCCGTGAACCCGTCCCGCCGTGCCGTCTGCTCCATTGTCGCGTAGTACGGCGTGAAGTCGGCGCACGCCTTGTCGGTCTCTTCGGCGATGACGGCCGGGGACTTTCTCAGCGCCTGGCGTACGTCATAACGACCGTGTTTGGACATGCGTGCGAGGATCTGGTCGCGTCCGCCGGAAAGATCCATGATGACGGTCGTGTCGTAGGGGATTGTGGACAGGACCGGATGCGTGCCGGTCTGCTGCCTGAGCGACAGGCGCAGGAAGACGATGCGGGGATCGACGCGGCGGACGAACCGGCGCAGTGCCTCGACAGCCTCCTGCTCCTGTCGGGCATCCGGCGTCGACAGCCAGACGGGCCCATGCTCGCTGAACAGATACACGTAACCGTGCGTATGGAGCTCGATGAGCGAGAGGACCGCCGCAAGCCTGCCGTCACGGCGCAGAAGAACAGCGCCCCAGCCGGAGCGCCCCGGCGTGCGCGACTGGAAGTCCGCCCAGACGCTGGTCTGCTCGATCGGCAGGGCGAGACCGGCCTGATGGGCGAGCTCCTCCATCCGCACGACATCCGTCTTTTCACACGAGAACATATGGACTCTTCCTTCGTCCTTCTCAGTATCCTTCAGATGCGGCTCTTGATGATTGTTGGCGGCGTCGCATGGCCCTCAGTGGTGCAGTCTCGTTCGTAACGATTTTGTGTGTCGCAGAAGGCTGTAGAAGCCGGTCCGGATGGCGACGTCGCGATCAGGGGCGACGGGGGTGACCTGTTTGGAGAACTTCGTCTTGAACTCGTTGAGGCCCTTGAGGCTCGGGGCGAAATCATCGCCGATGCCCATCAGGTCGTAATCGGTGATGCTGCGTCTGCCGAGCTCGCATGCCTCCCAGTAGACAAGCCGGTCGGTGGCGTGCAGATGCATGGCGTCGCTGTGCATGGCGGCGTAGAACCGCACGGCGCGTCTGCCGCTGAGCGTCACGAGCGACCAGGCGACCACCCTGCCGTCGATGCGCGCGGCGAACACGCGGCAATGCTCCGGGCCGAGCAGGCGGATCATCTTCTCATAATCTCCCTGCGGGGCGGGGCGGAAGCCGTCGCGGGCGCCGGTCTCGGCCATCACGCGGTAATAGTCGCTGAACGAGGCGGCCGCCTGCTCGCTCTCATCGGCCAGCGTGCCGGGGAACTCGCGGATGGATTTGCGCACATCGCGGCGTCCGCGCGGCTTCATCCGCGAGAGGATCGCCTCATCGCCGCCTCTCGTGTCGATCACGACCGTCTGGTCGTACGGCACCGTCGAGAGCGTCGGGAAGGTCAGGCCCTGAGCGGAGAAGTCATGCATGACGGACAGGCGCAGGAACACGGTGCGCGGCGCCTGCGCCCTGACGAAGGCCCGCAGGGTGTCGAGCGCCTGACGCTCCTCTTGCTCGGAGGGGGCGGACACCCATGCCGGCCCGTGCATGGCGCGCAGGAAACGATACCTGTGCGTCTCGTACTCGATGAAGGTAATAAAAGCGCGGACCTCACCCTCGTCTGACTGGAGCAGCAGATAGCCGTCATCCTCGCCCCGCCATGGCGTGCGCCCGTTGATGGAGGACTGGAAGCGCCGCCATGTGCCGGTCTGTTCGAGCGGGAGGTCGACCGACATGTCCGCCGCTTTCTTCTCGTATGCTGCCGCGTCGGTGGCGATGACTTTCATTTGGCGTCCTGTTCTGTGTTGCGGCCGGTCTTTCCGGCGTCGATCTGACGGATGTATTCGGAATCGGCCGGCATGGCGACCTTCCTGCCATGGCTGATATACCACGGCTCGTCTCCCTTGCCCAGCAGGAGCACGACCGGCTGGCAGGACGGATCCTCGGCTTTGTCGGCGCGGGCATCGTCCACGGCGGCGGCGATGGCCTCCTGCCTGTCGCCGATGAAGGACGTGGACACATGCGGGTTGGTCACGGCCGCGATGATCTGGTCGGCGATGGCCTTGGGATCCTCGAAGTCCGCGTCATCGGTGGTGGCGATGAGCCGGTCGGCATGCGCGGAGACCGCCTTGCCCATACCCTCACGCCGGTCATACGCCTTGCCGCCCGACGAGCCGGTGACGACGGTGATCCTGCTGTTGTGCCAGCGGTTGCGCGCATAGGTGAGCACCGCCATGAAGCTGGCATAGTTGTGGGCGTAATCGACGATCACCTCGGTGCCGTCGTGCAGGCGCAGCTGTTCCATGCGGCCCGGGACTGTCACCGTCTCCAGCGCATGAAGGCTGGCCGTATCATCGGCGGGCACCCCCACGAGCACGGCGAGGCTGACGGCGGCGAGCGCGTTGGCATAGTTGAAGTCGCCCGGCAGCGCGAGGTGATATGTCCCCAGATCCTCACGGACCAGGGTGTCGCTTCCCGGCGCACGTCGGATCATGCCGAACGAGGAGCTCTCGCGGGCGGCGGACTCGTCCACGGGGGAGGCGAGGAACGTCGGCCTGTTTTCCGGGTCCATGCCGAAGGTGGCCGTGGGGATGCCCGCCAGGCGCGCGGTGTCGGCGATCAGATCCGACTTGTCGCCCAGGTCGGCGTTGAACAACAGCCGCCGGCTCTGGTAGGCGAGCGTGCGCTTGCAGTAGAAGTAGTCCTCGAAGCTCGGATGCTCCTTGGGGGAGATGTGGTCGGGCGAGATGTTGAGGAAGGCGCCCACATCGAAGGTGATGCCATAGACGCGGTCGATCTTGAGGGCCTGTGAGCTGACCTCCATGACGAAGTAGCGCATGCCGTGGTCGAAGGCCTGGCGCATGAGGGCGAACAGATCGGGCGACTCGGGCGTGGTCAGGCTCGTCTTGATCCAGTTCTTCCCGTCGACGCAGTCGAGCGCGGAGCCGATGATCGCACACCTGCCGCCGCTGGAGGCGGAGAGGATGGCGTGCAGCAGGTAGGCGGTGGTGGTCTTGCCCTTTGTGCCGGTGATGCCGATGAGCGTCATGTGGCGCTCGGGATGGCCATAGAACTCGGCGCAGACGAGGGCCATCGCCTTGCGCACGTCGGTGACGATGAAGCCGAGCGCGTGGGTGAGCGGGAAGTAGACCTTCTCGCTGATGTAGCATGCAAGTCCCGCCTCGTCGGCCGGGCGGATGTAGTCGTCTTTGAAATTGCCCTTGCAGAACAACAGCGTCCCCGCTGTGACGGCGCGGCTGTCATAGGTGACCGTCCGCACCGCGAGAGAGGGGATTTTGTCCGCGTCGAGCGTCCATACCCCCTCGGGTGTGACCGCCTCGCGCAGCAGCCGATGGGAGGCGAGCAGCGCGAAGACGGTCTTCGTGCCCATCTGCCCGTGGAACGTGTCCATGCTCCCGGATGTTTCCATAGATGTCTGCTCCTCAGTGCGTGCTGACCCGGACCGGGTAAGCCGGTCGCAGGGCGATTGAGAGTGAACGCTGATAGTGGATGCCGCCACTGTCCGGCGCTGCTGTCGGTGATCGTGGATCGTCACCGACCCTCACAGCCAGTCGGTGGTCTACAGCCAGTCGGTGGAGATCTGCCGACTGCCTTTTCGGGCGAGCCACTCATTGAAGCTGTCGGCCCACTTCTTGTGGGCAGTGCGCTGCCAGTCCATTACCTGCGAGAGCGGCAGATTGGCGAGCTCCTCGCTGGAGGCACACATCGGTGCGATCAGGTCGAGTGCGGCCGTCGTGTCGATGGCGGCGTCGTGAAAATCGCCATGCGGGGCTACATGGTAATACTCGCTCGCCGCGGTCAGCGTGCGCTTGCCGTGGCGGTGGCAGATGGCGCGGTCGATTACCAGAGGATCGACGACGAGCAGATCCAGCCCGCTGATCCGTGCGCCCAGTCCGGGCAGATGCCAGTAGGAGAGATCATGCTGGAGCATGCGCACGTCAAACGGCGCGTTATAGGCGAGCAGCGGGATGTTGCGGTTCTGCGCCAGCGCGACCACCGTGGCGATCTGCTCCAGCGCCTCTTGGGGCTGCTGGCCGTGCTCCTGCAGGTACTCGTTCGTAAAACCGTTGACCGCGCTCGCCGCCGGTGAGATCGTGCGATGCGGGTTGATCACCCAGTCGCCGCGCCGGTCGCCGTCAAAACCGGTCGACGGGTCCCTCAGCACGAGCGAGGCGGAGACGATGGCGTCAGTAGGTCCCACGCCCGTCGTCTCGGTGTCAAAACCGAGCAGAAGCGCGTCTTTCAGCGGTGTGGAGGCCGGCTGCGCGCCAAGCGCGGAGAGCTGGTCGGCAAGTGAAGTCATATCCCCATTGTGCCGCCGTGCGCTGACGGGGCGGGGTGAAAGCCGGCGTGGTGGTCGCGTGGCACAATAGGGGTCATGGCGACAACAGGGCAGGACACGCAGCGTACCGATGGCACCGACGTCCGTTCCGGGGGAGCGGACGGGACCAGCCGTCGTGCGCAGTTCGAGCGGCTCGCCCTGCCGGCCCTCGACATGCTTTACCGCCAGGCGATGAAATACACGAACAACCCCGACGATGCCGAGGACCTCGTGCAGGACACCTTCGAGCGCGGCTACAAGGCGTTCGACTCGTTCAAAAAGGGCACGAACATCGAGGCATGGCTCACTGTCTTCCTGCGCAACACCTACTTCAACACGTACCAGAAGAAGAAGCGGCGTCCGCGCAGGGCCAATGATGCCACCGGCGAGTACAACGACTGGGATCTGTACGACCTGTCCAACCACAGCGGCACCGGTCTCAAATCCGCCGAGCAGGAATACCTCTCGGACTCGGTGACCCCGGAGATCATCAACGCGCTCAATGCCCTGCCGCCCGAACGCCGGCGTGTGTTCATCTCTGCGGCGATCGACGGCAAGAGCTACAAGCAGGTGGCACAGGAGGAGGGCATCAAGATCGGCACAGTGATGAGCCGGCTCAACCGGGCACGCCGACAGCTGCGCGAGGCGCTCGCCGATCTCGCCCCGACCTCCTCCGACCCGTCGTCGGCCTCCTCATCCGCCTCGTCCCGGGCCTCTTCCGCGCAGCAGCGGGCATCCGCATCGCCGCATGCGGTTTCCGAACATGTGGTTTCCGGATCTGATCCGTCTCAGCGCTCGGCTAAACGGGAATAGCCTGTCAGGCGCGAAGGTTAGGAAAAGTAGAATGACAGAACACACCTGCCCATGCGTGACTACGCGTGGACCGGGCTGCACAGCCGGGCTGTTGCGGATGATACGCGGCACGGGATGTGTGACAGGAAAATGACAGGGGAGAAGACGATGAACGAGACGACCGGCAGCGGCGCGACCGAGGATGGCTGTGAATCCGGTGGCATGGTGGGATCCGTCTCCGGGTGTCAACAGGTCGAGCCTCTGGACGATTTCGATGATCTGTATCAGGCAGGACTGTCCGATGACCAGCTCTGCGGGCGCATGTCGATTAGAACCGAGCGCTTTGATATCAACGCCGATTGCTCCGCCCTCGAACGTCATCTCATTGCCGAGATGAAAGCGTATCTGCGACCCATGAAAGCGCCTGACTCACTTGTACGCCGTTGCCGCAAGTGCCTCGAACAGGTGACGGAGCAGGACGCGCACAGCGCGGCGACAGGGACTGATTCCGGCGACAACGGGTCGGAGAACACGGATGATGCCGGGCGCGGCTCGATGGCACACGCCGCACCGATCACGTCGACGACTGGCGACACGCATGACGGTGAGATCCCGATTGTCTGATGGCGATACGGGGGTCATGGCGATGCGGGTCGCGCCGGTCGCTGATGGTCGCGATGAGCCGATCGCTCTTGTGAAGCGACACTCGTCCCGGTTTGCCGCGGTTCGATCAGAGTTCGTCGCGGTCGTCAGTTCTGGTCCGATAAACTGGGACGATAAACGAGTCAGATAAACTGTCCGATAAAGAGAGGGGGCGGGCCGCCCGGGGGGGGGGGGGGGGGGGGGTTTATTATTTTGAATGGGTGGTTGGGGGGGGCTCGGGGCGGTGAGGGGGGGGCCTGTCGGCCCCCAATACCCTCCAAACAAACCCCCCCACAAACCCGCCCCCAACCCCCCGGGCGCCCCCCCCGGTGGGGGGGGGCCCCCCCTCTCTTTATATGCCATTCAGGCTGTCAGTCGGTATCGATGACAGTCTTCAGGCATGCCGACTCACGCGGTCGGCCTCTTGCCGTGATTCGCCGGCTTCTTGCGGCGGTCGCGACGCATGCGTCCACGCTTTCCCATGATCACTCCTTACGCTCGTTTATACGACAGAGGGATTATCCCACCACGACGCGACGCGCGTTATGCCCGCGACGGTCATGCTATGTGACATTCGTCTGTTTCCCCGGTTGTCATGCCGGTCTCGTCTCAGTCTTTCGTGGCGCTGAAGCGGATGACGCTCGTGTACTCCTGGCCGGGCCTGAGCGTGACCAGATCCTTGCCCGTACGGAAGGCGTTGGCGTAGGCGGTCATCGGCTCGACAGCAACACCCGAGGGATGACTCTCGGCCGGGAAGCCCGTGCCGGTGCACACCTGCCAGGCATTGAACGTCCGATCGGCACGAAGCGTGAGGCTGACCCCATCCGGGCGGGTGAACGTGGCGCTGGAATAGCCGTCCTCATCGCGGTCGACGTCAGTCCAGGCGTCATCGAACACGAGGTCGCCGAGCACGGTCGTGTGCCGCAGGTCGAACCGCGTGTTCTCCACGCTTTCCGTGCCGTTGGGAACGAGATTGCCGTCCACAGTCACATGCGTGCGGGCGCCCAGCCTGAGCGAGCACTTGGCGTTCTGCTCGAGAATCGGGTCATTGCCATACAGATTCTTGCCGTTCGACAGCCAGGGGTGGATGCCGAACGCCCACGGGGCGTCCACGGTGCCATCGTTGATGCCCGTCATCGACAGCTCAAGGCCGTCATCGGTGAGCGTATAGCGTACACGGGCGCGGACCTTGAACGGATAGCTGACCGCGTCGGCGGCATTGCGCCACACGAGGGTGACGGAGTCATCGCTCTTGCTTTCGCACACCCAGAACGAGCGATAGCCCGTGCCATGCAGGGAGGTGTCGCGGTCCGGCTCATCGATGGGGAACTGGTACGTCCTGCCCTCGAACGTGTAGCGGCCGCCCTCGATGCGGTTCGGGTAGGGCACCAGCATGTAGCCGTTGCAGCACGGGACCGGCTTGTCGGGGTCGAACGGCGCGATCAGGTCGGTGCCCTGCCAGCGCAGCACGCGCAGGATGGCGCCCTGCTCGCAGACGGTCGCCTCATAGTCGCCGTGACGGATGGTGTATTGCTCACCGGTGAGCGGTGTGGTGGAAGTCATCGTGCTCCTTTGCAGATTGTGACCCGCACAGGTGCCGGAGCCCGGGTTGGTGGCCGGCACTGTGATCAGACGCGGCTATTTTACGCCCTGTCTGTGCCCCGGGCCGTGTCCGGGACAGGCGATGCGTCGTGTTGTGGTCGTGCCTTGTCTTGTCTTGTCTGTTCTCTGCTGCGGACGGTCCTGTACGGTATCAGTTGCCGGTCGGGTGTGAGCCGTCGCGGGCGATCGGGGCGATGGTCCCGTGTGTCACCTGGATCAGATCCTGCGGGGCGACCATCACCGAGAAACCGCGTTTGCCGCCCGAGACGAGGATGGCGGGAAAGTTTTCGGCGGATGAGTCGAGGAACACGCGGTGGCGCGTGCGCTGTCCGAAGGGGGAGATGCCCCCGGGCACATAGCCTGTCACACGTGAGGCGACGGCCGGGTCGACCATATCGATCTTCTTGAGGCCGGCGGCCTTGGCGAGCTTCTTCATATCCAGATGTCCGGAGACAGGCACCACACCGACCACGATCTCCTAGGAGTTGCCGGCCATGAGGGTCTTGAACGCCTGATGCGGGTCGATACCCAGTTTTGCAGCGCCCTCGAGCCCATAGCCCTTGTCCATATGGTCCGGGTCGTGCTCATAGCTGACCGCCTGGAACGGCACACCCGCCTTCTCCAGCTGCTCGGTCGCAGGGGTCGAGGCGCTTTCCTCAGAAGCTTTAGCTTTCTTATTCCTCTTCTTTTTCGCCATCGCTCACCTTTCTTCCTCAGACAATTGTTCCGCACGCACTATTTTTCTGTCTGCCGTCTGCCTGTCTGTCTCTACGGCCGTCTGTCTGCCGATGACCATCAGACTGTCTGCCGCTCGCCTTCTGTGCTCCCGTTGCCGATCATCATCAGGCTGTCTGACCGCGACTCAGAAAAAATGGATATCCCCGTCTGTGTGCAGCGAGGCGGTCGGGAAGCCGTGTCCTACGATATCGCCCTTTTGGGGTGGAAACTCCTCGAAGACGATGCAACCGGGCACATGCGAGCAGATCGGCCCGCATGCCTGCAGATAGGAGAAGACCGTCACGCTGCCGAGGAATTTCGAACCGCGCTTCTTCAGATCCGCGGCGATCATATCCGAGAGCGGGTCCGTCGTCGTGGAGATTGGCTCGAAGACGCGGTGCCCGAAGGTCCAATGCCAGATATAGTCATGCAGACTGCCGAAATCGCGGACCACGCCGCGGATCATGCGGGCATTGGCGATCGCGCCCTCGATCTTGCGACGATTGCGGATGATGCCGGGGTCGTCCATCAGCCGTTCGACATCGGCCTGACCATACCGGGCGATCCTGTCGAGGTCGAACTGGTCGAAGTCGCGGCGGAAATTCTCGCGCTTGTTGATGATGCTCTGCCAGGACAGTCCCGACTGGAAACCGCCGAGGATCAGCTGCTCGATCAGATACCGCTCGTCATGATCGGGCCGACCCCACTCGTGGTCGTGGTAGTCGCTCTCCGCCTGCTGCGACGGGCTCAGAGACGGTGAGGCGGGTGCCGATGGATGTGTCCGCATGTCGGCGAACACCCAGGGGCAGCGTGCCAGCCCGTCCGGTCCGACGACGCACTGTTGGTCAGCAGGGGAGGAGTCGGTGCGGGCGCCCGTCATCCATGGCTTCTTCTGTGCTGCGCGTTTCGGTGTTGCGCCATTCTGCGCTGTCCGTTTGCGTGTCATGTGTTTCTGCTGTTTCTGAGCCAGTTCCACCGTCGTATCTTTCCCTGCACATCATGGTGACAAATGAAAAAGCCTGTCGCCGTACGGTTGTGACACCGTAAAACGACAGGCTCTGTCAGCTGTCAGTCAACACTGTGACAGCGTTGACTGATCGAGCTCGGTTTTCGTTGATCTTAGCGAAAACCTCAGCTCAGTCCTCGTTGATCTTGGCGAAGTAGAGGAGGGTACGAACCATGTTGCAGGTGAAGCCATACTCGTTGTCGTAGAAGGAGACAGTACGGACGAGCTGGTCGTCACCGGCGTGGAGGACCTCGGTCTGCGTCGGATCGAACACACCACCGTGGGTGTCGTCGAGAATATCGGAGGAGACGATGCCATCAGCGTTGTAGCCGAAGTAATCCTTGTCGGAGAATTCCTTCTTGAAGGCGTCGTTGATCTCGTCGATGGTGACCTTCTTGTTGAGGATGGAGGTCAGCTCGGTGACGGAGCCATCCGGGACGGCGACACGCTGGGCGTGGCCGGTCAGCTTGCCATCGACGGACGGGACGACCTTGCCCAGGGCGATGGCGGCACCGGAGGAGTGCGCGATCGTGTTGATGGCGGCGGCGCGGTTGTTGCGGCCCTTGCTGAAGCGCGGTCCGTCGAGGATCATCTGCGTGCCGGTGTAGGCGTGGATGGTGGTCATCAGGCCGGCGCGGACGCCGAACTTGTCATCAAGCAGCTTGACCATGGCGGCCAGGGAGTTGGTGGTGCAGGAGCCGGCGGAGACGATGGTATCGGACGGCTTGAGGATGTCCTGGTTGACGCCATAGACGACGGTCGGGGTGACGTCATCCTTCGCCGGGGCGGAGATGAGGACCTTCTTGGCACCAGCCTTGATGTGGGCCATGGACTTGTCGTGCGAGGTGTAGAAGCCGGTGCACTCGAGCACGTAATCAACGCCATCATTCTCAACCCACTTGAGGTTGGCGGCATCGCGCTCGGAGTAGATCTTGTAGCTCTTGCCGTCAACGATGATGGAGTCATCGGTGGACTCGACCTTGACCGGGGTGCCGTCGGAGTGACGGAACACGCCATGGGTGCTGTCGTACTTGAGCAGGTACGCGAGCATCGACGGGGTGGTCAGATCGTTGATGGCCGCGACCTCGATGTCGTTGGCCTCGCCACCCTGCTCCTGGAGCTGGAAGATGCGACGGAAGGCGAGACGGCCGATGCGGCCGAAACCGTTAATACCAATACGAACTGTCATTTATCATTCCTTCTGAAGAACGACCGGGAAGGGGCGTGCCCCATGCCGGCCTGCTCTACTGTGGACGTTCACATGATACCGCCGGCGAGCAACATCGTGCCATGTGCGAAACGTCTTCCTGCGCCTCTGATAAAGCAGAAAAAAGAAGGTCGGTGATGACCTGTTGCTTTGTGCGTTCTCGATGAGTTGATCTATATTCCACCCAGATTCATTCCAGTCAGGTTCGCCGAGACCGTCGTGTCGACCTTGCCGATGCTTGCCGCCGGGTGTTCGGCGCGTCGTGACTGCCAGGCTGCCAGCCGCAGGCCGGACGGCCATGTGACGGCCAGAGTGCCTTCTTCCACGCTGATATGTGGATCCGCGTCGTGCACGGGCTCGTTGCTGATCCAGCGGGCGCTCGTGTTCGTCATGGTCGCGTCGTCCAACGTGTAGAGCAGCCCGTCCAGGGTGACGCCGGTGCAGGTGTCGGACAGTGCAAGAACGGAAATCGGGCTCACAGGCCGGATGTCGGCACAAGTCCTTCCGTCGACACGCCCGAGGCGCAGCGTTCCGTCGGTGAGGGCGGTGAGCGACCAGTCGTCGCTGCGCAGGACGGCCATTCCGCCCGCCTGGCTGATGCGTGCGGCGAGCTGGATGGCGGCAAGGCTCATGTCCGGACGTCCGCCCAGGGCGCCCAGAATCGTGAACTCGCGTGCGCCGCGCAGCCATGCCCACCGTGCCGCGCAGACAAGGTCGATGTCGTCTTTCTGCGGTGAGAGGACAATCCGCTCCATCGCCTGGGGTGACGTCTGCCTGGCAGTGCCGGCTGTGCCCGTCGATGATGACGACGGGCTCACCTGTTGTTGTACCGGGTACGCGGACAGGCGTTCCAGCCGGGCGAGCGAATCGCCGTCGCCGATGAGCGCATCCGGGCGGATACCGGCCCGGCGGGCGATGACGAACCCGCCGTCCGCCGCGACAACGAGCGGACGCCGGCCAGAAACAGCGCCCAGGCACTCGCGGACGAGTTGGTCGGACGGTGCCGTGCCGGCCGCCATGATCACACACCGTGCGGCATCGATGCCGTCAGACCGGGGGATCGCGCAGGTATGACCGGTACCGTCAGGACCGATACCATCGGTGAGGATTCTGCCATGTTCTCCGCGGTCGGGCATCCCTGTCATCATGAAGCTGATTGTAGGCGGCAACCCTGCCCCGTGGCTGTCTGCCGTCGTGGTAATATATTCCTCGGCTTGAGGAATCAAGAAAGTGGAATTTCCCACCTGGGGGCTTTTCGCAGCCCCGGGTTCAACGGCATGAGTCACGCCCGGCGTTCACCGAGGTGTGTTTTTGTGTTGACGGGGAACTCCGCGCAGACGAAACCGAATAAGGAGTTCATCATCAGTAATCCGAGAATCAACGAGGACATTCGAGTTCCGAATGTGCGTTTGATCGGCCCCGAGGGGCAGCAGGTCGGCGTCATCGCTACGGCGGTTGCGCTCAACCTCGCGCGTGAGGCGAATCTCGACCTCGTCGAGGTGGCACCGAACGCGAACCCGCCGGTCGCCAAGCTCATCGATTACGGAAAGTTCAAGTACAACGAGGCCCTCAAGGAAAGGGAGGCCCGTCGTCACCAGAACAAGGCGGAGATCAAGGAAGTCCGATTCCGCCTCAAGATTGATGACCACGACTTCGAGACCAAGGAAGGGATGGTGACCCGCTTCCTCAAGGGCGGCGACAAGGTCAAAGTCACCATCATGCTCCGCGGCCGCGAGCGTTCCAGGCCAATCGGCGGCAACGAGCTGTTGTACCGGCTCGCCGACGATGTGCAGGAATTCGGCACGATCGAGTCCAAGCCCCGTCAGCTGGGCAGGGACATCATCATGACCCTCGCGCCGAAAGGCAAGAAGGTTCATCTCGAGTCTGAGCAGAGACGTCGTGGCAAGCAGGCCCGCGCCGAGCGCCAGGCACGTCAGGCGGCCCGCCTCAAGGCGAAGCGCGCCAGCGATGCCCAGGAACGGCAGGAGGCCGAGGCAGCCATGCAGAATATCACCGATAAGGAGAGCAGCAATGCCGAAAATGAAGACTAAGTCCGCGGCCAAGAAGCGTATCCGCGTCACCGGTTCGGGCAAGCTCATGGCGGCCGGCGACGGCATGCGCCACAACCTGGAGCATAAGTCCTCCAAGAAGCGTCGTGCCCTGTCGCGCGACAGCGTCATCTCGAAGCACCAGAACAAGAGGATGAGCTTCCTGCTCGGTCGCTGAACCGGCAAAAGCTCTGAAGCGTAGAAAGAAAGCTGAGGATAGCAGATGGCACGTGTCAAGCGCGCAGTGAACGCCAAGAAGAAGCGTCGTACCGTTCTCGATCGGGCGAAGGGCTACCGCGGTGCCCGTTCCCGCTCGTATCGCCGTGCGAAGGAGCAGCTGCTCCATTCGTACAACTACTCGTTCCGTGATCGTCACCACCGTGCGGGCCAGTTCCGCAAGCTGTGGATCCAGCGTATCAACGCCGCCGTGCGCGCGCAGGGCATGACGTACAACCGCTTCATCCAGGGTCTGCGTCTGGCCGGCATCGATCTCGATCGTCGCGCCCTCGCCCAGCTCGCCGTTGAGGATGTCGACACCTTCAACGCGATCGTCGAGCAGGCAAAGGCCGCCCTGCCGGAGGACGTCAACGCCCCGGCTAAGGCCTGAGCCCATCCCGATTCATATCGGTGACTTGCTGATCCCGTCCTGTGCGGCTAGACCGCATCGGGCGGGATTTTTGTATCCTCGGACGATGATGCGGTGATCGATCATCCGGCATGCCGATCGTCGACGGATTTGCTGTTCGACCGACAATCTCGTTGTTCGTCAATAGGCGTTTGTCGCCCTGTCTGTCCGGTGACAGGAGGGCGAGCGTCCGGGAGGGCGAGCGCGGAGGGAGAAGAGGATGAGTACGGATATCCCGACGGCTTTCGACGATCTTGTCGAGCAGTTTCTTGTCCACGATGGTGTCGAGCGCGGCCTGTCCCGGGCGACGGTGACGGCCTATCGCTCGGATCTGCGACGTTACGGCGATTTTCTCAAAAGCCGCGGCATCACCGATCTGACGACGGTCAGCGGCACCGATGTCGCCGATTTCCTCGCCTCACTCGATGATCTCGCCGCCTCATCGCGGACGCGGATGCTTGCCGCCGTCCACGAGCTGCACCGCTTCGCCCTCGACCAGGGGACGGTCGACCAGGATGTCTCCGCCCACGTCAGCCCGCCGCGCCGTCCGCGCCGGCTGCCACAGGTGCTCACCGTCGACGAGGTGCGCCGGCTGCTGGAGGCGGCCAGTGTCGGCACGGGCCGGGACCCGGTCAGTCTGCGCGACCGTGCGCTGCTGGAGTTTCTTTATGCCACCGGTGCGCGTGTCTCCGAGGCGACAGGACTGGACCTGCCCGCGCTCAAGATGCAGGAGCATCTCGTGCTGCTCACCGGCAAGGGGGACAAGCAGCGTCTGGTTCCAGTGGGCACGTACGCCGCCTGCGCACTTGAGGCGTATCTCTCCGCCGGCAGGCCGGCGCTGCAGCGCAAAGCACGGCATGGTACGGAACTCTCTGCCGTATTTCTCAACAAGCGCGGTCGGCGGCTCTCGCGTCAGAGCGTGTGGGAGATACTGCAATACTGTGCGCGACGGGCAGGCATCACCAAACCCGTCCATCCGCATACGCTCCGGCATTGTTTCGCGACGCACCTGCTCGAGGGAGGGGCGGACGTGCGCACGGTGCAGGAGCTGCTCGGCCATGCATCCGTGACGACCACACAGATATATACGCACATTTCTCGTACGGAGCTGATCGAGGCGTATCGTCTGGCCCATCCGCGGGCAATCTCGCGGGATGGTTCGGCGTCGTCCGAACACGGTGCATGGTGACGCCGCTTGCCGTACATAATTGTACGACCACAACACGTAATGCCTTGGCGCCGCGGTACTGTGAAGCTATGCCTGTGGATTTGTTGGGACGCGAGTATGAGATGTTCGCCGCGCCGGAGCTGCTCAAGGAGCATGGTCCTGCCGTCATCATCGCCATGTGCAACCAGAAGGGCGGCGTCGGCAAGACGACCAGCTCTATCAATATTGCCGGTGCGCTGAGCCAGTACGGCCGACGCGTGCTCGTCGTCGATTTCGATCCGCAGGGCGCGGCCACCGTCGGTCTGGGTATCAACGGTAACAGGACGGAGAACACCATCTATACCGCCCTGTTCAAGCCGGACATGGATATCCACGATGCCGTCGTCCACACGCGTTTCCCGGGTCTCGACGTTATCCCCGCCAATATCGATCTGTCCGCGGCGGAGGTCCAGCTTGTCACGGAAATGGGCCGGGAGCGCGTGCTCTCGTCCGTCCTCAAACCGCTCGTGCCGGATTATGACGTCATCATCATCGACTGCCAGCCCTCGCTCGGCCTGCTGACCGTCAACGCGCTGACCGCCGCCGACGGGGTGATCATCCCGGTCGCGGCAGAGTATTTCGCCCTGCGCGGTGTGGCACTGCTCATGCAGTCCATCAAAAAGGTGCAGGACCGCATCAACGCGGATCTGAAGGTGTACGGCGTGCTGCCCACCATGTACACAGTCACCAACCATTCCAAGGAAGTCCTCGAGCGTATTTACGAGGCGTTCGGCGACAAGGTCTTCCACACGGTCATCTCGCGGTCCATCAAACTGCCAGACGCCACCGTGGCCGCCGCCCCGATCACCGTCTATGCGCCGGAGCACAAGGTGGCCAAGGAATACCGCGAGGTGACGAGGGAGATCATCGCCCGTGGCATCGTCGCCTGAGGCGGCGGAGGACGGGGAGTTCTCCGTCTCGCTGTCGGTGTTCGAAGGGCCGTTCAACGTACTCCTCGGCCTCATTGCCGCAAAAAAGCTCGAGCTCACGCGTGTCTCGCTCACACAGGTCACCGGTGAGTTCGTCTCGTATGTCTCGCACCTCGATCTGGCGCGCGGCGCGGATGCCACCTCCTCGTTCCTTCTTGTCGCCTCCGTGCTGGTCGAGGCGAAGAGCGTTACGCTGCTGCCCGGCGACGGGGCGCGGCGCGACAGCGAGGATCTCGAGGCGCTGCGCGCCCGCGATCTGCTCTTCGCACGCCTGCTGCAATATCGGGCGTTCAAACAGGCGGCCGGCGCATTCTCGCAGATGATGGCCTCCACCGCCGGTTTCCACCCGCATCCGGCCTGGCGCGAGCCGCGTTTCGACGCGTTGCGCCACCGGGTGAGCTGGCAGATGAAGCCCGAGGACTTCGCACTGCTCGCCGCGCAGGTATTCCTCAATGCCCCCCGGGCAAGCGTCTCGCTCAGCCAGCTGCACGTGCCTCAGGCCGATCTGCGACGTGAGTCGGCGACGGTCAAGGAAAAACTGTCCACCGCCGCGCAGCCCATGCTGTTCTCGGATCTCGTGGCCGATGCGGCCGATCGCGGGGTCGTCGTCGCCCGCTTCCTTGCCGTCCTGCTGTTCTTCAAGATGCGTTTTCTCCAGTTCCGCCAGTCGGACCCGTTCGCGCCGCTGAGCCTGCGCTGGGTGGCGAGCGAGAAGGAGTACGAGGAGCAGGCCGCACAGATAGGGGAGGAGTCGTATGACTGACGAGCATCTGACGGATGACGGCGACACGTCCGAAGAAGCCGACAAGTCTGACCAGACCGTCGCATCGACACTATCTGGTACGGGTAGCTCTGGTTTCGATGCCTCGGCGTACCCCGGGGGGCTGCGCGGCTGTCTCGAGGCGATCCTCATCAGCGCCGATGAGCCGCTGACGACCGCACAGATCGCCTCAGTGCTCTCGCTGGACGAGGAGGAGGCCGGCCGGGCGCTTGCCGCGCTCGCCGATGATCTGCGCTCGCGCGGAAGCGGTATCGCCGTCCTGTCCTCGGCCCGCGGCTGGCGCGTCGGCTCGGCACGTGCCTACGACCCGGTGGTCTCGGCCTTCCTCACCGACCGCCACACGGCCGGCACGCTCTCGCACGCTGCGCTCGAGGCTCTGGCGATCATCGCCTACCAGCAGCCTGTCACCCGTGCGGAGGTCACGCGCGTGCGGGGCGTCGCCTCTGATTCCCTCGTCCGTTCCCTCATCCTGCGCGGGCTCGTCGAGGAATCGGCGCCGCAGGACGGCTCCTCCGCCCGCACGCTCGTCACCACGGATCTGTTTCTCGAACGGCTGGGGATCAGCGCCCTGTCCGAGCTGCCCCCGCTCGCCCCGTTCCTGCCGGACCGGCAGGAGGCGATGCAGGAGGCCGAGCAGGCGGATGATCGCGGGCGTACGGATCGGACGGACGTCTCGCGGATGCTTGGCTCGCTGGAGGCGGACAGCCAGGAGGATGACGGCTGATACGTCGTGATTGGCCGGTAGTATCGCGATGTCTGAGCCCTGTGCCCGGCTTCGGCCGTGGCAGGCCATGACCTGATTCTTACGTCGAATAGAGGTATGCCCATATGGCCGTTCGTCAGGATATCCGCAATATCGCCATCGTCGCGCACGTCGATCATGGCAAGACCACGCTGGTCAACGCCATGCTCGAGCAGGCGCATGCGTTCAATCCGCGTGAGGCGGTGCCCGACCGAGTGATGGATTCCGGTGCCATCGAGAAGGAAAAGGGCATCACCATTCTGGCCAAGAACACCTCCATCCAGTACAACGGCCCGCTTGCCGCCAAATATGGCGCCCCGGACGGCATGACCATCAACGTCGTTGATACCCCCGGACATGCCGATTTCGGCGGCGAGGTCGAGCGCGGCATCTCCATGGTTGACGGTGTCGTCCTGCTCGTCGACGCCTCCGAGGGGCCACTGCCGCAGACGCGTTTCGTGCTGCGCAAGGCGCTTGAGGCGAAGCTGCCGATCATTCTCGTCATCAACAAGACCGATCGTCCCGACGCACGTATCGACGAGGTCGTCGGCGCCACGAACGATCTGATCCTCGGTCTCGCCCAGGATGTGACGGAGGAGGGCGTCGACCTCGATCTCGACTCCCTGCTTGACATGCCGGTGCTGTACGCCGCCGCCAAGGCCGGCCGTGTGGATACCGTCAAGCCGAAGGACGGCGATCTGCCCGCCAACGACAATGTCGAGCCGCTGATTGATGCGATCATCACCAAGATTCCGGCGCCGACGTATGACCCGGACATGCCGCTGCAGGCGCATGTGACCAACATCGACTCGTCCGACTTCCTGGGCCGTCTCGGCCTTGTCCGTATTTACAACGGCACCCTTGAGTCCGGCAAGACGTACGGTCTCTCGCGTGTGAACGGCTCGGTGGAGAACTTCAAGGTCACCGAGCTGCTGCGCACCAACGGCCTCAAGCGCGAGCACACCGACGCCGCCGGTCCAGGCGACATCGTCGCCGTCGCCGGCGTCAACGACATCATGATCGGCGAGACGATCGTCGACCCGAACGATCCCAAGCCGTTGCCGCTCATTCACGTCGACCCGCCGGCTATCTCCATGACGTTCGGTGTCAATGACTCGCCGCTGGCGGGCACCGAGGGCAAGGACCATCTGCTCACCGCCCGTCAGATCAAGAACCGTCTCGACCACGAGCTCATCGGCAATGTCTCCATCAAAGTGCTGCCCACCGAGCGCCCGGACGCCTGGGAGGTGCAGGGCCGCGGCGAGCTCGCCCTGTCCGTCCTTGCCGAGGAGATGCGACGCGAGGGCTACGAGCTGACCGTCGGCCGCCCGACCGTTGTCACCAAGGTGATTGACGGCAAGCTGTCCGAGCCGATGGAGCATGCCACGATCGACGCGCCGGAGGAGTACATGGGCGCGGTCACCCAGCTCATGGCCTCGCGCAAGGGCGAGATGACCGGCATGACGAATCACGGCTCCGGCTGGGTGCGTATGCAGTTCACCGTTCCCTCCCGCGGTCTGATCGGTTTCCGCACCAATCTGCTCACCGCCACGCACGGCACCGGCATCGAGTCGGCCATCTCCGCCGGCTACGCGCCGTGGTGCGGCCCCATCAAGACCCGTGACCGCGGATCGATGGTGTGCGATCGCAACGGCACCGCCAGCCCATACGCCATGCAGAAGCTGCAGGCGCGCGGCAACTTCTTCGTCCAGCCGCAGTCGCCCGTCTATGAGGGCCAGATCGTGGGCGAGAACGCCAAGCCGGGTGATATGGATGTGAACATCACCCTGCAGAAGCACATGACCAACATGCGCTCCTCGACCGCTGACGTGCTCGAGACGCTCACCCCGCCGATCCAGATGAGCCTTGACGAGTCGCTTGACTTTGCCGCCGAGGACGAGTGCGTGGAGGTCACCCCTGAATCCGTGCGCGTGCGCAAGATCATCCTTGACCGCGAGCAGTGGTACAAGTGGAACGCCCGTCGCGCCCGCAAGGAAAAGGCCGCCGCCGTCGAGCAGGATAAGTGAGCCGGGAGTAAGGCCCGCAATGGGTGAGGACAGGCAGACGAACGACCGGGCGGCCGAGAATACGGCGGTCGCATCCGTCGCAGCGGTTGATGGCCCGCGGGAAGGCCGTCGGCACGGCGAGACACGGGATGGAGCACGCCGTGCGCATCCGGGTTCCTTGGCCACGCACAGCCACGCGTATGCGGTCTGGTCATGGATCGGCATCGCCCTCTTCTCGTTGTCGGGAGCCCTCATCGGCACGCTCCTGCATCGGGCCGGGGCCGACCGGTCCATCCCGTGGGGGCTTGTCCTCGCCCTGCTGCTTGTCTTCGCCTGCGCGTGCTGGGCGCGGCATGCGCATGGTGTGATCGGCGTCGCCGTCAATCTCCTGCTCAGCTCCACGCTCATCTGGATCGTGTCGAGCTCCTACGGTCCGGGTGGCGATATCCTCGTGCCGATCTCGTCGACCGCATTCGTCACTTTCTGGAGCCAGAACGCCGGGTATATCTGGATTCTCGGTGCAACGCTCGTCCAGCTGCTTGTGCTCGTCCTGCCACGACGCTGGTTTGCCGATCCTTCCTCTTCGTCGCGTGCTTCTTCCGCCGAACGTGATGGTTTTGCCGCAAAGTCTTCCTCACCGTCTGTCACACGATATGACAGCCTGCGGTGATGTGGTGATGATGGCCGTCGATCCTGACGCAGGAACGAGCGAAAGAGCGATGAGCATGGGCGGCGACAACGGCTGGGACGACCCGCTTATCAGCAACCGCAGTCGTAAGTGGTACCGTGCCTGGCAACACGATCTTCGCGTGGGACGGGGGGATTCCGCCGCCACCATCCGTGCTTATAGCTCGGATGTGCGGCAGGCACTCGGTTTTCTCGCGCGTGCCGGCCAGACTGATCCTACGACGGTGGGTCTGACGGATCTGCGCCGCTGGCTCGCCCATGAGGCACGTGACGAGGCCTCCTCCTCGATGGCGAGGAAGGTCGTCGCCGTCCGCTCCTTCTTCTCCTGGCTCGCCTTCACCGGAAGGATCGACCAGGATCCGTCGGCCAGGCTGCTCAGTCCGAAGATCGGCAGACATCTGCCGACGGTCCTGTCCGAACAGGAGGCCGCACGGCTGCTTGACGATGCCGATATCGACGCGGATAATGCGGAGGCGTCCCTGTCGCGCCTCACGCACAGGCACGCCCCGGACACGGAGGGCGATACTGCCGGCGCCCTGCACACTGCCCGGATCACCCGCACAGGAGCCGTCGGCGCAGGAGCATCCGGTGCCACTGCTGATGCCACCGCCGCGGACCGGCGGAAGACGGCGGTTGCGCTGCGTGACACGGCGATGCTCGAGCTGCTGTACGCCACCGGCATGCGTGTGGGCGAGCTCGTCGGGCTGGATCTGACGGATATCGATGAGGACCGCCAGACGCTCCTCGTACACGGCAAGGGTTCCAAGGACCGGACCGTCCCCTACGGCAATCCTGCACAACAGGCGTTGTCAGCATGGCTGGACGAGGGCCGTCCAGTGCTGTGCGCACGCGGACATGGGAAGGTTCCGGCGGTTTTCCTCGGTACGCGCGGAGGTCGCATCGACGAGCGGCAGGTGCGACGTGTGGTGCATGAGAAGGCGCGTGCCGCCGGTGTGCCTGATATCTCTCCCCATGCGCTGCGGCATTCAGCCGCCACGCACATGCTCGACGGGGGAGCGGACCTGCGCGAGGTGCAGGAGTTGCTCGGTCATTCCTCGCTCGCCACCACGCAGAAATACACGCATGTCTCGCTGCGACAGATTCGCGAGCGCTACGAGCAGGCGTTCCCGAGGGCGTGAGCGGGCAGGTCGTGTCAACCTGCTCCGGTGCCGGGACACCTGCTGTGCGGATACTGTCGCCTGGTAGGTGATGTCTGCCAAAACTGCACAGACGACGCGCCGTCGACGTCGATCACCCTGCAGACTCACAGCCGGTTTTGAGCACGTTCCAAGTTTTTCCTATAGGCATCGGCGAACCGCATGATGACGCGGCTTTTGCGCGGACCAAGGTGACTGTCCTGTGCGAATTCAAGAGTATGTAACATGCCGTTCATACGTGTGATTTATCTTGCACGTTTATCGCGCGTCTGTCCCGGTGTGCGGCTCGTCAGAAAGACCGATGACAGGGGCGCTATGTACAATTTCACTACATTCTCGTATCTTTGCGTGGCCCCAACGGTTTCGGAAGATGTGACGAATCCCCGAAGGAGAAGACCAATGGGCAAATATTTCTGGCACCGAGTGCTACAGGCGATCCCTGTGGTCATCGGCACGACGTTCATCATCTATGCGCTGGTGTTCCTGCTCCCCGGTGACCCTGTCAAGGCGATGTTCCGCGGTAAGGCGGCCAACCCGGCCGTCGAGGCGCAGATCCGCAGCCAGTACAATCTGGACAAGCCGTTCATCGTCCAGTACCTGCTCTTCCTGTGGAACGCGCTGCATCTGGACTTCGGCATGACGTTCTCCCAGCAGTCCGTCATCGACACCATCGGTCGCGCCTTCCCGGTGACCATCAAGCTTGCCCTCATGGCGTTTGTGTTCGAGGCGGTCTTCGGCATTCTCCTCGGCATCCTCGCCGGCCTGCACAAGGGCACCTGGTATGACGGCGTCATCCTCGTGCTCTCCCTGCTGCTCATCTCCGTGCCGACGTTCGTTACCGGCTACTTGCTGCAGTACTTCGTCGGCGTCAAGTGGGGTCTGCTGCCGGTCACGGCTAGTGCCGCCGCCACCTTCAACGATCTGCTGATGCCCGCCATGGTGCTCGGGTCAGTCTCTATGGCCTCCATCATCCGACTGTCGCGTTCCGAGATCGATACGAACAAGACGGCCGACTATGTGCGCACCGCACGCGCCAAGGGCATGAGCAACTACTCCGTCACCGTCCGCCACATCCTGCGCAACTCCATGATCCCGGTCGTCACCTATCTCGGCCAGGATATCGGCGCTCTCATGGGTGGTGCCATGATCACCGAGCGCATCTTCAATATCCAGGGTGTGGGCAACCTGACCTACCAGGCCATCCTGCGTGGCGAGGCGCCGCTCGTCGTCTCCGTCGTCACGATCCTCGTGCTCATCTTCGTGGTCTGCAACCTGCTTGTGGATCTGCTCTACGCGGCCCTCGACCCGCGCATCCGGTACTGATCAGGGGGACAGATCCAAATGGCAGATAATAAGACGGAGGAAACAATGACATCCGCACAGACGTCCGCTCAGCCGGCCAGCCAGCTCTACCCGGGCCAGGAACGCTTCGTCGCCCCGGCCAACGAGGTCAAGCTCGAGGCCGTCGACAGCGTGGATGAGGATGCGCCCGCACTGGGCATGTGGCAGTCCGCGTGGCGTGTGCTGCGCAAGAACCCGCTGTTCATCGTCTCCGGGATCCTCATCATCTTCATCCTGTTCGTCGCGCTGTTCCCGAGTGTGTTCACTCACGTGGATCCGCGCTACTGCAACCTCAGCAACTCGCTGCGCAACCCTTCGGCCGGCCATCCGTTCGGCTTCGACCAGCAGGGATGCGACATTTACTCGCGCGTCATCTGGGGCACACGCACCTCCGTGTCGATCGGCATCTCGACCACGATCTTTGTCACCCTGTTCGGCGGCCTGATCGGCGCTGTCGCCGGTTTCTTCGGCGGCTGGGTCGATACGCTCCTCTCGCGCATCACCGATATCTTCTACGGCATCCCGTTCCTGCTCGGCGCCATTGTGCTCCTGCAGATGTTCACCGACGTCGATTCCATCTGGAAGCTCGTGGCGACCATGACGCTCTTTGGCTGGACGGAGATGGCCCGTATCACACGAAGCGCCGTGCTTGAGGCGAAGAACCTCGAGTTCAACACCGCCTCCACCGCACTCGGCTCTTCGCCGGCACGCAATCTGTTCCGTCACGTCCTGCCGAACTCGCTGGCGCCGATGATCGTCATCGCCACGCTCTCGCTCGGCCAGTACATCGTCTCCGAGGCGTCGCTTGACTTCCTCGGTGTCGGTCTGGGCGGTAACACGGTCAGCTGGGGTGTCGATATCTCCAATGCGCAGACTCTCATCCGCACCAACCCGATGGTCCTGTTCTACCCGTCGCTGGCGCTGGCCATCACCGTGCTCGCCTTCATCATGATGGGCGATGCCGTCAAGGATGCGCTCGACCCGACCGGCCGCACGGCCTGATCCGATCCGTGGATACTAAGCGAGGAATGAACTTATGAGCAAGAAAACAGACACGCCCGAGGATCTCGCCACGCTCTCTGCGGAGGAGTACAAGGGTTGGAGCAATTATCATCCCAGCGATGAGGACAACTACAACCAGCGCAACCAGCCGGTACGCCCGCTGCTCGAGGTGAAGGATCTCTCTGTCGACTTCACCGACGCCAACGGCAAGCCCATCCATGCGGTCCACAAGGCCGGTTTCACCATGTACCCGGGCCAGTGGGTCGCCATCGTGGGCGAGTCGGGTTCCGGCAAGTCCACCACGGCCATGAGCATCCTCAACCTGCTGCCGGGCACTGGCCACATCACCGGCGGCTCTATCAAGCTCGACGGTGAGGAGCTTGTCGGCAAGTCGCAGAAAGACTACGACAAGCTGCGCGGCCGCCGCATTGGCCTCGTCCCGCAGGACCCGATGTCCAACCTCAATCCGGTCTGGCGTATCGGCACGCAGGTGGAGGAGTCGCTCAAGGCCAACCACATGGACATCGCGCGCGAGAAGCGCAACGAGTTCTCTAAGGCGCTCGAGCACGCCGAGGTCCGTCTGCGCAACGCGGACGATGAGCTGTTCATCGGTCATCAGGACTGGGACGACCTCATCCGCACCACTTTGGAGGCACTTGCCTCCGCGCATGTGCCGGATGTCAAGAAGGTCATGCACCATCTGCGTCATTCCTGGGTTATCGGCTCGACCACCCGCTGGTCCGTCGCCCAGGATCTGATCGTCGCCGGTCTGGATGACGACACCGCCTGGCGCGTGGCGAAGCAGCATGTCACCGGCTCGGATATGAAGGATCGTGTGGCCGGCCTGCTGGATGAGGCCGGTCTGCCCGACGCCGCCACACGCGCACGCCAGTATCCGTACGAGTTCTCCGGCGGTATGCGTCAGCGTGCGCTCATCGCCATCGGTCTGGCCGCGAGGCCTGATCTGCTCATCGCCGATGAGCCGACCTCCGCCCTCGACGTCACCGTCCAGAAGAGGATCCTCGATCATCTCCAGGGCCTGACCGACTCGCTGGGCACTTCCGTCCTCTTCATCACCCATGACCTCGGCCTCGCCGCGGAGCGCGCACAGTACATCGTTGTCATGTACCACGGCCACGTCGTCGAGTCCGGCCCTTCGCTGGAGGTTCTCCAGCACCCGGAGCACCCGTACACCAAGCGTCTGGTCAAGGCGGCGCCATCGCTGGCCTCCCAGCGCATGATCTCCGCCTATCAGCATGGTGATGCGAATGCCGACCGCTTCATCGAGCATCATCAGCGTTCGAGCGAGGAAGTGGCCAAGAGCAAGAACATCATCACCGTCGAGCATCTGACCAAGCTGTTCAACCTGCCGCACAAGAAGGAGAAGTTCAAGGCCGTCGATGACGTGTCGTTCTCCATCAAGCGCGGCACGACGCTGGCCATCGTGGGCGAGTCCGGCTCGGGCAAATCCACCGTGGCGAACATGGTTCTGCACCTGCTCAAGCCCGACAAGGGCAAGGTCATCTACGAAGGCAAGGACACCTCGACCTTCGACAAGAAGCAGATGCTCGACTTCCGCCGTCACGTCCAGCCGGTCTTCCAGAACCCGTACGGCTCGCTCGACCCGATGTACTCCATCTACCGTTCCATCGCCGAGCCGCTGGAGATCCACAAGATCGGTGACAACAAGTCGCGTCTTGCCCGTGTCAAGGAGCTGCTCGACATGGTCGAGCTGCCGGAGTCGGTCATGAACCGGCATCCGAACGAGCTGTCGGGCGGCCAGCGCCAGCGCATCGCCATCGCACGCGCCATGGCTCTCAACCCCGATGTCATCATCGCCGATGAGGCCGTGTCCGCCCTCGATGTGCTCGTGCAGGACGAGGTCCTGCGTCTGCTCAATGACCTGCAGGCACAGCGCGGGCTCAGCTACCTGTTCATCACTCACGATCTCGCCGTCGTCCGCCAGATCGCCGATGACGTGGTCGTCATGGAGCATGGCCAGCTCGTTGAGCGCGGTACCACGGATGAGATCTTCGAGCACCCGCAGAAGCAGTACACGAAGGATCTGCTCGATGCCATCCCTGGAGGAAAGCTCAAGCTCGGCCTCGACCTGTGAGGGCGTTTTGTCCTCTGACCAGATCAGCTGTTGATCCGCTCAGAGGACGCTGATCCGGAAAAGAAAGACCGCCACGCCATGAACCACTGTGTTCAGACGCGGCGGTTTTTGTGTCTTTGCCGTGCAGACCGCCTGTGACGACATCTCGGTCTTCCGTTCGTCCTGCCCGGTGCATCGGCTAGGATTTACACAAGAGAGCGGTGCCTCTCCGCCCCGCTGCAGGAGTCGGGCGGCCGCAGGCCTTGGACAGGCCCGGCCTGCCTCCGACGACCGTGTTGCCGGGTCTGCGGGCAGAACGTACCGGTCACACTGTCGCGACATCAAATGAAAGACGGATATGGGACTTTTCAATTTCTTCCATAAGAAGGAATCCGCGCACAGGGCGGATGGCAAGGCCAAGACCAGTGATACCGGCACAGATGAGGTAGCCGATCAGGACGTGCTGCTCGACGCGCCTGAGCCTCCGGAAGAGCATGGCCCGTGGGATATCAGCCAGGAGGAGGAGATCCCCGAACAGGATTATCTCGATCTCGGCGCGCTGAAGATCCCGCAGAGACCGGATACCGCCGTACGGCTGGGCATCTCGGAAGACAAGACGCGCATCCTCGCCGTCACGCTCACCCACGCCGGCTCGAGCATGCAGCTCACGCTTCTTGCCGCCTCGCGCGACCAGCCGATCTGGGGAGAGGTGCGCGCCTCGATCGACAAAGGCGAGACACCCCGTCAGATCGACACGCCTTTTGGCCGCGGCATCGCGATCGACCTCGCCCTGCCCAACGGCAATATTGTGCCGACAAAGATCATGGGCATCGACGGACCCCGCTGGATGCTGCGTGTGATCGTCACCGGTGAGGCGGCCAAGGGCGGCGAGCAGGGCAAATTCTTCGATGACCTGCTCTCCGATGTGGTCGTGGACCGCGGCGACACCCCACTCGCCCCGAAGGAGATCGTCCCGCTCACCGCCCCGGGCGCCGGTGATGACGATCAAGAGCAGGATACCGACGAGAACAGCGATGATTCTGCTGCCGACGACAGCCAGATGGACGATCCCCGTTCCAAAGGCCCGCTTTCCAAGGGCGTCGACAGCAAGCAACAGCAGATCCTAACCCGCAAGACGATGTTCTCCGAGGTGCGCTGACAGTGACCCCCACCCGTTCCTCCGCCTCCTTGGATGCTGCTGACGATACTGTTGACGGTCCGCGCATCGGACAGGCCGACAGGCACGAACCCGTGGATGAGCCGGGCACCGCAGACGCCTCAAACGGCACGGGCGCGGCGGATGCCGGTTTCTCGGTGAAAGAGACGATCGGCGGGCCGCTCGGGATCGTCGAATCCGTCACGCCCACGCTCGTGTTCATGGTGGCGTACATGATCGTCAGATCCGTCGCCATCCCGGTCATCGCCGCGAGCGTCGTCAGCCTCGGCTTCTGTGTCTACCGTCTTACGCGCCGGCAGAAGGTGCGTTCGGCGTTGATGGGCCTGCTGTTGGCGGCTGTCTGCGCGCTCGCCGCGCTGATGACAGGCGACGCCCGCAACTATTACGCGCCCGGGTTCGTCGTCAACAGCTTCTGGCTCGCCGTCCTGCTGCTCTCGCTCGCGCTGCGTACGCCGGGGCTCGGATTGATCATCCAGGTGTTCAACCAGCCGCTCGAAGGCGGTTTTTCTGCCTGGCGACGGCGTTGGACGCAGGATCCGGCACTATATCGCGCCTACCGCGACGCGACATGGCTGTGGGCCGGCCTGTTCGCCATCCGCCTCGTGGTGGAAATACCGCTGTGGGCACTGCATCTGTCGACGGCGCTCGGCGTCGCCCGTCTTCTGACGGGGGTGCCGCTGTTCGCGCTCGTCGTCTGGCTGACATGGCTGATTGTGGCACCGACCGTCACGGCAGCGAAGAAACGGCAGAAGAACGAATCAGCCCACAAAGATCCTCAGGCAAAAGATACACAGACAGCAACTGCAGGCACAGCCGGTGATATCGACATGTCCGCCAACAACAGCAACACCGGCAATGCCGACCAGGGGGCGCAAGAATGAGCAACGATGATACACGGACGCAGGATGAGCGTGTCGTCACGATCGAGCGTTTCGCCGATCAGGGGCGATGCGTGGCACACTGTGACGGCCGTGTCGTATTCGTGCGCTTCGCCCTTCCGGGGGAGAAGGTGCGGATCCGGCTCGATCCGGGTCTGTCCGACTCCGACCGGTTCTGGACGGCCGAGGTCATCGAGGTGCTTGAGGCATCGGATCTGCGCGTCACACCCGTGTGGAAGCTTGCCGGCCCGCTCGCACAGGGCGGCGGGGTCGGCGGTGCCGACCTCATCCACGTGAGCATGCCCGGTCAGCGCAAGTGGAAGAAAGATGTGATCGACCAGCAGATGCGTCGTCTGGGCGGTGTGGACACGGATGTGACCGTCCATGCGGTGCCCGGCGACGATGAGGCGCAGGGACTGCACTGGCGTACCCGCATCGAGCTCATCGCCGATGAGCAGGGCCGTCCGTCCATGCGCCGTCGTGGATCGCACGAGCGTGTGCCGCTGGACGATATGCCGCTCGCCACTACCGAGCTGCTCGGCATCGCCCGGCAGCTGAGGCTGTGGGACGGAGGATTCGCGCCGGGCTCGAAGATCCGCCTCGCCGTGCCGAAGCTGCATGGCTCCGACAAGCGAGGGGAGAACTACGCGCTCAGCATCGACGGGCGCCTGCGCCGGGGCAGCCAGGGTCTGGACGAGTCAGTGGAGGACGTCGCCATCGGTGACACACACCGCACGCTCGGTTACTCGGTGCAGGCTGACGGATTCTGGCAGGTGCACCGTGAGGCGCCCCACACGCTCGTCGACGCCGTCCTCCAGGTGGCGCAGGAACAGATCACCAGCGCACCGCACACCATCTGGGATCTGTATTCCGGCTCCGGTCTGTTCACCCAGGCGCTCGGTCTGCTCGTCGGACGCGGTGGCAACGGCCTGATGAGTATCGAGGGTGCACCGGCGGCAGTGCGCAGCGCGCGCCGCAACCTGCGGCATGCGGGCCTGTCCGCCGCCGAGGCGAAGCATGGCGACGTCTCACGCACGCTGCGCTCGGTGCCCGAGCGGTACCTGCATCCCGATCTCGTCGTGCTCGACCCACCGCGTTCGGGGGCGAAACGCCAGGTATGCCGGCAGATCGCACAGTCCGGGGCCAAGGTGGTCATCTACGTGGCATGCGACCCGACGAGCCTCGCGCGCGATACGCGGACCTTGCTTGCCGAGGGATACGCTCTCAAGGATCTGCAGGCATACGATCTGTATCCGAACACCCATCATGTGGAGAGCGTCGCCGTGTTCCGTCGCACCCGCCGCTGAGGAGACGCCCTGTGGCAGACGGTCGCAGACGGCATCCTGCATAATACGGACACGATAATACGGGCACGACGACCGGCAGACAGAAGCAGGCAGAAGGGAGAGCCGATTGATGAGACGAACGGTGGCATCCGGACGTCGCCATCAGCGGCGTCGTCAGTCGGTCCTGTCACCATGTCGGCGTGCGGTCGCCGCGCTGCTCGCCCTCGCGCTGCTTGCCGGTCTTGCCGGCTGCTCCGCGTCAGATCCCGCAGCAGGTGTGGCCGGAGCCGCTCGGCAGGCGACCAGCAGACCGCCCGTCAGCCCCTCGTCTCTGACCGTCGGCTATGTGGGGGTGGGGGACACCGAGGGCGGCCGTGCCGAGCAGATGGAGCGTGCCACCATCAATGGTCTGCGCGAGGCCGGCGTGCGCGTCATGACGTTCCGCTCGCTCTCGCTCAACCCCCAGCCGCAGATCACCGCCGCCCAGTCGTTTGCCAGCAAAGGCATCGACGCGCTGATCGTCGATCCCCAGTTCTCCAACGTGTGGGGTGACGCCTTCGCCACCATCCGCGACCAGGGCATCAAGGTCATCCTGCTCGACCGCACACCTCTGGGCATGTCACAGAGCCGTTATGACGCCTATCTCGGCTGCAATTATGACCAGCTCGGCCGGCAGACGGCCCAATGGGTGCTCGGCCGGCTGGGACGGTGGACGACGAAGGACCAGACGTACGAGTACGGCGGAACGCCTCGTTCGCTCATCGTCAGCTCGCTGCTCGGTTCCGCACCGGACAACAAGGCGGCGGACGGCTGGGCGGATCAAGCCGGCTGGCTGATGGAGACGGTGGACACGCTCGCGGTGGGGGAGGACCATGAGACGGCCGTCTCCCGTCTCTCCTCGGCATGGAATCATCTGCGTGCCGCCGGCACGCTCCCGCACGTCATCTTCGCCACGAACCAGACCGCCGCCTCGGCCACCCTCGACCTGCTCGACAGGAAGAACGTCCGTCTTGTCGCCGATCCGGCGCAGGCTCTGCGGCTCGACGCGGGAAAGACTTCCACAGACGGCTGGGCGGTGGCTGTCGTCTGTCTCGCCGGACATGACTGGATCTCCGCCCGT
Organism: uncultured Aeriscardovia sp.; assembly: GCA_903789535.1. GTDB lineage: Bacteria > Actinomycetota > Actinomycetes > Actinomycetales > Bifidobacteriaceae > Aeriscardovia. The sequence goes on along the minus strand of CAIFES010000004.1, from coordinate 97,451 downwards.
CTTGCCGACAAGAGGCTCGCCGGGGGACTCGCCGTCCCCACAGATTATTCCGACCGGCTCGTCACACTGCTCACGCGTCTGTGTGCCGGGATCCCGGTCGCCAAAGATGAGGTCGTGCCGGGAGAGCTGCTCACGCATTGATCGCACATCCGCAGATCCCCGTCGAGCGCAGCACACGTGCCGGGCGGGCTCTGCCGGAGGAAAGAAGGCCGATGATGGATCATCCCACCCTGCCGCAGGTGACGGAGACGGGTCTGACCGCCCAGGAGGCCGGGCGGCTTGCCCGGCAGCGGACGGATGACCCGGATGCCCGATCATCATCAGATGCCTATCGGCGTATCGTGCGGGAGAACGTGTTCACGCTGTTCAACGGCATCATGTTCACCTGCCTCGTCGCCGTGCTCATTACCGGGCAGTGGCAGGATGCCGCGTTTTCCGTCATCGCCATCGTCAACACGGCCATCGGCACCATCGCCGAGATCCGTGCCAAGCGCATGCTCGACAGGCTGACGATCCTCGTTGCCTCCAAGCCGCTCGTGCGCCGCGACGGACAGGACATGCCCCTCGATATCGCCGATATCGTGCCCGGCGACCTTGTCTGGCTGCGATCGGGCGAGCAGGTGCCTGCGGATATGACGATCCTGCATTCGTGGGGTGCGGAGGCGGATGAGTCCATGCTCACCGGAGAGTCGCGTCCTGTCGCCAAGAAGGCAGGTGACGACGCCTATTCGGGCTCCACGCTTGTCTCCGGCCTCGCCCTCGCGCGTGTGACCGCCACGGGAGCGGGTTCGTACGCGGCACGTCTGACCGCGCAGGCGAAAGTGTACAAGAAGGTCCATTCGGATCTGCAGGACGGCATCAACTCCATTCTCAAAGGTCTTGTGTGGGTGGTCGTCCCGCTCTCCGTCCTGCTGCTCGTTTCCCAGCTCTCCCTCGAGGCGCACAGCGCATCCGGCTCGTGGCAGTCGGCCGTCATCTCCACAGTGGCCGGTGTCGTCAGCCTCATCCCGCAGGGCCTCGTGCTGCTCACCTCGCTCAACTTCGCCCTGTCGGCCATGCGGCTCGCCCAGAAAAAGGTGCTCATCCAGCAGCTCAACTCGGTCGAGACGCTGGCCCGCGTCGACTGTCTCAATCTCGACAAGACGGGCACGATCACCGACGGCGGCATCGTGTTCGAACAGGCCGTGGCGCTCGACAGCGTGACACACAGCAGGACCCGCGGCACAAATCAGGCCGGAGAGCAGGGCGTCACCGGTCCGGGCGAGCCGGCGGCAGACTCGTCGGAGCTCACGCCGGACCCCGTGACCCTGGCCGGGCTGCGGCTTGTTTTCTCCGAACCCTCCCCGAATGCCACGGGCCATGCCGTGCTCGAGGGGCTCGCACGCGGGCAGGCCGACGGCTCGCTGGAAATCGCCCCGGATCTTGCCGAGGCCGCGCGTATCCCGTTCTCCTCCCAACGCAAATGGAGTGCCGCGCTCGACACCGGCGGAACGGCCTGGATCGTCGGCGCCCCGCAGTTCGTGCTGGCCGGGCAGCAGGGCCCGGACAGTAAGACAGCCCGGCAGCAGGCGCAGAAGGCGGCCTGCGCGGGTCAGCGCGTGCTCGTGCTGGCGTGCGTCAGGGGGCTGGGGATACCCGCGTTCGAGGCGCTCGCCGACGGTCTGTCGCATCTGCCTGAGGGGATGTCCGTCCATCCGATCGCGCTCGTGCTCTGCGGCGAGTCGATCCGTCCGCAGGCGAAACAGACGCTTGCCTACTTCCGCGAGCAGGGCGTGCGCTGTCGTATCGTCTCGGGCGATGATCCGCGCACGGTGGCGGCCATCGCCCAGAAGGTCGACCTCGTCGGTGAAGGCCGGCAGCCCCGGTGGATGGACGCGCGGGATCTCAAAGCCGATCCGGCAGGTGTGGCCGAGCAGATCCGTGACATTGATGTCCTCGGGCGCGTGCTGCCCGAGCAGAAGCGGCTCATCGTCCAGGCGCAGCACCTGCTGGGACGGACGGTCGGCATGACCGGCGACGGCGTCAACGACACCCTCGCCATCAAAGAGGCCGACTTCGGCATCGCGATGGGCAACGCCGCACCCGCCACCAAGACTGTCGCGGACGCCGTGCTGCTCGACTCGGACTTCTCCCATCTTCCGGACGTGGTCGGGCAAGGCAGGCGCGTGATGGCCAATATGGAGCGTGTCGCCTCGCTCTTTCTCGTCAAGACGTTCTACTCGATCGTCATCACGCTCGGCACCATCCTGTTGGCGACGCACTTCCCGTATCTGCCCCGGCACATGAGCTACATCTCGCCGCTGTGCATCGGCATCCCGGCGTTCATCCTCTCCCTGCCGCCGAACAACAAGCGTTACAGGCCGGGCTTCCTGGCCAGGGTGCTGCGCTTCTCGATCCCCGCAGGACTGGCGATCGGGCTGAGCACCATGACCTACTCGCAGATCCTTCCTTTGCTGGCAGGATGGGACACGGACAATACCGCACATGATCTGACGAGCCTGCGCACCTGCGTGGCCATGGTGCTCTTCGCCCTCTCGCTTCTGGTGCTGGCACAAGTCTCACGGCCTTTGCGCAGCTGGCGCGGGCTGCTCGTGCTCGCGATGGCGGCATGCGGCGTGATCGGCGCGTTCATCGGGCCGGTGGCGAGGTTTTTCCGCATCATCATTCCCGATGATGTGCTGATGCGCTGGATCCTGGTGGGGATCCTCCTCGCCGTTCTGCTGTTCCTGCTGCTCGAATGGTTCGCGGGCCGGCTCATGCGGGCACTGTGGCATCACCATGAGAAGAACCCGCTGCGACTGCACTGGTGGGGCAGGAAGGATGTCTCCCGTCAGAAGAAGGAGCGCACAGGGGAACAGGGACGCCCCGACAGACAGGAGTCTTCCCGTCGATAGCCCGATAGAGAAGTAGAGAAGATTCCTGAGAAAAGTCTGATGAGAACAACAAGCGGGAAAGAGGATCAGTCCGACCAGCAGATGACGGTCGTCAGTCCATCTTCCGTTCGGTGACGAGCGGCTTGTCGGTCGACTTCCTGCGGCTGGGAAGCTCGGAGATCACCGTGCCGGCAAGCATGAGCACACAGCCGATGTAGGCCTGCACACTCATCCGCTCGCCGAGGAATACCGCCCCGCCGATCACCGAGAAGAGAGATTCCATCGACATGAGGATGGACGTGGAGGAAGGATCGACGCTCGTCTGACCGAATACCTGCAGCGTATAGGCGACGCCGGTGGCGATCACGCCCGAGTAGATGACCGGCCATGCGGCAGCACCGATATCACCCCATGTGGGTGCTTGACCGGTGACAAGTGTGAGGATCCAGCTCAGGATTGCCGCCACGACGAGCTGGCCGAACGACAGATGCAGTGTGTTGACGCTCATCCTGTTGACGATGTGCAGCTGGGCGGCGAAGAAGAACGCGCCGATGAGCAGCAGCACATCGCCCAAGCCGATGCCGCCCTGCTTGCCGGTGAGCGTGAGGAGCCCCAGACCGACGAGGCTGAACGGCAGGGCGATCCAGAACTGCGGACGGGATTTCTCGCCCATCGCCATACCCAGCAGGGGGGTGATGACGATGTACAGGGCGGTGATAAAGCCGGATCTGCCGGCCGAGCCGGACAGCGCCACACCATACTGCTCGAAGGCGATGGCCGCGAACAGGGCGGTGCCGGAGAGGACGCAGGCGAGAATCGTGCGTTTCCAATTGCCGGGAAGGGCACGCGCCTCTGGCAGGGCGAGCAGCGGGGCGACGGAGAGCGAGCCGAGCGTGAAACGCAGCGCATTGAAGGCGAGAGGTGAGAGATGGTCCATGCCCGTCAGCTGGGTGACGAAAGCGGTGCCCCATAAGACGGCGGCAAGCAGCAGCGCCCCGGCACCAAGAAACTTCCGCACCTTGTTCGTCGCCATACGCGTGTCCTCTTCTACTCTCGTTTTTCTCCACAGGCGGACGATGATTTTCTCCCCACCGTCCGTCAATAATCCCATGCTAAGGGCCGGGCGTGATAAGGACTGGGCATAAAAAAGCCCCGGGCGACGCATGATGCGCGGACCCGGGGCAGGAATCAGGGCAGATCGGCAGGCACCCGATCAGTGACGTCTCATGACGGATCGGTCCCGTTCTGATCCCGTCTCACCGGTCGTTTCCACCGATGAGATAGAGAATGTTCTGGAACAGGTTGATGAAGTCAAGGTAGAGGTTCATGGCTGCCAGGATGGAGATCTTCTCATACATCTCCTGCGAGGTGCACTGCGCGAGCATCACCTGGGTGGACTTGGCGTCATGGATGGTCATACCCGAGAAAATGATGAGGGAGACGGCTGTGACGAGCATCCATGCCTGCGAGCCGCCGAAGATCATCAGCAGTATCTCGGCGATGACGAGCACCAGCAGGGAGACGGTGAGCACCGGTCCCCAGCGCAGCACATTGATCTTCGTGGTCAGACCGATCATGGTCAGGCACAGGAAGAAGGCGGCGGTGATGCCGAGGGCGAAGATGATGCTGCTCGGGCTGTAGACGTACAGGAGAGTGGAAAGCGAGAATCCCATCACCGCGGCGAACGCGTAGAAGAGGGCGCGATTGGCGGCGACGGAACGTTTCTGCATGCCGGCGGGAAGGACGAAGGCGAACACCAGGGCGACGATGGCCGCGCCCCAGTAGGCGAGTTGGCCCCAGCCGCGAAGGAGGTTCAGCGCGAGACCGGAGTAGGCGGTGACGGCGGCGACGACGGCTGAGATGAGCAGCGCGATCGTCATCTCCCCGTAGGCACGGGTGATCGAGCGCTGCGCCATCTTCTCGGTGACGCGGAACGGCTGCGCATTGATGACGGGCGAGCCCATAGGCGGGTTCTGGTAGTTACCCTGATAGCCGCCCTGCTGGTAGCCGGCGTTCTGATAGGCGTTGTACCCGTTGCCATACTGCTGGTTCATTTGATTGGGCGTGTTGGCACCATAGGGGTTCTGCTGGTATCCCTGACCGTAGCCCTGATTCGGATTCGTCGAGCTCATTGTTCCTCTTTCTTGTCGATCCTGCTGCCAAAATAGCTGATCTGCCTGAAAATTCGCTGTACGCGACATGAAAGGTCGGCAAGGCGCCGGGAGCCGTCAGACGGGTCTGGTGCCTCACACGCGCACGTCGATCGTCTTGGGCAGCGACTTCTCCTGGCTGAGGATCTTCTTGTCGTTCTCCTCGATGTCGTGATGGAGTTTCTGCATCGTCTCCTCGACGTGCTGCAGCTCCTGGGCCACCGTCAGCAGCGTCTGCGCATGCTGGGCCGCGTCAGAGTCGGGGATACTGTTCTTGTAGCGCAGCTCATGTTCGAGGCTTGCCCAATAGTCCATGGCGACCGTGCGCAGCTGCACTTCCACCGGCGTCACGTGCGGGCCGTCGAGCAGATAGACGGGCACCGTCAGGATCAGATGCAGGCTGCGGTAGCCGTTCGGCTTGGGATTTTTGATGTAGTCTTTGACGCGCAGCACGCGCACGTCCGCCTGATGGCTGAGCAGGTCCGAGACGGTGTACACGTCATCGACGTAGTTGCAGATGACGCGGATGCCGGCGATATCGCGCAGATTATGCTGCATGCTCGCGATCGTCAGCGGCAGTCCGCGCCGCTGGAGCTTGCCCAGGATCGAATCGAGCGACTTGAGACGCGAGACCATATGGTGGATCGGATTGGACAGATTGCGGTAAATGTAGGCGTCGTCGAGATTTTCCAGCTTGGCGCTCACCTCGCGCATCGCCCCGGCATAAATCTGCAGGGTGGCGGAGAGCTTCTCCAGATCCTGGAACCCGTCACCGGCACCGTACCGTTCGACGAGACCGCTGAACTCGCTGTGCAGACGCTCCGCATTGAAGCCATTTTTCTTCTCGAGGATCATCCTTCACCTCACACCTGGATGACTGGTCGATCTGAGTGACGGCACCCATGGTAGTAAAAGCCATGTCGGAAAAAGCGACGGTGGCCCGCAGGCGCGTACGGGCCGGCTGCGTAGTATCGGAGCATGACCAACTGGCAGATTCCCCTGCGCCTGCGCGTGATCTCGATCGTCGGGCCGACGGCCTCAGGCAAGACGGCGCTCGCGATCGGGCTCGCCCGCCGTCTCGGATCTGCATCAGGATGTCCCGCCCCGCAGCGCTGTGAGATCCTCAACGCCGATGCCTACCAGATGTATCGGGGCATGCGGATCGGCACGGCGGCGCCGAGCGAGCAGGAGCGGCAGGCCGTCCCGCATCATCTTCTCGGCATCATCGACCCCTCGGAGCCGATGAGCGTGGCACGCTTCCAGAAAATCGTGCGCGAGGAGATCCTGCGTCTGGAAGAGCAGGACATCCGCCCCATCCTTGTCGGAGGATCAGGACTCTACGCCCGCGCAGCCACGGACGTGCTCTCCCTGGAGCCGCATGACCCGGATGTGCGGCGCCGGCTCGAACGGCGCGCGGCACAGGAGGGGCCGTCGGCGCTTTTTGCCGAGCTGGAGGAACGTGACCCGCGTGCAGCGGCTGGCATGGATCCGCGCAACGTGCGCCGCACGATCCGTGCGCTTGAGGTGATCGAGCTGACGGGCCGGCCTTATTCCTCCTCGCTGCCCGTCTACCAGTACGCCATGCCGACGCTGCAGATCGGCCTCGACCTGCCGCGCGGGGAGCTTGACCGTCGTATCGACCTGCGGACAGGACAGATGCGCGAGGAGGGCTTTCTTGATGAGGCCAGGGCGCTGCAGGGCCGGCTCGGGCCGACAGCCGCGCGTGCGATCGGTTACCCCCAGATGCAGGCCGTCCTCGACGGGCGTCTGGGCGAGGACGACGCGTTCGCCCAGGTGGGAGCGAAGACCCGTCGTCTCGCCCGCAAACAGATGGGCTGGTTCGGCCGTGATCCCCGCATCCACTGGCTCCGGGCGCTCGATCCGGATCTGATCGACAAGGCGGTCGATCTCGTCGACCTGGCCGATGACGGGAAATTCCCCGACGATGACGGGCCGGTCGGCCCCACGCAGCATCATCTCGGTGATGTTGCCCGATCGCCTGCCGGTCAGGACCGGGCTCGCGCGGATGGGCAGACGCCCGTGCAGGAGGGGACGGACGCCACAGGGGAGTAGTCTGGAGGACATTATGACCTCACGCAGCTCCTATTCTTCTGATGCACGTTCCTCGGCAGGTTCGCACGATTCCGGCACGGAACGTTCGTCGCGCCGGTCCCGTTCCTCTCAGAAGACCTCCTCCCGGAAAACAACGGACGAGGAGGATACCGCCGTCTCCGAGCCGGGCTGGAAGAAAGTCCTCCTCGCCGTGCCGCGTGGTTTCGGCTGGCTTGTACGTGCAATTACCGGAACAGGGGAGGACTACGATCCCGCCTATCGTCGCGACGGCCTGTGCTTCCTGCTCATCGTGCTCGCCGTGCTGTTTATCGCCAGCGAGTGGTTCCGCGTCACCGGTGCGTTGGGGCGCTTCCTGCATCTGATCGCCTCCGGCCTGTTCGGCATCATGAGCGTGATCGTGCCGGTCGTGCTGCTGTATGCCGCCTTCCGTCTGTTCCGTCACGGCGGTCATGGCAGCGAGAACGGATCGATCTTCGCCGGGGCGACCATCCTGCTGTGGGCGGTCTGCTCCATCATCGATGTGGTGATGATCGCGCCGATCCGGCATTTTGATATCGGGGCGATCTGCTCCGCTGGCGGCCTGCTCGGTTTCTTCCTCGGTTCCCCGCTCGCCTGGGGGCTCAGCGACGGGTTCGCCATCGCCATCTTCGTCATCATCGCCGTGGCCGCCATCCTGCTGATGACCGGCACGCATGTCCAGCAGATCGGCGATTGGTTCGCCCACCTGTGGCACAGGATGCGCCATGAGCCGGATCCCGGGATGGAGGACGAGGACGTGCCCGGGGACAGGTCTCCCAATTCTGTGCGTGTAGATCCGAAGACGGGCGAGATCCTTGACGACGGGCCCGTCACCCGTGAGGGACTGCGGCTTGCCGAGGGCGTGCCGACTCATGACGATGGTGATGACGGCCATGAGCGCACATATTCCCCGCAGGCGGACGGACAGGGCCGGAAGGCCGGCTTCTTCCATCGGCTTTTCTCCCGTTTCGGAAGGAAAAAGGAAGAAGACGGGCTTTCCACGTATGAGGGCAACACGGCCTTCGACACGGCGCTGGAGAGTGGTGACGACGCCAACCATGTGCGGCTCGAACCCACCGGAACAGGACAGATTCCACAGCAGGAGGAGGCCGGCGGCCGGATCGCCGCACAGGCGGCGGCCGGATATACCCCGGCTCCTGCAGTCCGTACGGGCATGCCGCAGGCAACGACGGTGCTGCCTGCGGGAGCGGCCGGCGTGGTGGGAACCATGCCGGCGTCGGCCAACCCGGCCATGACCAACCAGCGTCCTACCGGCTCGCCCGCCATCACCTCCGAGCCGCTGCCGGCGAAGATCGGCACACAGGCTGGATCGCCTAGTCCGGCCGTGGCATCGGCATCATCGGTTCCGGCCGGATCTGCAGGCACGCCCGCCAATCCGTCGGGACTGCAGCCGCTGAGTGCGGAGCAGGCACGGATGCAGTCGCAGGTCCCCGTCGGCTTCGGCGCCGCAGGAGGCACCACGACCGGCGCCGGCGCCGGTACGGCCGGTACGGGCTCGGTGCTGCCGGGCGGCCCGGCCGCGCCGAAACCGGGTTCGATGAACCCCAACGCCGGCATGGACCCCGCGCTCGAGGCAAGTTATCAGCTGCCGCCGATGGGTCTGCTCTCGCAGGGCCAGCCGCATGCGGCGAAGACCGCCGAGAATGAGCGCGTCATCCAGTCGCTGCGCTCCACCTTCAAACAGTTCAATGTCGATGCCCGCGTCGTCGGCTTCCTGCGCGGCCCGACCGTCACCCAGTACGAGGTCGAGCTGGGGCCGGGCACTAAGGTCGAGAAAGTCACCAACCTTAAGCGCAATATCGCCTACGCGGTCGCCAGCCAGGAAGTGCGTATTCTGGCGCCGATCCCCGGCAAATCCGCCATTGGCATCGAGATTCCCAATCGTGACCGTGAGATCGTCCATCTGGGCGACGTGCTGCGTTCCAAGAAGGCACGTGAGGACCACAACCCCATGCTCACCGCGGTCGGCCAGGACGTGGAGGGCAACACCGTCGTCTCCGACCTGACGAAGATGCCGCATCTGCTCGTGGCCGGCGCGACCGGTTCGGGCAAGTCGAGCTTCGTCAACTCGATGCTCATGAGCATCATCATGCGTGCCACGCCTGAGCAGGTCCGTCTCATCCTCGTCGATCCCAAGCGTGTGGAGCTGACCGCCTACGCCGGCATCCCGCACCTGCTCACGCCCATCATCACCGACCCCAAGGAGGCCTCGGTCGCCCTGCAGTGGGTGGTCAAGGAGATGGACGCCCGTTACGACGATCTCGAGCATTTCGGCTTCCGGCACATCAAGGACTACAACAAGGCCGTGCGCGCCGGAAAGGTCCATGACCCCGATCCCGACCGTGTCATCGCCCCGTATCCGTACATTCTCATCGTCGTCGACGAGATGGCCGACCTCATGATGATCGCCAAGAATGATGTGGAGGACTCGATCCAGCGCATCACCCAGCTTGCCCGCGCCGCCGGCATCCACCTCGTGCTTGCCACGCAGCGCCCGTCGGTGGACGTGATCACCGGCCTCATCAAGGCGAACATCCCCTCGCGCTTCGCCTTCGCCACCAGCTCGGCCACCGATTCGCGCGTCATCCTCGACACGACCGGTGCGGAGGACCTCATCGGCCAGGGCGACGGTTTGTTCCTGCCGATGGGCCAGTCCAGGCCGATCCGTGTGCAGGGCGCGTGGGTCAACGAGTCGGAGATCCGTGCGGCGACCGATTTCATCCGTCAGGAGCGGCGGCCGCGCTACCGCGAGGACATCGCGCAGATGACCTCCGGGGCGGCGAAGAAGGACCAGGCGGCCGCCGAGGTGCCCGATGACATCGGCGATGACCTCGATGATGTGCTCCAGGCGGCACAGATCATCATCACCACGCAGTTCGGCTCCACCTCCATGCTCCAGCGCAAGCTGCGCGTGGGCTTCGCCCGGGCCGGCCGAATTATGGACATCCTCGAGTCTCGTCATATCGTCGGCCCGTCCGAGGGTTCGAAGGCGCGCGAGGTGCTCGTCCCTGCCGCGGCGCTGCCCAACGCGCTGGCCTATCTGCGCGGGCAGACTCCGGTTCTTGATGTGTCTGTTCCGGCCGGCGCGCCGCAGGATGGCTCCTCGCAGGTCGATCCACGAATGTGAGTCTCACCGCTTGTTCCAGCATTTTCCAAGCCGGGGCGCGTAGGCTGTGCTCCTGCCGATGCTGTTCGGCCTGAGCGGTGCCGCCGGCAGCGCCCGCCGATTCGCGGTGCCGGTTAGCATTGCGTATAACGAGAAACATATGCGCGGCGTGTCGTCCGGTACAGCCAGACCACGCGGAAAAAGGTGCGGTACCGTCCGTGCCGCCGACAGAAAGGTCGGATTTATGTCAGACAGTCGTCCAGCAGACAACGCCGTCCGTCACGATACGTCGATCGAGGCGGACAGCCTCGCCGGCTCGGGCAGCAAGACCCGCCGGCTCCTGTCCCAGTGGAAGACGCCGGCGAACATCACCACGATGGTGCGCATCGTGCTGGTGATCGCCACGATCGTGCTGACCTGCCTGGCCGGACCATGGGGCCACGATAATTACCGCCTGCGCTGGATCGCGGCCGTCCTGTTCATCGTCGCCGCCAGCACCGATAAACTCGACGGGTACCTCGCCCGTTCGCGCAACGAGGTGACCGATCTGGGCAAGATCCTCGATCCGATCGCTGACAAGCTGCTGACCTGCTCCATGCTTGTCGTGCTCTCGATTTTCGCCGAGATCCCGTGGTGGGTCACCATCCTCTTCCTCATCCGCGAGGTCGGCATCACCATCTGGCGTATGGTCTCCCTCGACAAGCAGAATCTCGTCATCCCCGCGAACTGGCCGGGCAAGCTCAAGACCGTGTTCGAGTGTGTCGCCACCGCTATGCTGCTTGTGCCGCTGTGGCAGTTTGATCCTGCTGCCACCTACCGCGACGGATGGTGGGGCGTCATCGTCTTCAACAGCGGCTCGTGGTCATACTGGTATGCGCTCGTCAGCTATGTGTTCCTGGGCATCGCGCTCGGCCTGTGCCTCTATTCCGGCGGCAACTACCTGTATCAGGCGCATGTGCAGCTCTCGGCCAGGCGCAAGGCGAAGGCGCAGGAACAGCAGGCGGCGGGGCAGAAACCTGATGCCGGTGCCGCTGATGCGGCGGCAGATGCACAGGCGTCGTCCCCTGCGACGCCTGACACCGCACAAGGCCCAGCCGCCTCGCAGGATACGGATGCTGCGGCCGCGGACACTGATCCAAGTGCCGCTACCGAGCGCTGAGGATCACCACATCGCAGGTAGATGCGGGGAAGAAGGCGGATGATCGCGGTGACATCTATGGTTTCGCCGTCCGAGGCTTGTGTGGCTTCCGAGCCGAAGGATCTGAGATCAGACATGTCTCACATGACAGAGCAGATGGCGGCACGTCTCATCGACGTCTGCGTGCGGCGCGGCTGGTATATCGCCTGCGCCGAATCGCTCACGGGCGGTCTGCTCGCCGATGCGTTCGTCAGTTTTCCCGGTGCCTCGCGCGTGTTTCTGGGTTCGGCCGTCACTTATCATCTCGGGGCGAAGAAACATCTGCTCGGCGTGGACGGGCACCTTCTTGCCAGCGCGGGGGCGGTTGATCCGCGCGTCGCCCGCCAGATGGCCGTCGGTGCGGCGCGCGCCTATGCGCCGTCATTATTGCCGCTCGACGGCGATCGGGCGAACGATATGGATGCCGCGGTCGATATGTCGCGAATCCTCGCCCTCTCGACGACCGGCGTGGCAGGACCGGATTCTGACGGCTATAAACCCGTCGGGCTTGTCTATGTCGGTCTGCTCCTGCCCGGACAGGCTGTCATGGCCGAGGAGCTGCATCTGAGCGGCGACAGGCAGCTCATCCGGCGCGCCGCGGTAGAGGCCGTGCTGCGGCTGGCATGTGAGAAGACCGGTGCCTGAGACGCGCCGCAACGGTACCGTCCGGTTTGCGCGCGTCACGCCTGATGGGTGTTTTCTCCCGCATTACAAATTTGTAACGATTCGAACGTGTGTTCCATATCCGGGAATAGTCGGATTACTTACGTGTTGAAAGTAATGAAATCTGATACTGCTGATGAGAGGAAACGCGAGATGTCACTCACTGCACAGCTGAACGTCATCGACACCCGTCATTCTGCGACCGGCGATTCGTTCCATGCCTCCTCTCGGCCGAAACCGGAGGTCGCCGCGCGTCATCTGACCAAGGCGCAGCAGCAGGCCGTGGAGTTCGCCCAGCGCCAGGTGCTGTATGCGCGCAAGGCCCAGCAGGCACGCGCCCTGCAGCATGCACGTCTGCTCAAACTGCAGAAGCATGAGGATGAGGACTTCGAGGCAACTCTTTCTGTGGCCTCCACCGAGCATAAGAATGCCCGTTCGGATGACGGCTCGACCATCTCGTTCCGCCGCACGCTCGGCCGTGTGCTGCGCATGCTGCGTCAGAAGGATCACAAGACGCTGCGCGAGGTCTCCGAGAAGGCCGGGGTCTCGCTCGGCTATCTTTCCGAGGTCGAGCGCGGGCAGAAAGAGGCGAGTTCCGAACTGCTCGGCTCCATTTCCGCCGCGCTGGGTATGAGACTGTCACAGACGCTGCGCCTTGTGGCCGATGAGATCGAAAAAAAGGAAGACCAGAATCAGAATCACGAGATCGCGGCAGCCGCCTGAGCGGTAACCCCGATTTTGGGTCGATGTCCAAGCCCCGCCACAAGCGGGGCTTTTCTTGTATCTGCAGTCCTGTCGCACAGAATTGTCTTTCTCTCTGCCGGGTATCGTCTTCGTCTGTGTTTTCGTCTGTGTTTTCGTCTGTTTCTTTGTCTGTGTCTTCGTCGGGCCCTGTATTTGTACGGATATTCGTACAGAGAGTTCTGTACCAGGATCCGCGTCTGAAAGTGTCCGTCGCCGGTGCTGAGGTGGGGCGTATGCATGAGAGAGAATTCTGGCAGCTGCTGGACGAGGTGTTCGGTCATGCCTATGGGCGTTCGCTCGCCAAGGATGAGCATCTGACGAAGCTGGACTCGATGACGGCCGCGCAGGCGCTCGAGGCCGGCATCAAGCCGCGTGTCGTCTGGAACGTGCTCTGTGACCAGATGGAGATACCCGATTCCCGCCGCTGGGGGAGCGCGCACAACGCCCCGCCGATGCCGCCGATGGGCCGTATCGGCGACCAGGGGTGAGAAACCGTCCCAAAAGATTTCTGCAGTGCCGTCCGCGGTGCCGGGCTGCGTCGAAAGGTGGTTCGGGGCGAGGGCGTTCGAACAGTTGTTCGTATATATGCTACGATGATTGACGGCGTGATCCGAGTTTTCCACAATCATCCGAACAGCGTCCGCGCCCGTCGCGCGGCGGATAACGTGGCCGGTATCGGGTTCACAGCAAGAGAAAGGTGCTCCATGGCACAGAAAAAGTCTGACTCGACCGCCAGCGACGCGATGAAAAAGCAGCGTGAGGCGGCACTTGACACCGCGCTGCGGCAGGTGGAGAAGAACTTCGGCAAGGGATCGGCCATGCGCATGGGCGACAGGCCCGTCCAGGACGTCGAGGTCATTCCGACCGGCTCGCTCGCGCTCGATCTCGCCCTCGGCATCGGCGGTCTGCCGCGCGGCCGTGTCGTCGAGATCTTCGGACCGGAATCCTCGGGCAAGACGACGATGGCGCTCGAGGCCGTCGCCAATGCCCAGAAGGCGGGCGGGGTGGCCGCCTATATCGACGCCGAGCATGCGCTCGACCCCGTCTATGCCAAGCATCTGGGCGTGGATGTTGACAACCTCATCATCTCCCAGCCTGACTCGGGCGAGCAGGCATTGGAGATCGCTGATATGCTCGTGCGTTCCGGCGCGCTCGACATCATCGTCGTCGATTCCGTCGCCGCGCTTGTGCCGAAGGCCGAGATCGAGGGGGAGATGGGCGACAGCCATGTCGGCCTGCAGGCGCGTCTGATGAGCCAGGCCCTGCGTAAGCTCACACCGGCCCTCGCGCAGGCGAATACCACAGCCATCTTCATCAACCAGCTGCGTGAGAAGATCGGTGTCATGTTCGGCAGCCCGGAGACGACGACAGGCGGCAAGGCGCTCAAGTTCTATGCCTCCGTCCGTCTCGACATCCGACGCATCCAGACGCTCAAGGCGGGCGGCGAGGCCGTGGGCAACCGCACGCGCGTCAAGGTCGTCAAGAACAAGATGGCCCCGCCGTTCCGCAGCGCCGAATTCGACATCATGTACGGCACCGGTGTTTCCCGTGCCGGCTCGCTCATCGATATCGGCGCTGAGACGGGACTCATCAAGAAGTCGGGTTCCTGGTTCACCTATCAGGGCGACCAGCTCGGCCAGGGCCGTGAGAAGGTCCGTTCGTTCCTTGAGGACAACCCGGGCCTCATGGACGAGATCGAGCATAAGATCCGTCAGCATTACAAGCTCGAGCCGGAGGACGACTACAAGGTCGGCAAGAACGACGATGAGTCGCAGGCCGGTGATGGGGATACCCAGCCCGATCCCGCGCCGCAGGACGATGTGGCGTCCTCCGAGCCCACGGCCGCAGCGGTCGCAGCGAGTGTCGATGCCGACTGACCCGGGCTGTGCCGGGCTGATCGGTTGACGCACTGTTCTGAGGATCCATCATGATCGATCCGGAAGAATTTTTGCAGCGACACCCGCCTGTCGTACAGGCGGGCCTGCGGCAGCAGACGGATGAGGCGGTGCAGGCCGACGGGCAGACGGGTACGGATACCCGCACGGATGTGCAGGAGTGCTTCGATGCGGCCGTCAGCTCGCTCAGTGCCGCCGATGCGACGGTGTTCATGCTGCGACGCCGTCTGCGCGGCAAAGATTACCCCGACGAGGTCATCGACGAGGTGATCCCGCGTCTGGAGCACGCCGGATTGCTGGATGACGAACAGTTCGCCTCAGATCTGCTGCAACGGTGTCTGCGGCGGAATATGGGCCCTGCCGGCATCCGTCGGGAGTTTCTCAGGCGGGGGCTGTCCTCCCGCCTTGCCGACACGTTGATCGGACAGGCGCAGGAGGAGGGCAGGTTCGATGACGCGGCGCGGGCATTCGTCGAGGCGTTCGCCCGCAAGTCCGGCGGGCTCGACCGTCAGACGCTCCTGCGCCGTCTTGCCTCCCGCGCCGCCTCGCGGGGACTGCCGATGGGGCTCGTGCGCCGGTACGCCGCGGAGATCCTCGATATATGAGCGTGGCACGAGGCATCTGTGCGGTCTGAGTATCGGCAAGGGACCTCTCAGCAGAATCAGCAGAGAAGACCTCGTGTATCCGGGCATCGGGAAAAGAACCCGATAACCGTGATGACAGAACACAGAGCAACAAAGAAAATGAGGTTGAGGTCTGTCATACCCCGGGTTCTGTTCCCGTCAGAGACGGGCGGTGATCATCCATCTAGACCGATCGTCGCCGACCGGCTCGAGCGACCTACCCGAAGACACGACGAGCAGCCGTATCGTCTTCTGCTTGGTTTTGCTCCCGATGAGGCTTGCCATGCGGCCTCTGTTGCCAGCGGCCCGGTGGTCTCTTGCACCACCATTTCACCCTTACCTCCGAGGAGGCGGTATATTTTCTGCTGCGCTTTCTCTCGGGTTGGATGCATCGCGTGGCGGTGCACTTTCCCCGGACGGGTGTTGCCCGTCATCGTGCTCTGTGGAGCCCGGAAGTTCTCCTCATGGACGGACATGCCGTCCCCGCGATCACCTCGAGACCTCAACCTTTCTTAGTTTAGCGCATCGGCATTCGACACGTGCAAAAAGCGCGATATTGCTGACTTTCAGCGTTCTTTCAGCGGATTGGCAGGCGGCCGCGTGCCAAAGACGGTAAACTGAAAGTATTCGCGGAACACATAGTTGTTCCGTCCGACAGGAAGCGGGGAGCTGCCCCGCCTCTGACTGAAGGAGGTTGCCATGGACGCCGTTGTCACTGGCCGTCACATCAAGGTCTCGCAGAGATTCAAGGATCTCGTCGATCAGAAGGCCGACAGGATCACGAATATCGCCCCCGATACGTCACGAGTGCAGATCGTGGTCAGCGCCGAGGGCAACCCGAGCCAGGCCGATACGGCAAAGAAGGTGGAGATCACCATCTACGCGGGTCGTGACGTGGTGCGCGCCGAAGCATCGTCGACCGACGAGTTCAGCGCCCTCGATCTTGCCATGGACAAGCTCACCCTCCGTCTGCGTCGCACACGCGATCGTCGCAAGAACCATCGTCAGGGTTACAAGAATGCCCCGGTGCCGGACTTCGCCGCCAATCTCCGGCTGGAGAAGGAAGTCGAGGAGGAGGAGAACGAGCAGCAGGCCCCGGATACCGAGGATGCGCTCAACGCCGACCTCGACGCCGGCCAGTCCATCGAGGTCCAGGTGGGCGACACGCCGGTCGTCATCCGTCGCAAGCTGCACGTCGCCGAGCCGATGACGATCGATGACGCGCTCTACCAGATGGAGCTCATCGGTCACGACTTCTTCCTCTTCGTCAACTCCGCAACGGGCCGCCCGTCGGTCGTCTACCGTCGCCACGGCTGGAGCTACGGCGT
This sequence comes from uncultured Aeriscardovia sp., assembly GCA_903789535.1. Taxonomy (GTDB): domain Bacteria; phylum Actinomycetota; class Actinomycetes; order Actinomycetales; family Bifidobacteriaceae; genus Aeriscardovia. Next base: position 80,780 of record CAIFES010000004.1, on the reverse strand, counting down.
CTTCGAGATCGATACCGCCGAGAACCTTAAGAAGGAGCACGACAAGGCACGCAAGGCCGCGAAGAAGTGAGTCTTGGCAGCGGTCTGTGCTGCATCGATAACATGTCCGGCACCGCAGCGAGAGTATTCCTCTCCTCTGGGGTAGCAGGACGGATAGAAACGTCCCCTGAGACGGGTGCCCGATCCAGGTCGAACGTGGATCGGGACCCGTGCTAGAGGAGCAAGGAGCCCCGCGGCAAGGACGATCGCGGGGCTCCTTTTTGATATCCGGTCGAAGCTGGCTGTTATGGAAACAATCACTGTCAGATCGCGTGACGTGACGAAGCGTTATGCGGTTCGTCGGGACATGTCGGTGACGGTGCTGGATGGTATTGATTTCGAGGCGTCGGGCGGCCGGGTGACGGGTATCACGGGTCCTTCCGGCGGTGGTAAATCGACGTTGCTGTACTGCCTGTCCGGTCTGGAGAGGCCGACGACGGGCTCCGTCGAGGTGCTCGGCCAGCCTCTTGAAAAGCTGTCAAAGAGGGCGCTTCTGCTGTTCCGGCGCCAGCATATCGGGTTTCTCTTCCAGTCGTACAACCTGATCTCCGGGATGAGCGCGAAGGCCAACGTGCTTCTGCCTCTTCGCTTGGCACACAAGAAGGTCTCCACGGAACGGATCGATAGTCTGTTCGAGTCGTTCGGCCTGTCCGCGCAGCGTGAGGAGGATGTCTCCCACCTCTCGGGTGGCGAGCAGCAGCGTGTGGCCCTGATCCGGCTGCTGGTCAGTGATCCGGAGGTGATTTTCGCTGACGAGCCGACCGGCGCGCTCGACCAGGAGATGGGAAGGCGTGTCATCGCCGAGCTTGACCGGCAGGCACACCAGTATGGCAAGACGGTGGTTCTCGTAACCCATGATCCTGCGATTTCCGCCTCGTGTGACGTGCTGTACACGCTGCGCGACGGGACCGTGGTCAGCCGGCAGGGGGCTGCTGACGGCAGGGCCGAATCGCGGGAATCCGACTGAGGGCCGGGGCAGGGTCGAGGAGGAGGCGCTGATGGGCTGGATTCGTAGTGATCTTCGCAAGAACAGGGAGATAGCGTTCGGGCTGGTCCTCGTCTTATCACTGTGCCAATGCATTCTCTCTGCCCTTTTCCTCGTCATCGGGTCCGCACGGTCGCTGGCTTATACAGCGGGCACCGGTGGGAGGGTCGGTTCGCTGCTGATGCAGCTGTGCGTGCCGATCGTGGCGATCACCTTCCTGATCGCCGTGATCGTCATCTTCATCTCCACGGGCACGGGTCTGAGACAACGGCAGAAGGACCTGGCCATGCTCGAGCTGCAGGGTGCCTCTGACAGACAGGTCCTGTCCTACGTGCTGGGCGAATCACTTCTTCTGGTGCTTCCGTCCTCCGTCATCGCGGCAATCGTGTCGCCTCTGGTGGCCCCGGCCTTGTGGAATGTCTACGTCACCTACCTGTTCCGGGAACAGGGCGGGGGCGCCACGACCGTTCCGTTCTCCTGGAGCAATGGGGTCGCATCCGTTGTCGCGGGCATCTTGGTCGGGGTTGTCGCCGGCATGCTCGGTACGCTGATGACCGCCAGGGAGATCCGGCGCGTGTCCCCGCTGGAGATTGTCCGCGATGATGTCCGCACCGCCGTAACTGTCTCCAGACCAAGACGGGTATGGGGGATCATCTTTCTGTGTCTGACAGTGGTATTGATGGTGGCGCCGGTCGTGGCCATCGCGGCTTCCAGGAACCTGCGGGAGACGTCGGACCCGCTGTCCTTCTTCAACGCCCAGATCGCCTCACTGGTCACGTTCATCATCGCCCTGGCACTGCTGGGCAGACAGATCATCTCTTTCGCCACGAAGGCATGGATGGCGCTCATCCCGTCCGCTTCGGCGCCCGTGTGGGTCGTCCGACAGCAGTCCGCCCGCAAATCGGAGCAGAGGTCGGGGATCACGACCCTCCTGACGATTCTGCTTGTCCTGTACTTCTCCTCCCTCGCCGCCGACAGGACGCGGACGGCGAGCATCAGCTCAGACGGCAGGCTCAACAGCGGCAGCGGCCTCTTCCTGGTCCTGTCGCCGGCACTGCTCTTGGCCTTCGTCGGCGTGCTCGCGAGCTATATGATCTCGCTGTCACAGCGTTCGCGCGATACGACCCTGCTGGAGGTGGCAGGCGCTGATGGACATACTTTGAATCTGATCGCCTTCCTCGAGGGGACCGTGCCCATCATCACCGCGACGCTTCTCTCACTCGTCTATTCGCTCGTCCTGTGTGCCTGCATTTCCCTCCTTGGGATGCTGCTGACCGCGCGGCCGTTCACCATCCTGTTCCCATGGGAGCAGTTCCTGCCGATCGTGGTCCTGCTCATCGCTCTCGGGGGAGCGGCGGCATGGGCCTCGCTGCAAAATACTCTGCGCACGTCGGTCGCCACGCGCCTGAGGACGGCCATCAAAGAATAGCCGCGGCGGACATGACACGTTCTTTCTCCGACCACTGAGTCGACGCGTGTGGATTCATCGGCGCTTCCACGTAAGATGACAAAGGTTTTTAACTCCATACGGGGATCCGGCCCGGCGTCGGATCCGGCGTGTGTGTGCAAGGGAGATACAAGTGGCATCGGTTCTCGATAAAGTCCTCCGAATCGGCGAGGGCGCCCAGCTCAAGAAACTGCGCGGCGTCGCGGACAAGGTCAACGCCCTCGAGCCCACCATCTCAAAGATGAGCGACTCGGAGCTCAAGGCGCAGACTGACAAGTTCAAGAAGCGCCTGGCCGACGGCGAGAGCCTCGACAGCATCATGCCTGAGGCGTTCGCCACCGTCCGCGAGGCGGCCAAGCGCGTGATCGGCCAGCGTCCGTACGATGTGCAGATCATGGGCGCGGCGGCACTCCACTGGGGCAATATCGCCGAGATGAAGACCGGCGAGGGCAAGACCCTCGTCGCCACCATGCCGAGCTATCTCAACGCGCTGACCGGTGAGGGCGTGCATGTCGTCACCGTCAACGATTATCTCGCCAGCTACCAGTCCGAGCTCATGGGCCGTATTCATCGTTTCCTCGGGCTCACCGTGGGCTGCATAGTGACAGGCCAGAAGCCGGCCGAGCGTCGCAAGCAGTATGAGGCGGACATCACCTACGGTACGAACAACGAGTTTGGTTTCGACTATCTGCGCGACAACATGGCATGGGACAAGTCTGAGCTCGTCCAGCGCGGCCATCATTATGCCATCGTCGATGAGGTCGATTCCATCCTCATCGATGAGGCACGTACCCCGCTCATCATCTCCGGCCCGTCCGAGGGTGGCGTCTCCCACTGGTACAGCGATTTCGCGCACTTCGTGCCGCGCATGATCCGTGGCACCGACTACGAGATCGACGAAAAAAAGAAGACGGCGGGCATCCTCGAGCCGGGCATCAAGAAGGTCGAGGACTGGCTGGGCATCGACAATCTGTATGAGCCGGCCAACACCGCCCTCATCGGCTATCTCAATAACGCCCTGCGTGCCAAGGATCTCTTCCTGCGCGACAAGGATTACGTCGTCACCAACGGCGAGGTGCTCATCGTCGATGAGCATACGGGCCGTGTGCTGCCGGGCCGGCGCTACAACGAGGGCCTGCATCAGGCGCTCGAGGCGAAGGAGGGCGTGGAGATCCACGCCGAGAACCAGACGTTCGCCACCATCACCCTGCAGAATTACTTCCGCATGTACGACAAGCTCGCCGGCATGACCGGTACTGCCGAGACGGAGGCGGCCGAGTTCCAGAACACTTACAAGCTCGGCGTCATCCCGATCCCGACCAACCGACCGATGATCCGCAAGGATCAGGATGATCTCATCTTCGCCACGAAGCGTGCCAAGCTCGCGGCCATCATCAAGGATGTCGCCCGCCGTCACGCCAAGGGCCAGCCCGTCCTGCTCGGCACCGCCTCCGTCGAGAGCTCGGAGGTCGTCTCCGCACTGCTCGACCGTGCGAAGATCCCGCACACGGTGCTCAACGCCAAGCAGCATGAGCGTGAGGCCGCCGTCGTGGCCGTCGCCGGCCGCAAGGGTGCCGTCACCGTTGCCACCAACATGGCCGGCCGCGGTACCGATATCATGCTCGGCGGCAACGTCGAGTTCCTCACCGACCAGAAGCTCAAGGAGCAGGGCCTGTCCCCGGATGACACGCCGGACGAGTACGAGAAGGCCTGGGGGCCGACGCTCGCCGAGGTCAAGGCACAGGTCAAGGACGAGCATGAGGAGGTCGTCAAGCTCGGCGGCCTGTACGTGCTCGGCACCGAGCGCCACGAGTCGCGTCGAATCGACAACCAGCTGCGCGGTCGTTCCGGCCGTCAGGGCGATCCGGGCGAGTCGCGCTTCTACCTCTCGCTCGAGGATGATCTGCTGCGCCTGTTCAACACGCAGCTTGTGGCGCGTGTGATGCGCCAGGGCCTGCCCGAGGGCGAGCCGATCGAATCGAAGGCCGTCTCCAAGGGTGTGCGCAACGCCCAGAAGGCCGTCGAATCGCGCAACTACGAGATCCGCAAGAACGTGCTCAAGTACGACGACGTGATGAACAAGCAGCGCACCGTCATCTATGACGAGCGTCAGAAGGTGCTGCAGGGCGAGGACATCTCCGCCGACATCACGCTGTTCCTCACCGATGTCGTCTCCGCCTACGTTCATGCCCAGATCCGCACGAACCAGAAGGTGGAGGACTGGGATCTGGACACGCTCTGGGAGGCGTTCGCCCAGCTGTACCCGATCAGCCTCGACAAAGACGAGGTCCGCAAGGAGCTGTCCTCGCTCAAGCCGGCCAAGGCCGAGCAGAAGCTGATCGATCTCGTGCTCAAGGACGCCAACGACATTTATGACGAGCGCGAGAAGCAGGTCGACTCCGACCTCATGCGCCAGCTTGAGTGCCGCGTGGTGCTCGCCGTGCTCGACCGCAAGTGGCGCGAGCACCTCTATGAGATGGACTACCTCAAGGATGGCATCGGCCTGCGCGGTCTCGGCCAGAGGGACCCGCTCGTCGAGTATCAGCGCGAGGGCTACACCATGTACAACCAGATGGTGGAGGCCATTAAGGAGGAGACCATCCAGCTGCTCTTCTCCATCGACCTGTCCGAGGTCAAGCACGACACGAGCCTTGGCCAGCGCGCCGACGAGAACGGTGTGGAGCTGTCCGGCCCCACCGAGCCCAGTCAGGATGATGAGGATGCCGATGAGACGTCGGCGGCCGAGTCCGAGGCCGGCGAGGATGACACCGCGGCCGAGGCGGATGCCGAGGAGTCCGATGAGCAGACCGAGCCCGAATCGCAGGACGAGGATCTGAAGGCCCCCGCCTCGCTCGTCGATCGCAACCCGCTCACCCACGCCGATCAGGAGGCATCCTCCGTGCAGCGTGTGCGCGCAGGCATTGCCGCACAGGCGCGTGAGCCGTGGGCCGACGGCCGCACGTTCCCGGGTACGCCGAAGAACGCGCCGTGCCCGTGCGGCTCTGGTCGCAAGTACAAGATGTGCCACGGCCGCAACGAGAAGACATCCGACGCCGAATGACGGCTGGATGACACGACGTCAAGGAATGTAAGGGCGTCCGGCATCTTTGATGATGCCGGCCGCCCTTTCTTATTGCGGGCATCATCCTTTTTTCTGGG
>CAIFES010000004.1:0-75140 GCA_903789535.1 uncultured Aeriscardovia sp. | reverse complement strand
CCCCAACCCAAAACCCCCCCCCCCCCCCCGCGGGGGTGTCACCCCCCCCCACACTAATGCCCGGGGCGGCCGTCTTTTTTGCTGGGCCGGCCCCCCCTTTCTTATTCCGGGCATCATCCTTTTTTCTGGGCATCATCAGATGATCTTCGACGGATCGTCGTCGTAGTGCTTCGTGCGCCGCGCGGGAGAAGCGAGAAAGAACAAACACGAAGGCGAGAGAACGGCGATACAGAGATTATCGAACGATATTTATAAAATAATAAATAAAGCAATCGGCTGACCAGCCTGCCTGTCGGCAGACGGGTTCGTAGAGCCGGTTCGGTATGATAACGTTTGCACTAGGGGCATCCGCCTGCAGCACACGGGCGGGAGGACGCGATCAAGGAGGATTGCAGATGTACTCTCTGGGAATCGACATCGGCGGGACGAAGATCGCCGCAGGAATTTACGACGAGAACCATGTGCTCATCCATCGTGAGCAGGTCTCCACACCGACATCCGCCACCGCCATCGACGCACAGCTGGCCAGCATGTACCGTGCGGCGAAGGCAGAGGTCGGCAAGATCGAGGCCATCGGCATCTCCGCCGCCGGCAATGTGGGCAGCGATCGTCGGACGATGCTCTTCTCCGCCAATATCGCGGCATGGGTGAATTATCCGCTCGCCGACCGGCTTTCCGCCCTCATCGACAATGAGGTCCCCGTCATCGTCGAGAACGATGCCAACTCCGCCGGTTGGGGCGAGTATATCGCCGGTGCAGGCAAGGGATCGACGAACATGGTCATGCTCACCGTCGGCACAGGCCTGGGTGGCGCCTTCGTGCTCGACAACAAGCTGTATCGCGGTTCATTCGGGATGGCGGCCGAGGTCGGCCATCTGCCGATGGTCCCTGACGGCGAGACGTGCGGCTGCGGTCTGCGTGGCTGCGCCGAGAAGTACATCTCCGGCACCGCGCTCGAGCGGTTCGCCCGTGCGGCCGTGCGTCGCAACCCCCAGAAGGGTGCGCGCCTTCTTGAGCTTGCCGGCGGTGACATCGATGCCATCCGCGGCGAGATGGTCTCCCAGGCCGCCACCGAGGGAGACGAGCTCGGTCTGTACGCCTTCAACAAGATCGGCGAGTGGCTCGGCCGCACAATGGCCGCCATTGCCGCCGTTCTTGATCCGGACCGCTTCGTCATCGGTGGCGGTGTCGTCTCGATCGGCGATATCCTGCTCACCCCTGCGCGCAAGAATTATGTGCGCTTCCTTCAGGCCGCGGCTTACCGTCCGCATGCCGAGATTCTGACCGCCTCGGCAGGCAATGATGCCGGCATGATGGGTGTGGCGGATCTGGCGCTGCGCGAGACCGTGGAGCTCGACGAACCGTCCAGGCAGGGCAAGAAGTCCAAGGATTCCAAGGAATCCGACAAGGATGCCAAGAAGGACGCGCACCACACCAAGCACAGCAAGAAGTAAACCCGGTTCGGGTGCGGGGGCCTGTCTTCAGACCCTCGCACCGTCATCGCTCGGATCGGTCTGTGTGTCTTTGTGCCCGCGCAGATTCGAGAACAACCCCACGCCGCCGACAAGCAGAAACAGACCACCGATACCGTCGATGAGGGCGGGCATCGGCACAAAGAGCGAGACGGCGACAAGCACGAGACCGACGATGGCGAGGATCGCAAAGACCAGCGTCGACAGGCGCACATGGCCGAGTCCGCCGTCACCGGGGGAGAACGGTTCTCCCGGCTCGTCGATGTCGAGGAAACTGGTCTCGTAGTCGCGCGGGCCAGTTCCAAGGCCCGTGGATCGCGCGGAAGAGGAATCAGCACCATCGCTGTCCACACCGAAGCCGGCGGATGATGACCGATGCCCCTTCGTGAAGGCGCGGCCGCGCAACTGGGCGGCATCAAGCAGATGCCGTACCTGCCGGCGCTCCTGACGCCGGGCGGTCCGCTCGAATCGACGCGCGGTGTGCGAGTGCTCGAGGCCGCCGAGCTCCTGCTGGTGCTCCTCCAGCAGGCTGCGCCACTGTTCCTCCTCGCTTGTCGCCGGTTTGCCCGTCATATCGCCATGTTCGGCGGAATGGTCACCAGTACCGTCATATTGGCTTTTAGACCGGCTAGACTTGCTCTCAGACATACGTATCACTCTAACGCGCCGGTCATCCTGCCTCTATCTGCGCGATCCTTCCGATCACATCGCAGGTGCCGGCCTGCGCGTGGGAGCCGAGCCTGAAAGAGGAAGCATCCGTGAGACGTCCGTTCAAGCTGTATCACTTCTGGGTCCGGACACTCTCGCCGCTTGTGCGTCACCGGTTCACCCCGACCGTCGTCGGTGTGGACAATGTGCCGCAGGAGGGTCCGGCCATTCTCGCCGCAAACCATCTGGCGGTCATCGATGACGCGATCATCCCGTATTCGGTGCCACGCATGGTCCATTTCATGGGAAAGGCCGAATATTTCACCGGCAAGGGGATCAAAGGCGCCTTCAAAAAGTTCTTCTTCACCTCGGCCGGCGTGTTCCCGGTCGACCGGTCGGGCGGCAACTCGTCTCTCGGCGCTCTGGAATCCGCACGGCGCATCCTCGACAAGGGTGAGCTTTTCGGCATCCATCCCGAGGGCACCCGCAGCCCGGACGGGCGCCTCTATCGCGGCCACACCGGTGTCGCGCGCCTTGCCTACGAGACGGGTGTGCCGATCATTCCCATCGCCATCATCGGCACCGACAAAGCCCAGCCGATCGGCACCGTCTGGCCGAAAAAACACCATGTCTCCATCCAGTTCGGCTCGCCCATCATCGTCAAACGGATTGCTGCGGACACTCTCACCCACGACGAGATCCGTGCGCTGACCGACAGGGTCATGCACGAGATCGGGAAGATGAGCGGGCAGGAGTATGTGGACGAATATGCCCAGACGGTTAAGGCCCGGCTCAGGAAGGAGCGCGAGCAGAAGCAGAAGGCGGCTGAGCTCACACGCAGGTGAGGGTGATGACCGTCGGCTGGCCTGAGCCGTCCCGCAGCCGGACCTTGCTGCCGGCGGGGGAGGACTGGCTGAACACCTGATGGAGGAGCTCGCCGATCGGCGAGGACTTCGTCTCGACCTTGAAGCCCATTTTTTCCAGCGTCTGCCGTGCTGACTGCTTGCTCATGCCGACCAGGTTGGGCATCGTCACCGTCTCCGGGCCTTTGGACAGCGTCAGCGTCACGCTGTCGCCCCAGTGCGCCGACGAGCCGGAGGACGGGTCGACGGAGATCACCGAGCCTTCCGGCACCGAATCGGAGAACTCTTCTTTGACGCTCACCTTCAGCCTCAGCTCGCCGAGACGCTCGCGTGCCTCGTCACCGTCGATGCCCGAAAGCGAGGGGATGGTGACCGGTTTGCGTCCTTTGGACAGGACGAGAGTAACCGGGGCGGTGTGGCCCACACGCGTGCCTGGTTTGACCGACGAGGAGATCGTGCAGCCTTTTGAAGCGGTGACAGACCACTGCCGGCGCACTGTCACCTGCGTCATGCCCAGCTTTTTCAGATACGTTTCGGCATGCGGATACTGGGAGCAGTCGAGCAGGTTGGCGGGGATGCTCACCTGCCGCTCACCTTTTGAGACAGTGACGTCCAGCGGGCCGAGACGCTTGGACAGCTTTTGCCCGGCCTGTCGTGAGGAGGCGACGATCTCGCCTTTTTTCACCGTATCGGAATAGGCCTGTCGGACCGTATAAGGGATGCCCTCGCCGGTCAGACGCTGCCGGTACGTCGACCAGTCGGCGCCTTTGAGCGTGCAGACATCGCCCGAGCAGCTCACATCCGTGGCCTTGGGGACCGTGTAGGTCGAGCCCGGGCCGAACAGCCACCACCACACGCCCACAGCGGCGACGGCGAGGACGGCAAGAAGGACGGCGACGGTGATCAGTGCTTTCTTGCCGCGGACTGCTTTCGTCCGCGCGGGTGAGGCGCCGGCACCGTGCCGCACTGCCGAACCGGAGGAACCGGGCGTGTCCAGCACGCGTGTGGGAGAGGAGACGCGCCGGATCGTCTGTGTCGGTTGCGGTGGGTTCGACATACCACGGTGGACGACAGGACGGGCGGAATGCAGCAGTGCGGGCATCGACTGGGCGGCGCTGCCGGCAGGCGGGGCGGGTGGATGCCGGTAGTCGAGCAGGGAGGCGGGAAGCAGATCGAGCATGCGGCTCAGTTCCACGGACGCCTGCGCGCCATCGGCCGGACGATCCGCCGGCCTGCGCGCGCACAGACGGCTGACGAAGTCGGACAGAGGACCGGCAAAAGCAGGATCGAGCGTCGAAATAGGCGGCACGTCATCATTGACGTGGCGGAAGATGGTGGTCACGGCGTTGGCGGAGGCGAACGGGACGGTCCCGGTGAGCATCTCGTAGGCCATGATACCGACGGCATAAATGTCGCTCGCGGCGGTGGAAACGTTGTCCTGGATGGTCTCTGGGGCCAGGTACGAGGCCGTCCCGAGCAGCAGGCCGGTCGTACCGGTGTTGTTCTGCCCCAGGGCCTTCGCCAGGCCGAAATCAGTGATTTTCACCCGCCCCCGCGTGGTGAGAAGGATATTCTCGGGCTTGATGTCACGATGGATGATGCCCGCCTGATGTGCCGCCGACAGGCCGTCGAGCACTTCGGAGAGGATACGCAGGCTCTCGCGTACGCCGAGTGTGCCTTCGGCGGTCAGGCGATGGCGCAGATCGGTGCCGCGCACATATTCCATCACCAGATACGGCAGGCAGTCCCATGTGCCGGTGTCATAGACCTGGACGATCCTCGGATCGGCGATGCGGGCGGCGCTCGTCGCCTCCACATGAAAGCGATGGAGGAACTGATCGCCATGGGGGCCGGAAGCGAGCTGCTGATGGATGAGTTTGACAGCCACCTGCCGCTCGAGGCGCGTATCCGTGGCAAGATAGACGGTCGCCATGCCACCGTCGGCGACGAGGGAGTCGATGTGGTAGCGCCCCTCGACCGTCTGTCCAAGACGCGGATCGTGCAAATCGGTCATACCCGTATACTAAAGCGCTCGTCCTAAATAGCCTTCCGTCGGAGGAGAAACCCGGTCGTTGGGCACGAGCCCTCAGTCCAGGCGCGTCGCCGTCCCGCGGACGAAAAATTCGTCCAGCAGGGCAGGCAATTCTGTGGCATCCGGGCGCCCGAGCCTGTTAAGTAAAAGCGAAGATTCCCGGCCCACACGTCCGCGCAGATCATCGAGCCGGCGGAACGAGGCGTCGACCGCGCCACTGCCTACGAGCAGACGACGGATCGTCCCCACATCCTTCTCGTCGCGCGCGGGGCGGCGGTAAAGCCGGATGAGCCTGTCGCGGTCATCGCCGTCGAGCAGACGCAGCGCGTCGGCGAACAGCATCGTGCGCTTGCCCTCGCGCAGGTCGCCGTACAGCGGTTTGCCGGTCGGCACCGCCGAGGGCACCACATCCTTGAGGTCGTCGCTGATCTGGAAACCGAGGCCGAGCGGCTCGCCGATACGACGGGACCAGTCATCGGCCTGTGCCGGATCCATCCCCGCGCAGATCAGCCCGATGGCGATGGGTGCCACGGATGTGTAGCTTGCCGTCTTGCGCAAATAGACTGCCTCACAGTTGCGCACCAGCGAGTCCGGATCATCCAGACGGATGAGCGAGTCCGCCTCGTCGAGCACCTGTCCGATCTCCACATCCTGCTGCATGGTTAGCAGCCGCGAGAGCACGGGATCGAGCAGGTTCTCCGTCCCGTCACCGCGCAGTGCGCGCACGGCGACACGCAGACTGACGGTGGCAAACAGGTCGCCGAGCATGATGCCCAACCCGATGCCGCTCTGCTGCCACGCCTTTCTATCCAGCTCGTCAGGGCCGAAGCGGCGGACGGCGTCCGCCAGAGCGCGATGCGCGGAAGGCCGTCCGCGACGCTCGTCGGCATCATCCATGATGTCGTCATGCACGAGTGCGCCCGTTTGGAAAATCTCGATGCTGCAGGCAAGGTCCCGCACGGCCTCTTCGCGGGCGGCCGGTGTTCCCGCCCGTCCTGCCGCCACACGCCAGCAGGCAAGCAGCAGCAATGCGCGCAGACGCTTTCCACCATGATCGCTGATACGTGCCTGGGCGGCGACATCGTCCATCAGCGGAGCGCTGGACACCTTCGGTGGATCAGGATAGGACAGGTCGCGCAGCAGTGCGTCAAGCCGGTTCTCGACCAGCGCCCTGTCCTGTTCCAGATGCCTGTTGCCGGCAACGCCATCTCCGGGACCATGGCCCTGACGACCGGGGAGCCGGCCTTCGTCAGATCGTCTGCCAGTCAGTGTGTTTTGTCCCGCATTCGCGTCGTTCATACATGCGAGCCTACGTTGACCATCCACCAATCACCTACGGAAAGAAACAAAATCAGACCGCACGCGTGGGAATCGATATCCCGGCACTCTGCCAGTTTTCCACAATCCGGCAGAAGGCTGTCCGCATGCCTCACGCGGTAACAGGCTTGAACTATCCGGCCCGCACAGGCGGACTGGTGTCCGTCCGACAGGGCTGGGAAGAACAGGACCGGCACCTCACGACAAGCAAGGCCATATAAACAGGCCGTCGCCGGATGAGCGGCGGTGAGAACAACGGCAGCACGGACGGACAAGAAGGACAGTGATCGGAAAGGGGAAAGGCGATGGAACAGCTCACGACGGAGGAACTGGCCGCAGAGGCGGAGAGGATCGACAAGCTGCGTGGCAAGGATCCGCGCACCGCACCGGAGCGTATCTGCGTCCCGATTCTTGCCGGATGGATCTCCGCCGTTCGTGGCGAAAAGGAGCAGACGGTCATCGATCAGATGCGTGGAGGAGGTCGGCAGCAACCGGCAGAACATCAGCATCCAGACCGGCCGCTGTCACAACGTCGGCTGGTCGCGAGGACGGCTGTGGTGCTCGACAGGGATCTTGCGGTCCGGGACGCTTTCCTGCTCACCGCTGTGACGGATCTGCCGCCGTGGCGCCTGTTGCGTCTCGCGGTCGACCCGCTGGGCGATCAGGCTCGCACGGATGTCTGCGACACGTTCGGCCGCGGTCTGCGCGACGCCGATTATCGCCCGCCCCGTCATCTGATACCCGCATGTGACGCGCTCATCCGTCTGCAGGGTCTTCTGCCGACGCAGGCCCGTGCACAGCCGCTTGCCATGCTTGCCATGCTGCTGTGGTGGAGACATCTGCCCGACCAGGCGCTTGGCGCCTGTGCGCTGTGTCTGGCCGACAGACCGGACAACGGGCTTGCACGGCTGGTGGCGACGGCGGTCGACGCGGACGTCTATCCGCAGCAGGAGAACGATCTGACGCATTCTTCGCTTCAAAAGGTGGAGGCTGCGGAATAAAATATTCTCCTGCTTGTTGAGGAAAGTGGTCAGACACTTGCCTTTGGCCGAAGTATGCTCATCACCCGTTTGTGGTTTTCAGGGAGGACACGTGACGACGAAAGCGGCTGCTCAGACACGGACCGACAAAACGGAACAGGCCGGCAAAGTCAAGAAAACGCGTACAACGAAGACGACAGAGGTGAAGACCACGGGAAAGAAGACCGTGCCCGCACAGGCCGCAAAGAAGGCCGCCTCGGCAAAGACCGCGAAAAAGACAACAACCGCGGCTGCGACCGCCAAGAAGCCCTCGAAAAAGACAGCCTCTGCTAAGACCACAGTCAAGACCGCCAAAACGGATTCCTCGCAGTCTTCTTCGCGACTCACGCTCGAGGCGAAGAAGATGTCGGGCATCTCGCAGCCGATCGCTCCGGACGTCACCATCCATGAGTCCGTGCACGCTCAGTCGCCGCTGACGAGCGCGAGCAGCGAGAGCACCGTGCAGGGGCACACCATCGCCGAGCATTTCACCCAGGAAGCGTTCCGCAAGCGCCGTGAGGCGAAGAAGGCCTCTGAGGAGCTGCAGGGCGTCTTCACGCTGCAGGACAGCGATGACAACGATGACCTGACGCCTTCGGGCAACCCGAAGAGGCGTGTGATCGCCACCGGCGCCACCACTGATCCGGTCAAGGACTATCTCAAGCAGATCGGTCGTGTGCCGCTGCTCAACGCCCAGCAGGAGGTCGACCTCTCCGAGCGCATCGAGGCGGGCCTGTACGCGCAGTACCTGCTGGACAACGAGTCGGAAGGCATGAGCTTCCATCGTCGCCGCCAGCTCAAGTGGGCTGCCGCCGATGGGCGCAAGGCGAAGGATCACCTGCTCGAGGCGAACCTGCGTCTCGTCGTCTCGCTCGCCAAGCGCTACACCGGCCGTGGCATGCTCTTCCTCGACCTGATCCAGGAGGGCAACCTCGGCCTCATCCGTGCCGTCGAGAAGTTCGACTGGAAGAAGGGCTTCAAGTTCTCGACGTATGCCACCTGGTGGATCCGTCAGGCGATCACCCGTGCCATGGCGGATCAGGCGCGCACCATCCGTGTGCCTGTGCACATGGTGGAGGTCATCAACAAGCTCTCGCGCGTCCAGCGCCAGCTGCTGCAGGATCTCGGCCGCGACCCCACACCCGAGGAGCTCGCCCGTGAGCTCGACATGCCGGTGGAGAAGGTCGAGGAGGTGCAGAAATACGGTCGTGAACCGATCAGTCTGCACACCCCGCTCGGCGAGGACGGTGATTCGGAGTTCGGCGACCTCATCGAGGACACCGACGCGATCGCCCCGCAGGATGCCGTCAGCTTCTCGCTGCTGCAGCAGCAGCTGCGCCAAGTGCTCGAGACCCTCTCGCCGCGCGAGGCCGGGGTCATCAAGATGCGCTACGGTCTTGAGGACGGCCAGCCGAAGACCCTCGATGACATCGGCCGTGTCTACGGCGTCACCCGTGAGCGCATCCGTCAGATCGAGTCCAAGACCATGGCCAAGCTGCGCAACCCGTCGCGTGCCACGTCGCTGAAGGACTTCCTCGACGACTGAGACACCCCGGCGCATCCAACCGACCTGTCGGCTTCGGCCCTCCCTCCTTGTAGGAGAGGGCCGTTTTGCTGTGCGGCGTCGGCTGTGACGTCGGTAGGCCGATGCTTTGATCACCTTTGCCAGCAGAAAGGGACATATGGCCCGCACACAGAACACCACCCCGTCCGACGGCTATACCGCCAGTGATCTCGCCGTCCTCGAAGGTCTCGACGCGGTGCGCAAGAGGCCCGGCATGTACATCGGGACGACCGACACGCTCGGGTTGATGCACTGCCTGTGGGAGATCATCGACAACTCCGTCGATGAGGCGCTGGCAGGCGTGTGCGACCATATCACCGTCACCCTGCACACCGACGGCTCGGTGGAGGTGGATGACAACGGTCGCGGTATCCCTGTGGACACCGAGCCGCGCACAGGACTCTCCGGTGTGGAGGTGGTGCTCACCAAGCTGCATGCCGGTGCGAAGTTCGGCGAGTCCAGCTACAACAAGACCGGCGGACTGCACGGCGTGGGATCCTCCGTCGTCAATGCGCTCAGCTCCCGGCTCGACGTGGAGGTCGACCGCGATGGCAAGACGCATCGGATGGAGTTCCGTCAGGGCCATCCGGGCGTGTTCACCGACCCGGATCCGAAGCATCCCTCGCCGTCCTCACCATTCAAGAAGACACGCAAAGGCCGGCCCACACAGCTGCGCATCGTCGGCAAGGTGGGCAGGAAGACGACCGGCACGCGCATCCGTTACTGGCTTGATCCGGAGATCTTCAACGCCACCGCGCATTTCGACTATGATATGCTCATCGATCGCGTGCGCCAGACGTCGTTCCTCGTGCCGGGACTGACCATCGAGGTCATCAACGAATACGGCAAAGCCGATGAGACGACGGGCAGGCCTTCCGGTGCGACCTTCATCGCCGGCGTGGCGCAGGAGACTCCCTCCTCAAAGATCGGTGGAGAAGCCGCGCCTGGTTCCCACGACGATGCCGATGACACCGATCTCACCGGTACTGCCGGCGATACCGCCATGGGCGATGCTGAGGGTGCTGACGCCGGCAAGGGTGATGCAGACAACGTCGTTGCCGTGATGTCAGGCGCCGACGAGACGAATACATCAGCAGATGATGCCACTGGCGCGGATGGTCTCGACACGGTCGGTGACATGCTCTCCCAGACGGGCATCGCCGGGCAGCGCACACGCCAGAAGGTCGAGCGAGCCGAGGAGGACGAACTCGCGGCAAAACCGCGCCTACAGACGTTCCGTCACGACGGCGGTGTGGTCGATTTCGTCGACTACCTCTCCACCGGCGAGCCGGTCAGCGACATCTGGCACATCACCGGCACGGGTGGCTACGACGAGGAGACGCAGCAGGTCGAGGCCGACGGCGACTTGCGCGCGACCGTCGTGCATCGCACGTGCGATGTCGATATCGCCCTGCGCTGGACGAACGACTATGACACCACCATCCGCTCCTATGTCAACGTGGTGGAGACGCCGGGCGGCGGCATGCATGTGGACGGCTTCCTCAACGCCCTGACCCGTGAGATGCGCAAGGCCGTCGAGTCGAACGCCCGCAAGCTCAAATTCAGTCTCAAGGACCCTAAGCAGAAGATCGAGCGCGACGATGTGACCACCGGTCTTGTGGCCGTGGTGACGGTGCGCATCGCCGAGCCGCAGTTCCAGGGCCAGACGAAGGACGTGCTCGGTACCGCGCAGGTCAAGCCGATCGTCAGCCGTATCACCTCCAAGCAGTTCGGCGACATGATCAACGGCCGCAAGCGCGGCACGAAGCAGGTGGCCGCCGCCATCCTCGACAAGGTGGTGGGGGAGATGCGCGCACGTCTGCAGGCGCATCGCGCCAAGGAGGCGACGCGCCGCAAGAACGCGCTGGAGTCCGCCTCCATGCCCGCCAAGCTCTCCGACTGCCTGTCGGGCAACGACGACATTGCCGAGCTGTTCATCGTCGAGGGCGATTCCGCGCTCGGCACCGCGAAAGCCGCCCGCAACTCCACCTTTCAGGCGCTGCTGCCTATCCGCGGCAAGATTCTCAACGTGGAGAAGGCCTCGCTCAACCAGATGCTCAACAATGCCGAATGCTCGGCTATCATCCAGGTGGTCGGCGCCGGCAGCGGCAAGGATTTCGACATCTCCCAGGCGCGCTACGACAAGATCATCATGATGACCGATGCCGATGTGGACGGCGCGCACATCCGCATCCTGCTGCTCACGCTTTTCTACCGCTATATGCGCCCGATGATCGCACAGGGCCATGTGTATGCTGCCGTGCCGCCGCTGCACCGTATCGCGCTGGCCGGCCGGCACAAGGGCGAGTTCGCCTACACCTACTCGGAGGAGGAGCTGGGCGGCAAGCTCAAGGATCTCGACCGTCAGGGCATCGCCTATGACCCGGATATCCAGCGGTACAAGGGTCTGGGCGAGATGGACGCCGACCAGCTGGCCGTCACCACGATGGACCCGCGAACGCGTCTGCTGCGCCGTATCACCATGCAGGACGCCGCGCAGGCCGACGGGATCTTCCGCCTGCTCATGGGCGACCAGGTGCCCCCGCGCAAGGAGTTCATCGTCGACAACGCGGACACCTTCGACCGCTCGCAGATCGATGCCTGAGAATAACCTGAGACTCGCATCGGCATTGCCTGAATATGGCATGCCGACAGATCCATTCTTCCAGCAGAGCGAGTCCCCTTCATGGAATATGTGTTTCGGCAGTCACGGCGGAAGATCGTCTCACAGGAAGCTTCCCATTTAGGCACCCCCCCCCAGCCATCCTGCGATAGGGGAGACGACAGCGTCCACGAGAAAGACAACGTTGTCGTCAACGCCTCCTCCCCGTCTGTAGGAGGCGGCCATGCGCCTGTTCGCGCGGTAGATACATATCCCCGAGCTGCCGGGGCGTATCGGCGGCCGACACGCGCGCAGGGACGGCACATTCGCCCTGCGCATGGTCAGGACCGGCGCGACTGGAGATACGAGTTTCTCCGCATCGTCGCGATGTTCCTCATCCTCGCCTCGCATTATTATGGTTTCAACAATTGGCAGGTGCGCACGGATCCTGCCTTGCGCGGCAGTTGGGGAAACGCCGTCAACGCGCTGGGCCTGTGGGCAGGACAGGTCGGTGTCGTTCTCTTCGTCCTGATTTCCGCGTATTTTCTCGCCTACTCGACGTCCCATCCTCTGCCGCGGCTCATCCGTCTGTGGGTGCAGACCGCTGTGTATTCGGTCGGCACATATGTCGTATTTCTTCTGATCGCCGCTCTGACGCACCATCCGGTCGAGATTCATCCCCGCGATATATTGACGGCCGTGTTCCCGATCACCTTCCAGGCGTACTGGTTCGTGAGCGCTTACTTTGTTCTGATGCTGTTCGTGCCGTTCATCAACCGGCTTCTAGACACACTCACACGGCATCAGGCATTCGTGCTGACAGGACTCGTGGTCTGGGTCGTCTTCATCTGGCAGATCCTCAATGGCAGATCCATGTATTGGACCGAGCCACTGTATCTGATCGGCGTCTATCTCATCGGGGCGCTGATCCGTCGCTATCCACAGGCGATGCCGCGTATCCGCTGGTGGGGCGTGCTCCTCACATTTGTCGTCACGGCAGGGCTGACCCTCGTCTTTACGCACGGTCTGAGGAATCCTAATCCTGTGGCGGGGCCGATGGGCTGGTCGATCGAGCTGTTCAACCGGGAGCAGCCGCATTCGACCCAGATTCTTGAGATCCTCGCCGCCGCCTCGTTGTTCATCTGTGTCACACAGTCACACAAACCGCAACGCACGACGCGATGGCATGATGTTGTTCTCACCGTCGCACCAGCGACGTTCGGTGTCTACCTCCTGCATAATTCGCCGATGCTGGAGCAGCGGCTCTGGTCCGTTTTGTTCGCTGTGACCCCTGAGCCGCAGGGTCCCTGGAGGAAACTGATCATCTCCCTGCTGCAGATCACCGTACTGTATATCGTCCTGCTCGCCGTGAGCATGCTCATTCTGCGTCTCATCGTCCGGCCACTGACCAGGTGGACCGATCAGCATATCATTCGTCCGTTGATGAAGAGGCTGACCGGTTCGGCACCGGCGGTTGCACACGGCCAATCCGAAGCACAAGGAGCAGCCATGCCTGCCAGCGGCGGGGGCGCTGCTGAGAATAATTTCCGGTGAACCATCTTCAGACGCGTCTGTCTCTCAGATACTCCAGGCTTCGGGAGGCTTTTGAGGACGCAGGCGATCCATGACCTTCGCAGCCTCCATAAGATCGGGAGTCTGCCTATCATTCTGTGTCTGGAACGACGTTTGGGGAACGCACCCAGACCTGCACACGACACGAAGGGGGATGACCGGCGACGGCATCTGGGGCACTATCGGGCACACCCGTCGGCAAGCATGGGTCAGTGGCGACCGTGCAGAGGACCACGGCACATCCTGTGCAGAAGGCGCACAAGAGGCGAATGATGCGGGGGAGTATCAATTCCCGTCCGCGCAACGCCGGATCGGGCATCTACTCGCGTGATGTCATCCTCGTCATGGCGGCGGCGTTCTTCTTCATGTTCTCCACCATGTCGGTCAACCCGCTCATCAACGGCTACTCGCAGAGTCTGGGGGCGAGCGATGAGCTTGCCGGTGTGATCGCCGGGATGATGAGCCTTGTCGCCATGTTCCTGCGACCGGTGACCGGGCATCTGGCCGACAGGTATTCCAAGTACCTGCTTTCCACCATCGGCGGGGTGATGCTCGTGATCGGGGCGGCTGGCTACCCGCTCGTGCACACGCCGGGCCTGCTGATCGTGTTCCGGCTGATTAACGGCCTGGGCTATGTGCTGTGCACCGTGTGCGTGAGCACGTGGATCGCCTTTCTTGTGCCGCGCACGCATGTGGGCGAGGCGATGGGCCTGTATGGCCTGATGAACGCGCTGGCGATGTCGCTCGGTCCGGCGATCTCCATCAATCTCTACCATGCAGCTGGGTATCGTCCGAGCCTGATCCTGCCGCCGATCAGCGCGGCCATCATGGTGGTGCTCATCCAGTTCGTCGGCGACCATGCCCGACCTGTGCGTGCCAGTGCGCATGCCACTGTGTATGTCACTGTGCCGTCCGGAAAATCCTCCGGCGCTGACACCGATAGCGACACCGATGACCGAACGTCTCGTTCCGCGCCCCGCCGCAGGCATCATCTGCCCGCGCTCATCCAGAAGGATGCGCTGCCGGTGGGTGTGCTCACCACGCTGTTCGCCCTGCCGTACTTCATCACCCAGGCTGACATCGTCCGCTATACTGAGCAGCTGCACGCGCCGGTGGCGGTCGGCGCCTATTTCCTCATCTACGCCGTCATCCTCCTCGTCATCCGTCTCGTCTTCAAACGTGAGTTTGATACCGTCCCCTATGGCCGCTGGTTCTGGATCTCGCTGGCTGGCACGACGGTCTATCTGCTGTGCGATATCTGGATGCCGAACAATTTCGTGATGGGCCTGTCCGCTGCGTCGATGGCCGTGGGCTATGGCGTCATTTATTCCATCAACCAGGCGACGGCGATGATGCTCGCCCCGGCAAGCGAGCAGGGGCTGGCCAACGCCACGTTTTATCTCGGCCTGGATGTGGCCATGAGCTTCGGACCGATGCTGGGAGGACTGATCGACGACACGCTGCCGGTGCACGCGTTCTTCGCCGTCCAGCTGCTGGTGCTGCCGCTCGCCGTCTTTGTCTATCTGCCCAATCGCCGCGTCCTCAATGCGGCGGTCACACGGGCTCACCCGGGCAACTGATAAGTGATGTTGACGGCACACTGACGGCAGCCGGCGAAGAGGCAGTACCGGCTGCCATCGATAGAGACAGAAGCTTTCGTCAAGAGAGACAGAAGCTCACCCGACGACGGCGATCGGGCAGGACAGCGGCGTGCCGGAGGCGTCGCGACGCTTGTCCACCTTCGGCAGAACCACTGGTCTGCCCGAGCCGTCGAGCGCGTGGAGCGGGTACGGCCCGGCGGCGGCGAGCAGCAGCGCGTTCTGGCCTTTGAGGAACGTCTGCACGCGCACACCGCCCGTGCCGCGGCCCTTGGTGGGATAGACATCAAGCGGGGTGAGCTTGGCGCTGCCGCTGTCCGTGCCGGCGAGTGCCTTGGCATCACCGGCGACGGTGAGCACGACCGCGCCCATGCCGCCATCGGCATCCGTCCAGCCGCAATCACCGGCACGTACGACGTCGAAGCCGATCAGCCGTGCCCCCGCCGACAGACGCATGCCCTTCATGCCGGTGGAGGAGCGGCCCTGCGGCCTGACAGAAGAGGCTTCGAAGGTCAGGATCTTCGCATCGGAGGAGATGAGCATGAGACGGTCGTCATCGTGCGCGGGCGCCGCGCCGACGATGCTGTCCGGTTCGCCGTCGTCGGCTGTCTTGAGCGTGAGCACCTGGAACGAGTCATGCGTGGTGGGCATATCACCGTTCCACCGGCGCACAAGGCCCGAGCGCGTGGCCATCGCCACCGGTACAAAGCCGGAGGCGGATTGCACGTCATCAGCCGGACTGTCGCCCTCTTCCGTGTTTGTGGGGGAGTTCGTCTGCGCACCGGCAGACGGCTGTGCCGCCGCTGGCAGGGCGACGGCGGCCACCACATGCTCGTCAGGTACCGCCTGCGTATCCCGGGCACCGGCGAGCAGCTCGTCGGCTCGCACGCCGCCTTCCACGCTCACGCTGTCCGACGGGCGCAGGTGCGGCAGATCGGCCACGCGGGCGCGCACGAGACGGCCGGCGGAGGTGAGCAGACCGTAATCGCTCAGCGTGGTCGTGCGGAACGCCGAGGCGATGGCATCGTCAGGCACGCGCGGTGTGTCGGCCGAGCGGGCGGCAAGCACATCCAGCACGGATGCCCCGGCCCGCGCGATCAGCCCGGAGGCGCCGAGCACCACCGCGCATGGCTCGTCCTCGAGCCGCAGCCCGCTCTCGGCATTCTCCTTCGCCGAACCCGACAGAGAGATCGTCGACAGGTCATGGGCGCCGGCGGGGGAGACAGGGCCGCCTCCTTTACCGGCCTGGTCGGACGACCTTGTCTCGATATCCGCATTGCCGGGCATCGCCACGCACGTGCCGTCCTCGTCGAAAATCTGCGTGCGACGGTCGTCACCGTACTTGTCGGCCGCCTCCTGCATCTCGGAGACCACCACGCGATCCCGCTCGGCTTCCGAGGAGAGGATGAGATCAAGCTCGCGGATCTTCTTGTTCAGATCGTCACGCTCGCCCTCCAGCTCGATCCGGCTCATCTTCGTCAGCCGCCGCAGCTGCAGGTCGAGAATGTACGTCGCCTGCACGTCGTCGAGATCAAAGACGGCCATGAGCCGGCTCTTGGCGGCCGCCTGGTCGTCGGAGGAACGGATGACCTGGATCACCTCGTCGATGTCCACGAGCGCGAGCAGCAGGCCCTCGACGAGATGCAGCCGCTCCTGCGCCTTCTTCTTACGGAAGGCGGAGCGGTTGTGCACCACGGTGCGCCGGTGGTCGATCCACACCTGCAGCAGCTCTTTGAGGCCCATCGTGTGCGGGCGTCCGTTGACGAGCGCCACGTTGTTGATGGCGAACGTGCTCTCCAGCGGGGTCGTCAGATACAGCTGGCGCAGCACCGCCCTGGGGTCGAAGCCAGATTTGATGGTGATGACCATCTTGAGCCCGTTGAGACGGTCGGACAGATCGACGGCCGAGGTGACGCCGTCCAGCTTCTTCTCTTTGACCGCCTGGCCGATGCGCTCGAGCACGCGCTCCGGGCCGACCATGAACGGCAGCTCGGTGATGACGATGCCTTTTTTGCGTGCCGTCACGTTCTCCACCCGCACGCGGGCGCGCGTGGTGAAGGTGCCGCGGCCGGTGGAGTAGGCCTCACGGATGCCGTCACGGCCCATGATGATGCCGCCTCCGGGCATGTCCGGCCCGGGGATGCGCCGCATCAGCTCGTCGAGCGAGGCGTCCGGATGGGCGATCAGATATGTGGCCGCATCGATCACCTCGCGCAGATTATGGGTGATCATGTTGGTGGCCATGCCCACGGCGATGCCCTGCGAGCCGTTGACGAGCAGGTTGGGGATGGCGGCCGGCAGCACGTCCGGCTCTTTGAGCTTGTTGTCGTAGTTGGGCGAGAACGGCACCGTGCCCTCATGCACGTCAGCGTTCATCGCCAGCGCTGCCGGGGCGAGGCGCGCCTCCGTGTAACGAGAGGCTGCCGGTCCGTCGTCGAGCGAGCCGAAATTGCCGTGCCCGTCCACGAGCGGCAGACGCATGGCGAACGGCTGGGCAAGACGCACCATCGACTCATAAATGGACGAATCACCATGGGGATGCAGCTTGCCCATCACCTCACCGACCGCGCGGGCCGATTTCATGTATGGCTTGTCAGGAGTGAGCCGCATCTCGCCCATCTGGTAGAGAATGCGCCGCTGCACGGGCTTGAGACCGTCGCGCGCGTCCGGCAGGGCACGCGAGTAGATGACAGAATAGGCGTAGGCGAGGAACGAGGTGTTCATCTCCGTCTTGAGCGGGGTATCGACGATCCGTTGTTTGACGGTCCTCGGATCGTATTGTGCCTGCGGAAGCGTTGAACGCCGACGTGCCATGATCCTCCCTCACAACGAGACGGTCTATTATCCCACATCATGGCGGATAAATGGCCGGATAAAATGAAAGATGGCAGGACGGACGTCGGATGCTGGCGGCGAGTGCCGATATGACGATCGGTCGGGCGATCCGGGCAGGACACGGCGGGAGAGGGGACAGACATGGCAGACGGCAACAGTGACGGCACGGGTTCCAGGGCGATCACGGCCGATGCCCGGACTGGTACAGGGACAAACAACCGGTCGCAGTATGGCGGATCGCCGGCGATCCCTGACGATGAGACGCTGCATGCCCCGCTCGCCATCCCCGGGATTTACGCGGCCCGACGACTGTCTGAGGTGCTGCCCGCCCTGTCCGCCAGTCTGGGACATCCTGTCCCGACCGCACTCGTGGCTGATCCTGAGAAAGCCCGTCTCGATCTCGGCCTGCCGCACGCCTCATCGATCGTCATTGCGCTCATCGACGGCCTGGGCTACTGGAATCTCGCATTGTGCGCCGACCATGCCCCGTATCTGGCCTCGTTGCTCGGAGAGGGCACATGGATCCGCACCTGCTATCCGACCACCACGACGGCCGCCATGGCCACGTTCGGCACCGGGACATGCCCGGGCCTGACGGGACTGCTCGGC
The DNA here is from genome assembly GCA_903789535.1 of uncultured Aeriscardovia sp. Taxonomy (GTDB): domain Bacteria; phylum Actinomycetota; class Actinomycetes; order Actinomycetales; family Bifidobacteriaceae; genus Aeriscardovia. The sequence continues at coordinate 57,009 of CAIFES010000004.1, read as the reverse complement.
TACACGCAGCTCAACCCGCGCACCGGCCGCATCACGCAGATGATCCAGTGGAAAGGGGCCATCCCGCCCGAGGAGCTGCAGCGCCAGCCCACCGTGTTCACCGGTCTTGTCGGCCAGCAGGTGCGGACCGATTCGATCAGCATGCCGGAATTCAAGAAATCGCCCATGACGCGCGCCTCGCTCGCCGGGCCGCGCTTTCTTAAACGTAAGACATCGACCGAGCGTCTCGACCTCGCCATCGAGCTGACGCACCAGCCGGGTCTGACCTACTTTTATCTGCGTGACGTGGACCACACCGGCCACGCCGATGGCTGGGAATCGGACGACTGGGCGCAGGCGCTCGAAAATGTGGATGACCAGCTGCGCCGGCTGCATGAGCAGGCCGCGCCGGGCACCCTGCTCGTCGTCGTGGCGGATCACGGCATGGTATCCGCCGCGTCCTCCGCGCGGATTGATATCGCTGGCGACCCGGAGCTGTGCGAGGGCGTGCATCTGATCGGCGGTGAGCCCCGCGCGGTGATGGTCTACAAGGAGGACGGTGAGTACACGGACCGGCTCGCCGCCCGCTGGCGTGAGGCGCTGGGCGATGCCGCGCGTGTATTCACGCGTGACGAGGCCGTTTCCTCCGGGCTGTTCGGGCCGGTCGAGGAGAGGATACGGCCGATGATCGGGGATCTCGTCGTCCTGGCAAACGGCCATACGACCATCGTCGACTCGCGTTTCGAATCGATCGGGGCGATGTCGATGCCGGGCGTCCACGGCTCGTGGACGGAGATGGAGAGCCGTATTCCGCTTCTCGTCGATGTCTCGTGACAGGAACAGGGACAGAAACGCCGAATACGGAAGGCCGAACAAGGACAGGGTCAGTCGCCAAAGATGATGTCATCCCATGAGGGGATGGCGTTGCGCCTGCTATAGCGCGCCGACGATTTCTTGGGTGACCTGGCGGCTGTCTTCTTTGACAGGCTGTTCCTCTTTTCCCCCGCATGCGTCCCATCCTCCGGTTCCGTCACATCTGTCCGGGAATCTTCCGCAGGGGACGTGGGATCCTGGGAGGAATGGGAGGAATCCGACAGATCATCGTCACGGTCCGTCAGTCGGTGCTCCTGCGGACGCGGGTCTGATCCATCGGCACTTTCTTGCGCCGCCACGGCAGAAGAGGTGCCTGCAGCGGCATCGGCGAGAGGGGAGAACGTCGTTGTCGCATCGGTGTCCGTCGCGGACGGTTCAGGACCGAACAGACGCGTGTCATCCTCATCCTGTGACACGAGACCATCGGTCCGCGCATCGGCGGCTGAATCGGCAGACCCGCCATTCTGGCGTCGGCCGTCCTCTTCGATCATCCAGCTGGGCGGGTTCGGCCCGGACTGCGGCACGTCGGTGGAGATGGACGTGCTGTCGTCGTCGCCGAAGAGCAGGTCGCGGGCGGCGGCATCGGACTGGCCCAGCAGCCTCTTGGCCGTCGGATCGATGGCGACCACCGCGTTGTCACGCATGTTCCATGACCAGGTGGCCTTGTAGATCCGGCTGTTGTGCGGGAAGAAGGCGCTGATCTTCCACGGCTCGCGCTTGTTGCGGCTTGCCGACCACTCCACGGTGGCCGTATCGACACCGGCCTCGACAAGGGTGCCGTTGATCAGCTCGCCCAGACGGCGCACCTCGTCATTCTGTCGGATGTTGACAGTGAGGAACTGGGCGATCGCGCTCCGCTTCTCCTGCTCGATCGGCTGGGCGAAACGGCGGATGAGGGCGGGTTCCATGTTGTATTTGTCGGCGATCTTGTCTGTCGACACGCCCGCACGCACGAGGTTCTGGATCTGGGAGATGGGCAGTCCCTCCGTCTCCGGCGGCAGCGCGTCCGTGCGGGCCTCGGCCTTGATCTGCTTGGCGGCGAGGAGACCCTGCTCGAAGGCATCCGAGTCGTCAAGCTCGACGTGCTCGTCGCCGACGGTCAGAATGACGACACCGGCGTCGTCGACGTGGTCAAATACTGCTTTCCTCACCATCAGGTCCTCCACACTTGTGTCGTCCCGCCCTTATACCGCACAGGCACGGCGGGACGCGGCCATGGCACATTTTACGCGTATGCCGGCCTACCGCGCCCGAACGTTCCCCGACAAAGGGTTACGTGCTATTACCGTTATTAATTTATTCGCCGTTAGAGGAAAGTCTTGCCCTGCAACATGGATACTTGCATTTTCCTGTGACCTGATGTATTTTTATCGCCGCACACACTATCCGCCGTGGCGGGACGTTGAACGACCGCCAAGGAAGGTTTTCACATGGCTCAGGACTACGATCGGCCGAAAGACAAAGACGAAGAGGATGACGACGAGGAGGCCGTCAAGTCTCTTGCCGGCGCCCAGAACGACAACGACGGCTCGGATGACGGCGATGACGACGATGAGGAGGCCATTGCCGAGAACTACGAGCTTCCCGGCGCGGTCATCAAGAACGCCGATTCCTCGGTGACGGTCATCCCCACCCAGGAAGACGAGTTCATCTGCTCCAACTGCTTCCTCGTCAAGCATCGCAGCCAGCTCGCCTATATGAAGGACGGGCAGCCGATCTGCAAGGAATGTGCCGCCGAGCTCGAGTGAGAGCGCACGCGGACAAATGCCGGCCATCATGACCGGCATTTTTTGTATCCCGGCGTCGGTTCATGCCAGAATCCATATCGGATTGCCAGAAACGTGGAACAAGGAGGAACAGATGGAGGACAGGATGAAGAATACGGGTAGCCACTCTGCGGACGGGCACTGCGCAGACGGACACTCTGCAGCCGGTGCGGTGCGCTTCGAGGCACACGGCCCGGAGCATGTCACGCTGCTCATCACCGGTGTCGACGGCAGGCCGCCTGTCTTCATTCCCTCTTACGAGCATGAGGGTGACGCGGGGGCTGATCTGCGCTCGGCGATCGACTTCGATCTCGCACCGTTCGAGAGGAAGCTCATCCCGCTCGGTATCCGCATCGCCATCCCGGACGGCTATGTGATCCTGGTACATCCCCGCTCGGGACTGGCCATCCGTCAGGGCGTCACACTGCCCAACGCGCCGGGCACCATCGACTCCGGCTACCGGGGAGAATACAAGGTCCCGCTCATCAACCTTGATCCCACCCATACCTGGCATTTCGCCAAAGGCGACCGGATCGCCCAGATGATCATCCAGCGTTACTGGCGAGGGGATTTCCAGCAGACGCAGACACTTCCGCAGTCTTTGCGCGGAGAAGGCGGTTTCGGCTCGACCGGCCTGCAGACAGGACGCGCGCTCGCACGAGACTGAGACCATGCCGGCACACCACCGGAGTGGCGACGGCAGCGCCGGCCGGTAGCATAGGAAGCAACGAGAGGAGCCGACATGGGCGATACAACAGGCACGACCCACACTGGGGACGAGAAGCGGGAGACCGGCGGGTTCGCCGCGCTCTCCGCCGAGAACTCGCGCAGCACCCATGTGGCGGGCGCCTCCGGCCGTGCCGGGGCGGGCAGGTCGCTCATTGACCCCTCCAGTCCCGATCCGCGTGATTGGACGGATATGGGCTCGCGTCTGCTCGGCTGCGAGATCCCCGACGACCCCGACGACGCGCTGCGGCCCATCCTGCAGTCGGTCGTGGAGCACCACCCCGGGGCCGACCTGAAGATTCTGCGCAAGACCTACAATCGCGCGGTCTGGCAGCATCGCGCCGAACGCCGCCGCTCCGGTGAACCGTACATCATCCACCCGCTCGGCGTGGCACAGATCCTCGCCGATCTGGGCATGACCCCGCGCGTGGTGGCTGCCGGCCTGCTGCACGACACCGTGGAAGACACCGACTACACGCTCGAGCAGTGCCGCTACGAGTTCGGTGACACCGTCGCCGGCCTTGTCGACGGGGTCACCAAGATCAGCAACATCGAGTACGGCGATTCCGCCCAGGCCGAGACCATCCGCAAGCTTGTGGTGGCGATGAGCCGCGACGTGCGCACCCTGGTCGTCAAGCTCGCCGACCGCGTGCATAACGCGCGCACCTGGCGTTACGTGCCCACCGACAATGGTGACCGCAAGGCGCGCGAGACGCTGGATATTTACGCGCCTCTGGCCAACCGCCTCGGTATGAACGCCATCAAGACCGAGCTCGAGGAACTCTCGTTCAAGCAGCTGTATCCCAAGATCTACAACGAGATCGTCACCCTCGTGGCCAACAGGGCCGGCTCGCGCGACGAGTATCTCAAACAGATCCTCGACGAGCTGCGCACAAAACTCGCCGCCCAGCACATCCACGCCTATGTGACAGGCAGACCGAAGGACTACTACTCCATCTATCAGAAGATGGTCGTGCGCGGGCACGATTTCGCCAACATCTATGACCTGATGGGCGTGCGCATCATCGTCGACACCGTGCGCGACTGCTACGCGGCGCTCGGCATCGTGCACGCCGAGTGGAAGCCGATCCCGGGCAGGTTCAAAGATTACATCGCCATGCCCAAGCTCAACATGTACCAGAGCCTGCACACCACCGTGGTGGGCCCGGGCGGCAAGCCGGTCGAGATTCAGATCCGCACGTGGGAGATGCACCGCCGGGCCGAATATGGCATCGCCGCACACTGGAAGTACAAAGAGAACGGCGAGGCCGGGCGCGCCCTGTCGACGCCGGACTCCTCCGACAAGACGCGTGAGCGCAAGGAGGAGAACGGCGAGATCTCCCAAGAGGACAACCTGCGCTGGATCCAGCAACTTGCCGACTGGACGAGCGAGACGCCCGACTCCAACGAGTTCCTCGGCACGCTCAAGGAGGATCTGAGCTCCGGCGAGGTGTATGTGTTCACCCCCAAAGGCAAGGTCATCTCCCTGCCCGCGGGTGCCACCCCGGTCGATTTCGCCTACTCCGTGCATACAGAGGTCGGTCATCACACGATGGGCGCGAGGGTCAACGAGCGGCTTGTCCCGCTCGACACGCGCCTCAAGAACGGCGATACGGTCGAGATCCTCACCACCAAGGCAGAGGATGCCGGCCCCTCGCGTGACTGGCTCAACTTCGTCAAATCCCCGCGCGCCCGCGCCAAGATCAAGCAGTGGTTCAGCAAGGAGAGCCGCTCCCAGGCCATCGATGACGGCAAAGACGAGCTGACCCGCGCACTGCGCCGTAAGAATCTGCCGTTGCAGAACCTGTTGACAGAGCCCGCGCTGCTCGGTGCCGCGCAGGACATCGGTTTCGGCTCCGTCAACGCGCTCTATTCGGCGCTCGGCGAGGGCAAGCTCACCCCGCAGACCGTCATATCCCATCTCGTGTCGGATGCCGGCGAGCAGGAGGTCAGCGACGAGGTCGAGACGGCGAGCATGCCGTCCACCGCCCCCGCGCGTCAGGTGCAGACCGCCTCCGGGGCGATCACTGTCAAAGGCGTCTCGGGCGTGTGGGTCAAACTTGCCCGCTGCTGCAACCCGGTGCCCGGCGACAAGATCGTCGGCTTCATCACCAAGGCGCAGGGTGTCTCCGTCCATCGCGCCGACTGCGTCAACATCCTCAGCCTGGAGAAGAACGAGCCACAGCGCATCGTCCAGGTCAGCTGGACGGGCGAGCACACGCCGTTCACCGTGCGTGTGGAGATCGACGCGCTCGACAGGCCGCATCTGTTCAGCGACATCACCAAGACGCTCTCAGACGGGGGAGTGGACCTCATCAGCGCGGATATGCGCGCGGGCAGCCAGGGCGGGCGTGTGGCCACGGGCACGTTCGAGTTCCAGCTGGCGGACATGAAGCATCTGCAGGTGCTGCTCTCCGAGCTGCGACAGATCGACGGCGTCTATGACGCATTCCGTCTGACAGGCTCGCGCGAGTCGGAGATGACGCACAAGCGTGCCGTCCGGCGCAGTGCCGGCGGCTCGGGCCGCCACTACCGCGCGTGAAGATCCGCCAGCGCGCCGACCCATGAGCGATGTGCCTATCCATTGTCAGTACATCTGTATGTGTCAGTGCATCTGCATGTTGAGATCTGCCTGATATCCGCGCGATGTCAGAGTTGAGACAGAGCAGATAACAGAGCAGATACAAAGGCGCCCACCGGTGTGATGCCGGTGGGCGCCTTTGTATGAATCGTCCTGATTGATGATCAGACCGTCAGCCGATGACCATCAGCCAGACGGCCTGACATCGATCAGTTCGTCTTCTTGACGGTGCTGAGCCACATCTGCTTCGTGGCCTTCTCCTGCTCGAGGGCTTCCTTCTTCTTCGGATCGGTCTCTGAGGCGAGGAGCGTGTCAATCTCGGCCAGACGGCTCTTCAGCTGGCTCTCGAACGAGTTCTTGCGCTCATCCTCCTCAGGGTCGCTGGCCTTCCAGGCAGCATCCTCGACGGCCTTGATCTGCTGCTCCACATCCGCCATGCCCTGCTCGAGCTCGTGGATGTTGCGGCGCGGGACATAACCGATCTGATCCCACTGGTCCTGGATGTCGCCGAGCGCCTGACGGGCCTGGCGTGCCTGTTCCAGCGTGGAGACCGGGACAAGCTTGCGGGCCTTGTCGAGCAGCTCACGCTTCTTGGCGAGGTTGTCCTCCTCGGACTTGTCGGTCTTGTCACGGTCGGCCTGACGGGCGTTGAAGAACACGTCGCAGGCGGCGCGGAAGCGTGCCCACAGCGCGTCGTCATCGCGGCGTCCGGCACGGCCCGCGGCCTTCCAGCGGTCCATCAGCTCGTTGTAGGCACGGGAGGTGGCACCCCAGTCGGTCGAGTCCTTCATGGCCTCGGCCTCGGAGATGATCTGCTCCTTGGCGGCCTTTGCCTGCGCGCGCTCGGCATCGCGCTGCTTTGCCCAGGCGCGGCGGCGGTGGTTGAAGGTGGAACGGGCCTGGGAGAAGCGCTTCCACAGCTCGTCGGCGGTCTTGCGGTCAAGACGCGCCTCCTTGCGCTGCACGCTCTGCCACTGGGTGAACAGGTCGCGGAACTTGTCGGCCGTGTCACGCCAGTTCGTCTGATCACCAAGGCCGGCGACAATGGCCTCGGCCTTCTCGACAATGGCGGTGCGGTCCTGCGTGGACTTCTCCACGGCCTTCTTATGCCACTGCTCGATCTGCTCCTTCTTCTTCTCGGCCTGGCCGCGCACCTCCTCGAGATGCGCGCGCAGCGCCGGCAGATCGCCCACAGCCTTGGGCTCCTTGAGATCCTTGTCAAGCGAGGCGAGCGTCTCGTCGATCTCACGGGTACGGATGTTGTGCGAGTGCAGGCGACCGGCGAACATGTCGACACGGGCGCGCAGATCGAGATAGCGGCGCACGAGCAGATCGACGGCCGCATCAGACTCGCCCTGGGCGTAGGTGCCGACCTCACGCTCCGTCTCGCCATCCTTGACGAGCACGGTGCCATCACGCAGGATGGCATGCGAGGCGGCATCAGAGATGTCCTTGGCGCTGTAGGTCACGGGGGAGGGAGCGGCAGCCGCGGGCTTCTTCTTTGCCAGCGCGGCAGGAGAGGGAACGGCGGCAGGGGCGGAAGGCTTCGCCTCGGCCTCGGCCTTCTTCCCCGCAGGAGCGGCATCGGCCGCCGGGGCGGCTTGGGCGGATGCTTCCTGCGATGCGGCCTGCTGTGCCGGCTGCGTGGGCGCATCCGTCTGGACAGGCTGTTGCTCGTTCTGTGCTGTTTCGTTGCTGGTGACGGACTGGCTCAGCGATGTGTTTTCTGAATCGCTCATGCCTTCTCCTTGCGTGATCGCGGGCGGTGAAGAGTGCGGGCACACGCCCGCGTTCTTGTCAACACTCTGATTATACGGGAACACATGCTCTGCGGCACGCACCATGCCGGCTCTTCGGCGCCGCTTTCTATGCTGGGGGGCATGGCGAAAGGCGCAACAGTTTCAGGCTTCCCGGAGTATCTTCCGCAGGAACGCGCTGTCGAACAGAAAATGATGGACATCGTCCGCGGGGTCTTCGAGCTCAATGGCTTCCTCGGCATTGAGACCCGCGCGGTGGAGACAGGCGCAAGCCTGCTCAAAAAAGGCGAGACGAGCAAGCAGATCTATCTGCTCTCGCGTCTGCAGGATGTGGGTCATGAGGATGACACCCCGCTGCCTGAGCGCCTCGGTCTGCATTTTGATCTGACCGTGCCGCTCTCGCGCTATGTGGTGGAGCATTCGGGTGACATCGTCTTCCCGTTCAAGCGCTATCAGATCCAGAAGGTGTGGCGCGGCGAGCGACCGCAGGAAGGTCGTTTCCGCGAGTTTGTCCAGGCCGATATCGATGTGGTGGGCAACGGCGATCTTCCCGAGCATTATGAGACGGAGGTCCCGCTCGTCATGCTTGAGGCGCTCTCACGCCTGGAGAGCCTCGGCCTGCCGCATGTGACGATGCATGTCAACAACCGCAGGCTCTCCGAGGGCTTCTACCGTGCGATCGGCCTGTCGGATGTGGAAGGCGTGCTGCGCGAGGTCGACAAGCTCGACAAGACGAGCCCGGACGAGGTGGCACGGCAGCTCGAGAAGACATGCGGTGCCGACGAGAGACAGGCACGCGCCTGCCTTGACCTGGCTGAGATCCGCACCACGGATGCCGGCGAGCTGCGCACGAAGTTTGACGCGCTGTGCGAAAAGTACGGCGTGGACACCCAGGGTGAGCACTATGCCGCCGCGATCAAGGGCCTTTCGACCGTGTCGACCATCATCACCAAAGCGGACAGGATCCGCCCGGGCTCGGTGATCGCCGATCTCGCCATTGCGCGTGGCCTGGACTATTACACGGGCTCCGTCTACGAGACGTTCGTGGACGGCGTGCCGCAGCTCGGCTCCATCTGCTCGGGCGGGCGCTACGACAACCTCGCCAGCCAGGGCAGCCACAAGTATCCGGGCGTGGGTATGTCGATCGGTCTTTCACGGCTTCTCGCCTACCTGCTGCACACCGCCGGCGCACGGGCGAGCCGTATGAGCCCTGCCGCCGTGCTCGTGGGCGTGTGGAACGAGGACGACCGCGACCGCTCCGACGAGATCGCGGCCGAGCTTCGCAATCGTGGCATCGACGCCGATGTGGCACCGAAGGCCCAGAAGATCGGCAAGCAGATCCGCTATGCCTCGCGTCTTGGTATCCCGTATGTGTGGCTTCCGGCTGATCCGAACGCCGAGGCTGGCTCGGAGAACGCGACCGACCAGGTGCGCAACATCCTCTCCGGCGACCAGCAGCAGGGCGATGTCTCGACCTGGCAGCCGGATGAGGCGCTGGCACAGCGCACAATCGTCACCGGCGAGGCCGACTGAGCGGGATCACCGCCCGCCCTATACTGTGTGAGCTTGGCAAGAGAAGGACAGGAACAATGAGCTCGAGCAAATACAGAACGCACTCCATCGCCGAGATCGGCCTGGGGCTCGTCGGCCAGAGCGTGACGGTCGCCGGCTGGGTCGACCGCCGCCGTGATCTGGGAGGCATGACCTTCCTTGATCTGCGCGACCATTCCGGCCTGCTGCAGGTGATGGTCGACGACCCGAAGCTGGTGGGCGACATCCGCGCCGAATACGTGGTGCAGATCACCGGCACCGTCGCCGAGAGGCCGGACAGCCAGAAGAGCGACAACATGGTCACCGGCGACGTGGAGCTCGACGCCACGAAGGTCACCGTGCTCGCCACCTCGAAACAGCTGCCGTTCCAGGTCTCCTCGATCGTGGAGAACAAGGGGGAGAACAACCTGCCCGGCGAGGACGTGCGCCTCAAGTACCGCTTCCTCGACCTGCGCCGCCCGGCCATGCAGAAGCGCCTGTCGCTGCGCGCCAAGATGATGTGGGCCGCGCGCGAGAGCCTGCACAAGATGGACTTCGAGGAGGTCGAGACCCCCGATCTGATCAAGTCCACCCCCGAGGGCGCGCGCGATTTCGTGGTCCCCTCCCGCCTGCATCCGGGCTCGTGGTACGCGCTGCCGCAGTCGCCCCAGCTGCTCAAGCAGCTGCTCATGGTCTCGGGCGTGGAGCGCTACTACCAGTTCGCCCGCTGCTTCCGTGACGAGGATTTCCGCGCTGACCGCCAGCCGGAGTTCACTCAGCTCGATCTCGAGATGAGCTACGTGGGCCAGGAGGACGTGATGAAGGTCGGCGAGCAGATCATCCACGATGTTTGGAAGGCCTGCGGTTATGAGGTGAAGACTCCGATCGCGCGTATCAGCTGGAAGGATGCGATGGACAAGTACGGCTCCGACAAGCCGGACCTGCGCTTCGGCAACCAGCTTGTGGAGATGACCGACTACTTCAAGAACACCCCGTTCCGCCTGTTCCAGCAGGACTATGTGGGCGCCGTGCTCTACAGCGGCGGCGCGGCGCTGCACCGCCGTCAGTTCGACGAGTGGCAGGACTGGGCGAAGCAGCGCGGCGCGAAGGGCCTTGCCTACGCCGTGTTCAAGGACGGGGAAATCTCCGGCCCGGTGGCAAAGCACCTCTCCGACGCCGAGCGCGAGGGTCTTGCCGCCAAGGTGGGCGCCCATGACGGCGACGCCGTGTTCTTCTCCGCCGGCGACCGGGAGTCCAGCCAGCTGCTGCTGGGCATGGTCCGCCGTGAGATCGCCCGTCGCCAGGGTCTGCTCGACCCCAAGAAGTTTGCCTTCGTGTGGGTGGTCGACTTCCCGCTGTTCAAGCGCACCGACGACCCGAACGACGACCATGTGCAGGTGGGCCACTCCGCGTGGAGCCCGATGCACCACCCGTTCACCATGCCGCGCGAGGACTGGATCGACACCTTCGACAAGGATCCCGAGCACGCCATGAGCAACGCCTACGACATCGTGTGCAACGGCCTGGAGATGGGCGGTGGCTCGGAGCGTATCCACCGCACCGACATCCAGAACCGCGTGCTCAATGTGCTTGGCATCGGCCAGCAGGAGGCACAGGAAAAGTTCGGCTTCCTGCTCGACGCCTTCCAGTACGGAGCCCCGCCGCACGCCGGCATGGCCTTCGGCTGGGACCGCGCCTCGGCCATCATGGCGGGCACGGACTCCATCCGCGACGTGATCGCCTTCCCGAAGACGCACGCCGGCACCGACCTGCTCACCGGTGCCCCGGCGCCCATTTCCGCCGCCCAGCGCGCGGAGACCGGCGTGGACGAGAAGCCGGAGGACGAGCAGGCTCAGGATTCTGCCGAGAAATAAGTCCGATCGCGCCGAAGAATCGCGCCAAAGACAATCATGCTTAGTCCGCAGTCCAAAGCCTGCGAGCGAGGCGTGATCAGTCTTCCAAACTGAGACTGGACTGACAGCATGAGCGGCGTCCGGGGATGCACCCGGGCGCCGTTTTGTGTCATCAGGACTTTCGCAACAGGTACAGTAAGAAATTGTCGCTATGGGACAGCGACAATGCCGACAATGTCATGAAATGAATCCGGCATCGTCGACAATGCTGTTGCGAAAGGTTTTTCTGATGGGCGATTCGATGCAGAACGCTGGAATGGACCAGACCGTGCCTTGCGATGAGGAGGCCTTCGAACGTCAGCTCATCAGCCATCTGCAACATATCGGCGGCACGAAGCAATGGCAGTACAGGCCGGATATCAAGACGACGGACGATCTGTGGGCGAACTTCCGCCATATTCTCGAGCGCAACAACACCGGAAAGCTTGGCGGCAGACCGCTGACGAACGATGAGTTCAATCAGGTCAGACGTGAGCTGCTCACCAACTGCTCCTCACCCTACAAGGCAGGACAGTGGCTGTACGGTTTCAACGGCGTCACGCAGGTGGAGATCCATCGCGATGCGGCGCAGGCGGGCGACGGCTCGCAAAACGGTGATTCCGAACGGCAGTCGACGGACACGACGACGGATCCCGCCGGCCAGACGGTGATGCTGACCGTGTTCGACCAGGAGCAGGTGGGCGCGGGCAACACGACCTACCAGATCGTCAACCAGATACAGCGCAAACCGGTGCGGGCGGGTCTTCCTTCACGCCGTTTCGACACGACGCTGCTCATCAACGGTCTGCCGATCATCCAGATCGAGGAGAAATCCGCCGCGCACGATGTGAACGAGGCGCTGCGCCAGGAGCAGCGCTATGCGCAGGAGGGCCAGTACGGCGGTATTTTCTCCACACTGCAGATTCTTGTGGGAATGACGCCCTACGACTGCAAATACATGGCGATGACCGATGCGGACCATTTCAGCCTCGACTTCTCGTTCCGCTGGCAGACGCCCGAGGGCGAGCCGGTCTACGACTGGAAGACGTTCACCGACCTGATGCTCTCCATCCCGATGGCGCACCAGATGGCGACGAGCTATATGATCCTTGACGGCGAGCGCGGCCATGACCGGCTCATCGTCATGCGCCCCTACCAGGTGTATGCCACGCGCCGTGTGATCAGAGCCATCAAAAATCATGATTTCGATACCGCCCAGGCACAGGGCATTGGCTATGTGTGGCATACGACAGGCTCGGGCAAGACCATCACGAGCTTTAAGACGGCATGGCTCGCCTCACGGCTGCCGATGGTCGACAAGGTGGTCTTCCTTGTGGACCGTATTGCGCTGACGCGGCAGACATACGACAAGTACCGCGCCTACGATCCTGATTCGACGGTCGATTCGTCCGGCGTCGTCTCCGACACGCGCAATGTGTCGGATCTTGCCCGGCGTCTGCGCAGCCGGCAGAGCGGCAGCTCGATCATCGTCACCTCCATCCAGAAGATGGGGGATCTGTGCAAGCGCGACTCGTTCAAAAAGTTTGACAAGCGTTGCGTGTTCATCTGCGATGAGGCGCATCGCTCCACCAACGGCTCGATGCTGCAGGATATCCGCAAAAAGTTCCCGTTCTCCGCCTGGGTGGGCTACACGGGAACCCCACTGTTCGACGACGACACCACCTCGCGCATCTTCGGCCGGTGCCTGCACGCCTACACCATCAAGCAGGGCATCGCCGACAAGAATGTGCTCGGCTTCAAAGTTGACTTCGAGCACACGCTTGATTCCGACGAGGTCAAGGAAAAGCTTCTGCCGCAGCTGATCGCGTTGAAGCATCCGGGCTGGAGCACACAGCAGGTCAACATGTACATCGCCCGCATCGAGCCGGAGGAGGTCGACAACCTCATCGACTCGGGCGTCTACGACGGCAATGCCAGGCACGTCGAGGCGGTGGTGAAGAACATTCTCGACCACTGGTCCAACCGCTCGGTTGACGGCCGCTATCCCGCGCTTCTGACCACGCATGTGAAGAGCGGTGCCTCCACGCCGATGGCGATGCAGTACTTTGATGAGTTCCGCAGGCAGAACCGTCAGATCGAGAAGAATGGCGGCACGCCGCTGACGATCGCCGTCACTTTCTCGTTCGCCAACAATCACGGCGATGACGAGAAGGACAACAATGCCGATCTCGTGCGGGCGATGGACTACTACAACCATGAGTTCGGCACAAATTTCAACAAAGACTCGGTGCCGCAGTATTTCGCTGACGTCACCTCGCGCCTGGCGGGCGTCGATCCGGGCAGCGGCGCGGACAATGCGCGCAAACTCGATCTGGTGATCGTGGTCGACCAGCTGCTCACTGGTTTCGACGCCCCGAAGCTCAACACGCTCTACGTTGACCGCACGCTCTCGGGCGCGAGCCTCATTCAGGCATACTCGCGCACGAACCGCATCGACGACAACCAGTACAAACCGTTCGGCCGCATCGTCAACTTCCGCTGGCCCGAGACGTCCAAGCAGCTGATGAACGAGGCGCTGCGTGTGTATGCCGATCGCAATTCGGCGGTGACAGGAAAAGCACCTGACCCGAATGCCGTGCATCCTACGACGGATCATCCTGACGGTGGTGGAGTCATTGCTGATATGGACAAGATCACCAATGATACCCGCCGGGCCATCGACGTCCTGCGCAAGATCACGGACGACTTCACCCAGATGGATCCGCCGGCCATGGAGGACAAGCGCGAGTGCCTGCAACAGCTGAAGATCTATAACAACGGAGTCACCGCCCTCAAGCAGGATGAGACGATCTTTGATCCTGCACACCCCGAGGGGCTGCGCGAGAAGCTTGGAATCAGTGACGACGAGGAACAGAAACTCGTCGCGCTGCCACATACGATCACACTGCCGACCGGTACGACTGATTCTGCGTCCGAGTTCCCGCCACAGCCGGTGATCGACCTCGATTTCCATGTGGAGCATGTGGGGGAGGAGCGCGTCAACTACTCGTATCTGGAAAAGCTGCTCGCCATCTATCTCAACGCGCGCAGCACGCAGAGCGATGACCAGGAGGCACGTCTGGCGAACTTCGCTCAGGCCGCCGCACAGCTCGACGATCAGGGCAAGGCACAGCGCCTGAAAGACCTCGCCGCCGCCGCGCAATCGGCTCCGGACGGGAAGATCTCCGGCGTCACCTATCCGGTCAGACCGCAGGATGTGACGCAGATCGCCGTCGACAACGCACGAAACCGCGCCCGCACCCAGATTCTCGATTTCCGCACGAAATGGGGCCTGCTCGATATCGAAGGGTCCAAACAGATCATCGATACGCTCATCTCACGCCACACGCCGGGAACGGATGATATCAACGGCGAGGATATGAACACCCTCCTCGCCGAGGTGACGAAACAGGGTTATTACCGCAACGACGCCACCGACGAGAACATCCGCGCGATGGGTGTGTTCCGCTACAGGAACGCGCTGACCGCGGCCCTGCGACGTCTGGCGGACGAGGTGGTGCGCGAGGCGCCGGACATGTGAGCGGTGGATAAACGCACCAGACACAGCAGACGGACGCACCAGACGGACACGAACAGAAAAAGGACATCACAATGGCAGAAAACACGGGCACACAACAGGCGCAGAACCTTGCAGCACAGCTGTGGAACATGGCAAACAGCCTGCGCGGCAAGATGGATGCGAGCGAATACCGCGACTATATCCTTGGGTTCATCTTCTATCGCTATCTCTCACAGAAGCAGGAGCAGTATCTCGCCGACCAGTCGCTCGTGATCCCGGCTGAGGGCCAGAGCCTCAACGCCGCCTACCGCCAGCAGGTGGGCAGTGAGGACCTGCCTGACGTGCGCGAGACGCTCGTGCGCGGAATCGGCTACGCCATCGACCCGGAGGACACGTGGGCCACGCTCGTGGCCAAAGCCGAGTCCAAGACCATCCGTCCCGAGGACTTCCAGAACATGTTCGACCACTTCCGCCAGAACGCGGGGCTGAGCGAGCAGTCACTGCATGATTTCCAGAGCATCTTCGACAACATCAACCTCGGCAACACGAGTCTGGGCAACTCCACCTCCTCGCGCGCCAAGGCGCTCTCCGACCTGCTCGAGGACGTCAACAGCATCAATTTCACCGATGACAGCGGCCGTGACGTTCTGGGAAGCGTCTACGAGTATCTCATCGCCCAGTTCGCCAGCAACTCGGGCAAGAAGGCCGGTGAGTTCTACACGCCGCACGAGGTCTCGGACGTGCTCGCGCGGCTCGTCACCTACGCCGATCCGTCCGTGCCGGCGCAGGACAACGCCGCGATCACCGACCAGAGCCAGAACTTCGAGGTGTACGACCCCACGTGCGGCTCCGGCTCGCTGCTGCTGACGGTGCAGCAGGAGGTCAAAGGCGGCACGGCCAACCCCGAGCGCGTGACGTTCTATGGCCAGGAGCTCAACAGCACCACGTACAACCTGGCGCGCATGAACCTGATGATGCACGGGGTTCCGTACACGAACATGCACTTGCGCAATGCCGACACCCTCGAGTCCGACTGGCCTGACGGCATGGATGCCAACGGTGTGGACCACCCGCTGTTCTTCGACGCGGTGGTGGCCAACCCGCCCTACTCGCAGAAGTGGGACAACGACGAGTCGAAGATGAAGGACCCGCGCTTCAAGGATTACGGCCGTCTCGCCCCGAAATCCAAGGCCGATTACGCCTTCGTGGAGCACTGCGTCTACCATCTCAAGCCTACCGGCCGCATGGCGATCGTTCTTCCCCACGGCGTGCTGTTCCGCGGTGCCGCCGAAGGGGCCATCCGCAAGGCGCTCATCGAGAAGAATTATCTGGACGCGGTGATCGGTCTGCCGGCCAATCTGTTCTATTCCACCGGTATTCCCACTGTCGTGCTCGTGTTCCGCAAGAACAGGGTGAATACGGACGTCCTCTTCATCGACGCCTCCAAGCATTTTGAGAAAGGCAAGAACCAGAACCATCTGCGCGCCGAGGACATCGATCTGATCCTCTCTACATACGAGAAACGGCAGGATGTCAGGAAGCTCGCGCATGTGGCGAGTCTCGACGAGATCAAGGAAAACGACTACAACCTCAACATCCCGCGGTATGTGGATACGTTCGAGGAGGAGAAGCCGATCGATCTGGGAAAGGTCAATCAGGAGCTTGCCGATATCGACAGGCAGATGGCGGATCTGACGGCGAAATTCAACCAGATGGCGGCCCAGCTTGTGCCGACCGGCGTGGGTGAGGACGATACAAACAATCAGTCCGACGGAACGGCAGATCGCGACGATTCTGCAGCCGACGATCCGAACCAGACGGATGATGCACGAGATAACCAGCCCAAAAATTAATCGCGATTATTTTCGTTTGGGAGCAGCGGCAATTATGACAAACACAGGCAAATCAGCCAAGAAGGAACTCCAGCCGAGACTACGGTTCAAGGGGTTCACAGACCCTTGGGAGCAGCGACAGCTTGGGGACGTGGCTCAGATCGTAGGAGGCGGAACGCCCGACACCTCAAACCCCGATTATTGGAATGGCGATATCAACTGGTTTTCGCCTAATGAGATCGGTCAATCTGTATATGCGTCAGAAAGCCGTCGAAAGATTTCTCAAAGCGGGTTGGAACATAGTTCTGCAACGCTACTCCCGGCTGGTAGAACAATCCTGTTTACTTCGCGTGCGGGAATCGGAGATACGGCGATCTTGCTGACGACGGCTACAACCAACCAGGGATTCCAATCTTGGGTGCTCGACGACCACATGGATATCTACTTCATGTATTGCCGGAGTCTGACAGCGAAGACATGGGCAGAAAGAATGGCCGGGGGTTCGACTTTCCTCGAAGTCTCTGCCAAAACCATGGAGAAAATGCCTATCGCGATTCCTTCTATCACAGAGCAGAAAAATATTGGTACATTCTTCCGAATTCTCGATTCACTCATAGCTGCCGCCGAGCGACATCTTCGCACTTTGGCCCTAGAGAAGGCTGCGTATCTTCGACGTCTATTCACGGCTAAAGGAGAACTGCAGCCGCATACGAGGTTTAAGGGCTTTTCTGGTGACTGGGAGCAGCAGAAGCTTGGTGATCTATTCGATCTGGATGAAGAGAGAAACGATGGGCAATTCCCTGCATCACAGTTCATCTCAGTAGCAAAAATGTCATTCAGCGATAAGTCTGCTGCTGCAGATTCTCTGAATACATATAGGGTTCTTCGCCCTGGTGATATTGCCTTCGAGGGGAATCGCCATCGGACACATCCGTTCGGTCAGCTTGTTCTCAACGATATCGGCGTCGGAATCATGTCTCCGCGTTTTCGCGCGATACGCCCACGCAGACCACTTGTTCTTTCGTTCTGGAAATGTCTTCTTCGCAATGAACAGATCATGCGGCCTGTACTTATTCGTTCGACAAAGCGCGGAACAATCATGAACGAACTTGTACCGGAGGATCTGTTCAAACAGAAAATACGTATTCCGTCTGAGGATGAGCAACAGGCCATCGGCACATTCTTTAATGCCCTTGACTCTCAGATCTCAGTCTCGGAACGCAAGCTCGAGGCCCTCAAGCAGCTCAAGCAGGGTTATCTCCAACAGATGTTTGTCTGAGAACAGTAAGCCGCCCTATCTGAGCTTCTCGAGGGATGCGCCCGATAGGACGGCTTACTGGTAGTCGCAGCATCTCACAACGTGCTGAGGAACTGCATCACTTTGTCGTTGTCCTTCGCCTCAAGCTCGCGGATGATATGCAGGTATGTCGTTTCTGTAGTGGACATGTTGGCGTGACCGAGTCTCTTCGCCACGGAGGCGACGGACACACCTGCGTACAGAAGCAGCGAGGCGTGCGTATGCCGCAGGCCGTGGACAGAGATGACGGGCACGCCGGCCATACGGCACAGCTCCTCCAGTCGTTTGTTGACGGTCGCGTTGAAAATTCGTTTTCCAGGGACAACGAAAAGAGGCTGATCAGACCTGAGACCACGGCATTTCTGCTTGAGCTGCATACACAGCATCCAGTCGAGCCGTACCTTGCGTTTTGACGACTCGTTCTTCGTCGGAGCGTACCCGCCAGTGATGCTTTTATAATTCCACGTCTTCGTCACGCTCAGCTGCTGCGTCTGAAAATCGATATCGGCCGGTGTGAGCCCCAGCGCCTCGGCAAAGCGCAGCCCGGTCTTGGCAATCAGCAGCAACAGGAAATCGTACGGATGATCATCGTCCGGCACCATCTGCTCGAGCAGCTTCGTCAGCTCGAACTTGCTCAGGTACTTCGGTTTGTGCGCTCGCCGGGTTGTGCCTTTGATGACGGCCTTACGGGTCGGGTCGTGACGGATGATCCCCTCATCGACCGCATCCTCGATCGCCGCCTTCACCTGATGATGAAAGTCCAGCACGGTCTGCCGCTCATGGGTCAGGGCATACGTGTTGAGCAGACGCTGATATGCCAGCCGTGACAGATCGTGCAGCGTCAAGGCGGGCGCGAGCTCGCGCAGGCGCCTCGCCGTCATCAAATACTTGCGCAAGGTGACGTCCGAGACTGCACCACGCTTATACGTCTCGACCCATTCCGAGTAATAGTTCGTCAGCAACTGATTTTTATACATGATTCCTTCCCGCCGCCGGCATGGTGCCAGTGGCAGAAAGGACAGTAGGCACAGCAGGGACGAACACTGCTCAGACAAACATCTGCTGCAGGTAGCCTTGCTTGAGCTGTTTGAGGGTTTCGAGCTTGTGCTCGGCGGCTGAGATGAGGGAATCGAGCTGTGCTAGGAGAAGGGCTATTGCTTCTTGTTCTTGCGGAGAAGGGATCTGGACAAGCCAATCGGTAAACGATGCATGTCTCAAAGACGGTACCGTTCCTTGGGAATTGACCTTGAGCGCATGTGCTCTGAATCCAGATTCCAATAGGTACAGAAGAAAATGGGCCGAGATGCCGTGGAAATCATGGAGACGATAGACCCGTTGATGAAGAGCATAAGGTCCATTCTGATAATGGAATACTTCTCCGATTCTTCCGTCGCCAGGAACCAGAATAGCTTCTTCGTCGAAGTCGAAACTATCCATGAATAGTTTTTGCTCAGATCGAATGAAGAAAGGATATAAACCGGCCTGCTTACCATCTTGTGTGTTGTGCGATCCAGTTCCCACTTCAGCCAATTCCCCGAGCTGTCGCTGTTCCCAATCTCCTGTAAATCCTTTGAACCTCAAACGCGGCTGTTCCTCACCATTCTGCGGGAACATCTGCTGGAGATACGCCTGTTTTTTGAGCTTGAGCAGGTCGCATTTACGCTCGGCGGCAGCGATGAGTGACCCGAGGGTGTCGAAGAATTGGGTGAGCCTCTGACGTTCTGGCTCGGATGGTAGCGCAATTGGAGTCGTACGCAGTTCTGGCCCCGTGATGGCATCCAGAACTGATCCAGAACTCATTCTCTGCCAGTAACCGCTCTCACCAAGGTGCTCAAGATAATAGGCAATGAAAGCTTCGCCCTTAATTCCTGCGAATCCCCGGCCAAGGACCACATCATATTGTGTTTGTGCGAGACTGCCGACAGGTGCTCTTACGCTGAACAGAATGGTTCCTGCTGGGACCTCTCGAGTCTTTTGTGTAGTCCATGTACGCGGCTTGACAAAACCGTTGACAATGTCGTTGTTGCCTTGAACGAGAATGTACGTGGATTCTTCATGCGAATATGTTTTCCCGGCAGGTGACTGCCCCATCACAACCGGTGCCACGTCCCCAAGCTGTCGCTGCTCCCAAAAAGGAGTCTTCATGAATTTCGATCAGACCGTGATCAGAATCGGAATTTAACTGTCGAGAACTACTCATCATTCCGACAGCAAAGATCTCAGCAAGCGAGAACACATTTCTCGCGATGAAACCATCAATCGCGATATAAAAAAATCCCCCACCATCGGTGATCCAGATGAACTGCATCAAGCCGATGACAGGGGAAGGCGGGTTCCCAGGCGTCACGACGACGCTGTCAGAACCGTCACCAAAGCTCGACTATCTGAAACTCAGAACTCGTCGATTCTCAGAACCCGGTGACTCTGAGAACCAGCCGAGTCTGAGATCAGAACTCGCCGTGGATGGCGTTGCGCACGCGACCGCCGTTGACGATGGTCAGCGCGTCGTTGAGCGCGATGTGCACCTGGTTGCGCACGGCGGTCTTGGTGAAGAACGCCACGTGCGGGGTGATGACCACGTTCGGACGGGCGGCGAGGTTCTTGTAGTCCTCCGGCACGTCGGCGGGGGAGACCTCGTGGCCGAAGTAGGTGGTCTCGTCGGCGAGGGTGTCGAGGCCGGCGCCGGCGATCTCCTTCTTGTCGAGCGCGTCGATGAGCGCCTGCGTGTCGACGAGACCGCCACGCGCCTGGTTGATGAGGATCGCGTTCGGCTTCATCATCTCGAACTCCTTGGCACCGATCATGTTGCGGGTGCTGGGGATGAGCGGGGTGTGAAGGCTGATGATGTCCGACTCGCGCAGCACGGTCTCCTTGTCGACGAACTCGACGAACGGGGCGAGCGCCGGGTTCTCGAACACATCGAAGGCGATGACGCGGGCGCCGAGGGCCTTGTAGATCTGCGCGGTGGCGCCGCCGATGTTGCCGGTGCCGATCAGACCGACCGTGCGGGTGTAGATCTCGTCGGCGATGAGGTCGGCCGGCCAGGAGAAGTCGGCCTTGTCCATGCGCTGGTTGTACTCGCCGATGTGGCGCAGCAGGTACATGGCCTGGGTGACGCCCATCTCGGCGATGGCGCGCGGCGAGTAGACCGGCACGTGTGTGACGGTGAGGTGGTGGGCGGCGGCGGCCTTGAGGTCGACCATGTCGACGCCGACCATGCGCACAGTGATCTGCTTGATGCCGTACTCCTCGAGCGTGGCGTATACCTTCTCGCTGCCCAGGGAGGTGGTCTGCATGCAGGTCAGGCCGTCAAAGCCCTTTGCCCTGGAGACGGTCTCGTCGTTGAGGGCCTCGGTGACCATCTCGACGCTGTTGCCGGTCTTCTTCTCCCACTCGTGGACGAACGGGACCTCATAGTCGTGCGTGTCGTAAAAGATAAAACGTGCCATCAGACCTCCCTGAGCACTTGTGCGGTGTCTCTCACCGCGTCCGGCCATCGTTGGCCGCCGTTTCTATCTTTGCCGATTGGTGCGGACCGTTCAAGCCGGCGTCAGCAATCAGATATTCCTGATCGACTATCACCCGTGCGATGTCTCTGATCCGCTATCCCCTTTTCGCCATCACACATTGATGGCGGCGATGAATTGCTGCCGGCGGAGCCATCATCGGTCGCGGATAAGCTTGTGACAGATACGAAAAAGGCGCGTGACAGACACCGACAGCCACACGACGCCACAGACGACGAAGAATCGACAGGGGAGGACGGCATGGCCGAGCCCACAGTGCAGCAGCGTCACGATGACGGGGATGGCGATCAGCAGACCGGCACGCCGCTCGATCTGCTCGACTTCCTGCCCGAGGACGGCTCCGATCTTCCTGCCGATGAGATTTACGATGATTTCTTCGCCTGGGTGGAAAGCCGCGGTTATAACCCTTGGCAACACCAGCAGGACGCGGTGCTTTCTCTCGTCTCCGACGAGCATGTGATCCTGTCCACGCCCACCGGTTCGGGCAAGTCGATGGTCGCCCAGGCACTCATGTTCCTCGCCCTCGCCACCGGCCGGCGCGGCTGGTACACTGCCCCCATCAAGGCGCTCGTCTCGGAGAAATTCTTCGACCTCGTCGAGATCTTCGGCAAGGACAACGTGGGCATGATCACCGGCGACACGCGCATCAACGCCGACGCCCCGCTCATCTGCTGCACCGCCGAGATCCTCGCCAACGCGGCCCTGCGCGGCGAGGGGCGCGACATCGGCTGCGTGGCGATGGACGAGTTCCACTTCTACGGCGACCCTCAGCGCGGCTGGGCCTGGCAGGTGCCGCTGCTCACCCTGCCGCATACACAATTCCTGCTCATGAGCGCCACGCTCGGAGACACCACCGATATCGAAAAATTGCTCGACAAGCAGACCGACCGGCAGACAGAGCTCATCGCCGACGCGCCGCGGCCTGTTCCGCTGAGCTACAAGTATGTGACGACCGCGCTGCCCGAGACCATCTCCTCGCTGCTGGAAAAAGGCGACTCGCCCATCTACGTGGTCCACTTCGCCCAGGAGGCGGCGCTCGCCGACGCGCAGGATCTGTCCAGCTACGGCGTCGCCACGAAAGAGCAGCGCGAGGCCATCAAAGCCGAGCTTTCCGGTTTTCGCTTCACCACCGCCTTCGGCAGGACGCTGCGCCGTCTGCTCGTCACCGGCGTGGGCGTACACCACGCGGGCATGCTGCCGCGCTACCGGCTTCTGGTCGAGAGGCTCGCCCAGAGGGGTCTGCTGCCCGTCATCTGTGGCACCGACACGCTCGGCGTGGGCATCAATGTGCCCATCCATACAGTGATCCTCACAGCCCTGACGAAGTTCGACGGCAACCGCCAGCGCCGGCTGCGCGCCCGCGAGTTCCATCAGATCGCCGGCCGCGCCGGCCGCTCGGGATTCGACTCCCAGGGCCTGGTGGTGGCCGAGGCGCCCGACTATGAGATCGAGAACGCCCGGGCCGTCGCCAAGGCGAAGGGGGACCCGAAGAAGCTCAAGAAAATCCACAAGAAGTCACCGCGCGAGGGCTTCGTCGGCTGGGACGAGCAGACGTTCACCAAGCTGATCAATATGGAGCCCGAGACGCTCATCCCGCGCATGCAGATCACCCATTCGATGGTGCTCGACGAGGTGTGGCAGGGCGGCGACGCGCGCATGCGTCTGTCCGACCTCATCAATGACTCGCGTCAGACGCCGAAGCAGAAAGAGGAGCTGGAGAACAGGGCCGATGAGATCTTCGCCACGCTCATCAACACGGATGTGGTCGAACGGCATGAGCGCGCGGACGGGACCGTCGTCTACGAGCCGACCATCGACATCCCCGACAACTTCGCCCTTAACGAGCCGCTCTCGCCGTTCCTGCTCGCCGCGCTCGAGCTGCTCGACCCGGATTCTCCCACCTACGACATGGACCTGCTCTCCATGGTCGAGGCAACGCTCGAGGACCCGTGGCCGGTGCTCAAGGCACAGCAGCGCCAGGCGCGCGATGCGGCGCTGGCACGCATGAAAGAGGACGGACTCGAATACGAGGACCGCATGGAGCAGCTCCAGGACGTCACCTATCCCAAGCCGCTCGAGGAGCTGCTGAGCCAGGCGTTCGACGAGTACAAGCACGACGTGCCGTGGGCCGCCGACTTCGAGCTCTCGCCCAAATCAGTTCTGCGCGACATGGTGGAGACCGCCTCGGATTTCAACGGCTACATCGCCCGCTACGGCATCGCCCGCAGCGAGGGCACGCTGCTGCGCTACCTGTCCGACGCCTACCGCGTGCTCAGCCGAACCGTCCCTGACGAGAAGCTCGACGACCGGCTCGACGAGATCATCGACTGGCTGCGTCTTGTGGTCAGGACCGTCGATTCCTCGCTCGTGGACGAATGGGAGAATGCCGATTCCGAGCAGGACGGCGCCTCGGCCGCCGCGCCGCGGCAGGAAGAGCGCGTGGTGGAGGACCCGAAGGGTATGGGCCTGCTCATCCGCAACGCCCTCTTCCGCCGTGTGCTGCTCATCGACCACGAGGACGCGCAGGCGCTTGCCAGTCTCGACCGCGACTGGGGCATGAATGTGCATGCCTGGGACGACACGCTCGACGACATTTATGAGGATCACCAGCAGATCCTGACCGACCAGGACGCGCGTTCGACGAAGTTCTTCCTGCTCGACCGAACGCATGAGAATGACCGCCATACATGGCATGCCCGGCAGATACTCGACGACGTCGAAGGCGACCATGACTGGGCCATCGACGCGGACGTGGATCTCGACGCCACGCAGGAGGAGGGCTCGGTGGTGTTCGAGCACTACCGTGTCGCGCCGATCAGCGAGCTGCTTGGCGCGGACGGGCAGGAGGACGAGGAAGCCGCCGACAGCAGGGATAGTGATGATGCCCGTGACGGCGTTGATCGTGATGGCGATGCCGATGGTGCGGATGGCGACAATCAGGATCGGCGGCGGTGATGGACGACACGCTGTTTGACATGCCCGCGGGGCGCGGCAAAAACGGTTCTGTCCCAAGTGCGGACACCACCCCGGATCTGTTCGACGCGCAGGGCGACCCGGGAAGCCTGACCCGCCCACTCGCTGTGCGCATGCGTCCGCGCACGCTCGACGAGGTGATCGGCCAGGACGCGGCGCTCGCCCCCGGCTCGCCGCTGCGTCAGCTCGCCCAGCCCGTCGGCACGGACAGCCTCGCCTCGCCCAGCTCGGTCATCCTCTTCGGCCCTCCCGGCGTCGGCAAGACCACGCTCGCCACCATCGTCGCGCACGCCTCGGGACGCGCGTTCGAGCAGATCTCCGCCGTCACCTCCGGCGTCAAGGAGGTGCGCGAGGTGCTGGCCCGCGCACGGCGGCGCCTTGTCACCACCGGCACCGAGACGGTGCTGTTCGTCGACGAGGTGCATCGCTTCTCCAAATCCCAGCAGGACGCGCTGCTGCCGGCCGTGGAGAACCGTGATGTGACGTTCCTCGCCGCCACGACGGAGAACCCGAGTTTCTCGGTCATCTCGCCGCTGCTGTCACGCTCGGTGGTCGTGCGCCTGTCGGAGCTGGACGCCGCGAGTCTGTCCGCCATCGTCACCCGGGCGCTCACCAGCCCGCGCGGGCTGAAAGACCGCTACAGCCTCACTGACGGTGCCCGGGACGAGATACTGCGCCTGAGCGGGGGAGACGCCCGCAAGGCGCTGACCATCCTCGAATCCGCCGCCGGTGCTGTCGACGAGACAACCCCTGACGAAAACAAAGCCGATAGGCGAACAACCAGTGAGAGCAAAGCCGGCGGGAAGAACGTCGGGGGCAAAAACAAGACCGATGACGGTGCCCACCGTGTGATCGACGCCGACGCCGTCTCCGAGGTGATGCAGTCCACCACGCTGCGCTACGACAAGAAAGGCGACGACCACTACGACGTGGCCTCCGCGTTCATCAAATCGATGCGCGGATCGGACCCGGATGCCGCCGTGCACTATCTCGCCCGCATGATCCGGGCGGGGGAGGACCCCCGCTTCATCGCCCGGCGCATCATGATCGCCGCCAGCGAGGAGGTGGGCATGGCCTCCCCCGAGGTGCTCGAGCTGACGGTGGCCGCCGCGCAGGCCGTGGCGATGGTCGGCATGCCCGAGGCGCGCATCATCCTCTCCCAGGCGGCCATCGCCGTCGCCACCGCACCAAAATCCAACGCCAGCTACCTCGCCATCAACAAGGCACTCGAGGATGTGGACAACGGCCGATCCGGACAGGTGCCGCGCTATCTGAGAAACGCCCCCACAAAGCTCATGGCCTCCTGGGGCAACCATGCCGGCTACCGCTACGCCCACGACTGGCCCGAGGATGTGGCACCGCAGGAATATCTGCCCGAAAGTCTGCGCGGCACGGTCTATTATGAGCCGAAAGAGCGCGGATACGAGGCTCAGATCCGCCGCCGGCTCGCCTACGTGCGCACTGTCCTTCACGCTGACACGGCCGCCGACGGCTCCTACCCCGCGCCCGGCAAGGGCGGCGCAGATCCCACGCCGGCCAACGACCCGAGGCTCGGCCGGTGGTCGTCCGCCCACGCAGCGCCCGACGACCGACATGGCGACAAAGCCGGCAATCCGGCCGAACACGCAAATCATGACGATGACGGCACGTCGGCGACAAAGCCCCTGGCCGGCCATTCCACGAAAGGCGGAACACGGTGATGACCTCTCCCACACGGCACATACTGCGTTCAGCATCGGCGCTGATCGCCTCGCTGGGCCTGCTCGTCGGCCTCGCCGCCTGCTCCTCCCAGCCCCAACAGCAGACCACCGCCTCCGACGCGCGGCTGGCCCAGACGCAGAAACAGGTGCAGAGCCTCCAATCAAAATCCATCGCGTTCATCGGCATCGGCCCGTTCGGCGGTTTCCTCTCCGCCCTCGAGTCCGACACCCGCGACACGCTCGCGCAGGTCGGCTACTCCGTCTCTTACTCGTCCGTCAACCGCAAGAACCATCTCGCCCAGGTCGAAAAATTCGAGCAGGCGCTTTCCTCCAGGCCGGACGCCATCCTCCTCGCGCCCACGCAGAACACAGGCTGGGCCGGCGAGCTGCGCAAGGCACGACGGGCACGCATCCCCGTGATCCTCGTGGCACACCACCTCTCCAAAAAAGAGGAAAAGCTCGTCACCACGTTCGTCGGCCCCTCGGATATCTGGGCCGGGCGCCAGGCAGCCTCCTATATCGCCTCCCTCTACGACAACGGTCTGCGCAGCAGCAATGACACCACGGCCGCCGACTCCGACGCATCATCCGATGCCGGTGCAGACGGGCTCAACGGTGTCGTCCTCGCCGGCCCCACCGGCCAGCGCCAGAGCCAGGACCGTACGGACGGCTGGGACGACCGCATCAGCCAGAACACGGATATTCATGTGCTCACCAGCGTCGCGGGGGACTGG
Source organism: uncultured Aeriscardovia sp. (assembly GCA_903789535.1). Lineage (GTDB taxonomy): Bacteria > Actinomycetota > Actinomycetes > Actinomycetales > Bifidobacteriaceae > Aeriscardovia. The sequence continues at coordinate 30,322 of CAIFES010000004.1, read as the reverse complement.
ACGCAGGACACGGCCTACGCCACCATGACCGGACTGCTCGCACAATACGCCGACAGGGATCTGCGGTTCGTCTACGCGCAGTCCGACGCGATGGCGATCGGTGCCGCGCGGGCCATCGCCGATGCCGGCAAGTCCGGCACCATCCACGTCGTCTCCATCGACGGCACAAAAGCCGGTCTCCAGGCCGTCATCAACGGTTCGATCGACAGATCCGTCGAATACAACCCGCTCATCGGACAGAAAGTTTCCGAGACGCTCACCCGTGTGCTGCAGGGAAAGACCGTGCCCGATGAGGTGACCGTCTCCTCACGCGTGTTCGATGCCGCCGCCGCCCGCGCCGCATTGCCCACGCGGCAATACTGACGCGCCGGCCCGCTATCGTTGAGGCAGACAGTCGGAACCGGCGGAAGGGGAGACCATGAGCCAGGAAAACACACAGGATGTCCATCCTGTCACCTTCGCGCTCGCACAGATCGACGCGTGCGTGGGCGACATCGCCGGCAACGGCAAGAAGGTGCTGGAGACGGCCACCAAAGCCGCGCAGGGCGGCGCCGACGTCGTCGTCTTTCCCGAGATGTGCCTGACCGGCTATCCGATCGAGGATCTCGCCTACCGTGCCTCGTTCCGCAAAGCCGCCCGCGAGGAGGCGGAGCGTCTCGCCGTCAGCCTCGACAAAGCCGGTCTGGGGAATCTGACCGTGATCGTCGGCACCGTCGGCCAGGACAGCCATCGTGGCACCGACGGCATGATCCACCCGCGCAACTCGCTCGTCGTCCTCTCGCACGGCGGCGTGCAGGAGACATACGACAAGCATTTCCTGCCCAATTACGGCGTCTTCGACGAATACCGCATCTTCAGCCCGGGCGACGACTTCCTCACTTTCAGCGTCGGCGGCAAGAAGCTCGGCGTGGCCATCTGCGAGGACATCTGGCAGGAGGGCGGCCCCGTGGCCGAGCTCGCCCGAGAGGACATTGATGTGCTCGTGGCCATCAACGGCTCGCCGTTTGAGGACGGCAAGATCTCCACGCGCCGCGAGCTCGCCGTGCGCCGGGCACAGCAGGTCGGGGCCCCGGTCATCTATGTCAATCTCGTCGGTGGTCAGGATGACCTCGTCTTCGACGGAGGCAGCTTCGTCGTCTCACCTTCGGGCCGTCTGCTCGAGTCGAGCCCCCAGTTTGCCGAGGACCTGTCATACTGGACGCTGCCCGCACATACTGAGGCCGACTCGCTCGACTCGTCGATCACCACCATCGTGCCCTCACAGACATCGGACTGGCAGGTCTACCACGCCCTCGTGCTGGGTCTTCGCGACTATGCGCGCAAGAACGGCTTCACCGGGGCGGTGCTGGGGCTGTCCGGCGGCATCGACTCGGCGCTGACCGCCACGATCGCCGCGGACGCCCTCGGCGCGCAGAATGTGTGGGGCATTTCCATGCCCTCTCGCTATTCGTCCGACGGGTCCAAGACGGATGCGGAGCAGCTGGCGGAGAATCTCGGATGCCACTATCACACGCAGGCCATCGAACCGTTCTTCGAGTCCTTCCAGTCACAGCTGCATCTGACCGGGCTCGCGCAGGAGAACATCCAGGCACGCATCCGCGGCGTGCTGCTCATGGCCGCCTCCAACTCCCAAGGGCTGCTCACGCTCGCCACCGGCAACAAATCGGAGCTCGCCTGCGGCTATTCCACCATCTACGGTGATGCCGTGGGCGGCTACGCGCCGATCAAGGACGTGTACAAGACGCGTGTGTGGCAGCTTGCCCGCTGGCGCAACGCCCAAGCGGACGAGAGGGGCGAGAAAGAGCCGATCCCTGTCAATTCGATCGTCAAACCGCCGTCTGCCGAGCTGCATCCGGGCCAGAAGGATTCCGACTCGCTGCCGGATTATCATCTGCTCGACAAAGTGCTCGCCGCCTACATCGAGCGCAGCCAGGGCCGGCAGGAGCTGCTGCACGACGGGTTCGACGCAAAGACGGTGGACACGGTGATGCGCCTTGTCGACCGGGCCGAATGGAAGAGGCGCCAGTACCCGCTCGGTCCGAAGGTGACATCGCTCGCGTTCGGCCGTGATCGCAGGCTCCCGGTCACCTCGCGGTTCAGGCAGTAACAATCGGCCATAGACCGATCGCAGGTCGGCAGCAGAGGTCGGGCGCATGTCGCCTGTCATGTGTGCAAGAGGCTGTCTGCCGTCATGGCGACAGGCACACGGTCGGACGGTCGACGGACATGACCGACAGACAGATACGAATGGAAACGGGGGCAGACAGGGATACGATGCCGTTCCGCAAGAAGTACTGGTATTGGAACATCGAGACCCACAAGCCGGAGTTCGGTCGCGTCTCGCGCACCGAGAAGCTGCTGGGACCGTACCGCTCGCGCGAGGAGGCCGAGCAGGCACCGGCGATCATCCGCGAGCGCAACGCGCAGTGGCTGCGCCAGGAACAGGCGATGGCACGCCAGCAGGCCCGGCAGAAGGCGGAGCAACGCGGGGATGATCGTGACGCCCGCAGCAGTGAGATAAGCAGCCGGCAGGATGCCGCTCATGAAGCGTCTGCATCTCTGGCCCCTGACGATAACCGCAGCGGTGCTGCGCGTCTGCCGTCAGGCGGCTCCCATTCGGCAGACATGAGTGGCGACCCCCTGACGCAGACGGACAGCACTGGCAGCGGCACATCACGCGGTACCACACCACATCCTGATACCCCGGATACCTCCGACTCCTCCGCCGGGTCCACCCGTTCCCAGGACACAGACGACTGGCCGAGCTGGAACGATTTTCTCGAGCAGCCCTCGCAGGCGGAGCTCGACCGCGAGCAGCGGGCCGGCGCCGGAGTGCCACCGGCGTTCTTCGGCGACACTTCGGCGATCGGCGTCGTCGGCGACGATGAGAACGGCACGTTCGAGCAGCGGGTCGCCCGTTTCAACAAGGACCGTGACGACTTCGAACAGCAGTCGCGCCGTGATAAACAGGAGCGACGCCGCCGGCAGGAAGAGGGGGCCGAGCAGTCGCGCCGGGCGCTGAGGATGAACCAGGAGCAGGCGCAGCGTCTTCTCGACGAGCAGAGGCAGACGCTTCCGGGCCAGGTCGCCCGCAGCCTGCATGTGTGGGATGCGGCCCCGGCGGGTGCATCCGCGGATACCGGCGACGTACCCGCGGATACGAGCGGCAACAGCGGTTCCGGCAACCGTGGGAGTGCGTCCGGTGCCGGTCATGCCGGCAGGAAGACCGCTGACAGCGCTGACGGCGCAGGCAGGCGGATGTGATGGAGCGGACGGTCACTTTTCTCGCCCAGCCGCGCGACGGCATCCCCGAGGTCACCGACACGCCCGAGGGGTTCGCCGCGGCGCTTGATGACCTGTGCGCCGCCGATGGCCCCCTTGCCGCCGATGCGGAGCGCGCCTCCAGCTACCGTTACTCGCACGGTGATTACCTGCTCCAGCTGCGTCGACAGGGCTCTGCCACCTATCTGTTCGACGTGCCCGCGCTGCAGGCGGCGGGGGTCCGTCTTGCCGATCTGACCGACCGGTTGGAGGGGGTCGAATGGATCCTGCATGACGGCTCGCAGGATCTTCCGAGTTTCCGCGACCTCGGGCTGCAGGTGCCGCTGCTGTTTGACACGGAGTTCGCCGCCCGTCTGCTCGGTCTGCCGCGTCCCGGTCTGTCGCACTGCACAGAGCACTTTCTGGGCTACAGCCTCGCCAAGGAGCATGCGGCGGCCGACTGGTCGTTCCGGCCTCTTCCGCTCGACTGGCGCAATTATGCGGCGCTCGACGTAGAACTGCTCGTCCAGCTGCGCCACGCGATGGTCGCCGAGCTGAAAAAACAGGGCAAGCTCGACTGGGCGCGCGAGGAATTCGCCGCCATCCTCGCCCGCGGCATGGCGACACCCGAGCCCGATCCGGAACCGTGGCGGCACACCTCGCATATCACCACGCTCGGGGCGGACAGGCGGGCGCTGGCCATCGTGCGCAGCCTGTGGACCGTGCGTGACAGGCAGGCAAGGAAGCTCGACATCTCCCCGCTGCTGCTGCTGCGTGACGCCGATATCGTGGAGACCGCGCGGCTCAAACCGCACAACAAGGCGCAGTTCGCCGCCATCCGCGGCCTCAACCAGCGTGTGCACATCCATACCGATGCTGGCCAGGAGGAGATGTTCGCGCGGTATATCCCGCTCCAGCAGCGTGTGCGTCCGGGGCTCTGGCGCCGTGCGGTGATCCAGGCGCTGCGGCTGCCCATCTCGCGCCTGCCTCTGCCGTCCGCCCCGCAGGAGCACGAGGGCACGGCAGCCCCACGGTCGATGAAATACTGGCGTCTGCACCAGCCCGAACGCTATGCGCGACTGATGATCATGCGACGCACGCTGGCGGATATCGCCCAGGATGTGCAGGTGCCGGTCGAGCTGGTGGTCAGCCCTCGGCTCATCCGCCGGATCTGCTGGGAGGAGGTCCCGGCCGACCGGATCGACGATTTCCTGCGCCAGGAGGGCGCACGAGACTGGCAGATCCGCCTTGTGGGCTCGTCCCTTGCGGGCATTACCATGCAAGGGTTGCTGTAAGAGCAAGAAGCGTACTTTATCGTACTTTCGAGAAAGTGGAGTACACGGTGAAAACCACAGTCAAGAAGCTCGAGCCCACCAAGGTCAAGATGACCGTGACCCTTGAGCCCGATGAGCTCAATCCGTATCTTGATGCCGCCCGCAAGCAGATCGCGCGCCAGCAGTCGTTCCCCGGCTTCCGCAAGGGCCATGTGCCGGCCCAGGTCATCGACGCCCGTCTCGGCTTCACGAACGTGGTCGCTTACGCGCTCAATGATTCGATCGGCGATATGTACGCCACCGCCGCGCAGTCCAAGAACCTGCACCCGATGGACCAGCCGGAGCTCAACGTCGAGAAGATCCCGACAAAGCGCAATGACGACGAGAAGCTGACCTTCACCGCGGAGGTCGAGGTGCGTCCGGAGTTCAAGCTGCCGTCTGCCAAGGGCATGAAGGTCACCGTCCCGGACGTCAAGGTCACCGCCAAGCAGGTCAATGACCGTCTCGAGCAGCTGCGCAAGCGTTTCAGCACCCTCGTGGGCGTCGACCGTGCCGCCAAGAAGGGTGATTACGTCAACATCGATCTGACCGCCACCATTGACGGCAAGCAGGTCGACCAGCAGTCCGGCGTCAGCTACCAGATCGGTTCGGGCAACATGCTCGAGGGCATGGACGACGCGCTCGAGACCCTGACCGCCGGTGAGAAGACCTCCTTCGAGGCCCCTCTCGCCTCCGGCCCGCACAAGGGCGAGAAGGCGACGATCGAGGTCACCGTCAACTCCGTCAAGGAGGAGCAGCTGCCGGATCTCGACGACGACTTCGCCAAGGAGGCGTCCGAGTTCGACACCCTCAAGGAGCTGAAGGCCTCCGTCAAAAAGCAGGCCGAGCAGGATGCCGGCGGCGAGCAGGCACAGAAGGCGCGTGACGCGTTCCTCGACAAGCTCGAGGAAGGGCTCGACATCCCGGTCCCGGCCGGCGTGCTCGACCAGCTCGTCTCCGACCATGTGCGCAACATCAATGCCGACGCCTCCAAGGTCTCCGATGAGGACAAGAAGAAGGCCAAGGACGAGGCCGAGAAGGAGCTGCGCGACCAGATGGTCCTCGACCAGCTCGCCGAGGACTTCGACACGCAGGTCTCCCAGCAGGATGTGACGAACTTCCTCGCACAGATCGCCCAGTCGTACGGCTTCGATCCGAACCAGTTCATCAGCTCCATCGTCCAGCAGAACCAGCTTGGTGCCGCCGTGACCGAGGTCGCCCGTTCCAAGGCGATGATCGAGGGTATGCGCCAGGTCGAGTTCTCTGACGAGTCCGGCAAGAAGGTGGATCTGTCCGAGTATCTGCCGGCCGATGAGAGTGCCAAGCAGGCCGAGGAGGAGTCCGTCCAGGCCGCCTCCGCTGCTGCCGCGGTCGCCGACAACATGACCGCCGCGGGCACCGAGGGCTCCAACGAGACCGCCGAGGACAAGCCGGCCAAGAAGACTGCTGCCAAGAAGCCTGCGGCGAAAAAGACGGCCGCCAAGAAGACCACCACTCGCAAGAGCACTTCGGCCGCCAAGTCCTCCGCCGCCAAGAAGAGCACGGCGAAGAAGACGACCCGCAAGACCGCCGCCAAGAAGACCACCTCGAAGAAGGCCGCTGCCGACAAGGCATGAGAGGCTGATGCATGAAACCAGTGTCATGGCCTTCTGAAAAGAAGTCATGACATCAACGTCGTGATACACGGCATACAGGGCCCACCGAGCAATCGGTGGGCCCTGTTTGTATTTAGATTTGTATTTGCACTTGTATTTGTGCAATGGGCTCTCTTGCCTGTCACGGCATCTATCCGTTCTAGCATCTCTCTGTCTCTGGCACAGACATGCCGTTTTCTTCTCCTCACGTCGCCATCACTTTTCATGCCGGCATCACTTTTCATCACGCTGCCGATACTCGACAGATACGCGGCAGGAGGATCGTGACGCATTCCCGCTCTTCGCGCTCGGCGCACCGTTGCGCGATCGGCGTAGGCAGGTCGGTTCGGGCGCCGACGGCCGCTAGAGTGGTTGACTGTATCCGATCAAAGGAGTCACTGTGAGCTCACTCGATGCTTTCCGACTGGCAGAGGGCGACGAGCAGGCGCCGATGGGTCTCAACCCCATCTTCAACCGTCTGCTCAAAGACAGGATCATCTGGCTCGGCGATGAGGTCAAGAACGAGAATGCGAACATCATCTGCGCGCAGATGCTGATGCTCGCCGCCGAGGACCCGAACAAGGACATCTGGCTGTATATCAACTCGCCGGGCGGCTCGATCACCGCCGGTATGGCCATCTACGACACCATGCAGCTCATCGAGCCGGACGTGGCCACCGTGGGTGTGGGCATGGCCGCCTCCATGGGCCAGTTCCTGCTCTCCTCGGGCACGAAGGGCAAGCGCTACATCACCTCGAACGCCCGCGTGCTCATGCACCAGCCTTCGGGCGGCATCGGCGGAACCGAGACCGATGTGCGCATCAACGCCGAGCTCATCATGGACATGAAGAAGCGTCTGTCCGAGCTCACCGCCCAGCAGACCGGCCACACGGTCGAGGAGATCTACCGCGACAACGCCTATGACCACTGGTACACGGCCCAGCAGGCGCTTGACTACGGTTTCGTGGACCATATGATCACCAACCGCCGCCCTGGCAACGCCGACGGTGGCAGCACCGAAACGAAGGAGTGAGCATGGCATCCGAGGAAGCACAGTTTGTGGCCCGAGCCAACAGGCTCGCAGGGCCGGGAGGTCTTGCCGCCAGCCCGCAGGCGCGTTACGTCCTGCCGGAGTTCGCCGAGCGCACCCCCTACGGTGTCAAGCGCTCTGACCCGTATTCCCGACTGTTCGAGAACCGCATCATCTTCATGGGTGTGCAGGTGGACGACACGAGCGCCGATGACATCATGGCCCAGCTGCTTGTGCTGGAGAGCCAGGATCCGAACCGCGACATCATGATGTACATCAACTCGCCGGGCGGCTCGATGACGGCCATGACCGCCATTTACGACACGATGAACTACATCAAGCCGGATGTGCAGACCGTCTGCCTCGGGCAGGCCGCCTCCGCCGCCTCGGTGATCCTCGCCGCCGGCGCCAAGGGCAAGCGCCTTATGCTGCCGAACGCCCGCGTGCTCATCCACCAGCCCTCGGTGGGGCAGGGCTTTGGCAAGGCAACGGAGATCGAGGTGCAGGCCAAGGAGCTGCTGCGCCTGCGCACCTGGCTGGAGCAGACCCTCGCCGACTGCACCGGCCAGAGTCCTGAGACCATCCGCAAGGACATCGAGATCGACAAGATCCTCACCGCCCAGGAGGCCAAGGAGTACGGTATCGTCGATGAGGTCTTGCCGCACCGCAAGTAAGGCAGCTTGGCAAGACAGGCAGCCATGTAAGGCAACACGGCAACGTTGTACAGACGATGATTATGATGCCGGCGGCATCGACCGTCGGCAGCGCAGAATACTGACACCATTACCAGTGCCTCTCGGTGCCATCGACGTCCACAGCACAGACAAAACGGCCGCGCCCGGATCACTGTTTCCGGGCACGGCCGCTTTGTCATTTCTGCGGTTTTGTCGCCTTGTGAGGGTTCTGCCGCTCTGCGTGAAACGATATTGAGGATCTCGAACTTGCGGATCGGCTCGGCACGCGAGACGACGTATTGCGCCTTACTTGCGCGGCGTGTAGATCTTCGTGTCGATCAGGTCGGCAAACTCACGGGTGATGACCCCGCGCTTTGCCTTGAGCGAGGGGGTGAGCATACCGTTCTTCTGCGTGAAGTCGATGTCGAGGATCTCGAACTTGCGGATCGACTCGGCGCGCGAGACGAGCTGGTTGGCGGTATCGACGGCCTTCTGCACCTCGGCGATCACCGAGGGCATGTGCCGTGCCTCGTTGAGACTCTTCGCCTTCGAGTAGCCGTGGGCGGACAGCCAGGCGTTCGTCGCCGACAGGTCAAGCGTGATGAGGGCGGCGATGAACGGCTTGCGGTCACCGACCACCAGGCACTGCGAGACGATCGGATCGGTCATCACGGACGCCTCGAGCTTGGCAGGGGAGACGTTCTTGCCGCCGGCGGTGATGAGGATGTCCTTCTTGCGGCCGGTCAGATAGATGAACCCGTCATCATCAATCGTGCCAAGATCGCCGGAATGCAGCCAGCCGTCCTTGTCGATGGCCTGGGCGGTGGTCTGCGGCGCCTTGTGGTAGCCGCGCATGATGGCAGGACCCTTGATGAGGATCTCGCCGTCATCGGCCACTGCGAAGCTCATACCTTCCATCGGGGTGCCGACCGAGCCGATCTTGTAGCCGCTGACCGGGTTGACGGCGGCCGGGGCGCACGTCTCGGTCATGCCGTAACCGGCAAGCAGCGGCAGGCCGCAGCCGTTGAAGAAGTGGGCGAGCTTGTCGTCAATCGGCGCGCCGCCCGAGACGATGTAATCCACGTGGCCGCCGAGCACGTCGCGGATCTGCTTATAGACGAGACCGTCGTAGAAGGCATGCACGATGCGCAGACGGGCGGGAATGTCGCCGGCCTGCTGCGCCTTCGACCACTGGCGGGCAACACGCGCCGCGCGGGCGAACATCTTGCCCGCGACGCCGGTGCCGGCCTTCTGCGTGGCAGCGTTGTAGATCTTCTCGAACACGCGCGGCACGCCGAGCACGAGCGTGGGGTGCGTGGCCTGGAAGTCGTCGAGGATGGTCTTCATCGACGAGCTGAGGGCGAGGGTGAGAGTGCCGGCCATCGCGTAGAACTGCATGTACCGGGCGAACACATGCGCCAGCGGCAGGAAGCACAGGTAGGTACCGCCGCCCTCGCGCATGCCGATCTTGGGCATGGTCTTCTCGCCGGAGATGATGATCGTCACAAAGTTGAAGTGTGTCAGCTCCACGCCCTTCGCCTCGCCGGTAGAGCCGGAAGTGTAGACGATGGTGGCCAGATCGTCGCCGTGCACGTCGTCGAGGCGCTTGTCCAGATCCTCGTCAGAGATGGCCATGCCCTCGCGCACGAGTTTGCCGATCACGTCCTCATTGATGACGGCGAGCGAGCGCAGCTCCGGGGTGGAAGAGGAGACTTCGTCCACCTTGCCGCGCTGCTGCTCGTCCTCGACGAAGATGGAGACGACGTCGGAGTCGAGAAGGATCTTCTTGACCTGCGCGGCAGAGTTCGTCTGGTAGATCGGCACCGTCACCGCGCCGATGGACATGATGGCGCAGTCGAGGGCGGTCCACTCCCAGCGGGTATTGGACAGGATGGCGACGGACTCGCCCTTCTTGATGCCCTCGGCCATCAGGCCCTTGGCAAGCGAGCGCACGAGGTTGAGGAACTCCGTGGCGCTCTGGCCCGTCCACGTGCCGTCCGCATCGCGATACTCGATGAGCCTGTCCTGCGGCGTGCGGTCGACGCGCTGGGTGAGCAGCCAATAGATGCTTTTGGACGGGTCGGGGGTGAAGGATAACGGTGTCGACGAGATTTTTCCCACCATGATGCTGATTCCTTAGTGCTGTGTCTGCGGCATCCGCAGGTGGGCGCCGCAGGCAGGTGTACGTTTCTGATGAAAAACCGTGTCCAGTCTACCGCCGCTCGCACCTGTATTTCGTAGCCGGACCGGGATCCTCCCGTCGCACGGCGGTGTGATGGTCCGGCGGACGGCCAGGAGCATGGTCATCAGACCTCATCTGCCCGCGTCGCGGCACCGGCCCGCCTCCGCATTCTCCTCAGTCATGTGCGTCGGCAGGTCTGTCAGGCGAGTCGGACGAATCATGCGAGTGCGGTTCGTCCGTTGTTGCAACGTTCGTCGTGTCCGTGGCATCCTCATCCGCGGTCGCGTCATCCTCCTCGGCTTGTTCCGCCTCGCCGTGATGGGTGAGCGAGGCGAGGCGCTCCTTCGAGGATTCTGCCGTTCGACGCACGCCTTCTCCCGCGGCACGATAGATCGCGCCCGCCTTGTCGAGCAGGATGGCCGCATCGCTCGGACCAGGCTGCGTGCCCGGCAGCGGGGTGTAGATCTGGTGGTCGATCACATCGGCGTAGCGGCGGATCACCGCCGGGCGCACGACCTTCATGCTCGGGGTCATCGTGCCATCCTCCTGTGAGAAATCCTCGGGCAGGATGACGAACTTGCGGATGGACTCGGCGCGCGAGACGCCACGGTTGGCGCGGTCGACCCATGTCTGCACGAAGGCGCGAACAGCAGGATTGTGATCCGCGTCCGCCACGGACAGATTCTCATCGAGATGGTTCTTCCTGAGCCACAGCCGCAGCATACCGGGGTCGAGTGTGATGAGCGCGGAGATGAACGGGCGCTTGTCGCCGATCACCACGGCGTGCGAGATGATCTCGCAGCGCGAGAGCGTCTTCTCCATCGGCACCGGCGAGACATTCTTGCCGCCGGCGGTGATGATGAGATCCTTCTTGCGGCCGGTGATATAGACGAAGCCGTCATCGTCGATCGCGGCGAGATCGCCGGTGTGCAGCCAGCCGTCGGAGGTGAACGCCTCCTTCGTCTGCTCGGGACGGTCGAGATAGCCCTTGAACACGCACGGGCCTTTGATGAGCAGCTCATCGTCATCGGCCAGGCGCACACTGATGCCCGGGCCGGGCAGGCCGACCGAACCGATGCGGTTGCGGTCCTGGAAGTTGACGAGGCAGGGTGCGGCGGTCTCCGTCATGCCGTAGCCCTGGATGAAGGTCAGGCCGTCGATGCCGTTGAAGAAGTGGGCCAGATCGACGTCCATCGGGGCGCCGCCGCAGGCGAGCCAGCGAATCTGCCCGCCGAGGGCGTCGCGCACCAGGTCGCCGACCGTCTGCTCGTACATGGCGTGCGCCATGCGCTCGGAGAGCGTGTGGCCCGTGCCGTCCTGCTCCGCCTTCGACCAGGCGACGTAATGGTCATACGCCTTGCGCAGGAACCGGCCTTTGATGCCGGCGCCGGCCTTCTGGCTGGCCGCATTGAACACTTTCTCGAACACGCGGGGCACGCCGAGCAGATACGTCGGTTTGAACGTGCGCATGTCCGAGAGCAGGTGGTGCGCGTCAGACACGTAGGCGACGGTGCCGCGCGCGCCGATGCACACATACTCGATGTATCGGGCGAAGCAGTGGGCCAGCGGCAGGAACAGCAGCAGCCTGTTCGGCGGTGTGTAGAGCATGTCGGGCAGTACCTGCCAGCCGTCGCGCACGGTGACGATGAAGTTGCGGCAGGTCAGCTCCACGCCCTTGGGCTTGCCGGTGGAGCCAGAAGTATAGACGATGGTCGCGATATCGTCGGTCGTCACCTTCGAGATCGCCGCATCCAGACGGTCATCGGCAACAGACCGGCCCAGCTCCACAAGTCCTTGCAGACCGCCCTGCTGGTACGAGTAGACGTGGGCGGGGGAGCCGCCGTCGCCTGCCGCGGAGTCGAGGATCTGCCAATGCTCGACGGTATCGGCGAAAGCGACAGCCGGTCTTGTCTCCTTGACGATCTCAGTGGCCTGGTCAGCCGAATCCGTCTCATAGATCGGCACGGTGACCACGCCGATCGCCGAGCAGGCGAAATCGGTGAGCGCCCAGCCGTAGTTCGTCGCCGAGAAGATGATGGCCCTGTCGCCTTTCTTCAGACCGAGGGCGAGAAGCCCCTTCGCCACGCGGCGCACGGTCTGCAGCATCTCGTCGGCGCGCACGTCGACCCATTCGCGTTTTGCCGTCGAGTGCGGGTCAGGATACGCGGCGGCGATGTCGTCGGGATGCGCGCTCGCCCGCAGCTCGAGCAGATGGTAGAAGGTGTCATCATCCCAGCAGTTGGGCTTTTCCAGGACAGTCGAATACTCGCGAAGCATACCCATATTTTACCGGGTGGGCACACGGCGGCAAATACGACGGGGGAGGCAGATGGAACAGCTGTACGGTGGACGAAAGAAAGTGGATGGCCGATGGGAAACGCCCGCAGAAAACGTCGAGAGAGCAACAATGGATGCCGTCACCGCGTGTGACGGCGCATCAGGAAAACGCGCATCAGGAAAACAGCAGCTCGGAGGCGGCCCACTGGCAGCCGGCGTGGCCGAGCGTGAAGACGACGATGTGCTTGACCCCGCCGATCAGGACTGTGCAAGTGAACACGCACACACCGCGTGCCTGGAAGATCCCGCTCAGACGTACCACCCAGGTAGGGCTGAGTCGATCCTCCAGCTCCGTTCCGGCAAGCAGCACATGTCCGTTGCAGAGCAGGCGGGCATAGTTGTCGAGCCGACGAATGTCCTGCGGGTCGAGCGTGCCGTCCAGCACCTGCCGGGGCATCCTGCCGCGGGCGACCTCGCAGATGCGGTAGCAGAGCCGGCATGCCCGGACGGCCATGATGATGCGTTCCTGTGCCGTCGCCGACAGATCCGTGGCAAAAGAGAGGTGGACGGGGATGGGCCTGCCAGAGCGGAACACGCCTACATGCAAATCCTCGCTGTAAGTGACACTGCGGTCGAGAAAGTAGACGCGCGGCCTCGGTCCGGCCGTATCCGCGCCGTTTGCACCAAAGCCGTCAGTGGGCGCGCCTGCCGCGTGATCATCATCCGGTGCGGCAGCAGCAGCCAGAACATGTGCCATTGATCCCTCCTCATGGTTGTCGGTCGTTTGCACCGCCGTCATGGCGATCGGGACGGCCGGCTTGTTCCGGTGTCTGTATATGCCGCTCATGGGCGATGGTCACCAAGCCTAGCCATTGACACGCGGCGTGGTGCCTCTGGCCGAAGAATGTGGATAACCGGACGGACGTGAAGGCAAAACCCCGTCAGCACAGCGAAAAGTTATCCACACTAACATCATCGCACCAGCCGATCAGCTTTCCAGGAAGTCTGGGATGGCGGATCAGCTTTCCTCAGAATTGGAGATGATGACCGGGCATTTCTGGAAGCTCTTGAGATCCACATACCCGGTCGAGGCCATCGTGCGACGCAGTGCCCCGAAGATATTGGTCTTGCCGTCGGCATTGTGGCTCGGGCCGAACAGGATCTGCTCCATCGGGGCGACCGTGCCGATGTTGACGCGCTGGCCGCGGGGCAGCAGCTGGTGATGCGCCTCCTGGCCCCAATGCATGCCGCGCCCCGGTGCCTCGTTCGCACGGGCGAGCGCCGTACCGAGCATCACCGCGTCAGCACCGAGGGCGAAAGCCTTGACGATCGAACCGGAGGTGCCCAGCTCACCGTCGGCGATCACCTGCACATACCTGCCGCCTGATTCGTCCATATAGTCACGCCGTGCCGCGGCGATGTCGGCGATGGCGGTGGCCATCGGGGCGCGCAGGCCCAGGGTGCGGCGGGAGGTGGAGGCTGCGCCGCCGCCCAGCCCGACGAGCACGCCCGTGGCGCCGGTGCGCATGATATGCAGCGCGGAGGCGTAGTCGGCCACCCCGCCCACCAGCACCGGCACGTCGAGGTGGTAGATGAAGTTGCGCAGGTTGAGCGGCTCCTCGTTGGTGGAGACGTGCTCGGCGGACACGGTCGTGCCGCGGATGACGATGATGTCCGCCCCGGCCTCGAGGGCCGGCTTGTAATACTTCTTTGTTCGGCCGGGGGAGAGGGAGACGGCCGCCGGCACGCCGGCCTCTTTGATCTGCCCGATCCTCCTGCCGATCAGATCCTCGCGCACAGGAGCCTGATAGATCTTCTGCATCAACCGTGTCGACTCCGTCTGCGGCGCCTCGGCGATCTGGCGCAGATACGGTTCCGGATCGTCATAGCGTGTCCACAGGCCCTCGAGATCCAGCACTCCGAGCCCGCCGAGCCGGTCGAGCTCGACCACCGTGGCTGGGCTCATGATGGAGTCCATCGGTGCACCGAGGCACGGAATATCGAGATAATAGGCGTCAAGCTGCCAGGACAGGGACACGTCACGCGGATCACGCGAGCGGCGCGTGGGGATGATGGCAATATCGTCAAGAGAGTAAGCAAGACGGCCGGTCTTGCCGCGGCCGATAGTCTGTTCTTGGGGCATACTCCCTACACTACTGCCATCAGGCCTGTGCCGGCGAAGGCCACCGGTTACGATGGAGCTGATGATGCGTACCAGATTCTTCTCAGCGCTCGGGGCGATGACGGCCTTCATGCTGCTGACCGCCAGCGGCTGCGGTGCCTCCGTCAGCACGACGAAGGGCTCGACGACGGCGTCAACCCGTGTCGTCCTGTCCGTGCCCACCGACGAGGACGGTACGAACGGCTCCTCCAACTCCTGGTCAGCGCTCGCCTCCACGCTCACCGATGCTCTCACCGGAAAGAAAAGCACCGTCGGTACGGCGGTCCAGGTCACACTCTCCCAGACACGCTCGCTGCACGAACAGGCGCTGTATGTGCGCTCTCTGGCCCGTTCGGTCTCGTCGGCGACGTCACAGAAGGCAGCCTCGGACGGCTCGTCCGATCCACAATCCGTCCCGCATCTGAAAAGCAAGGATCTGCTCGTCTTCTCCCCGGCGGTGCGATGGGCTGCCTCCTCATTGTTCTCCCCGTTGGTGGGGACCACTAGTGTCTCCTCCTCGCCCGCCTGCCCGGTATCCGCCACGGAGGCGGACTCGTCCTCTTCGGATACGTCCGACTCCGGAACGTCTTCCTCGGCAGACTCGGATTCGTCCTCCTCATCCGGTTCCTCGAATTCATCGACTGACACGGGCACCACCGATTCGGGCAGCGATGACAGCGCTTCCGCCGATTCCTCCGACTCATCCGACGATGACGAGACAGCCAAGGACGAGACAGCCACACAGGTTCGCAAAGCCCGGCAGAAAGCGGCGCTCAATGCCACGCATGACAGCAGCTGCCGGCAGATCACCAACGATGTCACGACGATCTCGACTGCGCTCGCCTCATTGAAAAGCAGGCACGTGCGGGTGGTCTTCCTCGGCACCGGCATCGGCACGACGGCACCCGACGCCGCTGTACGCACGGCAAGTGCCTATGAGATCGGTCAGTCGGCGGCCGCCAACCTCGTGCAAAAAATTCGTCTGTCCGATGCCACGAAACAGAATCCACGTGCCATCCTCTTGCTCCTTCCTTCCGACGAGGACCTGCAGTCACAGATCAGCACTACCGGCCTGAAGCAGACACGCCAGGCGCTGCCGACGGCCACATACGACTATCTGCGTGGCGTTCTTGACGTGCTTAGCCCGTATTTTTCCTCCGGCGTGGCCTATAACGCCTATGACATCCATCTCACCGACGCCGACTCGCACAAGTGGGCCGATCTTGTCGTCCCGACCGATGCGAATGACGCCTCCTCCCGTATCCAGCACATCTTCGACACATGCCGCAAGCAGATCCTGGCAGCCTCGCAATCCGGCTCCGACTCCCAAGGACCGCTCGGACAGGATCATCTTCTCGGTCGTCTCTCTCATGTCGTCCTCGGTACGGGTGATGCCGTGCCGCTCGCAGGCGTGATGACCGGCAACGACGCGCTGGCGAAACTGACGATCAGCGAGCTGACAGCCCGTGGATATACGGGCAGTGCCTCCGACATCAACCCGCAGGTGACGCTGGGCAGCATCCTCGGCACCATCGGCCATTCTCCCGACCTGATCCGTGGACGCGTGCCGGATCCCGCCTCCTCCTCGGACGGTATGAGCACGGCTTCCGCCTCCGCCTGGCCTATCGTCGTCGGTTTCGGCGGCAGCAGCCAGACGGCGCCTTCAGTGGCGAACGGGCAGGAATGGGCGACCGGCGTCGTCGACCAGAACAGGCTGTCCGACACTCTGGTGACCATCGTCCGTAACTGCTCGCGAGGCAAAAGTCTTCTGACCGGGCTCACCTCGACGACGGCACGGCTGACGGCCACCTCCACAAAGAAGACGGTCCCCGTCACCGATTACGCCACCGTCTTCGTCGACGATTCCACACTCAAATCCGTCCTCGTCGATGACGGGTACATCAGCGCCGCCGACGCGGGCATCTGAGACACGATCGACGGGAATCCTGATGTGTCAGGGGATTCCTGCCAGCCGGCCTGCCGGCATGAATGTGCCGGCTTGAGCCGGATCTGTCTGCCAAGCAGGAAGATCAGCGGATCCAGGTACTGGTCGCCACGACGCACGCCCACATGGACGCAGGTGCTCCCGCAATGATCCGAGCCACCCTCCGCTGTACCGATCTGCTCACCGCGACGCACATGGTCGTGGAGCGCGCGGGCGGAAACGGCCGGTTCAAAACTGACGGTCAGTCCCGTATCCGTGCGGAGCGTGACGACATCTTTGCCCGCGACGCGGCCTGAGAACATCACCGTCCCCTCCGTGGGAGAAACGAGGGTGGCCGTCCGCCTGGCAGGAAGATCGACGCCGCGATGCCCTTTCTGCCAATTCTTCGCAGGGATGTCAGCCTTCCGCAGCACATGCCGGGCACACCCGTGTCCTGCGTCGTCCATGTCTTCTCTGTCTTCCTGTGTCCTGACCGGCCAGTGCCATACCGCGCATGCCGCATCGTCCGATACAGGCGCGTCGTCGGCCAAAGCCGGCATTGACGCTTCGAGACCGATGACCGCCACGGCCACGACCGAGAGAACAGACTCGACGATCATGGCACGCACGGCACGCCCCCTCCCGCATCTGTTCCTCACAGACTGATAGTCCCGATAGCGACGTTGCTGCGCGCTTGGGTGCCGTGCGCTTGACGGGGATTGTCTCCACATCTCTGCTTCTTTTCCGAAATATGAACCGACCACGGCCGGCCGCCGAACACCGCACGACCTAGATTGCGGTGTTGCTGCTCATTGTTCCCGGGCACATGAGTTCCCGCGCCGCCCAGCCGCGAATGTGGAAAACTGGCGATCGGCTCTGATCGAAAGAACCAGGAACTGGGCACGGGTCATACAGTCTGTGCCTGATCCAGAACGAACAACCCCAGTTCCAGAATGACCACGTCGAAATGAATCCACGACACGCCGCGGGGGAGCAGGATGCCATCCGTATGGCGGAGGTCGTATATCCGCGAAATTGCAGCGATCGTCCACCCTGTATCCTGAGCGTGCGGACAAAAAATGCCGACAGGTCTTGCATTTGTCGCAATGCTGAGTATTCTTTCTTTTGTTCGCGATATTCCCGCATAGCTCAGTTGGTAGAGCGTTCGACTGTTAATCGAAATGTCGCCGGTTCGAGTCCAGCTGCGGGAGCGGGTAAAGGTCAGGCGTTCATCGTCTGGCCTTTTTTCATATCTCAGAGGCTTTGATACCTTTCAGGCCGGCACCGCCGGCAGGAGGAGGACACGACAACCATGGCAATCCGGCAGATCCGCGTCATTCCTGATCCGGTGCTGCGCACCCCGTGCGATGAGGTGCGCTCCATCACCCCGGCTGTGCGGGAGCTCGTGCGCGACCTACTCGATACGGTCGACGATCCCGGCCGTGCGGGTCTGTCCGCCAACCAGATCGGGGTGGGCCTGCGCGTGTTCTCCTATAACGTCGACGGCAAGATCGGCTACATGATCAACCCGCGTATCGTCGAACGCAGCGGAGAACAGTACGGCGATGAGGGATGCCTGTCCCTGCCGGGCCTGTGGTACAAGACACGCCGCGCCGACTATGCCAAGGCCCGTGGCATCGATCTCGACGGCAATGAGATCGTCCTTGAGGGAAGGGGCATCATGGGCCGTATGCTTCAGCATGAGTGCGACCATCTCGACGGCCATGTCTTCATTGACCGTCTGGAAAAGGACGAGCGCCGCAAGGCCATGATCTATCTGCGCGAGCATCCGTTCCAGACCACACGCCTCTGAGCCGATCTTCCACACGCCTGTGCGCGGGTCCGATCTTTCCGTGAGGTGCGCCGGCCCTGTGCTGTGATCTGATCGCCGATGTCAGGCCGTGATCCGGTTCTTCGGAGCGCATTGTGCGTGCCCGGGAAGTGTTTTGCCGTCGCTTGAGCGGCGTATTATTTCGTTTTGGTGTGTTTTGGCACGATACCCGGTCGCAGGGTGTCACGCCGCTTTATTGTCATCCCCACACCGAAATCGCGTCATGACAGCGATGGCCCGTGTCGGTCGGCTCCCTCGGGAGCTGCAGACGGGTGCCCATGGCCAGGCTTAACCGACAGAAAGGTATCAATCATGGCACAAGTCACCATGAGCGAGCTCCTCAAGGCGGGAGTTCACTTCGGTCATCAGACCAGCCGCTGGAACCCGAAGATGAAGCAGTTCATCCTCATGGAGCGCAACGGCATCCACATCATCGATCTTTTCAAGACGCTCGACTGCATCAACGTCGCCTACGACTTCATCAAGCAGACCGTCGCCCACAACGGCACGATTCTCTTCGTCGGCACGAAGAAGCAGGCGCAGGAGGCCATCAAGGAGCAGGCGACACGCGTTGGTATGCCGTATGTCTCCGAGCGCTGGCTCGGCGGCATGCTCACCAACTTCCGCACCGTCTCCAGCCGCGTCACCCGTATGAAGCAGCTCGATGAGATGGACTTCGACGATGTGCACGGTTCCGGCCACACGAAGAAGGAGCTGCTGCTCCTGCATCGTGAGAAGGACAAGCTCGATCGCCAGCTCGGCGGCATCCGTGACATGAACCGCACCCCTTCGGCGCTGTTCGTCGTGGACATCAACCGCGAGGCCCTCGCCGTCGACGAGGCCCACAAGCTGGGTATCCCGGTCGTCGCCCTGGTCGACACGAACACCGACCCGGATCTGGTCAACTACCCGATCCCGGCCAACGATGACGCCATCCGCGGCGTCACGCTGCTGACCACCCTCATGGCCGATGCCGTGGCCGATGGTCTGCTCGAGCGCGACAAGTCCGCCAAGGCCGCCGCTTCCGACAGCGCCGCGTCGTCTGACAAGTCCTCCGCCGCCCAGCCGATGGCCGAGTGGGAGAAGGATCTGCTCAAGAAGGGTGAGTCCCAGGCTGATGAGGCCGCCCAGAAGAGCGTCGACGAGGCCGCGAAGAAGGCCGAGTCCGAGGACAAGCCGGCCCAGGCCGAGTGAGCCCGCGGCGGACGACGGCCACGGGTTCTGCCCGCTCCGCCGTCCGCCTTTTCATCGCATTTCTTTTCAGCATTCATCTCAATCCAGGAGCAGAAATGGCTCAGAAGATTACTCTTGCCCTGATCAAGCAGGTCCGCAACGACACCGGTGCCGGCATGATGGCCGTCAAGTCCGCCCTCACCGAGGCCGAGGGTGACGTGCAGAAGGCCAAGGACATTCTGCGCGAGAAGGGCGTCGCCGCCGCCGGCAAGCGCGAGGGACGCAAGGCCCAGGAAGGCCTCGTGGCCTACAGGGTCGTCGAGGAGAACGGCAAGAAGGCCGGTTATGCCCTCGAGCTCAACTCCGAGACCGATTTCGTGGCCGAGACCCCGCAGTTCCGCGAGTACGGTGACAAGATCATCGATGCCGTCGTCAAGGCGAAGGCCACCACCAAGGAGGAGATCCTCGCCGCCCCGACCGATGACGGCACCGTGGCCGATTCCATCACCGCTGCCGGCGCGCTCTTCAAGGAGCATGTCAAGCTCGGCGCGTTCGCCCGTATCGAGGGTGAGGTCATCGACGTGTACGCGCACAAGAAGTCGGCCGACTTCCCGCCGTCCACCGTCGCCATGATCGCCACCGACGCCAAGGGCGCCGACATCGCCCACGACGTGACCCTGCAGATCTCCGCCATGTCGCCGTCCTGGCTCAGCGAGGACGACGTGCCGCAGGAGGTCATCGACCACGAGACCGAGGTCGAGTCCAACAAGTTCCGTGAGCAGGGCAAGCCGGAGAAAATCATCCCGAACATCGTCAAGGGCGCCATCAAGGCCTTCTACAAGGATCATGTGCTCCTTGACCAGGAGTTCGTCAAGGATCCTCACAAGACCGTCGGCCAGCTCTTCAAGGAGGCCGGTGCGACGGCCGAGGCGATGCTGCGCATCGAGGTCGGCAAGCTCGCCGAGCAGGAGCAGGACGCCGCCGAGAGCGAAGAGTGAGACAGACCCAATTGCCTCCGGCATGAGGCTCACCAAGTGAAAAGCCGGGTCATCTGACCCGGCTTTTTGCGTCTTCATGCACCCGATCGCGTGTCCTTCAGATAGTCGTCGAGCTTGCTGCGAGGCAGCCGCCGAGTCGGCTGCGGCCCGTAGACTGGCCATGAAAGACGCAGAGGCGGCCAATGACGGCCGCACGGGCGGCCAACCGCCCGTCACGCGGAAGGACTGACATGGCCAACGACGACACCCGCAAGCGGCGTGTTCTTCTCAAACTCTCCGGTGAGGCTTTCGGCGGAGGAAAAGTCGGCATCGACACCGACATCATCCGTCGCATCGCCAAAGAGATCAAAGCAGCAGTCGACAAGGGTGTCCAGGTGGCCATCGTCGTCGGCGGAGGCAACTTCTTCCGCGGCGCCGAGCTGCAGCAGGCGGGATTGGACCGTCGCCGCGGCGACTATATGGGCATGCTCGGAACGGTGATGAACTGCCTGGCGCTGCAGGACTTCCTTGAACAGGTCGGCCAGCCCACCCGTGTGCAGACCGCCATCAACATGGCACAGGTCGCCGAGCCGTACATTCCGCTGCGCGCGATCCGTCATCTTGAGAAAGGCCGCGTCGTCATCTTCGGCGCGGGCGCGGGAATGCCGTATTTCTCCACTGATACCGTCTCCATCCAGCGATCCCTCGAGATCCGCTGCGAGGAAGTGCTCATGGGCAAGAACGGCGTCGACGGTGTCTATGATTCCGATCCTCGGAAGAACCCGAACGCCCGGAAATACGATAATCTCTCGTATCAGACGGCGCTTGTCAAAAACCTCGCCGTCATGGATGCCTCCGCACTGTCCATGGCACGCGACAATCATCAGATCATCCGTGTGTTCGGCCTCGAGGAGCCGGGCAATGTCACCCGGGCGTTGCTCGGCGAGAAGATCGGCACCCTCGTCTCCGACAAAGGCGAGTGACCGGCCGGTCAGCCGCCATCACCGGCCTGATAAGCTGGGATACAGAAGCGCACGACAGCGTCCATAAAGAAGAACCCGGTATCCTCCCTCTATGCATCGGCGGGGCTGACCGAGTCCAGAGCAAAGGAGCACCATGGCATCCCTCATTGACAGCGCACACCAGAAGATGGACAAGACCATCGAGGCGACGAAGGAGAACTTCGCCGGCATTCGCACCGGACGCGCGAACCCGAACCTGCTCAACGGCATCGTCATCAATTACTACGGGGCGCCCACACCGCTGCACCAGATGGCCACCATCGGGGTGCCGGAACCACGCACGCTCTCCGTCACCCCCTACGACGCCTCGCAGGCGGGCGCAGTGGAAAAAGCCATCCGTGACTCGGACCTCGGCGTGAATCCCTCCCGCGACGGCAATGTCGTACGCATCACCCTGCCGGAGCTGACGGAAGATCGCCGCAAGGAATACGTACGTCTGGCCAAGGACGAGGCGGAGAAGGGCAAGGTCTCCCTCCGGTCCATCCGCCGCAACGCGCGCGAGGATGCCGAGAAGGCACTCAAAAATGATGAGATGACCGAGGATGACCGTGACGCGCTGTTCAAGCAGCTCGATGATCTGACGAAGAAATATTCGGCGACGATCGATGATCTCCTTGCCGCCAAGCAGAAGGAAATCCTCGAGGTCTGACACAGACTGCGGCCATGACGGCACACTGCGGGGGAGAGCAGCCCCCGCCACCGGCATACCGCCGACTGGAAGATCCGTACGGATCAGGCAAAGCAGGGCAAGAGGAGAGCAGGATGCCGAGCACACGCACACCGTCACGCAGACCGGATGCCGAACGTCGACGTGAGGAGCACGAAGAACGACACGAACAGGCGGAAAAGGAGCTCCGACAGATCAACAAGCGTACCGGCCGTAATCTGCCGGTCGCCATCGCCACCGGTGTGGCGCTCGTGGCGCTCGTCCTCATCCTGCTCTTTGTCTCACCGACCGCCTTCGCCGTTCTCATCACCGTGTTCGTCGCGCTCGCCCTGTACGAGCTGCGGTACAACTTCGCCACAGCCGGAATCTCCATCCCGCTCATCGTGCTGACGATTTGCGGGATCGCCATCACACTGTGCACCTATTTCCTGCCCGACCACGAGACCGTCTTGGCGCAGACCGTCCTCCTCTCGCTGCTCGTGTGCCTGATCACCGCGGCGGTCAGCCCTTTCGAGCAATTCACCTCCTGGCAGCGCCGACGCATCGAGAAGGTCGAACAGGCCTCGCTCAGGTCGGAGGGCAAGGGGCGGACGGTATTCGTCTCCGCCATGCGCCCTGCGTTCTTCTCCGGTCGTCTCGCCGATAGTGTGGCCACGACACTCGCGCTGCTGTATGTGACGCTCCTCGCCGGTTTCCTCGTCCTGCTGCTCACGCAGGACAACTATCAGACGAAGCTCATGCTCGCCATCTTCCTGCCCGCGCTGTCGGACACGGGCGGCCTCATCTTCGGCGCTGCTTTCGGCAAGCACAAGCTCTCGCCACGTATCTCGCCCAAAAAGTCATATGAGGGATTGTGTGGCAGCCTGCTGTTCGCCGTCATCGGCGCGCTGGCCATCTACGGAATCGGATTCTCCCATGACTTCCTCTCGGGTGGCTGGTGGAAGCCGGTGGTGCTGGGCCTTGCCGTCACCGTTGTGGGAACGCTCGGTGACCTGTCTGCCTCAATGATCAAGCGCGATCTCGGGCTGAAGGATATGGGCCACATCCTCGCCGGCCATGGTGGTGTGCTTGACCGCGCGGACAGCATCATCCTCGCAGCGCCGGTCTGCTTCTTCCTTCTGTCCGCATTTGGCGTTTGAGCGCACGGACCGCCCGGCTCAGACGTTGGTCGCGGCTGAGGCGTTGTTCTAATGCGGTCCGGCGTTTTTACGTCTATTCTTTGTCCATCAATCGTCGTCGTCCGCGTGCCACGCTCATCTGGCACGAAAGGAGAATGTGATGTCCAGCGCCGCCATGCTCCATCTCGCGTATATTCCCTCACCCTCGTTCTCGACATTCCACATCGGCTCACTGACGATCCACATGTATGCCATCACCATGCTGACCGGTATGGTTCTTGCCGTCTGGATCCTCACGCATCGCTGGAAGAAACTCGGAGGGACCTTCGACCAGGTGCTGGATGCCGCCCTGATCGGCATCCCGTGCGGGCTCGTGGGGGCCAGACTCTTCCATGTGATCACCGTTCCGTACGACTACTTCCCCTGGCTCGGAGGCGATCCGAGCAACATCTGGAAGGTCTGGCAGGGTGGGATGGCCATCTTCGGCGGGCTGATCGGCGGCGCGATCGGTGTGGCACTGTGGGCGCATCATAAAGGCTATTCGTTCTGGCTCCTTGCTGACGCCCTGGCGCCGGGCCTGCTCGTCGCCCAGGCCGTCGGCAGACTCGGCAACTGGTTCAATCAGGAGCTGTACGGCAAGCCGACGACGCTGCCGTGGGGCCTCAAACTCAATCTTTCCGCCGATGCCATCGGCCATTCCGAGCAGTGTTATGGTGGGTCTTCCTGCCCGAGCGGCGCGGACACCCTGTTCCATCCCACATTCCTGTATGAGATGATCTGGAACCTCATCGGTGCCGCGCTCATCGTCTGGGTACTCGGCAAGATCGCCGACAGGCTCAAGGGCGGCCAGATCTTCGCCTGCTATCTGATGTGGTACGGACTCGGAAGGACGTGGATCGAGCAGCTGCGCATCAATCTGTCGAGCTCGTTCCTCGGTATCCGCATCAACACATGGGTGGCCATTGTCGTCATCCTGATCGGCATGATCCTCTACGCCGTCCTGCAACGCTACGGCAAATCCCGCAAGCAGCTGTGCGAGCAGCTCGCACAGGTCACGCGCAAAGACAAGGAGCGCGAGGCTGCCGAGGACAGGAAGGCCGAGGAGCGCCGCGCCGCACGCAAGAACAGCCGCACGCAGACGGGCGATCATCATTCTGATGATCACAATTCCTCTGCCAACGGCGATAAAGCGGGGGACAAAACCGGAGGAACACTGGCAGACGACGGCTCATCTGAAGACGCACGTCCGTCGGACACAGATGAAACCCACCCGGACGACTGACAGCCGACAGGCTTTAACCTTTTCTCCGGTCATTTCCCAGTCGTCTTTCATCCCTAGAATCGAGAACTATGAGCATCAGCATCGCACCGAGCATCCTGTCCGCCGATTTCTGCAACCTGCAGAAAGATCTGGAGGCCATCAGCACCGCCGACCTCGTCCACGTCGACGTGATGGATTATCACTTCGTGCCGAATCTGACCATCGGCGAGCCGGTCGTCAAGCGTATCGCGGAAGTCTCACCGCTGCCGCTTGACGTCCATCTGATGATCGAGGATCCGGACCGCTGGGCACCGCATTACGCGCAGATGGGCGCCCAGTCCGTCACCTTCCACATGAACGCGGCAGCCGCGCCGGTGCGCCTGGCACGTGAGCTGCACTCGATGGGAGCCAAAGCAGCCATCGCGGTCCGCCCTGCGGAGCCGGTCGAGCCGCTCTTCGACATCCTCTCTGAGTTCGACATGATCCTCATCATGACCGTCGAACCGGGCTTCGGTGGTCAGAAATTCCTTGACAACCAGCTCGGAAAGGTGCGCCGTCTGCGTGACGAGATCACCCGCCAGGGCCTTTCCACCCGCATCGAGGTCGATGGCGGCGTGAGTCCTGTGACCGCACCGCTTGTCGCCGCAGCCGGTGCCGACGTGCTTGTGGCTGGTTCCGCTGTCTATGGACAGGCGGATCGTGCTGCCGCCATCGCCGCCATCCGTTCAAAGGCAGAGGAAGCATACAAGGACTGAGCGATACGGCAGTGATCCCGGAGATTCCACGGCGACTGGCACGTGGCCGGATCACTGCCTTCCGGCGTGGCAGGACCGGACAGATGGGCACACGGTGCCGGTGACTGGCAAGAATCCGTGCCTGACGTGACAGCACAGGAAACGAGCACGGGAAAACGGCACAGACACCACAGACAGGGCAGGATCGAAGGATGAGCACAACTCCGCACAAGACACAGCGGTACAGCCCGCCTGTCCATCATCGTGTCTGGACGGTGCCCAACGCGATCAGCTTCCTGCGGATTTTGTCCATCTTTCTCATCGGCTGGCTCATCGCCAATTCGGATGATCATCCTGACCGTCTGATCTGGGCGCTTGTGGTCATGGCCATCTCGGCGGCCTCAGACGGTGTCGACGGTTGGATAGCCCG
Source organism: uncultured Aeriscardovia sp. (assembly GCA_903789535.1). GTDB lineage: Bacteria > Actinomycetota > Actinomycetes > Actinomycetales > Bifidobacteriaceae > Aeriscardovia. The sequence goes on along the minus strand of CAIFES010000004.1, from coordinate 4,653 downwards.
CAAATTCGACCAGGTCTCGGATCTCGGCCAACTGCTCGACCCGCTCGCCGACCGTCTGCTCATCATCTCGTGTGCCGTGGCGCTGTGCATCTCCGGCGTGGTCGACTGGGCGCTCATGGTTCTCATCGTGGCCCGCGATCTGGTCATGCTCATTGAGATCGTGCTGCTCGCGCAGCATGGTTACGGCCCGCTGCCGGTTCATTTCGTGGGCAAGACCGGCACATTCCTGATGATGTGCGGGATCGTCGTGCTCGTGCTCTCGCATATCAGTGATGCGGCACCACTGTTCTTCTTCGCCCACTGCATGGGCTATGCGCTGTATTGGTGGGGGATCGGGTTGTATTGGATCTCCGGGATCATTTATATCGTCCAGGGCGCAACACTGATGCGCGCCGATCGCCATGCCTGACGCACAACATACCCAGCCGCCTGTCTATGTCCCTTCCGGAGGGGACAGACGCCGGCGTGCCGTCTTTTCTTCCCGCGTTCACCAACTCGGACGACAGATCGCCCAGAGTCCTGATGAGGCAGCGGCGCGAGGACGGATCCGCCTGTCCCACACCACGCGCGAGCGTGAGGCGTTGCAGATTCTCGACGATCTGAGCGGCCGTTCGCTTGACTCGCTGTATCAGGATGCCTCTATGAAGGCCGGCGCGCGGCAAAAAGAACCACTCGGAGTGCGTATCGCCTCACAGGCGGTGGCCTTCGCACTGTGCGCGGTGATCGGTGTGACCGCCGTTGCCGCGGTGACCGCCCTGCAGAAGGACAGCCGTCGGGCCGTCCGCGAGAAACTCGCCTCACAAATGTCGGCCGCCGCCGAGAGACGATCGGATCTTGACAGCCAGGTGCGCGGGCTGGAGACGAAAATCCAGGAGCAGACACACCGTCTGAATGCGTATCAGCACCAATCACCGCAGGATCTCTCGGACGAGCTGCTCACCGCCTCGACACCCGTGACCGGCGCGGGACTCGCGCTGACCGTCTCCTCACAATCGCAGTCCGTCTCACAGGGCGGACGTGTCACCTCAACGTTCGAGCGCAGCTCAGTGACTGACATCGATCTGCAGGAGATCAAGGATCTCCTGTGGAAGAGCGGGGCCGAGGCGATCGCGCTCAACAATCATCGTCTGGGACCGCAGACTTCCATCCGTCATGCAGGCTCGGCGGTGCTTGTGGGAACAGAGGCGGTCGATCCACCATACGTCTTCACGGTGATCGGCGACGCGCGGACGATGACCGATATGATGAAATCAGGAATCGGCAAGGAGCTGATGGATTCGCTCGACAAGCGAGGCATCACCGCCTCTTTCCAATCGCGCAGCTCTCTGAGCCTGCCGGCCGCGGCAAGCACCGCCATCTCGCACGCGCATGCCGTGAAGAACGGCTCCTCGGCCGCGACAGGCAAGACAGGCAAGAAGGAGTGACATGGCAGCCATCATCGGTCTGATTTGTGGGGTCGCCATCGGCCTGTTCGTCCATCCCTCGATTCCCGTGGAGCTGCAGCCGTATCTGCCGATCATGGTGGTGGCGGCCATCGACGCGCTCATCGGCGCCGCGCGCAGTTATTTCGAGCGCTCTTACTCCAACAAGGCGTTCATCTTCTCGTTCCTGTCGAATGTGCTGCTGGCGGCCCTGCTTGTCTTCCTCGGCAATGAGCTGGGCGTGGGCACACAGCTGTCCACGGCCGTGCTCGTCGTGCTCGGCATCCGGATCTTCTCCAACGCGACCGCGATCCGACGGTTCATCTTCCGCAACTGAGGAGACGGGCCATGGCACAAAGACGAGCACGGAAACAAACACCGAGCAGCGACATGTCGCAGCAGCCCGGACACAGTGCGCCGCACGGGCAGCATTCCTCGCACAGGCGAGTCCGTACTGTCCGAACCGTCCGGCCTGGGCAGGCGCGAGAACAAGATGACAGGCATGACGGCATTGATACCGATAATCTTGAGACCGGTTCTTTCCCCGCCATCAGAGCAGACCAGAAGCCGCAGACGGGCACAAAGCGGGGATTGTCACGAGCAGGACTTTCAGAGATCTTCTCCGGGGTGCTGATCGCCCTGTTGTGCGCCGGTCTCGGCTTCGGCTTCGTCGTACAGCAGAGGTCGGTGCAGTCGAATTACTCCGCGCTCAGCGAGAACGAGCTCGTGCGTCTGCTTGACGAGACGAACCGGCAGATCACCCAGCTCGAATCGCAGAGGACGACGCTGTCGCGCCAGCTCACCTCCATCCAAAAATCCGCCGACAAGCAACGTCAGATCCAGCGTGTCGCGAAAAAGAACGAGGAAGCCTCCGGCATCCTCTCGGGACGCCTTCCGGCCCAAGGCAAGGGTGTGCGGGTCACCATCACCGGCAAGAAGCACATCAACGCCGCCACGCTGTTCAATCTCATTGAGGAGCTGCGCAATGCCGGGGCCGAAGTGATCCAGTTCAACAGCGTGCGTGTGGTCACCTCCACCTACATCGTCGACATCCCTACCGGTGTCTCCTGCGATGGGACGGCCCTCAAACAGCCGTACACGTTCCTTGCGATCGGAGATCCTGACGCGTTGGCCAACGCGATCAGCATTGCCGGGGGAGTAGGCTCCACCCTTCGTGTGCAATATGATGCGAAGGTCAGTGTCCAGAAGAAGGACAAGATCGTCATCTCGGCCACCGCGCCGGTACACGCCTATTCGTACGCCACACCTGTTAGGGAGGATCAGTAGGATGGAAAATATGACAGACGCAGTTCAATCAGCAGGCGAGACCACCAGCATCGGTCTGCCGGCCATCCAGATCCCGCTCACCAGCGTGACAGACCGCTCATTGAGCCAGGATGATATCGAGACGATCCAGAAACTCGGCGATCATGACGCGCTGCTCATCTCCACGCGCGGCGCCTCGTCCGGCTCGCGCTATCTGCTGGATGAGGACGTGGTCACCGTCGGACGTGACGCCCGTGCCGATATCCTTCTCGACGATTCGACGGTCTCACGCCAGCACGCCGTATTCCGCAGGACGACGAACGGTTACATGATCGAGGACGCCGGCTCGCTCAACGGCACGTATGTGAATATGAAGCGCGTGGATTCTGCCGAGCTGCACAACGGCGATTCCATCATGATCGGCCGGTTCCGTATGCTGTACGTCATCAAGAACAGCGCCCAGGCACGCTAAGACCGCGTTTCTCGCCGCTGTGAGAAGTGAGATGAGAAGACACAACAAAAGCCTCTTGCCGGAAATGACCGGTGAGAGGCTTTTTTATTGATGAGTTTTGTCGATCAGTACCTGAATAGACAGAACACCGTTATCGACAGAGAACAACCTACAGGCAGAGAGTGGCCGAGGTGGCAGGAGAACATCTCAACTCACGCTGGGGGGTGCCGACAAGGAAGCGGCGGAAGAGCATCGGCATGTCGGGCGATATTAGCAATCTGACATAACGTACATTATCGGACATTCAGAGAATCTGCTGCACTGAGTCTCGCTCACGACTCCACAGCACAATTCCAACAGCAAGGATAAGCCGGCAAAATATCCGCGAACCAGCCATCTGGGAATCAGAATATGCCGACGCCTCCGCCGGCTTCCATCCAGATGCCTGGCATCCCAAGACGGACGAGATTGCGTTATACGGTTATCAATCCTGCGATTGTGTTTCAGCAGCCTTTGAATCGAAATACTTGTTGACGGTCTGCTCAAGATCCGCCGTCGTCTCAGCGATCATCACCGCGCCGTGTTCCTCAAGCTCGCCCGGATCGGCATAGCCCCAACGGGCGCCGATCGTCTCCAGATGCCCGCCTTTGCGCGCGCCCTCGACGTCGGTCCAGCGATCACCGACCATCACCGTGAGCTCATCATTGTCAGGCTGATAATTGATCTGCTCGAGCGTGTAGGCCACCACCTGGTCCTTGCGGATGCGCGTGTCATCCTCGCTGGCGCCATAGACGCCGTCCACAAGCTCTGTCAGCGCGAATCTGTCGCAGATCGGCTTGGCCTGATATTCCGGTTTGGCCGTGCAGACGTACAGATCGTAGCCGTCGTTCCTCAGGTTGTTGAGCGCCTGCGGGATGCCTGGATAGACCGAGTTGAGGAACTTGCCCGGGACCTTCTGGCCGGGATGCTCGGGGTCGTCGAACACATCCTCGTTGGAATACGCCTCACGGTAGGAACGGATCATCGCCGGCAGCTGCTGCCTGCTCACACCACAGCGCAGCATGGAGGTCATGATCGCCGGTCCGATAAAGCTGTTGAGGGTCTTGTCATCGGGAACCGGGACGCCGTTGTGACGATAGGCATAACGCACCGAGGCCAGAATGCCCGGATCCGACTTGGTCAGTGTGCCGTCAAGATCAAGAAGAACGATTTTGCGCGAATACTGAGCAGACATATTTCTCCCCCAGTTACGTTATGTCAGAAAACTCTTCTGCCTGATGAACGTACCCAGTGTACCGATCAGCATCAACGAATAATGGACGGCCGGTGGGGCACACTTCTCAGCACTATTCTTCTTGGAAATATTCTGCGAACAGCGACGGCGATATCAAACGGCAGATATGAAGAGGCCGCGAATACAAAACGGCAGATACAAAAACACAACGATAGATACCAAAAAGGGGGTTATAGGACAGAACGTGGTGTTTATTCCTGGTCCTGTCCGTTGGGGCAGTA
>CAIFES010000003.1 GCA_903789535.1 uncultured Aeriscardovia sp. | reverse complement strand
GGCTGCCGTGACCCCGGCCACGGGTTATAAACACCACGAAATGTCCTATAACCCAGATATCAGGGTTTTGGGACAAACAAAAAGACCGCCGGAGAACCGACGGTCCTGCAAGCCTTGTTCCAGCCCACCATGTGCCTCCCGCATTATGGGATCGGCGCTGGTGATCCGGTCACACTGCTCAGATGATGTTGAACTTCGCGAGCAGCCCGAGCGCGATGATCGCGGCCACCCAGACAAGCGCGACAATGACGGTCAGACGGTTGAGATTGCGCTCCGCGACACCGGAGGTGCCGGCCGAGGCGGCGATGCCGCCACCGAACATGTCGGACAGGCCGCCGCCCTTGCCCTTGTGCATGAGGATGAGCATGGTGAGCAGGATACTCGCCAGAACGACGATGATTTCAAGAACGACTTTGAGCCACAGCATGCCCAAACCCCCTTATGCACGGATAACTGTGTTCAGCTTACCTGCCGGTCTGCCCAGATTGTTGAGAATACCGCCCAACATCAAATGGATGGAACCGTCCTACACATCTACGACGGCACAAAGCGATATATCACAGCCCGAAGCGGTCCTTCATCTTCTTGACCTGGTGCTGCACGCTCTTGACCTGGCCCTGCACACGGGCATGGATCGCGTCAGAGACCGTGGTGGCATCGTCGGAATAATCAGAGGCGTCATCACTGCCATCAGAGGCAATATCCCCCGCCTCACCGTCCCCTGCCACAGCACCGGCGGCCTTCGCCCGGCGCAGACGCGACGCCTCCGCCTTCTGACGCCGGCGCGAGACGAGCGCGGCGATACGGCAGATCTGCGAGAACTGCTCAGAGTCGAGCGAGGCGCCGCCCACGAGCAGGCCGTCGACGTCCGGCTCCTCGAGCAGGCTGAGCGCGTTCGACGGGTTGGCCGAGCCGCCGTAGAGAATGCGCACGCGGTCCGCCACGTCCTGCGAATACAGGCGGGCAAGGCTCGTGCGAATGGCGAGCGCGGCGTCCTGCGCGTCCTTCGGGGTGGCGGAATTGCCCTTGCCGATGGCCCACACCGGCTCGTAGGCGATGAGCATGTTGGCCGCATCCTCGTCGGACAGGTCGCGTACCACATCGTGCACCTGGCCGACGGCGTAGTCGAGCTCGATGCCTTTGCGCCGCTCCTCGCGTGACTCCCCCACACACAGGATGGGGTGCATGCCGGCGGCGAGCACCGCGCGCACCTTGTCGACGAGATTGGCGTCGTCCTCAGGATGATAGCGGCGGCGCTCCGAATGGCCGACGATCACATACGAGCAGCCGAGCTTGACGAGCATCTCGGCGGAGATGTCACCGGTGAAGGCGCCCTGCGAAATCTCGGAGACGTTCTGCGCACCGAGCGAGAGCCGCAGCTTCTCCGATTCGATGAGCACCTGGGCGCTGCGCAGGTCAGTGTACGGCGGCATGATGGCGATCTGCGCGGCATCGAAATCATAATGCGCGTCGCGCAGCAGCCAGGCGAATTTCTGGAGGAAATAGGTGGCCTGGAGATGGTCCAGGTTCATCTTCCAGTTCCCGGCGATCAACGGCGTTCGAACAGCCACAACTCACCTTTCACCGCATCCGACCGTGCGCAGTGCGCCCACTCAGATCCAGAACGATCGTGACACAGAAAAAGCGGACGGACGAAGCGTCCGCCCGCCTCGCGGTCATGCGCACAGGAGGTTTCCCACCGTCCCCTGCGCACGACCGTCACAGCATGTCTGCCGCTGCAGTCCGCACGACCTCACTCGAGGACGGACAGACCCGGCAGTTCCTTGCCCTCAAGGAACTGCAGCGAGGCGCCGCCGCCGGTGGAGATGTGCGAGAACTCGTCATCCTTGAAGCCGAGATTGCGCACGGCGGAGGCGGAGTCGCCGCCACCGACGATGGTGAACGCGCCGTTCTTGGTGGCGTCCACCAGGCCCTGTGCCACGGCCTTGGTGCCCGCGGCGAAGCGCGGGAACTCGAATACGCCCATCGGGCCGTTCCACACGACCGTCTTGGAGTCGACGATCTTGTCGTGGAAGAGCTTCTGCGACTTCGGGCCGATGTCCAGACCCATCTTGTCGGCAGGGATCTTGTCGGCATCGACGGTCACGGCCGGCGAATCCGCGGCGAACTTGTCGGCAGCCACGATGTCGGTGGGCAGCACGAGCTCCACACCGTTCTTCTTGGCGGTCTCCATGTAGCCCTTGACGGTATCGATCATGTCCTCCTCGAGCAGGGAGTGGCCGACCTCATAGCCCTTCGCCTTGAGGAAGGTGAAGACCATGCCGCCGCCGATGACGAGACGATCAGCCTTGTCGAGCAGGTTCTCGATGACGCCGAGCTTGTCGGAGACTTTGGAGCCGCCGAGCACGACGGTGAACGGGCGCTCCGGGTTCTCGGTGGCGCGCGAGAGGTTGCGCACCTCCTTCTCGATGAGCAGGCCGGCGGCCGACGGCAGATCCTTGGCCACGTCGTAATCCGAGCCCTGGGCGCGGTGCACGACGCCGAAGCCGTCGGAGACGAACACGTCGGCGAGGGCGGAGAGCTTCTTGGCATACGGGGCGCGCACGGCGGGATCCTTGCTGGTCTCCTCCGGGTTGAAGCGCACGTTCTCGAGCAGGACGACCTCGCCCGGTTTCATCGCGTCGGTCTTGGCCTTGGCATCCTCACCGCACGTATCGTGGGCGAGGGTGACGTTCACGCCGAGCAGCTCGCCCAGGCGCTTGGCCACGGGCGCGAGGCTGAGCTCGGGGACGACTTTGCCCTTCGGGCGGCCGAGGTGGGCCATGATGATGACCTTGGCGTTATCCTTGAGCAGCTCGCGCAGGGTGGGCAGCGCGGCGCGGATACGACCGTCGTCGGTGATGGTCGTGCCATCGAGCGGGACATTGAAATCGCAGCGGACAAGAACCTTCTTGCCGCTCAGATCACCGAGATCCTTGAGCGTCTTCATGCGGATTCCTTCATCCTTTCAGACCGTCTTCATGGCGGTCGGTGGGAAAGTATTTCCGCTACAGATGATAGCAGCCCCGGGTCTCAGTCAGGCTCTGGGCGGACGGGCCGCATGCACCCCCTGATGGCTCCCGAGTCCTCCGACCGGCCGGCTCAGTCCTTCTGGTTCTCTCGCTGACGACTGACGCGCTCGGCAAGCTGGAGCAGACGACGGATACGCCCGGCGATCGCATCCTTGCTGATGGGAGGATCGGCGTAACGGCCGAGCTCCTCCAGGCTCGCCGACTCGTATTTGAGGCGCAGCTCACCGGCCTTGCGCAGCGAGTCGGGCACATCATCGCCGAGCACGTCAAAGGCATGATGCACCTTCTCGCGTGCCTCGACGGCCGCTTTGACGGACCGGCGCATGTTGGCATCATCGAAATTGGCGAGACGGTTGGCCTTTCCGCGCCCCACACCGTCGAGACGACGGCTGCCCCACTCGCGGGCGGCCTGCGGCGCACCGATCTGCTGGAGCAGATGCTGGATGTCATCGGGATCGTGCAGGCTCACATGCAGCACCGAACGCGTCTCGCGCACCCGGGCGTCATAGCCCAGACGGTGCAGCGCGCGTTGCAGGTCATCGGCGCTCTCCTGCCCGGGACAGACGAAATCGAGCACACTGGCACGCTCCGGCTCGGACAATGTCCCTCCAGCGAGGAACGCGCCGCGTACCACGCCCTCGAGCTCGGAACGGTCGGCGGCGAGCACATCGACGGGCAGGCCGCGTACAGGCAGCGGGACAGGCTTGGCCTTGCCGGCAACGCTGGTGAGCTGGATGAGATGCGTCTGCAGCGCGAGGACACCGCCCTGATTGATGACGCGCACGGAGTAACGGGCACGGGAGCCGGAGGCATCGGGCTTCATGACCTTGATCATCTCCGCCTTGTGACGGTAATGGTCGGTGATGGTGGTCTGCAGCCATGACGCCGCCTCGAGCGAGTCGAACTGCGCCTCGACGATGATGTGCCGACGCACGATATGCAGCCCTCCGCCGAACCGGATCATCGTGGCGGCCTGCGCCTCCTGCGACCCGGCGTTCGTCTCCGCCTCTGTGAGCTCTTTGTCAACTGCCTGAAGAGTCACGCCTCTGACCTCCAACCCGCCAGAATCCACAGAAAGCACGCTGCCCGGGCATATGATTCCCAGCGGGCGGCCCATCCTTCTCCCCTCCGGCGACCGGGATGTCGACCGGAATAAGTTCTTTATAACAAGTACCCGTTGAGATGGACGTGGATACGGCCGGTACAGCCATCAGTCTTCCTCGTTCCGAGGCATCACCGAGGTTCCGGCAGGGCGGTCGTCCCATCATCCTCATACACCTCGTCGATCGCATCCTTGAGGGCGGCGGCGAGGCGGACACGGTCATGCTGCTCGGGATGCCCGTACACCGACAGGCGCCGCAGCAGCAGCACGGTGGACGGGCCGGGGTCCAGCTCGTCACCCGCGCGTTCCGGTCCGGCGATGACCGCGTCAAGCGGCGCGCCGAGGCTGTCACGGAAAAGCTGATATTGGTCCTGCAGCCGCAGACCGTGCGTCTCGGCGTCGGGCACGAGGTCCATGAGCAGGATCTTGCGCGCCCGCGAGGCACGCAGCGCCTGCCGGAGCCTGGGCACCTGCAGATGGACGAGCAGCGAGGTGAACCATGAGCCCGGCCCCATGGTGATGATGTCCGCCTGTTCGATCGCGTCGAGCGCCTCCTGGAAGACGGGCGGGTCGTCAGGTGTGATGGAAAAGTCAAGGATGCGACCGGAGCAATGGGCGATCCCGCGCTGGCTGGTGACGGTGGAAACGGTGCCATCATCACTGCGCACATGGGCGGTCAGATCGAGCGGCACGGCAGCACCGGGGATGACGGTGCCGTCGATGCCCAGAAGCTGTTGGACGAAGCTGATGGAGGAGAGGACGGCCCCGCGGCTGCGCTGCCATTGTGCGGTGAGGATGAGGTTTCCCAGCGAGTGGCCGTCGAGCTCGCCGTCACAGTGGAAGCGATGCTGGAGCAGGCCAACCACCCCGCGTCGGCGCGCGGGTTCCGAGGCGAGCGCGGAGAGGGCCATGCGGATGTCGCCGGGGGGAAGCAGACCGGGAAACTCCTTGCGCAGGCGGCCTGAGGAACCGCCGTCGTCGCCCACGCAGACGATGGCGGTCACATCGCTGGTGATCAGTCGCATTGCCTCGAGCGTGGCATGCAGGCCGTGCCCGCCGCCGAGGCAGACGACGCGCAGGGGCCGGTGGACAGGCATGGCGGAACGTGTGGTCTTCTGCATGCTCTTCTGTCTGTTCTGTGAGACCATCAGCACGCCTTTCCGCTATCGTCGGCAGCAGACGGCCCGGCGGCAGATCGTTCTGCCCGGGCATATTGCGCCGACTGTTCGACGGCACTGTTCGGCATGATATGAGTCTGCACGGCGGGTACTTGCTGGGACGGTACCTGCAATGGCAGGGTCGGCTGCGCCGACCGCGCGGCCCGGACGGCGGCACGGGTGGATTCCTCGCGGTCGGAGACGGTCACGCTCAACCCATGCGAACGAAGACGGTCGGCGAGGGCGCCGGCCATGACGACGGAACGGTGCTGGCCGCCGGTGCAGCCGATGGCGATGGTGACGAAGTGTTTGTCCTCGCGCGAATAACCGTCAATGGCGGTCATGAGGGCGGCAGAATAGTCGTCGAGGAATTTCGTGGCGCCCGCGGATTTGAGCACGTAGTCGCGAACGGGTGCGTCATGGCCGGTCAGGTGGCGCAGTCTGGGCACCCAGTACGGGTTGGGCAGGAAGCGCACGTCGGCGACGAAGTCGGCATCGGTGGGCAGTCCGTATTTGAAACCGAAGCTGAAGATATGCACGGAGACGGTGGTCGGCCCCTTGCCGATAAGCGATTCGTACAGGCGGGTGGAGAGCTGGTGGATGGTCATCTCCGAGGTATCGATGACGATGTCGGCGCCGTCTTTGAGGCCGGCGAGCAGCCTGCGCTCCTCGGTGATGCCGTCGAGCAGCGTGCCCCCGCGCTGGAGGGGATGGGGACGGCGGACCATCTCATAACGACGGACGAGCACCTGGTCGGAGCAGTCGAGGAAGAGGATGCGGGTGCGCACGCCGAGCTGACGCAGATGGTCGAGGACATGCGAGAGGCCGCGGAAATATTTTTTGCTCCGCACATCGATGACGGCGCACAGCTTGCGGATGGCCGAGTCGGAGTTCGTCATCATATCGACGAGCGGGATGAGCATGTTGGGCGGCAGGTTGTCGACGACGTACCATCCCATGTCCTCAAGTGAGTCGGCGGCATGCGTGCGGCCCGCACCGGACATGCCGGTCACGAGCAGGACCTCGAAGCCGTCGGAGGAGATGGTGGGATTGCCGTCCTCACTCATGTCCACATCTGCCATGCCGTTCTCCTTTCAGCGCCGGCCATCGCCCGCCGTCCGTCATGACAGCCTGGCCGGCAGGGACCGCCCGCTGTCTGCCCACTCTACTCGTCTGCGACCGGGCCACCCTGCGGACCGCGGCTGTCGGCACCTGTGCCACCTGCGCTCTTGTCTGCGTCACTGCCACGATGGGACGTATCACCCTCGTCATGGGGTGTATCACCGGGATGGAGCGCGTCGTAGACCTTCCTCGCCCGGGCGGGACCCAGACCTTTGACCTGCTCGAGCTGTTCGAGCGAGGCCTCGCGCATCTTCCTCATGGAGCCGAAGTGGGCGCGCAGCCGGTTAGCGTAGGCGGTGCCGATGCCCGGCACGGAGTCGAGCACCGAGGAGATCTGACCTTTGCGCCGGCGTGTGCGATGGTAGGTGATGGCGAAACGATGGGACTCGTCGCGCACCCTCTGGAGCAGATACATGCCCTGCGACTGGCGGTCGAGGATGAGCGGGTAGTCCTCCCCCGGCAGCCATACCTCCTCAAGACGTTTGGCGAGACCACACACGGCCACATCATGCACACCGCAGTCGTCGAGCGCCTTCTGCACGGCCTTGACCTGGCCTGCACCGCCGTCGACGACGATGAGGTTGGGCTTGTAGGCGAAGTGGTGCGCACGGGTGTCCTGCTGGACGATCTCGTCCGCGCTGTCCGATCCGAGCGCGTCGGAGATGGTGGTTCCGACCCTCTGCTGTCCGGCACCGGCTTTTCCGCCGGAGGCAGCATTCTCCGCCTTCTCGATGCGGCGCTCGGCCTCGATGGAGTCGCCCGAATCACCGGCGATGTTGCCATGGCGGAACCGGCGCGTCATCGTCTGGTACAAGGCGGACAGATCGTCGAGCGAGCCGTCACGGCCCGTGCCGCCCTTGATGGAGAAGCGGCGGTATTCCGACCGGCGTGCCATGCCGTCCTCGAACACGACCATCGAGGCGACCTGATAGCCGCCACCGGCCGCGTTGGACACATCGTAGCCCTCGATGCGCAGGGGTGCCTGTGTGAGGCCGAGCTGGTCCTTGATGTCGTTCATCGCCTCCTGGCGTGCCGCCAGGCTCGAGGTCCGCCGCGACTTGGACTGGGTCAGGGCGAGCTTCGCGTTGGCGACCGCCCGGTCCATGAGATTCTTCTTGTCACCGCGACGGGCCACATGGATGACCACGCGCGAGCCGCGCAGACCGGAGAGCCAGTCCTCCAGACGCTCCTTGTCGGCGGGCAGGACCGGGACGATGATCTCCGAGGGCACAGGCGACGAGTCGGAGAACAGGTCAACACGGCCGGTGACGGACTCGCGCTCATGACGCTCACGGGTGGAGCGGGCACGCCGCTCCTGCGTGGTGGCACCGTTGTTCTCCGCCGCGGCGACCGCATCACGCTGTGTGCTGATGTCGAGCGCCGCCGCCTGCGCGTCCACCAGGCCCTCGCGCTTCGAGTCGCCCTCAATCTGTGAGTACACCTGGGTGATCATCTCGCCCATCAGCCCGGCGTCGGAGACGTCCTCGACCTTCTCCACGCTCCAGTTGCGCTCGCCGCGGATGGTGCCCGAGCGCACGAAGAACGCGTGGACGCTCGCCTCCAGCTCATCGCCGGCGAAACCGAACACGTCCGCGTCGACCGAGTCGGGGAAGACGACGCCGTTCTGCTGGATGACGTTGCCCATGGCGGTGATCTGGTCGCGCAGCCTTGCGGCCTTCTCGAAGTCAAGCCGGTCGGCGGCCTCGCCCATCTGCCGGCGCAGCGAGGAGATGTACTTCTCCCCCACGCGACCTGTAAGCACCGCGGTGATCTTCTTCATCAGCTCGCGGTGGTCGGCAGGGCTGATGCGCCCCACGCACGGGGCGCTGCACTTGCCGATGGAGGCGAGCAGGCACGGCCGGCCTTCTTTCTGCGCCCGGCGGAAACGGTTGGGCGTGCAGGTGCGCACGGGGAACGTCTTGAGCAGCGAGTCAAGCGAGTTGCGTAGATCCCACGCCCTCGTGTACGGGCCGAAATAACGGGTCTTCTGGGTGCGCTGGGAGCGTGTGATCCAGATACGCGGGATCTCCTCGCCGAAGGAGACGGCCAGATATGGGTACGTCTTGTCGTCGCGGAAGACGACGTTGAAACGCGGGTCGAACTCTTTGATCCACGTATATTCGAGGGTGAGCGCCTCCATCTCGGTGCCCACGACCGTCCATTCGAGCGAGCGGCCGGTGAGCACCATCGCCTGCGTCTTGGGCTGCAGCTGGCGCAGGGGCTGGAAATAGTAGGTGAGCCGCTGGCGCAGGTTCTTGGCCTTGCCGACGTAGATGACGCGTCCTGTGCCGTCACGCCATTTGTAGACGCCCGGATCGGTGGGGATGTCGCCGGTGGCGGGCCGGAACGCGTCGCGTGTGTCGCCCAGCAGCGGCTCGCCGTTGCGGTTGAGGCCGGGGTGGGCCGGGTCCTCGTAGGCGGCGATGGTGCGCTCCCGGCCTGTCTCCGGGTCGGTGATGACGCGCGCATGCGGGCTGATGCCGTGCGCGGCGAGATCCTTGGTGGTCGACCCGGCACCCACGGTGATGCCCGTGGCCGCGCCGGAAAGCGGTGCGGGCGCGCCCGTGTCCGCGGTCATGCCCGAGGCGGCGCCGCCTGTGCGGAGCAGTTCTTTGGCCGTCTTGCGCCATCGGCCCGGCGACTTCCGCTCGACGTAGCCGTTGGTCATCGCTGCTCCTTTCGTGTCACGCCGCCCACTTTCCCGTCAGCGGCATCTTTCCGTCAGACGTGCCCCATCCCTATCAGCACTGTCCCGTCGATATTCCCCCAGCGCCCGGCGACAGGGTCGGGCATAGTCTGACTGGGAATATCCGACCGGGGATGTCTTGCCGCGGACGTCTTCCTTAAGATGCATCCTGCGGGCGGCGGCACGTACCTTCTGCTGGTCGAGCATCGGTTTGAGATAGCGTCCGGTCCATGACTGCGCGACGTTGGCCACCTTCTCCGGGGTTCCCTCGGTGACGACGGTGCCGCCGCCGTCACCGCCCTCGGGACCAAGGTCGATGATCCAGTCGGCGGATTTGATGACGTCAAGGTTGTGCTCGATGACGATCACCGTGTTGCCTTTGTCGACCAGCCCCTGCAGCACGAGCAGAAGCTTGCGGATGTCCTCGAAGTGCAGGCCGGTGGTCGGCTCGTCGAGGATGTAGACGGTGTCGCCGTTCGAGCGGCGCTGCAGCTCTGTGGCGAGCTTGACGCGCTGGGACTCGCCGCCCGAGAGCGTGGGTGCCGGCTGGCCGAGGCGGATGTAGCCGAGACCGACCTGCACGAGGGTGTCGAGATAACGGGAGATCGACGGGTAGGCGGAGAAGAATTCCGCCGCCTCGCTGATCGGCATGTCGAGCACCTGGGCCACGTTCTTGCCGTTGTATGTCACCTCGAGCGTCTCGCGGTTGTAGCGCGTGCCGTGGCATGCCTCGCATTTGACGTACACATCGGGCAGGAAGTTCATCTCGATCTTGATGGTGCCGTCGCCGTGGCATGTCTCGCACCTGCCGCCTTTGACGTTGAACGAGAACCGCCCGGCGGTATAGCCGCGCACCTGCGCCTCGGGCGTCTTGGCGAACAGGTCACGGATCTTGTCCCACACGCCCGTGTAGGTGGCGGGGTTGGAGCGCGGCGTGCGGCCGATGGGCGACTGGTCGACGTGGATGACCTTCTTGAGCTGGTCGATGCCCTCGACGCGCGTATGCTTGCCGGGCACGATACGGGCGCCGTTGAGACGGTCGGCGAGCGCCGGATAGAGGATGTCGTCGATGAGGGTGGATTTGCCCGAGCCGGACACGCCGGTGATGCAGGTGAACACGCCCAGCGGGATTTTGACGTTGATGTTCTTGAGGTTGTTCTCGCGGGCGCCGACGACGCGCAGCTCGCGCGTCCTGTCGACCGGGCGACGTTTCGCCGGCACAGCGATGCGGCGTCTGCCGGTCAGGTAGTCGCCGGTGATGGACGAGGCGGCACGGCCGATGCCGGCCGGTCTGCCGGAATAGACGATCTGCCCGCCGTGCTCGCCGGCACCGGGGCCGACATCGACGAGCCAGTCGGACTTCTCCATCGTCTCCTGGTCATGTTCGACGATGATGAGCGTGTTGCCCAGGTCGCGCAGCCGTTCGAGCGTGCCGATCATTCGGTCGTTGTCGCGCTGGTGCAGGCCGATGGACGGCTCGTCGAGCACATACATCACGCCCACGAGCCCCGAGCCGATCTGGGTGGCCAGGCGGATGCGCTGCGCCTCGCCGCCCGAGAGCGTGGCGGCGGCGCGTGAGAGCGTGAGATAGTCCAGACCCACGTCGTGGAGGAATCTGAGCCGTGCGCGGATCTCCTTGAGCACCTCGGCGGCGATCTTCTGCTGGGTGGGGGTCAGGCTCAGATGCTCGGCCCAGTCGTATTCGTCGTCGACGGACATATCGCACACGTCGGCGATGGATTTGCCGCCCACGAGCACGCTGAGCACCTCGGGCTTGAGGCGTTTGCCGTTGCAGGTGGGGCATGGGACCTCGCGCATGTACGACTGGTACCACTCGCGCATGGCGTCGGACTCGGTCTCCTTGCTGCGGCGCATGAGCGTGTGCACCACACCCTCAAAGCCGGTCGAGTACTCGCGCAGCCTGCCCCAGCGGTTGCGGTAGCGCACCTCGACCTTGAAATCGTGGCCGTAGAGCACGTCGTGGCGCACCTTCTCCGGCAGCTTGTCGAACGGCGTGTCAAGCGAGAAGCCCTCCTCTTTGGCGAGGCCCTCGAGCAGATGGTCGTAGTACTCGGCCTGTGTGCGGGTGGTGTGCCACGGCTCGATGGCGCCCTCGCGCAGCGACTTGGAGGGGTCGGGAATGACGAGCTCCGGGTCGATCTCAAGCTTGTAGCCCAGTCCGTCGCAGTCAGGGCAGGCGCCGTACGGTGCGTTGAACGAGAAGGTGCGCGGCTCGATGTCCTCAAGGTCGAGGCGGTGGCCGTTTGGGCAGGCGCGATGCTCGCTGAACGGCTGGCGGCGGTGCGGCGAGTCCTCAGGCTGGTCGACGAAGTCGGCGACCATCACCCCGCGGCCCACACGCAGGGCGGTGTCGACGGAATCGGCGAGACGCTGGCGGATCTGCGGTTTGACGACGAGACGGTCGACGACCACCTCGATGGTGTGCTTGTACTGCTTCTTGAGCGTGATGTCATCGGAGAGACGGCGCATCGTGCCATCGACGATGACGCGTGCGAAACCCTGCGTACGCAGATCGCGCAGCTCATCGACGAACTCGCCTTTCTTGCCGCGGGCGATGGGCGCGAGGACCTGGAAGCGCGTGCCGGTCGGGTAGCGCATGAGCGCGTCGGTCATCTGCTCGGCGGTCTGTGCCTGGATCAGCGCGCCGCACACCGGGCAGTGCTGCTCACCGGTGCGGGCGAAGAGCAGGCGATAGTAGTCATAGATCTCGGTGATGGTGCCCACGGTCGAGCGCGGATTGCGGTTGGTGGTCTTCTGGTCGATGGAGACGGCCGGCGACAGACCCTCGATGAAGTCGACATCCGGCTTGTCCGCCTGGCCGAGGAACTGGCGGGCGTAGGAGGACAGCGACTGCACGTAGCGGCGCTGGCCCTCCGCGAAGAGCGTGTCGAAGGCGAGGGAGGATTTGCCCGAGCCGGACAGACCGGTGAACACGGTCATCTTGTTGCGGGGGAACTCGAGGTGGACGTTCTTGAGATTGTGCTCGCGCGCGCCTTGGATGATGATCTTGTCCTCTTTGGGCAGATAACCGAGGTCGGTGATGACCGTGCCCTGCGGGGAGGGGACGGTGCGCTCGCCGTCAGGACCGTCCGGTTCCAGGCTGACCATGTGCGCACGAGATGAACCCGCGCCCTTCTCCGACTCCTTCTGCGGCCTGTCCGTCGCCGTCGCGACATCCTGTGTCGTGCCGTCCTGGACCATACCGGCCTTTCGGGTTTCTTCTCCGCCCACCGTTTGAGATGCTGCTGCCGTCCGCGCCACGGTTGTCCTCCGTTCCACTGTGCCGTCCTCCATCATGTAACCCGTCGTGGCACCGTCCTGCTGTGCCGCGTTCCGTATCACCGTGCCTCTGTCACTGTGTCCTAGGATACCGTTTTCGGCGCCGATTTTCGAACGTCTGTTCGACGAGATGATGCCGGCCCGGCATTACGGCACGCCTTGTCCCCCTTATGCTCCGGACCATGTCAGCCTTCGTGATGCAGATCGGTTTCCGCCCACGGCAGATGCATGATCTCCGGCACACGGTCCCACGCGACGGGATAACCGGCACCATGCGCGCAGAACACGGAGCCGGGTGGGTTGTCCAGATCAGCCACGGGATCGTAACCGATCCGGGAGATGATGTCCTTCGGGTCGGCGACGGGCCGGGAACCATCGGCCGTCAGCTCGAGCGATGCCTCGCCGTGCGTGTAGATGCCCACCTGACGGCCGTAGCCGCGCAGCCCTGCCGCGGGCGCCGATCCTTCGAGCACAGCGCGTCCGGCGGGCGCCCGTCCCAGACGCACCTGCGCGCCGAGACGCTGCAGATCGTTCATCGCCCGTCCCACATATTCCTCCGGCAGCTCGAGGCGCAGCGCCTGCCACGGCTCAAGCAGTACAACGCCGCGGCTGGTGCCGGAAGAGGCATCGTCATCATCACCGCTGTTTCCTCGCAGCTGCATGAGCCCCTGCCTCACGGCACGGTCGGCCGCCTGACGGAAATCACCGCCGACCGTGTGCACATTGCTCGCCCGTGCGGCGACGAGCGTGATGGTCACATCCGTCAGCGGTGAGCCGGTCAGCACCCCCACCAACGTGTGCGTGGAAAGGCGCGAGAGGATCTGGTGCTGCCACGAGGCGGCGAGCACATCCGTCGACAGCTTCGAGCGGACGGTGATGCCCGTGCCGCGTGGTGCCGGATCGAGCCGGACATGCACCTCGGCGTAATGGCGCAGCGGCTCGAAATGCCCGACACCCTCGACAGGCCGGCTGATCGTCTCGGTGTACAGGACCTGCGGTGTGCCGAAACCCGCGCTGATGCCGAACCGGGCAGCCAGCTCGGAGACAAGGATCTGTTCCTGCAGCTCGCCCATGATGCTCACCACCAGCCGCGCCTGCTCCCCCGTGCCCTGCCAGCGCGGGTCGAGCAGCGGTTCCTCGTCAGCGAGCGCCCTGACCGTCGCCTCGAGTTTTCTGGGATCCGCGCCGGGGGCCTCGATGCTGCTGCGGAACGCTGGCCGCAGCGCCGGTACGGCGGAGACCGCCCCGCCCAGCCCCTGTCCGGCATGGGTGGAGAGCGGGCCTGTGATGGTGGCGACCCCGCCGGCGCCCACCTGCCGGACGGTGCCAAAGCGCGCACCGTCATACAGGCGGATCTGGTCGGCCTTCTCCTCATCCCCGCCCTGCACGATGACCGGTTGTTTGGCCACAAGAGTGCCGGAGAGAACCCGCAGCCAGGTCAGGCGCTCGCCGCCCTCGTGGGAGATGCGGAACACCCGCGCGGAGAATGGCCCGTCACCCGCCGTGGCCGGTACGCGCGGTGCGGTCCAGCGTGTGAGCGCGTCCAGGAGCGGGCTGATGCCTTCCAGCCGCAGCGCGGAGCCGAAGTAGACGGGCACTGCCAGGCGCCGCGTGACGCAGGAGCGTATCTGCTGCTGCGCGAGGGTGCCGGATTCGAGGTACGAGGCGAGCAGGTCGTCGTCCGAGGCGGCCATCTGTTCGAGCGTGTCGGTGGGGATCAGACAGACCGGGTGATGGGTCTCATCACCGGCTTCACCCGCAGCAGAGGCCCCGCCGGCGGCAGGCACCGGCATGAACGGCATCACACTGTCCGACAGTCCCTCGCGCATGTCGGAGAGCACCCCGGCCGGGTCGGCGCCCAGCGCGTCGCACTTGTTGACGAACACGATCACCGGCACGCCGAGACGGTCGAGCAGCCGCCACAGCACACGGGTGGAACCTTGCACCCCGTCGGAGGCGGAGACGACGAGCACCGCCACGTCGAGCACGGACAGGACGGATTCGGTGCTGGCGGCGAAATCCGCATGGCCGGGGGTGTCGAGCAGGGTGACCGTGTCATCGCCGGTCCTCAGCACCGCCTCATGCGGGAAGATGGTGATCCCCCGCTTCTTTTCGAGCGTGTCCGTGTCGAGGAACGCGTCGCCGTCGTCCACGCGGCCGGGTTTGCGCAGCATGCCGGCCGTGTAGAGCAGTGCCTCGGAGAGGGTGGTCTTGCCCGCGTCGACGTGCGCGACGATGCCCGTCACAATATGTGCCATACCGCTTATTGTGCGCGCACGGCCAACAAACGTCCGCCGTCACCCCCGCCTATCGCCCGGCGCGAGACGGTCAGAGCGAGCCGGTACGCTGGATGGTCGTTGAAAAGGGGGTTTCATGGGGATCGAGGCACAGGATCTGGAGATCCGGATCGGCGCGCGCCAGCTGCTCGCGCCCACCACCTTCCACGTGGAGAACGGCGACCACATCGGTCTGGTCGGGCGCAACGGCGCCGGCAAGACCACGCTCACCCGCGTCATCACCGGCGATATGCTTCCCGCCGGCGGCTCGGTCAGCATCAAAGGCAAGCTCGGCTATCTGCCGCAGACCACCAAGGCCGGCGACCAGGACGAGATCGCCCTCGACCGTGTGATGGACGCGCGCGACATCGGCACGCTCATCGCCCGTCTGCGCAAGACGGAGAAGCAGATGACCAGCACCGACCAGAAGGTCATGGAAAAGGCCATGAAGAGGTATGACCGGGCGCTGGCCGAGTTCGACAATGCCGGCGGCTACGCCGCGCAGGCCGAGGCCATCAAGATGGGCGTGTCGCTGGGCATCGACGAGGACACGCTGCGCCAGCCCCTGCACAACCTCTCCGGCGGCCAGCGCCGCCGTATCGAGCTGGCACGCATCCTCTTTTCTGATTCGGATACTCTCATCCTCGACGAGCCGACCAACCACCTCGACGCCGACTCCATCGAGTGGCTGCGCGGCTACCTCAAGCGCTTCCAGGGCGGCTGGCTCGTCATCTCCCACTCCACCGAGCTGCTGGGCGAGACGGTCAATCGCGTCTGGCACCTCGACGCGCGCACCGGCACCATCTCCATGTACAACCTCGGCTGGCAGGCCTACCTCAAGCAGCGCGCCGCCGACGAGGCGAGGATCCGCCGCGATCGTGAGGTGGCCGAGAAGAAGGCCGAGCGCCTGATGAAGGAGGGCATCCGCCTGCACGCCAAGGCCACCAAGGCCGTGGCCGCCCAGCAGATGATCCGCCGCGCCCAGAGGCTGCTCGCCCAGACACAGCCGGTCGAGCGTGCCGAGAAGGTGGCCGATCTGCGCTTCCCGACCCCCGCGCCGTGCGGGCGCACGCCGATAATGGCGGAGAACATCTCCAAGACGTTCGGCTCCAACGAGGTGTTCAGCGGCGTGGATCTTGCCATCGACCGCGGCTCGAAGGTCGTCATCCTCGGTGAGAACGGCGCGGGCAAGACCACCACGCTGCGCATCCTGGCCGGTCAGGAGAAGAGCGACACGGGCCGGGTGGTCTACGGGCATGGCTGCAAGATCGGCTATTTCGCCCAGGAGCATGACACGCTCGACAACAACGCGACCGTGCTGGAGAACCTTCAGTTCGTGGCCCCGGATCTGGACAACACGCAGGCGCGCACCATCCTGGGCTCGTTCCTGTTCTCCGGCGAGGACGCGGACAAGCCGACCAAGGTGCTCTCCGGCGGTGAGAAGACGAGGCTCGCGCTCGCCACGCTCGTGACGAGCAAGGCGAACGTGCTGCTGCTCGATGAGCCGACGAACAACCTCGACCCGCAGTCGCGCGACCAGGTGCTCTCGGCCATCCGCAAATATGAGGGCGCTATCGTGCTCGTCACCCATGACGAGGGCGCGGTGCAGGCGCTCCAGCCCGAGCGCGTGCTGCTGCTGCCTGACGGGGACGAGGATCTGTGGAACGACGACTATCTCGATCTCGTTGCGCTCGAGTGAGCTGCCGCCGACCGGGCGGATGTGTCCATTCTGTGTAAGGTGGAGATATGACTCTGCTTCAGTTGCGTTACGCGGTCAAGATCGCCGAATGCGGTTCGATGAACGAGGCCGCGCACCAGCTGTACGTCTCCCAGCCCACCCTCTCCTCCGCCGTCCATGACCTCGAGCGCGAGCTGGGCATCATCATCTTCACACGCACCACGCAGGGCATCAGCCTGACCCCGGACGGCGCGAAGTTCCTCATGTACGCCCGCCAGGTGCTCGATCAGGCGGACGTGCTGGAAAACAGGTTCGTCCATACCGACCACCGCGACCAGATCACCACCGTCTCCACGCAGCATTTCATGTTCGCCGTCGAGGCGTTCGCCCGGCTACTCAAAGATATGGGCAGTAGGCTCGGCGACTATGAGTTCACGCTGCGTGAGACGCGCACGCGCGACATCATCGACCAGGTCGCCCGGCTGCGCAGCGAGGTGGGCATCCTCTTCCTGTCCGATTACAACCGTGAGGTGCTCGGCCAGCTGCTGCGCACGCGCCGTCTCGAATTCCACCCCGTCTTCCGCGTCAAGCCGCACATCTTCCTCTCCGAAGCCAATCCCCTCGCCCGGCGGAAGATCCTCACCCTCGACGATCTGGCCGACCAGCCGTTCCTGCGCTACGAGCAGGGAGACTCGAGCAGCCTCTTCTTCGCCGAGGAGGCGGTCTGGCCTGAGCATGCCAAGAGCCTGATCACCGTGGGCGACCGCGCCACGCTGCTCAACCTCATCCAGACCGTCGATGGTTTCACCGTCTCCACCGGCGTGAGCGGCGATAACGACCTGCGCGACACGGGCATCGCCACCGTCCCGCTCGACTCGGATATGACGATGGTGGTCGGCTGGGTCTCCTCCAAGCACGCCCGCCTGTCCCCCGGGGCCATCGCCTATGTGCGCAGCCTGCGCCGGGTGATCCAGTCCAAGGGCTTCGAGCTCATGGACGGCTCGAGCAAATTCTGAGGTGCGGGACCTTCAGATGCGTGCCTCGCTGTCGCAGTAGGCGCAGCGGTAGAGCACCTTCTTCTCGTCGACGAGATAGAAGCGCGGGGCCACGTCGCGCTCGCAGTTGGTGACGCATTCCTGATTCCAGCAGTGGCCCACGCCCTCGAGCAGACGTGCCGGTTCCGGCTCGGTCTTGGAGACGATGACGCCGTTTTTGACCACGTCGATGGCCGCCTTGGGGGCGACGAGCGCCACCACCTCGCCGCGCACGGAGAAGATGTTCTCGAGGATGACGATGTCCTTTGTGCCATACCGACCCGAGGCGGTGTTCATCACGAGCGTGACCTGCTCCTCGGTGGGGTCGATGCCCAGATAGTCGAGCAGTCGCAGCGCGCCGCCGGCGGGGATGTGGTCGATGATGATGCCGTCGACGGCCGCCGGGACCGGCAGCCCCGCGCCTGCCGCGGTTGTCGCGCCGCCCTCGGCGGCATCGCTTCCCGTCACGGGCGTGATGGGGTTTTCGGCACTTTCCGCCATCTCAGTCCTCCTCCTGCCAGGGTGTGAACGTATCAGCCTGCTCCGGCAGATCCAGCCCGAGCACGGCGGCGATGAGCGCCATGCGCACGAGCAGGCCGGCATGCACCTCATCGAAATAGGCGGCACGCGGATCGTCGTCCACCGCCGTGTCGATCTCAGACAAGCGTGGCAGCGGGTCGAGCACGACCATGTCCGTCGGGGCGATGGCCATTCGTGCCGGGGTGAGCGCGTAACGGGCGCTTACCCGTTCGAACTGCGCTGCAGTGGGATAGTCGGCGGGATCAAGATGCGTCATATACACCACATCCAGCCCCTCGTCGAGAGCGCGCGGCAGGTTGAGACCCTCGCAGTACGTGCTGTCCGAGGCATCGATCGTGCCGCGCACCCAGGCGGGCAGCCGTCGACGGGCCGGTCCGATCAGCACGAACCGGTTGGCCCCCATGCGCGAGAGTGTGGAGACGAACGAGTGCGCCGAGCGTGAGCGCACAAGATCCCCGACGACGCCGACGCGCAGGCCGGTGAGCGTATGACGGCGGCGGTACAGCTCAGCGATGTCGGCAAGCGCCTGCGTGGGATGACGGTGCGAACCGTCGCCGGCGTTGATGACCGGGACCTGCGAGGCAAAGGCGGCCACGCGGGCGGATCCCTCCTTAGGATGGCGGATGACGATGAGGTCGTCGAGACGGCTGACCTCGGCGATGAGGTCGTGGATGGTCTCGACGGTCTGTCCGGAGGCGGACGGTGATCCCTGCGAGCCCTCGAACGCGACGACACGGCCGCCGAGCCGCATCATGGCGGTCTCGAAGCTCAGACGCGTGCGCGTGCTCGGCTCGTAGAAGAGCGTGGCCATCACGCGCGCGTCGGCGAGATGGGCGACCTCGTCGCGATGGGCGTCGATCCACAATGCCCGGTGCAGCAGGGTGAGGATCTGGCCGGGGGTGATGTCGTCGAGGGCGGTCAGCGAGCGTCCGACGAGCGACGACGAGGACACCGGGTCTGCAGCGAGCGGCGACGAGGAAATCGTGCGTCCGACGCGCAACGACGAGTCAAGCGGGCCAGCGGCAAGCGGTTCGGTCATGAAATCCACCTTTTCGGCTGTGTCATCCGGATATGCCACAGCATGTCAGAACCGGGATGCGTCAGAACCGGACGACCATCACGGCCGGGTCCTCGAGGACGACGACCTCGTCCGGGTCGGCGGTGCGGATCCTGTCCAGATCAGCACCGGTCACAGGCAGGGTGGTCGAGTCGAGATGGCCGTCGAGGTAACGGACCACCACGTCGCCGTCGCCCGAGCGGGCGAGCTGCGTGTACATGTCGACGAGCTCGGGGGTCAGTCCCTGCACGCAGATCTCACGGCGCGAGCGCTGCTTGGCCATCTTGGTGCGCAGCGAGGCGAGGATGCCCTCACGACGATTCTTGACATCATTGCCGGTCGTCTCGAGCCGTCTGTCGTTCTGGGTGAGGATCTCGATATCGCGCCTGTAATCGTCCTGCGCGGCAAGACTCTGCTCCAGCTCCTCATCGAGTTTTGCGAGCCGGGCGGTGTCGGCGGCTTTCTGCTGGTTGATGGCGGAGACGACCTTCGCGCGTGTCTCGCCCTGGAGCTGTTTCTCGAGCGTGGCGAGCGAGTCGTTGATTTTGCTGCGCTGCGCCTCGATGTCCTTCTGGATCTCGTCCTGCTCGGCGCTCTTGTTCTCGAGCTTTTTCGTCTCGACGAGAATCTGGCGGCGCTGGACGATGATGCCCTTGAGTTTGGCGGTCTCCGGGAGCGTCTCGGCGTCATGGCGGATGCGCTGGGCCTTCCGGTCGATTCTCTGCAGATTGTACAGAAGCTGCTGCTGCGTGGAGGTTGCCTGCATAAGACACCACTGTAGCGGCGGCGGCAGTCCGGCGCACCGGTATGGACGACGGCGCGCCGGGATGCCTCAGTCGTCGTAGCCATAGAACAGGCGCGTCATCACCCGGCGTGTGCGGCGCATGAGCGAGAGGACGGTGTTGGCCAGTCTCTGGCCGTCGGGAGCACGGCTGTCGACCCCCTGCGCATTTCCCCGCATGCCCTGTCCTGATCCGTCTGGGTGGCGTCCGTGGGCGCCATGACCGTCGTCGAGGCCGAAACCCGGCGGCAGACAGGCGGCCACGCCGGACAGATCCTGCACCGAATCAGGCAGCGTATCGGCGCGTGTCACACCCGGCGACCACAGATAGGAGGCGTTGCGCACCGCGGTGGCCGCCAGCCAGGTGCGCCGCAGGAGTGCCGCGTCGTCCGGGCCGATGAGCCCTGCCTGTTCCTCGGCCCCGAGCGCGTCGAGCGTGCCCGTGGTGCGCAGTGCGGGCAGGTGCCCGGCGTTGCGCAGCTGCAGCAGCTGGACGGTCCATTCGATGTCCGACAGGCCGCCCGGTCCGAGCTTGAGATGCCGGTCGGGGCTGACGCCCATCGGCAGACGCTCCGTCTCCATGCGCGCCTTCAGACGCCGGATCGAGGTCAGCGCGGTCTGGTCGATGCCCTCCTGGGGGTAGCGGAGCGGGTCGATCACCCGGTCCAGGAATCTGTGGGCCACCTCCTCGTCGCCGGCGACATAGCGGCAGCGCAGCAACGCCTGATGCTCCCACGTATCGGCCACATCCGTGTAATAGCGGGCAGCCGAGTCGAGCGAGCGCACGAGCGGGCCGGAACGGCCTTCGGGGCGCAGGTCGAAATCGAGGCGCAGGCCCTGCTCGCCGCCGATGGGCGCATCCAGCAGGCTGCGCAGCCCCTGCAGCAGCCCGCGCGCGCACGAGGCGGGATCCGGCAGCGCAGAATCTGTGGACGTCAAAAGATCTGCTGGGACCGAGTCAGCCGACGTGCCCTGCTCGAACACGGTTGACGTGCCCTGCCCGGACCCGGTCGGCACATAGAAGCAGAGCAGATCGGCGTCGGAGCTGAAGTTTGACTCCCTGCCGCCGTAGCGGCCCATCGCGAACAGAATGAGCGAGGCGGTCGGCGCGGCATCTCCGTGGTGCGCAGACCAGTCGGCCACACTCCAGCGCAGTGCCGAACGCAACAGCTCGTCATGCACGTCGCTCATGGCCACGAGGCTCGGCGTCACGTCCTGCAGACCGGTCATCCAGCCCAGGCCCACGCGCTCGATCTCACGGCGTCGCAGGGCGCGCAGACCGGTGGCGAATCCCCCGCGGTCATCGCAGAAACGCGATTCCAGGCTGCGGCACTCGGTCTCCAGGCTCTGCCGGCTCCTCGGGCGCAGCTGGTCGTCATGACCGAGCCAGGTGACCGATTCGATGGAGCGCGTGAGCGCGTCGCCGAGATAGCGCGAGTTGGAGATGATACGGCACAGGCGCTGCGCGGCGGTGCGAGAGTCGCGCAGGAAGCCGAGGTAGGAGGATCCCTGGCCGAAACGGTCCTCAAGCTTGCTCAGCTGCAGCAGGCCCATGTCCGGATTGTTGCCCTGTCCGAGCCATTCGAGCATCACCGGCAGAAGGAGACGGTTGATGCGCGCCGCCCTGCTGGAACCACGGGTGAGCCGGGCGACGAGGCGCGCGGCACCGGCGGGATCCTTGAAGCCGATGGACCGGTAGCGCTCGTCGGCGGCCTTCGGGTCAAGACGGACCTCGTCGGTGCTCATGCCGGCGATCTGCGGCAGCAGCGGGCGGTAATAGACGTCGGTATGGATGTCACGCACCTGCCGGCGGACGCGATCGTAGCGGTCGACGAGCTGGACGGGCGAAAGCTGCATGCTGCGGGCGAGCCGGCGGATGTCGGGGTTGCGGCTGATGTGTTCCGCATCGGTGCGCCGGGGTGACTCCAGTCCCCCGTTGCCCGCGCCGAGATCGGGGAACAGGTGCGTGCGACGCAGCTGCCAGACCTGCTGGCGATGCTCGAGCACGCGCTCGAAGCGATAGTCGGCCGAGATACTCGACCCCTGCCGGCGTGAGATGTAGCCGCCGGCAACGAGCGCGTCGAGGGCGGGCAGCGTGGCCGTGCTGGCGCGCAGCGTGGTATCCGTTCGACCGTGGACGAGCTGAAGCATCTGGACGGTGAACTCGACGTCCCGCAGTCCTCCGCGGCCGAGTTTGATCTCCCGTTCCCTGAGTGCCTGTGGGATATTGTCCTCCACCCGCCGGCGCATCTTCTGGCACGAGACGACGAAGCCTGGCCGGCCGCCGGCGCCCCACACATAGTGGTGGACCATCTGCGCGAAGGCGGTGCGCAGATCCTCGTCGCCGGCGATAGGGCGCGCCTTGAGCAGTGCCTGGAATTCCCAGTTCTCAGCCCATTTGTCGTAATAGGTGCGGAAGGAGTCGAGGCCGCGCACGAGCGGGCCTTCCTTGCCCTCGGGGCGCAGGGCGGTGTCGATCTGCCACAGCGGCGGCTCGGTGCCGCCGGGCAGCACGGTGGAGCAGATTTTCTGCAGACAGACCGCCGTGCGCGTGGCGGCATGTTCCGCGGCATCGGGCGGGGTGCCCGAACCCGGTTCCGCGACGTAGACGAGGTCGCAGTCGGAGACGTAGTTGAGCTCACGGGCACCGAGTTTGCCCATCGCTACCACAACGAGATGCGCGGTGCCGGTGGGATCGGTCGCGTCCTGGGCGATGCGCAGCGCGGTGGCGATGGCCGCCTGAGCGAGATCAGAGAGGACGCGGGAGACGTCGGGCTGGATCTGCAGGGCATCGCCGGTCAGGTCCCAGGCGAGGATAGCGGCGAGCTGGCGGCGGTAGCAGGCGCGCAGCGCGTCCACACGCGTCAGAAAAACAGCCTGAGCTCCGCCCACGGCGGCATCCGCGTCATGGAACGCCTGCAGACGGCGGTCGAGGTCCCAGCCGTGCGTCGCATAGCCGTCTGGTGTGATGACGGCACGGAGGAGATCCGGGCGGGAGACCATGAGCCTGCCCATCGCCTGCGAGGCGCCCAGCACGAAAAGCAGCCGCTGGATGGGCCCATCGGCTCGACTTGCCCCCGGCAGGCCGGCGAACGGGTCGGCGGAGGACGCGGCGCCCTGCATGGATGAGAGGCCGGAAGGCCCGAATGCCATGCCATCGGGCGCACCCGGACGCGGCATGAGCGTCGAGCGGGAGGGACGGGACGCCCCCGGCGCGGACAGCCGCACGTCGAAACGCGTCAGCTCCTCCACGAGCGCGGGCTGCGCCTGCAGAATGGCCGCATACGAGGCGAGCGCGGCATCCGGGCTCGCCACCCGGGCCAGGCGCAGCAGCAGCTGGCGGAAGAACGGCAGAAGATCGGCGGGAATCGTCGCGCTTGACGACGGTGCCGCCGACGATGTCGCCGACGGTTCGAGTACACGGGCGATATCGACGAGCCGCGCACGGGCGCCGTCGAGGTCGGAGAATCCGGCACGCACGAGCCGTCCGTCGAGCCGTTCCGCCTGCACAGATTGCTCGTCCATCAGTCCTGCCTGCCCGACTCGCCGAGGACGCGCTCCTGCCGGGCGAGGTCGCGCAGCACCCGCCGCAGTTTGTGGTCGCTGATGTCGCGCCCCTCGGAAAGCCCCTCAGAGTCTGCGGGTATTTTCTCGCCGCGGGTGACGTCTCCCACCGGCGTGCGCGTGTCCTTGCCGCCGTGGTGCTGTTTTTCCAACCGGGCGAAGCCGGGTGCCATCAGCCGTGAGATGACGAGGAAGCCCGTGTGGCCGATCATCTCGTGGTCGGGCCGGACGGCCAGCCCCTCCGCCTTCCACGTGCGTTCCATCAGCTCGACGATCTCCGGCTCCGTCCATCTGCCTGAGGCACGCAGATCGTCGGCGAGACGGCCCATCTGCGTGGTCGTCGTCACGTAGCAGACGAGCACGCCGCCGGGGGCGAGCACGCGGCCGGCCTGCGGCAGCCTATTCCACGGGTCGAGCAGATCGAGCACGATGCGGTCGAAAGAGCCGTCGGCGAACGCTGCGGCGCCCGTGTCGAAATCCGTCACGCGCAGATCCCACCACGACGGCTTGGTGCCGAAATAGAGGGTGATATTGGCCTGGCTGATGCGGGCGAACTCCTCGCGCAGCTCGAGCGTGGTCAGGCTGCCTTCCGGCCCGACGGCGTCGAGCAGGGCAAGGCTCATCGCGCCCGAGCCTCCGCCCGACTCGAGCACACGGGCACCGCGGCGGATGTCGCCGTAGGAGAGCGCCTGGGCGATGTCCTTGGGATACATGATCTGTGCGCCGCGCGGCATGGAGAGCATGTAGTCGGCCATCCGCGGGCGGAAGCACATGTACTGCCATCCCCCGTAACGACGGGACTGCCGTGATGACGCTGACGGCCGGGATGACGGGGATGATGAGAGTGACCGGGATGATGATGGTGCTGACACGGCTGCGCCGCCCTGCCGTCCGGCCGGATCATCCTCCAATGGGCGCGGATGGGCGTGGGTCGTCACCACGCTGCCCGGCTGCGCGCCGATCACCTCATCATGGCGCAGGAAACCGTGCACTGTCTGCAGCACGGCCCCGGGCACAAGCTGTTCGGTGAGCTTGTTGCCCTTGCGGTCGATGAGCTGGACCTTCTCCCCTGCCGTGAACGCGCCGCGTCGCATCTCTGCCGCCTTTCTGTGATCCGCCGTCCCCTATCGTCTGACGATCCGCCTGACAATCAGTCCTCGTCTTCATCCGCCACGCCGGCGAACTGCGAGTTGTACAGGCGCGCGTAGGCGCCGCCCTTGGCGAGCAGCTCCTGATGCGTGCCCTGCTCGATCACCGAGCCGTGGTTGACATAGAGGATCAGATCCGCGTCGACGATGGTCGAGAGCCGGTGCGCGATGACAAACGACGTCCTGCCCTCGCGCAGACGGCCCATCGCCTGCTGTACGAGCATCTCCGTACGTGTGTCCACCGAGCTGGTCGCCTCATCGAGGATGAGGATGTCCGGCCGCGACAGGAATGCTCGGCAGATGGTCAGCAGCTGGCGCTCTCCCTGCGACAGGTCTTCCGAATCGGCGCTGACGACCGTGTCATAGCCCTTGGGCAGGCGACGGACGAACTCGTCGACATACGTGGCCTTGGCCGCCTCGAGCATCTGCTCTTGCGAGACGGTCTGGCCCGGGCGCACTCCGTAGAGCAGATTGTCGCGGATCGTGCCGTCGAACAGCCAGGTGTCCTGCAGGACCATGCCGAAGTGGCTGCGCAGCTCGTGGCGGGTGACGCGTTTCGTGTCGGTGCCGTCCACATAGATGTGGCCGCCCTGGATCTCGTAGAAGCGCATGAGCAGGTTGACGAGCGTGGTCTTGCCTGCACCGGTCGGGCCGACGATGGCCACTGTCTGGCCCGGTTTTGCCTCGATGGAGAGGTCCTCGATGAGCGGGTTGTCCGGGTCGTAGCTGAAGCGGACGTGGTTGAACACCACGTGCCCGTCGATGGCCCCGTTCGTGCGGCGTGACAGGCGCGCACCCGGCTGCGGGTCGGGCTGCTCCTCGGGGGCGTCGAGGAAGTCGAAGATCCTCTTGCACGAGGCGAGCGCCGACTGCAGCTGGGTGGTCATCGAGGCGATCTGGGTGATGGGCTGTGAGGCCTGGCGCGAGTATTGCGTGAATGCCTGGAAGTCGCCCAGCGACATGTTCCCGGCGAGCACCTGAGCGCCGCCGACCACGATGATGAGCACGTAGAACGCGTTGGTCAGGAAGCCGGAGACGGGTTGGACGAGGCCGGAGATGAGTTGGGAGCGGTAGGTGGACTCGTACAGGCGGCGGTTCTCCTCGTCGAAGCGTTTCTCGGCGTTCTTCTGCTGGCTGAACGCGCGCACGACGAGGTGGCCGGAGAACATCTCCTCCACGTCGGAGTTGACGGTGCCGGTGTCGCTCCACAGCCGGCCGAAGTACGGTTCGGCGCGGCGTGTGAAGAGCCGGCCGACGAGGAAGATGACGGGGATCACCACGAGTGTGATGAGCGTGAGCTGCCAGCTGATGGAGAACATCATCACGAAGACGGCGATCACCGTAAAGACGGAGAAGAGCAGCTCGCCGAGCATCTGCTGAAGGGTGCCGGTGATGTTGTCGACGTCGTTGGTGGTCCGGCTCATGATCTCGCCGCGCGGTACCCCGTCAAAGTAGGACAGGCGCAGATGGTGCAGCTTGTGCTCGATCTCGCCGCGCATGCGGTACACCATTTTGACGATGATGCGGGTGACGAACCAGTTCTCGGCCACGCGCAGCAGCACGGCGACGACGTAGACGATGATGGCCAGGACCAGGATGCGGCCGAACAGCGACCAGTCCATGCCCACCCGGATGTCGATGTCCATGCTGGAGACCATCTGGGCGAGCGAGGCCTGCATTCCCCCCGCCTGGCGCATGCGCGTGACGATCTGCGCGTGCGTGAGGTCGGGCGAGTAGCCCCATTTGGCGAGCATGGCGGAGATCAGACCGGAGAAGAGGACGTTGGTGGCCTGGCCGAGGATCTTGGGGCCGGCGACCGACAGCCCCACGCCGAGCAGGCCGGTGATGACGGCCGTGACGATCCAGAGCCGGTGCTCGGTCAGATAGGAGACGAGCCGGCGCAGTGTGGAGGTACGGTCCTGCCTGCTCATCGGTGCGAGTGCCTGTGGACGTGGCATCAGCGGGCCTCCTTTCCGCTCGTGGGCCGACTGTCGGCGGCAGCATCCTGTCCGGCTTGATCGCGGCCCTGCGGTATCTCGCCGGCATGATCGCCACCTTGCGAGCGCACGATCTGCTGGTAGACGGTGTTGGTGGCCATGAGCTGCTCGTGCGTGCCGATGCCGCTGATGCGCCCGTCGTCGAGGACGATGATCTGCTCGGCGTCACGGATCGAGGAGGCGCGCTGGGCGACGAGCAGAACGGTGGAGCGACGCGTGACCGGACGCAGTGCTTCTCGGAGCCGACGGTCGGTGGCCATGTCGAGCGCGCTGAACGAGTCGTCGAACGTGTAGACGCGCGGGTCGCGCAGGATTGCTCGTGCCATGGCCAGGCGCTGCTTCTGCCCGCCGGAGAAGTTGGTGCCGCCCTCGGCCACATGCGCGTCGAGCCCTTCGGGGATGTCGCGCACGAAATCGGCCGCCTGGGCGATCGTCAGGGCCTTCCAGATCTCCTCGTCGGTGGCGTCGTCCTTGCCGTAGCGCATATTGTCGCGCAGCGTGCCGCTGAAGAGCACGGCGGTCTGCGGCACCATGCCATAGTTGCGCAGCAGGGCCTGCGGGTCATAGTCGCGGATGTCATGGCCGTCGACGAGCACCTGGCCGCCCGTGACGTCGTACATGCGCGTCGCCAGGCGCAGGATGGAGGATTTGCCCGAGCCGGTCGAGCCGATGAAGGCGGTTGTCTGGCCCGGCCGTGCGGTGAAGCTGATGTGCGAGAGGACCGGTTCCTGGGCGCCGGGATAGGCGAAGCTCACGTCGCGGAACTCGATCTTGCCGCTGATATGCCCGCCCTGCGGCGTATACGGTGTCTGCGGCGCGGCGATGTCGGGCTTCGTGTCGATCACCGCCTTGATGCGCCTGCCGGAGACGGCGGCGCGCGGGATCATCACCGACATCATGGCCGCCTGCATGAGTCCCATGAGCATGATCATGAGGTACTGGATGAACGCCTGCAGCGAGCCGATCTGCATGGCGCCCTGCTCCACGCGTCTGCCGCCGAACCACATGATGGCCAGCGAGGCCATGTTGACGATGAACCACATCACCGGGATGGCGCAGCTGATGAGAACGCCCACACGCATGAGCACGCGGTCGGTGGCCTTGTTGACCGTGCCGAAGCGCTTCGTCTCGGTCTCCTCGCGCGTGAAGGCGCGGATCACGCGCACCCCGGTGACCTGCTCGCGGATCACGCGGTTGAGGTCGTCGAGCTTTTTCTGCAGCGTGCCGAACAGCGGTCCGAGCGAGCCGAGCACCGCGCCGGCCACCACGAGGATGATGGGGATGATGACGAGGAACGAGAGCGAGAGCGGGGCGTCCTGGCGGATGGCCATCACCAGGCCGCCGATGAGCATGACCGGCGCCTGGAGCACGAAGAGCGTGGACTGCATGAACGTCTGCTGGACCTGCTGCACGTCGTTGGTGGTGCGCGTGATGAGCGAGCCGGCGGAGAAGCGGTCGAGCTCGGCGAGACTGAATGTCTCCACCGCGCCGAAGAAATCACGGCGCAGCTCATAGGCCAGGCGCGCGGAGATGCGCGAGGCGAGCCACAGCGCGGCGACGGCGGCGATGACCTGGAAGAACGAGATGACGAGCATGCCGATGCCGGTCGAGTAGATCGCCGACATGTTTCCTTTCGCCACTCCCTCGTCGATGACGGCGGCCTGCAGATTGGGCAGGTAGAGGTTGAGGAACGCCTGGAGGA
The DNA here is from genome assembly GCA_903789535.1 of uncultured Aeriscardovia sp. GTDB lineage: Bacteria > Actinomycetota > Actinomycetes > Actinomycetales > Bifidobacteriaceae > Aeriscardovia. Next base: position 182,877 of record CAIFES010000003.1, on the reverse strand, counting down.
TCTGGAAGACGGTCAGGATCACGACCTGTCCCCAATAGGGCCGCAGGTATCGTCCCAGAAGTCGCAGCATGCAAATCTCGCTTTCGTCCGGTGCCCCGTGCCGCGGGGTGCCGGTGTCAGATGTTCCTGATGCTTGTGTTCCTGCCGGATGTCTGTTTCCTGCCGGGCGTCAGTCCGCGGTACATTCGCCGTCTGCCCGGATGTGCGATGGTTCGCGCTGTGTCCGGTCCGATGGGCAACCGGAGTACGCGGTCTGCGCGGCCAAAAAACAGAAAAGGGCAGACACACGCGTGCCTGCCCTGACCGGCGGGATATCCGCCGTCCCCGGACGGATCAGACGGCGGTGCCGTTGGCGTCGAGATACGGGTTCACATCGTGCGGGCTGCGCACGATGAACAGGCTCAGCACACCCAGACCGAAGACGATGGTGACGGTCAGGATGGCCCACATCGGCAGCCCCGGGATCCACATGAGGATGAGGAAGGCAAGCGAGGAGAGGACGATGAGCAGCCAGCTGATGAGCTTGGCGATGCCCCAGCCGGTGGTGCGGGCGGAAACCTTGGCCTGCGCATCCTTCTCCTGCGGCGTCAGCTCATGACGCACCTGCTCGACGGGCTCGACGCGGGAAGGACGCCACACGCCCTTGCGGCCCTCGGCGACGGCATCGGCCTTCGCCTCGAAGAGGCCCTGGTCGCTGGCGCGGCGCTCGCCGTTCATATCATTCTTCCGTCGCGCGTTGGCGCGGCGCTGAGCCCTGTTCGGCATGTGCTCCCCTTTTGACGACAGATGACGACAGACGACCGTACAATCCCCTGCCACACACAATCTGTCTTGATTCTACGCCGTGCATACCACCAATCAGCACGGAGTACCACCAATCAGCACGGATCGGATCAGAGCAGATCGTCGAGGACGACGGAGATGACGGCGTCGTTGAGCAGCCGGCCGCGCAGCGTCGGCCGTATCCGCGGCTCACCGTCAGGGCCGTCGAACCGTTCGATCAGGTCCTCGGCCTGCAGGCGTTCGAGCGTGGCCGCGCCCACAGGCATGCCGGCCGTCTGCGCCACACGGTCGAGTGACAGGCCCTCCCTCAGGCGAAGGCCGAGCATCACCGTCTCCTCGACGTTCTCTGTGTCGTCCACCCATTCGCTGCCGGCCCACGGCAGGATCTGCCGACGGATCTGCCGGGTCCATACAAGCGGATGGCGGCTGTCCCATGTGCGCAGTCGGCCGTAATGCGCATGCGCGCCCGGCCCGATCCCCGCCCAGTCGGCACCTCGCCAATAGCCGAGGTTGTGGCGGTCCTCCTTGCCGGGCTTTGCCCAGTTGCTGATCTCATACCAGCGGTAGCCGGCGGCGGAGAGCAGTTCGTCGGCGAGCCGATATTTGGCAGCCTCGTCATCATCGCTCGGCGGGGCAATTTCCCCGCTTTTGACCTGCCGGCCCATACGGGTCTGCGGGGCGAGCGTGAGCGCATAGCAGGAGATGTGGTCGGTGCCGAGGCTGATCGCCGCCTCGAGGCTCGTGCGCCAGTCGTCCATCGACTCGCCTGGCGTGCCGTAGATGAGGTCGACGGAGGTGGAGAGCCCTGCGTTCTTCGCCCATCTGACGGCCAGTTCGACGTTCTTCTGCCGGTGCGTACGGTCGAGCGTTTTGAGCACATGCGGCACTGCCGACTGCATGCCGAGCGACAGACGTGTAAAGCCCGCATCCGCAAGCTGACGGATCGAGGCAGCGCTGACGGTGTCGGGGTTGGCCTCCGTCGTCACCTCGACACCGGGCGCGAGCCCCCACAGCGTTTGGATCTCACGTAGCATGGCGGCAAGATCGCGCGTGGGCAGCAGCGTGGGCGTGCCGCCACCGAAGTAGACCGTCGAGGCGAGACGTGAGGGCTGGCCGGTCATCTCCTGCCACAGTCGCAGACGCCGCATCTCCTGCACGGCCGTCGCCGCATAGTCGCGTTGGGACGCGCCCTCACCGAAATCCTGCGTCACATACGTATTGAAATCGCAGTATCCACACCGTCGATAACAATACGGCATATGCACGTACACCTCGAATGGCGGAAGGGCATGCCCCTCGGCATGCAGATGCTCGTCATACACGGCCACGCGCCGGCCCTGCGCACACTGGTCATGACGCACCTCCTCCTCCGCACGCGCGGAGAGCGTGCGCGAAAAACCGCCGGCACCCGCGCCACCGCGCGCCATCAGTGCGGATTTGCCCTCAAGGGCGGCCAGACGCACCCGCGCCTTCTCCAGCGGATCGGACTCGGCCACCGGATCGGGGTTCTCCTGCCAGTCCTCCCCACCGATCTGCGGCAGCTGCCATCCGGGCATCTGTGCGCCGGAGAGTGTGGACGAGGACGGTTCTCCGACCGATACGACGGACGCAGAAGAGGCAGTTTCCTCCTCCTCTTTTGTCGCAGCCGTCGGTTTGAGGAACGCGTTGCCGTCGATCACCACCTCGTCGGACGTCTCGAAGGTATGCGAGGCCGCCTCCGCACGATGCTCGGCGATGAGCCGTTCCCGCCGATCCTGTGCTTTCTGCCGGCGATCCACTCTCTGCCCGTCCGCATCCCCGGAGGAATTCCCGCGGGCCGAATCAGCCGTGGGACCCTTCTTGCCAGAACCGGCCATCATGCACCCGCCCGACGCTGGGCCGCGCGGATCTTCTGCTTCGTGTCCTGGTCGAGGGAGCCTGATGCGGATGTATCGGTCGAGAGCGCGGCGACGAACGCCTCCTGCGGCACCTCGACTTTGCCGAGCATCTTCATCCGCTTCTTGCCGGCCTTCTGCTTCTCGAGCAGCTTGCGCTTGCGGGTGATGTCGCCGCCGTAGCACTTGGCGAGCACGTCCTTGCGCATGGAGCGGATGGTCTCGCGGGCGATGATCCTGCTGCCGATCGCCGCCTGCACAGGAATCTCGAACAGCTGGCGCGGGATGAGCTTGGCAAGCTTCTTCGTCATCATCACGCCGTACGAATACGCCTTGTCACGATGGACGATGGCGCTGAACGCGTCGATCCGCTCGCCCTGGATGAGGATGTCCACCTTGACGAGATCGGCCTTCTGCTCGCCGTCCTCCTGATAGTTGAGGGTGGCGTAGCCTTTCGTGCGCGACTTGAGCTGGTCGAAGAAATCAAAGACGATCTCGCCCAACGGCAGCCGGTAGTTCATGTCCACGCGCTCGGTGGAGAGGTACTCCATGTTCTTGAGCGTGCCGCGATGCTCCTCGCACAGCTGCATCACCTCACCGATGAACTCCTTGGGCGTGACGATGTCGCAGCTGGCCATCGGCTCTGTCACCTCGCGGATCTTGCCGTCGGGGAACTCGCTCGGGTTGGTGACGCGATGGGTGGTGCCATCCTCGGCCACCACGGTGTAATGCACGTTCGGCGCGGTGGTGATGAGCGAGAGGCCGAACTCGCGCTGCAGCCGCTCGACGATGATCTGCATGTGCAGCATGCCCAGGAACCCGCAGCGGAAACCAAAACCGAGCGCCACGGACGTCTCGGGCTGGTAGACGAGCGAGGCGTCGTTGAGCTTGAGCTTGTCGAGCGCGTCGCGCAGATCCGGGTAATCGACCGTGTCCACCGGGAAGATGCCCGCGTAGACCATCGGCTCGGGCTCACGGTAGCCGGGCAGCGGCTCTTTGGCGGGATTCTTCTCGGTGGTGATGGTGTCGCCCACCTTCGACTGGGAGACATCCTTCACGCCGGTGATGATGTAGCCGACTTCGCCCGCGCCGAGCGAGTCGGTGGGCGTCATGTCCGGGCTGACCACGCCCAGCTCGATCGGGTCGTGCGCCGAGCCCAGGCCCATCTGCCGCACACGTTCGCGCGAGCGGATCTCGCCGTCGACCATACGGATATACGTGACGATACCGCGGTACGAGTCGTAGACCGAGTCGAAGATGAGCGCCCGGGCCGGGGCCTTCGGATCACCGGAGGGGGCGGGGATGGTGCGCACGATCGTATCGAGCAGCTGCGGGATGCCCTCGCCCGTCTTGCCGGAGACACGCAGCACGTCGGAGGGCTCGCAGCCCAGCAGGTTGGCGATCTCCTCGGCGTATTTGTCCGGCTCGGCGCTGGGAAGATCGATCTTGTTGAGCACCGGGATAATGGTCAGATCGTCGTCAATCGCCATATACAGATTGGAGAGGGTCTGCGCCTCGATACCCTGCGTGGCGTCGACAAGCAGCACCGCGCCCTCGCAGGCGGCAAGCGAGCGCGAGACCTCATAGGTGAAATCCACGTGGCCGGGAGTGTCGATCATCCCCAGCGTGTACTCGGTGCCGTCCACCGTCCACGGCACACGCACGGCCTGCGATTTGATGGTGATGCCGCGCTCGCGCTCGAGCGGCATGCGGTCGAGGAACTGGGCGCGCATCTCGCGCTTTGGCACCACACCGGAGAGCTGGAGGATGCGGTCGGCCACGGTGGACTTGCCATGGTCGATGTGCGCGATGATGCTGAAATTGCGGATGAGCCGCTGGGGGGTGTGCCCCGGCCTGTTCTTTCCGACGATCTGTGCCATCTCGTCCTTCCTCGTGTGTGTCTGGCTTGTGTGCGCCCGGCGCTGATATGCGTACCTGTCTGCGACACGCCTATTCTACCGGCATCAAAAGCCGTGCCTCTGACGTCTGAGCCTGACAGGCGATTCACTATCACAAAAGCCCCGCGCAGGCAGGTGAGATGTCTGCGCGGGGCTGCTTGTGTCAGTCTCTGCAAGGACCAACCGTCACAAAATCAATCAGAAAGATCGGTCAAAACTGCTGTCTGAAAGATTGGGCAGATCGGCCGGAAGCCTCTCAGAGATTGTTGACGGCCTTGGCGAGCTTCGACTTGCGCTCGGCGGCCTGGTTCTTGTGGATGAAACCACGGCCGGCGGCCTTGTCGAGGGCCTTGGAGGCGACGAGGAGCTGCTTCTGGGCGGCCTCCTTGTCACCGGCCTCGATAGCCTCGCGCACCCTGCGCACCTGGGTCTTAAGCTCGCTCTTGACGGCGACGTTGCGCAGGTGACGCTTCTCGTTCGTGATCACGCGCTTCTTCTGCTGCTTGATGTTAGCCATTGGATGACTCCTGATTATCTAACGTTTGTCTGTGATTGTGATTGCGGCGTTCAGGCCGCGAGGCTCACTCGGAGTCGGAGGCGCTGGCCGCTGCAGGGGCGGTCTCGCCCTCGGCGGTGGCGACCTCACTCGGCACGGACTGCGCCGGGGTCGGGGCGGCCTCCTCCTGCGGGACGGTCACGGAGACGACGGTGGTCTTCGGGTCGATGTCGACGAGCTCGGCACCCTCGGGCAGCTCGATGTCGCCGGCATGGATCTCGTCACCTGCCTGCAGGCCGTCGACGGAGAGGTCGAAGCGATCCGGCAGGTTGGAGACGTCGGCGCGCACGTGGAGCTCCTGGACGTCGATGAAGGCGACGCCGGTGCCCTTGGTCAGACCGTGGATGAAGATCGGCACAACGACATCGATCTTCTCGCCGGCCTTGACCTCATAGAAGTCGACGTGCTCGACGATGCGCTTGATCGGGTTGCGCTGGACGTCCTTGACGACGGCGAGATGCTCCTCATCGCCGAAGCTGAGGTCGTAGACGGCGTTGGTGTGACGCAGCGCGTTGCGCAGATCCTGCTGCGAGAGCTGCAGGAAGACCGGCTGCTTGCCGCCGGCGTAGATGGAGGCCGGGACCTTGCCGGCCACGCGGAGACGACGTGCCACACCCTTGCCGAACGCGGTGCGGGGCTCGCCCTGGAGCTTGATTGGCTCTGCCATTTGTTTCCTTCTTTCTTGACTCGCCACAATGCGAGGAGACCAGGAAACAGACCGTGACAGTGCCGCGGAATTGTGCCTGCTGAGTCGATAACGGGATCGCGTCCCCTCGCCAAAGCGTTGCGAGCGACATATTAGACGGCAGTCTGAACAAGAAGACCGGCCGCCGATGGGCGGACCTTACGCTCGCGTAGGCGAAGCGGGGGTCTTAAGGTGAGATCAGTCCGAATCGGGAGGCCATGATCCTCCCCGGGGAGCAAGGAGCTGACATGGCGTTGAATAATCCGTTCGCCTCTCTCATCTCGCGTGCGGGACAGACCGCCGGCAGGATCGCCGGGTCCGTCTCAGGCCTCGTGGGCCGTTCGCAGGAGGAGGGCGAGGAGCCGGCACGGCTGCCCGAGCCGGAGCTGCCCAGCGAGATCGAGTATGGCGATGGCGGCCACCCCACCCGTACGTTCCTCGACCAGACGACGGGGATGATGGAGACGACCACCCTCGGTGCGCCGATCCTGCCCGATTCCTATACCATCTATGACCTGTACCGCGAGCGCGCCGAGCGGCTGCCCGACAGCCCGCTGTTCACCTTCCGCAAGGACGGCGTGTGGACGGACCGTTCGGGCAGCGAGGTGCTTGAGGACATCCGCCAGGCCGCCAAAGGCTTCATCCATCTGGGGCTCAAGAAGGGTGACGGCGTGGCGTTCATGTGCGCCACCAGCTATGAGTGGAATATTGTCGACGCGGCCGTGGTGTCGATCGGCGGTGTGATCGCCACCATTTATGACACGGATTCGCCTGAGCAGATGGAGAACATCGTCAAGAACTCGGACGCGCGCCTGCTCATCGTCCAGACCGAGGAGATGCAGAAGAAGGCAGAGTCCATCAAGGACGACTGCCCCGGCCTCGAGCGCATCCTCACGCTCGACACCGGTGATCTCGAGGCGGTCAAGGCCTACGGCCATGCGGTCTCCGACGCCGAGCTGGATGAGCGGATCGACGGGGTGCACAAGACCGATCTGTGCTCGATCGTCTATACGTCCGGTTCGACTGCCGCACCCAAGGGCGTGGAGCTGACGCATGAGGACTTCTGCTATCAGGCAAAGTCGCTGGCCGCCTACAATCCCCAGCTGCTCTCGGAGGGCTCGGTGTTGCTCTTCCTGCCGCAGGCGCACAACTTCGCCCGCGCGATCTGCTATATCACCGTCAACGCCGACCTGCACGACTACATCTCTTCCTCCATCCGCACGCTCATCACCGACCTGCAGGTGGCCCGCCCGACCATCATGATCGGCGTGCCGCGCGTGTTCGAGAAGATCTACAACGCCGCGAGTCAGAAGGCCGGCCACGGCTTCCAGGGTCATGTGTTCGCCGACGCGGCCAAGGTGGCCCGGCGTTGGACGCGCGAGATGGGTGCCTACGGTCACGCGCATGCCACCACGAACGCGCTGCGGCGCATGTATGACCCGATGGTGTACAAGCCGCTGCGCGAGTTTCTGGGCGGCCGGGCGCGCTGGCTCGTGTGCGGCGGCGCCCCGCTCGACCCGGCGCTGTTCGGCTTTTTCCGCGGCGCGGGCATCCCTGTCTACGAGGGCTATGGCCTGACGGAGACGACCGGCCCGGCCGTGTTCACTCCGATCGACGCGCCGATCCACCCGGGTTCCTGCGGCACCGCGTTCCCCGGTTTCTCCGTGCGCGTGAGCGAGGAGGGCGAGCTGCAGATCAAGGGCATCGCCAACATGGCCCGCTACCACAAGAACGATGCCGAGACGAAGCGTTCCTTCACCGATGACGGCTGGTACCGCACTGGCGACATCGGCACGATCGCCCCGGACGGCTTCGTCAGCGTGACCGGGCGCATCAAGGATCTCATCATCACCGCCGGCGGCAAGAATGTCTCACCGGAGCCGATCCAGGAGGCCATCGAACGCTGCCCGATCGTGGAGAATGCCATCGTGCTGGGTGACAAGCGCCCGTTTGTCTCCGCGCTCGTCACCCTCGACCCGGACCAGCTCAAAGGCTGGCTGCAGGCACACGGTCTCGATGAGAACATGCCGGTGGAGGAGGCGGCCGTCAACGCGGCTGTGCGCTCCGAGGTGCAGGACTACATCGACAAGGCGAACGAGGGCGAGTCCCGCGCCGAGTCGGTCAGGAAGTTCATCATCTTGCCCGACCGGTTCACGCAGGACAACGGGCTGCTGTCCGCCTCGCTCAAGGTGATCCGCCCGAAGGTGATCCGCCGCTACGCGCGTCTGCTCGACGAGCAGATGTACGTGCCGCTCAAGAAGCACTGACGCCTCTAGCCCCCGGCACCGCCCGTCGCCGGGGGCTGTCTAGCGGCTTATTTCTCGAACGGATAGACCAGTCCCCACTGGTCCCGGATCCCGTCCATCTGCTCCATCAGCCGCAACGTCTGGCTGTGCGGCATCTGTGGCGCCTCGATCTGCCCGGTGCGCCACGCCTGGACGGTGGCGACCACCTCATACTCGTAGCCGGTGATCTGGTCGAGATTGAGCGCCTCGGAGCGCACGAGACGATGCTGGTCGTCGTAGATATCCAGTCGCTCGGGGTTGTTGATGTTGGTGACGACGGCATAGCCCTTCGTGCCATGGACGAGGCCGAACCGGTCGTCCTCCGCCACGCAGGAGCAGGTCATCGTCGCCAGCACGCCGCCGGGCAGGTAGAGCGCGGTGGACGAATGGGCGTCCACGCCGGTCGAGGTCATGCCCGCCGAGGTGACGATACGCTCGGGATGCGCGTCATCAGTGAGCATGGCGATGAAGTTCAAACCGTACACACCCACATCGAGCAGTGAGCCGCCGCCGAGCGCAGGGTCGAGGATGCGCGGCTTCGCGGTGGTGTTATACGAGAGGGTGGCGTTGATCTCCTTGATGTCGCCGATGATGCCGGAGGACAGTACCTCGTTGATGCGCCGGCACGAGGGCATGAACCGCGTCCAGATGGCCTCAACGGCCGCATTGCCGCTCTGCCGTGACGTCTCAAGCACCGTCCGCGTCTGTGCCGCATCGCCGGTGAACGTCTTCTCCACCAGCACCGCCTTGCCGGCGGTGAGCGCCGCCACAGCTTCGGCCTCGTGGAACGGGTGCGGTGTGGCGATATAGACGATGTCGACGTCCGGGTCGGCAAACAGCTCCTCATACGAGCCGTAGGCCTTCTCGAATCCCCATGTGCGGGCGAATTGCTCTGCCCGCTCGACATTATTGTGCGTGGCGACCGCATAGGCCCGCACGAGCGAGCTGTAGCGCGGGTCCTTTTCCATGCCCTTCAGCGTCTGGGCCATATGCGGGGCGATGAGCCCCAGGCCGACGATGGCGACGTTGGCGGGCCGGGTTTTGCGCGCGGCGAGCGTCTGTGCGCTGATCGGTGACGTCATTGTCATGATGATCTCCTTGTGTGTGTTGTTGTTATAAAGGTTTCGCTCTCTAGGTTTCGGTGCCGTTTTCGAAACCGGTCGATGAAGATCGTCGCAGGACCGGTTTGTCATGGTGTAGCCCGGCTATCCTGAATGCTGCACAGCCCTCTGCCAGAGTTCCCTGTCAGAAGTCCCCTGTCAGATGGATCTGTGTCAGAATCCGAGTCGTTCGAGTTTTTTCGGATCCTCCTGCCAGTCTTTCGCGACGGACACATGCAGGTCAAGACGGCACTTGTGGCCGACGATTCTGTTGACCGCCGTGCGCACGCGCTTTTTGACGCGAACGAGACGTGAGGCGCGATGGCCGAGAATAATCGGTTTCTGGCTGCTGCGCTCGACAAAGATCGTGGCAGCGACAGTGTATTTGCCGTCCGGTCCTTCCGTCTTGTCGGGCGGGAGGATGTCGTCCACCCGGACGGCGAGCGAATGCGGCAGCTCGTCGTCCAGCTCGCGCAGGAATGCGCCGCGGATCTGCTCGGCGATCGCCTCCTCGGGACTCTGGTCGGCGAGCATGTCATCCGGGTACATCTGCGGGCCTTCGGGCATGGCGTCGTACAGCACGTCCTCCAGCTCGGAGATATTGTCCTTCTCCGCCGAGGAGACAGGCACGATCTGCGTGAAGCCGGCGAGCTGGTCGAGTTCGAGTAGACGCGCGGCGAGTTGGTCAGGCCTGACCTTGTCGATCTTGGTCAGCACCGCGATGACCGGCACCTTCCACTCGTCCCGCGGCTTATCCTCCTGCGGGTTTTCACCTTGCAGTCGCCGGCTCTGCTGCTTCCCGCCTTGGCGATTCTCAGTCGAGGCAGAATAAGCCTGTGCAGCCGCGTCATCGCTGGCTTTATCAGCAGTATCGGCGCCTGTGCCCTTACCGCTCTTGCCCTCGTGCCGCACACCAAACTGGTCACGTAGCCGCTCGAGGATCCGCCGGTCGCCCGGCCCGATCTGCTGGTCCGCCGGCAGCAGGAACAGGATCGCATCGATCTGGCTGAGCGCGTCGTCGACCATGTCGTCCAGACGCTGGCCAAGCAGCGTGCGCGGACGATGGATACCCGGCGTGTCGACCAGCACGATCTGGCCGCGGTCCCGGGTGAGCACCGCGCGCACGACGTGGCGCGTGGTCTCCGGCCGATCGGAGGAGACAAGCAGATGCTGTCCCATCAAGGCATTGATGAGGGTGGACTTGCCCACGTTGGGCCGGCCGACGATGGTGACGAACCCGGATTTGTATCCGGGCCGCGTCACAGGAGCCTGCACATGCACACGCACGTCATCGGGTAGATCCGCCTCATCAGGCACGTCCGCCTCCTGCGGCACGTCCGTCCCTTGTAACATATCGGGCTGCGGCAGATCGGTGCCATCGGCTGGATTCGCAGCATCGGGCAGGTCGGCGGTATGCGGTGTCGTCTCACTCATGGCCGTCCTCTTTCTCGTTCTTCTCGGATGCGGATTGCCTGCCATCCTCGGTCTGCGGATGGAGGGTCTCCGGCTGCACGGTGAGCATACTCACCTTCTTGCGCCGGCCCGCGGAGGAGACGGCGGTGATGCGCAGACCGTGCGTCACACCGCTCTCACCCACGATCGGCACATGGCCGAGCACTTTGGTCAGAAGCCCGTAGACCGTGTCCACATCATCCTCGTCGATGTCGATCTCGAAGATATCCTCAATGTCACTGATCGGCGTGCGGGCCGGGACACGCCACACCTCCGGTGCGATCTGCCTCGGGTTGGTGTGCTGGGTCTTGTCATGCTCGTCCTCCAGCTCGCCCACGATCTGCTCGATGGCATCCTCGATCGTCACAAGGCCAGCGATTCCGCCGTATTCGTCCACGACGACGGCGATATGCTGGCGCTCGCGCTGCATCTGGTGGAACAGGTCATCGACCGGCTTGGACTCGGGCACGAGCAGCGGGTCACGCGCGATGGCCCCGACCTTCTTGGAAAAGCAGGACGGGTCCTCGGCGATCTCGCGCACCGCATCCTTGAGGTAGGCCATGCCTTGAAGGTCGTCCACCGACTCGCCGATGACGGGGATGCGTGAGAAGCCCGAGCGTGTGAACAGTTTGAGTGCCTGCTCGAGGGTGACGTCCTTGCCCATGCAGACCATATCGGTGCGCGGCACCATGATCTCCCGCGTGAGCGTGTCGGAGAGGGAGACGACGTTCTTGAGCATGTCGGCCACATCCGGGTCGAGATGGCTCGTCTCCACCATGCGGTCGACGATGGCCTTGCTCTCCTCGTTCTGTACCTTCTCGATGGCCTCATCATCGGAGAGGTTGCCGTCGCCTTCCGAGCGGAACCTGCGTCGCAGTCCGCCGATACGGGCGAACGGCGTGAGCGCGACGACCACCTGCAGCAGCCGTGCGTGGCGCAGCATGACGTCCAGCGGCTGACGGCGTCCGCCCACCGAGGGGCGCACGAGGATGGAGATGAAGCCGACGATCAGCGCACCGGCGAGGCCGATGAGGATCTGCACCCACCACAGTCGGGTGAACTGGGCGACGATGAACGTGAGCAGCACGCCGGTGAGCACGTTCATGAAGATGCGCATGAACGAGGCGGACGAACTGGTGGCGTTGCGCGAGGCGACGAGCTTCTGCACCCTCGCGACCTTGCGCAGCTTCTTCTGCTTCTCGAAGTCCGTCAGCCCCTCATCCGTCTGAACATCAAGTGAGAGGTTGTTGAGCCCGGTGCGCGTGACGCGGCCGAGCGCCGCCTCGCAGCCGGCCATCACGAAGGAGAACCAGATGGTCAGAAGCGCGATGACGCCTGCCGAGATCGACAGGATGAGGGATGTCGAATCAATCTGCGTCATTTGTCCTTCCTCCCCGCATCAGGACCCTGTTCTTTGTCCGCATCAGGGCCGCTGCCTGAACCTGAACCGTTGTCGGAGTCGGAACCGTCATCCGGTCCTGTCATACCCGAATCGCGCGGCTTATGCGGCTTGTCGGCAGGCTTCGTGCTGCCCGTCTTTTCCGCTCCCGTTCTGGTCGTCCCGCCCGGAAGAGTCGGCTGCTCAAGCGCTCCTGCATCGGATGCTGCCATGGGACCGGATTGCCCTGTGAGTCGGGGCGATCCGTCCGGCACGGCGTTCCCATCAGAATGCGAGGCGAGCGCTTCGGCATCTGCCTGCTCCTCGCCTGTCTGTATTCGGCCTGTCTGCATCCCGCCGGTCTGTACCGCCGGGCGCGGCTGCGGAGCGTGCACTTTATCGCCTTGAATGGTCTCATGGCCCACCGCGAGCGTCTCCGGATGCTGCTTCTCATAAAGGGCGAGCATGTCCTGTCGCCCTGCGGGCAGCATCACTTCTTTGAGCCCTCCCTCACGCTGGGCGAGGAAGGTGAGCATGAGCGTGCGCTGCAGGGCGAACATGCGTTTTTCCTGCTCGTGCGTGGAATGGTCGAAGCCGAGCAGGTGCAGAATGCCATGGCTGGTGAGCAGGATCATCTCCTCAATCACCGAATGGCCCGCCGCCTGGGCCTGTCGTGCCGCCACATCCGGGCAGATGAGAATATCGCCCAGAATTCCGGCGGGCGTCGGATTGCCAGGGTCTCCTGGCCGCAGCTGGTCCATGGGAAAGCTCATCACGTCGGTCGGGCCTTTGAGTCCCATCCACCGCTCGTGCAGCGCGGCGATCGTCTCCGGATCGACGAAGGTGATGGACAGCTCGGCGTCCGGGCTGACGCGCATCTGGTCGAGCACCCATGCGCCGAGGTCGGAGAACTGTTTCGGATCAATGGTCCATCCTGTCTCGTTGGCCACATCCACGCTCATCGTTCCTGGCCTTCCCGCACGCGCTCGCGCGCCTGCCGCATTTTTTCGTCATGGCGATTGTAGGCACCCACGATCTTGCCGACGAGCTGATGGCGCACCACGTCCTGGGCGCCCAGATGGACGAACGAGATGGAATCGATGCCGGAGAGGATCTGCTCGATTGTCCGTAGTCCGGAGCGGTGGACGGCGAGGTCGACCTGCGTGGCATCGCCGGTGACCACCATCTTCGTGTTGAAGCCCAGACGGGTCAGGAACATCTTCATCTGCTGCTCGGTGGTGTTCTGTGCCTCGTCGAGGATGACGAACGCGTCGTTGAGGGTGCGTCCGCGCATATAAGCGAGTGGCGCGACCTCGATGGAGCCATCCTCGGTCTCCTCATGCAATCGCTGCGGGCCGAGCATGTCGGAAAGGGCGTCGTAGAGCGGGCGCAGATATGGGTCAATCTTGTCGTTGAGGGTCCCGGGCAGGAAGCCGAGATTCTCCCCCGCCTCGACTGCCGGGCGCGTGAGGATGATGCGGCGCACTCGGCGTGTCTCGAACGCCTCGACGGCCTTGGCGACGGCGAGATACGTCTTGCCTGTTCCTGCCGGGCCGATGCCGAAGGTGATGGTGTTGCGGTCAATCGCCGCCACGTACTTTCTCTGCCCGGCGGTCTTGGGACGCACGGGCTGCCCCTGTGAGATCACGATCGGCGTGGTAGCGGCAGCCGGCGTGGAGAACATGCTCTCCTGCCTCGTATCACTATTCATCGCCGTCCGGCTCCCATGAGAATCCGAATGAACATGGCCGCCGTGATCCGACTGATGCCGGCGCCGCGCACGCGCCGCCTCCTGCTCAGCGTGGGCACGGCCTTCCGCGGCGAGCCGTCGACGTTCCTCTGCCTCACGCCGGTGACGCACGGAGGTGGAGAAATATGAACGTTTCTCGGCCCGGTACGGCACGTCAAAATGGGGCGGGACATGGTCTTGCTCATCCGACGAGGAACCCTGAGATTCCGTCTCATCGCGCGTCTCGAGCAGGCGTCGCGTCTCATCGGCGTCGAGCGCCTCTCCCCTGGCCGCGGCATCGACAAGATGCCGGAGGAAGGCCCGCGCCTGCATGGCCTGATGCTCTGTAGCCGACGAACGCGAGAGAATCTCGATCTTCCGATCGCGCACCACAAAGGTCAGCGAGGGAAACCCGTCTTCCACAAGCCGCAGGATCTCGTCAAAAGGTCCAAGAAGCACGACAGGACTCACCTTTTCGGGGATCATCACCGTGCGTGTGGTCGTTCCCACGTCTCTGCCCCTTTCCTCTCGTTCGATCAGCAGTTGTGGATCGGCTGTCTTCCCCTTAATTATGCCCGCGCAAGCTGACGGTACCGCCTGCGGCGCAATCACCTCCAGCACAGGTGACAGGCTCTGCGACGGCACGTCCTCAACGCGACTTCCGCACACCCTTACTCAGGCAGCACTTCGCCCGTGAGAACATGAGCATGCGCGTGGAACACCGACTGACCCGCGTTCCTGCCAGTGTTGAAGATGAGCCGGAACGTGCCGTCAGCCTTGTCGCTGGCAATCTTCTGCGCTACCTCGATGATGCGCGCGAGCGTGGCCGGTTCCTTCTGCTCCAGCTCCACCACGTTGTCGTAATGGTTCTTCGGCACGATGAGCACATGCACCTTTGCCTTGGGATTCAGATCGTTGAAGGCATAGACGAGGTCATCCTCATACACCTTCGTGCTGGGGATCTTTCCCGCGACGATCTTGCAGAACAGGCAATCATCCTTCTGAGCCATGTTTTCCTCCGTTCCTTGATGGCAGCGCTCGTACTGCGACCGGCCCGCTCGCGAACCTGTCACAGCGCGGCCTTCTCAGCCGTCATGACTCTCCCATTCTTCCACGAACGCACACGGCGCAACGATGGATTCGCGATTGTGGATGATTGGCAGAACGGCCGGATGACGCGGCTCGCACCATCGAATCCGTCATTTTCCGCCGATTTGTTTTCCACAACGATTTCCCTCTTGCATTGGTCGGCCATGCTGGTATAGTTTCATTTCGTTGCCTACGGGCGATGTCCGGGTGGCGGAATGGTAGACGCGCTAGCTTGAGGTGCTAGTGGCTATTTTTAAACGGCCGTGCGGGTTCAACTCCCGCTCCGGACACCATCAAAAAGCCTCCTGCTTCGACAGGAGGCTTTTTGCATCTCATACCCCAAACTCCGCACGTCATAACCCGAATCCCGGATGAACACGGGACTCGCCCGAGCGTGCCCGTCTGTTCGTGGGTGTCATCGGGCGTCGAAGACTGCCCTCAGCCGGACAGACCTGCGCCCTGGCCCTTCGAGTTCTCGGGCTGACCGTTCAACCAGTTCAGTCAGTTCAGTCTGATTCCACCCGACGGATGTCGATCAGACGGATCGTCTCAGGGCGGCAGCGCGGTATCCATACACCGCGTCGGGCGAGCATCGCACCGCTGATCGATCTGGTACCGATCGGACCCGCCGGATTGAGCGATTCCAACGATGCCTCTGCCGGTGCAGGACCACTCCACCGCAGCTGATAGTCAGCGTCCGCGTCAAGGCCGGGCACGCGCAGGAACATCCCGCGATTCGACACCGATTCATGCAGCTGTGCATGGGCGATAATCGCGCGTGCTCCATCGGCCCCCACCGTTCCATAGGCGTACACCGCGGGGTCATCGACATCGAGACGCACAGCGTTCCCGCAATGGAGAAAATGTCGGTGGTTCTTGTACCAGATGATCCACTGTCTCAGACGCTCGGTGTCCTCGGGCGATGCCTGACGGATATCCCATTCGATGCCGAACGCAGAGAACACAGCCGTCGCCGCACGAAAATCCAGAGAGAACGTGCGGTGCGTCTGGTGCGATGTCGGTGCAGATACGTGTGCACCGATGTATTCGGGGGCGATATTCTGGACGGTCCAGCGTTGGATCTGCTGCCGACTGAGCGCATCGGTGACATCCGACGTCCAGAAGCGCGAGACACGTTCAATCACGCCCATATCAATACGTCCGCCGCCGGAAGCACATGATTCCCAGACGATCTTCGGGAACCGGGCGTGCAGTTCGTCCAGAAGCCGATAAAACGCCAGTGTCTGCCCATGTACGGCAGGCGCCTCACCCGCGCGAGTGCTTCCTGCCTCCAACAGGTCACGATTATGATCCCATTTGACGTAATCGATGGGGTATTTCTCGAACAATGCCGACATCTGATCCAGGACATGCGCATACGCGTCAGGGTTGGTCAGATCCAGAACCTGCTGATTCCGCTGCGGCATCGGCAGTCGCCCATCCGTATGCAACGCCCATTGCGGATGCTGACGGTACGCATCGGAATTCGGATTGATCATCTCCGGCTCGAACCACAAGCCAAAATCCATCCCAAGCCGATGGACAAAATCAATGAGCGGGCCCAATCCTTTCGGCCAGACCTCGGGGTCGACCCACCAGTCGCCCAAGCCGGCATCATCGTCGCGGCGCAGGTGGAACCACCCGTCATCGACGACGAAGCGTTCCACACCGAGATCGGCGGCACGTCGTGCGATATCAGCGAGCGCCTCGAACGAATGATGCATGTAGACGGCTTCCCACACGTTCAGCGTCACAGGCTGGACATCGGGGTGCGCGGGCAGACTGCGCTGCCAGCGGTGCACGCTCTGCGCCGCCCCGTCCAGACCGTGATCAGAGGCAGTGACGAGCACCCAGGGCGTGCTGTACCACTCGCCGCGCCTCAGGGCTATCTCCCCAGGCAGCAGTAATTCACCGGCGCAGATAGTCGCCGAATCCTCGCTGTCACGATCCACCGCCAACACCGTGTTTCCGCTCCAGGCAGGCTGGACCTCGATCACAGAACCGTGAGAGAAGTCGAATCCCGCCGTCCCGGCGATCAGTGTCGCACCTTCAAAGGAAGGTTTGCCACGTCGGCCTTCCCTCAGCCATGTCCCGTCGGCGAGATGATGGCGCTGTGGCGTTCTTTCGCGTTCATGCCGACCGGTGAAATCGAGGATATCGGTGAAATCATCCGGCAACGGCAGATGCAGCTCGAGGCCCTCGACCATGTAGACGCCGTCTGCGCAGTTTTGCAGCCTCAGGCGCATTCTCAGCGACCCGCCCGCCACTTTCTCACAGTCGAAGACGAGCCTCAGACCGGCACGCCCGTCTTTCATCGCCAGACTCAAATGATCGTCATCGACCGCTGGCGCCTTTTCGACGCGCCAGAACGGGGACCAGTCCCGGCCCGTCCGGATCACTCCTCCATCATCGATGATGCGGAATCCTCGCAACGAGGGGCGGGCGAAAGATCCCGACCATTGTCCTGTGACAAGCCGTGGGACACGCCATGAGGGCGAGGCGCTCCGCAGTGAGAGCGGCTGCTCGGCGGGCGGCGTGTCAATCGGCTCATCCGCACGGGCGACTGTGACAGGATAGATTCTCGGTGCCGGCTCCCCCACGACAGGGTCCTCCAGGATCAGGAACGTCTGCTCATGGCAGGCATCGTCGGTATTCGTCCCGAACCGGGTTGTTTTCCCAAATCGGGTCGTTCTCCCGAGCCGGTTTGCTTTCTGGTGCCGGGTAATCTGATCCGGCGAAACGCTCTGATGCGGAAAGAACATGGTGCTCCTTGTTGATATCTCGCTTTATTTCTCGGCCCCGGCGACCATGCCGGCGATGAAGTAGCGCTGCAGGAACATATAGGCGATGATGATCGGCAGCGCCGCCATGAGAGCCGCCGCGGCACCGACACCGAGATTGCTGCTCTGCGCCGCGAAGAACGAGGCGACGCGAGGCGCGATCGTCTGCATGGATTGGTCGGTGAGCAGATAGCTCGAGAGCGCGTACTCGTTCCACACCCCCACGCCGGTCATGATGACGACGGTGGCGGTCACCGGCTTGAGCAGCGGCAGGATGAGCGTGAAGAAGATACGCATGGGACCGGCACCGTCCATCATGCCCGCCTCATCGATCGATGAGGGAATGGACCGGATGAAGGCGGTGTAGAGGAAGATGGCCAGCGGCAGGTTGCTGGTGGCGAGCACGAGGATCGGCCCCCAGTACGAGTTCACCCCGCCGATGCGTACGAGGAACGTATACAACGGCACGAGGATGCTCAGCGGCGGGATCATCATCAGCGCCAGAATGAACGAGCTGACGAATTTGTTGCCGCGCGTGGGCCTGCGGGCAAGCGGATAGGCCGCCATCGCGCCGATCACACAGGTAAGAACCGTCGCACCGAGCGTGATGATCACGCTGTTGAGGATGGCGCGCAGGATGCCACCTTCGGTGACGGCCTGGGTGAAGTTGCTCCACTGGATGTTGGTCAACCTCGGCACGAGCGTGGAGGACATATCCGAGGACGGTTTCGTCGACTGGCAGATGGCGAGCCAGAACGGCACGAGCTGTACGAGGCAGACGATGATCAGAAACAGGTAGATCGCCCACCTGCCGTGACGATGCTGTCGCGCCCCGACGATGTCACCGCGGTCGATGTTCTTTGCTGAGACACTCATTTTCCTATCCTTTGACAGTTATCGCGATCGTGCAGTGCCCGAGGGCGCTCACGACTGCCAGTTGAGCTTGTCGAGGCCCTTGTTGAGCAGCGTGGTGACGAGGGCGATGATCAGGAACAGCACGACACCCATGGCGGCCGCGTATCCGGCGTTCTGGTTGTCGAAATACTGGATGCTGATGTACGTGGAGACGGAATTGGTGGAATAACCTGGCCCACCGCCGGTAAGCACCTTGATCACATCAAAGAGCTTGAGCCCGCCGATCAGGTTGAGCACCACACTGGTGGTGAAGGCCGGCATGAGCATCGGCAGCGTGATGTTGATGAACATCTTCCAGCCCGTCGCCCCATCGAGGCTCGCTGCTTCGACCACCGAGCGGTCCATTCCCTGCAGACCGGCAAGGTAGATGATCATCGAGGTGCCGACGAACTGGAACGAGTTGACGAGCACGATGATGAGCACGGCGTTGTGAGGGTTCTGGAACCAGACGACTCGGTCAAGCCCCAGGGCGACGAGGATCGTGTTCAATGCTCCCTGCTGGTACTGGAAGATGAAGTAGTACATCGTGCCCATGATGACGGCCGACACGAGCGCGGGCAGATAGATGATGGCGCGCATGAGCGTGCGGCCTTTGATCTTCTGGTTGAGCATCAGTGCGAGCGCGAGGCCGAGAATCTGCTGGATGATCGTCGAACCGACGCCATAGATGAGCGTGTTGACGAGCGTCATTCTGAAGTTCGCATCACGGAAGAGGGTGCCGTAGTTGGTCACACCGACGAACAGACGCTGCGGGTTATAGCCGTCCCAGCTTGTCAGCGAGATCATGAAGCCGGAGATGAGCGGGTAGACGAGAAAGATGATGAGCAGTATGAGTGCCGGGACGTAGAACAGATTGATCTTCGCACCGTGGAACCTGCTCGCCCATGCATGAGGTCGCCCTGTCGATTGTTGCCCTGTCGATTGTTGCCGTGCCATGATGAATCCCCTTTTATCCTCTTTGTATCCGTCTCATGCCTTTTTGCGATACAGGCTGACGAATGACGTCGATATCTGGCTGACAGCCTGTGGTGCCGTGATCTGCCCGGATATCAGGCCGTCCGCTGTGGTGGTCAGCGTGCTCCACATGCCGTTGGGCAGATACACACGGTCGAAGATCGGGATGATCCGCGTGTGCCTGCGTGTGACCCAGTAGTCATAGCTGCTTTGCATCACACCCAGTGAGGATTTGACATCCTTGAAAGCAGAGGCATTGTTCGCCACCGCGGTGAAACGGCTGATATTTTTCGCTTCGGCGATGTAATCAAGGAACTCGAGTGCGAGCTTCTTGCGCGGGCTGTCCTTGGCGACACCGAGCGCATAGTCCTCGCCGCTGACGAGGTAACGGCTGCCTGTGCTCGCCGGAAAAGCAATGAATCCGAGCCTGACCTTTGGGTTATATTGCTGGGCGGTAATGGCGAATCCGTTGGACTGAAAGACGAACGCCGTCTTATTGAGCGCGACCGAGCGGGCGACATCGTCATTCGTCGCCGAGACGTAGTCGACGTTGAAGAACTTCTTCTTCGACCAGCGCTGCACCATATCCGACAGCGCGCGGAAGGGCTTGTCGTCAAAAGTGCCGTTCTGCAGTGCTGTCAGCTGGGCAGTGGTGAAGAGTCCTGGTGCAGGAAAGTCCAGCAGGTTGCCGCCCGTCCATGTCTCCTTGCCCGAGGCACCGATGCAGGAATTGCCAGAGGCCGTCACCGCAGCGCAAGCCTTGTCGAAGTCATCCCAGCTGGTGATGGAGCGCGGGTCGACACCGGCCTTGCTCAGGACATCCTTGTTGTAGACGATGCCTGTCACCGCCACATCAAGGGGAAGTGCATAAAATGCGCCGCTCTTGGTGCGCATGGGGATGTTCATGAGTGTGTTGAGACGTGAAGCCCACGGCCTGTTCTGCAACGGTTCGAGGAAGGCGGCATACCGGTCGCGCGACCATCCGTGCGTGTTCCAGATATCGGGCGGGTTCCGGCCTGCGAGCCTGACGCGGATATCCTGCTCGTACGAATTCGTCCCGGACAGCAGGTTGATGCGGACGCCGGGATGCTGTTTCTCAAATCCTCTGGCCAGCTGTTGCATGACCTTGAGCTGGGCGGAGCCTGTGGCCATGCCCGTCATGACTTCCAGCGAGTTCGCGTCGGAGGCAGAGCCGCAGGAGGCGAGACCGACGAGTGATGTGCAGCACAGCAGCGCCGCCATGGTGCGTTGAAGAGCCTTCATATTTTCCACCCTTCGTCACTGATATGGGTCATCAACACTTCTTTGTGATGACAATCAGTAGTTTACACGAGTAAATATAGATCACAAGAGGCGTCAAAATATTTCTGGCACACCGATCGTTCGCAGGCGGTCATGCAGCAATCATCAGCAACAGCCCGAAAAGTCGACGGTAATAGTCGTCGCCTCATCGACCAGGCCGCACAGCAAATGCGGCGAAACCCATGCTTCCGACTCGGTTCGGAACACACGACACGTACTATGTGACACGTGGCATTGTGGCCGCGGCATTCCAGTACTGCCATCGAGCAGATGGCCGGATGCCGCCACGCCCGACAGCTTTGATCGCAAAGAAAAAAGATAAGGAGACACCCGATGACCGATACACCCCACAAGCGCTCGACGCGGGCGGATGTGGCCAGACTCGCCGGTGTCTCCGTTGCCACCGTCAGTTTTGCATTGAATAATGACCCCCGTATTTCTGCCGCGACGACGCGGAAAGTCATCGAAGCGGCCAGACAGCTCGATTATCGGCCAAATGCCCTCGCCCAATCGCTGCAGAGCGGCGTGACGCACACGCTGGGGCTCGTCATGCCGGATATGTCCAACCCGTATTTCGGCCAGCTTGCCGAGAATCTTGAGAAGGTCGCGGCCCGGCGCGGCTACACCCTGCTGGTCAATCTCTCGCATGGCGATGCACAGCTGGAGCGCAGGCGAATTGACGAGCTGTTCAACCGACAGGTCGACGCCATCTTCATCTCCTCCGCGCAAAGTGATGCAGCCCTCGCACGACTCTCAAGAATCGGTCGTCATGTGGTGCTTCTCGATCGCGGCCAGCCGATCGGGCATCTGCATTCTGTCACCTCTGACCTGCGTCAGGCTGCTTTCGATGCCACCGCACACCTGATCGGCCATCATCGCCGTCACATCGCGCTTCTTTCAGGAAGTACCAATGTCAAGGATCCCCGTGTGGTCGGTTGGAAGCAGGCACAGCAGGAAGCGGGCATCAACCCCGGCCTGTTTGTTTCCGCCGGTTTCACCGCTGATTCAAGCTACGAGGCCACGTCACAAATGCTCGATGACACCGCCGTCGATGCGATATTCGCTTCCTCGGATCTTGTCGGGCTCGGGGCACTGCGGGCACTTCGAGAGCACCATCTAGATGTCCCCCATGATGTGGCGATGGTCTCGCTCGATGGCACTTTCGTCTCACGTTTCGTCTCACCGTCACTCACCGTCATCGAGCAGAATACGGAAGAGATCGCACGCTACGCCGTTTCTGCGGCGTTGGACGCCGACGCACCATTGACGCACATCGTCCCGACCCGGCTCGTCGTGCGCGAATCATGCGGATGCGTCGCGCAATAATGCACATTTCATCGGCAGCTGGCAGGAATAGCACAAGCAGTCATGCGATAGCTTTCTTCTAGCCAATGATTACATCCCAGGAACATAACTGGGCGGCTCCACGCCTGCCGCACGCAGCTCGTCGATCCACTGACCGGCAAGACGACGGACCTCTCCAAGCTGTTTCGCGTCGACATAACGGGCGAACTGCCGGTCGTCTATGTCAGTGAATCGTTGCAATGACAGCAGAACAAATCCCTCGCTGAAGGTGGCGTCAAAGTTCCGGCACAGATCGTACAGGTCGGGCATCGGCATGATCTTCGAGCGGTAGATAGCCACCCCATCCAGATAGTCGCGCGGCTCACCACGGAATGTCATCGCCACGATCTTTGAGGCAATAGCATCCTCTGGTGAGATGACCCAGCCATCCGCCAAAAGAACAGCCGGCTTCTGCCGTGCATCGACCGACAGATCAATCTCGGTCGACAGATCCTCGCGCGTGACGAGAAGTCTCGTAAAGATGTGTGATTCGCGGACTTTCTTGACGTGATAGCCATGGTCGGACAAAAGCGTGATCGCGAGATCAGCCGCCTGCCGTGTTTGTTTTTGATGCGCCATGACGGTAAACAGATCAATATCGTCTGTCGGCCGATCGATGAGCTTGTATTCGCGAATTGCCCCAGAGCCGGCTAGGGCATACCCGTACGGGTGAAGTGCCGGCGAGAGGAGCCTGAATATCTCGCGCTGAAACGCTAGCCCACGTTGTTTCTCGACGTCTTCCATGCTGCCATGCTTTCTCTGAGCGCGGGGAAAGCTTTCTCCCACGCCGGTCTGATACGTCTGACATCAATGGACAGTTCCGGCCAGTATTTGACCAGTAACTTTCTGTTGAGCATGCGTTCCTGCTGGTCAGCGGTCGCATTGGCGACGACTTCCGAATAGGCATACACAACATCCGCAGGGTTCGACAGATCGAAACCTTTCTGCCGATCCGGCCCCCAATACACATCCAGCGGCAGAACAAGCCTGCCGTGCGACGGCCCGTGCAGGTCGTCAAAAGAATCAGGGTGCTCGGCGGGATAGGCAGAGTAGGCGTGCATCGTCACGGAATTGCTCGCGGCGCCTTTCGAATCAATCAGTGTCATATCCCACCTTCTTTCTGTAGATGTGTGTTTTTCTTTATCGGATTACTTCTATATAGGGTTGCTTTCGTATCAGATGACTTTTCGAGTCACACGGCTTTCCGGACTGCCTGGTCTGTTGTCTCTTGGCATCACGCTTCGAGATCTTCCATGCGTCCGGAACTTTTCACTTGATTAGCGCATAACTCCAACCATTTTACCAGCGGACGATTGTGCCGGTCGCCGATATCAGAAATGTGGACGACTGGGAAACCCGCAGTCACCGTAGGCTCTCACTCACAGTCACTCGCAGTCACCAACAGTCTCTGCAACTTCACAGTCACCCCCCCCCACACACACAACAAGCTCCCGCTCAGCAAACGGCAAACTCGCACAACAACAAGCTCCCGCAGCAAATCCGCCCGTCAGTCCCTCACATACCGGATGTAGGCACCCAGCACCACGACGGCCAGCACGGTGAGCACGAGGAACGCGTGCTGCGTGCCGATCGCCGTCGCGGCCGCCCGACCGACAACCCCTCCCGCGCTCTTCTGGCTCGCGGCGACGAGCGCCGCCGCCACCGATGTCCCCATCGCGCCGGCGAACTGCTGCAGCGTGCTCATGATCGCGTTGCCCTGCGCCGAATCGTCCGGCCCCACGAGCCGCAGCCCGCTCGTCATCACGTTGCCGATGCACATGCCCATACCGGCCATGTAAAACACGTAGACGAACCCGATCCAGAAGTTGCTCATCGACCGGCTCATCAGCGTGAATGTCACCAAGGAGGCCACGCACAGCGATATCCCTGTCACGATCGGCTTCCTCGCACCCAGCGCGTCGAGCACCCGTCCGGACAGCGGCGCGCAGATCGCCCCGGCCACACCCGCGGGCAGCACCACGAGCCCGGCGGTCAGCGTGGTCGAGCCGTTGACGATCTGGATGTAGTTGGGCAGCAGGAAAGCGAAGCCGAGCGAGATGAGCTGGGTGAGGAAGAAACCGAGCACATGGGCGGCAAAAGCGCGGTCTCCCAGCAGCGAGAGTTTGAGCACGGGCTGGGCGATGGTCAGCGAGCGCCAGACGAGCAGCGCCATGCCGAGGAGTCCGACCAGCAGTGCCCCGCCCACCTTGAGGCTGAGGAACGCCGAGGTGCCCA
This sequence comes from uncultured Aeriscardovia sp., assembly GCA_903789535.1. Taxonomy (GTDB): domain Bacteria; phylum Actinomycetota; class Actinomycetes; order Actinomycetales; family Bifidobacteriaceae; genus Aeriscardovia. The sequence goes on along the minus strand of CAIFES010000003.1, from coordinate 158,518 downwards.
GGTTGCTGAAACCGTAGACAAAACCGGTGAAGAGCAGGAGGATGCCGATCACACTGAGCACGTCAACTTTCTGGCGGCGGATGGTCGATTTCTGGCGGATCCCCCACTGGCCGAGGAAGAAGGAGAGGGCGATGAACGGCAGGAGGATCCAGAACACCCAGCGCCAGCCGATCTGGTCGGAGACAATGCCGCCGAAAGTGGGGCCGATGGCCGGGGCGATGCCGGTGATGAGGTTGCCGATGCCCATCATCAGGCCGACCCTGCCTGCCGGCACCTGCTCGAGGATGATATTGAACATGAGCGGCAAGGCGATGCCTGTGCCTACTCCTTGCAACGCCCGACCGAGCAACAGCAATGGGAAGCTCGGCGCGAGCGCGTCGGTGATGAGCCCCGCGAAGAAGAACAGGCTGGCGACGGTGAACAGCGAGCGCGTGGTGAACGAGCTTTTGAGGATGGCTGAGAGCGGGACGATGACGGCGACGACGAGCAGGTAAATGGACGTCATCCATTGCACCACGTTGGAGGAGACGGCGAACTGGCGCATGAGCGTGGGGAAGGTCACGTTCATGGACGTCTCGACGATGACCCCGCAGAACGACATGAGTCCGGTCGCCACGACTGCCGCGATCACTGTGGCGGGGATATGGTCCGGATTTTGCTGGGTTCGCTTGGTGCGGTCAAGAGTCTGCTCGATATGTGCTTCTGTCTGCTGCTTTTGTGCCATACCCGTTTATTTAGTCGGGGTACCAAATATATTCGGATATTCCTTTGTCCCGCAGTCCTCTCCCCGATCATCCTGACAGTCTCGCCGATCTGACGCGTCTCTTATATCTGTCTTCGGCACTGATAACAGCCGACCATCCCTCCTCCCCTCGCCGTCCTAGGCTGGGCACCATGCGCATCACCACGATCACCGACCTTTCCGACACGCGCCTGCAGGCGTATGTGAGCCTGACCGAGCCGCAGCTGAGGAACCGGCTCGAACCGGAGAAGGGTCTGTTCATCGCCGAGCAGCCCAAGGTGATCGACCGCGCCCTAGCCGCCCATGTCAAGCCGTTCTCCTTCCTCATTGAGGAAAAATGGCTTGATTCGATGAAGGATGAGTTTGATCTTGTCGACAGCCTGTGGGGGCCGGATATCCCTGTGTTCGTAGGCAGCGAGGAGTTGCTGAGGAAGCTGACCGGCTACCGTCTCAACCGCGGTGCGCTGGCGGCGATGCACCGCTGGCCGCTGCCGAGCGTGGAGGAGGTCTGCCGCGACGCCCGCCGCGTGGCGGTGCTGGAGAACGTGGTCAACCACGAGAACATCGGCGCGATCATGCGTTCAGCCGCCGCGCTCGACGTGGACGCCGTGCTGGTGACACCCTCATGCGCCGACCCGCTGTATCGTCGTGCGGTGAGGGTGTCGATGGGCACGTGCTTCCAGGTGCCATGGACACGCATCGGCGGCGATGATCACCACAACTGGCCGCATCCCGGCCTCGAGCAGCTGCATGACCTCGGCTTCACTACTGCGGCGATGGCGCTTGAGGACGACTCGATCAGCCTGGACGAGCTCTCGCGTCGCACGCACAGCGACGAGGGCGAGCCCGATCATATCGATAAACTTGCGTTGATCTTCGGCACCGAAGGGACGGGTCTGCTGCATCGCACCATCGCCGACGCCGACCTGACCGTGAAAATCCCCATGAGCCACGACGTCGACTCCCTCAACGTGGCCGCCTCCTCCGCCGTCGCCTTTTGGGCGACAAGGCCGTGAGAGCCTTGAATCGTCCAGGCAGACGATGACAGGCGGCCTATCAGCTGGAATAGTCGGAATTCTTCTCTCGCCGATAACCGGCTATTCCTTCAGATGCATGCCCCTGCTGCCGGTCGGACGGTAGAAGCTGTCCTTCGTGCCGACGCCAAGCGCATCGTCGTGCAAACGCCGCAGGGAGCTCCGCGTCTGGTAGACCGCCCACACAATCAGCAGTATCAGTCCCAGGCAGTAGCCCACGAAGAACCACGGGAACTTGGGCAGATTGAGCTTCTTCGCCGCATTCTTGGGGGTGGGCACCACGCGCTCGCCCGTCACAAGGATGCGCTGTGTGTTGATGCCCAGCGGAGTGCAGGTGATGAGCGTGGCAAGATCCTTGCCTTTGACGGCCTTGATGGCGGCGGTGTCCTTCGGGTCGATCACACGCGTGCTGACCACGCGGTACATGAGCACCTTGCCGAACACCTGCAGGGTGAACTCGTCGCCCTTCTTGATCTCGTTGAGGCGGGTGAACAGCTCGGCGGAGGCCAGGCCGCGATGCGCGGTGATGACGGTCCTGGTCGATTTTCCGCCGATGGGCAGCGATGTGCCCTCGAGGTGGCCGGCGCCTTTGAGCAGGGTCTCGTCTGATGTGCCGTGATAGATGGGCAGATCCACATCGATCTTGGGGATCTGGATTTTGCCGATCAGTCCTGTGGAGTCGGCGGCAAGGATCTGGTCGTACGTCCAGGTACGCCCGCCGCTCTTGATGGTGCCGCCAGAGGCGCTGAGCGTACCCGAACCGCTGGGGATGCGATGGTTGGGCAGCAGCTGGGCGCCGGAGATGAGCGCGTCGTTGTAGGCCTTGGCGGCGGCGAGCTGCTCTTTCTCGTCGGGGGTGACGGTGTCTTTGGCGATGGCCGCCGTGTAGTTGTTGAGTGTGCGCTCGTAGTTGTACTGGCTCAGCCATTGCGCCGCGCTCGGATAGATGAGCATGGTGAGGCCTGCGATGACGAGCAGGACGATGAGATAGGGCAGCCAGAGGGCCGAGACGATCTTCCCTGCGCCGATTTTCGGCTTGCCGTCGCGGAAGTCGGCTTCAGTCTTGGTCCCGCTCCCGTCGTCAGCCGCACGGCTCCCCCGCTGCTGTGCCGTCATGTCGTCCGCCTCCCGCCTGTTAGATGTTATATATCTGTCAGATGTCGTACGCCCGTCAGATGCCGTATCTTCCTCCCGCATACCCGAAGCATACGGGAATGCGGCATCTCCCTGCATACGAATCCTCGCATACGAATCCCTGGATACGGAGACGGGGCGGGAAAGGAACACGCCCTTCCCGCCCCGCGTGGAAATAGAAAAGAGAATAAATGAAATTATAGGCTCTTGAGTTCTGTATGTTCATTTATTGAGGAAGGCGATGGCCGGGGACCGCGGAGGTTCATTCAGCGATCCCCGTGTCATGCTTTCCGAGATCGTCAGCGGTTGGCGCGCTGGCGACGAGAATTGACCACAAACAGGGCACCGGCCGCAGCGAGAACCGCGACACTGCCGAGCAGGAGAATCAGCTTGCCGGCTGCACCAGTGAGCGGCAGGTTCGGACCGTTCTGCTTGGTGTTCTTGACCTGGTCGTACGGGTTCTCCGTCGTGCCGGCACCGTTGACGCCGGCATGCAGGATGACATCCTTGACGGTGCTGTTGAGCTGGTATCCGGCCGGAGCCTTGGTCTCAAGGAGGCAGAAGTGCGCGGTGGCCTGATCATTCGTGGTACCGGTGGCGAACTTGCCGATCAGCACACCGCTGAACTTGACAAGACCCTGGGTATTGGAAGCAGCATCGGCGTTGATCACGCCAGAGTTCGGCTTCGTCTGCTCGCAGGTGGTGCCTGTGCGCTTCCACATGACGAACTCGGCACCGGAAAGCGGGTTGGCCGGAGTCAGGTCATCGATCTTCTTGAAGGTGTAATCGCCGTAGTACGGCTGATCCTGTGACTTGACCGGGGTGGACTCGCCGGAAGTGCTCGGCTTCGGGGTGTTGATCCACTGGTACACGCTGTTGGGCACCTGATAGTTGGCAGGAAGCGAGGTGACCTTCACAGTCACGGCGAAGCGGATGGCGGCATACTTGCGCGCGTCGAGCTGCGCGAGACCGGCCTTGGTGAAGTCAACGGAGATGGTGTTCCCGTCCTGCGTCAGCGTGTAGTAAGAGGAAGGAACGACCTCCTCCGGGGAGATCGGCTTCAGTTTGTTGTCGAGGGCGATCACCTTCATGCTCTGGTACGTGGTGTGGGAGTCGAGCGGATCGACGAAGCCGAAGTGGGTGAACTTGATCTGGTTGCCTTCGGCGTCCTTGCCGAGCACCGGGACGGTCTGGTCAATGTTCCAGACGATCTCGTCGCCGACCTTGACGGCGCCGCTCACATCGACGGTCTTCTTGACATTGTTCACGTTGTTCTTCGGATAGACGTGGACGTCATAGTTCCACTGGCCGTTCTTCGAGGATGCCGAGGAATCATTCTTCGTCGGGTACGGCAGGGTGACGAAGAACGGGTTCGCGTCGCCCGTCACCTGCGGGTTCTGTCGGCTTGAATTGCCGTTGTTGGTCTCGACGACATAGTACAGACCGAGCGGCAGACCGGAGATGGAGACATTTCCGCTGGCATCCGTGGTGACGACGTGCTTATTGGCGGTGTCGATGCTCGCGGCAGGGTCGTGGAGAGCGGTCGTGCCGCTGGCCGTCGTATACACCTTGTTGTCTGTACCGACGGAGAGCTTGTCGAGGTCGCCCCACTTGTTCGCATCATCCCAGCTGAAGCCGGTGACCGGGTAGACGGTGAACTCGACGCCTTTGATACCCTCGCCGGTGACGCTCTTATCCTCGAGGCCGGACCCCTTGTGGGTGCCGTTGTCATCGGCCTGGGCACGCTTATGGATGGTCAGGGTGCCGGTCTTGCTCGTATTGATGTTGCCAACACTGAGGTCATCCGCCATTGCGGCGGGTGCCGCCATTCCGAGGCCGATGGAGGCCGCTGCCACCGCAGCGATGCCCGCGACGGCCTTCTTGATGCTGTTGTTCTGCATCGTATTTCCTTTCTCTCAACGTGAAAGAAGTTTTCTCAAATCATTGCTTTTCTGAATCAATTGGAACCGCAGAGGGCGAGCCCTCCAGATGTCTGAAGTCACTTCACTCGCGCACCGCCTTTCCTCCTGATCCACAGCACTGATGCCGACAGGATCGCCAGGAGGAAGAACCCGGCGGAGGCCCATCGGAAGACTTGGGTTGAGGTGCCGCCCGACATCGGCAGGGTCGGCCCGGAGGCCATCTCATCGCCAAACGCGAACGTGACATTCGGGTTGTCGTCGGTGACGGTGAAGACATGAGGCGTAGGGTCAAGCTGATATCCCAGCGGCGCCGTCTGCTCAATGAGGGCGTACTTACCGACGCCATAGATACTCAGATTCAGACTGAACACACCGGCACGCCCATCACCATCAGCAACTGGTGACGGTGTGCATTGATGGTAAGCATTCGTGACACAGTCACTGATGGTGGCATAATACTGCGGACCCATGCTGCTGTAGTAGACAACCTTCCACACAGACCCGGCGAGCGGTCGCTTCGACGAATCCGGAAGAGATGTCTGAACCCCATTGACGTCTGTAGAGCTGTATTTGCCCCAGGTGACGCTAGGAACGATCGGCTCATCGAGAATGGCCTTGGGAAGCGGGGACAGATGACTGGCGTCCACCGTGAAGTTCCCCCAATCATCATTCGTGTTGAGCTTGTAGCCTTTCGGATGTGTCACCTCTTCCAAGGTGAACGTCGCGAACTTGTCATTCGACACGTTCACACAGAACATCCCTGGACGTGGATCGGTATCGAACAGTGCGGTGCTCGTTGGGGAGTACCCAAACTTCGCAGCGCAACCCGAGACATCTACGTTGTCATTCTCATTGTTCACAACGCAATCGGTGATGGTGATGGTCGTATGATCCGACGATGAATACAGTGTCCAGCCCGAACCGGGAAGTGCCTCGCTGGCAAGCGTGGAAAAAGTATCTTCAGTCACGTCGCCAGATTTCTGCACTCCCTTGGTGTTCTTGGTCGAGAGCTTTCCCCAGCGGATGACGCCGGACTTCACACGCGGATCGGTGAACGCGTTCGACGCGGGATTCAGACCCTCATAGGACGCATTGCCGTTGAAGTTGGACTTGCCTACATAGAACGTGTGGGAGTAGCCGCTTTCCGGAATGTCGTAGCCCTTAGGAGCATGCGTCTCAGTGACGACATACTTGCCCCACGTCAGACCGGTGAGTGTGAACTCGCCGGCATCGGTGTCGTTGTCCTTGAGATCACCGGAAGCGACGCTGCAGGTGGACGACTCGCAATCCGTCACTGCTTTCGTCCAACCCGAGAGCGTGCCGGTATCAGAGGACTCAGGCGTGTACGACACCGACCACCGCGAGCCAGGCAGAAGATTCGTCGTATCCGTCTCATCGGACTTTGTCCACGAGATGGAGCCGGTCCGACGGGTGTTCTTCACATTCGCACCGACGGTAATGGATTGGGTCGCGGACGGCTGGATCTCGATGATGCTCGGTGTCTTGTCCAGCTCATAGGCGGAGGCGTCCGGCGAGCCAGTCTCTGCCAGACAGAACTGCCTGGACGTCTGGGCAGTCGCCGTCGCTTTTCCGAGCGGGACGTCGGTGAACGACACAAGACCGTTCGCATCCGATGCCGCCGTCGTGGCACCGGTAAGGCTGCCATCCGAGCCGAGGGTGATCCCCGAAGCCGACGTAGGTGCACTCCCGCAGATCGAGCCGTCGTACGGCCAGAGCGTGAACTCTGCTCCCCTCAGCGTTGCACCGGACGTTGCATCAACCTTGGTGAACTGGTAGCTGCCGGAGTACGGCTTTGAGGATTCGACCGCACCGCCTTTGGCGATATCCATGATCTCGTGTGACTGCAGATAGTACCGTGCAGGATCATTGGACTTGTCGGACTGAGTGTATGAGCTTCCACCGCCCCACGACTCGTAGCCTTTTGCGAGTGTCCAGACGGAATCCGCCGACGTCCCCCATGACGGGGTCGTCTGTGTGTATGGAGGGGTCTGCGGCAGCGCGAAGATCTCATTCAGATTGGCGTCCGACACATTCATCGAGAACAACGCAGAATCCATAGCACATCCGGAACCGGTCGTCGGGCAGGACGTCGTATCGTACATCGAGACGGTCAGGCTTGATGTATCCGTCCCGGAGAAGCCGATACCTGAAATCTCACGCCGCACATTCGTACCGATCTCTGCACCACCGTTCGTGTATGAAGGGGTAGCGAACAGCCTCAGACTTCCTGTGATCGAATCGGATGAATCCAACGTCGAGGCAGGGATGCTGATCATACCGACGGAACGTGCCTCACCGCTGTCGCTCGTCTGCATCTTGCTGACGACGATCGTCAGATTGCCGTTGTCATCGAACTCGATGTCGCCACGAGGAGTGGAACTTCCTCCCCATCTGGTACCGGTGTATGGAATCGTCACCGTCTTCGTGCCCCCGACCTGGCCGGCGGACGAGAAACTGCGGATCTCCAGGGTGAGATTCTTGGTATTCGGTGCGGTCCCCTTCATCGGGGAAATGAGATTGGCCACATAATACCGATGGTTCGCCGGGTTGACCGCGCCGCCGAACACATTGGGATACCGGGTACCGACCTGCTGTGAGAGCTTGATGAAGCCGCCCACGGTCTTCCAATACGACTTATCGGTCGTATCAAGAGTCTGAGAGGTACCAGAGTTGCGGATCTCCGGATTCGGCATGCTCTGATGCGCCTGCCGATCGGAAGCATCAAGACGGAAAACCTGCATCCCCATGCCCGCGGTCGAAGTATCGATCTCCGCCGCGGCCCACAGGGTGCCGTCGGACGTATCCGCACCGAGCGCATTATATTTGCCGGTCACATTTCTGGCGGTGCCGATCGTCTGCGCGATGCTCCGGCGTTTCGCGGTGGTGTATTGCACCGTGACGCTTGCCGGCAGATACGGCATCGGGATAAGGCACTTTGCCGATGTCGCGTTCGCTGTGGTGTCATCATCTCTTCCGGTCACATCACCAGCGGTGTTGGTGATCATCCCCGAGCCATCGCTGGGGACGAAAGCCCGATAGACCTCGCCGGTGGTGCTGAGAAGATAGACGCTGTTATGTCCGCAGTAGTCCGGGATATTTACACCGTCCGCGGTGAAACTGCCGGAATCATCGGCGGCACTCGCCTTCTGCTGCGGCAGAAGAACCGAGACAAGGATCATCGCGATGGCACACGCGCACGCCGCCACAACAGACGTGATCTTTGTGAGCGTCGCTTTCATGATCCACCTCCTCGGTCTTTCCGGTATTGCCTTCAATATTCATTGAAACGCAAATTCAGGAGGTGTGAATTCGTCTTGCATAATCGGGTGATTTTCATTCCTGATATGCAATATCTTTATCAAATATATTCATCAATTCTCAAGGAAAGGATGTCACCCCCCCCCAGAGCATTTGCAATAGCTCTCTTTCAGCTTTACCATAGGTAGCAACATATCTTGATTTCAGTGCGGCACTTTTGTCAGCAAGTTTTCAGGTTTATGCAAAACTGCAATAATGCAATACTCAAAGATTTACTGATCAAATCTGAAGCCACTGATTTCACACGGTTCTCGAGGCAAGAAAGAGGGAACGCCATGCAGATACGCTGTGCCATCGTCGAAGACGATCCTCTCTTCCAGCGTCAGGCGAAACAGTTCGTCTCCCGCTACGCGCAGGAGAGCGGCGACGACATCCTCACCGACGTCTACGGCTCGTCGCTCGCGTTCCTCACCAAATTCAACGCACAGTACGACATCATTCTGATGGACATCCTCATGCCGGGCTGCAACGGTTTTGAGGCGGCGGAGCGTGTGCGCCAGTTCGACCAGAAGTGCGTCATCGTCTTCATCACTTCCACACCGCAGTACGCCATCAAGGGCTACGCGGTGCACGCGCTCTCCTATATATTGAAGCCGCTCTCGTGGCCGATGTTCCATTCCGAGTTCGGCCGCGCCATCGACGCCGTCGATCGTGACGACCGGCCCACCATCATGCTGCAGCAGGGTTCGTCCTTCTATCAGGTGCCGCTCGGCTCCATCACCTACATCGAGTCCGAACAGCACCGCATCACCGTGCATACCGACGAGTCCGACATCCGGGTGACGACCACACTTACCGAGCTGCAGAAACGTCTGGAACCGGACGGGTTCTACCGCATCAACTCCTATTACATTGTCAACATGGACCGCGTGCGCACCATCGAGGGCCAGATCTGCGTGCTCGACACCGACAGACGGCTCAATATCAGCCGTTCGCGCAAGAAAGGCTTCATCGAGGCAATGACCCGCCGGCTGGGGCAGACGCTCGCCACAGGCGCACGACCGCAGGGGCGGTGAGACCATGACGCTGTCGCTGCTGACAAAGCTGGTGGTCCCCGTCTTCGAATGGATGGCGCTGACCACCTATTTCATCTGTATCAGGCATCCCGCGCCGAGATGGCGTCTGATCGTCACCGACATCGCGGCCATCCCCGTGTTCCTCGCCACCAGCTTCCTGATGGCCAACGAGCCGTACACCGACCGATTTCCTCTGGGACCGCTCGTCACCGCCGTCTGTGACTTCCTTCTTCTGTGGGCGGGCACCGGCCACACATGGAAGGCCAGCATCTATGTGGCCACCCACACGTTCACCCACACGGAGGCGACCATCTCCTTCGCCTATGCCATGGCCGTCTCCGGTCTCATGGCACCCGTGTACCACACCATGTGGCGGCCGATCATCCTCATCGCCATCGGCATCGTGCTCAATATCCTCGGTGTGATCGTCGAAGGCATCGCCTTCCGCGGCAACACGCTGGAGCATGTGGGCTGGCTGAGCATCACCATCGCCTTCTGCCTCTCGATTGCCGGGCTGCTCGTGGCCAACAACACGACCGCCACCTCGCTGCGCTTCTTCTCCGAGAGCGATCCCGACACTTTCGGCCAGCTGAGCAACGCCTTCTATCTGCGCACGCTGACCATCCTGTTCACCGGATCGGTGATGTACATGCAACAGATCTACCGGCGCAACATCCTGCTCGACGCGGAGAAACAGAATCTGGAGAAGACGGCGGCGGACGAGCGGCGCCAATACCTCGAGTTGAAGAAGAACCTGGACGAGATCCATCGGCTCTCGCACGATCTCAAGCATTATGTGATGGTGTTCGAGGGACCGGATGCCGGGGCCGTGGCCACAAACAGCTCCCCGACCACGACCAGCCGGCCCGCAAAGTCTGCCACAGCGGACGCCTCGGCCATGCTGCGCCAGTTCCAGGACGACATTGACAGCGCCTCCACGCTCACACAGACCGGCAATGCCGTGCTCGACACGGTCATCAACGGCGAGCAGCGCAAATGCGCCCGTCTGGGCGTGCACCTGATCGTGATGGCCGACGGCACCGCGCTCTCCGGCCTGCAGGCGCTGGACATCACCTCGCTCGTGGGCAACATGCTCGACAACGCCATCGAGGCGAGCGCGAGGCTGAAAGACGACGAGCGCAAGATCATCCACTTCAGCGTGGAGCGCCGCGGCGGGTTCGTGGTGCTGCACTGCGACAACAGCTTCGACCCGTCAAACCTGCGCCACTCTCCGACCGGTACGCTGCTGACGAGCAAGACGAACGAGCCGGGCAAGCACGGTTTCGGCATCCGTTCCATCAAGCACATCGCCGAGAAATACGACGGCAATGCGCAGGAGTCCGCCGACACGCGGCGCGGCGTGTTCAGCATGGACGTGCTGCTGCCCGGCAGCGTGGCCGACACCAGGGACGACCATCGCGACAACTGATAGCCGGCGCGTCAGCCGACGGCCGGCCGCCGCGTCGCCTGCCCCGATATGCTGGGCACCATGGAGGCGACGAACATCCTGCCCATCACCACACGGGCGCAGTTCCGGGGCTGGCTTGAACGCCATCACGCGAGCGCGAGCGAGTGCTGGGTGCCCATCAAACGCGGCAAGACGCCGATTCCCGGGCGTCTGTGGTATCTCGACGCCGTGGAGGAGGCGCTCTGCTTCGGCTGGATCGACGCCGTGCACAAGACCATCGACGGCGTGGACACGCAACGCTTCACCCCGCGCACGGCACGCAGCCCATGGTCGGAGCTGAACAAGGAACGCTGCCGGCGGCTGGAGAAGCTCGGCCTGATGACCGATGCCGGCCGTGCCGCGCTGCCGGATATGGGCGAGTCCGGTTTTCGGATCGACGAGGACATCCGCCGCGCTTTTGCCGACAACCCCGTAGCCTGGGAGAACTTCAGCAGATTTCCCGCGCTGTATCAGCGTGTGCGCATCGACTCCATCCAGCGCGACAAGCGCCGCGACCGCAAGGTGTTCGACCAGCGCGTTCGCCGGCTCGTCGAGAAATCGGCCGAGAACGTGATGTTCGGTGACTGGAACGACGACGGCCGCCTGCTCGACTACTGATAAGCGCGGCAGCTCACCCCTCCTGCCGATCGAACTGGCTGTTGTAGAGCCGCGCGTATCTGCCGCCCTTTCGTAGCAGCTGCTCGTGCGTGCCGGTCTCGAGCACGTCACCATGCTCCATGTAGAGGATGATGTCAGCGTTACGAATGGTGGAGAGGCGATGGGCGATCACAAAGCTCGTGCGTCCGCGAGAGAGCGCGTCCATTGCCTTCTGCACCTGCAGCTCGGTACGCGTGTCCACGTTGGAGGTGGCCTCGTCGAGGATGAGCAGCGGCGCGTCTTTGATCATCGCCCGGGCGATGGTGATGAGCTGACGCTGGCCGGCACTGATGGAGGATGGCTCGAGCCGGGTGTCATAGCCGTGCGGCAGGCTGCGCACATAGCCGCCCAGCCCGCACGCCTCGCATGCCCTGTCGAGCATCGCGTCGGTCACGCCCGGTGTGTCGAAGGCGATGTTCTCACGCAATGTTCCTTGGAAGAACCACGTGTCCTGCAGCACCATGCCGAACTGGTCATGCAGGTTGGCACGGGTGGTATCGGCCGTGCGGCGCCCGTCGAGACGGATGGCACCGTCGTTCACCTCATAGAAGCGCATGAGCAGGTTGACGAGCGTGGTCTTGCCCGCGCCCGTCGGCCCGACGATGGCCGCCTTCTGGCCGGGGCGGATATGAGCGCAGAAATCGTGGATAATCTCGCGCTCGGGGCTGTAGCCGAATCGCACATGGTCGAACACCACATCGCCGCGCACGTTGCCAAACACCGCGGTCTTTGCCGACTCGTCCTCCATCTCGGGCAGGGCGAGGAAGTCGAAGACACGCCCGGAGGCGGCGGTCATCGTCTGCATGGACGTGGCGGCCTGGGCGATGGTCTGCAGCGGCTGGGTGAACAGGCGGATGTAGACCATGAACGCGATCACCGTCCCGAAGCTGATGGTGCCCGCCAGGGCGAGCGCGCCGCCGACAATGCACACCACCACGTAGGCAATGTTGCCGATGAAGATCATGAGCGGGGTCATGATGCCCGAGAGGAATGCGCTCTTCCATGCGGCGTCGTACAGACGGGTGTTGCGGGTGCGAAAGCGTTTGTTCTCCCCCGCCGCGCCGTTCATCACCGTGACGACGTCGAGGCCGCCCATCACCTCCTCCACCTGGGCGTTGACGGCACCGAGCGCCCGCTGCTGGTCGGCGAAATACGGCTGGGAGCGGCGGATGATGAGCAGGGAGAACACCATACCGACGAGTGCCGAGACGATGCCGGAGAGCGCCATCTGCCAGTTGGTGGCGAACATGATGACGGCCGCGCCCAGGATCTGCGCCACGCCGCTGACGAGCTGGGAGACAGACTGACCCAGGCTCTGGCCCACCGAGTCGACGTCGTTGGTCATACGCGAGAGGGTGTCGCCCTGCGGTGTCGAATCAAGGTATGAGAGGGGAAGCCGGTCGATCTTGGCGGTCAGGTCGGCGCGCATGTCACGCGTCAGTCTCTGGGTGATGTCGGCCATGAGCCAGCCCTGCGCGTAATTGAACAGGAAGCCCAGGGCGTAGATCACGACCAGGGCAAGGCCGATCCTGCCGATGGCCGCCAGATCCATGCGCGAGGACTTCTTCACACCCGCGAGGAGGAGATTGCTTATATCGCCCAGCCGGCTCGGGCCGGCGAGGTTGAGGCCGGCGCCGATCAGCGCACAGACGATGGCGATGGTGATGCGAACGCCGTAGCGCTTGGCGTAGGAGAGCAGATGACCGAGTGCCGGCAGCATTTTCACGGTCTGGTCCGGCGAATCGGTCGTGTCGGCGGCGACCATCTTCTCAGAGGAGCTCATTTGTCTGCCTCCTTCTGGCGTGTCTGGGACCGGTCCATCTGGAAGCTTTTAATCTTTGAATCGCCCGTCTTGGAATCGCCCGTCTGCGACTGGCCCATCTGGGAGCTGACGATCTGCTGATAGACCGGGCATGTGCGCATGAGCTGGTCATGCGTGCCTTTGCCTGCCACACGGCCATCATCGAGCACGACGATCAGATCGGCGTCGCGGATGGTGCCCACACGTTGGGCGACGATAATCTTCGTGGTGTCCGCGCATTTTTCGCGCAGCTGGCCGCGCAGAGCACGATCGGTGGCGAAATCGAGCGCGCTGAACGAGTCGTCGAACACCAGGATCTCCGGGCGGCGCGCGATGGCCCGGGCCATGGCGAGTCTCTGGCGCTGGCCGCCCGAGACGTTCCGTCCGCCCTGCTCGATGGACGCGTCGTAGGAACCGTCCATCTGCGTGACGAACGAGGCGGACTGGGTGATGTCGAGGGCGTCGGCCACGTCCTCGCGGGTGATCTCATGGCCGGCGTCACCGTAAGAGACATTGCCCGCCACCGTGCCCGCGAAGAGCGTGGCGGTCTGCGGCACGTAGCCGATGCGCTCATGCAACTCGCTGAGCCGGTAGTCGCGCACATCGTGGCCGTCGACGAGGACCGTCCCGCCGCTCGCGTCATAGAGGCGGTCGATGAGCTGGGCGATGGTGGTCTTTCCCGAACCGGTCGCACCGATGAAGGCGACCGTCTGGCCCTGGCCGGCAGAAAAGCTCACGTCATGCAGCACACGGGCGCCGTCGCAGGGGTACGAGAAGTCCACATGCCGGAACTCCACCGTCCCCTTCTGCGCCGTCTCGCCCACACCCGGACCGTCGAGAAGGCGCGGCGTGCGGTCGATGACCTCCAGCACACGGCCTGCGGAGACCTGCGCGCGCGGGTAGAGGATGAACACGATCGACAGGAGCATGAAGGCCATGATGATCTGGATGGCGTAGTTGCTGAACACCACCATCTCGGAGAACAGCGTCAGTCCCGTGCTTTTGCCGGCCGATCGGATCATATAGGCGCCTATCCAGTAGATAGCGAGCGTCAGTGCCGATGATTCCAGGGTAAGCAGCGGTGTGATGACGGCGGTGGCCTGGTTGGCGACCGTGTTTGTGCGCGTGATGTTCGTGTTGGCATCGGCAAAGCGCGTTTTCTCGTAGTTTTCGGCGTTGTAGGCGCGGATAGAGCGGATGCCCTGTAGATGCTCCTGCGTCAGGCGGTTGATGGTATCTGTCAGTCCTTGGATCTTCTGGAAGCGCGGCACGGCGATGCTCATCGTCACACCCAGGGCGAGGCACAAGGTGACAGCGCTCACCACGGTGGCGAGCGACCACTGCCAGCCGTAGCCGATGATCTTGATGATGGCCCACACCACCATGATCGGCGCCTTCAGAATGGCGGAAAGACCCATGGAGACGAGATTCTGGATCTGGGTGATGTCGTTGGTGCAGCGGTTGACGAGGCTCGCCGAGCCGATCTCGTCCACATCGGCCTTGGAGAGCCTGACCGCATGCTCGAACACCTGCCCGCGCAGCGTGGTCGCCAGACCGGCGGCGACCTTGTTGCCGAAGTAGGCGCTTGCCATGGCGGCGGCCATCGAGCCGAGCGCGCACAGCACCATCATCAGACCGGCGAGGAGAATCTGGCCGACCGTGGAACCGGATGTCTCGGCGAGCGTGGTGATCTCGGCCATATAGTCCGGCAGGGTGAGGTCAAGCCAGACCTGCACTACCACGAAAAACAGGACGAACACGCACTGCCACTTTTCTTTCGTGGTCAGATACCTCAGCGCGCGGATCATTTCTCCTCCTGCAGCAGGGCGTCGGCGAGCTTGTCTGCAAGACGCGCGAGCTCGGCCTGTTCGGCGGGCGTGAGGGGCGCGAGCACTCGGCGGGCATCCTGCACTGCCTTGTGGTAACAGCTCTCGCCGTAGGCCTTGCCGGTCTCGGTGAGGGTGACGATCACCGCGCGGCGGTCCTGTGTGCTGTTGGTACGCAGGATGTAGCCTTTGCGCTCGAGCGTCTTGAGCGCGTTGGCGATGCGGGCGGAGGTGATCGACAGGTCGTGCGCGAGCTCGCCCGGTGTTGCCGTTCCCTCGCGCTGCGCGAGAGCGCCGAGGATGCCGAGCTCGCCTTGTGTGACGCGCGGGGTGTCGGGCAGACCGCGGCTGTCGATGATGCCAACCGCCCGGACGATGCGGCCCGCATCGGACGGGTCGAACGCCCCCGTGCGTTCCCGTCGCTCCTGCCCCGTGCCGGCCGATGGTGCGATGTTCGGCTTTATGCCGCCTTTCTGCGTGTTCTGGTTGTGCGTCTTCCGCTCGGCCGTCTGTGCCGTCGGTGCCGTCTGCCCTGTCGTCGTCATCGCTTTACCTTTCACCGTTTGTTTCTTCTAGTGTTAGATATTAACGACAGTAAAGACAAACGACAATCTCCATCAGCAGAGGCAATCACCGACGTCACTGCAGACAAAAAGACCCGGACAGGAGGCTTCCGCTCCCCCATCCGGGTCCTGTTTCAGGCGGCAGGAGTTCGTCAGGCGCTGTGGCCTCGACTATCCCGCCGTCAGATATCTGCACTTAGATATTGACACCACTGACGATACTGACGCTGCTGACGCTGATGCGTCTGTTATGCCGGTCTCACTTGGAGGCGACGGCATCCTTCGCAGTATTCGCGTCGGCAGCGTTCGAGTTGGAAGCGCCGTTCTTGTCGGCGTTCTTCCTGCCCTCGAGCTCGGAGACCTGCTCCTGATGCTCCACACGGCCGGCGAGATCGCCCACACCCGCGCCGGAGGCATCGGCCACAGGGGCCTCGGCCTTCTCCGGCAGCACGGTACCGCACAGGCGGCCCAGCCAGTACAGGCCGTGGTAGAGCACGAGGCAGAGCACCGAGCCGATGGCGATGCCGTTGAAGGTGACGCCCTGCACAGTGAAGCTGAAGTCGGCGATGCCCACGATCATCGTCACGGCGGCGACGGCGAGGTTGACGTTCTTGGAGAAGTCGACCTTGTTCTCCACCCAGATGCGCACGCCGAGCATGCCGATCATGCCGTAGAGCAGCGTGGTGACGCCGCCGAGCACGCCGGAGGGGATGGTGTTGATGATGGCACCGAACTTCGGGCACAGCGAGAGGATGAGGGCGAAGCCGGCCGCGAACCAGTAGGCGGCGGTCGAGTAGACCTTGGTGGCGGCCATCACTCCGATGTTCTCGGCGTAGGTGGTGGTGCCGGAGCCGCCGCCCAGGCCTGCGAGCGCGGTGCCGAGGCCGTCGGCGAAGAGCGAGGTGCCGATCTGGTCGTCATAGTTCTTGCCGGTCATGAGGGCGACGGACTTCACATGGCCCACGTTCTCGGCGATGAGCACGAGCACGACCGGGATGAACATGGCCAGCACCGACCAGTCGGCCTGCGGCAGGTGGAACTTCGGCCAGCCGATCCAGGCGGCCTTCTCCACGGCGCTGAAGTCGACCTGATGGTTGGCGACGGCGAAGATGTAGCCGACGAGCACGCCGAGCAGGATGTTGAGTCGGCCGATCAGACCGCGGAAGAGCACGGAGATGAGCAGCACGGCCGCAAGCGTGACCGCGGCGGTGGCGGCGGAGCTTGCCGTGGCGCCCTTGGGCGTCTTGGCGTTCCAGTTGGTCCACACGCTCGGGGCGAGGTTGAAGCCGATGATGGAGACGATGCCGCCGGTCACGACCGGGGGCATGATGATGTCGATCCACTTCGAGCCGGCGTAGTGGACGATGATGCCGATGATCGCCAGGGTGATGCCGGTGCACATGATGCCGAAGCTGGCGACCGCCAGTCCCTTGTGCGCGCTGGCGACGGCGGCGATCGGGGCGATGAAGCCGAAGGAGCTTCCCAGATAGCTGGGCAGCTTGTTCTTGTTGATGAGCAGGAAGAGGGCCGTCGACATTGCCGTGAAGAACAGCGTGGTCGAGGGGTCGAATCCTGTGAGAATCGGGACGAGGAATGTCGCACCGAACATGGCGATGACGTGCTGGGCGCCGATGCCCGCCGTCCTGCCCCATGTCAGGCGCTCGTCAGGGTCGACGACCTCGCCCGGGCCGAGATGTTTACCGTCACCGTGGAGCTTCCAGGTGAAGATATTCCCGCTTTTTGTTTTATCTGCCATACTGACCACCCTTTTGCGTCCCACCGGGTCCGCGAGTTAGTTGGGTACTGTCTTTTTGACCTTCTCACACTCCAGCCGGATATTTTCATATCCTGCACAGTGCTGTTAGGCAGTATGGTCGCGGGTCATGACATCGGCGTGTCGGCGGGGATGCTCAGAAGTCGTAGCCGATGGCGTTGAGCATCTGCCGGCCCTGGGGCGTGATCATGGAAAGATCCCAGACCGGATCCCACACCCAGTCCACGCGGAAATAATCGACCACCGGGGCCAGCGCCACTGCGGCGCCGTCCTCAAGCAGGTCGGTGAGCGGGCAGGCCGGCGTGGTCAGGGTCATGGTCAGGATCGCGCGGCCCTGGTCGTCGATCTCCACGCCGTAGAGCAGGCCGAGGTCGACCACGTCGATGCCGAGCTCGGGGTCGATGACGTTCTTCATCGCCTCGATCACCTTGTGCGCGGTCTTCTGGCCCTTCTCGTCGGGAGCTTTGATGGTGATCCCGCGTGGTCTGGCCTGTCCCGCGTGCCGGCTCGCCTCCACACTCGGGGCGGCGGAACCGGGGGCGAACGGGTCAAACTGCGGGTGTGCGGGTGTGTCAGCCATGATTTTCCCTTTCCATTTCACTTCCGAGCGTCACAAGGCAGTCGCGCACGGCCTCCCAGCCCAGCAGCGCGCATTTGATGCGCATCGGGAAGCGCGACGTGCCTTGGAAGGCGAGCGCGTCGCTGAGGTCCTTCTGCTTTTCGGGGTCGTCGATCCCCCGGCCGCGCGAGTCCATCAGCTCGTGGAACTCACCATACAGCGCGGCGAACCGGCCTGCCGGCAAGCCCGTCACCATGTCATGCAGCACCGACAGGCTCGCCTGGCAGATAGCGCAGCCATGGCCCGACCAGCACATTGAGGCAATAACAGGCTCGTGAGCACCTTGCCCCTGTCGCTGTTGGGGACCATCGGAACCGACGGCAGATTGGCCAAGAGAACCAAAGACACCGGGATGCGTATCCACACAGAGCCGTACGACAATATCGTCGCCGCATGTGGGGTTGAACTGGTGGGAAATAACAGAAGGATCAGCCCCCTGGCCGTCACGATCAGGGAGCCGGGCGACCTTGCCGTGCGGGGCGCGCGCCTGCTCGAGGATGAACTCCTGGTACATCTGGCCCATCGCATCGCCAGAATTATCAATGGAATCATCAGGAAGATCATCGGAGAAATCGCCATCGACCCCGCCGAAACCGATTCCGAACAGATCATCGTCTGGCATGACCGTCCTCCTTCGCGTTCAGTCCCGTGTCCCGAGAAAATACGGGCGGATGCCTTTCACCGCCTCGACAAACCGGCGGGCCTCCTCCACCGTTGTATACACGCCGGCCGAGGCGCGGCTGCTCGCTTCCACACCGAAACGGCGGTGGATCGGCTGGGCGCAGTGGTGCCCGGTGCGCACGGCGATGCCGAGAGTATCGAGATACTGGCCCACGTCATGGGGATGCACGCCCTCGACCTCGAAGCTGACCGTGGCCACACGTCTGTCGGCAGTGAGCGGGCCGAGCACGCGGATACCGGGGATGTCGGCGATTTTGAGCAGCTCGGCAGTGATGGCACGCTCATGCGCCGCAATCTTCTCCAAATCCAGATTCTCCAGCCACTGTGCTGCAACGCCGTTTGCCACGGCCTGTGCGACGGGTTGCGTGCCCGCCTCGAAGCGCAGCGGCGGCTGTTCATAGACTGCCGGCCGGTCGAGATAGGCCAGATCGACCATCTCCCCGCCGAACCAGGCGGGTGGCAGTGCCTCCAGCAACTCGCGGCGCCCATACAGGTAGCCGACGCCGGTGGGCCCGTACATCTTGTGGCCGGACCACACGGCGAAATCGCATCCGAGTTTTTTCACATCGATGGGCATGTGCGGCACGGCCTGGCACAGGTCAAGCACGACGAGCGCGCCCACCTCA
This sequence comes from uncultured Aeriscardovia sp., assembly GCA_903789535.1. Lineage (GTDB taxonomy): Bacteria > Actinomycetota > Actinomycetes > Actinomycetales > Bifidobacteriaceae > Aeriscardovia. Next base: position 139,337 of record CAIFES010000003.1, on the reverse strand, counting down.
TGCGCCCTTTCGATGATCGGTGCCACATCGGTGATGGCGCCGGTCACGTTGCTCACCAGCGTGACCGCGACGATCCGGGTCTTGCGCGCGATCACCGTATCGGCGGTGTCGGAGCGGATCCTACCCTCGCTGTCGGTGCCAAACCAGCGCAGGCTTGCCCCGGTGCGGGCTGCGAGCTCCTGAAACGGCAGGAGGACCGAATGATGCTCGGCCTGCGAGACCACGATCTCGTCACCGGGATGCAGCGCGAATCGTGCCGGGTCGCCTCTGCCGTCGCGGGAGGCGGCATCCGGCCTGCACCTGCCCTGCCGGCAGTCGAGCGAGGCGTAGCCGATGGAGGTGGCGAGCAGGTTGAGCGCCGCGGTGCAGCCCGGGGTGATGACGATCTCCTCATGGCCCTCTCGACCGTCGGCACCCACCAGATGCGCCACGCGTGCCCGCGCCTTCTCATAGGCAAGCGTGGAGCGCATGGCCAGCGTGTGCGTGCCGCGATGCACGCCTGCGTTGAGACGCGTGTAGAACTGCCGTTCCGCCTCGATCACGCATTCTGGTTTCTGCGCGGTAGCGGCCGTATCGAGGTAGTCGAGCGGATGGCCGTTGACCGTCTGCACAAGGATCGGGAACTGGGCGCGTACCGAGCGCGTCCATGCCCCACTCGAAGACCGGGCGGACACTGCCGGATCATCCCTGCTCATGCGAGCGCCGATTCGCTCTTGCCCTGCGGCAGATACCGGTCGTAACCAGTCTGCTCCAGCTCGTCGGCCAGCTCCGGGCCGCCGGTGCGCACGAAACGCCCATCGGCGAACACGTGCACGAAGTCCGGCTTCACATAGCGCAGGATGCGCGTGTAGTGCGTGATGAGCATGGCCCCGAAATGGTCGGCCTTCTCCGCTCTGTTGATGCCTTCGGCCACGATGCGCAGCGCATCGATGTCGAGGCCGGAGTCGATCTCGTCGAACAGAGCGAATTTTGGTTTGAGCAGTTCGAGCTGGAGGATCTCGGAGCGCTTCTTCTCACCGCCGGAGAAGCCCTCATTGACCGACCGGTTGGCAAAGCGCGGGTCCATGCGCAGCCGCCGCATCGCCTCGTCCAGCTCGCCGACCCACTCGCGCAGGCTCGGGGCGCTGCCCTGCACCTCGGTCACGGCCGTGCGCAGGAAGTTCGTCATCGACACACCGGGCACCTCGACGGGCGCCTGCATGGACAGGAACAGGCCCAGTCGTGCGCGCTCGTAGGGTTTGAGTGCGAGGATGTCCGTGCCGTCGAGCAGCACCGTGCCCGACTCCACCTCATATTTGGGGTGGCCGGTGAGCGTGTAGGCGAGCGTCGATTTGCCCGAGCCGTTCGGGCCCATGATGGCGTGGATCTCGCCGGTGCGCACGGTCAGATCGACGCCTTTGAGAATCTCCTTACGGCCCTGTTTCGTCTCGACCCCGGCACGCAGGCCGCGGATCTCCAGTACGTGGGTCTCCTGTACGTTCTGTGCGATCGCCGTTTTCTCTGACATTTCCGCCATATCAGTCCTCCTCCAGAATCCGTGCCATATCGCTCGACTCACCGCGCGCCAGACGCCGGTCGATCGTGTCCATGAGCTGTTTTTCCACGCCTGGGACGCCGATCTGGCCGATGAGGTCGGCGAAGAAACCACGCACCACGAGCTTGCGCGCCTGATCGACGCCGATGCCGCGCGATTCGAGGTAGAAGAGCTGCTCGTCGTCGAACCGGCCCACCGAGCTGGCGTGCCCGGCGCCGACGATGGCGCCGTTCTCGATCTCCAGCTGCGGCTCGGAGTTGGCGACGGCGCCCGGGCTGAGCACGAGGTTGCGGTTGAGCTCGTACGAGTCGGTCTTGGGGGCGGTGGGCAGGATGAGCGCGTTTCCTACCCAGGCCGAGCGGGCACCTGTGCCGTCGAGGGCGCCTTTGTAGATCACGCGTGAGCGGCATGAGGGGTGGTTGTGGACCACCATCGTGCGGTGTTCCATGTAGCTGCCCGGGTCGGCGAAGTAAATGCCGAGCATGTTGAGGAAACCATCAGGCCCCGCAAAATCAGGATCCATGCGCAGCCGCACCACCGAGCCGGACAGGCTGATGACGTTGTGCTGCAGCTCGGCGCCGCGGCCCACCTCGATGCGCTGGGAACCCAGGTGCCGGCTGCCCTTCTGCCATTCCTGGATGCTGGAGAGGTTGACGTGCGAGCGCGCGCCCGTGCGGATCTCGATACCCTCGGCAAGGCTCGCCTGGCCCGTGTGGTCGATGACGATGTCGGCGCGGGCGTCGTCGGCCACCGTCACCACGAGATGGACGGCATCCAGGCCGTCGCCGTGGCCTGCGAGGCGGACGATGACGGGCTGGTCGCACGAGCCGGTGACGTCGAGCCACCAGATGCGCCCGGCGCCCGCCGAGGCCTGCCATTGCACGGCCGACGCCTTGTCGACGGGCTTGCCGACGCTGCCCGCCGGGCATGAGCCGGCATCAGCCCGGCCGAAGCGCACCGGCCCGGCAACAGGCGTGCCGTCCTCGAACGCGGCCGAGACCTCGGTCAGCCCCGACGGGGTGAACGGGTGGAAGAAGTCGTCGAGCCGGTCGATGGGCGCATACCGCCACTCGTCGCTGCGATGGCCGGGCGCAGGAAAATCGTCCGGATCGAACGAGCGGATGGACCGGTCAGCGCTGGAGGGCATGAGTGCCGGTAGTTTGTACGGGTCGGCAGAGTCGTAGTGCGGCATCCGCGCGCGCACCGCGGCCTCCTCGTCCTCGGAAACCATTTTCCCCATCAGCCCACCGATCCTTCCATCTGCAGCTCCACGAGCCTGTTCAGCTCCAGCGCGTACTCCATGGGCAGCTGGCGCGAGATCGGTTCGACGAAGCCGCGCACGATCATGCCCATCGCCTCCTTCTCCTCGATGCCGCGCTGCTCGAGGTAGAAGAGCTGGTCCTGGGAGACCTTGGAGACGGTGGCCTCGTGCGACATCGTCACGTCCTCCTCGCGCACGTCCACATGCGGGTAGGTGTCGGAGCGGGAGAACTCGTCGACGAGCAGCGCGTCGCACACCACCGAGGAGTGCGCGCCGTATGAGCCCTTGGGGATGGAGACGAGGCCGCGGTAGGCCGAGCGCCCTCCCCCGCGCGAGATGGATTTGGCGACGATGGTCGAGCTTGTGTGCGGGGCGAGGTGGATCATCTTGGCGCCCGTGTCCTGGTACTGGCCGGAGCCGGCGAAACTGAGCGACATTGTCATCGCCTTGGCATACTCGCCGGCGAGGATGCAGGCAGGGTATTTCATCGACGCCTTGGAGCCGATGTTGCCGTCCACCCATTCCATGGTCCCGTGCTCCTTGACGAGGGCGCGCTGGGTGACGAGGTTGTAGACGTTGTTCGACCAGTTCTGCACGGTGGTGTAGCGCACACGCGCGTTTGTGCCGACGATGATCTCCACCACCGCGGCGTGGAGCGAGTCGGTGGAGTAGATGGGCGCGGTGCAGCCCTCCACATAATGCACGTACGAGCCCTCGTCGGCGATGATGAGCGTGCGCTCGAACTGGCCCATGTTGGGCGTGTTGATGCGGAAGTACGCCTGCAGCGGGATGGTGACGTGGACGCCTTTGGGCACGTAGACGAACGAGCCGCCCGACCAGGCGGCGGTGTTGAGCGCGGCGAACTTGTTGTCGTCATACGGCACGACGGTGTTGAAGTACTTGCGTACTAGATCCGGATATTTCTGCACGGCAGTGTCTGTGTCGCAGAAGATGACGCCCTGGCGCGAGAGCTCTTTGCGGATAGAGTTGTAGATCACCTCGGACTCGTACTGGGCGGCGACCCCTGCCACGAGCCGCTTGCGCTCGGCCTGCGGTATGCCGAGCCGGTCGTAGGTGTTGAGGATATCGGGCGGCAGGTCCTCCCAGCGTCTGGCCTCATGGCCGAGCGGTTTGACGTAATACTTAAAGTCCTGCGGGTCGAAACCGGTCAGATCCACTCCCCATTGTGGCATCGGCTTTTCCATGAAGGCCCTGTAGCCCTTGAGGCGCAGGTCGAGCATCCAGTCCGGCTCGTGCTTGTCGGCGGAGATGGCGCGCACCACCGACTCGTCGATGCCTTTTCGTGCCCTCGCGCCCGCCGTGTCGGTATCATGCCAGCCGTATTTGTAGGCACCGAAGTCCAAAAGAATGCGGTCGTCCTGCTCGACCTTCTCCTCGTTGACGCGGGTGCGGTCGAACACGTACTGGCCCATCTCCACGTCGCGCGACTCGCGTGCGGGCGCGCGCCCGGAGCGGGTGAACCCGTCTGCTTCCGGCGGGGTGTGTTCAGTCTTGCCTGTCTGACCATCCATCAGCTATATCTATCTCCCGCCTTGCTATCCGACCAACAGATATGCCATAGTACTTGGGCGGCCCCACCCGATTGCCTGTTTCACGCGGTCCACGCCACCGCCCATGCCGTGCAGTCGCCCCACACCGCGCGACACGCCGCACGGTATCGCACACCGTGCAGCGACGCCTAGCACGCCGCCCCTTTTTGCAAGGAAATCGACGGCCGGATACACGAAAGGGGACGGACCGTCTGGCCCATCCCCCTTCTGCACAATGCGACTGGTATCACTGAATCTCAGTCAGCACAGCCCGAGCTCAGTCGGCCTTGCCCGCCTTCTGGTGCTCCACGGCCGCCTTGATGAAGCCCTGGAACAGCGGGTGCGGGGCGTACGGGCGGGACTTGAACTCCGGGTGCGCCTGCGTGCCCACGTAGAACGGGTGCTGCTTCGGGTCGATCTCCACGAACTCGGTCAGGTGCCCGTCCGGCGAGGTGCCCGCGATGTGCAGGCCGGCCTGGTCGAGACGATCCATGTACGAGGTGTTGACCTCATAACGATGGCGGTGGCGCTCTGTCACGTTCTCGCTGCCGTACAGCTTCTCGGTGAGCGAGCCCTTCTTGAGCACGGCCGGATAGGAACCCAGACGCATCGTGTGGCCCATATCGGAGTTGGCCAGGATCGACTTCTGCTCCTCCATGGTGGCGATGACAGGATTGGTGGCATCCGGCTCGAACTCGGTGGAATTGGCGTCCTCGAGGTGCAGCACGTCGCGCGCATACTCGATCACCATGCACTGCAGGCCGAGGCACAGGCCCAGCGCCGGGACCTTGTTCTCGCGCGCCCAGCGCAGAGCGGTGCACATGCCGTCCACGCCGCGCACGCCGAAACCGCCGGGGATGATGATGCCGTCACAGTCGGAAAGCTGCTTTTGCGCGGCCTCGAGCGAGGTGATGGTGTCGGAGGCCACCCACTTGATGGAGACCTTCGCCCAGTTGCCGAAGCCGCCTGCCTTGAGCGCCTCGACCACGGACAGGTAGGCGTCGGGCAGGTCGACGTACTTGCCGATGAGGGCGATCTGCACGTGATGCTTGAGGTTGTGGATGCGGTTGAGCAGCTCGCCCCACTCGCCCCACTTGACGTCGTGGAACGGCAGTCCCATCTTGCGCACGACGTATGTGTCGAGGCCCTGGTCGTACAGCACGGTCGGAATGTCGTAGATGGACTCGCAGTCCGGATTGGAGATGATGCCGTCCTCGTCCACGTCGCACATCAGGGAGATCTTGTCCTTGATGGCCTGGTTGACCGGCTTGACCGAGCGCAGCACGATCGCGTCCGGGGTGATGCCCAGCTGGCGCAGCGTCATGACGGAGTGCTGCGTGGGCTTGGTCTTCATCTCGTGCGCCGCCTGGATGTACGGCACGAGGGAGACGTGCACGAACAGGCAGTTCTCCGGGCCGAGCTCGTGGCGGATCTGGCGGGCGGCCTCCATGAACGGCTGGGACTCGATGTCGCCCACGGTGCCGCCGATCTCGGTGACGATGACGTCGACGTCCGGGCCGGCCTGGGCGCGCATGCGCTCCTTGATCTCGTTGGTGACATGCGGGATGACCTGCACGCACTGGCCCAGATACTCGCCGGCGCGCTCCTTGCGCAGAACGGACTCATAGATCTGGCCGGTGGTGACGTTGGCGCGCTGCGAGAGGTTGACGCCGCTGAAACGCTCGTAATGGCCGAGATCGAGATCCGTCTCCGCGCCGTCCTCGGTGACGAACACCTCGCCGTGCTGGAACGGGTTCATCGTGCCCGGATCGACGTTGACGTACGGATCGAGCTTCTGCTGGCGCACACGGATGCCGCGCATACGAAGAAGACGGGAAAGAGAGGAGGCGGTCAGGCCCTTGCCGAGCGACGAGACGACGCCGCCGGTGACGAAGATCTGCTTGGTGATGTGCTGTTTTTCGATGCCATGATTTTCTTCGACCATGGAATTCTAAAATATCATTCGCGGCAGACGGGCAGGCCCGTTCCGCCCATCGGGAAGAACGGCCTCAAAAGCCTGATATTGCACCGTTCCCGAGTTTTCCACAATCGCTGTCGGCACTTCTGCCCCGGCGTGTGGCATGCGAGGCTTGCCGCATGAAGACTTTCGCATCGGAATCGTTCATCTCGAAATTATGGACATCAGTATTCCCGACTTCCGGACTGCCTGCGCCAGGAGTTGTCGCCCTGATGCCGTGCACGTCCCGCCTGCACGCATCAGGAGCGGGGACACCGGCGTATCCGTTGCTGTGCGCGCTGCCCGCGTGTGTGTGCGGTCTGTGGCTTGCCATCCATGACGCCCGCACGCACACCGTGTTGCCCGCGCATGTCGCCGCCGGGCTTGTCACGCAGGTGCTGTGGTGCCTCGCCGCACGCACGCCGTGGCAACGAGTATGGGAAGCACTCGGGATCAGCATCGCCGTCGCCATATTCGTCTGGACGATATCGATGCTGCCCGGCCGTCCTATCGGCGACGGGGATGCGCTAACGACCGCGCTGTTCGTTTTCGCACTGGTCGACACCTGCCCGCCGCACCGGCATGCCGCATCCGCAGGCTTGACGGCTGCGACGACGCTGGCAGCACGTCCGATCCTGCCTGTCATCCAGGTCGCCGACGTGCTGACGAGATGGTTGTTCTTCACCGCCTTCTGCGCACTCATGCTGCTGATGATGAGGACTATCGCTCGGACCGCAAGAGGACGTCTGTGCCTCATCCGCGGCTACGGCCTGAATCGGCACCTTCTCAGCGACAGTCGTGACAGCGGGCCGCCCGCCATCGCGTTCATCCCCGCACAATATGCGGGCTTCATACTCATGCTGCTCTCGGCCAGCACCTGAGTATCCGCAGGCTCACTGGTTCTTGGCGGCCCAGTCCCGGTATTCCTTGGCGTACTGCTGGAACTGCGCCTCATCGGCGGTGAACTTCGTCTCGCCCGTGTTGAGGTTGACCGTGACGAAGTAGAGCCAATCGCCCTTCTCCGGGTTCATCGCCGCCTCGATCATCGACTTGTCCGGCTGGTTGATCGGCGTGGGCGGCAAACCTGTCTTGACACGGGAATTGTAGGCGTTGGACGTATCCTCGAGCATTGCCTGCGTGAGCTGTGAAGGCGCGACATTGTTGCCGTAGGCCACCACGGAGTCCATGCCGAGCGGCATGTTCTTGGCGAGCCTGTTGGCAATCACACGCGAGACCTTGCCGTAATACTCCTGCCGGTTCACCTCGCCGCCGATGATGGAGGCGATGGTGAGGATCTGCTCCCGCTCGGAGCCGGTCGGCACCTTGAGGGCGTCGAGGAAGGCGATGCGCTTCTTGACCATGTCGGTCAGCAGAGCGGTGGCGGAGCTGTAGGCGCTCGGATCGTACGTGCCGGGCTGGAGCCAGCCCTCGAACTTGCCGTTCGCCTCGGAGGGGAGGATCCCCGATCCCCCGCCGTTGATGACCGACTCCAGATCGTCTTTCGTGATGGTCTTGGACAGCGAGGCGACGGAGGTGATGACCTCGCTGACGCGCTCGTCCGCCGTGACCCCGATCATGCCCTTGGCCTGGGTGGAATCGGTGACGATCGTGACGACATCCTTAGCGGCCATGCGGTATTTGAGGGTGAACGTGCCAGGCTTGATCTTCTGCCCGGCGTCCGCGTCGATCACCGCGTCGGTGAACGCCTGCGCGGAGGCGACGATCTTCTTCTTCGCCAGGCGTCGTGCGACGCTCGCACCGGATTCGCCGGTGGCGATGGTGAACTGGACGGAACCGTAACCGGGGCCGGGCCAGTCGGCCGCCTCCTCGGTCTCGATGGCCTGCTGCGCAGTGTGCTGGTTGCGGATACCGTTGATGAGCGCCACCGCACCGAAACCGAGCCCGCCGACGATGGCGAGGACGAGCAGGATGATCAGGCTGATACGCAGCGCCTTCTTCGTGCGGCGGCGTGACTTGCGACGCTCACGATTGCGCCGCTCGGTGCGGCTGAGCGGCGGCTCGGGCGGGACGACGCCGCCCTTCCCGGAGTCGGGAGCCCCCTTCCGGGCAGCAGAGGCAGCAGGCATGGACGAGCCGGCAGCAGAAGAAGCCTGTGCGCCGCTCTCCTGCCCCTGAGTATTCTGTGCCGTGGATTTATGATCCGACGTCTCGGCAGGCCGCCCGAATGTGGCACTGAGCTCGGAGAACGCATCGTCCTGCATATCGGGCTTGTCACGGCGCGTGTGGCCTGACAGGTTATGGTGGGATTTCTTCTGTGCCATCACTCGCCCCTTGCCTCAACATCGGCGGAAGGATCATCCGCGGTCGCGTCCATGCCCTCCTGTGCCCGCTGTGCGAGAGAGGATTTCCGCGCGTTAAGCGCGGACTGGAGGATGATGACCGCCGCCTGCTGGTCGACCATCGGCCGATGGCTGCGCTCAGAATAGCCGGAATCGCGCAGCTGACGATGCGCGGTGACCGTGGTCAGACGCTCGTCCTTCATCTCCAGCGATGGCGGCTCGAGTCCCATCCGTCCCATCCGGACGGTGAGCTGGCGGGCCCAGCGACGGGCCTTCTTCGCCGACTTTCCCTCCTGGCCGGACAGCTCGAGCGGCAGACCGATGACCACATGGCCCACATGACGGTCGGTGATGATGTCGATGCACTCGTCAAGCGCCTGGAAGGAGTCACCGTACACCCGCACGTCCTTGAGCGGGAAGGCGAGGCTCTTCTCCGGGTCGGACAGGGCGACGCCCACGCGTGCCTCGCCGAGATCCACGCCCATCCAGATATCACGGTCAGCCATCATCGCCGTCCTCTCTCCTGTGCGTCCTCATCGCCGTTTGTCAGCGCAGAGACATCCTCCCCCGCTGCGGCATCCTCACCACAGCAACGGCGCCACCGGTGATCCCCACCGATGGCGCCGTCACCTCCCAAGCCGTCGAGGCGGCCGGAAATCAGCCCCTCACCGAGGCGGAAAGCCCGCTGAGCGCCTCGTCGATCTTCGAGGCGTCACGGCCACCGCCCTGGGCGAAGTCCGGACGGCCGCCGCCACCGCCACCGAGCACCTTGGAGGCGGTGCGCACGAGGTCACCGGCCTTGATGCCCTTGGCGTTCGCCGCCTTGTTGACGGCCACGAACACGAGCGGATTGCCCTTCTCGCCGGTACCGGCCAGGGCCACGACCACGGGCTTGTCCTCGCCCAGACGCGCGCGCACGTCCATGGCCACCTGGCGCACGGAGGCGATATCCCCCAGATTGCCGGCGTTGCGCACAGCGACGAGCACGTCGCCGCCGTCCTTCTCGGCCTGCTCGACCATCTGCGGCACGGCCTGCTCCAGACGCGCGGCGGACAGCTCGGCGAGCTTGTGCTGGGCGGCCTTGAGCTGGTCGACGAGCTGGTCCACACGCTCGACCACCTGCTCCTGCGGCACGTTGTAGCGGCTGGCGAGGCCCGCCACACGCTGATGCTCGGTGTGGTTGTACTCGTAGCCCTTGTGGCCCATGTAGGCGTCGATGCGGCGCACGCCAGAGCCGTTGGAGAACTCGCCGGTGATGACGAAGTTGCCCACCTTGCCGGTCTTGTCCAGATGGGTGCCGCCGCACAGCTCACGCGACCAGCCATCCTCGCCGATCGTCACGACGCGCACGATGTCGCCGTACTTGCTGCCGAACAGATGGTCGGCGCCCAGGTCCTCAGCGTCCTTGATCGGCATCTCCTTGGCGGTCACGGGCAGATCGTCCATGATCTTCTCGTTGACCTCGCGCTCGACCTCGTCGAGCTGCTCGCGGGTGGGGGCGGTCGGCCACTGGTAGTCGAAGTGCAGGAAGTCAGGCGCCACGACCGAGCCGCGCTGCGTGGCCTGCTCACCGAGCACGTCGCGCAGGGCGCGGTGCAGGATGTGGGTGGCCGTGTGCGAGCGGGCGAGCGCGGCACGACGGTCCGTGTCGATGGAGGCGCTCACCTCGTCGCCCACGTGCAGGGTGCCGTCGGTCAGGCGGCCCTCATGCACGCGCAGCCCCTTGACCGGGGTCTGCACGTCATCCACGTCGAACACACCGCCCTCGTCGGAGAGGATCTGGCCCTCGTCAGCGAGCTGGCCGCCGCGCTCGGCATAGAACGGGGTGACGTTGAGGACGACCTCCACGTCGGCGGGCGCGCTGATCTCGTCCACCGGCCCGTCCTGAGTGAGGATGTCCAGAATGCGCGCACGGCAGCTGGACTTCGTGTAGCCGACGAACTCGATCGGCTTGGTGAGCTTGGAGACAGCGTCGTCGTACAGGTCGAGGTCCACGTTGCCGCGCTTCTTGAGCGCGTCCTTGCGGGCGCGGGCCTTCTGCTCAGCCATGAGCGTCTTGAAGCCCTTCTCATCCACGTCCACGCCCTGCTCGCGGGCCATCTCGAGGGTGAGCTCGATCGGGAAGCCATACGTGTCATGCAGCTTGAAGGCATCCTCGCCCGAGACGAGCGCCTTCGTGCCCTTGTCGGCCGAATCCTTCTTCGCCTGTTTCACGGCCACGTCGAGGATGTCGGTGCCCTTGTCGAGCGTGCGACGGAAGGCGTCCTCCTCGCCGTATGCGGCCTCGGACACGTCATGGAACGTCTCGGTGATCTCCGGGAAGCTCAGGCGCATCACATGCTCGGAGGCCGGCAGCAGGGTGGGCATGACCTCGCCCTCCACGCCAAGCATCTTCATCGAGCGGATGGTGCGGCGCAGCAGTCGGCGCAGCACATAGCCGCGTCCCACGTTGGAGGGGCGCACGCCGTCGGACATGATCATCAGCGCCGAGCGGACGTGGTCGGCCACGATGCGGAAGCGCACGTCGTCATCGTGATTCTCGCCGTACTTGCGGCCGGAGAGCTGCTCGGCGGCCTCGATGACGGGGAACACCTCGTCGGTCTCGTAGATGTTCTGCTTGCCCTGCAGCAGGTAGGCCACGCGCTCGAGGCCCATGCCGGTATCGATGTTCTTGCGGTGCAGGTCGCCGACGATATGCATGTCGGTCTTCGACTTGACATCGTCGACCTGGTACGTCTCGAAGACGAGGTCCCAGATCTCGATGTAGCGGTTATCATCGGCAACCGGGCCGCCGTCCTTGCCGTAGGCCGGGCCACGGTCATAGAAGATCTCGGTGCACGGGCCGCCGGGGCCGGGACCGCCGGTGGTCCAGAAGTTGTCCGCCATGCCCAGACGCTGGATGTGCTCCGGGTCGAGGCCCTCGTTCTGCCAGATGGAGGCCGCCTCGTCATCGTTGGTGTAGACGGTGACCCACAGCTTGTCAGGGTCGAACCCGTAGCCGCCGTCGGCCTGGGAGGTGGTCAGGATGTGCCACGCGTAGTGGATGGCCTCCTCCTTGAAGTAATCACCGAAGGAGAAGTTGCCGAGCATCTGGAAGAAGGTGCCGTGACGGGTGGTCTTGCCCACCTCGTCGATATCAAGCGTGCGCACGCACTTCTGGTTGCTCGTCATGCGCTGGCTCGGCGGGGTCTGCTCGCCCAGGAGGTACGGGATGAACGGGACCATGCCGGCGATGGTGAACAGCGTGGTGGGGTTGGGCGAGATCAGCGACGCCGAGGGGGCCACCAGATGGCCGTTCTTCTGGAAATAGGTGAGAAAACGCTGTGCGATCTCAGACGTGCGCATGCGCGGATATCTCCTTGTTGACGAGGATGGACAGACTGGCCGCCGATCTGTCAGGCGGCAGAAAGACTCCGGTTATCAATAATGCCGTGGGGTGGGTACGGCGTGTGTCCGTCGACCGTCAGTCGGCGGGCTCGGAACGGCGGATGAAACGCTCGGTCAGCTCGGCCTCGCGCTCCTGCTGGCGGGTGCGCAGCTCGTCGGCCAGGCCGTGCAGCGTCTTCTGCGCCGTCTGGTCGTTCTCCTCATCGCTGCCGAGCACGAACTCGCGCGCCTTCTTGGGGGTGTTGGCACGCACGTAGGCCTTGGCGCGGCTGACCGCCCAGAGGGCGAGACCGGCGCCGAGCCCCATCCAGAAAATCTTGCGGAAAAGCTTCATGGCGACCGATCCTTACTTCGAGGCGGGCTTGTTCGCGGCGCTGGTCGCGGCGTGACGGCCGTGGGAGGCGGGTGCGGAGACGGCACGGTTCATCGCCAGCCCCTCGTCGCGGCTGTTCTGTGCGGAGGTTTTGCGTGCGGATGCCGTGGACGCCGACACATCGGCATCGGCTTTGTTCTTCTTGTTCTTGCCGGCAAAAGAGCGGAACGTGCCGGAGACGGCACTGGCCCACGAGGCGACCTTGATGGCCGGCTTCGACAGCAGCGAGGCGTACAGGTCGGTCAGGGCACCGGCGTTGCGGGCGGTGTACTGGGCGGAATCGCTGATCTGGTTGACATCCTTGAGGGTCTTGTTCACCTCTTTGACGGTGGTGACGGACTCGTCAAGGGCGGGCAGGGCATGGTCGCCGGTCTGCTTGACGGTCTGCGCCACCTGGTCGAACAGCTTGCCGAGCCGGATGAGCGGATAGATCAGGAACCCGGCGAGAATGGCAAAAACGATCGCGGCGATCAGCCCGGCGATATCTCCGACAGACATGCGTGCCTCCTTCAAGGAGGCCTGTGCCTCCCCCATCGCACTGTGGAATGGCTGCTTCAAACTCTAGCATCGGCAGGGTCTGTATCCGGGCGCCTGCGTCTGTCTCACTTGTTATACGAGACGAGACGCAGACAGTGGTCGAAATCAGCCTCCGTATCGAAATCGAACGTGGTGACCGACCCGTTGGCAGGCCGATGCGTGAGGTCGAGCCCCGAACCGGCCGGCGCGAAACGACGGACGAGGCCGAGCAGCGTGTTGCCATGCGAGATCTGCAGCACGTCGTCACCATCATGCAGCGGCGGGAAAAAGTCCGTGCCATTCTTTGCATCACGGGCGATGAGCGCATAGCCGGAGGCGATACGCGTCCAATACTCGTCATTGCTCTCCGCGTCGTGGAACGGGTCCGCCTCCTTGAGGAAATCCTTCGTTGCGGCGGCACCATATTTTTCGACGATCTGCGCATAGGTGGGCGCACCATGCGGGGCGCCGGCGGCATACCAGGCGAGGTTCATGTCCATCGCCTCGAAATAGCCGTAGAACTGCTCGCGGAAAGCCTTATTCTCGATCACGTCCGAAACGGTCCCTGCGACTGTGTTGGCTTGGAGGATCATCCGCGCGGTCTGCTCAGCACGCGTGGTGTCGGAACAGTAGGCGGCCGCCAAACGCACGTTCTTCAGCTTGTCGGCGGCCTTTCTCGCATCGGCGATGCCCGAGTCCGTCAGCGGCGAATTCGACCAGCCTTGCAGACGGTTGTAGCGGTTGAAGTAGGTCCGGCCATGACGGACGAGATGCAGATGCAGGATCATGGCACCGATTTTAATCGACGTTCTTCGGCTTCGTACGACGACGGACGATCTCGCCGATCACCCCGCCGACGAGCGCAAAACCGGCGAGCAGACAGTAAATACCCCCTCCATCCATTCGGCACTCGACCAGCACGGGAATCAGACACAGCACAAATGCGGCGAGCAGCGCCCACCAGCCATTGCGGTCCTCCTGCACGGCCGCCCACCCGAAGCAGAACAGACAGGCCGGGAAGATGGACTGACTGGCAAGAATGATGCTCGTGGCGAATGACGGCACACCCCAATAGGCGATGTCATACCCAAGGAGCACACCATTCACGACGACAAAAACAAGGACGCCCATCACCAGCACACCGAAAAGCGCATTGTTCGCACGAATCCAGCGTCCGAACATGCTCGTGCCCGGTTTCTCGAGGGCGCGGCTGATAGACGGACGGATCAGACCGGCCGAGAGCGCCCACGGCACGAAGGAGAAGGCGGCCACCGCGAGGAAGCAGACGAGGGCCTCTGCAAGGAGCAGCCACACCGGGGAGAGGCCTCTGCGGCCCGGTGAGCCGGCGGCGATGTGTATGTACGAACTGACCGACGCGCCGATAAGCGCCACCGCGTCCGCGACAGCACCCGTCACCGGCAGCGTCATGCTCATCAGCGGCGATAGTCCGGCGATGAACAGCAACAGCGCGGTCCCGGCAAGCGGGTACAGGAGGAATTCCGGTGCTTCGAAGCCGAATCCGTTGTTCTGGCCGGATGCCTGGGCGAAGTCGAGCGTCCAGTCGCTCACGCTCAGCAAATAGCCACAGATGAACGACCAGAGCACCAGAAGGACGACGACCGGCGCCTGATATCGGTCCCATGTCATCCACCAGGCGAGCGGACGAGGAGTGACCGCTTTGTGTGCCGTACCCATCGCGTACCTCCCCCGCGGCTGAAATCGGTGGGAACCGCACTGTCCCCACGGCTGTTATCAGGGCTGTTATCAGACGGGATAGCCGACTGCCCGCCCATACCGGCCGCGATATCACCTGCGATATCAGGCCGGTACGTGCCAGTCCTTCTCAGCATGTCTGAGACACTTGCCGCGTTACCACCAACGGTACAACAGCCTCACAGCCCGGGTAGATAGGTGGGGGAAGGAAAAAATAATCCCAGGCGGTCAGGTTCGAGAAATAAACCCAGGCAGTCAGGTCCAAGCATAAAAAAGCCCCACGGCGCAGAAGCGACCGCGGGGCAGAACCCAGATGGGCGAAAGGATCAGTAGTGGGCGAAGTACTCGACCACGAACGCGAGGTTGACCTGGACCGGGATCTCCTCCACCTTCGGCTCACGGGTGAACGTGGCCTTGAGGGCGGTCAGATCCACATCAAGGTAGCCCGGGACCGCAGGAAGGACGTCGCGGTGCGAGCCCTCGGCGGCGATCTGGAACGGGACCATGGTCTGGCTCTTCGGCTTGACCTGGATGACCTGGCCGACCTTCACGCGGAAGGACGGACGATCGACGATGTTGCCGTCGACGAGGATGTGACGGTGGACCACGTACTGACGGGCCTGGCGGATTGTGCGGGCGAAGCCGGCACGCAGAACCAGGGCGTCGAGACGGGTCTCGAGGTCGATGAGCATGGCGTTGCCGGTCTGGCCGGTCGTGCGCTTGCCGTCGTCATAGGCACGACGGAGCTGCTTCTCAGAGACGCCGTACTGCGCCTTCAGACGCTGCTTCTCCTTGAGACGGACCGCGTAATCGGACTCGGTGCGGCGACGGGAGTTGCCGTGCTCGCCCGGACCATAGGAACGCTTCTCGAACTGCGCCTGCGCCTTCGGCGTCAGGGCGATACCCAGTGCACGGGACAGGCGGACCTGGCGGCGTGCGCGCTGAACACTGGTCATAGTGTGACCTGCTTTCTTTCTGTCGTTGTCTGGACGTGACCGCATGGTGCCTGCCATACGGCCGAGCCGGGCCTCTCCGATGCTTGCGCGGTCTCCCGCAACGGCTTTCGCCGCCGACCCATCGACGGGCTAAGGCTCCAGATCAGTGCCTCGATAGCAGTAAGGCACCAGAGAAGAACACTAGTCCATGCCGCTGACCGCTCAGAGCTTCTCGAGCGGGGCGAAGCGGAGCATGAGCCGTTTGATGCCGCTCGCGCCGAAGTCGATCACCGCGTCGGAATTGGCGCCTTTGTCGTTGACGGTCTGCACGGTGCCGAGGCCGTACGAGTCATGTGTCACTTTGTCCCCCGGGCGCAGGTCGGCGGCGGTCAGATGCGCGGTCGATGAGGCAGCCGGCTTGGAGGCCGGTTTGCGGTGCGAATAGTGGATTTTGGAGACCTGACGGTACAGATCGGCCTTCGACGCGCCGTACCGTGACCCGCCGCGGCCGGAGGAATGCGACGAGCCCGAGCGAGAGGAATGAGAGGACGACGCACCATACCGCGACGAGGAGCCGTACCGCGAGGAAGACGAGCCGGAACGCCACGAGGACGAGCCCCCTGAGCGCGAGGAACGGGAGCCATACCCGCCGCCACGCGAGCCGCTGCCGGAGCCCGACCGCGACCCGTATGACCCATAAGACCCGCCATACGTGCTTTGCCCGTCAGAGCCATCTACGTCAAAATCGTCGTCGCCCCAGCGTCGCGAGCGCCCGCGCGAACCCGAGCCATACGAGCGTCCGCCGAACGTCGTGCCCCCGTCATCGGCGGCGAAACCATCGGTATAGTCACCGAAACCGCCGCCAAGACCGTCATCGAAACCATCGAGGCTGTCACCCCAACGACGGCGCACACCCTCGCTGGACGTCTCCTTGCGCTCCCAGTCGATGAGATGGTCAGGAATCTCCTCAAGGAACCGGCTGGGCGGCAGCTCCTGCGTCCTTCCCCATTGGCTGCGCTCGGCCGCGCGCGAGAGGAAGAGGCGCTTGCGGGCGCGGGTGATGCCCACGTAGGCGAGGCGCCGCTCCTCCTCCAGCTGGCGGGGGTCGTCGAAACTGCGCTGGTACGGGAATGTGCCGTCCTCCAGACCGGTGAGGAAGACGACCGGATATTCGAGGCCCTTGGAGGTGTGCAGCGTCATGAGCGTCACCTCGCCCTTGCCGGCGTCGGGCACCTGGTCCGCGTCCGCCACGAGCACCGTGTTCTCGAGAAAATCGGTGAGCGTGGCGTCCGGATTCGTCTTCTCGTACTCGGCGGCGAGGGTCTGCAGCTGGCCGAGATTCTCCAGACGCGTCTGGTCCTGCGGGTCCTTGGAGTTCTCGTACTGGGCGATGAGACCGGATCCCTCGAGCACCTGCCTGACCACGTCGCTCGGCTTGGCGCCCTGGGTGCTCTGGGTGAAGGTGAGGATCAGATCGCGGAAAGCCTCGACCTTCTTGACGGCCGCGCTGCCAAGCCCCAGCTCGCCCGAATGGTTGAGCGCCTGCCAGAAGCTGGAATTGTTCTCCTGCGCCCACAGTGCCGCTGCCTGCTCGGTGCGCGCGCCGATGCCGCGTTTGGGCTCGTTGAGGATGCGGCGCATGCTCACGTCGTCCTCGGGGTTGGCCACGGCGTGCAGGTAGGCGAGGCCGTCCTTGACCTCCTTGCGTTCGTAGAAGCGCGTGCCGCCCACGATGGTGTACGGGATGCCGGCGGAGACGAGCGCCTCCTCGAGGTTGCGCGACTGGGCGTTGGCACGGTACATCACCGCGATGTCGGAATAGGAGTACGTGGTGTCGTCGCCCACGCCCAGCCCGCTGCCGGATGTGTCGTCGCCACCCACGAGGCCGGCGATGCGGCGGGCGACCCAGTCGGCCTCCTCCTGCGCGTTCTCCGCCGCGAAACCAACGATCGGGCTGCCTGTGCCCTTGTCCGTCCACAGGTGTTTGGGCGAGCGGCCGGAATTGTTCTTGATGACGGCGTTTGCGGCGTCAAGGATCGTCTGTGTGGACCGGTAGTTCTGCTCGAGCCGGATGGTCTGGGCAGTGGGGAAATCCTTGGCAAAATCAAGGATGTTCCTCACATTTGCCCCACGGAAGGCGTAGATGGACTGGTCCGAATCGCCCACCACGGTGATCCACGCATGCGAGAGCGCCGCCTGCTGGGCCGGATCGAGGGCGAAACCGTCTTCCCCCACGGCAGGCGCCTCCTGCTGGAAGGCACCGTAGCCGGCCACCTCGCGCAAGAACTGGTACTGCGCGTCGTTGGTGTCCTGATACTCGTCGACGAGCACGTAGCGGAAACGGTGATGGGCCCAGTCGGCGGCCTCTTTGTCGGTACGCAGCAGATCGACGGCCTTGAAGATGAGATCATCGAAATCCACCGAGTTCGAGGAGCCGAGACGATGCTGGTACTCGGCGTACAGGCAGGCGGTCATCTTCTCGTCCTCGCCCGCGCCGAAGGAGGGCGGCCGGCCTGTGGAGCCGGGCGTGTAGTCGACGCCTGCCTGGGCGAGCACCACGGAAGGCGGCAGAAGGCTGTTCTTGTAGCCGGAGATAGTGGTCAGCGCGGCCTTGGGCGACAGGCGCTTCGGGTCGATGTTGAGGGCCGTCTCGCACAGCTTCATCAGGCGGGTGGAATCCTGTGTGTCGTAGATGGTGAAGCCCGAGTGCAGGCCGACGGCCTCGCCGAAGCGGTGCAGCAGCCGCAGGCAGGCGGAATGGAAGGTGGAGATCCACATGCTGCCGGCCTCCGGGCCGACGAGCCGCGTCACGCGCTCCTTCATCTCGTTGGCCGCTTTGTTGGTGAAGGTGATGGCGAGGATCTGGCTCGGCCAGGCGCGCCGATGCGAGAGGATCCAGGCGATGCGGCGGGTGAGCACACGCGTCTTGCCCGAGCCGGCGCCTGCGGAGATGAGCAGCGCGGGCGAGGTGGAGGCGACCGCCTGCGCCTGCTGCGGGTTCAGCCCGGCAAGCAGCGCGTCGTCCGCCGAGTCCGCGAATCCGGTATCGTCGAAGCCCGCAACGTCAGACATGGTCCTCCTCCAGCGCCCGCACGCGGCACGCATAAGTCTCCCGCGGCTCTGGTCGCCAGCCGGGGACCGGCGTGCGACAAAGCACGTCATGCAGAGCTTCATGCATGTCAGTGGCAGCGTGGGCGTGACAGCGATTAATGATGATAAGTGCGCGCCCGGGGTCCGGACGCGGTTTTCCATGCTACCAACCCTGCTGTCGACAGATGGCGAGGACACGGAATGTGGATAATCCGAATGTGGATCATCCGGCAGGTAGCCCGATCGCCTCGCCGATTCCTCCGCGTCGCGCCGAGAGCCGAACGCTTCGAGCGTGCCGCTAGGCTGGAAGAATGATCTTCATCGACGTCCTCACGCATGTTTTCCCGCGCTCCTACCGCCGTGCGGCCGAGCGCGTCATCCCCAATCTCGGGCAGAAATACCCGTTCACCCGCGAGCCGCTGCTGACCGACCTTGATATGCGCCTTGTGGCCAATCCCCCGCGCAGCGTGCAGGTGATCGCCCTGCCGGTGATCGAGGAGGCTGAGAAGACGATGGGCACGCACACGTTCGAGACGGCGAACCAGGAGCTTGCCCAGACCGTGCTCGACCATCCTGAGCTGTTCATCGGCGCCCTCGCCCGTCTCGACATGGCCGATGCGGCCTGGAGCGCGGGATATGTGGCCGACACGATCGCGCGCTCCGATTCGCTCGTGGGAATCGAGCTGCTCACACGCGAGCAGGGCCTGCCGCTCACGGATGCCTCGTTCGCCCCGATTTTCCAGGCGATTGACGCCTCGCGCCGGCCGGTCTTCGTCCACCCACTCTCCCACAGCCGCGACATGGCCTCGTGCCGCCAGCAATGGGCCGGGCAGCTCTCACGCATGCTGGAGGATCTGGCCTCCTCCACGCTGCTGGCCAACAACCCGCATCTGCGCCTCGTGCTGCACGGCGGCGCGCTGCTCGACCGCCAGACGCTCGCTGACGCGCTCTCCCATCTTTCCGGCAAAGGCGCCGACCGGCTCTACGTCGATACGGCGCTTGCCGGCAGCACCCAGATCTCCACAGCGGCACAGGTGCTCGGTGCCGATCATCTGCTCTTCTCCTCCGAGGCACCGTTCGCCAGCAATGGCGGCGATCCGCTCGACATGGAGACGGCGGCGATGGAGGCTGTGCGCGCGGCGGATCTGGGCGAGAGACAGACACAGGCGGTGCTGGGCGGCACGCTGGCGGCCATCCGGCGCAGCCTGCCGGTCAACGTCAAGTCCGAGGAGGACACGTACAAGGAGGACAAGGCCGTTGCCGAACGCAGGCAGGCCGAGGAGGACGAGCGCCGCGCCAGACAGCTCGACGAGCAGGATGACGCCACCGAGGCCTCTCAGGCCTGACGGGCCGTCCACATGTCGTAGGCGGTTGTGAGCCGGCGCATGGCGTCCTCCACCTGCGCACGCGGGCAGGCGACCGCCAGGCGCAGGAAATCGCCCCCATTGCCGTGATAGGCGGAGCCGGGCGTGAGGATCAGGCCGGTCTGCTCGCGGATGAACGCGGCGAGCGCGTCCGTGGCGCCGGGCCGGGTGGCGAGCGCCTCGGCCGTGTCGGCGTCGTGCGCCGCATCGGCCTGCAGCGTGGCCTGCCGCTGACCGGCCACTATCTGCGAGCAGTCGAGCCACATGAGGTACGTCGCCCCCAGACGCACGGGCACAATGCCGGGCATCTTCTCGGCGAGCGTTTTCTCCACATACTCCACGTTGCCGAGCAGATATTTGTTGAGCGCGTCGAGCCAGGCACCGCCTTTCGTGTAGGCGGCGATGGTGCCGGGGATGGCGACCATGTTCGGCTCGGCCACCTCATCGCAGTTGAGCCCGCGCTCGGCCTTCTGCCGCAGACCCTCGTCGGCCACGATCATGGTGGCGGCGTGCAGGGCGGCGAGGTTGAACGTCTTGGACGGCGAAACGAGCGCGATGGTGTTGTGCCGCAGCGGCTGTGGCAGGGAGAGGATCGGCGTCATCGGCTCGCCGCGCAGCACGAGGTCGCCGTGGATCTCGTCGGAGATGATGACCACGTGGTGCTTCTCGGCCAGCCGGACAAGCTTTGCCAGCTCTTCCGGCTCCCACACCTTGCCCACCGGGTTGTGCGGGTTGCACAGGATCATGAGCGTGGTGAGCGGGTCAGCGAGTTTTTCCTCCAGATCCTGCCAGTCGACCGAATAGGTGTGCGCCGAACGGTCATAGGCGAGCGGGCTGGCGAGCGGGTGCCTGCCGTTGTTGGCGATCGAGTTGAAGAAGATGTTGTAGACCGGCGTCTGAACGAGCACATTGTCGCCAGGATTGCTCAGGTGCCGCACGAGCGAGCTGAGCGCGGGAACGACGCCGGTGGTGAACACCATCCACTGCGTGGGCGCCTTCCAGTCGTGGCGGGCGGCCTGCCAGTCGCTGACGGCCTGGAAGTAGTCGTCTCCCGGCCATTCGTAGCCGAACACGCCGGTTTCGACCTTCTCGCGTAGGGCGTTGACGATCTCCGGCGCCGTGCGGAAGTCCATGTCCGCGATGGTCATGGGCAGCTCGCCGGGCTTGACGTCCCATTTGACCGAGTCGGTCCCCCGCCGCTGAACGGGTGTGTCGAAATCGTATGTCTGCATCGTCTGTGATGTCTGTGTCGTCTGCGTCATCGCCCCGTCTTTCCTCTCGGTACGTTTTCTCCCGATCCGTCTGATATCAGATCGTTTATCAGATCGTCGCGTTTACTCCCCGTAACCGGCCACATGCTCGTCGCTGTCATCGGACGAGCTGATGATCTTGCTCTTCGCCACGGGCTTGCCGCCTTCAAAGATGGTAGTGGCCGAAGGATCGATGATGGTCGGGTCGAGGATGACCTGGCCGAAGCAGGCCGCCTCGATGCGCCCGGAGATCGGGTTCTTGACCGAGTCGACCGACGAGGTGATCTGCGCGTCGACGTCGGAGCACAGCTCGAAGGTGAGGTCGGAGTGGAGCAGGCGCGTGTTGCGCAGGGTGAGGCCCTTGATGTAGCACAGACCCTGATCCGACTCGATCACACAGTTCTCAAAGGTGAGGTTCTCACTGTTCCAGCCAAGGTACTGGCCGTTGATGAACGAGTTGCGCACGGTGACGTTGCGGCTGTTCCAGAACGCATCCTTGGCGATGATGCGCGAATGGTCGACGACGATGTCCTCGGCACCGTCGAAGAGGTAGTCACCCACATGGTCGAGATGGTCGGCGCGGATACCGCGGCTGTCCTTGCCCACATACAGGCCGTTCGTCTGCACATGGTCAAGGGTAATGTCGTCGCAGCTCCACAGCGTCTCGACCGCGTTCGCGAAATGCACGTTCGTCAGACGGATATGGCTCGAACGGCGGAAGAGCTTCGTGCCCTGCAGCGAGCTGTCACGCATATCGAAGTTGGTGACGTACCACATGCCGGCATGCGCCACGGTCTCGACGATCGTGTCGGAGACTTTGACGTTGTCCGCATACCAGAACGGATACTTCCACTTGAACACCGAGTTTCTCACCTCGATGTCGCGCGCCTCTTTGAGCGGGGACTCGCCCTCGCCAAAAGTGACACCGTCGATCACCGCGTCGCGCAAGCCGTACAGCGGCCGCTCGCCGGTCAGATACACATCCTTGATGAGACGTTTGCGTGGTGCGGGGGACGTTTCTGCATCCGTGACGATTCTGCCCACACGACGTGCGTGGGTGCCTGCCCAGCGGGTCAGGTCCGGCTGGCCGACGTTGAGCGTCGTATTGGGACAGAGCGCTGTATTGGGACAGAGCGCTGCGGCCTGGTCGGCCTCGTCAGTCCCGTCCATGGGGTTGTTTTGTGTGTGCGCGGTCTGTGTTGTCACTGTCCTCTCCTCTCTTCTTCCAGCCATTGTTTCAGCACGACGGCGTTGTTGTGTTCCTCGTCTTTGGCCCCGAAGAGCAGGACGACCGGGCCGTCAGCAAGCCAGGAACGAATCTTTTGGGCAAACGCCGGGGCATCCGGGTTCGATTCCAGCTCGGCACGGTAGCGTGTGCTGAACTGCTCCCATTTGGCCGGGTCGTGTCCGAACCATTGGCGAAGATCATTGCTCGGGGCGATCTGCTTGTCCCACTCGTCGAGTGCCGCTTTTGCCTTGGAGGTCCCGCGCGGCCAGAGCCGGTCGACAAGCACGCGCCTCTCACCATGGCGCGGGACGGAGCCGTAAATGCGCTCGATTCGCAGACCGTGTTCGGCGTCGTGCACCGATGCCTCCGCCGACTCGTGTGCGTCCGTCATGGCAACGCCCCTTTCTATCGATTTCTCTCAATTCTGTTCTGTCGCATCCGTTTGCCGGATCTGTTTACACCGTCGGATATTTTACGCGCAGAGGTTCCCGCAAGACTTCAAGCAACATAAAGAATATTTGGCTCTATATAAGGATTTCAGTCATCAAATCGGAGCATCACGCTGCTGAGGTTTTCTCGACCGGCACAAATGTTTTCCTCTCGGCGCATCGTCTGCCGCCACAGCCCCATCCGTCGCACAATGGAAATTATCAGCGCCCAGCCGCCCATGCTTTTCTGATGAGAATCCGCCCACGTAAAAGCACGGGCCATCAGAATTCCGCGTGACATCAAAAAACGTCAAGATCATCAAAGGATCGACAGATGAAGACTTTCACCCTCAACAACGGCGTCGTTGTGACCGCCATCGGCTATGGCACCTATCAGACCCCGGCCTCCGTGGCCGAGCAGAACGTGATCGACGCCCTGCACGACGGCTATCGGCTCGTCGATACCGCGCAGGACTACGGCAACGAGGGCGAGGTCGGCGCCGGCGTGCGCCACAGCGGCATCCCGCGCGATCAGATCGTCTTCGCCACCAAGGTGGATACCGACGGGTACAAGGAGACTACTGAAGGTATCGACGGCTCGCTGCGCCGCACAGGTCTGGACTACATCGATCTCATGATCATCCACTGGCCGCGCCGCGACGACCTCGGCACCTACAAGGCGCTCGAGGAGGCGTACAAAGCCGGCAAGATCCGCGCCATCGGCCTGAGCAACTACAACGAACAGGAGACGCAGAACATCATCGACCACTTCGAGACGGTCCCGGCGATCAACCAGATCGAGACGCATCTGTACTGGCAGCAGAGGCGGATGCACCGCTATCTCGCCTCGAAGGGCATCCTGCACGAGGCATGGGCGCCGCTCGGCGAGGGCGGGGCGCACATGCTCTCCGACCCGGTGCTCGTGCGGATCGCCGAGAAGCATGGCAAATCACCGGCGCAGGTGCTGCTGCGCTTCGAGATCGATGAGGATATCCTCGTCATCCCCAAATCGCTCAACCCCGCGCACGTCAAGGACAATTTCGACCTGTTCGACTTCGAGCTGGACGAGCAGGACAAGGCGGATCTGCGCGCACGGGACAGACGCACTCAGGTCGGCTGGGGCTGGCCGGAGAACATGCGCGTCGAGATGCAGTACTGACGCTGCGGTACTCAAACAGTGATACAGCACTGAAGCAGTACGTGATGCCGAGACAGTACCGAGATAGTACGGGAATTCGGACCGCCAGATGACCGGGATCTCCTTGCCTGACAGCGGGGAATGAAAAGAAAGCACGAGAGGATCACAGATAATGATTTCTGCCGTCATCGCCTCACGTTTCACAGCTGACCAGCGCAAACGCCTTGTCTCGGCGCTCTCGACACCCGACGATCCCGAACCGTCAGTGCATTTTCTTCCGCTTTCCGTCACCGATCTTCCTGCCGCCAGGGTCATCATCGGCTCATATCCGCCGTCAGCGGTGCGACAACTGACAGATGCGGCGACGGCCCCGGCTTTTCTCCAGCTCACATCAGCCGGATACGAGCAGTATCAGCGTCCAGGCATTCTCTCTTCTTCCACGATCGTCTCGAACGGATCCGGTGCCTTCGACCGCGCGGTTGCGGAGCATTGCCTCGCCGTGCTGATGGAACTGCAGAACAAACTCGAGTTGTACCGCGACAACCAGCATCGCGGAGTCTGGCATGACGAGGGTGCGGTCTCCTCGCTCCAGAATGCGCATGTGCTGGTTGTCGGGAAAGGCCACATCGGCTCTGAATTTGCCCGTCTCGCCACAGCGCTCGGGGCGCGGGTCACCGGTCTGCGACGTCATATACCAGCAAACGCGAACAGTGAGGACGCGGTCAGGGCAGAAGGCCGAACATGCGGGATGGACGAGCTGGCGGCCCTGCTGCCGGACGCGGACGCCGTCGTGTCATTTCTGCCGTCCACACCGCAGACACGTGGCGTCTTCAACCGACATTTCTTCGATCTGCTCAAAGAAGGGGCATTCTTCCTCAACGGCGGGCGCGGCGATGCCGTTGATATGCCGGCTCTGCGCGAGGCGGTGAAATCTGGCAGGCTCGGCGGCGTGGGACTTGATGTGACCGACCCCGAGCCGCTGCCGTCCTCCGATCCCCTCTGGCGGATGCCGAATGTGGTCATCACGCCGCATGTCGCCGGGGGCTGGCGTCTTGCTTCCACCACTGACGCGCTCTGTTCGCTCGCGTGCGACAACATTTCGGCCTTTCTTACCGGCAGGCCCGTCAGCAATCAGGTTGCCGGGCCACGGTCATAGCCGATGGGCATATCTCTCTTCCGACGATCAGTGCTCGGATGATTCAGGCGATGTACGCCTGCCAGAAGAAGTAGCCGGCCTGGATAAAGGCGAGGACGGCGATCACGCGGCGCATGACCTTCGCCGGGATGTGCCGCAGAAGGATCGGGCCGACCAGGCCGCCCAGGAACATCCCCACCGCCATCGGCACGGCATCGAGCCAGTACACCTTCGAGAAGAATGAGTAGATGACGAGCGCCACGAGGTCGGCGAGCCCGCAGATCACGTTGCGCATGGCATTGATGACGGTGAACTCGCCGCCCACCACATAGGTGAGGATGACGAGCACGACCACTCCCCCGGCGGCACCGAAATAGCCCTCGTAGATGCCCATCACGATGAGCAGCAGCGAGAACACGATCCTCTGCCACAAGGGCCGGTTCGCATCGGGAACCGACTGATGGCGGCCGGAGACGAGGATCATCACACCGGCGAACGCGATAAAGAACGGCACCGCCTTCTCGAACACCGTCGAGGGGAAGGTGAGCAGCAGAACCGCCCCGATGATCGAGCCGATGACCGTGCAGGTGGCGAGAGCGCCGACCGTCTTCCACCGCCCATGCAGCTCCTTGCCGGAGGCGAGGGTGGCACCGGCGCTGTTGGCGACAATCGCCACGTCATTCGTCACATTGGCGAACACAGGCGGAATGCCGACCGACAGCAGCACCGGGTAGGAGATGAGCGAGGCGAACGAGGCCATCGACGACGACAGCCCCGCGAAAAATCCCCCGACGAGCAGGTAGGCCATGAGGGCCGGGAACGGCAGATGAGCGAGCACAGCCCTCACCTTACGCGGACGCTGTCCTGCAGCCGGCCGTGTTTCCGTCGTTTACCGCCGCACAAACCACGGCGGATGCACCGCACGGCCGCGGACGAAGTCTCAGCGACGGATGAACTTGTCGTCGCCCGGCGCCTCGTCAATATCGGTATAGCGGTGGACGGTCATGTGCAGGTCGTACTTGTCACGCAGCTCGGCAATCTTCTTCATCATCGGCGAGTCGTGGTGGGCGTCGATGGCCTTCTGGTCGCGCCAGCGGTCGATGAGCAGCAGCGTCTCCGGATCGTCATACGAAATGAAATACTGATAGCCCTCGTTGCCGTCGAGGGCGCGGATGGCGTCGACGGTGCCGCTGGAGACCATCTCCTCGGCAAACTTGCGCGCCGCGCCGTTCTTTCCTGTATACGTCAGATTGATGGTGATGGCCATCTTCTGTCTCCTTCCATAAAAAAGGCGCCGGGGCACGAACCCCGACGCCTGGGAAAAATCACTCCCACTCAATGGTGGCCGGCGGCTTGCTGGTCACATCAAGAACGACGCGGTTGACACCCGGGCACTCGTTGGTGATGCGGGTCGAGATGCGCGAGAGCACGTCGTAGGGCATGCGGTACCAGTCGGCGGTCATGGCGTCGGCGGACTCGATAGGGCGCAGCACGATCGGGCTGCCGTACGTGCGCTCGTCGCCCTGAACACCCACCGAGTGGACGTTGGCAAGCAGCACGACCGGGCACTGCCAGATCTTGCGGTCGAGTCCGGCCTTCGTCATCTCCTCACGGGCGATGGCGTCGGCATGGCGCAGCAGGGCGAGGCGATCCGGCGTCACCTCGCCGATGATGCGGATGCCCAGGCCCGGGCCCGGGAACGGCTGGCGCCAGACGAGATAGTCCGGCAGCCCCAGATGCGTGCCGATGGAGCGCACCTCATCCTTGAACAGGGTGCGCAGCGGCTCGATGAGCTTGAAGTCGAGGTCTTTGGGCAGGCCGCCAACGTTGTGATGGCTCTTGATGACGGCCGCGCCGTCACCGCCGCCCGACTCGACCACGTCCGGGTAGAGCGTGCCCTGCACGAGCCAGCGCACCGGTCTGCCGTTCTTTCCGGCCTCCTCGACGATCTTCTTCGCCTCGCGGTCGAACGTGCGGATGAACAGGTCGCCGATGATCTTGCGCTTCTTCTCCGGCTCGCTCACGCCCTTGAGCGCGGTGAGGAACTGCTCGGAGGCGTCGACCGTGACGAGCCTGATGCCTGTCGCCTCGACGAAGTCGTGCTGGACCTGCTCGACCTCGCCCTCGCGCAGCAGCCCGTGGTTGACGAACACGCAGGTGAGCTGGTCGCCGACGGCCTTGTGCACGAGCGTCGCGGCCACGGCGGAGTCAACACCGCCCGACAAGCCGCAGATCACCTGGTCGTCGCCCACCTCGGCGCGGATCTTGTCGATCTGCTCCTGGACGAGCCCCTCGGTGGTCCAGTTGTCGGGGATGCCGCACACGTCATGCAGGAAGTGGGTGAAGATGTCCTGGCCGAGCGGGGTGTGCTTGACCTCGGGGTGCCACTGCACGCCGAACAGCTTCCGGGCGGGGTCCGCCATGGCGGCCACCGGGGCGCCCGGAGTGGAGGCAAGCACCTCGAAGCCCTGCGGTGCGCGTGTGACGGCGACGCCGTGGCTCATCCACACGTCCTGCTGCGCCGGTGAGTCCTGCAGCATGTACTTTGCCGAGGTGATAGTCGCCTTCGTGTGCCCGTACTCGCCCAGGGCAGCCTTGTTCACCTCTCCGCCCAGCTCCTCGGCCATGAGCTGGAAGCCGTAGCAGATGCCCAGAATCGGGATGCCCGCGTCGAAGATCGACTTGTCGATGTGAGGGGCGCCGGGCTCGAACACCGAGGCAGGGCCGCCGGAGAAGATAATGGCGAGCGGTTTCTTCGCCAGAATCTGCTCCACCGGCATGCTGTGCGGGATGAGCTCGGAATACACATGCGCCTCGCGCACGCGACGGGCGATCAGCTCGGCATACTGCGCGCCGTAATCAATGACGAGAACCGGACGCCTGGCCATACGACTCCTTTTCGGATATACGGATAGAGGCAGAGAGCCTCAGGTGCCAAAGTAGGCTTATTTTCCCGCCGCGAGGGGACATAGGGCGATATTTTCAGCCCGTATTATCCATGACCTCGAAACCGGGCCGCCGACCTTTCGCCCGGGGACGAACCGCCGCGCGGAACCGGCGTGATGGCGCCGATATCGCGCGTCCGGTCGTGTCGTTCCAATAAACTTGTGTGCGACGAGGACGGGGGTCCGCGGGACGAGGGCGTTGCCGTTGTCCCACAAGGCCTCGGCCTTAGTAAAAACAACTGATTCACACAGAATGCAGGAGCACACATGACGAATCCTGTTATTGGCACGCCTTGGAAGAAGCTTGGCAGGCCGGTTTCCGAGGAAGCACTCGAGGGCGTCGACAAGTACTGGCGCACTGCGA
This sequence comes from uncultured Aeriscardovia sp., assembly GCA_903789535.1. Lineage (GTDB taxonomy): Bacteria > Actinomycetota > Actinomycetes > Actinomycetales > Bifidobacteriaceae > Aeriscardovia. The sequence goes on along the minus strand of CAIFES010000003.1, from coordinate 110,869 downwards.
ACTACATGGCCATCGGCCAGATCTACCTTCGCAGCAACCCGCTGATGCGTCCGCCGTTCACCCGTGACGACCTCAAGTATCGTCTCGTCGGCCACTGGGGCACGACTTCCGGCCTCAACTTCCTGCTCGGTCACATCAACCGTCTCATCGCTGACCACCAGCAGAACACGGTCTTCATCATGGGCCCGGGCCACGGCGGCCCCGCCGGCACCGCGCAGTCCTATCTGGACGGCACGTACCATGAGTATTACCCGGAAATCACCGATGACGAGAAGGGTCTGCAGAAGTTCTTCCGCCGCTTCTCGTACCCGGGCGGCGTCCCGTCCCACTTCGCGCCGGAGACCCCCGGCTCCATCCACGAGGGCGGCGAGCTCGGTTACGCGCTCTCCCACGCTTATGGCGCCGCGCTGAACAACCCGAGCCTGTTCGTCCCGGCCGTCGTCGGTGACGGCGAGTCCGAGACCGGCCCGCTCGCCACCAGCTGGCAGACCAACAAGCTCATGAACCCGCGCACCGATGGCATCGTGCTGCCGATCCTGCACCTCAACGGCTACAAGATCGCCAACCCGACCATCCTCTCGCGCATCTCCGATGAGGAGCTGCACGACTTCTTCCACGGCATGGGCTATGAGCCGTATGAGTTCGTCGCCGGCTTCGACGACGAGGACCACATGTCCATCCACCGTCGTTTCGCCGACCTGCTCGAGCAGGTCTTCGATGAGATCTGCGACATCAAGGCCGCGGCTCAGACGAACGACATGGAGCGTCCGTTCTACCCGATGATCATCTTCCGCACGCCGAAGGGCTGGACCTGCCCGAAGTACATCGACGGCAAGAAGACCGAGGGCAGCTGGCGTTCCCACCAGGTGCCGCTGGCCTCCGCCCGCGACTCCAAGGAGCACTTCGAGGTTCTCAAGAACTGGCTCGAGTCCTACAAGCCGGAGGAGCTGTTCGACGAGAACGGCACCGTCCGTCCTGAGGTCACCGCCTTCATGCCGAAGGGCGAGCTGCGCATCGGCCAGAACCCGAACGCCAACGGCGGCCGCATCCTCAAGCCGCTCGACCTGCCGAAGCTCGACGACTACAAGATCGACGGCGTCGAGAAGTACGGTCACGGCTGGGGCCAGACCGAGGCCACGCGCGTCATGGGCAACTATGTGCGCGACATCATCCGCCGCAACCCGGATAACTTCCGCGTGTTCTCCCCGGATGAGAACGCCTCCAACCGCTTCCAGGCCGCCTACGAGGTCACCAAGAAGCAGTGGGACGCCGGCTACCTCTCCGATCAGACCGATCATGATCTCGCCGTCTCCGGCCAGGTCATCGAGATGCTCTCCGAGCACCAGATGGAAGGTCTGCTCGAGGGCTACCTGCTCACCGGCCGTCACGGCATGTGGAGCTCCTATGAGTCCTTCGTCCACGTCATCGACTCCATGCTCAACCAGCATGCGAAGTGGCTCGAGGCCACCGTTCGCCACATCCCGTGGCGCAAGCCGATCGCGTCGATGAACCTCGTCGTCAGCTCCCACGTGTGGCGTCAGGATCACAACGGCTTCTCCCATCAGGATCCGGGTGTGACCTCCCTGCTGCTCAACAAGAACTTCCACAACGACCACGTCGTCGAGATCTACTTCGCCCCGGATGCGAACGGCCTGCTCGCCATTGCCGAGCGCTGCTTCAAGTCCCGCAACAAGATCAACGCGATCATCGCCGGCAAGCAGCCTGCTTACACCTGGCTCTCGCTCGACGAGGCCCGTGCTGAGCTTGAGAAGGGTGTCGCCGAGTGGAAGTGGGCGTCCAACGCCAAGTCCAACGATGAGGTCCAGGTCGTCCTCGCCTCCGCCGGTGATGTTCCGACCCAGGAGATCATGGCCACGGCCGATCGCCTCAACAAGCTCGGTGTGAAGTTCAAGGTCGTCAACGTCATGCGACTGCTGTCGATCCAGAACGCCAAGGACAACGACGAGGCCATCTCTGATGAGGAGTTCGCTGATCTCTTCACCACCGACAAGCCGGTCCTGTTCGCCTATCACTCCTATGCGGGTGATATCCGCCAGCTCATCTGGGATCGTCCGAACCACGACAACTTCAACGTCCATGGCTACAAGGAGGAGGGCTCCACCACCACCCCGTACGACATGGTCCGCGTCAACGATATGGATCGCTATGAGCTCACCGCCGAGGCGCTGCGCATGGTCGATGCCGACAAGTTCTCCGATGAGATCAACAAGCTGGAGAAGTTCCGCACCACGGCCTTCCAGTTTGCCGTCGACAACGGCTACGACGATCCGGACTACACCGACTGGGTGTGGCCGGGCGTGCGCACCGACCTGCAGGGCGGCGACGTCCACATGGCGATCAACACCGCCGGCGACAACGAGAAGTGAGCATGACTCCTTCCTGTTGACGGCCTGAAGGCCTGAGACGCTGATCCCCCGTCCGAACGGATCCCCATCGATCCTCGGACGGGGGATTTTTATGCAATCAACCTGCCAGAACAGATCTGGCCCATCTATCTCCGATCTCGTCCGCGCTTCTGGTTCTTCTTTTTCATCACTGTCTACTTCGTCTTCGTTCAAGGATCCGATCAGCGACCTCGCTTCGCCGCTACCTACCACGCGCGATAATGGGAGCATGACCAGCACTGATACGCACACAGACCCGATGCATGGCACGGATATTCCCGGACGATCCGTGAACAATACCGGATCTATGAACAACACCGACATGGCCTCCGAAAAACCCGCCATCACCCGCGATGAGCATCCCATGCGAATTTTTCTCTACTCGCTGGCGACGCGGAAGCCGACAGAGGACATCGCAAGCCATCTGTACGGGCTGCTCGCCGCACACCATGAGCGTGTGGTGCGCATGGAGGCGATCAGCGAGAAAGAGCCCTCCCAGGTGGCCGATATCACGCTGTCCTCCCCCCTGACGGGCACGACGCTGCCCCGCTATCAGGCAGATGCGCAGGCGGCACGCCTTGAGGCGGTGACAAACGTGCATCTGCTCGAGCGGATGACCCATCCCACGAGTGTGCTCCTGACCGGTCCGAGCGCCCACATGGGCATGGACCCGCTGCTCATCGAGGCTGGGGCGATGCTCGCCGCCGACCTGCAGGCGCGTGTGTTCCTGCTCGTCGCCGGCGAGGACGGGCTCGATGCGCCCGACTCCTTCGAGGAGCTGCATACGCGCATCGCCTCCGCCATCTCCTGGGCGCAGCGTGGCGGCGCCCGCGTCTCGGGGGTGTTTGTCACCGACACACCGGCGGATGCCCTTCCCGCCTACGTCAGCTCCGTGCCCGTGTGGTCAGCTCAGGCGCCTGATGATGACGCCGTCTACGCCATCTGCCAGCGTCCTCTCACGCCGGTCGTCACCCCTGCCGCCTTCCAATACTCGCTGCTTGAGAAGGCCCGGGCAGCCGGCAAGACGATCGTGCTGCCCGAGTCCGAGGACAGACGCGTGCTCACCGCCGCCAATTACCTGCTCGACCAGGGTATCGTCGGCATCCTGCTGTGCGGCAGGGCAGAACAGATCCGTGAGCATGCCGAGTCCTTCGGTCTGCATGCGGTGGCCGAACGGGCGAGAATCCTCGAGCCGACCGATGACCTGCTGCACAGAATGGCCGATCGGCTCGTGAAAATCCGTGCGACGAGCCGCAGGCCCCTCACCGCCGAACAGGCACTGGAACTGGTCCAGCAGCCCAGCTATTTCGGCACGATGTGCGTGGACATGGGCCTCGCCGACGGGATGGTCTCCGGCGCCGCGCATTCCACCGCCGACACCGTGCGTCCCGCATTGCAGATCATCAAGACGCGTCCGGGCAACAAACTCGTCTCCGGGGCGATGATCATGTGCCTCGACCAGCGCATCGACCTGTACGCCGATGTGGCGCTGCTGTCCAACCCCACCGCCGACCAGCTGGCCGAGGTGGCACGCGAGTCGGCGCACACCGCGCGGCTGTTCGGCCTCAACCCGGTGGTCGGCCTGCTCTCCTACTCCACCGGCACGTCCGGCAAGGGCCCGGACGTGGACCTTGTGCGCGAGGCGGCACAGAAGACGAAACGGGAGAACCCGGATCTTCCGGTGACCGGCCCGATCCAGTTCGACGCCGCCTGGAGCGAGGAGGTGGCGCAGATGAAGGCGCCGGACGACCCCGTCGCCGGGCACGTGAACGTGTTCGTCCTGCCTGACCTCTCCTCAAGCAACGTGGCCGTCAAGGCCGTCCAGCGCGTGGGACAGGCCGTCGCCATCGGCCCGATCCTGCAAGGCCTCAACAAGCCGGTCAACGACCTGTCGCGCGGGGCGACCACACGCGACATCATCAACACCATCGCCGTGACCGCCATCGAGGCATAAGACAGGAATGCGCGCCGGCAACGGAGGCCATGCCTGCTATGTCATCCGCAGACACGGCCTCCGTCATCGAGGCGTCAATAAGCCTGATGTAGCCGTTGCCGAGTAGCCTAGAAAGCGGAAAATCGACAGCGGGGGCGGCCTTCCCACCCTGCCGGAGCCTACCGGCAGACCTTTGGCCGACAGAGCCAGGGTGCGTCCGCGTCCATCAAGAATTTGGAGGAATGCCTTATGGCACAAACCGTCCTTGTCGTCAACGCCGGATCGAGCTCCATCAAGTACCAGCTCGTCGATCTGGAAACAAGCCAGGCCATCGCCTCCGGCCTCGTCGAGGCCATCAAGGAGCCGGTCGGCGGCCACTACCAGCACGTCTACAACGGCGAGAAACATGACGTGCACGAGCCGATCCCCGACTTCCATACCGGCTTCAAGCGCGTGCTCGGCTTCTTCGACGAGTTCGGCCCGAATCTCAAGGATTCCGGCATCATCGCCGTCGGCCACCGCGTGGTCCAGGGCGGCTGGCTCTTCCCGCAGCCGGCGCTCGCCACGAAGAAGGTCGTCCAGGACGTGAAGGACCTCGCCGTCATGGCGCCGCTGCACAACGGCCCGGAGGCCGTGGGCATCGAGGCGATGAAGGACCTGCTGCCGGATGTGCCGCAGTACATCGTCTTCGACTCCTCGTTCTTCTTCCAGCTTCCGCCGGAGGCCAAGACCTACGCGCTCAACAAGGACGTGGCGGAAAAGTACCACATCGAGCGCTACGGCGCCCACGGCACGAGCCACGAGTATGTCGGCTCGCTGGTGCCGGGCCTTGTCGGCAAGCCGGCCGAAGGCTTCAAGCAGATTGTGCTGCATATCGGCAACGGCGCCTCCGCCTCCGCGCAGATCTCCGGTAAGCCGATCGATACCTCCATGGGCCTGACCCCGCTCGAGGGCCTGGTGATGGGCGGCCGTACCGGTGACATCGACCCGGCCGTCGTCTTCCACCTCATCCGCAACGCGCACATGGACGTCGACGAGCTCGACGATCTGTTCAACCACAAGTCCGGCATGACCGGGCTGACCGGCTACGGCGATCTGCGCGAGGTGCACAAGCTCATCGAGCAGGGCAACAAGGACGCCAAGCTCGCCCTCGACATCTACGTCCATCGCATCGTGCACTACATCGGCGCCTACTGGGCCGAGCTCGGCGGGCTGGACGCCATCACCTTCACCGCCGGCGTGGGCGAGCACGACGAGATCGTGCGTGCCAAGGCCATCAAGGCGCTCGAGCCGTTCGGCGTCAAGCTGGACGAGGAGAAGAACAACGCGCACTCCAGCGAGCCGCGCATCATCTCCACGCCGGATTCGAAGGTCGCCGTGTGCGTCATCCCGACCAACGAGGAGCTCGCCATCGCCCGCAAGGGCCTCGCGCTCGTCAAGGCCGGCGAGGACAGCTACGGCAACAAGGTCGCCGACTTTCAGTGAGGTGTGCGGCACGATCGTGAGATCTGACGAGATCTGACGATCGATCCTGACAGACACAAAAGGGCCGTGACACTGGTAATCCAGTGCCACAGCCCTTTCTTTGTCCGGGTGGGTCGGCCGGAGCGGCAGATCACTGCCGGGCCCCGGTCTGGCCTCGTTCACCCCTTGCGGCCCAGGCGCACGGTACGCACCGGGCGCAGCTCGGCGCTGTCCAGCTCGGCAAGGCGCGAGGTGCTCGACTCGAGACGGGCGGCCATGGCAGACTCGACGTTGACCGTGGAGCCCTCCTTGCGCGGGGTGATGACGAGCACGAGCCGGCCGTCGGCGTCTTGGATCTGCTGACGATACTGGGTAAGGCCGATCTCCCACGGATCGCCGTTGCAGAAATTGTCGTCGAGCAGGCGTGTTCCGGCGAAGAGCCAGCCGATATCGCCTCGATAATCGAGGCGCAGCACGAGCTCGTCGAGATCAGGGTCGTCGAACAGCCTGTCGGGGATGGTGAGGATCCAGCGATCCTCGTGCAGGCGTGTGACAGAAAGATCGGTGGCAGTCGTACCACCTGCGCTGGTCGTGCCAACCGCTCCGCCCGCCTCTGATACGCCTGTGGGAACGCCGGCAAACGAGGCCGACTCCTGCCCGAGCACACCGGCCGGATACGTCTCCACGCGCACGTGGTCGTCCACCGTGCGGGCGACGAGCGTGCCACGATCGGTATAGATCGCCGGCACGTCGTCGTTGACGGTCTCGCAGGCGCAGTCCGACGCCTCGGACTCCTGCGACTCGACGAAGGCGAGCGCCGTGCCGTCGAGCACGGTCATCCTGTCGGCGAGTGCGCGGGAGAGCACGAGGATGCGGGCCGCGTGCCCGTCCTGCTCCACGTCGAACGAGACCATGTCCTGCGACGGGTCAAGGGTGCGCACGGTCCCATCGGCGAAGCGCATCCATGCCGTGGTCATGCCCTCGGGGCGCAGGAAGACGAACGTACGCGAATCCTGCCCGGCCGGACGGATGACGGTGACGGGCTGGACGGTGGCGGCGACGAGGCCCACGCCGTCGAGGTCCATGTTGAACGGCAGGACGGTATTCTCGTCCGGGGCGAGCCCGATGCCGTCGAAATCAACGTGCGAGCCATCCGCCAGGGTGAGCCGGATCTGCTCATCCTTTTTGGCGGGCATGTGCGCATGATCCTGGAAGTTGTCGATGAACACGAATCCCCGGCGCCCATCGGTGCGCACGCTCCAGCGCAGGCTGTCGAGGTCATGCTGGTCAAGGCCCTTCTGGTCGTCGGGAAGGGCGACCGGCAGGGGCACAAACCTGTCGGCGAAAGTGGTGGCGAACAGATGCAGCAGACGCAGACGCCGTGCTGACTGGCGTACCTGGCCGAACTCGCCGAACGGTGCCTGGTAATCGTAGGAGACCTTGGGCACCTGGTTCTCATTGAGGAAGGAGGGGGCACCGTCCACCTCGCCGCCGATCGGGTTGGAGCCGCCCTGGAGCATGTAATAGCCGAGGAAGTTGCAGCCCGAGGCCATTTTGACGTTGGCCATCGCGTCGACCGATTTCATCGGCAGCACGAAACGATACTTGTAGGAGACCATCATGCCCCCGCCCATCTCGCAGCAGGCGTAGGGCCGTGTGCTGGGCGCGTAGGAGGGGTCGAACTCCTCGCCGCGCGGAACATCATCGCTGTGATAGTCGCGGTACAGGTACTCGTCGGTGAGCGGGTGCTCCCCCGCCTTGGCGTAGAAGAGCCATGGACGGTACGGGTAGCCACCCCACAGCGGCAGCACGTCGTCGGGCACGGGCGCGCCGCCCCAGCCGGTGTTGGTGTAGAACGGCACGGCGACGCCGCACTGCTCGGCGAGTGCGCGCAGTGCCTCGATGTAGGCGAAGCCCTCGTGCCCGCCCGGCACCCACTCCTCGGTCACACCGTCGAGAAACTCCCACGGCGCCGAGGAATGCATGTACTCGTTGTCGAGCTGGGCCGCGATGATCGGCCCGCCATCCTTGAAGTACAGGCCGGAGAGCTGGGCGGCGATATGCCCGTAAAGGTCTTTGACGAGCGCCAAAAACGCCGGATCGGTGGAACGTGCCTCGCACGGCTGGGAGAACACCCAGTCGGGAATGCCGCCGTTACGCACCTCGCCGTGGTCGAACGGGCCCATGCGCACGATGACGAACAGCCCGTGGCGGGCGCACAGCTCGACGAAGCGGCGCAGGTTGCGCCGGCCGGTGAAGTCCCACACGCCCTTCCTCGCCTCATGATGGTTCCAGAAGATGTAGGTGGAGACAACATTGACGCCGGCATCCTTGAGCTTGGCAAGCTCCTTGTCCCACATCCGGCTGTCCAGGCGCGAGAAGTGGAACTCGGCGGAAACGCCGAAGAACGGCTTGCCGTCGTAGGCCATGTAGTAGTCGGTGAAATCGATGCGGTGGCCCTCGGGCGAGACGTTCCAGCCGTCACGGGTGATGTGGAACGGCCTGGCCTTCGGCGCGGAGAAACCGGTCAGATCAAGTGTATGGGCATGTGCCATGATGATCCTTCTGCTCACAAATCAGTAAAGGTCGAATCAGTCAAAGAAGTCGAACTCAAACAAGTCGAACTGAGAAGAGGCGGCCATCGCTGACCGCCTCTCCCGTGTTGCCCCGTGTCGGGCAAGTCAGGACATCATCCCTTCACAGCACCTGAGACCAGGCCGGAGACGATCCAGCGCTGGCAGATGAGGAAGAAGATGAACACCGGGATGAGCGCGATGGTCGTGACGGCCATGAACAGCGGCCAGTTGGTGGTGAACTGTCCCTGGGCGCTGAACACCTGCAGCACGATCGTCTGCTTGTCGACGGAGGACAGGTAGATGTTCGCCGTCATGAAGTCGTTCCACGCGCTCATCGTCTGGAAGACGATGGTGGTGATGAGGATCGGCCGGATGAGCGGCAGGACGATCTGGAAGTAGATCCTCCACGGGCCGGCGCCGTCAAGACGCGCCGCCTCGAACAGCGACTGCGGCAGTCCCCGCATATAGCCGACGATGAGGTAGTAGCAGAAGGCCGCGCCTGCCGAGTAGATGCAGATGACGCTGGCGAGGTGGTCGACAAGGCCCCAGTCCGCCATCATCCTGTACTGCGGGATGATGAGCGTCTGGCCCGGGATGACGAAGGAGAGCACGAGCAGCGTGCCGATAGCCGCGGTGAAGCGGCTCTTCTTGAGGATCATGCCGTAGGCGGCGAGCGAGCCGACGAACACCTGGATGAACACGGACAGGACCGTGACGATGATGGTGTTGAGGAAGGCCCGTCCGATCGGCAGCGAGGCGAAGGCGTGCCGGTAGTTGTCCAGGCTGAAGCTGGCCGGCATGCCGAACGGGTCCTTCATCATCTCACCGCTCGTCTTGAACGAGTTGATGAAGATGATCCACAGCGGGATCGCGCAGATGAGCGCGAGCAGAATGATGACGACGGAAAGAATGGCGTTGTGCAGGCGCCTGCGTGCTGTGAGTGTCATGCCATCCTCTTTTCAATCGCACGGGTGACCGCCTGCTGGACGAGGACCAGCACAAGGCAGCACAGGAAGAAGACGACGCCGAGCGCCGAGCCGAGGCCATAACGGTTGGACCCGATGCCGGTGACGATGATGGACTGGGTGACGGTGTAGGTCGCGTGGCCCGGGCCGCCGCCGATGAGGGTGAACGGCAGGTCATAGACCTTCAGGCCGGAGGTCAGGAGCATGAACACGGACACGCCGATGGCGGGGGTCATCTGCGGCAGCGTGATGTGGATGAACTGCTGCCAGCCGTTGGCGCCGTCGACGCTCGCCTGCTCGTACAGGTCGCTGGGGATGGCCTGCAGGTAGGCGATGTAAAGGGTGGCGTGCCAGCCGATCGTGGCCCACACGGCGATGAAGATGACGCATCCGCGGGCGAGATCCGGATTGGACAGCCACGGAACGGCACTCACACCGAAGTGCGAGAGGAACTGGTTGACCGCGCCCGAAGGCAGCGGCGAGACGATGAACTGCCAGACGAGACCGAGCAGTGCCATCGACGGGATGGACAGGAAGAAGAACACGGAGCGGGCGAAATTATGGCCCCAGAACTTCTTGTTGAGGACCACGGCGAGCGGCAGGGCAATGATCGTAACGATCAGCGTGGTGAGCACCGCGTACATGAGCGTGAAGCCCAGGCCGGCCATGATGGTCGGGTCCTTGAACATGGTGACGTAATTTTCCAGTCCGACGAATTTTGCGGAGGAGAAATCGTAACCGGAATAATCGGTCAGACTGAAGACGAAGCTCTCGAGGAACGGGATGATGGTGATGACGACGAAGATGAGGATCACCGGCAGGAGGAACTCGCCTGCCTGGAGATTCTCGCGCAGATTGATGCGCTTCTTTGCGCGGTCATGCGCGGCCTGGTCCATCGTCTCGGCCTGCGGAGAAAGAGTTTGTGCGGACATGCGTACTTCCTCGACACGGGACATGAAACGGATAAATATCGCCCGTTTGCTCTGGAAACAGGCTAGAAAGAGGATGCTGACGGGCCGGTGGGCCGACCGGTGACCGGTCGGTCTCATCAGAGGGCCTTGTGGTGCCGGTTGCGACGGACCGGCCCGTCTGCGGGAACACTGCTTTGCGTTATGGAGATACCCAGGTCAGGCTCAGGAGCGCAGGGTGTTCATCTTGTCGTCCAGATTCTGGGCGGCCTGCATCGGGCTCTCCTGGCCGAGCACCACCTCGGCGAGCTGGGAGTAGGTCTCGGCGCGCAGGGCGGAGCGACCGTTGATCGGCCAGCCGAGCGAGTTGAGGTAGACATGGCCCGGCTTGAGGTAGAGCTTGTACGGCGTGGCGAAGTGCTCGTCGAGCTTGGCCGAGTAGTTCTTCGTGGCCGGGATGAGGCCGAGCCCGTCCTGCTCCGCCTTCAGACCCGCGGGGCTGGAGATGTAGTCGAGGAACTTCTCGGCAGCCTTGAGCTTGGCGCCGGAGATCTTGGAGCTGATCGCATAGCCGGAGTCGGCGGAGCCCGGCGCGTACGGGGTGTCACCCTTCTTGAGCATCGGGATCGGGCCGAACGTGTAGTTGAGCTTTGCTTGGTTGAACGTGTTGACGTCCCAGTAGCCGGAGTTCATCACGGCAAGGCGGCCGGAGGAGAACTCGGAGCGGACCTGGTCATCGCCGAGGCCGGTCACCGTCTTGGGCAGCAGGCCCTCCTTGACGAGCTCGTCCCACTTGGCGTAGTACTTCTTGCCGTACGTCTTGGCGAAGGTCGTCTTCTTGTCGGTGATCTGCTGGTCGATCGACGTCTTCGACTTGCTGGAATCGTAACCGATCCATGCCTCCACCGGGGCGCCGAGACCACCCTTCGGCTCGAGGTAGGGCTCGCTGACGCCGGCGGCCTTGAGCTTCTTGAGCATGGTCTTGAAGCCGTCCCAGTCGGTGGGGATGGTGTCCTTGGTGTAGCCGGCCTTCTTGAGCAGGTCGAGGTTGTAGGCGAAGGCGTTGGTCCAGCTGGTGACGGACATGGAGTAGACCTTGCCGTTGACCGTGGATTCCTTCTTGTTCTCATCGCCGATGCGGCTCATGAAGGACTCGTTGGTCAAATCCTTGACGGCGTTGGCCTTGACCAGGGAGCCGAGCTGCTCCGGTGGGGCGACGAACACGTCCGGCAGCTGGCCGCCGGAGATGCGGGTCTGCAGCGTCTGCTGGTAGCCGGCCTGCGCACCGCTGGTGGTGCTGAACTTGATCTTGATATTCGGGTACTTCTTCTGGAAGCCCTGGACGAGCTTCTTGTAGGTGTCCTCCGTGTTGTTGGCGAAGAACGAGAGCGTGACGGGGCCGTTCGACGAGCCCTCGCTGCTGCTCGACGAACCGCAGGCGGCGAGCGGCATGGCGAGCGCGAGCGCCGCCACCGAGGCGATAACAGGCTTATAGGTGAATCCCATATTTCCCTCCATTGCGAATCAGGATCATCGTGTAGTTTTGAATATAGTACAACGGTGAATCATTGTGAAGCATATAACCCGATATTTTTCACCGCGGATGGAAGACCACTCGTTTTCCCCGTCATTTCAACAGACACGCCGATTACTCCGGTCACGCGAGAACCAACTGTCGAGTCATTTACGCTACGAAAATCGGAGCGAAATAAGCGATTTTCGCTTCATCGTGGCCTATCTCCTACCACACACCGACGAAGTAGGCCTCAGCCGACCCCAGATGAACAACTCGCCTGATTTCGCTTATTTATAGCATTATCAATAACTGCGACTGTCTTTTGGCCTCTTGAGAAGAAATCAGCGAGGCAGTTCGGACAGCCGTAGAATGTCGCTTCTACGGATTCAACGAAATATCAACGATGGATCTGTTTCAGCGGCATCACTTTCACCAACCGTCACTTTAGACAACCATCGCAGGAACAGGACGCTCAGTCGAAGGCGAGGACCGGCGACGAGCCGCCGACCGCCGGGATTCGCGCCTGGTTGCGACGCCGGTACTGCGTCGGCGTCATCCCCACCGAGCGTCGGAACGTGGTGCCCAGCGCCGTCACCGAGCTGAAACCACACGCCGTGCAGATATGCGTCATCGGCATCGAGCCGCTGGCGAGCAGATACTTGGCCGCGCTGACACGCACGGAGACGATATAGGCATGCGGCGTCATCCCCATCGCCTGCTTGAACAGACGAATGAAGTGGTACTCGCTCATCGACATACGCTGCGCAAGCGTGGGCACAGACAGATCGCCCGTCAGATGGGTGGAGATATAGGCGACGATCTGGTCGAGCTGGCGGCGCTTCTGCCGCGCTTTGGCATCCGGACGGCAGGCGGCCATGCGGGAGAGGAGGAGCGTCAGATCGGCGGCCATCTCCGGCTCAGGATAGCCTTGCTCGCTGCGGGCGGCATCCACAACGTGACGCATCCGATCGATCGCGGCCTCCGGGTCGGCGGGAGCCACCACCTGGCCCGCATGGTCGGCAATATAGCGGTAATACTCCCGGGCCCCCACACCGTCAAAATGCAGCCAGAGCACACGTGCACCTACGGACGTGCCGAACGCATGGGGACGATGGCAGTCGACAAGGCAGAACCGGCCTGCGGGCACGTTCAGCCCACGCCCGTCCACGTCAAGACTGACGGAGCCTTCCAGCACACAGAAAAGCAGAAAATCATCGAACGCGGAGCGCGAATCGCGAAAACCCGGGGTGTACACGTATTCCCCGGCCCGCACCAGATATAGGAACGAGCGTCGAGCGTCCTCCGAGGGGGAGCGGACGATGAAATCAGACTGATCCGTCTTAATATTGTTGTCTTCCGGTTTCATTGCACTCCCCCGCTTTCTTTCATCATTTTCAAGAATACATCATAAATTGCAGATGTGAGCAACTTTTAACGACCACTTTGCAACCGAACGTGCAGAATCTGAAATCATCCCTCCCCGGCGACTGATCGCACCGATACGCCTGACAGCGCTTGATGAAAAGAATGATGGCCGTTCTGTCCTGTCACTGTCAGCCCCTGTCCTGCGCAAAGCGAAAATCCGCGAAATATGAGAAAAACGAGACGGCCTGCCACCCTGGGGACGACGGCGGCCAAAAAGGACAGCGGTACCATGAAGGGTATGCATACACGTCCTGGCAAGAGTTATCCGCTCGGGGCCACCTACGACGGCCACGGAACCAATTTCGCCCTGTTCAGCTCGGTAGCCACCAGCGTCGAGCTGTGCCTGTTCGACTCGGCAGGCACCGAGACGCGCATCGCCCTGACCCAGCGTGACGCCGACATCTGGCATGTGTGGGTCGAGGGCGTCCTGCCCGGTCAGCGCTACGGCTACCGCGTCCACGGGCCTTTTGACCCCGCCCGCGGCCAGCGCTGCAACCCCTCCAAAGTGCTGCTTGACCCGTATGCCAAGGCGATCAGCGGCTTCCTCCACGATGACGAGTCGCTCTACTCCTACACGTTCGACAACCCTGAGGCCGCCACCGCCACCAACACGCTTGATGATGCGCAGAGCATGCCCAAGTCCGTGGTCACCAACCCGTACTTCGACTGGGCAGGCGACCGCCACCCGAACATCCCGATGGACGAGACCATCATCTATGAGACGCATGTGCGCGGCATCACCGCCCTCGACCCGCTCGTACCCTCCGACCTGCGCGGCACGTACGCGGGCATGGCCCACCCCAGCGTCATCGACCATCTCAAGGCCCTGGGCGTGACGAGCATCGAGCTGATGCCCGTCCACCACTTCATCCAGGACTCCTCGCTGCAGAAGAAAGGGCTGGCCAACTACTGGGGCTACAACTCCATCGGTTTCTTCGCCCCCAACGCCGCCTACTCCTCCTCCGGCGACCGCGGCGAGCAGGTGGGCGAGTTCAAGCAGATGGTGCGCGCCTACCATGACGCCGGCCTCGAGATCCTGCTCGACGTGGTCTACAACCACACCGCCGAGGGCAACCACCTGGGCCCCACACTCAGCTTCCGCGGCATCGACAACGCCGCCTACTACCGTCTCGTGCCCGGCGACGAGGCCCACTATTTCGACACCACCGGAACCGGCAACAGCCTCAACATGAACTCGCCACGCACGCTGCAGCTCGTGGTGGACTCGCTGCGCTACTGGGCCGAGGAGATGCACGTGGACGGCTTCCGCTTCGATCTTGCCGCCACGCTCGGCCGGGGCAGCACCGGCGCCTTCGACCGCAACTCCAGCTTCTTCTCGATGGTGCAGACCGACCCGGTGCTCGCCCGCACCAAGCTCATCGCCGAACCGTGGGACACCGGTTCCGACGGCTACCAGGTGGGCGGCTTCCCCAACACCTGGAGCGAGTGGAACGGCCGCTACCGCGACACCGCGCGCGACTTCTGGCGCTCCCAGACGTCCACCCTGCCCGTGTTCGCCTCGCGCATCACCGGCTCGTCCGACATCTACCAGCCCGAGCGGCGCAAACCGGCCGCCTCCGTCAACTTCATCACCGCCCACGACGGCTTCACCCTGCGCGACCTCGTCAGCTACAACGGCAAGCACAACGAGGCGAACGGCGAGAACGGCAACGACGGCACGAACGACAACCGCTCATGGAACTGCGGCGTCGAAGGCCCCACCACCGTGCGCGACGTGGAGGATCTGCGCTGGAGGCAGATGCGCAACTTCATCTCCACACTCATGGTCAGCCAGGGCGTGCCGATGATCTTGGGCGGCGACGAGATCGGCCGCACCCAGCAGGGCAACAACAACGCCTACTGCCAGGACAACGCCATCAGCTGGTATGACTGGGATCTCTCGCCCGAGCAGAAGGACTTCCAGAAGTTCGTGCGCCGGATGATCCATCTGCGCCGCAAGCACCCCGTCTTCCGCCGCGAGACATATTTCGAGGGACGCGAGCGCCGCGACACCTCCAAGACCATCCCGCAGATCGAATGGTTTGATCACACCGGCACCATCATGGACCGCGCCGACTGGGATCATTTCTACGCGCTCAGCCTCATGGTCTTCCTCAACGGCCATGACATCCCCGATGTGGACGGGCGCGGTGTGACGAAGCAGGATTCCGACTTCCTCCTCATTTACAACGCCTTCTACGAGCCGATCGCCTTCACGCTGCCGTCGGCCGCCTACTCGAAGAAGTGGCGCACGGTGGTCGACACGTTCGAGCCGGACGGGCCCACGCTCGCCTACGGCGCAGGCTTCACGCTCACCGCGCAGCCGTACTCGTTCCTGCTGCTCGAGGGTGACGCCGCCACCAAGCCCGACCAGGACGATGACTTCCTCACCCCCAACTCGCTGGAGTGAGCGGGCATCAGAGCGAGTCGGGCCAGTCGTTGAGCATGCCCAGACTCGTCCCCGGCTGTGCCGCCTCACGCATGGTGGCGCTCTGGCGTCTGCCCGGGGCGATCATGCGCGCCTCGAGCGGCGACTCCACCTGCGTGGTGTGCACGCCGAGCGCGTCGTAGAGCAGCTGGTTCTCGCGGCGGTCCTGCGACAGCGCCGCCGCCTGGCGGGCGAAGAGGATGAACCAGAGCAGATAGAGCAGCCAGAGCAGGCCCTCCACGTTGACGAGCGTGATGATCCCCTTCATCCACAGCACGAGCGAGACGGAGCACACGGCGCCCATCAGATACCCGGAGACGAAGAACGGGACGCTGAACTCCGGTGCGAGCCACGGCATGAGCAGGATGAGCAGTCCGATGGGCACCGTCATCCCGCGCCCGCAGATGTTGTGCACGAGGGGGTGCTGGCTGTACTGGAACACGCCCACGCCGGCGAGCAGCACGCCCGAGGCAATGAGCAGCACGAGCAGGGTGATCGTGCGGGCACGGAAGTGCCTGACTTTGAGGATCCTGTCACCCTTGACCTTGTTGACGAGCACGAGACGGGCCGGCGAATCGTCGGGCAGGTCCTCAATCTCCTCCCCCCAGCGCAGATACTGCTGGCGTGAGGCGATGAGCTCGTAGACGGCGAAATAGCTGATGATGACCACGCAGATGCCGGCCAGGATGAGCGTGACGTTGAACAGGCGTGCCGCCGGGGTGGAATTGTCGCCCAGCTCGGAGAAATTGTTGGTCCACCAATGCTGATACGGCGTGGTGATGCCCGCCACACCCACACCGGCGATGACGAACAGTGGCAGGAGCATGCTCAACTGCTTGGCCGTGAGCGTCGAACCGGTCACGAAGGCGTAATACGCGGTGATGAGCGACATGAAGATCACCGAGACGACGAGGTAGCGGTGCTGCGGGTCGAAACCCACGTAATCGTTGAACGTGTACAGGATCACGAACGAGACGAGGAAGATGGTGTACCCGTACACCACGGCGAGCGCCACGGTGGTGATGAGGCGCTGGAGGAGGTCGAGCAGACGGTAGGTGCGCCGTCCCAGACGGACGCGGATACTGCTGTGGTCCGCCTTCTCCCCCGTTTTCCCGTCGGGCGAGGAATCCGCATCCGGGCGGGCGTCGTGCCCTTGACGATCATGGCGACGGGCGCCGCGCTCCTCCTCATCCGGCAGCTCGCCGGTCAGCGACAGGTCGACAAGCTGCTCGAAACGCTGGGCGGTGAGCAGCTGCGGCAGCTGGGAGTAGCCGATGATGAACGCGATGACGGCGGGGACGGCGACAATGGCGCCGCTGACCATGAACAGAACGTCGGACTGCAGCCAGTCTGGCGTGGCATGGGCCAGATAGATGCAGATGGCGGTGAAGGAGACGATGGCGCTGAGAATGCAGGCGATGAGCGCGCCCGACTCGGCACGCATCGATTTTCCCAGCTGGACGGTGATACGGTGGCGTGCCTGCCGGCGCACATGACGGCGCTCGCGCTCGGTGCGCGTGGCATGCGGGCCCAGGGCGATGGCGACGGTCTTCTCCTCATCCGCCGTGGTAGCCGTGCTCTTCTGATCCGTCTGAGTGTCTGCCCGCCGCATCTGCTGCCCCACTGTCAGTCTCTCCCTCTGCATCAAACCAACCCGAGTATCAATAATCCGGTCCCCTGCATCAGCAACCACATCGATCGTAGCGAGTATGATATGACCGATGGGTCAGACGGGGCGCCGCCCGTTCAATTATGCCCGATCAATCATGAATGACAGACTAATGAATGAGCAGCACCATCGTCAGGATCAGGGCGAAACCGGCGAGATCGGTGGGTGCGAACACGGCACCCAGCCAGACGACCGACGAGATGGTGGCCATCACCGGCTCCGCCGTGCCGAGCATCGTCGCGCGCATCGACCCCACGCGCATCATCCCGGCAAGATACAGCCAGTAGGCGCCGAACGTGCCGCCGATGATGGTGAACGCCACAAGCGCCCAGCCGCGCGCGTCGAAGGCCGGCACATCCGCCCACGGCCGCACGATCGGCAGCAGGATCAGCCCGCTGAGCAGGAACGCCAGGCCGTTGACGATGAAATTGCCCCATTTTTCGATCATCTTGACCGGCAGCACCGCCATCGCGGCCGTGCCGAACGCGTCGGCCAGACCCCACAGGAGTCCGGCGAGCGGCAGCTTGAGCGAGGTGATGTCGCCGCCGGTGGCGATGAGCATGGTGCCGATGAAGGCGAGGATCACGCCCAGCGTCTCCGGCCAGCGCGGGCGACGATGTTCTCTCGCGCACACCCAGACGAGCACGAACAGCAGGTTGAGCGACTGGAGCACGGTGGCGGTGCCCGAGTTCGTCCACTTGATGGCGGAAAGATAGGAGACCTGCACGAGCAGGACGGTGGTCAGACTGATGGCGACAAACCACGGCCACGAGCGCTTGTCGGTGACGGCGGCGGCCACGCGGCGCGCGTCCTGGCACAGCGCCACCGCGAGGAAGATGAGACCGGCGGCGACCTCGCGCACGCACGCGATCCACATGGGGCTGGCGGCGTAATCGCTCATCAGCACCTTCGACACGGTGGCGTTGATGCCCCACAGGCAGCCGCCAAGGACGGTGAGCAGAAGGCCGATCAGACCGTGTCTGTGGCGCACCATGCCGGCGCGCAGGACGGAGGGGCGCAGGTAATGGGCGTAATGTGCGCCCTGGCGAATCAGGCGACGAGGTAGCGCGAGCGGGCGCGGAGAGGACGACGGACCAGCCACAGACACCAACTCTATTGCCGCCCCCGGCCGCAGTGAACAGCCGTCCAGGAACAGCACACCGAGCAGCGTGTCTCATACCGGATCGATGGGTACCGGATCGATGGGTTCGCGGCACATGTGGTACATCGGTCCGGCAGTGCGGGAACGAGGCCTGGGCAACAAGACCCCACGCGCACGGCACATCGTCGCAGGCAATACGCAATCGTGTCTAATCATGTCTGAAGACTCAATTCCCCATCACCCCAACAACACGGAATCGTTGGAATGATGGGAAGAAATAGTCGGGCCAGCGGGATTTGAACCCGCGATCTCCTGCACCCAAAGCAGGCGCGCTACCAAGCTGCGCTATGACCCGAAAAAAGTTCCCGGCAATCCAATTGGGTCAGCGGATTACCGGGAACACTCACAGTTTACACAAAAAGACCGCTGTCTCCAACTACCGCCCATCAGAGGGCACCTCAGACGGCACCGGGACGGAGGATGTCCCATCATCCTCTGCAACGACGCCAGCTTCTCCGCACCGCAAAACGACAGCGGGAGCTTTCCTGCACGGCTGCAATAGGCAGCACGGACACTGCCGTCAACGTCGCTCAGAACAACGGACGGGGCATCACCGGCTCGGTCGGCGAGTCGAGATGGAGGGTGAACGGGTCGGTGTCCGTGGGCGAGAGGCGCAGCTCCACGTGCCGGTTGCCCGCGTCCTCCAGCGCTGCAGGGATGTCATGCAGCGCGTAGTCCATCCACACCTTCTCCGAGGCGTAGTGCGGGGTGTTGATGAGCGCGGGGCGGGCGAAGACCCGTGCGTCAGAGTCAGTGACGTCACTGTCACCGGCCACGGCATCACTGTCAGCAGTCGTGATGTCACCGGGATCTCCCACCGAGGTGATGACACCCTCCCTCACCTCGATGCCCGCCTTGCGCAGCATGGCCTCCTCATCGGCCTGCTGACGGGCGTCAAGCACAGGGTGATGACGCAGATCGCTCGTCACATACACGTCGGCGTCTGTGGCACGCACCTGCTCGAACAGCGAGTCGCCCGAGCCGGCGAGCACGGCCACGCGCCGCACCGGCATGTGCAGGTCGCCGGCCACATCAATGCCACGCCGCGTCGGCGGCAGCACGGAGTTGACCACGTCGGCAAAGTTGCGCAGGCTCATCGGTTTCTCCAGCTCTCCCACGCGGCCCAGGCCCACCTGGCCGTCCCACATGGAATCGGGGTCGGAGACCGGCACGATCGGCCGCTGATGGCGCACACCGAGCTTGTCGGCGAGCGCCTCGCTCACCCCGCGGTGCGCGGCATCGGCGTTCGTGTGTCCCACCCACAGGGCGATGCCCCGCCGCTCCAGCTCGTTGGTGACCGCTCCCCTGTGCCCGGTCCCGGCCACCTGATGGACGCTGCGGAAGAAGAGCGGATGGTGGGTGACGAGCAGGTCGGCGCCCCAGGCGGCCGCCTCACGCACGATGGCGAGCGTGGGGTCGACGGCGAGATAAATCCTGCGCACCCTGGCGAGCGGGTCGCCCACGATGAGGCCGGGGTGATCCCAGTCCTCGGCGTATTTGAGCGGATAGAGCCGCTCAAGCTGGTAGACGACCTCGGCGAGCGTGGGGGCCGTCGCCTCCGCGTCCCCGCCGTCCATGTCTGTGCCGTCCTCGGCAGCCTCGACAATTTTGTCTGTCTCGTTGGCCTCGTCAGTCTCGAAAGTCTCGTCAGTCTGCGTCATTGTTGTGCCATCCTCTCTGATGCGTCAGGGTTGATATGTCGGTCGATATACGCCAGTTGGATACGTCGGTTGTTACGTCAGTGCGCGGCCGCCTGCCAGTCCGGACCCACACCGGTCGAGACGGTCAGCGGCACGGACAGGTGGACAGCGTTCTCCATCGCATCGGTGATGATGGCCGTCACCTTCTTCTCCTCCCCCGGCGCAATGCCGACGACGAGCTCATCGTGAATCTGCAGCAGCAGACGCGAGCGCACCCCGGCCGCGTCCAGCCCGCGCTGGGCCCGGATCATCGCGAGCTTCATAATGTCGGCCGCCGAGCCCTGGATCGGCGCATTGAGCGCGGCACGCTGCGCCGCCTCGCGCACCATGCGGTTGCGGGCGCGCAGGCCCGGGAAGTAGCGCCGACGGCCGAACATCGTGGTCGTGTAGCCGGTCTTCTTCGCCTGCGCCACAAGATCATCGAGATAATCGCGCACCTTGCCGAACGTGGCGAAATACTTGTCGCGCAGCACGGAGGCCTGCGCGGGCGAGACCTCGAGCCGCTGCGCCAGGCCGAACGTGGAAAGACCGTACGCCAGGCCGTAACTCATCGCCTTCACATGCGTCCTCTCCGAGGCGGTGATCTGCTCGACCGGCTTGCCGAAGACGAGCGAGGCGACGTACTTGTGGAAGTCCGCGCCGGAGTTGAACGCCTCGATGAGCGCCTCATCGCCGGAGAAGTGGGCCATCAGGCGCAGCTCCACCTGCGAGTAATCGCATGAGAGCAGGTTCTCGAAGCCCTGCCCCGCCACGAACGCCGAGCGGATGCGCCGGCCGTCCTCGCTGCGGTTGGGGATGTTCTGCAGGTTCGGGTCGGTCGAGCTCAGGCGCCCGGTGGCGGCGATCGTCTGCTCATAGGTGGTGTGGATGCGCCCGTCCTCGGGGTTGACGGTCTGCTGCAGCGTCTCGACCATGGAGGCGAGCTTGTTCTGCTCCCGGTAGCGTTTGAGCGCGACGAGGAAGCCGGCGGCCTGCTCGTTGTTGATATACCGCTCGAGCAGCTTGTCAAGCTCAGTGGCATCCGTCGACCAGCCGCGCTTCGTCTTGCGCGTGCCGACCAGGCCCATGTCCTCGAAGAGCACTTTCTGCAGCTGCTGCGGGCTCTGCAGGTTGATGCCGTCCTGACCGGCGAAATCATAGGCTTCCTGCTGCGCCTGTGCGGCGGCGGTCTCGAAGCCCTGGCGCACCTGCTCCAGCCGGTCCGCGTCGACGGCGATGCCTTCCTGCTCCATGCCGGCGAGCACGCGCGAGGACGGCACCTCGATATCGGCGAGGAGTCCGGCCTGGCCGCGCGCGTCGAGCACGCGGGCGCACGTCTTGGCGAGCGCCTCCACGAGCGCGGGGCGGGCGAGCTCCTCGGCGTGCTGCTTCTTTCTGGCGGCCTCGATCTCCTCCGGCGTCGGCTTTTTACGTGTCTTCTTCTCCTTGACCGGCTCCTCCACGGTGGTGAGCAGGTGCGCGGCGGCAAGCTCCACCGAGGCGGGCGACTGGTCGGGCCGGACGAGGTAGGCGGCCAGACGCGCGTCGAACACGGGGTCAGGCAGCTCGACGCCGATGAGCCGGGCGAGGATCAGGTTCTCCTTGAAGCCCCACACCAGGAAGGCGCGGGCAGCGAGCACACGGCGCAGCAGGGCGGCGAGCGCGGCGTGGCGGCCGGCACCGGCGGAGACGGAGAACGTTTCGGCGGCAGTCGCGGCAGCTTTGGTGGACGCCACGGTCGCTTCTACGGACGCCGCGGTCGCCGCCGCGGAGGTATCTGCGTTTTGTGCGGTGCTTTTCTCATGTCCGACGATTGCGTTCCCGCCATTTTTCGCCGTTTTTATTGTGTCTTTGTCTTTATCTCCACCGCACAAAACGGAGTTAGCGTCATCACCATCGTCATCGCCACCGCCCATATCAGCGTCATCGTCGCCGTCTCCGAACAGATCAAGCGTCTGTTGGCGCGGAGACCCGCCGGTGTCGAATCCGGCTGCGGCATCAGCGGCATGATGCAGATCCAGGCGCGCCACCGACCCGTCCGGCGCGAGGAACTCGAGCGCGTTCAGCCGCGCGGCGCCGGGGTGCGGATCGCCGACGAACAGCACGATGAGCGCGTCGCCCACCGCCTTCTCATCCGACATTTCCACGCCGAGGGCCGCCGTCACGGCCTTGCGCCCGGCCGCGTCATCGCCGCCCGACGCCTCCACCGTGTCGCGCGAGCCGGTCGCCATCCTCCGTGCCGGCGCCGAGGGATGCACGTCAAACCAGGCGGACAGCCGTGCGAGCCCGTCGGCATTCTCTCGAGCTTCAAGGTCCACATGCGTCTGCCGCGGCTCGATGGTCGAGAACGAGCCGTCATCGAACACACCGGCCCCCACGCCGGCGCCCAGGGCAGGCAGCACGGCCTTCTGCCCGCTGCG
This sequence comes from uncultured Aeriscardovia sp., assembly GCA_903789535.1. Lineage (GTDB taxonomy): Bacteria > Actinomycetota > Actinomycetes > Actinomycetales > Bifidobacteriaceae > Aeriscardovia. Next base: position 88,319 of record CAIFES010000003.1, on the reverse strand, counting down.
GGCGGAGAAGGTGGAGATGAGCTCGCGGCGTGTGCGCACGCCGAATTTGAGCGAGTCGAGCACCGTGTCGAGCTGGTCCTGGTCGAACGTGGTGGTCTGCAGCTGGTCGAAAGTCACCGGCAGGTCGAGATGCCGCCGCACCGCGTTGACGCGCCGGTTGAGCCTGACCTGGTCGAGGTTTTCGCGCAGCGCCTCGCCCTTCTTGCCGCCGATCTCGTCGGCATGGGCGATGATGCCGTCAAGCCCGCCGTACTGGTTGATCCACTTGGCCGCATAGCCGTCGCCCACGCCGGGCACACCGGGGATGTTGTCGGACGTCTCGCCGCGCAGCGCGGCGATCTCCGGGTACTGGTGCGGGCTGACCTTGTATTTTGCCTCCACGGCCTCGGGCGTCATGTGCTGCAGGTCGTTCATATGCTGACCCGGGTAGAGCACGGTCACATTGCTGTCGACGAGCTGGAACGAGTCACGGTCACCGGAGAGGACGAGCACCTGATAGCCCGCACGCTCGCCTTTGAGCGCGAGGGAGGCGATCACATCGTCGCCCTCATAGCCGGGCTTTTCGATGTGCGGGATATTGAGCGCCTCCAGCACCTCCTGGATGCGCGGGATCTGCTCGAGAAACTCGTCCGGCGCCTTCTCGCGCGTGCCCTTGTATCCGCCGAGCATGCGGTTGCGGAACGTGCCGCCGCGCACGTCGAAGGCGACGCCGATGTGCGTGGGCTTTTCTTTGGCGACCACGCTGGAGAGCATTTTGAAGAAGCCGTAGACGGCGTTGGTGGGGTGTCCCTGCCCGTCGGAGAAACTGTCGGCGGGATAGGCGTACCACGCGCGGAAAGCGAGCGAATGGCCGTCGACCACGAGCAGACGACCCTTGGGGTCGGCGATCGGGGGCACCTCCTCGATCTGCTCGCAGTGGGAGTAATCCTTGGCGCTCTCGGTGGCGTACGCCTCGTCGACGGCTTTGGCGATCTGCTCGTCGGTGAAGAGCGTGGGGATGCCGTTGTTGATCAGCCGACCCTGCTCATCGCGCTGTGTGCCGTCGCGCTGGATGGTGTCGACAGTGGCGGTATCGGTGGTCGCCGAAGTATCGGCCCGGCGGTCGTCGGAATCGGCGGTGGCGTTCTCGCTGCTCGTGGTAGTCATAGACACCACACTAGCCGCAGCCGGGTCGCCGCTTTTCTGCAGGCTCAGTCCCCCTGCACCTGGCTGATGACGGCATCGGCCACCTCGGACATCGTCAGACGGCGGTCCATGCTCGTTTTCTGGATCCAGCGGAACGCCTCGGACTCGGTCAGGCCCATGTTCTCCATGAGCAGGCCCTTGGCGCGGTCGACCTTCTTGCGGGCCTCGAACCGCTCCTTGAGGTCGGAGACCTCGTCCTTGAGGATGTGCATCTGGTCGAAGCGCGAGATGGCGATCTCGATGGCCGGGAACAGTTTCTCCGGAACGAACGGCTTGACGACGTACGCCATGGCGCCCGCCTCGGACGCCTGCTTGACGAGCGACTGCTGCGAGAACGCGGTGAGCATGACGACCGGAGCGATGTCCTCACCGGTGATGGTCTTGGCGGCGGTGATGCCGTCTGTGCCGGGCATCTTCACATCAAGGATGACGACGTCCGGGTCATATTTGCGGGCGAGATCGATGGCCTCCTGACCGTTGGCGGCCTCCCCGACCACGTCGTATCCGGCGGATTTCAGGGATTCGACAATGTCGAGGCGGATGAGGGCCTCGTCCTCTGCCACGACGACCTTGCGGCCGGCGCCGTCGTTCTCCTCGCTGCTCTGCTGTGCCACGACAATCTCCTCTGATGACCATGCCTCAACTGTGAGGACACGGCTGCGCCACTGCCACGACCGGTGTGGCGCCACGTCTGCAAACGATAACAGTATAGCGCACAGGCACGTAACAGCCGCGTTTTCAGCCTTTTCTCGTACCCCGAGTGGGACTCGAACCCACAACACACGCATTTTGAGTGCGTTGCCTCTACCAATTGGGCTATCAGGGCTTGATTTTCCTTTCGTGAACACGATGTGTCGTATCACGATCGTGATCCCATCGTACGCCATCGCCGCAACCGGTACTGGCAACGTGGGCGCATATCCTATTGCGCCCGTTGCGTCTGTTCTACTATGGGACATTATGGCCCGCAGATGCACCACGGGCCGGCAGCCTCCTGAAGGAGATTCATTATGGCGTCTGACGAGACTTTCCGACCTTTTGACCCGTGGCGCGTCCCTCCCGTCCATGAGGATGCGCGGGAGCAGATCCTCGACTCGTATTATTTCCAGGTCGACAAGGTCACCCTGCACGCCGCCAAGGCCGGCACGTTCGACCGCACCATCATCCACACCAAGCGCGGCGAGACGGTGGGCATCTTCGCCATCGGCGGTGACGGCAAGATCCCGTTCATCGAGCAGTATCGCATCCCCACGCATCGCTGGACGCTGGAGATCCCAGCCGGCCACGAGACCACGCCCAACTCCGACCCGATGCAGACCGCGCGCGAGCGTCTGCGCGCCGAGGCCGGTCTGACCGCGCACAACATGCGCCAGATCATCCGCTTCATCAATACGCCGAGCTATTCGACGCATTACACGTCGATCTTCCTCGCCACTGGTCTGCGCGACGTCTCCCGTGAGCTCAAGGGCGTGGACATGCGCCGCTCCTCCATCCGTTGGCTGACCCTCGACGAGGCGTACAACATGGTGCTCTCGGGCAGCATTCTCGACGCGAAGACCGTCATCGCGGTGCTGCGTGCCAAGACGCGGCTGTCAGCCACCGATCTGGACGTGCTCGCCGATATGTCGAACCGTCCGTTCGAGGGTGAGGACTTCGACGGTTCCGCCGACGAGTCGGAGGCGCAGATCCGTGAGGCACTGGAGCACGCCTCCAACTGAAACCTGTATTTAAGTCCAGCCAGGGCACGTCCGACCGCCATATCTCAGTTCTGGTTCGACCGGACGCTCTGACTGGACGTGCTCCGGCCTGACTCGGTACTTGACTCGTTATTACCGGTGCAGCAGGCGGTGTGCCCACTGCTCCAACCGGTAGACACCCGGCCGGAGGACACGCATGAATGTTCCGGGCAGCTCTTCCACATAGCCGTCGAAGCCCTGCTTGAACTCCAGCACACCGCGCCCCTCATCGTCCGGATCGTCGAAAATACCGTCGATGCCATAGAAGTTGTAGCGTGTGATGCCTTTTTCGACGCACAGCCTGAGCATCGCCTCATATTGGATGAGGGCGGAGCCGTAGAACGGTTTGAATTCCTCAACACTGCCGGAGAACAGGTAGACGACTTCCTGCGGCATATCCACAAACAGCGAGGCGGCAATGGGGATATACCGGCCTCGTTCGAGCAGTCTGTCTGCCTCCGCGTAGCGTTTTTGTGCGGCGGCGAGATTGCTGGACTCCTCTTTGAGACGGCGCTGCAACCGTGTCGTCTCACGCACGGCGATTTTCCGGTCCAGCCCGTCGACGAGTCTTTGCAGGTCCTCGACCTTGTTCCGCATGGACTGCGCATACGACTGCGTATCGATCTCGGCCAGAAGGAAGTGCGCCTGCTCGCCATAGCCGGCGGCGAACTGTCGGAAGTATTCCTCGTCACGATAGTCGAAATGACGGCGCTCGGCGGTATCTTTTTCGATTGTGGCAAAAATGCCGAGCTCGTCCCGGTCAATCTGCCGGACCCGGACACCCATCGACTGCGCCCTTTTGACGCTCCATTGCGTGCGCTTGGAATAAGAATCGAGAAGCTGGTCGGAATTGTTGATATTCGTCAGATTCTTGACGAACCGCCAGCGCGGGACGGCTGTGTAACCGCGGGTGAAGCCCTCATGCACCATGCCTGCCGCGGCGAGATTGTCCATCATCGCCGTGTCAGGGGCATGACCGGCGAGCGGTCTGCCATGGTCGTCACGGATCTGGTACGGCTGCTCGGGGGTGATGTCCAGATGGACGGCACCCTGTGAACGGGCGTAGTCGGCAAGATGCTTCAGGAAGAAGACCGTCAGCTCGCGGTCATCGAAATCGCAGAGCGGTCCGTCGTGGATCGTGCAATACGTCCTCAGTCCTGAACCGCGCGTCTCGACGAGAGCCGCGGCGACAATATGCCGACCCCCCCCCTCTCGGATTCCGAGGAACTGCGTGCGGATGCCTTCGAGCCGGCGTGCCTTCGCCGCCATGACGGACTGCTGGAAGTTGCCATACCGCGCCTGACGTGAGAAAGTGTCGAACTCGTCTGCCGAAAGAGTGTCGAATGAGAGAGAACGCATAAGGTTCTATTATGCCAGATCATCGACGTCGATGACCGGCCTTTGACAGCACGAGCAAAGCGGTTAAAACGCGAGCAAAAGCACAAACAGGACGATGAAAAACGTGAACCGGGTGATGGAAGACGTGAATGAGTGATGGAAAACGTGAATGGCGCGGTAGAACGCGGACAAGACGATGAAAATACGAACGGGGCGGTGACCATCATGGTCACCGCCCCGTTCCGGCATTCTACCTGTCAGGCTGTGCCAGACTCTCGGATCATGGATCTGCCGGCATCCGGCTTTCGGATCCACGATCCTTCAGCCGCGGACAGACCTGTCAAGGCTGCCTGTCACGGCTCACTGGCAGCCGTCTCAGGCAACGGTGTGCAGGATCACCTGCTCGTTGCCCTCGAGCAGATCGCCCTTCTCGGAGAGGGAGACGACGATCTGGTCGCCGGCCTTGACGGCACCGTTGGCCTTGAGCTTGCTGTCGACCTCGGCGAGCAGCTCCTCGCGGGAAAGCTCGGAGGCCTTCTTGTCGCTCATCACGGCGGTGGTGCCCCAGCTGAGGGTGATCCAACCGAAGGTGTGCTCGTTGGTGGTGAAGCCGTAGATGTCGGCCTTCGGGCGAAGACGCGAGATCTGGTGCACGGCGTCACCGTTCTCGGTGAAGGTGACGATGGCCTTGGCGTTCACGTTCTTCGCCAGCTCGTTGGCGGAGAAGGCGGTGGCGCCGCCGTTGGACAGATCGATGTCCTCGGCCTTGAGCTGCGGGATGTAGTCGTAACCGTGCTCGGAGGCGTAGTTGGAGATGCGGCTCATGGCGTTGATCGTCTGGATCGGGTACTCGCCGACGGCGGTCTCGTTGGACGTCATGGTGGCATCGGCGCCGTTGAGGATGGCCTCGGCGCAATCAGAGGCCTCGGCGCGGGTCGGGATCGGCGAGTGGACCATGGAGCCCAGCACCTCGGTGGCGACGATGACCGGCTTGGCATACTTGCGGCACAGCTCGATGCAGCGGCGGGTGACGAGCGGGACCTGCTCGAACGGCATCTCGACGGCCATATCGCCACGGGCGACCATGATGCCGTCGAAGGTCTTGACGATCTCCTCGAGGTTCTCCACAGCCTGCGGCTTCTCGATCTTGGCGACGATCGGGACGCGGCGGCCCTCCTCGTCCATGATCTCGTGGGCGCGCTCGATGTCCTTGGCGGAGCGGACGAACGACATGGCGATGATGTCCGCGCCCTCCTTGACGGCCCAGTGCAGATCGGCCTCATCCTTCTCGGTCAGCGCCGGCAGCGAGACGGCGACGCCCGGAAGGTTGATGCCCTTGTGGGAGGAGACCGGTCCGGCGACGGTGACCTTGGTGTGCACCTTGTTGCCCTCGACGGAGGTGACCTCGAGCTGGACCTTGCCGTCATCGATGAGCAGCGGGTCGCCAGGATGGCAGTCCTGGGCGATGCCCTCATAGGTGCAGCCGGTGTGGGTCTCGTCGCCGACGATGGACTTGTCACCGATGATGGTGAACTCCTGGCCCTCCTTGAGGGTCACCTGGTCCTTGCCCTCGGCGTTCTTCTCGAACCAGCTGCAGCGGATCTTCGGGCCCTGGATATCGACCAGGATGGCGTTGTTGCGACCGGCCTCCTTGGCGGCGCGACGAAGATTCTTGTAATTGGTGTCGTGCTCCTCGACCGTGCCATGGGAACGGTTGAGACGGGCGACATCCATACCGGCCTTGATCTCGGCGAGCGCCTTGTCATAGCCCTCGACTGCCGGACCCTGGGTATCGATGATCTTGCCTTTGCGCATGAAATAACTCCCTCACGTGACGTGATGGCTCGGGGCCGGCGGTGCTGCCGCCGGCCGACAACGCCTCTGATTCTAACGCACCCGGGGGGCAAGGGGGCCCTGTTCACCTGTTGGCGGCGGCTGTTCGTGCCGTGCTGATAAAGGCCGTCGGCATCGTGCTGATGATGGGCGGCCGGAGCCTCTCACTTCTTGGCGTCGACCATCGCGCGCAGCTCTTTCTTCAGGTCGCGGATCTCGTCGCGCAGACGGGCCGCGAGCTCGAACTGCAGGTCGTGGGCGGCCTTGCGCATCTGGACGTCCATATCGCGGATGAGCTTGTCGAGGTCCTCCGCCGGCATGCCGGCCTTGCGGATCTGTTCGTGTCGTTCGTCCATCTCGCGCGCGTCGGCGGCCGGGATGCCGAAGTGCGTGTTGGCCGCCGAGCCGGAGTTGCGGTAGCCGCCCGCGAGCAGGTCCTTCGTGTCCACCTCCTCGCGGGCGATCATGTCGGTCACGTCAGTGATCTTCTTCTTGAGCGGGCGCGGGGTGATGTGGTGCTCGGCGTTGAACTTCTCCTGCAGGCTCCGCCGCCGCTCTGTCTCGGAGATGGCGGCGTCCATCGAATCGGTGCGGCTGTCGGCGTACATGATGACCATGCCGTTGGGATTGCGGGCCGCGCGGCCGATCGTCTGGATGAGCGAGCGATAGGAGCGCAGGAAGCCCTCCTTGTCGGCGTCGAGGATGGCCACGAGCGAGACCTCCGGCAGATCGAGGCCCTCGCGCAGCAGGTTGATGCCGACGATGCAGTCGATCTTTCCCTCGCGCAGCTGGCGCAGCAGTTCCACGCGCTTGAGCGTGTCGATGTCGGAGTGCAAATAGCGCACCTTCACGCCGTGGTCAAGCAGATAGTCGGACAGGTCCTCGGCCATCTTCTTGGTGAGCGTGGTGACGAGCACGCGCTCATGGCGGCGCACGCGCTCGTTGATCTCATCGAGCAGGTCGTCGATCTGGCCTTTCGTGGGCCGCACCTCGATCCTCGGGTCGAGCAGGCCGGTCGGGCGGATGATCTGCTCGACCACCCCGTCGCTGCGGTCGAGCTCGAAATCACCCGGTGTGGCAGACATATAGAGCGTCTGGCCGATACGGTCCTCGAACTCGTCGAATTTGAGCGGACGGTTGTCGAGCGCGCTGGGCAGGCGGAAACCATACTGCACGAGCGTGCGCTTGCGCGAGCGGTCACCGTTGTACATCGCGCCGATCTGCGGGATGGTGACGTGCGACTCATCGACGATGAGCAGGAAATCGTCGGGGAAGAAGTCGAGCAGCGTGTTGGGCGGGGTGCCGGGCGCGCGCTGGTCGAAGTGGCGCGAGTAGTTCTCGATGCCGCTGCACGAGCCGATCTGGCTGATCATCTCCAGATCATAGGTGGTGCGCTGCTGGAGGCGCTCGGCCTCGAGGAGCTTGCCCTCCTTCTTGAATTTGGCGAGCTGCTGGTCCAGCTCCTCCTGGATCGTTTTGACGGCATGTTTGGTGCGCTCGGGGCCGTTGGCGTACTGGGTGGCCGGGAAGATCTGGACCTGCTCCTCCTCGCGGATCTCGTCGCCAGTGACGGGGTTGAGCAGGGCGATGCGGTCGATCTCGTCGCCGAAGAACTCGATGCGGATGGCGTTCTCCTCGTAGACCGGGATGATCTCGACGGTGTCGCCGCGCACGCGGAACGTGCCGCGGCTGAACGCCACGTCGTTGCGCTTGTACTGCATGGAGACGAACTTGCGCAGCAGGCGCTGGCGGTCGACCTCCTCGCCCTCGTGGAGGAAGAGCATCTGCTTGGCGTATTCCTGCGGGGTGCCCAGACCGTAGATGCAGGAGACGGTGGCCACGACCACGCAGTCGCGGCGCGTGAGCAGGCTCGCAGTGGTGGCGTGGCGCAGGCGCTCCACATCGTCGTCGATGTCCGAGTCCTTCTCGATGTACGTGTCGGTCTGCGGGATGTAGGCCTCAGGCTGGTAGTAGTCGTAGTACGACACGAAATAGTTGACGGCGTTGTCAGGCATGAGCTCGCGCAGCTCGCTGCACAGCTGGGCGGCAAGCGTCTTGTTCGGCTCGATGATGAGGGTGGGGCGCTGGAGCTTCTCGATGACCCAGGCGGCTGTGGCGGTCTTGCCGGTGCCCGTGGCGCCCTGCAGGACGACGTCCTTCTCCCCCGCCTTGATGCGCCGGGCGATCTCGGCGATGGCCTGCGGCTGGTCGCCGGAGGGTTTGTACGGCGCCTTGACGACGAACGGCTTGTTCGTGCGGATGATGCCGTGCGGGGCGAACGGGTCGTCCTCCCCCGCCTCGTCCATATCCGTATCGGCCATGTCCCAGTACTTTTCCGCCGTGCCCGTCTGCGCCGTCATCACTCGCCTTTCCGCCCACGCGAACAGGTGTTCGATCGTGGTGTCTTCACTCTACCCATCGCCTGTACCGCCGCACGGCGATATCGCCGCAGGCTGACGCGGATGAGGGGAAGATGCGCATGCCACTGACACACGCGGATGTCACTCAGCGGCGCTGGAGCAGATCGAAGATTTCGTCGGCCTGGCGCAGAGTTTCCTCCAAGGTGCCCGACGAGTCGATCACATAGGTGGCGATCGCCCGCCGTTCCTCCTCGCCCGCCTGGGCGGCGATGCGCTCCTGCGCGTCGGAGACGCTCATCCCGCGCGTCTCGACGAGCCGCCTGATGCGCATGTCCTCCGGGGCCTCCACGTCGACGATCGCGTCAAACCATGACTGCGTGCCCGTTTCGGCCAGCAGGGAGATCTCATGCAGCACGATGGCGCGAAGACCTCCCTCACGCCAGTAACGGGACCCCGAGCCTTTGCCCGCACCGAAATTCGCGCTGATATGGTGACGGGTGAGCCAGTCGGTCTCGCGCTTTTCCGCCTCGGCGAAGATGAGCGGGTGGAGCGTGCGGTTGACGCGATCACGCAGATCATCGCGGTGGAACATCTCTTGCGCCAGCCATCGACGGTTGAGCGTGCCGTCCGCATTGAGCGCCTCGTCGCCGAACAGGTCATGCAGCCGGCGCAGACCGTCGCTTCCGGGCACGACGACGTCGCGGGAGACCTCGTCGTAGTCGATCACATAGGCCCCGCGCCCCTCCAGATGATGGGCGATCGTCGATTTTCCGGCCCCGATTCCGCCGGTCAGCGCGACGCGTGAGTACATACAGCTCCTCATTTCCGGACGGGCGCACCCCCGTCCTTCCGCCGGACACTTCTATTATGCCGTCATCGTGCCGTCTCCGGCGTTTTCGCGCTGGGCCGGATCCGTGTCCTGCCGGGCTCGACCATGCGCCTGCCGATTCTTCCCGATGAGGAGGGGTTCTTCCCGATAGGGAGGGATCGTGATGGGAAACAGGATGTGGCCGGTGTGACGGACTCGAAGATATTCAGCAGCGGGGACAGCCACGGACATGCGTCAAAGCATGCAAGTGGTACATCGATGGAACATCGCCCGGCGGGATACGTGACGGACACCTCACTACCAGACTGCCACAGCACGGTAGCGTCACACCGCCACAACCTCACAGATGCCGCACCGCACGTCACCCCGCTCCGAGGTGATCAAATCCAAGGTGACATCATCCGTTTCGAAGTACCAAAAAAGGCAGGGCACATGGCCCTGCCTTTTCAGTGTCTCGCGAGAATGCCCTCAGGCATTCTCAGAGGCTCACTTCTGGTTCTTCAGAAGCTCATTGCGCAGCTGCTCGAGCTTCGAGTCGGACGCGAGGGTGCCCTCGGTCTGCGCCTCGGAGTGGTAGCTGGTCGGAGCCTCGGCCTCAGCCTGCGGACGGGCGGCCTGACGGGCCTCGTTGGCCTCGTGGTCCTCCTCCGCCGACTTCTCGGCGTTCTCGTGCTCCTTGGCGACGAAGGCCTTGTGCTGCTCCCACAGATCGTGGGCGGCGGCGTACTCGGACTCCCACTGCTCGCGCTGCTGGTCGTAGCCTTCCATCCACTCGTTCGTCTGCGGATCGAAGCCCTCCGGGTACTTGTAGTTGCCGTTCTCGTCGTACTCGGCCGGCATGCCGTACAGCGCCGGATCGAAGTCCTCGGAGTTCGGGTCGCACGAGTCATCGGCCTGCTTGAGCGACAGGGAGATGCGGCGACGATCGAGATCGACGTCGATGACCTTGACGAAGATCTCCTCGCCCTGCGAGACGACGGTCGACGGATCGTTGACGTGACGGTCGGCGAGCTCGGAGATGTGCACCAGGCCCTCGATGCCGTCGTCGACGGCGACAAAGGCACCGAACTGGACGATCTTGGTGACCTTGCCCTTGACGATCTGTCCCGGCACGTGGGTGCGGGCGAACTTCTGCCACGGATCCTCCTGCGTCGCCTTGAGCGAGAGGGAGATGCGCTCGCGCTCCGGATCGACGTCGAGGACCTCGACGGTGACCTTCTGGCCGACCTTGACGACCTCGGACGGGTGGTCGATGTGGCGCCACGACAGCTCGGAGACGTGGATGAGACCATCGACACCGCCCAGATCGACGAACGCGCCGAAGTTGACGATGGAGGAGACGGTGCCCTCGCGGATCTGGCCCTTCTTGAGCTTGGACATGAACTCCTGGCGGACCTCGGACTGGGTCTCCTCCAGATACTGCCGGCGGGACAGAACCACATTGTTGCGGTTCTTGTCGAGCTCGATGACCTTGGCCTTGATGCGAGTGCCGATGTACGGCGAGAGGTCGCGGACGCGACGCATCTCGACGAGGGAGGCAGGAAGGAAGCCGCGCAGACCGACGTCCACGATGAGACCGCCCTTGACGGCCTCGATGACGGTGCCCTCGACGACACCATCGTCTTCCTTGATCTTCTCGATCTTGCCCCACGCACGCTCGTACTGCGCGCGCTTCTTCGACAGGATCAGACGGCCCTCTTTGTCTTCCTTGGTGACGACAAGCGCCTCGATCTCGTCGCCGAGCTTGACCTCATCATCCGGATTGACATCCTTCTTGATGGACAGCTCGCGCGAGGGGATGACGCCCTCGGTCTTGTAACCGATGTCGAGAAGGACCTCATCGTGATCGATGCGGACGACGGTGCCCTTGACGATGTCACCGTCATCAAAGTTCTTGATGGTGGCGTCGACGGCCTTGATGAAGTCTTCTTTGGTCCCGATGTCGTTGATGGCGACCTTCTGAACCTGCTCGTTAGTTTCTGCCATGAAATATGGGTTTCTTTCTTGATGGATACTGTCTGTCTTCTGTTCTCCGCCCTCGCACGCGATCCCGGCTTCCCGGCCCGCGCGGACGGCATTCACTTTTCGCGCGCCTTCTTGGACGCGTGGAAGAGCGGTCAACCCGTTCGACGGGCACAATTTTAGCGACCGGCGCCTACCAACCGCGCGTCGGCGAACACGCCTGGCGCTCGGCCGCCTCCACGAGATTGAGCAGCAGCATGGCACGCGTCATCGGCCCCACGCCGCCGGGGTTGGGCGTGTAGGCCGAGGCCTTGTCGCGGCAGGCCGGATCAATATCACCCTCGATGTGCGTCTTGCCGGTGGCCGGGTCGACCGGCCCGCGCGAGACGCCCACGTCCACGAGCACCGCGCCGGGCCTGACCATGTCCGGCGTGACGAGATGCGCCTTGCCCGCCGCGCTGATGAGGATGTCGGCCTGGCGGGTGATCTGTGCCAGATCGGGCGTGCCCGTGTGGCACAGGCTCACCGTGGCATTGACGTCCCGACGGGTCAGCAGCAGTCCGAGCGGCCGGCCGGCGGTGATGCCGCGGCCGATGACGACCACATGCTTGTGCGCCGGGTCAATGCCCGCCCAGCGCAGCAGATGCAGGATCCCGCGCGGGGTGCACGGCAGCGGCGCGCCAGAACCGCCGGACACGTCCAGCACGAGCCGGCCGAGGCTCGCCGGACTCAGTCCGTCCGCATCCTTGGCCGGGTCGATATGGGAGATGACGGCCTGCTCATCGATGCCGCGCGGCAAGGGCAGCTGGACGATGTAGCCGGTGCAGTCCGGGTCGGCGTTGAGCGCGTCAACCTGCTCCAGGATCTCTTCTTGCGTGGCCGTGACCGGCAGCGTGCGGGCGATGGAGCGGATGCCCACCTGCGCGCAGTCGCGCTGTTTGCCCGCCACATATTTGTGCGAGCCGACATCATCGCCCACGAGCAGCGTGCCGAGGGCGAGGCGGATCCCCCGCTCCCCCAGCGCTGCCACGCGCCGGGCGATGTCCGCCCTCACCTGTCGGGCGCACTCACGCCCGTCGATCCTTCGTGCCGTCATACCCGCACCTGCCTTACTGCCTGTCGTCCGTCTGTGGTTTCCGCCGCGCGTCCGCACGGTTTGCTGCTGTGGATTTCAACCGCGCGTCCCGATCTCTGAGGGTACTGGTAGAGCTGGTCGGTTATCGTCCCGGCCATATCAGATGCGACCATATGCCTATCAGATGCGACCATATGCCTAAAGCGACCGCATATGCCTGATGCGACCATATGCCAGAGGGACGGCCGGAGCGCATGCGCATCCACGCAACGCGGCACGCGTCCGAATGACGCGGCGGCGTGCAGGAGAACGAACGAAGGAGGGGCCGATGGGCGAGGCGACAACGCAGAAACCAGCCGAATCGGTGCGTTTCGAGGACGCGGCAGTGCGCCGCGGACGACGCCTGATCTGGAGCCATGGCACGTTCTCCATCCCGCGCGGCAGCGTGACGGCCATCGTCGGTACGAACGGCGCGGGCAAGACCACGCTCCTGTCGGTCGAGCTGGGACTTGTGCCGCTCAGCCACGGGTCGGTGCGGGTGCTGGGACGGCGTCCGGGCGAGGCCAACGCGCGCATCGGCTACGTGCCGCAGTCCTACGCCTCCGACATCGACTCCAACATCACCGCCGAGCAGTCGGTGGCCTTGGGGCTCAACGGCCCGCTGTTCGGCTTCCGCCGGCTCACCCGTGCGCAGAGGGACAAAGTGCATGAGGCGCTGGGGCTGGCCGACATCGACGACGCGGCAGGGCTGCGGCTGTCGCAGATGAGCGGCGGGATGCGCCAGCGCGTCGCCATCGCGCAGGCACTCGTGGCCGACCCGGATCTGCTGCTGCTCGACGAGCCGCTCGCCAACCTCGACATCACCGGCCAGCGTGACCTCGTTGCCACGCTCTCCCATCTCAACACACGCCTGGATATGAGCATCCAGGTGGTCGCCCATGATCTCAACATGCTGCTGCCGATCCTGACCGGTGCCATCTATCTGCTCGACGGGCACCCGCATTACGCCCCGATCGGCAATGTGATGGATTCCCGGCTGCTCACACATCTGTACGGCACGAAGGTCGAGGTGCTCAAGACCCCCGAGGGCGATATGTTCGTGCGCCCCAACCCGCTCGAGGAGCCGCGCGGGCGGCACCCGCACACGCACACCGCCGCACAGGTGGCGCAGTTCCATGCGCAGGGCGAGGACAGCGCCGGCCACGATCCGGTCGAATGCGACCCGCCGCAGGAGCAGTCGAAGAAGGAGGATCGATGATGCACGCACAGACACTCACCCTCGCCACACAGTGGTTCGACCCCGGCTGGAGGAGCGTGCTCGGCACACCGTTCATGCGCAACGCGGCGCTGGCCGGCATCCTCATCTCACTCGCCGCCGGGTTCATCGGCTATTTCGTCATCGCCCGCAACTCCTCGTTCGCCGCCCATGCCCTGGCCCACATCGGTCTGCCGGGCGCCACCGGCGCCGTGCTCATCGGCGCGCCGGTCAGTCTGGGCCTGGGCCTGTTCGCCATGGCCGGGGGCCTCATCATCGGGGCATTGGGCAGGAAGGCGAGCAAGAGGGGCATCGCCACCGGCACGATCCTCGCCTTCGCGATGGGCCTGGGCCTGTTCTTCTCGCGGCTGTCCGCCTCCGCCAGCCAGCAGATGCAGGCGATCCTCTTCGGCTCGATCCTCTCGATCACTGACAGCCAGCTGCTCGGCTACCTGATCTTCGACATCGTCCTGTTCGTGGTGCTCGGCCTCGTCTACCACCCGCTGCTGTTCAGCTCCGTGGACGAGCAGGTTGCCCGCGCCAAAGGCGTACCAACCGGGCTGATGGGCATCGTGTTCATGCTGATGCTCGCCGGCACGGTCACCATCAGCGTGCAGGCGGTGGGAACGCTGCTGATCTTCGCGCTCGTGGTCACCCCCGCGGCAAGCGCCAACACGCTCGCCCGCTCGCCGCTGTCGGCGATGGTGTGGTCATGCGTCATCTGCCTCATCAGCATCTGGGGCGGCCTCGTGCTCTCGGCCATGCTGCCCACCCCGCCGAGCTTTGCCATCGTGACGATCGCGACGCTCATCTGGGCGGTCAGCCAGCTCATCGGCCGCCGTCAGGCATGATCGCGGGCGCATGGCCCCGCGCACATGCCAGCCCCGCACAGACAACGAATATATGAAAGAACCCCGCGCGACCGGATGAGGGCCACGCGGGGTTCTTCCGTCTATCGGATCGTCTGGATCCGGTTCCTGAAGTTCAGTCCTGCTGCGAGCGGGCGGCGGAGGCCTTCTCGATCTTCTCGCGCACAGCCTTCGTCTCTTCCTTCGTCGCCGTCTTCTTCTTGGACGGGTGCGCCTTCTTGCGGGCAGCCTTGCGCTCGGCCTCCACGCGGTCGAGCGTCTGCGAGGCCTTCTCCTTGGGCGCCTTGGCATGGTGCTTGAGATCATCCTCTGTCGGCTCGGCATAGCCGAGGTTCACGTCGAGCAGGTGCTCGGTCTGCTCGATGCTGATGTTCTCCGACAAGGAGATCTCCGACGAGAGGACGGAGCGGGCGCGCACGAGCATGCGCTTCTCGCCGGCGGACAGGCCGTGCTCGAGGTCATCGCGCTGGGCGAGGTCGCGCACCACCTCGGCGATCTTGTTGACGTCGCCCGAGGCGACCTTCTCCTGGTTGAGCTTGAATCTGCGCGACCAGTTGGTCTTCTCCTCCTCGATGGGGGTACGGAGGATCTCGAACACCTTGGTGACGGCCTTGGCGTCGGCGATGTCGCGCACGCCGATCTTCTTCAGGTTCTTCTCGGGAATCTCGATGACGAGGCCGTTGCCCGAGGGGTCATCAAGAATCTGCATCTTGATGTACCGACGGGTGACGCCTTTGAGCTCATGGTCGCCGATGGCGACGATCCGGGCCGCCCCGTGACGCGGATAAACAACGGTGTCCCCCACCTTGTAGGCCATGGACCAAATCCTCCCGAAAACAGAAAAATCGACACTTAGCCATTGCAAAGCATGGCATCCGGCACGGACAAAACAGCCGCCCGCCCCGCCGTGCGCGCAACAAGGACGCGGGGCAGGAAATGGCTGCCGGCGGCAGGCGACCGATCAGGAAAACACCTCCACAAACCGCCCCCGGGATCTTCACATCTGCGATAAACTCAAAATTATGGTGACAAACACTAGTGAGACACCGGCACCGGTGCCGGTGGAGCAGGGGACCCTCGACGCGGTCTCCAATGGCACGTACTACAACCCGCACGCTGTGCTGGGCATCCACCCCAACGGCTCCGGCAGCCGGTGGGCGACGGTGCGCGTTCTGCGGCCTCTGGCCAAGAGCGTGCGCATCCTCACGCAGAACGGCCGGTATGAGGCGCACCACGAGCACAACGGCGTGTTCGTCGCCCTCGTCCCGCTCGAGAAGGAGGCCGACGGCACGCTCTCGACCCCCGATTACCGCGTGGAGGTGACCTACAAGGGCGGCAAGCCGGAGATCCAGGATGATCCGTACCGCTTCCTGCCCACCGTGGGCGACATGGACCTCTACCTCATCGGCGAGGGCCGGCATGAGCGCCTGTGGCAGGTGCTCGGCGCGCACATCCGCCAGTATGACGACCCGATGGGCACGCCGGGGGTCCCAGGCAGCAAGAAGATCAGCGGCGCCTCCTTCGCCGTGTGGGCGCCCAACGCCCATGCCGTGCGCGTGGTCGGCGACTTCGACGGCTGGGACGGCCGCGCCTACGCCATGCGCTCGATGGGCGCCTCGGGCATCTGGGAGATCTTCATCCCCGACCTCAAGCCGGGCATGAAATACAAGTATCAGATCCTCAATGCCAACAACGAGTGGAAGGAAAAGGCCGACCCGCTCGAGTTCGCGCATGAGGTGCCGCCGCGCACCGCCTCCATCCTCGTGGACGACACGAAGTACACGTGGAACGACGAGGAGTGGATGGACCGCCGCGCTCAGGAGAATGCCCATCTCAAGCCGATGAGCATCTACGAGGTGCATGCCGGCAGCTGGATCAAGGGACTGTCCTACCGGCAGATGGCCGACCAGCTCGTGGCCTACGTCAAGAAGGAGAACTTCACGCATGTGGAGTTCCTGCCCCTGGCCCAGCACCCGTTCGAGGGCTCGTGGGGCTATCAGGTGACCGGCTACTACGCGCCTGACTCGCGCGGCGGCAGCCCTGACGACTTCCGTTACCTTGTGGACGCGTTCCACCAGGCCGGCATCGGCGTCATCATGGACTGGGTGCCCGCCCACTTCCCCAAGGACGACTTCGCCCTGGCACGCTTCGACGGCACGCCGCTGTATGAGAACCCCGACCCGCTGCGCGGCGAGCAGCCCGACTGGGGCACCTATATCTTCAACTACTCACGCAACGAGGTGCGCAATTTCCTGGTGGCCAACGCCATCTACTGGCTCAAGGAGTTCCATGTGGACGGGCTGAGGGTGGACGCCGTGGCGTCCATGCTCTACCTCGACTACTCGCGCAAGCCGGGCCAGTGGCGTCCGAACCGCTACGGCGGGCGTGAGAACCTCGAGGCGATCGACTTCCTCAAGGAGGCGACGGCCACCGCCTACAAGAACAACCCGGGTACCGTCATCATCGCCGAGGAGTCCACCGCCTGGCCGGGCGTGACCGCCCCCACCAACGCCGGCGGCCTGGGCTTCGGGTTCAAGTGGAACATGGGCTGGATGCATGACACGCTCCAGTACATGTCCGAGCAGCCGATCAACCGCAAGTGGCACCACAACGAGATCACGTTCTCGATGGTCTACGCCTACACGGAGCACTATGTGCTGCCCATCAGCCATGACGAGGTGGTGCACGGCAAGGGCTCGCTCATCGGCCGTATGCCCGGCAGCGACCCCCAGCGTTTCGCCCAGGTGCGCGAGCTGTTCGCCTACCAGTGGGCGCATCCGGGCCGCAAGCTCACCTTCATGGGCAACGAGTTCGCCCAGTTCGGCGAGTGGGATTACAACAACTCCCTCGACTGGACGAGCCTCGCCTCGCCCGACCACAAGGGCGTGCAGAGCCTCGTCTCCGACCTCAACGCGTTCTACAAGACCACCCCAGCGCTGTGGCAGCAGGACTTCGACCAGTCCGGCTTCCAGTGGCTCACCAGCGATGACGCCGATCACAACACGCTCTCGTTCGTGCGCTACGACAAGGCCGGCCATCCGCTCGTGGTGGTCGTCAACTTCTCCGGATCACGCTGGGACGGCTACCGCCTGCCGCTGCCGCAGGGCGGCGCATGGCACGAGGTGCTCAACACCGACGACACGCGCTATGACGGCAATGGCGTGACCAACGGCACCATCCAGGCCGAGGACCATCCGTATCATTCGCGTGACTGGTCCGCGCCGATCACCGTGCCCGCGCTGAGCGCACTATTCTTGGAGCCTGACAGCACCAAGTGACCGCCGCGGGTGGTACCGCATGGCGGTCATCGTGCGATGACCGCCACAATCGCTATACGGCGAACCGGCAGCAGAGGAGCATCCATGGTTGACCAGAAATCCGGCGACGACCGGAAGAAGATGATTCTGGTGGTGGAGGACGAGCCCACGCTCGCCACCGCCATCGCCCAGCGCCTCTCGTCCGAGGGGTGGGCCGTGCGCGTGGCCGGGGACGGGCAGAACGCCGTCCTCGCCGCCTCGCAGCTCAAGCCGGACCTGGTCATCATGGATGTGATGCTGCCTGTGATGGACGGCCTCGAGGCGACGCAGCGCATCATCGCCGAGCGCCCGGTGCCGGTGCTCATGCTCACCGCGCGCGATGACGAGTCCGACAAGATCAACGGTCTCGCCGCGGGTGCGGACGACTACATGACCAAGCCGTTCTCCATGCGCGAGCTCATCGCCCGGTGCAAGGCGCTCTTCCGCCGCGTCGATCGGGCACGCGTGATCGCCAGCAAGGCCGAGCAGGAAAAGGTGCTCGACTTCGGCTCGCTCGTCATCGACCCGGCGCAGCGCATCGTCACGCTCGACGGCAAAGAGGTGCATCTGACCCCCACCGAGTTCGACCTGCTCACCACGCTCTCGCGCCGGCCGCGCACCGTGCTCACCCGCGAGAAGCTGCTCGAGGAGGTGTGGGACTGGGTGGATGCCTCGGGCACACGCACCGTCGACTCGCATGTGAAGGCGCTGCGGCACAAGCTCGGTGCCGACCGCATCCGCACCGTGCACGGGGTGGGCTATGCCTTTGAGCCGCCCGCCGACTGGAAAGGCGGCAGCGAGGACTGATGCCGCTTTCGCCGCACCGACACGCCACAACCGACCGGCCGCAGACGCCGGAGGAGGAGATCGAGAAGACGGCGCACGAGCATGAGATGCTCCCCCGTCATACGTCGCTGACGCTCAAAATCACCGTCCTCGTGGTCTTCGCCTCCGCGGCCGCCTTCATCCTCTCGTGGGCGCTGCACGAGCTGGGCATGAGCGGCTGGATCAGCCTGCCCATCTCCGTCCTCGTCTTCGCCATCGTCGGCTACTTCTTCTCCCGTCATCTGACGCGCTCGCTGCTCGAGCTGCGTGACGCCGCCAAGGCCATGGCCGACGGCGACTACAGCACGCGCGTGGTGCCGCACAGCACGGACGAGGTGGGCGAGCTCGCCGCCGGTTTCAACCAGATGGCGGCCGAGCTGGAGCACACCGACCAGCGCCGCAAGGATCTCATCGCCAACGTGAGCCATGAGCTGCGCACGCCCGTCGCCGCCATGCGCGCACAGGCGGAGAACATGGCCGACGGCGTGGTCGAACCCACCCCGCAGAATCTGGAGCTCATCGTCACCCAGTCCAAGCGTCTGGGGGATCTGATCGCCTTCCTCCTCGACCTCTCCCGCATCGAGGCGGGAGCGGCGAGCCTGGAGATCACGCGCTTCAATCTGCGCGAGCTGCTCGAGGAGACGATCCGGCCGCTGGAGATCGCCGACGCCGCGCACAACCATCACATCGAGCTGCATGTGCCCGACACGCTCTACCTCGACGGCGACACCGATCGGCTCGGCCAGCTGTTCACCAACATCATCAACAACGCCCTCAAGCACTCCCCCGACGGCACGCGTGTGCTCATCGAGGCGCATGAGAACGACCATGACGGCACAGCGGTGACGAACGTCATCAACCTTGGCTCGCAGATCGACAAGAAGGATCGCGAGCGCATCTTCCGCCGGTTCGTGCAGGGCGACGGGCATCCGGGCACCTCCTCGGGCGGCACGGGTATCGGTCTGTCGATCGCCCGGTGGGCCGCCAGACTGCACGGCGGCACGGTGCGCGTGGTGGACGACCGGCGCGGCACGGACTTCGAGATACGGCTGCCGCTGCGGCATGCTGCTGCGGCGGATAGTGACGACGCCGACTGAGGCATGCCGACAACCCTGCCTTTTCGACCAGTCAGGACTCTGCTTTTTCTTTCCGGCTGGTCAGGTCCCGGCCCTTTTCAGACGGGTCGGGTGCACGGTCAGTGGCCGGTTCCCGGCTGTAATCGGTTCCTGATTGGTCGTTGATCGGCCCCGGACGCTTCGATCGGCCCAGACGGCCATGACGGCGGCGACCCCTATCGTTCGCGGCGTTTCCTCCGCACTCTTTTATTCGAACATTTGTTCGATTACAGTGAGGGTGACGAAAGGAGACCGACATGCCCATCCTGCCCGTCCGGCTCTCACACGGCGCGGCGCCCGTCCATGAGGCGCTGGAAGCCGTCCATGCCGGTTTTCCCTCGGTGGCCCAGGACTACTTCCTCTCGGATTTTTCCTTTGATGAGCACATCATCACCCACCCGGAGACGACATTCGCCGTGCGCGTGGCCGGCGATTCCATGCGCGGGGCCGGCATCTACGACGGTGATCTGCTGCTCGTGGACCGTTCGCTCGAGCCGCGCACCGGAGACGTGGTGATCGCCGTCGTCGACGACGAGCTCACCGTCAAACGTCTCGCACGGGATGCGCACGGCCGGCCGATGCTCCACCCGGAGAATCCCGATTATCCGGACATCACCGTCGATGACGGCCAGGAGCTGTCCGTCTGGGGTGTGGTGATCGGCAATTATCACTATCAGCGGCGCGAGATGCCACGCTTCGACGGCATGCCGGCAGAGACGGGAAACAGGCAGGAGGCAAGGTCCTGATGGATGTCTCGCGCACGTTCGGCCGGCGTTCCAGCTGGCAGTCCTCCCCACTCATCAATCCAGAGCACGAGCTTGCCCGTCTGGAGGTCGCACGCAACAAAGCACGCAACAAAGACGAACAGGCAAAAGGCGCTGGGCAGAAAACCGCCAGACGGGAAGAAGACGCTCAAGAGCAAAACATCGAAAGCCAGAGCGCTAGGAATAGCAGGGACGTCAAGAAGAACGAAGACGTCAAGAATAAGGTCGCGGGCTGCACGGACGCCATGCCTTCCGCCATGCGCGCATCGGGTACCCGGGAGCAGCGCACGCTCTATGTGCTCGCCGACGCCGACACCTTCTACGCCTCCTGCGAGCGCGTCTTCCATCCCGAGCTCGCGCACAGGCCGGTGATCGTCCTGTCCAACAACGACGGCTGTGTCGTCACACGCAGCGTCGAGGCGAAACCGTATGTGCCCAAAGGCGTGCCGTGGTTCCAGATACGCGAGGAGGCCACGGAACAGGGTGCCGTGGCCCTCAGCTCCAACTATGAGCTGTACGGCAGCCTCTCCCAGCGGATGATGCGCCTCATGCACCGCTACTTCGCCCATCAGGAGATCTATTCCATCGACGAGTGCTTCCTGCGCACCACCCTGCCCGAACAGGAGGCGGTGCAGACGGCGCACCGGATGCGCGAGGCCGTCTGGAAAGGCATCGGCATCCCCCTGTCCGTGGGGGTCGCGCCCACCAAGACGCTTGCCAAGATCGTCAACCATTGGGCCAAACACGGCCATGGCCAGGGCCACGTCTCCTCCTGGGAACGTCTCGACGCCGATCAGCGTGAGGCGCTGCTGGCCGTCACGCCGGTCAGCGACGTGTGGGGCATCGGCCGGCGGCTGACGCGCAAACTCGCCGCCCACGGCATTGTGACCGCCCTAGAGCTGCGCGACGCCGACCTCGTACGGCTGCGCGCGCAGTACGGGGTGTGCCTGGCGCGCACGGTGCTCGAGCTACGCGGCAGCGCCTGCATCGGCGAGGAGGCGAGCGCCGACGGCGGGGTGCGCAAGCAGTCCATCCTCTGCTCGCGCATGTTCGGCCATTATGTGCACGGGGCCGAGCCGGTGCGGCAGGCGCTCGGCGTCTATATCCAGGACGCCTGCCGGCGGCTGCGACGGCAGCACTCGCTCGCCTGGCGCATCGGTTTCTTCGTCGGGGCGCCGTTCACCCGTCACGACGGCGAGGAATCGTTGCCCCTGCGCTTTGTGGAGCTGGACAACCCCAGTGATGACCCGTTCGTCTTCATGCACGCGCTCTCCGGCTCGGGGCTGCTGGATGACATCGATCCGCATTCGCGCTGGTCACGCGCCGGCGTGGTACTGGAGGGGCTGATCAGCGCCGGCTCCTACCATCCACTGCCACAGACAGATTTCCAGGCACACCGGGACACGCGCAATATCGGCGCGCTGCTTGACCGCGCCAATGCGGTCTTCGGCGACCACAGTGTCGGCATCGGCTGGTCAGGCCTGCGCGGCCGGGGGCGCGCGTCCAACGAGACGGGGGCGGACTGGAACATGCGCCGGCAGCTCCTCTCGCCGCGATGCACCACACGCTGGGACGAGCTGCCCGTCGTGAGCGCGTGACAGACGAAAGGCCTTCGGTAAGAACGATCAACCCCAGTCGGAACCGATCAGACACAAGGCGAGGCTCCTCCCGCCAAGAGCAATCCGAGGCAAGGACAGCCTGAAACAGAGACAGCCCGGAACACTGCCGTTCCTGCAACCATCACGGCCGGCACCCACAACCCCGTCGGTGAAAAGCATGGGCTCAGCCGACGAGCTCCCGATTCAGCTGACAAGCTCACGATGGAAAGCGAGCAGATGACGGCGTTCCTGCGGATCACGATCCGAGACGACCGTGGCGAGGGTGAGGGCCACGAGCGGCCTGTGCCCTGCACCGGCCAGCAGCGCCGAACAGGCAAGCAAGGTGGCGCCGGTCGTGCAGATATCGTCGACGAGGATCACGGCCTCCCCTGGGCGCAGACGCCGTGCAGCGGGTGCGAGACGGAACGCCGTGCGCGAGCGGGACCGCCGCTGGCCGGCATGCGTACGGGCGACAGATTTCGCCGATGTACCGCGCAGTGCGAGCGCCCGAACCTGTCGGGCGTCGAATCCCCGGCGACGCAGGTCGCGCACGAGTGGTGCAGACAGCTCAAGGATATGCCTGCGTCCGCGGCGACGGACCGATCGGCGTGAGGAAGGCACGGGGACGACGGCCACGGCCAGCCCCGGCGCCCGGGGCAGGATGCGGTCGGTGAGAGCGCAGAGCAGCCGTGCGAGCAGGCGGCCGGCCTCGATGTCATCATGATCCTTCCACCCCAGTACGGCGTGACGGGCCGCGCCCTCGTACCGCGCGCACGAGTAGACATGCCCGCAGGCGATCAGACCGGTCGGCGCCGGGCGGGCGATATCCGCCGCGAACAGACGGCGGCAGCCGGGGCAGAGCACACGGCCGGGCCGATTGCAGCCGGCGCAGAAGCGCGGTGCGATAAGCCCGAGCAGATCGGTCAAAATACTGCCGTCATCCTCTGATTCCTCGTCTTCCGATTCTGCGTCCTCCGGTTCTGTGTCCTCCGGATCCCTGCGTTTTTGAATACCGTCCGGTCCCGCCTCCTGCTGTCCCTGCCCTCTTCCCGTTACCGCGGCCACTGATACCGCCGATAATGATCGTCCGGCCATATCGCTCCTCCTCCATCCGGTCCGTCACCGTCTGTCCTGTCAATTTCGAGTCTGGACCACGAAGGGCCAGCAGCCCAAGCCATGGACGGCACTGTGGAAAACTGGGACGATACCCAAAAACCAGGGCGTCCGTCAAAACTGAGGAGGTGATCAAGACCGGGGCGACGGTCGGCCGCCTCTGCGTAGGATGGCAGGCATGAGCACCCCTGCCTCTGATCTGCCGTGGAATCGTCCTGTCTACCGTGACAGGCATGGACGCGGGCAACGCCGCCCGCTGTTCGGCGGCTGGCTGCCACGTTATCGCACGAAGCAGGGCCTGTTCGACGACATGTATCTTGCCGAAATCCGCCGGCTGCGCACGGCCTGGCCGGAGGTGATCGACGCGGTGCAGTGCGTTGTGGAGGATGTGCCGCCCGATGACCCGCTGCCCTGGGAGGAACAGCGCGTGCCGCGGTCGAAGGCCTTCCCCGCCGAGCACGGCAGACCGGCACGCATCGTACTCTATCGCCGCCCGCTGGAGACGGAATCATATGACGCGCAGGATCTGGAGGGCCTCATACGCGCCGAGCTTGTCGACCGCGTGGCAGATCTGACCGGCCGTCGCCCTGACGAGATCGATCCCACGCAGGAAGAATAGATCGATCCCACGCAGGAAGAATAAACAGTCCCCGGTGCCTCAGCACATGCTCACTGCGCGCTGCCGACCGCGGCGAGCGGGGAGCGCACCGCGCTGACCCGTGAGGAGGCCGGCATGAGCGAGGAGAACGGGACGACCGTGCCCTGTGCGACGGAGGCGGAGGAGAGCGTGGACGATGACAGGCTCGCCGCCGCCGACAGATCCGCCGCGGATCCCGACGTGAGTGTGGCGGTGATGCCCGCCACCGACCCTGTGCCGGCATTCCCGGCGATATCCGAGAGCGCGAGCGTGACGCTGGACTGAGGCTGGAGACTGACGGTCCTGCCGCCGCCGACCGAGCCCTGGGCGAAGACGGTCCTCAGCCGCACGGTCAGGGTGGAAGAACCCGAATTGGCGAGCAGCACGTCGGCGTCCAGCCCTTTTGGCACTGCCAGCGCCGAGACCTTCTGCCCCACCGTCGGTGCGATCAGCGAATAATCCTCCTGGCCGTCGCTTCCCGCCGTCGTCTGCACGATCTGGGCATACACCGGTCTGTCCGCGTCCAGGTGCAACGCCCCGACCGACTCGGGCACGGAACCAAGATCGACGCTCGTCACACGGCCGGCATTCACACGTACACCACTGGCGAGATGCTCCGCATCTTCCTGTCCGTCGGAGCTGAGCCAGTGCCCTTCCACGCGCGCATCGGAAGAGGAGAAGAGCAGCAGACGTGCGGAACTGCCCTTGGACAGGCCGGTGAGCGTACCGGAGCGCACGGCCGTGATCGTGGGCGCGAAATCCACACCCTTGGAAGTGAGCCCAGAGGCGGCTGTCGTCTCCACAAGCATGTGCACGGCGACGGCGGTGCTGCGCGCCTCGACGAACGCGGCATTCTGATGGCCGGTCAACGCGCTGAGATTAATCGTCTGCGAGGAATGGGCGGCGACGGAGATTTGCGAATTGGCGGCGGGATGGATCTGTCCCGCCGAGGAGGCGCCCCACAAGCGCAGGGCGATGACGGTCGATTTATCCGAGTCGTTGGCGACGAGCAGCCGCGCCGAACGCCCCACCTGGGTGCTCGGCAGCAGGAAACCCGCGCGTGAGACAGAGGCCGCACAGGAGGTCGCGGCGATCCCCTGGACATCACCGGTGCTGGCCCACGAGGCGGACACTCCGGCAAGGCCGTCACCGGCGGATGCCGACAGCTGCTGGGTGGAGACGATGGAGGATGAGGCCTGCGAACGCGTCACACCGGCTTTTTTGCCCGATGGCAGGGAGAGCGTGTCCGCGGCTGCCGAGGCGGACAGCCCGGCAACCTGGCCGTCGTAGACCGAGCCGAATGTGAGCAGCGTGCGGGCCGAGGCGAGATCACCCGCGCTGGCGGCAAAGGAAGAATCGCCGTAGCTGCCCGAATCGGACAGGCCGATGGCGGGCGGGCAGTACAGCTGGCGGCTCGTCGAGGCCACGGCACGCACAGGTGAGGCAGCCGAAGAGCCGGCAAGCGCCCGACTGATCGGACCAGAGGCGGGCAGGCAGGCAACGACGACGAGTATGGCCGCCGCCAGCACGAGCAGCAGGCCTGACAGGAGCGTGAGCGCGTGGCGCCGGCCCGTGTTGACGACCGGCGAGGAGGATGGACGTGCCATCAGCGGCCCCCTTCCGTGGACAGGTGGCGTGAGCGCGGGATGGCCACGATGAGATAGATCAGCAGGACGAGGCAGAGCAGCACAAGCCAGATGAGGCGCTGCGGATCGGTCTGCGCGGCGGAATAGGCGCTATCCGTCCTCTTCTGGACGGCGCATGAACCGGACTGCGTCTGCGTAGAGGAGGCAGAGACATCGGTGCCGTCATCGTCGCCGACGCTTTCCGCACCAGTCTGGTCCTCCACCACCGACGCGGAGGAGCCAGAAGCGGACGAGGCACCGGCAGACGAGCCTGTCGAGCCAGTGCGGCAGATACCCCCGGCCTCCTGTAGACGCACGTACAGGCCGTCCTCGGCCGTGTTCGTCACCTGTACCGTGCCGTCGGCAGAAAGGATGTGCGAGATGAGCGACGTGCGCGCCTGACGTACGGTGGTGTCGGAAGAGACGGTGGCCGGCGGGACGTAGATACCGATGAAACCGAGGGCCGCAAGCTGCGAGGCGACCTGGCCGCTGCCGGCGAGCAGGCCCGCCGCGGCCTGTGAGACGGCCTCCTCCGACGGATCGGTATGCGTGAGCGACCATGCAGAGGCCATCGGGCTGACATCGATGAGGTCACCCGAGCCGGTGCCCATCACCCAGTAGCGCAGCGAGTCACGACCATCGGCGCGCACGGCGAGGATGCGCGACTTGCCGGAATGAAGATCATTGACGGCCACGATCGGCAGCGCCTGACGGGAGGCGCCGACGGTGGAGGTCCCCTTCCACGCCAGACCGGACAGGACGCCCACGAGCACCACACCACAGGTGAGGACCACACACAGCAGCGCGCGCAGACCGGCGAGCGGAGTGCGGCGGGAGGCGAGGGTATGAAGCCGGACCTGCCCGTCCGGGCCGACCGCCACAGGCTCGGAGCGCACGCCGGTCACCGTATCCGCGGGTGCGGCGGCGGTATTCGCGGCGACGGCCGCGTCTTGCGCAGCGGTGCCGGCGCCGTCGCCGAAGACGACCATGCGGAAGAGCGAGTCATTCATGCCTGTCAGCGCGCTGGCAGCCAGCAGCAGTCCGAACAGCACGACCATGAGCGCCGGCACACAGGAGCCCGTCACCGGCCCCTGCCCCGCCGTCGTCGACGGGCTGATACCCACGCGCGGGGCGAGGACAAGCAGCAGCGCGCCGGAGAAGACGAGCGTCCAGGCCATGCGGCTCATGCGCCGCGCCGAACGGACGAAGAGCGAGAACACGGCGGCAAGGACGAGCACGACACCGACCACAGCAAGACTGATGAGGCCGATCCGGCCCGCTGCCTGCGGCAGACTGCCCGCACCCAGATAACGCCGGACGAGCACGGACATGTCCGAGACGGCACGATCCGGCACGAGCGCATCGGCGAACAACTGCCGCCAGGCACCCTCGCGGGCGCGGAACAGCACGTAGTAGAAAGTGGGGGCGAGGGCGACGATCGCGGGCACCGGCATGAGCAGGAGCATGGCCTTATGCTCTTTGACGACCAGCAGGTAGAGCAGGAACGCCAGCACGAGCGGGAGGATGAGCTGCGGCTCGGCGAGCACGACCAGGGCGAGCAGCAGGCCGGCCACAGCCGCCGCCTGGACGGACGGATGCGGCGAGTGCGGTTCGTCGACGGCATACCAGCCCACCGCGCGGAAGACGAAATAGAAGGACAGCGGCAGGAACACGGCCACCACAAGCAGCGGCAGGCCGGCGGTCTGCACCACCCCGAACAGGAATGCGGCGGCCCCCCACGCAAGGGAGGCGACCATCCGCAGCGGCCGCGAGCGCGTGACCGCGCCGGCTACGGCGTACATGGACAGCATGGCGCACGGCAGGGCAAGCAGCCAGAAGATCGTGATCCCCACGCTCAGACGCCCGCCGCCGACCAGCGCGAGCAGACCGAGGAACAGGTCGAACGGCAACGGTGCGCCGACGGCGCCGATACCGAGGGCGCGCGTCCACATGAGCGTTCCCGCCTCGAACGTCTGCGCGGCGGTCGCGGCGGTGGGGGCGAGCCTGGAGGAGACGAGCGAGCCACCGCCGAAAAGCACGGACAGGAACGGCCAGCTCACCGCGATCATCGCCGCCAGCCCGAGGAGGGCCAGCACGACGCAGTCGAAGACGCGCCCATGGGCGAGGTGACGCAGGTGCGCCCGCGCGAGCGGGTTGAGCGGCTCACCGCCGTCCTGGGCGGCAAAGGCGCGTCTGCGCACACGCCAATCACGCATTTGCGCGGAAGTGGCCACGAGCGTGGGATAGTGACGGGTATCAATGCCCGTGCGCGAATAGAAGCGGGAGGGGGAAAGCCGGCGCGGCAGATAGGCCAGTCTCAGCCATGGCAGGGCGAGCATGTCGAAGGCGAGCGCCGGACGCTTGCGGAACAACTCGACGACAAAGAGCACGAGCGCGCGCACGACGGACCACAGCCATGCCGGCAGGAGCATGAGCGCATGCGTGTTGGTCAGCGCGATCTTCTCCTGCGCGCGCAGGCGGGCCATCGTCGTCGATCGAGGCTGGCCACGTCTGTGCGAGCCGTCGGCAGAGCGCAGCCCCGCATAGCGGGCGCGCACATGACGGGTCGCCGCCTGCGGCAGCACGATGACGCGTCTGCCGAGCCTCCACACGCGCCGGCACAGATCCGTCGACTCGCCGAAGGTGCCCATCCATGGATCGACCCCTCCGGCCTGACGCCACGCCTCCTTGGACACGAGTGCGCCGGCAAGGCTGACGGCGAGCATGTCCTGACGGTTGTCGTACTGACTCTGGTCCTGCTCACCATCGAGCACGAGCGAGGCGCGCCGGCCGTGCCGGTCGAGCAGCCAGCCCACGTCCTGGAGCCCGTCGCCCTGCCAGTCGAGCTGTTTCGTGCCGACGATGCTGGCCTTGGGGGCCTTGCGATAAGCCTCGAGCAGCCTGCCGAGCACGCGGGGGCCGGCCGGCCGACTGTCATCATGGAGCAGCCACAGCAGCGAGCAGCCTGCAGGGATCCTGCCGTGCCCGAGGGCATAAGAGACCTGTGTGCCGAAACTCGTACAGCGCGGCTCCTCGCGTACGTCCACGCTCACCTGGCCACCACCAAAGGTGAAAGGGATGACCCAGCCGCGCGAGCCATCGAAGCGCGCATCGGCATGAAGCACGAGGATGGTGGCCGGCAGCACGTCCTGACCGAGCACGCAGGCCAGGGTGCGCGGCAAATAGGTCATATCGTTCTCCACCGTGATGACGGCGATGACCGATGCCTCCACACGCGGGACGGCGTCCTGCTGCCCCTGGCGCCGTCGGCCCTCCTGCGCGATCGCCCGTCGGGCGATCCGGACAACGGTGTTCTCTTCAGTCGTGCTCACCCGTCCAGACTAGCCGCAAGCTCGCACAGAGCCTGGGATGAGAACGATGTCCGCTTCTTTTCCGACACACAAGCACAAGAAATCCCTCAGAGTGATCCACAAAAGTGATGAGAAAGTGATGAGGATGAGAATAAATAGGGTGGCCGTCCCGGCTGCGGGGCCGTGGAGACCGCCCCCGTCCTAAGCTTGGGGAGGAAAAGACGGCCCGCCGTCAGACGTCAGTCGATCAGAATGAGGATTTATGGGCACTGCTGATTCCGGCTCATCACACCGCATGGGGAGGATTCCCAACCTCTCGCACAGCGGGAACCCGCAGCCGCTGCACTCGTTCGCCTTCCGCACGGGCCATCCTGTGGCACGCGGCATCAGCATGACGCTCATCGCGATCCTCGCCTTCGTGGCCACCATTGCCGCGGCGGTCTATGTCGATCTCGCGCACACCACCGGCTCGCGCGCCGTGCAGGTGGTGACCACCGCCACCGGCAAGAAGGAGATGCTGCCCCTCGACCGCTTCAAGAACAAGCCGATCAACATCCTGCTGCTCGGGCAGGATACGCGCTCGGGCTCGACCAACCAGCAGATGGGCGGCACCGCCGACGAAGGCGAGCACAATGCGGACACGACGATGATCCTGCAGATCAGCGCCAAGCGCGACTACATGAACCTCGTCTCCATCCCCCGCGACACCATCGTCTCGGTCCCGGCCTGCACCACCGGCAAGGGCACGATCCCGGCGCGCACCAACGTGATGTTCAACTCGATCTTCGCCTACGGCTACCAGTCGGACGGAATCTCCGGCGCGGCCGGCTGCACGATGCAGGCCGTCAGGCATCTGACCGGCGTCGAGCTCAACGCTTTCGCGGTCGTCGACTTCTCCGGCATGCGCTCGATGATCGACGCGCTGGGCGGTGTGGATGTGTGCATCCCCCTCAATCTCAGCGACAGCTATACGAATCTGCGCCTTTCCAAGGGCTGGCAGCATCTGGACGGCACCACCGGCACGCAGTTCGCCCGCGTGCGCCACGGCGAGGGCGTGGGCGACGGGTCCGACATCATGCGCACCGCCCGTCAGCAGTATCTCATCAAGCAGCTCGCCCGGCAGGCGCTGTCGAAGAACATCCTGACCAACTCGGCCCAGCTCTATCAGTTCGCCAAGGCGGCGATCAACTCCGTGCAGCTGAGCGAGAACCTGGCCGACATCAGCACGCTTATGGGACTGGCCGGCTCGCTGAGTCACTTCTCGGTCAGCAACATCTACTCGCGTACGGCCCCCATCACCGCCTATCCGGCCGATCCGAACCGCGTCATCTTCAGCGACCAGGCCGAGCAGCTGTGGAAGCTCATGCGCAAGGGCACGGCGATCAACGTCTCGCTCGACAGTTCCTCGACCGATTCCGACAGTTCGGACTCCACCGCCACAGGCGGTGATGCCTCGACCGATTCGGACAATTCGGACGCCCAGTCGTCCGACTCCTCCTCCGACGGTTCCTCGTCGGATTCCTCCGCGCAGAAAAAGACGAAGACGAAAGCCGGGCTGATCGTCCAGGACGACGGCACGCTCGTCGATCCGAAGACGAACGGCATCGTCGATCCGGACACGGGCTTCATCCGTGATGCGAACACCGGCCAGTACATCGGCATCGCCGACACCTATCTCAATCAGGTCGTCTGCGGCGTGACGACGGGCACGGGCAAATGAGCGGCGAGAACGGGCGCGACGTCCCGCCCAGCTTCCTTCCCGAGGGACGCAAAAGCCAGAACCGGGGACGTACCGATGTGCCGCCCAGCTTCACCCCCTCGACAGGTCGGAGCGGCCGCAAACCGCACCAGAGCGCGGCATCGACTCAGTCCGGCCGCGTGCGTGTGAACGGCTCGCCGGCGCAGCCGGTCCGCCGTCAGCCCCGCCGTGCGGGCGGCAGCACACGCTCGGCGGTGCATCCCGACCAGCAGCGGCTGGCAGGTTCCTCCCGCAGCTCCGGGCATTATCAGCAAAACGCCGGATACCAGTCCGCCGCGCAGTATCCCCCGCGGCGCTCTTCGCAGACCGGATATGGGTATGCTTCCGCCCCTCAATATCCGTCGTATCAGTCTGGCAGGCAGCCTTCCGGCTCCTGGGGCGCGCCGTCGGGCTCGCCTGCACCTGTCGTCGCCAGGCATCGGCATCACCCAGGCCGAATCATCGCCCGGATCCTTGTCGCCCTGCTCGTCGTGCTGCTCGTGCTCGTCGCCTGGTTCTATATCTGGACGAACGGCCAGCTCACGCATATGAATGCGCTGAGCACCGCCACCGACGATTCCGCCCGGACATGGCTCATCCTCGGCTCTGACTCACGCGCGGATGGAACGCTCGACCAGAGCACGAAGGATGTGCCGGGCGAGCGCACGGACTCGATCATGCTGCTCGTTCGACCACAGTCCGGGCCTGCCGCGCTCATCTCCATCCCCCGCGACAGCTATGTCGAATACAAGGGCACCGGTGAGAAGATCAACTCTGTGGCCGAGCAGAACGGCTGGCCGGCACTCACCTCCGTTGTGGAGGAGATGACCAGGCTCAAGGTCGATCACGTCGTCAAAGTCGGTTTTGCCGGCGTCAAGGATGTGGTCGACGCGATGGGCGGTGTGGAGCTGTGTTACAACCGCACCGTCTCCGACCCGTTCTCCGGGCTCGACTGGAAGGCCGGCTGCCATATGGCCGACGGCACGACCGCGCTGGCCTTCTCGCGCATGCGTCACGGCGATCCGATGGGCGACCTCGGGCGCGCGGCACGACAGCGGCTCGTCATCCAGGCGGTGGCGAAAAAGGTGATGTCCCCCTCGTTCGTCGCCAGCGGCAAAATGCCCGCGACCATCAAGGCGGGGCTCAAGGCCGTGACCGTGGACGAGCATTCCTCCCCGCTGACGCTGGCGCAGATGGCGGTCACCTTCCGCTCTGCCACTGGTTCGGGCGGGATCACCGGCATGCCGGTCCTGACGAGCATGGGCACGTATATTTATCCGCTCGGCTCCTGTGTGACGGTTGACCGCACGCAGACGCTTGATCTGTTCGAGCAGATCAAGAACGGCACGCATGCCGCCGGTGTCGTGGGAGGGCTGCCGCAGCAGTAAACAGGACGAGCGGAGCGAATACAGGCCACGACCGGCAACCTGCCCAGGCATCTTTCCTGCATCGCCGACCGTGCCCGACTCGACTCCCTGTTCTTCATTTTTCTCCGCACGCCAGTTTTCCACAATTACCGCCCCCGATATCGTCTCTGCTGCGGACAGGGCATGATCGGCACCATGACGATCATTTCCCACTCCCCTCGGTTCCGCCGTCGGTCCTCACCTCCGCCGCACGCGGCACGACCGGCGCGGATGCCACGGCTTCGCCTTGTGCTGCTGTGCGTCTCGAGGCTCCTGCCGGTCGTGCTGCAGGCCGCGCTCGTCATCACCGCCGTGATCTCCCGTTCGTGGATGCTCGTCATGATGTCCGCCACGAGTCTGGCGATGAGTGTGGCGACGACCATCGAATCGTTCGCCGGCCTGCACTCCTCCTCGTTGTGGCAGCAAGGATCCCAGGATCACTCCCCGGTGGCCGAAGACGCGGATTCTTCTGACGGCATCACGACCGGCACACGGCAGCCGGGACAGACGGTCAGCGTGGAGGAGGCGGCGCGCAGTGCCATTGATGCCGAGCCGCTCGCCCGGCTGCTCGGCCTGCCTGAGACAGCCGGAATGCCGACAGGCATCCGTGGCAGCGGTGCCTCCGGCCGCACAGCGGATGCCCGATGCGACGACAGGGCCGCGCACGCCCAGACGACGGCAGGCGGAATCGCGCTGTGGCGTCTGTGCGTGCGCCACTGGTACGCGCACCGCCACGAGAGCGCGCATCTGGCGGCGCCGATCGGCAGGGACGGCCGCGGAAACGCGGTCGTCCTTGATCTCGTGCAGGACGGTCCCCATGCGCTCGTGGCCGGTATGACCGGTTCGGGCAAATCCGTGCTGCTTGAGGACTGGTGCGCGGCCCTGGCGCTGACCTACCCGCCCTCACGGCTCAATTTTGTCTTTCTCGATTTCAAAGGCGGGGCCACCTTCCGCCATCTGCGCCATCTGCCCCACACGGCGGGATCCGTCTCCGACTTGTCATTGGCAATGGCAAAACGTGCGCTCGCAGGGCTGGAACAGGAACTGCGTCGGCGCGAGCGGTTGCTCGGACGGCATCACGCCGCACGGATCGAGCAGCTGGCCGCCCCTCCCCCGCGGCTGCTGGTGGTGGTCGATGAGTTCAACGCGCTGCGCACCATGCTGCCCGACTATCTGCCGCGGCTGTCACGTCTGGCGAGCCAGGGGCGCTCGCTCGGCATGCACCTGATCCTGTCCACCCAGAGCCCGTCAGCCGAGGTACCGCGCACGATGCAGGCCAATATCGGCACGAGTATCTGCCTGCGTGTGCGCGATCCTCTGCAGTCCTCCGAGCTGGTGGGCACGCGGGCGGCGGCGGCCCTTCCGGCCGACCGTCCCGGGACGGCCATCTGCGCCGGCGGAGGGAGCACGCTCCTGGTGCGCGCCCCGCTTCCGACGGACAGGACAGCACAGACATGCGCCCTGGCGCGGATGTTCCTCACCACCTGCTGCAGGCAGAATCCCACACCCGCGCGCAGCCTGTTCACCCCGCCACTGCCCCGGCGGTACACGCTCGAGCGCATCAGAGGCATGGACACCGCGCAGGGCAATGCCGGCACCGGTCCCGACGAATCCTCATCGCGCAGGCCGGAGGGCCTGCGGCCGGTCGTGATCGGTCTTGCCGACGACGGGGTGCGCACCCATCCGGCCGTGCTCGACCCGTCGCGCGGCAATATCGCCGTGTGCGGGCCGGCCGGGCGCGGCAAGACGCATCTGTGCGCCCTGCTGTGCCGGCTGCTGCCCGATCTGGAGATGGCCGATGACGTCGATACGTTTCTTGACCCGTTGTGCGACGACGCCGATGCGACGCGCCTGCGCCGGCGTCTGCAGGACAGCCGCACCCGCACGGTCTATGCGGTGCGCGACCCGCGGCTCGTACGCTTCCCCGCCCAGTGCGCCACACGCGTGTTCTTCCCGACCGGCGACCGGTCGGCGGACATGCTCGCGGGTATCCCGGCCACGGCGATGGCCGATTGGGAGCAGGAAGATCTGTCCTGCCCGGGCCGGGCGCTGCTGGCCGATGACACGGGCTGGACGACCATCCAGATCGCCGATGGCTGACAGCTTTACCGTCCGTCATGCGGCCACCAGACGACTATCTGGCGACCATCAGGCAGACCGTCCCGGCCGGCTCCTAGGCGTCCGGCCCGGTCATCCCGGCTGCCGAACAGTCTCAGTGCACGCCGGCCGCGTTGTTCGCCGCACGCAGGGTGATGGAGATCTCCACGCGGGTGCCACCGTTCTCGCCCGGCTTCCACGAGACGTGCCCGCCGAAATCGGAGCGGACGAACGTGGTGATGAGCTGGGTGCCCAGACCGCTCGGCGCGGCGCCCTCATCCGTCGCCCCGGCCGTGCCGTCACCATCCGTATCGGCCGGACGGATTCCTTTGCCGTCATCCTCGACGAAGATATTGATGGTGTTGCCCCATCGGGCGGCGGAGACGGAGATATGCCCCGTCTTGCGGTCCTCGAAACCATGCTCGACGGCGTTGGTGACGAGCTCGGAGAGGATGAGCGAGAGCGGCGTGGCATCCTGCGAGGGCATGCGGCCGAACTTGCCGTGGAAGGTGAGGCTGATGTCCTGGTCAGCGCGTTTCTCCACATCCACGCTCATGCGCAGCAGCTTGGGCAGCAGCGCGTCGACATCCACCATCTCGTCGGCGGACTGGGAAAGACCGTCATGCACGGCGGCGATCGTCTGAACGCGCCGCTGGGCCTGCTGCAGCGCCGCCTTCACCTCCGGGTTGGACGAGCGCGCGGCCTGCAGATGCAGCAGCGAGGAGACCGACTGCAGATTGTTCTTGACGCGATGGTGGATCTCGGAAATGGTGGCATCCTTCGTCTTCAGCTCCTGGTCCGAACGGCGCAGCTCGGTGATGTCACGGCAGAGGATGACGGCACCCACCAGCTTGCCGTCCTCGCCTGTGAGCGGCATATCCCGCACGGCGATGGCGGCGCCATTGCCCAGCAGCGTGCCCTCAGCGGGTTTGCCTCCCGAGACGATGTCGGCGAAATTGTCAGGACGGTTCTCATCGCGGGGCACGAGCTCGTCGAGCACGTCGGCGAAGCTGCGCGAGGTGATGTCATGCACATAGCCCAAGCGTTTCAGGCAGCTGATGGCGTTGGGCGAGGCGGTGCGCACCACGCCCTGGCTGTTGAGGGTGAGCGTGCCGCTGACCACGTGCGGGTTGTGGCGCATGGTGTGCACAGGGGCGTCATACGGGTACTGGCCGCGGCTGATCATGCTGAACATCACCTTGGCGCAGGAGATGTTGTCCTTCTCGACCGGTCCGAGGCGCTGGCGGTCATCGAGGTTCGTCTCGCGGATGACGACGGCGATGGCCCTGCCGT
Source organism: uncultured Aeriscardovia sp. (assembly GCA_903789535.1). GTDB lineage: Bacteria > Actinomycetota > Actinomycetes > Actinomycetales > Bifidobacteriaceae > Aeriscardovia. Next base: position 53,059 of record CAIFES010000003.1, on the reverse strand, counting down.
TGTGCACGACCGGGGCGAACACATCGCAGTAGCCGTCATCGGAATCCGACTTGTCGTATGTCTGGCGCACGGTCCGGCTCTGGCCCATCACGCCCATGAGAACCGGACGGACCTCATCGGGTGCGAGACGGCCCACATAGTCGTCCGGACGGTTGGAGATGCGGGTGGAGGGCCGGCGCTGGGCAGCATAAATGAAGTGGCCGTCGGAGACGGGCAGCAGCAGGAACAGATCCGTGTAGCCCAGATCGGAGATGACCCCCCAGTCGACGATGAGGTTGTGCAGCCACTCACGGTCGGAATCGGTGAGATTGGGAGCGGTGGCGATGATCGAGGCGGAATCTGTCATACCCGCCATGCTACCGCCAGGCCGCGCTCTGCTCCGCCGTGCTTATGCCCGAGGCCACACGCACCTATCCGCCGGACACTTATCCGCCGGATAAGGCTCGACCATGCGGCGCGAGTCAACAGTCTCCATAAGTTACGCCACCGTAAGTTATAGGATGGGCCCAGATACGCCACCGCCAGAACCTGACAAGACGGCGATGACGGACGGTCGGGGACATGATGGCCCGTCCCAGGAGGCAGATGACGGTGAAAGAGCAGCACACAGACGGCACACGCGCCGATACCCGTACGACCGTGACCGATGATCCCGGCACACCTGCCCAGGCGCCCCACGCATCTGCAGCCACGCCGACGGCACAGACCAAACAGACCGATCCTGATTCCACGTCCTCCCCTGACACACGGCCAGGCACCGAGCTGGCCGTCGACGAGCCAAGCCGCATCAAAAGCCAGGAAACATGGGTGCGCGACGGCTACCGTATGCGCCGACGGGAGGAGAAGGACCGTCTCAAGGCCGCCAAAAGGCTCAAGAAATCAGAGATCCGCCGCACAAAGCACGAGCGTCGCAGCGCCTACAAAGCCGCCAAACGGGAGAAGAAGGACCGGCTGCGTGCCGCAAAGACCGAGAAGCGCACACAGCTGCGCGCGCTGAAGAAAGACCTCGCCCTCGCCAAGGAGCGGCTCCACCGGTTCACCCCCCGTGTGCGGCTGGACGTGCACGGCCGGCCCAAACCCGCCCTGCGCGGCTGGCTCCACGCCGGTGCCGCGCCGCTGGCGCTCGCCGGCGGCATCGTGCTCATCTGTCTGGCACCCACGACCGGTCTCAAATGGGCGTGCGCCGTCTACATGGCCTGCTCGCTCATCCTCTTCGCCAACTCGGCGGTCTACCACATCGGCGACTGGGACCCACAGGTGACAGCGCTGCTGCGCCGCTTCGACCATGCCAACATCTTCCTGCTCGTGGCCGGCACTTATACGCCCGTCGCCTTCGCCCTGCAGCCGCGGGCACGCACGCTGCTGCTCGCCGCCGTCTGGACGTTTGCCCTGCTCTCCGTGCTCATCATCACTTTCTGGATCCGGGCGCCGCGCTGGCTCTCCACCCTCGTCTACGTGCTCTTCGGCGTCTCCGGCGTCGTCGCCTTCCCCCTGTTCTGGCGCTCTGCCGTGGCAGGCCCGTCGGTGGTCTGGCTCATCGCGGCCGGCGGTATCTGCTACATCATCGGCGCGGTCATCTATGCGCTGCGCCGGCCCGATCCGTGGCCGCGCGTCTACGGTTTCCACGAGATCTTCCACACGCTGACCATCGCCGCCTATGCGTGCCATATGGTGGCGATCTTCCTCGTCGTCTGCCGCCTGCGCTGAGACGACACGGCCAGACCGTCTGCGCCGGGGCGGCTCAAGCCGTGCTCCCGCGTCGGACGGACAAAAGTGGAATAGCAAAAACTCCGGCTGATAAAAAAACGGGATGCCGCCGCTCTGGCTGGCATCCCGTCTGTCTTGCGCGGATGATCCACCCGCGGACTCTGGACGGCGAATCACGCACCCTGCAAACACGCGGCACGCGCTGATGCCTGCTCGGCATCGCAGGGAGTGACCCGCCTGTTTTTATCGCGTCTTACTCGCTGGTAGGCGAATACGGCTCGGCCTTGACGATGGTGACGTCGATATCCTTGCCGTTGGGCGCCGCGTAGCTGACCTTCTCGCCCTGCTTGTGGCCCATGATGGCCGCGCCGATCGGCGACTGCGGGCTGATGATCGTCTCATCCGTGGCGATGGACAGGTCGTGAGAGCCGACCAGATACGTGCCCTTCATGCCCGAGATGTCCAGATCGACGAGCGTGCCGTTGCCGACGGTGCCGGCCGGCGGCGGGGTGATGATCTTGGAGTCACGTAGTTTGACGGTCAGCTCATTGATACGGCCCTCGTTCTTGGACTGCGCCTCACGCGCCGCCTGATAGCCGCCGTTCTCCGACAGATCGCCCTCGGCACGGGCGACGGCGATCTTCTTGACGATCTCCGGGCGCAGCTCCTGCTCACGACGGGTGAGCTCGGCGCGCATCTTGTCGTATGCCTCCTGCGTGAGCAGGTAAATCTTGTCTTCAGCCATAATCTTCCTCACATCGTAAAAATGGCAGACAGTTCAGCCTGGCAATGCCTGATGATGGCAGACAGCGAAATGGCTCAGCGCGTGGAGATGATATCGATCACGAACACGAGCGTGTCACCGCCGCCGATGCCGGCCTGCGGGATCCCGCGGGAACCGTAGCCGTACTCCGGCGGGATGGAGACGACAAGACGCGAGCCGACATTGTGGCCGACCACCGTGCGGTCCCAGCCCTGGATGACCTGGCCCACGCCGATGCCGAACGAGGCCGGCTGGTGGCGGTCGAAGCTGGAATCGAACGGGGTGTCCTTGCCCCACACCACACCGTGGTAGTTGACGGTGACCGTGTCGCCGGCACGCACGAGCGGGCCGTCACCGCTGACCAGCTCGACGCAGCGCAGACCTTCCGGGGCCTGCTCCTGCGGGAACTCGATGGTCGGGGCGGCGCCGAACTGCGCGTTCACCTTCGGCATCTGCGCATCAGTCATGTCGATCTCCAATCTCGGACGGGCGGATCACCGCCCTTCTCTTACGAAAAACCGGCCTTTCGGCCGGACGACGCTCCATATGATACCCGACCCACGGCATGAGGAAGCCGGGAACCAGCCGTGCGTAGACTGGAAAGCAGTTGATCACAGGCATATCCCCGCCTCCGTCATGTACAGCAAAGGCGGCAGGAGGATACGACAGACCGGAGGATCCATGGCCAAGGCAGACAACGACCCGCAGCTCGCCCCGCTCATCCGCGCCCAGGCACAGCTCGACGCGGCACGAAAGACCTATGACGAGAAGGTCTCGCAGGCGAAGGCCTCCCTGCGCCAGGCACAGAAGGCGCACGACGGGTTCGTCGGCGTGGCACAGGACAAGCTGGACGCCGAGAACAAGCGCTGGAACAGCCCCATCGGCTCGTTCGCCGAGGCAAAACTCTATTACGCGCATCTGGACCTGGGCTCCCAGAGCATGCCGATCGGCGAGGGCGTCTCCACCACCGTCACCACCGAGCAGAGCGACGTCACCCTGCGTGTGCAGTACGCCGGCCAGAGCCTCAAGCTGCACTGCGGGGAGAAGGATCTGAAAAAGGCGCGCGACTTCGCCGACCAGATCCGCCAGGTCGGCTCCGAGGCCGCGGCGAACACGGCCGCCCACGACAAGAACGTGTCGGTGCTCACCGCCAACCTCGAGCAGACACGCGCCGACACGACGCAGGTCGACCAGGCGCAGAAGGACCTCGACTATGCCACCGCCCAGCAGGGGCCGATCCAGGCGGCGAGCCTCAACGTGAGCGAGGTGCGCTCGCACATCAACCCGGACGTGCTCAAGAAGTATGACAATCGCGGTCGCAAGAAGGCCGGCTCCTCAATGGCCGTCATCATCATCCTGTGCGTCCTGCTGGTGGTGATGGTCTTCCTGTACGCCTTCTTCCAGTGACGTCATCATCTGGCGGACCGGCCGGGCGCCCGACAACGTGACGCCCGATTTCCGGTGGCGCCACCGGAGATAACGCCACCGGAGATAACGCCACCGGAGATAATCGGTGCCCCGGGAGGGGCTCGAACCCTCACGCCTCGCGGCGGCGGATTTTAAGTCCGCTGTGTCTACCATTCCACCACCAGGGCAGGCCCCGCCTCATCCACGGATGAATAGCGGGGCATCTTTTTCTATTATGCCGGCATCATGCCGACAGGCCCAGCATCCTGCGGCCCGCGTCCAGCGTCAGCCCGTCGAGCAGACCCCGCTCGCTGGCCGTGTAGATATCCAGCGGCCTGTTTTGCGCCCCGGCGGTCCGCTCGGAAAGCAGACTGAGCAGACGCGACCAGACGAGCGCGCCTCCGGCGATCACATCGCGCCTGCCGGGATGGATGACGGGCCAGTCGGCCATCTGCGCCGTCGACAAGGAGCCGACGATGTCGCAGGCGTGCTGCGCGGCGGCGAAACCGACACGGGCACCATCGACTTTCTCGCGCGAGTAGCGCCGCTGCCCCGCGGCAATGAGCGAGAGCGTGGTCACCGTGCCGGACACGCCGATGAGCGTGCCCGTCTTTTCCAGCGGCAGGGCCGAGAATGCCTGTTCGAGGAGGGCATCGATGCCCTCCTGCGCGACGGCCCTCTCCCCCGGCGTCGCCGGGCTGTGATGCAGCCAGCGCTCCGAGACGCGCACCGAGCCGATCTGCAGGCTCACCCCGCGTGTGGTGAGGAAATCATCGCCCGTGCCCCCGATGACAAGCTCGGTGGAACCACCCCCGAGATCGACGACGAGCACCGGGGCCTCCTGGCGGCGCTGGGCGGTGGTCAGACTGCTCGTCGCCCCCAGATAGCTCAGCCGCGCCTCGGTGGTGCCTGGGACCACCTCGGGGCGCACGCCGAGGATCGCGTTGATCGTGTCTGAAAATTCCTGTCGGTTGTCGGCGTCGCGCGTGGCGGAGGTGGCCACGAACCGGATGAGATCCACACCGCCGGTGCGGGCGATCACGTCGGCGAACTCACGCACGGCGGCATAGGTGCGCTCCAGCGCCTCGGGGGCGAAGCGATGGTTCTTGTCGACGCCCTGGCCCAGACGCACGACGCGCATGATACGCGGGACGACCACATGCAGACCGTCGGCACGCACGTCGGCGATCATCAGCCGGATGGAGTTGGTGCCGCAGTCGATGCCCGCCACACGCACACTCCTGCCGTCTGTCCGCTCCGATGTGCCCGCAGTCTGTGACCGCGTGCCGGTCGGTGATCCCGTCATCGCACTCATGCCGATCGACCTCCCTTGTGTTGATGGCCAGTTTGTCCTGTGACCAGTCCTGTGACCGTGTGATCAGTCTGTTCTGTCATCAGTCCGTCCTGTGATCAGTCCTGTGATCCGTCTGTCTCCACGGCCCGGCCCGGCGCCTGCCCATCGCCCACCCGCAGCACGCAACGGCAGACATCCGGGCTGAACGCCTCATGTATCCGTTCGAGCGCGAGCTCGCCGATCGGGTTGGCACCCGGCCCCATGGCCAGGCTCTGGCCGACCATGGAATGCAGGCACTTAACGCGCGTGGGCATACCCCCCACCCCCACGGAGCGGATATGGGTGATATCGTCACCCAGCGCATCGGCGAGATCGGCACGCACACGGCAATACAGCAGATGCGCGCGTGTCATAGAACGCAGCAGCCCCGCATCGGCCGGATCCACCGTGTCCGGCGCGGTCGCCGCCTTCTCGAGCCGGGCCGTCAGCTCGGCCATCACACCGGTCGCCTCGAGCCGGGAGACGGCTTTGACGGCTTCAGGGCTGGTCAGATAGAACGTGGTCGGAAACGGGGTGGGCCGGCGCACTCCCTCGCGCAGCAACGGGCGGGTGACCACCACGAGCGGTGTGCCGCATACCCGGCAGCGCGAGGCGACCGAGACGATACCACGCGGATAGCGCCCCAGCTGGCGTGTGACCACCTCGATGTCGGCGCGGCTGGCACGATGTGCCATGTAGCCGGCGATGAGATCGGCGCAGCGACGGCCGTCATCTGTCGAGAGCGTGACGTCGGGCAGTGTGATCTCTTTCTCGTTTTTGCGCCGCTCGAGCGGCGTGCCGTGTGCGATCGGCATGACCGTGTCCTTTCCTCGGACCCAAATCGTTGTGCTGCGCGGCGGCACCGGTGTTGCGGGCCGGAACCGTCGTATCAGAGCAGACCGCCCAGATCCTGCGAGGAGGTGCCCGTGCCGGCGGAGCCGGCCTGCTCCTTCTGTTTCTTCTGTGCGTCCTGCCGCTCCTGCTCGGTGAGCGAGTAGGGGTTCTTCTGCGTGCCGTTGGCCGGCGTGTAGGTCTGCGACGGGTCTTGTTTCGTCGAGGATCCTGACGATGATCCCGTCTTCGACGAGGAAGAGGACGAGGATGACGAGGAAGAGGACGAGGATGACGAGGAACCGTCCGAGCCGCCCGTACGGCCGGAACGATGCGTCTGCGATGCACCGGCATCGGCCTGCAGCAGCGAGCGGCGCAGCATCTCGTTCCACGGCAGGCTCTTCTGCTCCACCGAGTCGGCGGACGAGCCGGTCTGCTTCGAGCCCTGCTGATCGGCGTATTTCTCCGCGCCGATCACACGCACGCTCGTCTCGCCCGGATAGACGAACCCCAGCCGCGTGCGCGCCTGGGCGATCACATAAGCGTTGTCATTCCAGCGATTGATCTGCTCATCGAGATTCGATTTCTCACGCTTGAGGCTCTGCTCCTGTGCCTGCAGGTCGGCCACCTGCGACTGGGAGGCGACATATTGGCGGAAGGTGGTCAGAAGCGGCAGCAGACCGACGAAGAAGATGAGCACGGCGAACACGGCTGTCAGCAGGAACCGCTCCCTGCCCTGCCGCGCCTGCTGGCGCTGCTCCTCACGGCGACGGCGGCGCTCATCGCGCCGGCGCACGGAACGGCCCTCCAGTGCACGGAACTGCTCGGCGTTGCGCGTGCGCACGTAGGCGCCGCGTTCCTGCGATGCTGGGCGCAGCGGCGTGTCCCGTCGGGACGGGCGCGCCCGCAGCGGGGACGTGGCGTCGGGCGTGCGGGAGGACGTCTGACGCGGTGAGCGGTTTGTTGCCATACCCGCCAGCCTAGCCGCTCAGTACGTCCTGCCTGTCCGTGCCGGACGGGACTGGGTTTGCGGGCCACGGGAACGCTGAGAGGGCGGCACGGCCTTCCAGTTCAGGTCGTCGATCACCTTCCACACCCAGTCCACGATGTCCTGGGCCGAGAAGTCCTCCGCGTACTCCTTGTCCTGGAACGGCGCGGCAAGCAGCACCAGGTGCGTGACCGGTCGGTAGACGAAGCCATGGTAGACGCGCGACATGCGCATACGCACCGACTCGGGCGGGTCGATCTTCGCAAAACGCAGACGGGTGCCCAGGGCGGAGATCTCGCTGATGCCGGCTTTGCGCGCGTGCTCGCGCAGACGGGCGAGCAGGAACAGGTTCTCGACCTCGCGCGGCAGCTTGCCATAGCGATCCTCAAGCTCCTCGCGCACCTCCTGGCGCTCCTGTTTGTCCGCCGCGGCGGAGATCTTGCGGTACGCCTCAAGCCGCAGCTTGTCGGAGCTGATGTACTCGACGGGGATCGATGCCTGGATGGGCAGGTCGATGCTGACCGGCTCCTCCTCTTTCCGATCAGGGTTCTTGTAGTCCTCCACCGCCTGGGAGACCATGCGCACATACAGGTCGAAGCCCACACCCTCGATATGGCCTGACTGCTCCGAGCCGAGCAGGTTGCCGGTGCCGCGCAGCTCGAGGTCCTTCATGGCCACGTCCGTGCCCGAGCCGAGCGCCGTGTTCTGCGCGATGGTGGCGAGCCTCTTGTGCGCGTCCTCGGTCATCGTGCGGGAGGGGTCATAGAGGAAGTAGGCATAGGCGCGCTCGCGCGAGCGCCCCACCCGCCCGCGCAGCTGGTGCAGCTGGGCGAGGCCGTACTTGTCGGCGTTGTCCACGATGAGTGTGTTGGCGTTGGAGATATCCAGGCCCGTCTCGATGATCGTGGTGCACACGAGCACATCGACCTTGCGGCTCCAGAAATCACGGATGACGGTGTCGAGCTGTTTCTCGCTCATCTTGCCGTGGCCCACGGCAAGCCGCGCCTCGGGCACGAGCTCGTGGAGATGGTCGACCACCTTGGAGATGTCGTTGACGCGGTTGTGCACGTAGAACACCTGGCCTCCGCGCAGCAGCTCACGGCGGATGGCGGCGGTCACCTGCGCGTCCTCGTAGGCGCCCACATAGGTCAGGATCGGCAGACGGTCCTCCGGCGGCGTGGTCAGCTGCGACATCTGGCGGATGCCGGTCACCGCCATCTCGAGGGTCCTGGGGATCGGCGTGGCGGACATCGAGAGCACATCCACGCTGTTGCGCAGCGCCTTGAGCGTCTCCTTGTGCTCCACGCCGAAACGCTGCTCCTCGTCGATGATGACCAAGCCCAGGTCATGGAACTTGATCTTGGGGTTGAGCAGCATGTGGGTGCCGATCACCACGTCGACAGTGCCGTCCTCCAGGCCTTTGAGGGTGTCGGCCACCTCCTTCTTGCTCTGGAAGCGCGACAGAGCCCGCACGGTGACCGGGAAGCCCTCGTACCGTTCGTTGAACGTCTCCTCATGCTGCTGCACGAGCAGGGTGGTCGGCGCGAGCACGGCCACCTGCTTGCCGTCCTGGACCGCCTTGAACGCGGCGCGCACGGCGATCTCCGTCTTGCCGAAGCCCACGTCGCCGGAGATGAGCCGGTCCATCGGCACCGGCTTTTCCATATCGGCCTTCACGTCGTCGATGGCGCGCAGCTGGTCGGGCGTCTCCTGATAGGGGAAGTTGTCCTCCATCTCCCGCTGCCAGGGCGTGTCGGGGCTGAAGGCGAAGCCTTTGGCGCGGCTGCGCGCCGAGTAGAGACGCACGAGGTCGGTGGCGATCTCCTTGACGTGCTTCTTCGCCTTGCTCTTGGTGGCCGCCCAGTCGGAGCCGCCGAGCTTGTTGAGCTTCGGCTCATCGGAGCCGATGTATTTGCTGACCTGGTCCATCTGGTCGGTGGGGACGAACAGATGATCGGCCGGGGCGCCGCGATGGCTGGGGGCGTATTCGAGGACGAGGTATTCCTTCGTCGCCCGCCGGGCGCCCGAGCCCACCTGGCGCTGCTCGAGCCTGACGAACCGGCCGATGCCGTGCTGCTCGTGAACGATATAGTCGCCGGGCTTGAGGTCGAGCAGATCGATGGCGTGACGGTGCCGGTGCGCGGCGTGATGGCCGATGCCGGTGGCGGAGGCGTGGCCGATCACGTCGGACTCAGTAATGAGCGCGAGTCCGGCGGCAGGGTCACTGAAACCGTGGACGGCCTTGGAGCGCACCCAGTCGAGGCCCGTGACGCCGGCCTCATTCATCGCCCGGCGCAGTCGGGCGAGCGCGCCCCTGCCCGCGGCGGTGACGATCACCCGCATATGCCGGTGCAGCAGGTCGCGCACCTCGCTCACGGCACGCTTCTCCTGGCCGCGCATATCGGGGATCGCCGCGGCATCGAGGCGCAGGTCGCGCCCGTTGGCCCCGCTCACGGAGAAGGAGGTGAGCGACCACACCTGGTGACCCGTATCAGTCAGGTGGGTCAGGACGTCATCAAGCTCGAGGAAACTGGATTTTCCAAAGTCGAGCGGCACATCCGAGCCGGCGGCGTCGGCAGCCACATGCCAGCTCGCCGCGAGGAACTCCTGGGCGGTCTTTGTCAGATCGGCGGCCGCACGGGAAAGCCGGTCGGCGTCCCACAGCAGCACGAGGCTGTCTGTGTCGAACAGGTCGGCGGGCTGGTCGAGCTGATCGACAAGCACGGGCAGCAGCGACTCCATGCCCTCCACCGGGATGCCCTGGCTGATCTGGGTGAGCATCTCATCGGCATTCTCGATGCGGCCGATCAGGCTCTTTGCCTTGTCTTTGACCGCCTGGGTAAGCAGGATCTCCCGGCACGGCGTGGCCCAGATCTGGTCGATGTCGTCGCCGAACGTGCGCTGGTCGGCGGCATGGAAGGCGCGGATCGTGTCGATCTCGTCGCCGAAGAACTCCACGCGCACAGGGTGCGGCGCGGTGGGAGGGAACACGTCAAGCAGGCCGCCGCGCACGGCGAACTGGCCGCGGTCCATCACCAGATCGACCTTTTGGTACGAGTTGACGAGCAGGCGGCGCTGCACCTCGTCCATGCTTGTCTCGTCGCCCTGACGCAGCACGAGCGGCTCGATCTCGCCCAGACCGTGGCTGACCGGCTGGAGGAGCGAGCGCACCGGCAGCACGAGCACGCGGATCGGCCCGAACTGGCCGGAATCGCCCTGCGGATGCGCGAGACGGCGGAAAATGGCCATGCGCTGGGCCACAGTGTCGGCCCGCGGGGAGAGGCGCTCGTGCGGCAGTGTCTCCCAGCTGGGCATGAGGGCGATCTGGCCCGGGTCGTCGGGCCACCAGGAGCGGATGTCGTCGACGATCTCCTCGCCGTCGCGCTGACTGGGCACGACGAGCACCACATGGCGGTGACGTGCGAGCGCGGCGGCCAGCGGCGGGCGGATGCCCTCGGCGGCGGCGATGGTGCGCCGGTGCAGGTCGAGCTGCCCCGCGGCGGGGGCGTCACCGGCGCCGTCCGCGTCGTCCGTCCCGTCCTCTGCCGCCTCGATGGCGGCGGTATCGAGCGCGGTCGGCTCGTCGAGCGAGCCGAGCAGCGCGCGCACGCCCGGATCCGTGCTGACCGCGTCGAGATACGGTGCGAGCGCCCCGATCCAGGCGGTCGAGTCATCAGTGTGTGTGGTCGGTGTGTGCTGTTCGCTCATCTTCTGCGTCTGTGTCGTGCCTGTATCCGCCATGCCGTTGTCTGTCGTGTCCGTCGTCTTTTCCTTTTCCGCCGTGTCCGATCAAGGCGGTGCTCTGCCGATCTCCTCCAGGCGCGCACCGGGTCGCCGGTTGTGCGGTCGTCGCCTCAGGGGCCGGTGTGCGCGGATCACCGCGCGTTGTAGTGCTCCTGCGCCGCGGCAAGGCCATGGAAGATGATGGTCTCCACCGCGTCGGCACCGTCGGACAGAAAGTCGGGCAGCTGTTTTCTCTGCGCGGGCGGCAGCGAGCCGAGCACCCAGCCGATCGTCTTCTCATGCGCGTCCTTGCCGCGCTGCGGGTGGCCGGTACCCATACGCACACGCGAGTAAGCGTTCGTCCCCAGCGAGCGGTCGATGGAGCGGATGCCGTTGTGCCCGCCCGCGGAACCGCCGTTCTTCACCTTGATGCGGCCGAAATCGAGATCCATATCGTCGTGGATGACGATGATGTGGTCGGTGCCGATGTTGTAGTACGCGGCGAGCGAGCTGACGGCGTCGCCCGAATCATTCATGTACGTGAGCGGTTTTGCGAGGAATATCTTGGCGGTACCCCCGTCGAGGCTCATCATGCCCCGGCCCGCCAGGGCAAGGCCCTTGTGGTCGTGCAGTCCCACGTTCCAGCGCTCGCACAGCTGGTCGAGGACCATGAAGCCCATGTTGTGGCGGGTGCCCTCATACTTCTTGCCCGGGTTGCCCAGACCGGCGATGAGCCAGAAATCCGATGCCATATCTTTCGTCCTGTCCTCTTCTGCCCTGCTGCGGCGTGACGATCACAACGGATGACCCTCACGACGGTCTCGCCCGTGCAGGGTCCGTGCCGTCCCGCACGACTTCCGCCGCACGAATCGCTTACTGCCGACGCACGAAAAGCGCGGAGCTAGAACCCCGCGCCCTTCGTCATTTCTTTTCAACCGTTGACAGTCTACTTCGACGACCCGGCCTGGCCAGACTGCTCCACTGCCCGCGAAAGTGCGTCCTTGAGACGGTCCTGTGCCTTGCCGTAGGCGGAGAAATCGCCCTTCTTGAGCGCGTCCTGGCCGTCCTTGTACGCCTGATCGGCCTCGGCCAGCGCCTCGGAGAGCGCCTTCGGGACGGATGTTGCCGCAGAGCCGTTGCCGGACGTGCCGGAACCACCCGTGCCGGAACCGTCGGCGTCCGTGCTGTCCGAGCCGGACGAGCCGTTCGAGCCGGACGAGCCATCCGCTGCCGCATCCGACGACTTCTTCTGTGCCGAGCCGCCGCCCACGTTGTCCGCGTCGCCGGCGGAGGCGCCCGAATCGCCGCCGAACACCTGGTCGAGTGCCTCATCGAGCGTGTCGGCGAAACCGATGTGCTCGCCGAAGGCGACGAGCACCTTCTTGAGCAGCGGGTAGGACGTCGAGCCGTTCGACTGCACGTAGACGGGCTGCACGTACACCAGTCCCCCGCCGATCGGCAGGGTGAGCAGGTTGCCGCGCACCACGTCCGTCGAGCCGGATTCGAGCAGGTTGAGCTCCTGGGAGACGGTCGCATTGGCGTTGAAGTTGTTCTGCGCCTGTCCCGGGCCGGGCACGTTCGTGTCCTTGGGCAGCTCGAGCAGCCTCAGCGTGCCGTAGTTCGGCCCGATCACACCCTTCTTGTGCCCCGCGTCCGAGTCGACTGCGAGGAAGCCCGTCAGGATCTCGCGAGTGGAGGCGCCGGCCGGGATGTACGAGGTGGACAGGGAGAACGTGGGGCTCGTGCGCCCGGGCATCTGCATCGTCAGATAGTACGGCGGCTGGAGCGCGTCATCGGAGGCGGAGCCTGACTTGCCCGACTCGTTGGCGCGGATCGTCGGGTCGACGGGCGTCTGCCAGAAGTCCTCGGCGCTGAAGAACTGCGCGGCGTCGGTCACATGATATTTGGCGAGCAGGCCGCGCTGCACCTTGAACAGAGACTCCGGGTAGCGCAGATGGCTCATCAGATCGGCCGAGATGGACGAGACGGGCTTGTACTGGCCGGGGAACACGCTCCTCCACGCCTTGAGCACCGGGTCGGAGGCGTCCCATGCGTACAGATCCACATGGCCGTCATAGGCGTCGACGGTGGCCTTGACAGAGTTTCGCATATAGTTCGCCTGGCCGCTCGTCACCGTGCGCATCGACTGGGAGCTCTCGGTGATCGCATCCTGTGTGGAGGTATGCAGATCCACGCGCTGGGAGTAAGGGTAGTTGTCGCTGACGGTATAGCCGTCGATGATCCATTTGACACGCCCGTCGACAACAGCCGGGTAGACGCGCGAATCGAACTCGAGATACGGGGCGACGGCGCGCACGCGGTCAAGCGGCGAACGGTTGTAGAGAATCTGCGAGTCGGGGGTCACACGCGAGGAGAAGAGGATCTGGGTGGTGTTGAAGCGCAGCGAGTAGAGGATCTTCCTCCACAGGCTGCCCACGGACGGGCCGGCGTCGCCGGTGAACATCGTCGTCGCGCCCGTCGATCCGGTGGGATAGTCGAACTCCCAGTTTTTCTGCGTCTTGGGATGGCCGACGATGGAGTATTCCGGCGCGTTGGGCGAGAAGTAGATGCGCGGCTCATAGTGCTGGCTGCGCGTCAGGGCGCCCTGCGTGGGGATGCCGTACTCGAAGAAGAGCGGCTGGCCGTCGGCGCTCACCTTGTTGCCGTAGGCGGCCACCACGCCGTAGCCGTGCGTGTAGACGGTATGGTCGTTGACCCAGTTGCGCTGGTCGTTGCCGTCGAGGTCGAGCTCACGGGCGCCGATGAGCGTGTCGTAGCTTTTGCCGTCGATCTCATATTTGTCGACGGCGAGCGTGTCCTCGAAGGAGTAGTACTGCTTCGACTGCTGCAGCTGGCGGAACGTGGGGGCCACCACCTGCGGGTCGAGCAGACGGATCTGCGCGGTCGTCTCGGCGTCGGAGGCGAGGGCGCCGGCCTTGCCGTTGGTGGAAGCCTTGTACGTGCGGGCGGTGAGCCTGTCCAGACCGAACGCGCGGCGCGTGGCGGCGATGTTGCGCGAGATGTAGGTGGACTCGAGCTCCTGCTGGTTGGGGTTGACGACGAACTGCTGCAGCAGGGCGGGCCAGATGGTGCCGAGGATGAGGGCGAGGACGGCCAGAACGGCGACGGCGATCGTGGGCACACGCCACGCCTTGAACGCCTGCTTCCAGCCCACGGCGCGCACGTCGCCCTGCACGGTGAAGCGACGGGAGGTCATCAGCCACACGCCGATGGCGATGCCCGTCGCGGCGAGGGCCGCCGCCATGATGAAGCAGGCGGGGATGGAGGCGTGCACCTGCGTGTAGGCGGCGCCGGTGATCCGGCCCGAGGAGGCCGAGAGCGAGTCGAACGCGCCGAGCGCGGTCTGAGCGGCGAGGGCGAGGAAGAGCAGCAGGATCCACACGCCTGTCTGGCGCGCGGCGCGACGGGTGAGCGAGAAGAGGCCGCGCCCGCCCTGCGGCAGACGCACACGGATGCCCGAGAGGGCGAACTGGGCGACGAGGTCGACCACGAGCCCCACGCCGGCGAGGATGATGAGACCGGCGATGATGGCATGCAGCGCCGGCAGCACGAACACGTAGAAGCCGGCATCCAGACCGAACTGCGGGTCTGTGACGCCGAAGCCCTGGGCGTGGAAGGCGATGAGCAGCTGGTTCCAGTCGCTCAGCAGCGAGCCGCCCAGCAAGGCGCCGACGATGAGCGAGCCCCAGAACGCCACGCGGCGCGCGGTGCGGGAGGTGAAGCTCTTTTTCTCGGTGATGACGCCGTTCTCGGTGATATAGGAACGGCCCTGCGCGTCGGCGGGACGCGAGCGGATCGCCAGATGCGCCGAGAGGAAGCCGACAAGGCCCACGAGCAGGGCGAAGACGATCCACAGACCGGCCTTCATCGCCACGGTCGTCCAGATGACCGAGCCGTAGCCGAGCTGCGAGTACCACAGCACGTCGGTGAGGAAGTTCGCCCCGCCCACCACGAGGGCGACGAGCGCGATAAGGATGGCAAGCAGGATCCACAGCCATTTGCCGAGGAAGCCGTGCCCCCAGCGGATTTTGACGCTCGCACTGCCGCGGTCGATGGTCCGGCCATCGGCCGAGACGTGGTTCCATTTCCACCGGGTGCTGCCGCCGCGCGAGCCGTTGCGAGTGCCGTGCGACGAGCCTTTGCGGTACGTGCCGTCGTCGGTGCCGTCGGTGCCGTCGTCATCGAAGAAGTCGCTGACCGAGCGCGCGGTGTCGCCGAGCTGGTCCTCGATCTGGTGGAGGAAGTCGCCGAAGAAATCAGAGCCGGAATTCGCCATGCCCCCGACTTTACCGGGACGTGGTTCCTATCAGTTTTCTCTGAAAAATAAATGAACGCAGTCTGCTCATTCATATGAGATTGTTACACCATGTCTGACACGCCGCGGTATCAGTTTTTTCAAGTTGCGCTTTTTCAAAAACTGTTTGAGGTCATACTGATCCTCACCCTCGAGAAGTCCGTAGACCTGTGCGATCAGTTTTCTGTCAGCGCCGTGTAGTGCGGCTGTAATGACCAGATCGCGCATTGTCTCATATGGCTCACCGGCATCGACCGCGCTTTGTTCTATCTCCCGCCATTCATCGCTGAGATACGGCCAGGAGTAGGGTTTCAGACGCCTGACCATATCGAGATAGGTAGTGTGCAGCTCAAGCTGTTCTTCAGGCGTCATTTGTTTGCCTCTGGGACAGCAGACCTGCCGCCACGCGGGCGACGGCCGTGGCGCATGCCTGCAGCTCCTCGAGCGCGGTCGGGAAGCTCGTGAACCCGTCCGAGGCGAGGAAATGCCCGCCTGTGGCGTGCAGCACGGCATGCGCGCCGAGACGATCGGCCACGCCCAGCGCGCCGCGCATCGGGGCGATCGGGTCGTCCTTGGAGGTGATGACGACCGGATCGGTCAGCTTGTCGCGCACCTTGCCGTAGTCCACGGCCGGTTCGACGAAGCGGTCGAGCATCGGATAGGCGGCAAGCGGCTGATCGAACGCGCCCACCAGCACGAGGCCGATGTTGTGCGCGTCCTTGTGCCGCTCCACCCAGCGGATGGCGGCGATGCAGCCAAGAGAATGCGCCACGAGCACGATGTCGTGGTCGGTCGGGATCTGCCGGTCGATGGCCTGGGCCCACTGCTGCGGGTCCGGGCTGAACGGGCTGGGCAGCCCCAGGCGGGTGAGCTCGATCGGCGGCTCGCCCTGCCCCGCCGCCTGCTCGAGCCACGGGAACCAGTCGTCGTCCTTCGTGGACGTGCCGTGGATGAGGTAGGCATGCGGCATGGTCAGGCCTGTCAGCATCGCCGGGTGACCCACCGGCTCCTCGGAGTAGCCGGTGTTCTCCTCAGAATGCATGTCTGCCATCGCGTCCTCCTGTTTCGGCTCAATCTGCGCCTGATCACTGACCGGCCCATATGAGAACCGGCTTTGCCACCTGCCATGAGATTTCGCGTTACCACCGACCCATCAGACGGCCAAAGCGTCTCCAAGCCTTGCAGAACAGGTAGACCGGGCCACACAGCAGACGGCGGACAACGCATGCACATCAGCATCCACCCGCGTCAGGTTCGAACTCCAGCACGTCTCCGGGCTGGCACTTCAGCACCCGGCAGATCGCATCGAGCGTAGTGAAGCGGATCGCCTTCGCCCGGCCATTTTTCAGCACTGACACATTTGCCGGGGTAATACCGATGGCCTGGGCAAAATCCCCCACACTCATCTTTCTCTTCGCCAGCATCACATCAAGATTGACCCTGATTGTCATCAGATCACCGCCTCAAGCTCACGGCGCTGGTCGATAGCCTGCCCCAGCAGCGAACGCATGACAAACATCAGCAGAATGAAGGCGATGCACAGGAGCAGCGCTCCACCAAGAAACAGCTCGACCATCGGGGCGCCGACAGCGGCAGGAATTGTTCTGCCGTCCGGCCGCGTATATGTCAGATTGAGATTGGAGAAGACCAGCACCGCCAGCATGAGCACCGTCTCGACGCATGCACTGGCGATAATGAGGTTGATCCAGCGCAACGCCTTGCCGGAGAACACATCACCTTGAGCCGTCAGTGTCAGCAGCGGCCACACCGCCAACAACGCCACCTCGACGCAGACGATGCCGAGGATTCCGGCGATACGATACGGCCACAGAGCCGGCGTCGTCTCGGGGATCTGTCCGACGATCTGTCCGGAAACCTTGACGACAAGCCACTGGCCGAGCAGACATAGTATCTCCCCGATCACAATCAGTACTTTGAGCACGATAATCGCCGCACCCTGATACGCACGATTCTTCGTGTTGTTCATGACGGCTCTCCTTGACCTCGATCTCATATATTGTATATCGGTATAAATCTATCGTTTTTCGATATGTTTGGCAACTAAAAAATGCGCCTCACCGACACGACCAAATGCCATGCCGGTGCGGCGCGTTCAGATACCTGCCCTTGACCGATAGCCCGTTCTGCCCTGCAGACAACAGTCGCACATCAGTCGCCGCGGTTTGAGGATGTGCAGCGATCAGCGACGGCGACGCTTCCAGGAGCCGGGGTGTGAACCGGTTTCTCGGCAGGTCTCACTTGCCCTTGCTGACGTTGAACTTGAACTCGGCGATGTCGCCGTCCTGCATCACGTAGTCCTTGCCCTCGAGGTGGACCTTGCCGGCCTCCTTGACGGCCTCATAGGAACCAAGGTCGATGAGGTCGTCGTATTTGACGATCTCGGCCTTGATGAAGCCCTTCTCGAAGTCCGTATGGATGACGCCGGCGGCCTGGGGTGCGGTCCAGCCTTTGTGGATCGTCCAGGCATGGACCTCCTTGGGACCGGCGGTCAGGAACGTCTGCAGACCGAGCGTGTCGAAACCGACGCGCGCCAGCTGGTCAAGGCCGGACTCGGTCAGCCCGTCGGCGTCGAGCATGTCCTTGACGTCCTGGGCGGACAGGCCCGGATCGTTGAGCTGTGCCTCGAAATCGGCGTTGATGAACAGCGCCGGCGCCGGGGCCACGAGATCACGCATCTGCTGGTGCAGGTCCTCGTCATGCAGCTGGTCGTCGTCCACGTTGAACACGTAGATGAACGGCTTGGCGGAAAGCAGATGCAGATCGTACAGGTCGTTCTTGTCGATCTTTCCGGCGGCATCGGCGTGGAAGATGGTCTCCCCCGCCTCGAGCAGGCTCTTTGCCTGCATGACCGTGTCGTAGTAAGCCTGCTTGATCTTGCCGCCGCGCAGGTCCTTTGCCAGACGCGGCAGGGCCTTGTCGATGGTCTGCAGGTCGGCGAGCATCAGCTCGGTGTTGATCGTGTCGATGTCGCTGGCCGGGTCGACGAGCTTGCCGCCGGCCGCCATCGTCTGGTCATCACGGACGATATCCGGGTTCTTGAAGACGCGGGTGACCTCGCAGATCGCGTTCGCCTCGCGGATGTTGGCGAGGAACTGGTTGCCCAGGCCCTCACCCTTCGAGGCGCCCTTGACGATGCCGGCGATGTCGACGAACGAGACCGTGGCATGCACGATCTTGTCCGTCTTGACGATCGGGGCGAGCTTGTCGAGCCGCTCGTCCGGCAGATTCACCACGCCGGTGTTGGGGTCGATCGTGGCGAAGGGATAATTCGCCGCGAGCGCGTTGTTCTTCGTCAGCGCATTGAAGAGGGTGGACTTGCCTACGTTCGGCAGTCCGACGATTCCGATAGTCAAAGCCATACGCCCCACCCTAGTTTGGGCGGGAAACCTCATGGCCTGCCGCGCTGCGACATAGGAATCGGCAAATGTGGACAGTACGCCCCGTCCCGGTCGGTGATGTCGCTGTCAACCATCACCCGACCGGGCAAACGGGAAACCTCACAGCCCGATCTCGGCCAGATCCCCCCGGTCAGACGCCTCGCGCAACAGGTGGCGGAACACCACGTCGCCGTGCACGCCGTCATGCTGGAACTCGTTGGTCACCCAGGCGTGCGAGCCTCCCAGACCCTCGAGGGTCTTCAGGCTCAGCTCGCTGGGCACGTACATGTCCTCCTGGTAGACCGCCGCCTGCACCGGCACAGTGTTGGCCTTGAGCCGATCGAGGTCGTAGACCTTGCCCCAGTGCGAGTCCTCCTGCAGCAGCTCCTCGGCGCCTCGGAAAGCGGCGAGCGAGCTGTCCTGCTCGAACATCCACGGGAAGGCCATCTCGCCGGTGAGCATGAGCGGGCGCGCCTCGACGGACATCTGCGGGTGGCGTCGGCACTCGCGCTGCGCGGCCCAGTTGGTGGGCGTGGTGGTACCGGTCTCGCCTCCATCCTGATAGATGCCCTCCTGCAGCGTCCAGTACAGCTCGCTGCCGGCCGAGCCGGTCATCGTCTGCAGGTTCTGCAGGAAGCCCGGCGAGAGGTTGCCGTCGCCGTCGAAAGCGGTGTCAAGCAGCCAGTGAACGCGCTCGAAGCCCGGTTTCATGCCGAATCCTGAGCCGAGGTTCTGCAGACGCTCGACTGTGGCCGGGTCGCCGTTGGGCAGTCGCACGTCGCCGTCCGAGAGGCGGTCGGCGATGTCGGCGAGAATCTTCTCGTCCTGCGGATAGCGGTCGTAGAAGATCCGCATCTTCATCATGAGCTTGTCGAAGGTATGGGCGTAGAGCGTGTCCGCGTCGGCGGGCAGGGAAGCGATGCCGCCGGTGGTGAAGCAGGCGATGAACGCCTCGGGGAACGTGGACAGGTAGCTCAGGATGATGAAGCCGCCATACGACTGGCCCTCGCTCACCCAGCGCCTGCCGCCGAACTCATGAACGCGCATATATTCCATGTCGCGCACGATCGAGTCGGCGAAGAAGCGGTGCAGATAGTCGGCCTGGCCGCGCGCGCCGGACACCCCCTCGAAACCGTCATGGCCGATACGCTCAATCACCTTCGAGGAGACGGCGGAGGAGCGCCCGGTGCCGCGCTGGTCGGGCAGGATGACGCGGAAATGCTTGATCGCCTCGCCGATCCACCCATCCGAGCCGGGGTTGAGCGGGCGCGGTGACTGCCCGCCCGGGCCGCCCTGGAAGAAGACGAGCAGGGGCAGATCGTCACGGTTTTTGTTGGCCGGGGAGGTCACCACGCGATAGAAAAAGGTGAGGGAGCCTTTGTCGATCGCCGCATCGACCGCTTTCTGGTCGTGGGGATCCACGCCGCGCCAGTCGATCGGAACGGGCAGGGCATGATCCTCCACATACAGGCCGGGGACATGGGAGCTGAGCAGGAACGTCATGGTGTGCCCTCACTTGTCGCAGACGGTGAAACGCTGATTGTGCCGACGCGGGGTAAGGATCTCGTCGACCACCGCCTGGGCGAGCGTGCCGGAGGTGACCTGCGACGTGCCGTCGCTGCCATACAGGAGCGTGTCATCGCCCTCGATACGCTCGGTGGCCGGGCCGGCGTGGAAGTCAAGAGACGGTGAGACGCCCACCCAGCTCACGTCGCGCACGGTGCGCAGATACTCGAGCTCGGCGAGCTGGTGGCGCGCGGTGTTGAGGAACTGGTCGGCATCGGGCAGTGTGGCAAGATCCTCGACCACGAGATGGCGGTCGTCGCCCTGACCGGTCAGCAGCGAGCCGGCACCGAGGATGAAGAACAGACGCGGGCTCGTCTTCAGATCGCGCGGCACGCGTGTGAGCGGCTCCTGCTCCACCTGCGTCACCAGATGGCGGGTGAACGTCTCATGCCGGTAGCCGTATTTGTTGGGGAAGTTGATGGCGTTGACGAGCACGTCGAAGCGCACGATATCGCCCACGTGCAGGGCGAAGGAGTCACGCACGAGCACGTCGGCGTCCGCGCCGAGCATGTCACGTGCCTTGCCCTCGTCGCGCACGATGGCGGTGACCTGCATCCCCGCGGCCTTCGCCGCGTGGTAGATGGCGCTGCCCGCCATGCCGGTCGCCCCGATGATGCCGATCTTGACCGCCTGCGCGAGCGCCGGCTGTGCCGATTGTGCCTGATTACCCATGAAATCCTCCCCACGACGGGACGCGGGCAGATCCGCCCACGGCCTCCGTCCACAAGCTTAACCGACGGACGGTGAGACTGGCGCGCGATGGGACACACGGGCGATCAACCTGCCCGGACCGCGCCGACACGTACAGTGGGGGGTGGTCATCCACAACAAAATCGGCGGCATGCCAGGGGGTTCTACCATGATGGAAAACAGCGAACGGTCCACGACCCGATCGGACTCCCCTGTCCTCTTCCATCGTGAGAAGGGTGTCATCCCGCGCGTGGCGGCGGTGCATGACATGTGCGGCATCGGCGACTGCTCGCTGACCTGCGCTCTGCCGATCCTCTCGGCCGCCGGCTGCGACGTGGAGCCCGTTCCTACCGCGCTGTTCAGCTCGCATACGCTTTTCCCGCAGTTCGTCAGTCAGGACACCACCGCCTTCCTCACCCCTTATCTGGATGCGTGGAAGCAGATCGGCAACTCCGTCGACGCCGTCTACTCCGGGTTTTTGGGTTCGGCCGAGCAGGTGGGGATCATCGAGCGGCTGTACCGCGACTACCCTTCGGCGCTGCGCCTCGTCGACCCCGTGATGGGTGACAACGGCTCCATGTATCCCACTTATACGAAGGAGATGTGCGAGGCGGTGAAACGTCTTGTGCCGGGTGCCGATGTGCTCATGCCCAACCTGACCGAGGCATCGTTGCTCACCGGTCTGCCTTATACCGGCGCTGATCCGGATGAGGGGCAGATTCACGGGCTGATCGACGGCCTTCTGGAAATGGGGGCGAAAAACGTCGTGCTCAAGGGCATCGACCGCGGTGACGGCACGCTGCGCAACATTGTCGCCTCGCGTTTGGCAGATGGTTCGACGCATGTGGCGGAGCAGGCGCACACAAAGCTGCCGTTCATGCTCCATGGCACGGGCGATGCGTTCGCCTCGGCACTCTCGGCGGCGCTGCTGACCGGCCGGAGCGTGGCCGAATCGGCCGATATCGCCGGCGAGTTCGTGCGCGCCTGCATGGCCGATACCCCGGCCCAGCCCGATTACCAGCGCCGTGGCGTCTCCATCGAGCTGGAACTGGGCCGTATGACGGCGCTGCTCGGCTGAGGACACCTCACTGTCTGCCGAGAATTGCTCAGACGTCGCGGAAGAACAGGGAATACGCACCCCTATTCGTGCTTATTCGTGGTGGAAGAGCACGTCCGCCAGTCGTGAGAGCCAGGTGACATCGCTCTGTGTGAAGCGCGCACGTGTGGGCGAATCGCAGTCGAGCACACCCCACAGCCGCGCGTTTTTGTCGAAGACCGGCACGACCACCTCGCTGCGGGAGGCGGAATCACAGGCGATATGGCCGGCGAACGCGTGCACGTCCGGCACGAGCGTGGCCGATCCTTTCGCCGCCGTCACACCGCACACACCGGTTCCCACGGGGATCCGCACACAGGCAGGCTTTCCCATGAACGGGCCGAGCACGAGCTCTCCCCTTTCCTCGCCTTTGCCGGCGATGTCGTCATGGACACCGGCACGGACTGTTCCGGCCGTGCCATCCGTATCTGTGCGCCATGCCCGTGCAGACGCGTTCTCAAGCCTGTAGAAGCCGACATAGTTGACGTCGTCGAGATTGTTGAACAGCAGGCTGGCAAGGTTGGCGGCGTTGGCGACCCAGTCGCCTTCGCCTTTAACGAGCGCGAAAGCCTGCTCCTGCAGCACGAAGTAGTGCGAGACGACCAGATCCTCGGGATCCTGAGCAGGAAGTTTGCCGGACTGGATGTCATGGTTCCACTTCGCCCGTTCCTGCCGCCAATTCTCGTCGACCGGTATGAACTGCCCGCGCTGGTCCACACCGGCGAATGCCGCGGCGAGGCCGCCCGGAGCCTGTGAGCCGGAAACGGTCGATGCCGGGTGCGATGAGATTCGGGGTGCCATGCTGCCTGTGTCTGTCATACGTCCTTGTTTACCCCACCATGGCGCCTGTCGGCATCCCTGTTCAGCCGGGCATGAACATCGCAGGAAAACCGCATGAAAACGGGCTTCGCCAGTTTTCCACATTTCTCTCCCGCCCTGTTTCTTCCCTGACCGGCGGTGTTGGCTGGAGGCATGGGCGGATGTACGACGACCGGTCCCGATCGCGACATCGGCACGAACCGCGTGCTTGGGGATACCAGGCGTGGGGATACCAGTCACCGATCCGCCCACGGATGCATGGCCTCGTGCACCCGACGACTATTCCGGCTATTTCGGCGACTGACAGGAGACAGGATGACGACAGCGACACTCAGCGCGCCCACGACAGATATATCCACAGTGGATGCGCCCACGACAGACAGGCCACAGCCGACGATCCCATCGAAACGGACGGCACCGTCCGGCGCGACGGTTTGTGCAGGCGAAAACGACAGGACACGTGAGAGCACGGGCACCGGTGAAGGCACAGGCACCGGCAGCCTTGCCCCCGGCGGCGGCTCTCTTCGGCAGGCGGACGAAAAGACCGCCAGCAGACCTCGTTCACATGGATCCGGCACCGATCATGCCGATGCCGGCGGCCATGATGACGGCCCCTGCGACGACCGCCCCATCACTGAAGATTCTGTGACCGCGGCGGATACACGGCACATTGCCACGCAGATGGTCCGCGCCTGCCGCTGCCCCGCACGTCTCGGCCGGCTCGGCGAGGAATACACCGCCGCGATCCTCGTACGGCACGGATGGAGGATCATCGAGCACAACTACCGCACACGCTACGGCGAGATTGACCTGCTCGCCCTCACACCGGCGGGTCTGCTCGCCGTCGTGGAGGTCAAGACCCGTTCGAGCCTTGTGACCGGTCTGCCTGTGCAGGCGGTGACGCCGGCCAAACAGCACCGGCTGCGACTCGCGGCACGTCAGTGGCTTCTTGAGCATCCCGCCGGCGGACGGCCGATGCGTTTTGATGTCGCCTCGATCATCGTGCGGGCGGGTCGCGTGCTGCTCGACTACCGGGAGGGGGCTTTCTGATGCGTGTCGGTTCCACACTGTGCGCCGGGCTCATCGGGCTGCGGGCCGGTCTGGTGGAGATCGAGGCGTTCGTCTCACAGGGTCTGCCCGCATTCACGCTGATCGGACTGCCCGACACCTCGCTCGGCGAGGCGCGCGAGCGCGTGCGATCCGCCGTCACCGCCGCCGGCTACCCATGGCCGCAGACACGTGTGACCGTCAATCTCGCCCCCGCCGCCATGCCCAAGCACGGCACCTCGTACGACCTGGCCATCGCCCTCGCCGTGCTCTCCGCCGGACGCTGGCTGCAACAGGATCTCTCACACACACTGATCCTGGGAGAGCTCAACCTCGACGGATCTGTCCTTCCCGTCACCGGCCTGCTGCCCATCCTGCTCGAGGCACGACGCGCCGGCGTCACGTCGGCGGTAATCCCCGCCGGCAACCGCGACGAGGCGCGCATGGTGCCCGGCATCGACTGTCTGCCCGTCTCGCATCTTGCCCAGGCGGTGGCACGGCTTGGCGGAAGACCCGGCAGGCATCGCCCTGTCCAGACCACCGCACGGCAGACGGGCGATGGGCGGGAACAGACCTCTGCCACCCCGGCCGAGCAGACGGCCATGCCGATCCGCCCCGACGCACGTTCCCGCGCGCCCGTCGACGAGACGGAGACCGGCACGACCGATCTGGCGAACATCATCGGTCAGGAAGCAGCCAAACGGTCTTTGGAGATCGCCGCGGCCGGCGGGCATCATCTGCTGATGACCGGTCCTCCGGGTGCCGGAAAATCCCTGCTCGCCCGGGCCCTGCCGGGGCTGCTGCCGCCGCTGGACGATGCGGGCCGCCTGGAGGTCGCCTCGATCCGCTCCGTCTGCGGTACGCTGCCGCGCTATGGGCTGAGCCGCGTTCCGCCGTTCGAGGCACCACATCACACGGCCTCCGCCAGCGCCATTGTGGGCGGCGGGGTCGGCATGGCCGTCCCGGGGGCGATCACCCGTGCCCACCGCGGCGTGCTGTTCCTCGACGAGGCACCCGAATTCTCCTCGTCTGCGCTCCAGGCGCTGCGCGAGCCGCTGGAGACGGACACGGTCACACTCGCACGGTCGAAGGCGGTGACAGTCTACCCGGCGCGGTTCCTGCTGGTGATGGCGGCCAATCCCTGCCCGTGCGGCAATGATTGGGGCGACGGGAACGGCTGCGTCTGCACGGTCCAGCAGAAACGGCGGTACTGGTCGCGGCTTTCCGGCCCGCTTCTCGACCGCATCGATATCCAGATCGAGATCCCACCCCTTTCCGCCCTTCCCGCAAGGGCAGACAGCGGCGCGGAATCGAGCAGCAGCGTGCGCGCACGTGTGCGGCAGGCACGCCAGACGGCCGCCGAACGCTATCGACGCCAGGGCTGGTCGACCAACGCGCAGGCATCCGGCTCATGGCTGCGAGACAAGACGAGCCGCTCCGCGTTGCGACCGTTGCAGCGTGGCGTGGCCAGCCATGCGCTGAGCATGCGCGGGGCGGACAGGACGCTGCGCCTTGCCTGGACGATCGCCGACCTTGCCGGCAGCACGAGCCCTGATACAGACCAGATGGCGGAGGCGCTCATGCTCCGCGCCCGGCACGTCTGACGCCTGCCGGCCGCGTATACCGGCCAAGACCGGCTGAGTATCAGCACGACGCCTGCATCCACCGCTGGTCCCACGAACACATATCGGCTGCGGACAACACGAAAGAACAACCATCACACGAAAACAGGAGGCCCTATGACATCTCCTTCATTGCCCGACGGCGACAGGTCATCCACTGATGATGACGAGCGTGTCGAACAGGCCCGCTGGGCGCAGCTGGCACAGATCGCGGACGGGCCGGACATGTTTCTCGCCGCGCTCGTGCTGCCGGTCGCAACCGCCGATCAGGACAACAATCAGGACAACGACGACGGACAAGACCGTGACCAGGACGGTGATCAGGATGACAGCGCACGAGCCCGACCTGATTTGCCGCTCACACCTCACGAGCTGCTGGATCGGCTGGCACATCTGAGCCTCGCGCTTCGGACGATCACGGAACGTCGCAAGCGGCTGATGGCCGTCTTCCGTTCCGGTCTGCCCGCGCTCGTCCTGCGCCGCATCGGCTGCCCTGCCGATACGGACGGCCATGACGCCCAGCCCCGACTGGATATCGGTACTCCGGCAGATTCTGTGCCGGACGGGCTGTTGCGCACCGGCACGGCACTGCACACGGTGTGCGCCCGAGTGCTTGCCTGGACGAGACAGATGGAAAAAATCCTCGCCCTCGCGAGACGAGATATGGCACCCGATCTCAGGCAAGCGGCAGGACCAGGCACAGGCGCACCGAGTACACCCAGCCCGGCGGACGCCATTGCCGGCAGACTGCGATCAGCAGCAAACCGGCAAGACGGCGCATCCTGCGCACCGGGTCTCGCAGGAACTGCCGCCGATCGCCCGGTGACGACAGTCCCGGACGAGCTCAGGCTCTGGGATATCTACACGGGGCACGGCCGGTATCATCTCTGCCACCCCGGCGACAGGTTCTGGCCAGCCGGCCGGTTCGGTGATCTCCAGCAGCCTGTGCTGACTGATGAGGCGACTGCCACCGAGTGCGCGCCTCCCCTGTGTCTGTGGGTGGAAGGCGACCCTGCGCTGCTCGGCAATGATGCCATCGCCATCGTCGGTTCGCGTCTGGCAAGCCGGTACGGGCTGGATGTGACGGCGGAATGCGCGCGTGTCGCCTCGGGTTCGGGCTACACGGTCATCACAGGAGGGGCGATGGGGGTGGACGGCTGCGCGAACCGTGCCGCCTGTGACCTTGGTTATCCTTCTGTGGCGGTGTTCGCAGGCGGTCTCGACACGACCGGTCCGGCACGCAACCTGCCGTTGTTCGAACAGATCGTACGTGGAGGCGGGGCATTGGTGAGCGAAGTGCCACCGTGGGTAGTGCCGCGCTCTTACAGGTTCCTCGAACGCAACCGGCTCATCGCCGCGCTCTCCGACGGTGTCCTCGTCACCCAGGCGCGGTACCGCTCGGGCGCGTTGAACACCGCCGGCTGGGCGCGCAGGATCGGCCGTCCCGTCATCGTCGTCCCCGGCCCGATCACCGATCCGGCGAGCGGAGGGTGCAACGCGCAGCTGCGTGCCGCACCGGAGATCCGCCCACAGGTGCTCACGCGTGCGCAGGAGCTTCCCCGGCTCGTCGAGGAAGGCCTGACCGCCAACCAGCTCGAGCAGATCCGACTGCGGCAGGCCGCCGTGGACGCCCGGACTTTCGGCCGCCGTCAGCCGGACACACACGGCACTCCTGCCGGCCATGCGCAGGACAAACCCCATCCAACGAAATACGCCGATGATTCCTGCAGACGCAGGCACAGTGAGACGATACCCGCCGAAGACCTCCTCACGGCGCAGATCATCGACCGACTCAGATCCCGGCGACAGGATGCCTCGCAATTGTACGCCGATCTGCTTGCACGCCATCCCGGCGTATCGATCAGCCAGGTTCTCGCCGCCCTGGCCCGGTTGGAGGCGGATGGTCGCGTAAGCGTGGATGAGGCGGGGCGGGCCAGTCTTCTCGAACGATGAGCCATGCCCGAAACCCTCCGACGGTCGCGCGGCCCTTCCCATCAGGGGATCGCTGTCAACCGCCGGCAAGTATCAACCAACGACACGCCTCAGCCGCCCGCGCGTCTCAACCGCCCGCATGTCTCAACCGCCAGCGCGTCTGAGCCTCACCATCTCACCAATCGCAGGCCTTCATATCCACGCGATCTGTGCCGCGTGAACCCTTTCCCGGCAGGAAGGTGACGCCTTCGCCCTCCAGTCGCCTGCGCTGCTCGCCCGGACCGCCGAAAGCGAACCCCGGTGCGAGACTCCCGTCGGCGAAGACGACGCGATGGCAGGGCACGACTCCCTCATACGGGTTGCGGTGCAGGGCGAACCCGACGAAACGGGCCATATTCGGCGCACCGATCAGCCGTGCGATCTGGCCGTAGCTGGCGACTTTCCCACGCGGGATCTGCCGGACGACCGCATATACACGCTCGTCGAAGGAGTTCGGATCACGCTGCGTATCGCTGCTGTCCACCATTCGTTCCTCCTTGCATCAGCCGGTAGCCGGAAAGATGATGCAGCCGTGGAATACGGCATCCCTCTACAAGACGACGTCGTCCCGTACAACATCACATCGTCCTCTACAACGCCGATGCACGACACGACTATGAGACATGGTAGGCGGACGCGCACCTGCCATGACACACGTGTGCCCCGCACGCAGCGGTGCCACGACGCCCACCTGCACGACAAACACTTTGAACAACAAGCATCTGTAGAGCACGCGCCCATGTGCCTATGCCTGGCGCAGGCACCCGCCCATTCTTGCCTGGCATTTCTGGAGGTCATCTGTGCGCACACGGCGCAGGTACAGTAAGAATGTGAGACAGAACGAGTATGACATCCTCGCCCGCAACTGGGAATATGCAGAGACGGCCGCCCGCCAGAACAGACTCGCACAGACGGGTCTGCCCACCCGGATGGCCCGGCAACTGCGGCATGAGGCCGGCGACGAGCTCGCCCATCCTGTCAGCCAGACACTATTCCTGCGCCTGCAGCTGCGGGCGGCAAAGGCACGCAGCGTGATCCTCGTCTGCGATGACAATCCGGACACGGCTGCGGCACTGTATGCCACGCTTGCCGCCACCCCGTCGGCGGTGCTCACCGTGGTGTGCCGCGAAGGATCGGCCTCGGGACTCAAAAAACTTCTCCTGCCGCTCACCCAGTCCCCACAGACTCTCGCGCGGCTTCGCGTGGTCGAGGCGTCCCCGTCCGACTATCTCACCCGTCTGACGCCCGACAGTTATGATGCGATCGTCGTCTCCGGCCGGTCTGACAACTACACGGCCACCATGGCCGCCGCGGCGACGCTGCTGCACCAGGACGGCCTGCTGCTGCTCACCGATATGCTCGCAAGCGCGGACAACCCCGCCGGCGGCGTGGCGATCAAGGTCGACCGCGGCACGAAGACCGTCGCCATGCGTGCCCTGCTCGCCGATCTGCAGGAGGATGAGACGTTCGACAGCGTTCTTCTGCCGATCGGAACCGGTCTTCTTCTCGGTCTGCGTCGCTGAACAGGGATGCGACCATGGCCAGGCGATCACAAGAAGAATCAGATATCCAATCAGACACCGCCAAGAATGACGCATCGCCGCGCACAATATGGCAACACGTGCTCATCTTCCTCTACAGGTTCTTGTTCTCGCTTTCGGCCGCGATCACGGTGATGATCCCCTTCTCCTGGCCGCTGCTGCGCGCGAGCATCGCCCTGCAGCACACAGACCGGCTCGTCGGCCTCTCCCCCGACGTCATCATGCACAATTACAACCAGCTGATGGCGTATCTGTTCCTGCCATGGATCGCTCACCTGAAAATGGACGATTTTCCCACCTCGCCGCATGCGGCCATCCACTTCGCCCAGTGCCGCCCGCTTTTCTGGACGGCGATTGGCGTGTTCCTCGTCTGCCTGGCGATCCGGCTGGCCGCCGCCGCGACACACCATTCACAGGCTCTGCGGCCCTCACGCGGCGAGACGGTCGCGCTCATGATCCTGTTCGTGGTGCTGGCGGTGATCGGTGTGGCGAACTTCGACGCGCTGTTCGTCGGCTTCCATCACCTGTTCTTTCACAACAACTACTGGCTGTTCGATCCGGCGACCGACCCGGTCATCAATGTGCTCACCGAACAGTTCTTCGCCGCCTGCGCGGCCGTCGTCGCACTGCTCTACGAGCTCTCGCTCGTGCCGCTGCTCACAGATACGGCTCGTAGCCGCCCCGCTCCTCGTCGATGATCTCCGTCGCCTGGCGGACCGCGTCAATCGGGTCGTCGGTGACAAGCATGAGCGAGCGGTCTAGCGGGCTGACCATCTGATGGTCGACGAGCGTGGTCTCGATCCAGTCGAACAGACCGTCCCAATAGTCCTTGCCGATCAGCACGATCGGCTCGCGGCGCACCTTGTGCGTCTGGACGAGCGTGAGCACCTCGAACAGCTCGTCGAGCGTGCCGAAACCGCCCGGGCAGACGATGATGCCCTGCGAGTATTTCTCGAACATGGTCTTGCGCACGAAGAAGTAGCGGAAGTTCATGCCGAGGTTGACGTAGTCGTTGAGGCCCTTCTCATGCGGCAGCTCGATGCCCAGACCCACGGAGATGCCGCCAGCCTGCGCCGCGCCTTTGTTGGCGGCCTCCATGATGCCCGGTCCGCCGCCGGTGATGACGGCCACATGATGCTGGGCGAGCAGGGTGCCGATGCGGTTGGCGGTCGTGTAGAACGGGTCGTCCGGTTTAACGCGGGCGGAGCCGAACACGCACACGGCCGGCCCGAGCTCGGCGAGCGCGGAGAAGCCGTCGACGAACTCCGCCTGCATGCGCATCACACGCCACGGATCCTCATGCAGCCATGAGACGTTGCCGCGTCCGGCGGGCTGCTCGGTGAGCCACTGGGAGGTGGGCTGGCCGGGGATCATCGACCCGCGCATAGTGACGGGGCCGGCGAAATACGTGCGGCTCTTCGTGGAGGAATGCAGATTCGTGCGCCTGGCCGGCGCTGAGGAGGAGTCCTTGCCGGCATCCCCATTCCCTGTGTCAGCGGCGTTTGCAGCGTTGCGAGCATCGGCAGCACCTTCGGGGTTACCACGGTTGAAAGTGTCTCCTGCTTTCCCAGCGTTGTTCGTCATATCATCAGTGCTGATGCCGTTGATGCTGTTCTCCTGCGTCATGGCCCCGCCTTTCCGCCAAGCCGGCGTTCGATCGAGTCGTCCCGTCTGGTCACCGTCGGCCTGCACGGCACACCCGTCCAGTCAGTGCCGACTGTCACAGTTCCTCTTTGCACTCTACCCGTCATCGTGCTGAGGACGAGGCGTATCCGGCACAGGCGCATCAAGCAGCCCTCTTGGTCGGATCATCCGCTTCGATTGGCCTCAGTCATACCCCGGATCAGCCTCACGCCGATCCGAAAATCGCTCATCAATCCAGCAATAAATCGAAAAACGATGAGACGATCGGCATCAAAAACGAAGAGAAAACCACTGAAAAATTGACGAAAGAAGTGTTTGGGAAAACCATATCGCCCGGAAAATTCGAAGAAAACGCCCAGAACACGCCATTATCGACCCACAACAGCAATCCCGTCACATCGCCACGACGCCGCCACATCCCGCCGCACCGCCACAACACAGAAAAACCGGCTGGGGTATTTCCCAACCGGCTTTCCCGTTGATGATGAATGATACTGAAACGTGAGACTGGGATGCCCCTCGTTGATGATGAAGCGTTGGAGGAGAGGCGTTTCTCGTCTGTCGCGTCTAGCCCGTCAGCTCAGTCGTTGTTCTTGGCGTTGCATGTGCGGGACATCGTGACAAAGTTCTGGTCGAGCTTGTGATACTGCGCTGCCATCGGCGTCACACCGCAGGCGATGCCGAGGAGGAACGTGCCGATCGCGATCCACACCGTTGCTTTCTTGCTCATAATGGTCTCCTTTTCTCCGTTTTCCGATTCGTTGTTTTTCCGGTTTCTGTTCCCTGCGGCGCCCATCGGCCCGATGCATCTGTTGGTGCATCCGTTGTATCTGTTACGTATCTGTCCGGTGCGGCCACTGTGGGGATCTGTCACAAAAGACACTAACGCGCAGCACCGTTGCCGCACATCACCCATACGGATGATCCGCGCCTCATCCGTAAGTACCGCATGCTTAGAAATACGAAACGCGAATAGCATGTCCAGATTCCGTCCTGTTGTTCCAGGTAGTTCCCCAAGGTATCCCCGTCATGCGTCAGTTTTTGGGCTTTCTCAGCTTGCTCACCAAGACAATTAGGCAGAGAAGAAAGAGACCCCAATCCACTCCTAATTGCCCAAAAGCCTTCACCAGTTCAGTAAGATGAATCATGTATGCCTCCTGTATCCTGACTCAAATATACATCCAGCCAACATGGACAGTCTACATGAAGGCAATTCATACAAGACATGAAATTATTCATCTACGCCGTCGCCAACAAAAAGACAATAAAATTGGAAAATCAATAAAATTTGGAAAATAATGGAAGTCCGCAACCCCGCTAAATCGCGGGGATCAATCCGCCCTCAGACTTTCCATCGGATCATCCCTAAATTTCAGGGAACTGACAGTACAGCGGAAGATACCGTCTTATTTATTATCGCACACTCAAACGCATTGCCGAGCGCACACGAATTGCACTGAAAAAACCGGAACAGCAATAACAATTCGTATATCCATGAACATCGCACACCAATACACAAAACTGCACCCAACCATCCCGCTCACTCTGCACGAAATCGGATCAATCTAGAGCGGACAGATACAGAGTCCCTCTATCGCAACAGCACGTTCGATCACGGCAGTCGTCGATTGCGCCGTAATCCGATATAATGGATATACATTCGTTATTTCGTATATCCATCAACGCAGAAAGGATGGCGACATGCAAGAACCGATCAAATCCATTCTTGAGCGCAACCATCTGACCCTCTCCCAGATAAGCGATGCGAGCGGCATCACGACAAGCACCCTCTCCTCCGCGTTCGACCGTCCCGTCCAATCGTGGAGCATAAAGATTCTCAATGGTGCCGCGAAGGGGCTTCATATGCGCCCCTCGGATCTGCTGATCCTGCTGCAGCACGACAGCTACAAACTCGACATCGACGACGGGACCCAGACCATCCAAGGTGTCCATATTACCGATATGGCCGAGTATCGCACGGTCAAATTCGCGGTCATCAATGAAGAGCTGGAAGGATGGCAGCCTTCGCGCGAGGACATCCTCCGCCTCGTTGACGCCGCCCGTAACCCAGATCCGGAGATCGCTGCCGATTATCGTCGTATTTTCACCACGCAAAACAATACTGTCAAAAGCAAGCCGACAGATCGCTGATCTGCCGAACGTTTTCAACCATCCGGCTCCCCTCTCTCTGCATCATCTTGATGCACGCGTGACACCCCATCTTCAAGCAGATGTGATTAAAAAGCCCTTCCCAACGAAACTTTCGGCTATATAGCGAAAACTGACATGAACAACAGCGACGACACCTATCCCAACGGCACTTTGCGCAACAGGCTCGGCATCACCGACGCGGCGCAGCTCGCCCGATACGAGCATCTGCTCACCGCCCGTCGCTCGATCTATCTGCTTGAACATCCCGTCCGCATTAATTCGACCAAGCAGTTGGTGCAGATCCATCTATTTCTTTTCGGCTCCCTTTACGATTGGGCAGGAACAATCAGGGACTACGAACTGGCAAAAGGCGACACGCAATTCATGCTGTCTGAAAAGATCGACGACGGACGGCACTATTGCGACACGCTGATCAGCAAACTGCCAAAAGAGAAACTGACCGCTCTGGACTACGCACGGCTGCTGGATGCGCTGAATTATCTCCACCCCTTCCGCGAGGGCAACGGACGATCCACCCGTCTCTTTCTCCAGTTGCTCGCTGCCCAGCATCGCCAATACCTCGATTACCCGCGTCACGATCGGACGCTGATCGCCACAGAGGCCGCCGGCAATATCGAAGCGCTGGCGACACTTCTGAAAATCTCGGATTCGGCAGAGGAAGTCTTGCTGCGACGCGCACTGCGGCGGCTGTACGCCAAGGAAAACAACGCATGACACGTTAAATACGGGCAAGCAACGGGTTATCGAGAGCGAATAACGGGAATCAGGCGCCAGACAAAGAAGACACCAGCGGTCGCAGATCATGGGAAATCACACCCCTGTACGAAGACCAGATGTGGTGGAACCGTATTCCGAAGTACTGTCTGGGATCATCTCCGCTTACGCGGGGAACACTGCTTCTTCCTGCTCGAGAACGTCCCCGGCATCAGATCATCCCCGCATGCACGGGGAACACGATACCGTCGCGCTATCACTGACGCTCCTTGCGAGCGCCGAACGCGTCGAGAAGGCAGCAGCCCGCCGCCGCCATCCATATGATGGCGAGGACGGCATTGCCGCGTCCTGCGCCCAGTCCTGCCATGATCGTGCAGAAACCTGCGAGCGCCATGCATGTCGTGTGCTTCATAGTCGCCCTTCTTTCGGATAGGATAGAGGGGCGGGGCCTTGCGGCCTCGCCCCGGTTGATTAATTAATCACTTACTTCCGGTGTTTTGGCTTGTGCCTGTCGAGGTAGTCAAGGACTGTAATGATGGCTACCGCGACGGCACAGGCCGTCTGAATCCAATCTGTCGGATTCACGGGATCATCCCCGCTAATGCGGAGAACACAGGACGAGGCTGTCGGGCTGACGTGCGAGGGCGGGATCATCCCCACATATGCAGAGAACACGCCGAGATGTAGCCGAGCATCTGCTGTACGACCGGATCATCCCCGCATACGCGGGGAACACTGACATTGGTGCGTGAGATTGACGGTGACCCCGGGATCATCCCCGCATGCGGGGGGGAAAAAACACTGGACATGCCTTTGAAGGCGATGGCGTCGGGACGGATCATCCCCGCATGCGCGGGGAACACCGCCAGGCGATCTCACGCCCGGCGAAAACGACCGGATCATCCCCGCATGCGCGGGGAACACCCCATGAAGATGATGAGCGGGTTGTTCGCGGCGGGATCATCCCCGCATGCGCGGGGAACACGCTCTTGCCCCTTACAAGCGGGGTATCGCCCTGGGATCATCCCCGCATACGCGGGGAACACCGCATCGAGAACACGGGCGTATCCTTGAGCGCCGGATCATCCCCACATGCGCGGGGAACACCGGGCGCTCCTCTGCGGCTCGTTGCCCCACGGGGGATCATCCCCGCATACGCGGGGAACACGAGCCCGGGCCGTCCGGGTTATTCGGGTCCTTGGGATCATCCCCGCTAATGCGAGGAACACCTCAAGGTAAGCGTCTTCCCGGTCATGACCGGCGGATCATCCCCGCATACGCGGGGAACACTGGTCATGGTCTTTCCTTCTGTCGGTTGGTCTGGGATCATCCCCGCATACGCGGGGAACACATTGAAACCGGATTTGGATCCGGTCACGAACGGGGATCATCCCCGCATGCGCGGGGAACACGGTCGACGGGATCACGGTCGGCACGCCGGTACGGCATCATCCCCGCATGCGCGGGGAACACCAGAGGCGACCACCCACTGGAATGCCGACACGGGGATCATCCCCGCATGCGCGGGGAACACCAGAACACCTGATCCTCGCCCGTGTCAGCGTTGGGATCATCCCCGCATGCGCGGAGAACACGGGTATGCTACCGTCGCGTGGTCTGGCCGGGAGGGATCATCCCCGCATGCGCGGGGAACACTTCGTCGACATGCCAGGGAAAATCAAAGGATTCGGATCATCCCCGCATGCGCGGGGAACACTGCCGTCACGCCGCGTGAAGAACGGGCGCGAGAGGATCATCCCCGCATGCGCGGGGAACACCGTATCAAGCAGATGCAGAACAATGTCGACGACGGATCATCCCCGCATGCGCGGGGAACACTTCAAGGCTATCGCGTGCAGCGAGATCGATCCGGGATCATCCCCGCATGCGCGGGGAACACCCGTATAGGCGTGTGGTTGTCCATGCGGAAGGGGGATCATCCCCGCATGCGCGGGGAACACCCTGACTGGATCCCCGGAATAGGCGGCCGCTCGGGATCATCCCCGCATGCGCGGGGAACACGTTCCGCCGATGGTGGTCAATGGCACCTCGAAGGGATCATCCCCGCATGCGCGGGGAACACCATCACCCGCGCATCGCCGACGAATGGATAGCGGGATCATCCCCGCATGCGCGGGGAACACCATCACACGCGGTCAAGATTCGACCGGCGGCTAGGATCATCCCCGCATGCGCGGGGAACACGACTCGGCCCAACAGTTCGCCAACACATTGAAGGGATCATCCCCGCATGCGCGGGGAACACTTCGGCGCGGTCTCCGGCGCGGCGCAGGCCGTCGGATCATCCCCGCATGCGCGGGGAACACTTCCCGTCTCTGTGGTAGTTTTCGGCTACCCAAGGATCATCCCCGCATGCGCGGGGAACACTCTCAGTCCCTGTTGCTTAAAACCGTCTCATAAGGATCATCCCCGCATGCGCGGGGAACACCTGCTCTTCTATAGCTTGCTTGCATGGCGTCGCGGATCATCCCCGCATGCGCGGGGAACACAATGAGAACCGTTATCACGACACGCCGGAAAACGGATCATCCCCGCATGCGCGGGGAACACTTTTGCGTGAGGTCATTTCATCAGCTCCTTCGCGGATCATCCCCGCATGCGCGGGGAACACCTCTATCATCACGCCCGTGAGGAAGTAGATGACGGATCATCCCCGCATGCGCGGGGAACACTATCCTTGCGGCAGTAGGGCTGAGGGGTCAGTAGGATCATCCCCGCATGCGCGGGGAACACTCCGTGGGCTTTCGCTGCCGCATGGCAGTACAGGGATCATCCCCGCATGCGCGGGGAACACTCCCATTCGGTGTAGTGGTCGACTGCTGTCTGGGGATCATCCCCGCATGCGCGGGGAACACTGTTTTGTTGCCATGTCTGCTCCTTGTTTGTTGGGATCATCCCCGCATGCGCGGGGAACACTGTTTTGTGGCCATAGTATCTGCTCCTTTGTTGGGATCATCCCCGCATGCGCGGGGAACACCGTACCTGTTTGGCTTGGTGTTGAGCTTGTACAGGATCATCCCCGCATGCGCGGGGAACACGTCTTGCTGCCGTTATCCATGATCGTGGTGATGGGATCATCCCCGCATGCGCGGGGAACACAAAAACAACACCACCACCAACAATCTCGACGAGGGATCATCCCCGCATGCGCGGGGAACACCCCCAGTGGAGAACGGTGTACACGTCGTTGTCAGGATCATCCCCGCATGCGCGGGGAACACGTGAACGTGCTGGTCGTGGCGTTGGTTTTGGTGGGATCATCCCCGCATGCGCGGGGAACACCAGATGACCTACTTCGACCGGTATGCGCTCAAGGGATCATCCCCGCATGCGCGGGGAACACCGCGTAGTATCCGCGGATGACGCTTTGTGATGCGGATCATCCCCGCATGCGCGGGGAACACGATGTCGGTTGCGTCATGGAAGTTGTCGTAGCAGGATCATCCCCGCATGCGCGGGGAACACCTCTTTTCCTGCGCCGGACGCGAACTTTCCGCCGGATCATCCCCGCATGCGCGGGGAACACTTTAAAACAGCTCAAGCGCTCCTCAACATCGTGGGATCATCCCCGCATGCGCGGGGAACACAGCCACTTGTAATAGCCATGTGAATCCTCCTTAGGATCATCCCCGCATGCGCGGGGAACACACTTAGTGTATTAAGCGCGAATCCACAGTAATGAGATATCACTCATCCCATCGACGCCTGATATTGCACCGCCTGAACAGCGACCAGCTCATCGACGTATTGGATGGATGAGAATTGCCTGCTTCAGCATCATCACACTTCATCCACACAGTGGAGAAGATTCCGTCCGGGTCATGACTATGAGCGGTTCGTGTGAATCAGTGAGGTCCAAATCAAGCTGATCAACCTTATGCCGCCGAGTCGCACAACAAATCGTCCGGCAATCTTTCGATCCACCTGGATTACTATTCACATTTCTGGATTATCTCTTTCTTTTCGCGTCGTAATACCGCGCTTTGTGCCATCTGCTCGCATTGGACCAGCCTGGTCGCAGCGCACCGGAATGCCATCCGCGCAACGGATTGGTATCCTCATCATTCGGTTTGCGGACAAGTTCGAGTCCATCACAATCAACCGTCTGCCAATCTGAGCGGAACGTTCTGAATGCCAGATGCTGTTCATTGCGCATGGAATACACCATCACCGCCCGGCCGCTCTTCGCTTCCCCGAGAACACGCTGCCACAACGCCTCACGGACGCGCGCCGTGACGTTTCCTACAAACACGCCCGGCGAGATTTCGAAGAGCCAGCGCGACAGATCGCCGCGCAGACCGATCGGGCATGCGGTCAGCGAGAGGACCATCATCATTGCTTCTCCTCTTCCCTGTACGACTTTCCTGCCGCCACGTCACCATCAGGATCCCAGAGACGAAGATCATCGCCGTCATAGAAATCCCCATCCGGTATCACCGAGCCGTCATCGGCGGCCTCTGGCGATATGACCGAACCCGGATCCGTTGACTGTTCGTCACTCGACTGCCCACTCACAGGCTTTGACAGCAGCGCATGGATGTCTGAGACAATTTTCTGCAACAGCGTCAGATCATAAAATCGATCCCTCATGGCTGTGCGGACAGCGGACTCAAGGTTATCCGGATGCTGGGCCGTGATCTCGAAGGCGACCGGTATCGTCGTCTGCGCTTTATACAGATCCGCGATGTCGTACACGAAAGAGCGCTCGTGGCCCACATGGATGAATCCGAGGCCGGGCGAGCATCCCAGGGCGACGATGACGGCATGACAGACGCCATATAGACAGGTGTTGGCAGCTGAAAGCGCCTTGTTGATGTCATCCGAATCATCAAAATCGAGCGGGTTATAGTCTCTGCGATCCCAGATGACGCCGGTCTTCTGGGACATCTGACGATAGATACCCCGTACTCGGGCGCCTTCCATACCGCGTAGCTGGCGGAGGGTCTTATGGGCGAAATTCTCGCCGGGAAAACGCATCTCATACATGCGTCTGGCCACGGCAAGCCTGGTCTTACGCCTGCTGACCAGGTACGCCTGCCGCTGCAGCAGCGCCGAGGAATGCGTGAGAGGACTGCCTGAGGCATAGAAGCGGACACCGTGCTCCCCGACCCAGACGACCGTGGCACCATTGTCACCGATGACACGCATCGCCGCCTGGGTGAGCGTCGTTCCCGGACCGAGCAGCAGCACGCCCAGCTGCGCGGCAGGAACCGCGATCGTCCCCTGCTGGCTGACGGCGGTGATCGCGTTGTCCTCGCGGTCGATCCTGGCATGCTCGAAATAGACGAAAGACAGCCGGTCCTCGGCGCGCGGCAGCTCCCAGACATCGGGCGGGGCGGCACCGGCGTTCTTCTCAAATCCGCGGCCCGGCCCTTTGATCGCCGAGTCAGGCATCGTCCTCACCATTGAGAACCTCCCATCCAACTAGTCACAATCACGATCTGTGGCTGTCACCATGCCGGTCCCAATCACGGGACTCTCAGACCATCGCGGATAGACCACCCCGAAATGCGACAGAATAAGACAAACACGATGGGACAAATGAGGCGGCCTGACCAATCTAGGCCAGACCGCCTTCCGCCTTATCGGATAGGCGCGATAGTCATCAGACCACAGCCGAAGCCGCGGCCACGGCCGATGCCAAAGCGCAGAACGTGCTCGAACAAATCAACATCCGTCACTTCGAGCATGCCATCGAACTGGCAGGTGGTCAGTGTCACGGGATGGGGATCGCCGTATTTGCGGAATCGCTCCGTCCGTCGCTGGCTGACGAGGCAGGCGGGCTCAGAAGGAACATCAGGGGAAGGCAGGAGGGCGAAACCGTTCGTCGCACTGCGCTTCTTGAGCCATTTGAGCTGGTACCCGGCGGTCGCATCCCCCTTCAGGTGCCCGCGTCCGCCCTTTTCACGGGCGGCTGCGATCGCGGGATCCTGATGGATCTCGTATTTGAACCGATCTGTCAGTGCTGCCCTGACGGTGTTTGCCCTCAGTCTGAACCGCCAGTGCTGTCCCAGCGCTATACGGGAGAGCAGACGTTCATAATCCTTCGTTTGCTGTTCTCCCCCGTTTGCCCAGCCAGCCTGTTCGATGATGTGCGAGAAATCGGGCTGCACGGGACTGACCACATACAGCCACAGTTCCTTGCCGTCATTGGCGGTATCGAGACGCCAGAGGATCCTGCCTGACTCATCCGAGCGCGGCACCCCCGGGGCGAACGACTTCTCCACGGCACCGTGAAGACGATACGGGGAGGCCACAAGCCGTCGCCCTTCATACCGCGCGGTGTTGAGCGGGATACGTGAGATATACATATCGCCTCCTCAGAATCCCATCGGATCGTCGTCATCAGTGAATGCCGGTGACGCCCCATCCGATGAATGGCCAGACCGGTTCGAATCCTGGCCGCCGACAGCCTGCGGGGCATCGTCGAGATCCTCGAGCGCGACAGATGTGTGGATCACACGACGCGCCGCGTATCGCCGATGCCGTACCGAGAAGCTCAGCGGCTGGTCGGGGTCAACGGAATCGAGGATCTGGTTCGGGTCATCAGTGCTAGTCTGCAGATCAGCATCTGCACTGATGTCAAGGAAACGAATCCGACCGCTCTCGATATCATGCTGATGCCGATGGCGATAAGTATCTGAGGCGATCCATGGCTCGTGCCGGAGGACCTCCACCGGGTCGGAGACATTCTCCAACAACCGTGTCTTCACAGGAGGCGACGGCGGGCAGGATCGGCGCCCGAGATAGAGAGGCCACACAGGCTTGCTTACTGCATGACGCAAGCCTTTGAGCAGCGCCAGGCCTTCCTTCCCTTGCGCCGAGAGCGCCACAAGGAAAGCTGCGTCACAGAGGTAGAACCGCTGGGTGATCGGCATCTCGATGCTTTTCGCATTGGTCTGCCAGTCGAGCGGTCGCTCCGTCTGGAAATCCCGGACGAGAACGCCTGGCTGGTCTGCACGGACGGCAAAACGCAGCCCGGCGAAATCCTCGATGGGATCCTCACGGGTACGTCCCTGTGCACTTGCCAGAAGTCCCAGCACGGCGCTCTTCGTAGGCATACGGTTGGTGTCCCTGCGCGAGAACCTGGAGGCGAGCCCCCAAGACTGGTATGGCCCTCTCAGAGAGAGCAACAGCACCGCCATCTCAGTCCTCCGCCCCGCTGACGTTGTGCTGGCCCAGTAGCTGCAAGGCCGTGCTGGCAAGGTTCTTGCTCAGCGAGGAGAAAGTGACATGCTCGCTGACCGCGTCAAGCTCGGCGACCGGATCGCCTACCGTAACGTTGAAGGCGGCAACAGGCTTGACATCATAAGCCTCATCCAGCTCCTTCTCCCTTTTGCCGAGACGCCGCGCAGCGTTTTCGGTCACCGAATTCTCCTTCGTCGCGCGGACCGGTTTCTCGTAGGCGTCCGCAAGATTGACCGGCTGATCCTCGCGAATTGTCACAAAGCAGACTTCAGGAAGCGTGCGGTTGGCGAAAGTGGTCTGCTTGCCGGTCGGCATCGACTTGAAGAAGGCGTCGGCAAATCCGGAGATAGCGCGGGCAGCCGCGTCCACACTGCCGAGCTGGCCTACAAGGGCAGTGGCATTCACATCCGCATATCGATACAGCGTGGAGGAGGTGAACGGGACCGTCCCGATCATGCCCGCACCGGCATTGTCCTTCGGCGCCTCATCGTCCACGGCGGTGAAGTAATCGAACTCCTGCGAGACCGCGTCCACCGAGATCGCATGCGCCACTTGTGCGGAGGCATCCGTGTTCAGTTCCGCAGCATCGGCGAGCATACGACCGAAAAGCGCGATATCGATGGCCTGTGTGCCATGGAAGACCTTTTTGGCTTCCTTCTTCATCGCCGCATCAGCCTTGTCGGCGCCTGCATCCGCCCAGCTGATCGCCAGATCTGCGAGACCGTCGAGCTCTGAATTGGCGATGAATACCAGGTAGGAGGTGACGATCGAACCTTCATCAACGCCCTTGCGGGTCGATTTGCCCGTCTTGATGTCAGTCGCCTCGAGGGCCATCTGGGCATAGTGCTCAGCTTTGTCTGCCAGATCAGGCCTTTTAGCCGAGATGCGATCTGCGATCAGCGAGACGGCCTTCTTGGTCCGAACGCCGAGGTTGTCACCCTTGAAATGGTCTTTGAAATACAGCCGCATGGCATGCTTCTGCGCCTGACTTGAGACCCGCGAGCGCATCACACCCCCGTAGGGGGCCATCTTCGGGCTACCGGTGTCGTCACGGTTGACGTTGTTCGGTGGCATGTTCTGCAAGGCATAAAAGTTGAAATAGATCGACATCATGATCTCCTTGTGACAATGATTTGGTCGGTAATTTTTTGATTGCGGTCGCCTTGTGGCGTGATACAACAGCGATACCCGGCGACGAGGGGCGTCACGTTCCTCGGAAGAAATATCAAAGAGAAAATACGATCCTCGATGTGAATGCGAAGATCACTGATCCGTATCCTCCTTCTGATCGCCTGACTTGTGCGGCGAATAAAAGTCCTGTGACCACCGCCTGAACACGCCCTCACGCCAATCAGGGGACTGAAGACGATAGAGATCCTTCACCAAAACGCTGTAGTTGAGGGGAATCGGATGACCGTCTTTTGTCTCGAGCATGCTGACGAGACCACGCATATAGACCAGCAATGACGGAAAATCGACAGCGCGCTCCATGGCATACAGACGTCGCCGCACGCCGGCCTGCGGCCCGGCGTCACCCGTCTGCTGCTCCTGCTGCTGCTCATCGATATCCTTTTTGCCGACACCAGAATGATGCATCGAAGGTTTGCCGATCCAGCTGCACGCCCAGCCGAAGCTCGCATGCGTGTCTGTCGTATTCACATCCGATGAATGGGACTGCCGGTGCAGGGCATAAAACTGCAGGGCCACGAGCGCTGCGTTGAAATAGGGGTTAGGCCGTTCGGGATATCGTTCGGGCTTGCCGAGAACGTCGACATTCCAGGCGACTCCCCCGAGACTGCTGTCGAAGAGGTCATCGCCGACGAGCATCCATGAACGATCATCCCCCGCACCGCTGCGGCGCAGACGGGCAAGCCGCGCACGGGTCTGGGTGTCTCCCTTCTCGAGACCCTTGTCAAGCCCCGCAACTTTGGCCGTCACGAAATGAGACAGCTCCCTGAGCTTCTGGTCGATTGACACATGCGCCGGCTTTGACGAGCCGGCGGGGACATCATTCGTCATCGCCATCGATGGCCTCCTTCTTATTCTTGTCGTTCATCTGCTGTGGAACGACGTATCCGGCCATATCCTCATCAGAGTGCGGCAACGGCCCGAGAGTCCTCCAGAGCAGCGTTGAGAGCACGCTCCAGGCACGGGCGGACGTGGCGACCTGCCCCTTGAGCTTGCCCTGTGCGAACGTATGCTCGCCGAAGGCCGGCGCCGGTGCCGTGTGCAATTCATCGCGCGCCGCATTGAGCAGCGTCCGATGGATGTCCTCGCACCACGCCTGTTTGATACTCGACAACGATTCCTTCGGATCGATGACCCTCAGATGGTCGCGGAACACCTTGTCGAGCGCCACATAGACAGGCTGAAGCGAGATGCCGATGTGTTGGTCCACGTCCTTTGGGTCATCCCCACGGGCGATGGCAAGATCCTGCAGGAAAATTTTGTACGACTGGATGCACTCTTGGGCCTTCCCGACGATCTGGACGACCGCGTTGGTGGTATCGGACCCAAGATCGAGGATGCGCCTGTCCAGCTGGATGCTGTCATCCACGCCGGTCTCGATGACGGCGCTCTGGGCACCGTAGACGATCCCCTGGGCGTGCAGCGTGACGACATCAGGCACTGGAGAGTCATCCAGCTCGTCCTGCAGACGGTCGATCCATTGGACCACGCCCGGTGCGAGACTGTTGCCGCTGCTGTCAGACTGCTCGACCTTTCCGAGGAGGTTTGGCAGGCCCTGCCACAGATACTTGTCGGGATCATGCCAGACTGGCATGAGCGCATAGGGAAGCTCGGGATGGCGTTTGAGCTGCTGTTTGCTCTCGCGCCAGGCGGTCATCATCTCGGTGGTGTCGGCGTTGAGCACCTGCGCCACATTGCCGTAAGTGATGATGAGACCGTCCACATGTTCGCCGTCCTTGGATGGCACAAGCCGCAGACGACGCGTCTGCCATGTGAGCGCGTCCACCGGCCCGGTGCATATGTGATCGGTGACCATCTGCGTGTCGGACACGTCATAGCCATCATCCCACGGCGCGAGATCCCCCTCGACGCCAAGAAGGCACCGGTCCTGACCGGATTCGTCCGGCCCGATGAGGACCCAGTTGAGCATGAGCGTCTCGAAGAGATTGTTGCCCTGGTTGAACACGCCGCCGATCGCCCCGAGATACCCCGTGCCGATCAGCCCCTTGGGCGCGTATTCTTTGCCATGCTTGGCCGTCTTGCTGCCTTTGACGGCACTGTGGATGCCGGAGACGTCATACGCTTGCTGAAACACGAGGATACGCGTGGCCTCAGCGAGGCCGGCGGGGCCGAGGGAGTTCTTCGACCGTGTGGAGAAGAGGAATTTGCCCTCCTTGTCCGGCACATCAGGAATGTGCTGCGAGATCGGCGACTGCTTGTCAGCATTGGCATACTGCAGTCCCGGCGTCTGGAAGAACGGCCGGTGCGGGTCAAAAAGATCCGCGCCTCCGGGAATCGAGTCGAGATAGGCGTCGATCACCTCGAGGGGAAAATGATGGCTGCGGTAAATGGTGGACCACAAATCGATGACCGGATGATCGTCGAACGGGTCACTGCCCCATTCGTCGACGTGCTCCCCGTTCTGATCGGTATGCGCAAAAGCCCGGTACAAAACGGCAAGCAGGATACGGAGTATCGGAAGCTGTTCCTGCGAGAATTCCGTGGAAATGGAACGGATCTCCGACGCATGATGAAACACCCCACGGATAGAGAGCGTCTGATGGCTGCCGTCCATCATGAGCACCGATATCCACGGACCATCGACAGCACTGAACGACGGAGGCGCTCCGCCCAGGCCATGCTTGTTGTTGAGTGAATCCTCCATGTGCGTATCACACTTTCTCCGGCGTCGATGCCGGATGTGGGAGGTGAGGAAATCCTATTCGGGGATTTCTATATACATGGATAACCTTAGCACGAATTTCCAAGGGGCGTAGTCTACATCCTCGCTAATATGCGATATGCGAGGAGCACTCCGCCATAAGACTGCGCCCTGGATCATCCCTGCTATTTCAGGGATTTGACGGCACTGCGGACGATGCCGACACTCCAACACTATCCCATCACCGGCGTTTCGGTGCCGACGGTGGTCATCTCCAGCCCGCGCTCACGCGTATAGGAGAACT
The DNA here is from genome assembly GCA_903789535.1 of uncultured Aeriscardovia sp. GTDB lineage: Bacteria > Actinomycetota > Actinomycetes > Actinomycetales > Bifidobacteriaceae > Aeriscardovia. The sequence goes on along the minus strand of CAIFES010000003.1, from coordinate 8,349 downwards.
CCAGATCGACTGACTTTCCGTCTTGTCTCTCGACCCGCAGGGACCCGCGACCATCGGCATTGACGAACAGCGGCAGTTGTCCGGCAAGGAATCGGTTCTGCTGCCATCCGAAGATGATCTGGCCGTCAGCCCGTTCGAACGCCGCCGTCAGGTCAGCGACGGGGACCCTCCAGTTTCGCGGCAGGGTGACCGCGCACTGCACCACGAGCTGTGCCAGATCGTCAGGCAGATCCTCCCCGCCTTCGACGGCAGGACCCGTGGGAACGTGCATGCCGTCCTCACCGCCCCGCACCCCCGGCAGACCATCATGGCCGCCGCCGAGCCACGGCAGGAGACGGATGACTTTCTCACCGTCTTCTATTCCGGCCCGGAGCACCAGCACCGTCAGCTGCTCGGGGGTGTCACGCACGGCACGGATCATCTCATCCTCGTCCGTCGTATTCACATCGCGCCTGTTGCCCTTCATCACCGTCTGCAACCGCCGAGACAGATCCGCGTAACTGGCGGCGAGGAATCCCTGTGCCTTCCGCTCTTCCTGTGCGTCATGGTCCTTTCGTGCCTGGGCGGCAAGCTCATAATCACCTTGCCATCGTTGCGGGATGATCGCCTCTTTATGTTTCTGGCTATACGCGCAGCGCACATCAGGAGCGATATCTGTTGGAAGATGAAGCTCGACCACCGCGTCCGGCACGGTGAGCCCAACAACGGCGAGCGCCTCATACAGCGACGCGCTCGGATAAACGCCTTTGGCCTCTTTCGTGTCCCACGCGATGCCGGAGAAGGCGAACTGGTGACGGGCGGCATCTCTTCCTGCTTTCGGCGGCTCGAACAACGGCAGGCCATCGTCCCAATCCCCGATACCGCGGATTTTGCAGATCGGCACACGCAGATTTTCCGGCCGCTCGCTTTCGCCCTCGCCCCGATGATGACGATGGACGCGCCCGAGCCGCTGGAAGAGGAGATCGACCGGTGCGATATCGGTGATGAGGGCGTCAAAGTCGATGTCCAGCGATTGCTCGAGTACCTGTGTGCCGACCACGATGAGCCGTTTCGGCCGGATCGGTTTTCTCCCGTGTGTGCCGACGACGGCCGCGTCCGGTCCGAGCAGCACTCTGAGCTCGTTTCCTTTCTGCATACGATCCACATTGATGAAGCGCGCATGCACCAGACGGATCTCATCGGCAGCAAAGCGGCCGCTGTTCTTCAGCGTGTCATAGGCCTCCTGCGCACGACGGACCGTGTCACAGATGACTCCCAAGCATCCCCCATTGCCGACGAGCGAGGAAACCTGCGCAAGCAGCTCCTGCTGGCTGTCGCCCATCAGGCTTGCCCGCACGCGTACCGTGCGCGAGCCCGCAGGCTGAGTCGCCCGATAACGAACAGTATCCCCATCAAGAAGCGTGATCAGAGGATAGCCGTCACGGGCTGTCGGCTCATCGGGTATCTCATAGTCTTTCGGCTGATAGACGGACCGCGCCTGCCCCTGCGTCAGTCCGATCGCCTGATAGGCGCAATAGCCTGTGCGATACGCACAGATGTACGCGTCCCGCATCCCTGCCGGCAGCGTGGCGGACAGCAGCACGACCGGCGCGCCGCAGCTGCCGAGCCATTCGAGCGCACGCCCGAGATAGCAGCGCATATACGAGTCACAGGCATGGCATTCGTCGATGACGACCACCTTGTTGGCGAGCGCGAGGTCACGCAGCACGGAATGCTTCATCTGCAGCGACGCCATCAGTACCTGATCAACAGTGCAGACGACAAAATTCGACAGCACACCTTTCTTGCGTCCCCACATCCAATCGGAGGCGACGACCTGCTGGGAGAGGTTCTTCCTGGACTGCCCTCCCCATCGATGGGCGGCTCCCTGCCCATTTGCCCGGCGTTCGTTCTCCTCATCCTCTGCAATGGAAGAAATCTCAGGATTTTCCCGGATCTGCTCATGAATCCTGTGAGAGAAGCCGGCAATACGCGCGAACTGCTGGTTGAGGGAGGCGTTCTGATGGGCCAGATAGACGGTCTTGCTCAGGTTTCCGTCCTGATCTTCGACCGCCGGCAGATGATGCAGCCAGGAGACGACGCGGGAGAACATCGCGTCGGTCGTCGCCCTCGTCGGCAGGGCGACGCACACGCCTCCCCTGCCGGCGCGGCGCGCGAGCACCTCGGCGGCGGCGAGCGCCGCCTCCGTCTTGCCCTCGCCCATCGGCGCCTCGATCACGAGCAGACGCGGGTCCTTCGCCTGCAACACCGCCTCCACAGCCGCCTTTTGGACCGGACGCAGATGTGCGCCCTCGGGAAGATCGAACCGTTTGCCGAACAGCTCTTCGGCCGTCTGGTGTTGCTCGGGATCCTTCCACGGGGATTCGAAGCCTAGCGCTTTCCATGCGCATTCGGCACGTCTTTTCAGCCCCTCGTCGGTCGTCAGATCGAGCACATCCAGTTCCTGCACAGAATTCGGGCAGCCCGTGCCGCGCCCATCCACAGAACCTAAGCCTCGGTTGTCTGGCAATAGACCCGCTTGTTGTCGGACGGCGGTGCCGCTCTTCTCAAGCGGGACAAGAGGGAAAATATCCTGGTCGGAGGCGATCCAATCAGCCATGATGACGAGTCCCGTCAGCAGGATCTGCGACTGGACACTCAGCGGATACGACCATGGCCGTGAGAAGTCAAAACCGGACGTCTCCATCGCCCATCCGATCAGCTCTTGACGCGCCTGCCGCCACGGTGCGCAGTAGTCAGGCGCATCAATGGACGCATCAATGTCACGCCTATCGCGCAGCGTCATTGTACGACTGTCCTGCTGCTCTGATCGAGTCTCGGCAATGGCATCAAGCGTATAGGGATCCGTTTTCACGGCGTTGACATTCTTCCATAGCGGCTCACAGCCATGATGCCCGCCCACGATGCAGACGAGAGACTCTCGGATCTGTCTCCTCAACGCCTTATTGCCACGTGCCTGCCGCCCAGAAATCTCATCACCTGCAGGAAAACCAGCCTGTTCCAGATACTTTTCCAGCAGAATCTGCCCGGCAACGGCATGCGGCGGATGATTGGGTTGCAGACCCTGCGAGCAGAGAAAACCCGCACCACCCTCTGACTCGGGACGGAACAGACGCAAATAAGCATCGTCCGACAACGACTCATCCCGATGCTCGCCCACATGCGTCGTGGGCTGGGACTGAAAGACCGGCGTCGCCTTGCCGATATCGTGGACCGATGCCAAAAAGACGAGCAACTGCCGGGCACGTTTCTGCGCCTGCTCACCGTCCGGATCACCAAATTCTTTGGCGATGACAGATCGCGTGCCCTCCGGGACCCACTGATCCCACAAGTAGCCGGCCACATGTCCTGCATCGGAAAGGTGGACATACAGCGGCAGCCAGTATGCGTTCTCCGCCCTGTCTGATTTTCCCCACAAGCGGCGTGCCGGCCCACTCAACGCGACAGATCCCATACGCCCAGCGTAGAACACGCCGACACAGGAAAGACGGCGATGGGGATTGCCCGATTGCCGATCACGCGGGTGGCAGAAGTCCGCCCGTTATGGCCGCCGGAGGCATATTGTCGACCCTAACCTTTCATATCCGAGAAGACTCATTCTCCCGCCGCGATGCAGGTTCTTTCGCTGCGACATGGGGCACAGCTCCAGCCTTCCTGCCCATCCTTGCCGGGATGCTGGCTTTGCCACTCGGATCCTCTTTGGCCGCCATCGCCCCGGCGACTTTCTTCGCCTCGCGCCACTCGGCAGCGGTCTGCCAGCGCTTGCGTGGGTGCGCGGACTGGATGCGCAAGACGATCGCCGCCACGATCATCGAGAGGAACGAGCCCACCAGCACGGCCAGCCGCGCCTCCTCGATGAACATGCCCCCGCGGAAGGCGAGCGAAGCGATCAGGAACGAAACGGTGAAACCGATGCCGCACGCGCACGCCATGCCGATCAGGTCACGGATCTTGAGGCCCCCGGCGAGTTCCAGGTGGAACACGTGCACGCAGATCCACGAGGCAGCCATCACCCCCAGAGGCTTGCCGATGACGAGCGCGGCGAGGATGCCGAGCATCACCGGCTGGGTGAACACCGACCAGCCGAAACCGCCCAGCGGGATCGCCGTGGCAAACAGCGCGAACAGTGGCAGGGCGATGAGTGCCGAATACGGTTGCAGCCTGTCCGACCAGCGCCTCGCGCGTGACTGTCGCTCCCCATGCATCCTTTTTGCCGGCACCATCAGCCCGAACATCACACCGGCGAGCGTGGGATGGATGCCTGCCTCATACGTCATCGCCCACATGAGCACCGCGAGCACGGCCACGACCACCCACGGCACCTTTTTGAGCCGGCACAGCCACGCCCACACGAGCAGGAGCATCACCATGAACACAAACCAGTACCACTCGTTGACGGAGGTGAAAACGAATGCGATAAGCAGAATGCCGAGCAGATCGTCCACCGTGGCGAGGGTGAGCAGAAACGAGTGGATCTCAGTCGGCAGACCTTTTGAGAAGATCGCGAGAACGGCCAGGGAGAAGGCGATGTCGGTGGCGGTGGGGACGGCCCATCCACCCATCACCTGCGCGGTCACGGCGGGGTCGCCGCCTTCCTTGAGCAGCTCGACCACGCCGAGGTAGACGGCCATCGGCATAAGCATCCCGCCCACGGCGGCGATCATCGGCACGGCAGCGCGCTTTGGGTTTGACAGCGAGCCGGTCGTCAGCTCACGTTTGAGATCGAGGCCGACGACGAGGAAGAACAGGGTGAGCAGACCGTCCTGCATCCAGTCGGAGACGGACAGATTGATATCGGTGAGCGGGATTGGGATGTGGAATTCGGCAAGACGGAGGAACCCCTGCCCCACAATGGGCAGATTGGCGATCACCAGACCGAGGAGGGCGAAGACGAGCATGACGACGCCCGACCAGCGGTCTGAGAAGGCGACGGCGAGCAGCCGAGAGCGTAGCCGCGCGGCACGCGAGCGCGATGGCCGATTCTGATGGCCGGAATCGTGCCTCTGACGGACGGAACCGGGTCTCTGGTCGGCAAAACCAGGCTTTTGTGTCGTCTTGTTCTGCGTGCTAGCCACGTCTCTACCCTTCCCCGCCGGTCTCTTTACTGGATCAACCGCCAGACGATTAAAAGATCCCCCATCAGGATGGATGGCTCCCCCGTCAGACTGCCTTTCGCCAAACGGCTCGCATCACAGACTGACTTTCTTCAGCCTGCCAGACCGACTTGCATCAGACCGCCAGGCCGACCGAGACAGATTTTGCAGAAATCACACCGTCCGGGTTCCACCATCACCCGTGCTTCATCATTTTACCGATACCCTGATCATCACACTTTTCGTGACGCTGGCAGTTTTTACCGGCAGCGTTCAGAGGGCTGGTTTCTTATAACGTCGAGCTCATTTCTTGACGAAACAAAATAAATTATCCCCCACTAACGCAGGGACGATATTGTCGGGGTCAGCTCGCCCACGCTGCCAGGATCATCCCCACATACGCAGGGAACACCACTGTCCTGCGGCTCGGTGGCTATGCGCACCGGCTCATCCCCGCATACACAGGGAACACATCATCATCCGGATCTTCGCCGCGTCACCGTATGGATCATCCCCGCTCGCGCGGGGAACACTTCTGCAACGACCGTCGCAACGCCTACACCACGGGATCATCCCCGCAAACGTGGGGAACACTGGCCGGGCACGAGGAGCGTGACCTGACGGGGCGGATCATCCCCGCATGTGCAGGGAACACCGCAGGTCGCCCTGTCCCATGCCGATCATGTGGGGATCATCCCCGCTTGCGCGGGGAACACCCGATCCAGCTGATGACGTTCGCGCAGAAACCGGGATCATCCCCGCATACGCTGGGAACACATGATGTCGCGCCACATCGAGGTGCCGACGCCGGGATTATCCCCGCTAGCGCGGGGAACACAGCCTACAATACGAATCCTACTGGGGCGACGGGGGATCATCCCCGCATACGCGGGGAAACACTCTTAGAGCTTCTTCTTCGTGTCGTCGGAGAGCAGATCATCCCCGCATACGCGGGGAACACTTGTGGTAGAAGCCCCACAGGCGGCCGTTGACCGGATCATCCCCGCATACGCGGAGAATATCTCAAAGGCGTGGGGAATGCGATCGTCAGCGCGGGATCATCCCTCGCATGCGCCGGGAACACGGCAAGGTCAAGCACAACAAGTACGGCATCTACGGATTATCCCCGAATGCGCGGAGATCACGACACGCTCGCCGAGCTCGTCGTCCTCGACGGTGGATCATCCCCGCTTGCGCGGAGAACACGACACGCCGATCACCACAAGTGCGTCGATCAGCGGATCATCCCCGCTAATGCGGGGAACACACGGTCGCCTGTGCCTGTGCGATGTAGGCGGGAGGATCATCCCCGCATGTGCGGGGAACACTTGTCGCCTGTCGCTTGGGCGTGGGTGAGGGTGGGATCATCCCCGCATGTGCGGGGAACACACCGTGTCAACCGTGCCGGAGCCGGCAGCGATCGGATCATCCCCGCTTACGCGGGGAACACCCGATCTCCTCTGGCTCGTGGATCGAATACTGGGGATCATCCCCGCATACGCGGGGAACACGTTTTCATCCTGCCCCTGTCCATCATCCTGCTGGGATCATCCCCGCAAGTGCGGGGAACACGCAAGGTGCCCATGCGTCCAGCCATGTCCACGGGGATCATCCCCGCATGTGCAGGGAACACGCCTACAACAAGGCCGTTTCCTTCGGCGTGATCGGATCATCCCCGCATGTGCGGGGAACACTTTGCCCGCCTTGTCCCCGGATGCGAAGTCTCGGGATCATCCCCGCATGTGCGGGGAACACATGAACCATTTCCAGAAGGTATTGCGGCGCTTCGGATCATCCCCGCATGTGCGGAGAACACTCTTCTGACGACATGACCGCCCATTATGGCCTCGGATCATCCGCGCATGTACGGGGAACACATCACCGTCCACGACTGCACGGCGATCTCCGGCGGATCATCCCCGCATGTGCGGAGAACACCTTTTTCAAGAACGCGTTCGACACGCTCAAGGAGGATCATCCCCACAGACGCAGGGAACACGTCAGAGGAGGCTCACAAGGAGTTCCACCAGGCGGATCATCTCCGCGCATGCGGGGAACACACTGCTATGAGTTCGACGACGATCTGTGTCTGGGGATCATCCCCGCTTGCGCGGGGAACACGAACACTGTCCATTGGAAGCCGAGGTTAATGGAGGATCATCCCCGCTTGCGCGGGGAACACTTTGACCGCCCGCAGGATGATGCTTTCGCCGAGGGATCATCCCCGCTTGCGCGGGGAACACGGTAAGTGTCGGTGGTTTTGTCGGTCATTGTTGGGATCATCCCCGCTTGCGCGGGGAACACCGGTTTGTTGGGTTGTTGGTTGTCCGAGCCGGGGGATCATCCCCGCTTGCGCGGGGAACACCTCAATACGATCGGGCAGACCGTTGGCAAGGCGGGATCATCCCCGCTTGCGCGGGGAACACCGACACACGCCCGAGTCAGATATGCCGCTTGCCGGATCATCCCCGCTTGCGCGGGGAACACATTGTCCCCAAGGGCGGCACGCTGTCGGGAATGGGATCATCCCCGCTTGCGCGGGGAACACCCCGTTCAGCGCTGCAACGATACCGCGTCGGTAGGATCATCCCCGCTTGCGCGGGGAACACCGTGACCCGCGCCGGACAGGCGCAGCTCGGCACGGATCATCCCCGCTTGCGCGGGGAACACACCACGCTAAATTGCACGGTGTGCTCCACCCACGGATCATCCCCGCTTGCGCGGGGAACACTAGCCCTCCGGGACGATCTCACCGGCGTGCACGGGATCATCCCCGCTTGCGCGGGGAACACTGTTCGACTGACACACATGTTTGAACAGGCTCCGGATCATCCCCGCTTGCGCGGGGAACACTGATACTGGCGTGTCGCAACCATTTCCGCAGTAGGATCATCCCCGCTTGCGCGGGGAACACACTTAGTTTATAAACGCGCTATTCTCTCCACACAATCATGCCGCCTTCAGACAACACATGGAAATCAAGGGCATCCCAACCACGCCCGAACCTGCCGACCCGGCACTCGTAGAAATGTCATCATTTTTAGCCTTCACCATTCCGCCATATATTTACGCCCTCATTCTCCAAACCGAAGGCATAAAGCAAACAGATACCTATAACCCGGATGCGCTGATCAAACTGATGCGATTAACAGTTAATGGATACGGGACTGTCGGATGAACAGACGGACAGACAGACAAACAGGGGTTATAGGACATTTCGTGGTGTTTATAACCCGTGGCCGGGGTCACGGCAGCC
>CAIFES010000002.1 GCA_903789535.1 uncultured Aeriscardovia sp. | reverse complement strand
AGTTAAGCCCGGGCACGGCGATGGTACTGCACTCGAGAGGGTGTGGGAGAGTAGCGCGCCGCCACTTCAAACGTCATGGGGGGGCCTTCGGCCCCCCTTTTTTTATCCCCGCCCGATATGACAAAAAGTCAAAACAAGCAGGGCACGACTCCGAAGCGCCCCGACCGTCCGGTGCTTGTTGTGACCATCGCCTGCCATGCACGACATGCATTCCGCGCCCATGTGACAGGGCCCTCTCGCACGTGACACAGGTGACGGACCGGACACGGCGATCCCAGGCAGCGGCGGCGCCCCACAACGGCGACGGCCTACTACGGTTGTATAGCCGCGAAACAGCAGCCCGGCTCCCCAATCAATAAGCACGTCTCAGAGACTCGGCATAAGCGTCGAGAACATCAAGAATTCCACGATGCTCCCAGACAACGGCACGGCCAGACCTTTTTCGTGCAGTAACAATGCCCCTTTGTTCCAATGTCTGAAGCGCCCTGCGTGCTTGAGAACTGCTCAGACCGATGGTCGTGTGGAGATACTCGGTCGTGAGAATTGGCTGCATGGCCAGGTACGGCACCACTTTCCATACCGCTGCATCACGTCGGATTCCCTGTAGTCGCGTACGGGCATCGTCAAGCTGTCCAGCAATATCATCGATCAGCGTGATGCCACTTGATGAGGCGAACCGCACGGCCTGCGCAAAAACAGAGATGATAGGAGCAGCGTCGCCTGCACGATACGCTGTCAAAGCATCAAAGTACTGACGCGTATGCCTGAGAAGACCGGCAGAAACCGGCGGGACTATATGTCGTGCCAGCCCTTTGTTGCGAAGAACAGCATGAATGAGAGCCCGACCCGTACGACCGTTGCCATCAACAAATGGATGAATCGTCTCGAACTGAGCATGGGCGATGGCGCACTGCGCGAGAACCGGGATGTCATCACGCTGCAAAAATCGGACCAGGTCAGTGATCGCCGGAACAACGAGATCCGGCTGCGGTGCGACGTATGAGGCATGAAGCGGCGTGTAGGAGCTTGAACCGACCCAGACAAGCTGCGTGCGGAATGAACCGGCATAGGATTCCCAGCCTGGCTGGGCGGAAAGGAGCGCCTTGTGAACAGCAAGGAGATGATCGACGGTCAGTGATCCCGCCAGATCAAGGGCGGACTCCATCGCATGCACATTGCCAACAACGATGGCGGCATTCTCGCTGTTTCCCTCATGCAGCAGTTCGAGGGCGAGATTCTTCGCGCCTACCGTGAGGTTTTCGATCTGCGAGGAGGAGGTGGCCTCTGTGCGCAACAAGATAGCGCTCATCGGACCGATTGCCCGCACCCCGTTCTCTAAATGCCCCGCAGCATACGCATCGAATCGGGTGAGCGCGACGGAGGCATCCTCGATGTCGGCCTGAAGCTCGGACGGCATATCGTTCAGATTCAGAGTGTCGAGCATGATGGGGATTGCAGAGCGATACAGGCCGTTTCCGCGTGATCGCTGGTTGCGCGAGACGGGAGCGTCATCGGCGATATGCCAGAGATGCTCCTCATACGTGAGAGCCGGTATAGGCCATGCCTCCATGATCCACCTCATTTGTGATGTTGCTCGGGCGGTACTGACAGGTCGTCTGGGGATATGTCGTTTGAGTGATCGGATAGTGACAGATAATCATCTATCTGTTAATAGAAATCATTATAGTGACAGATAATCGATTATCTGTCACTAAGGATCAAGGTCGTGACAGATAATAAATAGTGACAGATTGACAAATAGAAAAGAAATGTGAAGGCCGTGACAATGGGGCTTGGAAAGTCGGTGACAAAGAGTCAAGGGCATCAGGGGCAAGAACATCAGACAAGTGGCGTGAAACAGCACCGGGCTGCCTACCTGTCGGCGCAGGACAGGCGGTTCACGCTCATCAGGGCCGCGAAGAAGCTGATGGACGCACAGCCTGCCTCCGCCCTCTCGCCGGCGGACATATGCCGCGAGGCAGGATGCGTCCGTTCGCTCTTCTATCGCTATTTCTCCGATATGCCCGATCTTGTCGACCAGATCGTCGCCTATCTCATCAACGCCGCCAAATGGGACTATCAGGACTGGACCAGGACAGAAGCCGACCAGCGGATCACGCCCCGGGCGACAATGGAGTCCGTCAGCAGACTGTTCCTGACACTGGTCGAACCGGTCCGACCGCTCTACGCCGCGGGAAATTCGGGGATCGTCCTCGACTATATTGACGGATGCCAGAAGGATATCGCCCCGCATCTGCTCGGAGACTTCGTCGATGGGGTCAGCGTCGGCCATCGTCTGTCGGCCGAGGGGCTGGAGGAGACATGGGGAGTATTCTTTACAGGTCTGCTCATCCGGCTGGTCCAGAATCCGGAGACGGACGCGCGGGATGTGCGCGTGCTGCTCGCCCGGGCATTCCACATTGAGGCGCTGCTCAACGCATGGTGAACGGAGCTTGGATCCGATCAAGGCACGGCGCCGCGTACCCGTATTGCCGCGTGTCTAGATTGTTGATGCGGGGAAGATGCGAGAAGGGGACGGAACAATGACGGCCAAGAAAGTGTGGGCCACGATCGCGGTGATCGTGGTGCTTGCCCTCACCGGGGTGTGCATCAGCAGCGCCTTCGGCGCGGGACCGCAGCCGCTCGTGCGTCTGTTCCACGGTCAGACATCGCAGGCCGCGTCGGCGAAGTCCGCGTCGAAGTCCGCGTCGTCACAGGCCGCGTCGTCACGGGCCGAGTCGGCCGGCAGGCGCGGGGCGAAAGACTCCGGGCGCGCGTCCGGCGCGGCGGGAAAGAAAGCCTCCGGTGCGGCCTCGTCCCGGGATGCGCAGGCGAGGACGGAGAAGACCGCCGCCGACGGGGCCGATAAAGATCAAACAAATAAGGGGACAAAGGAAACAACGCAGGCCGCTTCGGTGATGCGCACACCGATCGACTGGCGCAAACCGTCACAGACGACCGCCTACCCCACGCTCTCGCAGGTCAAAAACCTGTGGATCCGCGTCAGCATCGACGGCAATCGCACATATGTGATGAGCGGCGACCGTGTGATCTACACCATGTATTCGTCCGCGGGCGAGTATGAGCGCAATGCCTCGGGGCAGCTCGTCAGCGACACCCCCACGGGAGTGTTTCACGTGGAACATGAGCGTGGCACGCATTTTTACAGCCAGATGTCCGGTGAGGGGGCGAACTGGTGGGTCTCGTGGAAGGACCACGGCATCTATCTGTTCCACTCCGTGCCGGTGGATATCAACGGCAATTATGAGACGGCCGAGGCGGACAAGCTCGGCAAGGAGCCGGCCTCGCACGGCTGCATCCGACTGTCCGTGCCGGACGCGAAGTGGCTGTATGAGCAGCTGCCATATGGGACAAAAGTCGTCGTCGAGAAGAAGTGAGACACGTGTATCACTTCGTTCCCAGACGCTGCCCCTCGTCGAACAAGATCATGTACCGCAACAAGGCGGTCGCCCAGCAGGCCGCGGATGAGGGATATCTCGAGCGCGGCACGCGGTTGTGGATCTATCAGTGCGAGTATTGCGGCACATGGCATCTGACGCACCATCCGCCGCTTGAGCCGCTTGAGGGGCCGGTCTGGAACGGCAAAAAGCCGCGCTCGCGTCATCGCGGGTACAAGCCGCGGCGGCGGTAAAAGGTGACCGCGCCGCAGACCGCAGGGGCAATGCAGGGTGTGGTAATGCGGCGTGTTGTGCGGGTCGGTGCGCGGCGAGAATGCGTGCGGGACACGTGCGTGTCGGGCACGGACGGGACGGATGCAAAAGCTCAGCGACGACGCTGACGACGACGGATGAGCGCGGACACCGAGGAGACGGCCACGCGTGAGATGAGCACCCCTACCGCGGCGGACACGGCGGCGAACAGCATGGACAGGCCTAGACCGTCCTGTGAGGCGGCGCCGGGGGCGTGATCGCTGCCCGTCATCTTCTTCCATACGGCCTCAAGCCCCTTGCTGCCCACGATGCCGGCGACGGCCGGGACCGCCGAGCGCAGGGCCTTGTCGGAGAGGGTGTCCGGGTCGGAGCGCAGGCTCGCGCGCTTGGCGTCGACGGCGGAATTGACCTTCTCCATACCGGCGACGGCACGGGCGGTGGTGTCATCCAGATCCGAGCCGGTGGGATGCACGGTGAAGTGCGGGTTGGGTGCGCTCGCACCCGTGCTGGTGCCTGTGCCTGTCGCGGTCGGGCGGACGGTGCCTGATGCGGGGGAGACGGCCGATGCCGATGAGCCCGCCGACAGCGATGAAGACGCTGAGAGCGATGATGCTGAAGAAGAATCCAGAGCCATACCCTTCATTATGCCGCACCCGCTCGGTCGTGCGGCGGGGCATGCGGAATTATGCTGCACCCGTCAGGTCACGGCAGCGGGGTGGGCGGAAAACGACAATCGTCGACGGTGGTCATCGTCGCAGGCGGCACAGAGGATGAACAGCCTGGCAGGCGGACGGCGGGCGGCTGTGGGATGATAGAGGGTTGATGCCCGAAAATACGCAGCGGTGATGGCGATCCGTTGCAAGCAATCCGTGATGGTAATCCGTGGTGGCAGTCCGTGGTGACGATGATGACAGGAGGAGCGATGGGCGGTCGATCGACAGTGCGTCGACTGGCGGCGGCGATTCTCGCCATGGCGACCGGTCTGACGCTCGGCGGCTGCGCGGCCCAGGAAGAGCGCAAGGCGACCACGCGCCCGCTCATCACCATCCTCGTGCATGACGTCAGCGGCACGGACGGTGATGCCGGCACGGATGGTTCAGGTACCACCGGCACGGGCAGTTCAAGTTCCTCCTCCTCGCTCGCACGCACGAAGAAGGCGTGGAAGGCGCTTGCCGCCGCCTATACGAAGCAGAAGGGCGTGCGCGTCTCTGTCACGGTCGTGTCCTCCTTGTCCTACGGCTCCGCCCTGCGCTCGGCGATGGCCGCCTCCGTCCCGCCCACGCTGTTCGTGGTCGACGGGCCGGCCGGGGCGCATCGGTGGCGCGACTATCTCGCCGACCTCGGTCGCTCGCGCGTCTACACGGATCTGCGCAGCCGCCAGCTCGCGCTGCGGGACGGGTCGACCGTCGTCGCGGTGCCCGCCGGGGCGGAGAGCTATGGGATCGCCTACCGAGCCGACATACTGAAGAAATATTTCGCGCTCGTCGCAAAAGATCAGTCTGCCTCAGACGCGTCGGCGTCAGGAAAATCTTCCGGATCCGGGGACGCCTCTTCCGATACCGATGGCTCGGCGCAATCCTCCCCATCATCGGGCACATCGTCATCAGGTACATCGTCCTCGGGCGCATCAGGCTCCTCATCCTCGGCGCAGAAACCGGTGACAGCGTTGTCACAGGTCACCTCCGCACAGGCGCTCGCCCGTCTTCTCGACGGCGTACAAGGAAAACGTGCTGATCTCGGACTCGACCAGGCCGTCGCTTCCGGCGTCATCGCCGATGGCCGCACAGGCACAAACGGCGGATGGGGCACCGACGAGCTTGCCGATTTCGTGCTCGGCTGCGCACTCGGCACGACCGACTCGACCGCCACCGTGCGCAGCCTTGACGGCATCGACCCGCACCAGAAGACGGGTACCTCCGCACAGAACGGCGGCAGCGGTAACAGCGACAGCAGCAGCAACAGCGGTCAAAGCGGTAGCGGCAACAACAGCGGCCAGAACAGTCAAAACAGCCAGAATGGCTCGGACAGCCAGAACGGCCGGTCGACGACACAGACGGCACGGCAGATCAAGGCCGACCGGTGCGTCAACGGGCTGCGTGACATGGCCGAGGTGTTCACGCGCGACGGCGGCAATCCTGACCAGTCGTCCGCCGACGCGCTCGCGGCGTTCGCGGGCGGGAAGGCGGCATTCCTGCCGGTCTCGACCTCGGCATGGAACAGACTGAACAACAGCGGGCTGAAAGCCTCCCAGATCGGATTCCTGCCTGTCCGGTTCCGTCAGGGGGCCGCAACGCAGACCTTATCCTCCGCCTCATCAGCCTCCTCCGCCTCATCCGGCAGCGCGTCGGACGCTACGGCAAGCGAGCAGAGCGGGTTCATCAGCGGTGCGGAGACATACTGGGCCGTCAATTCACAGGCCTCGCGCGTCGACCAGACCGCCACGACGGCGTTCCTCGACTGGATCGCCACCTCGCAGGCCGGGCGCACATTCGCGCAGACGCTCGGGCTGTGGCTGCCCTATTCCGGTGCGGCGGACACGTCCTCGGGCAGCCCGTCATCCGCGTCAAAGTCCCCGTCATCGCGGAAAACTGCCGGGTCATCCGGTGCGACCGGTGGCAATCCGCTGCGGCAGGCGGTCGAAAAACGCTGGCAGCAGGCTTCCGCGGCGCGTCAGACCAACCCGGACCTCATGTTCAAACACCAGCTCGCGCCCACGACGCAGTGGTCATCCACAGTGGCATCCGCGCTCAAGGGGTATGCCGGCTCGCCGTCCGACGCGACATGGAAGAACGTGTCGGATGCCTTCCTGCAGAACTGGCGCGACCAGTATCTGACCACCGAGCAGTAACTATCAGCGCAGTCAATGCCCAGGCCAAATACCCGAGCAATGAATAAATACCGCCCGGCAACAGGATCATCGATCGGCAGGGCGGTATCGGGAAAAGCGGTCTCAGGCGCTGATCGGCGCGGTGGAGCTGCGCAGGATGAGCCGTGCGGTGGGGGAGACGAACAGATCCGACTCGGAAAGACCGGATTCCGCCGCCCTGCCTTCCGGCTGGCCGGCCATGGCCTGTTGTGCGGCATCGCGGGCCTGTTCGCCGGAATGCGCCGCCGCATCATGGGCGTCATGGCCGGCATCACGGATGAGCCCGAGCGTCATCTGTGCCGCCTGACGACCGAGATCGGCCGGATCCTGACGCATCGTGGTCAGCCCGGCGTCAGCCGCGTACGTGCTGTCATCGAAACCAACCACCGAGTAATCCTGCGGCACGCGCTTGTTGTAACGGCCCAGGCGCAGGAGCACCGGCACGGCGAGATCGTCCGTCTGGAACACGAGCGCGGTGGGCTGCGGGCTGAGCGCGAGCAGCTTGCCGAGGGCGGCGTTGACCGGGTCCTCCTCGTACGGGCAGGCGATCATCGTGTCCGTCACATCCATGCCGTTCTTCCTGGCTTCCTCGACGGCCTGGCTGAAACCGACCTGCCGGTCATCGGCCGAGAACTCGAACGGCGTGTCATGGCTCGTGTAGATGAACGCAAGGCGGCGATGGCCCAGTCCGATCAGATGCTTGACGGCGAGACGCTCGCTCGTCACATCGTCGAGGCTCACATCCGCGTCGAGCCCGGCCTTCTGCGAGGTGTTGATGCCCACGACGGGCACGCCCATGTCGCGCAGCTCGGTGATCTCGTCGGGCACGGCGTTGAACGAGCAGAGGATGACGGCGTCGGCATTGCGGCGCACGGGCATCGAGGTGAAGAAGCGGCGGCGCTCCTCCCATGTGGCGATGGAGAAGACGGAGATGTCATAGCCGGCGGGCTGCAGCACGCTGTTGAGTCCGGAGAAGACGGTGACGTTGAACCAGTTGGTGATGGGGCTCGGCAGCAGCAGCGCGATGCGGAACGAGCGACCGGACTTGAGCGCCGCGGCCGAGCGCGACAGGCGGAAATCGAGCCGGTGCGCCACGGCGAGCACCTTGGTGCGCGTGCGGTCGGAGACGAGGTCCGGCCGTGTGAATGAGCGCGAGACGGTGGAGACGGAGACCCCTGCCTCGCGTGCGACATCCTGGATAGTTGTCTGTGACATGGTGGGCCTCATCGTTCTGTCTGTTCTGTGGTGTGCTGTTCTGTGGTGTGTTCTGTGGCCGGGGCGGAGACGGCGATCCATGCGCTCGCGTCGGGTGGCAGGAAGAGCGTGTCATCCTCATTCTGCCCGCTGTCAGCATCGCCGTCGGCATCGTCGCCGCCGATGTCCTGCGCGCGCAGCAGCGGCTGCGAGACGAGGATCACGTCGCCCTGCGGCAGACGCGCGGGGGTGTCGCCGAAGTTGGTGATGCAGTCGAGCAGCACCGGCCTGCCGTCGTCGCGCATCGAGGTGGTGCGCTGATAGGCGATGAGGCTGCCGTGGTCGGCGTCACCGGCGCCGGGCAGATCATCCTCGCCCAGCCAGGCGAAATCGGCGGGATCGTGCAGGCTCGTCAGCAGCATGGCACGCTTGCGCAGCGCGTCACGGTAGAGGCTGAGCATCGAATCGGGATCGTGCTCCTCCACATCGACGGCGAAATGCTTGAAATCAAGCGGCTGCGGCAGATGCGGGTCGGCGCTCGGCGTGCCGTCCGCCCTGCGGGCGGGGGAGAAACCGAAGCTCGCACCCTGGCCGAATGTGCCTGTCGGATCCCAGGCGGCCTTCTTGGGCAGGTCGGCGCTCGCCGTGGACCATGGCAGCGGCACGCGGCAGCCGTCCCGACCCTTCGACGCCTCATCGTGGTCGGACGTGCGCGCGGTCGGATCCTCGAGACGGTCCCAGGGGATGTCCGGCACCTCGAAGAGCCCCAGCTCCTCACCCTGATAGATGTAGACCGAGCCGGGCAGGCCCATCTCCATGAGCAGTGCCGCGCGGGCACGGCGTGTGCCCAGATCGCGGTCGAGATGGTAGCTTGTGCCGTTGCGCAGGATCCAGTCGATGGCGATCTGATGATGATGGCCGGGAATGGCGACTTGGGGAAGCCCGTAACGGGTGGGGGAGCGCGGCACGTCGTGGTTGTTCATCACCCATGTGGTGGTCGAGCGCGAACGGTCCGCGGCGTCGAGGCCCTCCTGGATGGCGGCCCGGAAACGGTCGCGGCGGAAGTCGGCCTTGGCGAACTCGAAGTTGAACACCTGGCCCAGCTCGGAGGTGGAGGCGTAGCGCCACTGGTGCTGCGGCACGATCCATGCCTCGGCGACGGCGAAACGGTGCGGCGTGTACTTGTCGAATACCTCGCGGCGCCATTCCTCGTAGATGTCATGCACCTCATCGCGGTCCCAGAGGGGGTTGGTGCCGTCGGGGTTGAGCGCCTTCTGCATCTGGTCGGCCGGCCACTGGTCGAGGGGACGGGCATCGATGTTCTTGGCCAGCCCGTGCGCCACGTCGATACGGAAGCCGTCGGCGCCATGATCGCACCAGAAACGCAGCGTGGTGAGGAACTCCTCATGCACTTCGCGGTTCTTCCAGTTGAGATCGGCCTGCTGGACGGCGAACGTGTGCAGGTACCACTGCCCGTCGCCGACCGCCTGCCAGGCGGGGCCGCCGAACACGGAGCGCCAGTCGTTGGGCGGCAGCTCGCCGTGCTCGCCGCGGCCGTCGCGGAAGATGTAGCGGCTGCGCTCGGGGCTTCCTTTGCCGGCTTCCAGCGCGGCCTTGAACCAGCGGTGGCGCGTGGAGGTGTGGTTGGGCACGATGTCGACCATGATCTTGAGGCCGGCCTCATGCGCCTTCCGGGCCAGGACGTCGAAGTCTGCCATCGTGCCCAGGCGCGGGTCGACGTTGCGGTAGTCGTCCACGTCGTAGCCGCCGTCGAACAGACCGGAGGGGTAGAACGGGCTGAGCCAGAGCGCGTCGACGCCCAGAGCCTTGAGGTAGTCGATTTTGGAGGCGATACCGGCCAGATCGCCGATGCCGTCGCCGTCCGAATCCTTGAAACTGCGGGGGTAGACCTGATAGACGACGGCCTGCTTCCACCAATCGTCATGGAGATTGTTCTCTGTCATCTCGTCCCTCTCGCGGTGTGCGCGCCCCTGTGCGATTGTCCGGCGCGCGTCTGTGGTCTGCTGTTTCTGTTTCTTGCGTTTGCACTGCTGGTGAGGGCGGCCATTGCCGGACGGCACAACGATGTGCGGCGGGTGGCGCCTTCCCTGTATGACAACGTTAGCAAAAAAATGACCGATCAGGCAGAAAAACACCGGAGGCAGGCAGAAAAAAGAAGAACAGTGTGTGAACGATCGGAATACGGGAATAAAACTCGATTTCAAAAGTTGAGTGATATAGACTCAAGTTGTTGACAAACAAAGGAGACGTTATGGGACGTGCAGTCGGAATTGATCTGGGAACCACGAATTCCTGCATCGCGACACTCGAGGGCGGCCAGCCGACCGTCATCGTCAACGCCGAAGGCCAGCGCACCACCCCGTCGGTGGTCGCGTTCGGCAAGAACGGCGAGATCCTCGTCGGCGACGTGGCAAAGCGCCAGGCGGTCACCAACGTCGATCGCACCATCAGCTCCGTCAAGCGCCACATGGGCACTGACTGGACCAAGGAGATCGACGGCAAGAAGTGGACGCCGCAGGAGATCTCCGCGCAGATTCTCATGAAGCTCAAGAGGGACGCCGAGGCCTACCTCGGTGACACGGTGACCGACGCGGTCATCACCTGCCCTGCCTACTTCGACGACGCACAGCGCCAGGCCACCCGCGACGCGGGCAAGATCGCCGGCCTCAACGTGCTGCGCATCATCAACGAGCCGACGGCCGCCGCCCTCGCGTACGGTCTGCAGAAGGGCAAGGAGGATGAGCGCATCCTCGTCTTCGATCTCGGCGGCGGCACCTTCGATGTCTCCCTGCTGGAGATCGGCAAGGATGACGACGGCTTCTCCACCATCCAGGTGCAGGCCACCAACGGCGACACCCATCTGGGCGGCGACGACTGGGATCAGCGCATCATCGACTGGATGGTCGGCGAGGTCAAGGACAAGGACGGCGTCGATCTGTCCGGCAACAAGATCGCGCTGCAGCGTATGAAGGCCGCTGCCGAGCAGGCGAAGAAGGAGCTCTCCGCCTCCACCGAGTCGCAGATCACGCTCGAGTACCTCTCCATGAAGCCGGACGGGACGCCGGTCCACTTCGACCAGACGCTCACCCGTGCGCACTTCCAGGAGATGACGAAGGATCTGCTGGACCGCTGCCGCAAGCCGTTCGAGCAGGTGCTCTCCGACGCCGGCGTGTCCGTCAGCCAGATCGACCACGTCGTGCTCGTCGGCGGTTCCACCCGTATGCCGGCCGTGCAGGATCTCGTCAAGGATCTGACCGGCGGCAAGGAGGCGAACAAGTCCGTCAACCCGGATGAGGTCGTCGCCGTGGGTGCGGCCATCCAGTCCGGCGTCATCAAGGGCGACCGCAAGGACGTGCTGCTCATCGATGTCACCCCGCTCTCCCTGGGTATCGAGACGAAGGGCGGCATCATGACCAAGCTCATCGACCGCAACACCGCCATCCCGACGAAGCATTCCGAGGTGTTCTCCACCGCCGAGGACAACCAGCCGAGCGTGCTCATCCAGGTGTATCAGGGCGAGCGTGAGTTCGCCCGCGACAACAAGCCGCTGGGCACCTTCGAGCTGACCGGCATCGCGCCGGCCCCGCGCGGCGTCCCGAAGATCGAGGTCACCTTCGACATCGACGCGAACGGCATCGTCCACGTCTCGGCGAAGGACCAGGGCACCGGCAAGGAGCAGTCGATGACCGTCACCGGCGGCACCTCGCTGCCCAAGGACGAGATCGACCGCATGATCAAGGATGCCAAGGAGCACGAGGCCGACGACAAGAAGGCCAAGGAGGACGCGGAGACGCGCAACCAGGCCGAGGCGTTCGCCTACTCCACGGAGAAGCTCGTCAAGGACAACGAGAAGAAGCTCTCCAAGGACGTGGTCGACGAGGTCAACGGCAAGATCAGCGCGCTCAAGGACGCCCTCAAGGGCCAGGACATCGACAAGATCAAGAACGCGCAGCAGGAGCTGATGACCAGCGCGCAGAAGATCGGCCAGGCGCTCTACCAGAATGGCGGCGCACAGGCCGGCGCAGGCGCGGCGGGTGCCGCGGGCGCGGCCCCGAACGCACAGGCCGGCGCGGGCAATGCCAACGCCGCGTCCGACAGCTCAGACGATGACGTGGTCGACGCGCAGGTCGTCGATGACGACAAGGACAAGAAGGACGGAAAGAAGGGCGAGTGATGTCTGATTTCGACAAGGACGACTACCTCTCGGACGCCGACGACCTCAACCGTCTCTCCCATCAGGACGGGCCGCAGGGCCCCGACGAGGGGAAGGCGACTGACGGCTCGGTGCCCGTGGCGGGCGCCCGAGGCGAATCGGACGCCACCGACACCTCCTCTGCCGCTGCTTCTGCCGCCGGCGGGTCCGCCGCGCAGAAGGCGGCGGGTACAGGCGCGGGCGCTGGTGCGGGTGATGCCGCACAGGCGTCGGCCGGCGCTTCGCAGTCGGGTACCGCACGGTCAGATTCCGCGCCGTCCGGTGGTTCCGGCAGCGCGGGAAGCGCCGCCGGTGCGCACGATGGCACCCACGCCGCTGACGGCTCGCTCACCGAGCTCGGCAAGGCGAAGAAGGAGGCCGCCGACTATCTGGAGGCCCTCCAGCGTGAGCGCGCCGACTTCATCAACTACCGTCATCGCACCGCCCGCGAGAAGGACGACTACCGCCGTCGCGGCCAGGAGGACGTGCTCAAGGCCCTCCTGCCTGCGCTCGACAACCTCGACCGCATGCGCGAGCACGGCAAGATGACCAAGGAGGTGGAGGCCATCGCCAAGCAGCTTGACCATGGCTTCGACTCCTTCCACATCACCAAGTTCGGCACCAAGGGCGAGGCGTTCGACCCCGCCAGGCACGAGGCGATCCTGCACCGCACCTCGCCGGACGTCGACAGCGTCCAGGTGGACGCGGTGGTCGAGTCCGGCTACGAGCTGGGTGACAAGATCCTGCGCGCCGCCAAGGTGGTCGTCGTCTCCCCGCAGGAGAAGACGGACGCCGAGAACGCGGATGACCATGCGGCCGACGGGTCGGACAGTGCTTCGGGCGCGGATGCGTCGGACGGTTCTGCCGCCTGACGCCACGATCGGCATCGATGCGGACGATCAGTGCAAACGATCAGCATCAGCGGCGCTCGCGGGCCTGCCACACTACAAGATGTGTGACAGACGCGGTGCGCCGCAGATGAATCCCGGCATGGCCGGGCACGCGACGGCGGGCGGTCACCACGGCCGCCCGCCGTTTTGCGGCACGGGACCATGCGAGAAAGCCGTACGAGAAAGCCGCACGGCATGACCATGACATGCCGCGACGCGACCGCGTCAAGGCCGTGGCATGGCCGACGTAAACCGCGATATAACACAGCAGTCATAAACGAAGACAACGCGAGACGATGAAAGGAGACGCGATGGCCGAAAGTGACTGGCTCAAGAAGGATTACTACAAGATCCTCGGCGTTTCCGACTCTGCGAGCGACGAGGAGATCAACAAGGCGTTCCGCAAGATGGCACGCAAGTACCATCCCGATCTCAATCATGAGAAGGGTGCCGCAGAGAAATTCAAGGACGTGAACGAGGCGTACGACGTGCTGCACAACAAGCAGCAGCGCAAGCGCTATGACGCCATCCGCCGCTTCGGTGCGGGCGGGGCGCGCTTCACCTCCGGCGGGGCGAACGGCGGGTTCAGCTCCGATGACTTCTCCAGCCTGTTCGGCGACGTGTTCTCCAACATGGGCGCCGGCAACGGGCGTGTGCGCTTCTCCACCTCCGGTGCCGGCCCGGGCTTCGAGCAGATGTTCTCCAATCTCGGCGGCATGGGCGGCCCGTCCGCCTCGGGCATGCCGTTCGGCAGCAGCTACCAGACCTACGAGGGCGGCGGTACGGGGTACGCTCCTCGGGCCGCGCAGCCGCAGACGGGCCGTGACCTGCATTCCACCGTCTCGCTCTCGTTCCGCCAGGCGGTCGAGGGGGCGCTCGTGCGTCTGCGCGTGGGCGGGCGCAGCTTCAAGGCCCGCGTGCCCGCAGGCATCCGCGACGGCCAGCAGATCCGTCTTCCCGGCAAGGGCGGTCGCGGCAGCAACGGCGGGCGCGACGGCGATCTGTACCTGCGCGTGGAGGTGGCCTCCGACCCGGTGTTCACCATGCGCGGCAACGATCTTGAACGGGCGCTGCCGCTGACCGTGGGAGAGGCCGGCGCCGGGACCGTCGTCACCACGCATGACTTCGACGGCAACACCGTTAAGGTGCGCGTGCCGGTCGGCACGTCGGGCGGCACACGTCTGCGCGTGCGCGGCAAGGGCGTGAAGACGACGGACGGCACGGGCGATCTGCTGCTGCGCGTGGAGATCCGTCTGCCCAAGCGCATGGGCCTCAAAGCGAAGCACGATCTGGCCGAGTTCGACAAGGACACGGCCACTTTCGCCGCCCGCGTCAAGGCCGAGCGCGAGGGCACCGACTGATCGGTGACAGGAGAGACAGGAGAAAGGAGAAGCCATGGTGACCGCGAAGGCACGGCTGAGACAGGCATACGCGCAGTGCGCGAGGGCGCTCCTCGCCGGACGCGCCGACCTCATGCGCGCCGAGGACGCCGGCTTCTCCATCTGGCTGCCCGTCTTCCCCGTGGGGCAGGCCGCGCGGCTGGCGGGCATGCACCCGCAGACGCTGCGTGAATACGATCGCATCGGCCTCATCACCCCCGGGCGCACCCCCGGTGGGGCGCGCCGCTACTCGCTGCGTGACGTGGCACGGCTCGCACAGGCGCAGCGACTGGCGGACCAGGCCATCAACCTCACCGGCATCGAACAGATCCTCACCCTGATGGAGGAGAACCGCGAGCTGCGACGGCAGGTGCGCAGGCTCCGGATGCCGCGCGGGTCCTCCGTGTTCGCCGCCGGGCCTGACGGGCGCGTGTGCGAGTACGAGATGAGCGGGCGTGACCGCCGTCATTGGCGTGACCGGCTGTACAACGAGATGCTCGCCCTGGAGGCGCATCACGCCGACCGCGCCCTGCAGGCGCTCGAATCGGGCGGGCCTGCCTCGCGCGCGTACCTGGAGGCGCCGGCCGGCGACTCGCTGCTGGAGATCGAGACGAGGCGCGCCATCGCCGGCAGGCTCATCGCCGCGCACAGGCAGTAATATTCACCCGGAACCGAGAGAGACGAAGTGCCGCATGGGGCAGTGGTCCATCCTCATCGTCCTGCTGGCCGCGCTGATCGTGCCGATCGTCATGGCACGCTTCAACATCCGCAGCGTGCCGACCGCCGTGGCAGAAATTCTCATCGGCATCATCCTGGGCAAATCCGCCCTCAATATCATCACCGACGGCACGCAGCTCAAACTGCTCTCCGACATCGGCGTCGTGCTGCTCATGTTCCTTTCCGGCATGGAGATCGATGTCTCCGCGCTCCTGCCGCGCAAAGGCCGCACCGACGTCGACCCCGCCGCGGGTGCGGTGATGCGCAGCCTCCAGCAGGCCGTCGGCCTCATCAGCACCGATGAGCGGCCCGCCCCCGCGCATATCAGCAGCGAGAAGGACCGCATCCGCTCCGACAAGGAGGCGCGACGGCAGGAACTGCGCGAGGGTGTCAGCCGTCGTCGTCAGGCCATCCGCGAGGCCGCCAAGGACGGCCATACCGAGCGTGTCCGTCGCCTGAAGGCCGATCTCAAAGACTTCCGGCGCACGCAGCGACGCGCGATCCGCGACCAGCGCCGCGAGCCCACCCCGCTCGCCGTCTCGCTCATCGCCTTCGGCTCGGTGGTCGCCCTCTCCGCCCTCATCGCCGTGCTGCTCAAGGTGACCGGCCTGTTCTCCGACATCCCGCTCGCCATCATCCTCTTCTCGACCATCGCGCTCGGCGTGGTGATCGCCACCCTCACCGAGAAGGGCATCCTGCAGCGGCCGATCGGCCAGACCATCCTGCTCACGGCCGTGTGGGGCGAGGTGATCCCGCTGCTCGGCCTGACCGTCTACGCCTCCGTGAGCGGCGGCAACGCCGGGCGCCTGTGGCTCATCATCCTGCTGTTCGTGGCCGCGATCCTGCTGCTGCTGCGTTTCCGCGGCATCCTCACCTGGTTCGACAAGGTGACGAAGGCGACCACCCAGCTCGACATCCGCCTGGCCTTCTTCCTCGTCTTCACGCTCGTGGCCGTCGCCACCGAGGTGGGGGCCGAGAACATCCTCGGCGCGTTCCTGGCCGGCATCGTCATGCGGCTTCTGCGCCCCTCCGAGGCGACGCACAGCAAGCTGACCTCCATCGGCTACGGCTTCTTCATCCCCATCTTCTTCATCATGACCGGCGTGCGCCTCAACGTGCGCTCGCTGTTCACCGATACGCGCTCGCTCGCCCTGCTGCCGGTGCTCATCGCCGCGTTCCTGCTCGCCAAGGCCGGCGTGTTCGCCGCGTTCCGCCTGCGCTTCTCGACGCGCAACTCGCTGTCGGCGGCGTTTCTGACCGCCACCACCATCACGCTCGTCGTCCCCTCGCTCAACGTGGCCCTCAACCTCAAGGTGATCACCCAGGCGCAGAGCTCGGCGTTCATCCTCGCCGCCATCGTGGTGTGCCTTGCCGGGCCCACGCTGTTCAACACGCTCTACCGTGCCGGCGCGGAGGAGGAACCGAGCCGGCGCATCGCCGTGCTCGGGGCGAACGCCTTCACCTACACGGCCGCGCACGACCTCAAGGACGAGTTCACCACCTGGCGCGTGGCCACCGACCGCGAGGAGAACTACCGCCTGTACGACTCGCAGATCCGCGACCTGCTCTACGAGCCGGGCCTGGAGAGCCGCGACCAGGAGGTGGTCGAGGGCTGGCTGCGCGAGCACGGGTTCTTTGACGTGGATGTGTTCGTGGCCGCGCTCTCACGACAGGGGCCGGCCAACGACCGCCTCGCCCTGCTCGCCCACAAGAACGGCGTGGGGCGCGTGATCGAATGGAGGGACAGCGAGAGCGAGACCGCCCGCGCCCTGCGCGCGCAGGGCATCGAGGTGTTCAACGCGCGCTCGGCGGCCTCCTCCGTGCTCAAGGCCATCATCGAGTCGCCCGCCATCTACGAGCTGCTCAGCAGCACGAGCTTCTCCATCTTCGAGACACGTGTGCGCAACGCGAATTATGCCGGCAAGGAGCTGGCCGACTGGAATATGAGCCGGGAGATGACCGTCACCCTCATCCGCCGCGGCGGCAGATTCATCGTGCCGCACGGTGCCACGGTGGTGGAGCCGGGTGACGTGGTGTTCATCTCCGGCCGGTACGAGAGTGTGGAGCCGTTCCTGCGGCTGCTGCGGCAGACCTCCGCCGGCCCCGTGTGAGGAGGCGGGCCCGGATCGTCCGATTGTTTCCCCGCTGTTTCACCGTGCGCCGGAATGGCACTTCCTTCTGCTTCGGCCGATAAGATGAAAACGCGGATTTTCGGACGCGGCCATGCCTGTGCGCGGCGCGTCCTCGGCCAAGCCCGCGGGAGAAGTATGAGGGACAAAGTTCAGCTTGCTGCCTATGCCGATCGTTTCGGCGGTTCCGTCACTGGCCTCACTGAGCTGTTGCGCACAAAACTCGCCGGCGTCTATGGCGGTGTCCGGCTCCTGTCCTCGGGGGCGCGCGGACAGGCGCCCGCACAGACGTCTGGACAGGCGCCGTCTGTCTCTCCCGCCGGCGCTGTCAGTGATGCCGTCACGGGTGATACGGATGCCGTCACGGGTGATACGGATGCCGTCACGGGTGATACGGACGGTGCCTCGCCCGTCGTGTACGACCACCCTCTCGCCTCCCTGCTGCTGCATGCCCTCATCGACGGTGATGCCGCGCCCCTTGCCAGATGGCTGGCCGTCCGGCCGACCGGCATCGTGAGCGTGCTCGATACGCAGGACGGTATCGTGACGGGCAGGGCCCCGAAAAAGGCGGGGGCGGCCGATGGCGGCGCGATCGACTTCTACTCCGGCCACAACGGCGTCCACGACGGTTTTCTGCCGCAGAGGGATGTCGACAGGCTCGTGCGGGCCGTCGTGCGCAACACGCATGGCGAGTCCGCCCTCTTCGGCCCGGCGGACCAGGACGGCCGGTATCGTCTGATCGACTCCACCTACTATTCGGCGCTCGGCTGCGATGATACGAAATACCTCGCCGCCCGCGCGGTGCAGTTCTTCCTGCCCGGTCTGCCCGAGGTCTATTACATGGGCGCCATGATGGCCCCCAACGATCTGGATCTGCCAAAAAAGACGGGCACGTGCCGCGATATCAACCGACATATCTTCGCTCCCGCCGAGATCGGCGCCAACCTGCTGCGCCCGGAGGTCAAGGCGCTCAACGCGCTGTGCCGCTTCCGCAACAGCCTCGAGGCGTTCGGCGGCGACTTCACCTACGGCTACGACGACACGTACGGCGTGCTCGGTCTCGTGTGGCAGGGGGCCTCCACCTCCGCGCGTCTCGACTTCGACGCGCGCGTGATCGCCGACCGTCGCGAGATGGGCCAGGGCGGTATGGACCCGGATGACCTCTCGTGGCGCTCGGTGGCGACCATCACCTGGACGGATGCGGCCGGTGAGCACAAGACGAACGACCTGCTGGGCAGACCGCCAGTTGTGGCCGAGTGAGGCCGCGGTTATTCGGTGGGTGCGAGCCGGCGGAGCTTCTCATGCAGCAGGGCGAAGTTGACACTCGTGCCGCGGAAAGGGATGACGCCGGTCATGTCGTCCCAGCCCACCCACGCGGACTGCACATGCTCGTCGGCGTCGAAATGCCGGTCGGTCAGCGCGAAATGATGCAGGTGCAGCACGAAGATCGTCCCCAGCTCGTCGCTCATGCCCTGTGAGGAATAAAAACTGCCGAGCGTCTCGACGGTGACATCCGGGCTGGCCGTGGCGGCCTTCTCTACCGCCTCCGCGTTCCAGCGCCCCGCCTCGCGCTCCTCCTGCGTGCCGGAGGGGACGGACGGCACCACGATGCCGGTCTCCTCGCGCAGCTCGCGGAAGGCGGCCATCAGCGCGCTCTCATGCGGGTCGACCAGGCCAGCCGGCACGCCGAACGAGAAGGCGTTCGGGCCCACGCGGTACTCGCGCTCCACAAGATACGTGTCGTCGGCGGTGTTGTGCACGAGCATGATGGCGGCGTGCGGGTGACGGATGATCTGCCGGCCGATGAGGGTGGAGCCGCCGTCACGCTGTGGCAGTCGGATCTTCTGGTCGTCGACGGCGAAGATGCGACCGGTGTAGACACGCTCGCTCGCCGTCACCTCGGGCTGTGCGAGCATGTCGACGCCGCTGCCCGCGTTCATTCGCTCCATGATCCGCCGCAGCCGTTCCGCCTTGTCTGACTGTTTGTCTGACTGCTTTGTTTTCTCGTCAGCCATGTCGTCCTCTACGTGTTGCCCTGAGATAGAAAAGCGTCCCGGCCGTGTGCGGTCGGGACGCCTTTCGCTGAAAGACGAGGGTCAACCAACAAACCCTCTTGGTGGGGCACCATCCACACAGATGAAAGATTTGGACCCGCCATTTCTTTATATGGATGGGTAACGCTGCCTCATCAATAGTTTCATCATACAAACTGCCCGGGGTAAGCGGTCGATGACATGTCCTGAATTGTGGAAAAGTGAAATACCCGATTATCCACAATAGGGAATCCGAATGCATCACAAAGGCTGCCATACGTAGTCTGAGGATGCCATGCCGCCTTGGTAACGCGAGGAAGAGCGCATGGGTCAGGTCGACAGATCTGATAACTCCTACAAGGAGCAAAAATGAAAGACAACTCCCATAACCAACATGATCCTGACGGTCTGCCCGCCGGGATCGGGACTGTGATGATGATTCTCGCCTGGAAGGTCAGTCCTCCCGTGGCGGCAATCGCCTTCATGGTTCTCCTTGTCTGGCTTATCTGCCATCGATAAGGAGACGGGTCTGGAAGGTCATTGTGCCGACCGGACCCGTTCTGAGTTGTGTGATGCGGGCGGCCTCGTCTCATCCTCTTTGATAGCCTTCTTCACCTGAGATGGACCGGGCGTTTTTTATGCTTGTACTGTTTCTGTTTCTCTTTGTCTCTCTGTCTGGTTTCTCTGCGTGGCTTGTCTGCCGGGATTCTGATCGGAGATTCATTCTGAGATTCTTTTCTGAGGCGTATTCCCATGAACCATCTTTCTTCTGCGACACAGACTCCCATGCAGACCGCTGCGACACAGATTTCTACTGCACGGCCACACCCCGCCCCGCGCCCCGACGCGCTCGTGCAGGACGCGGACGGCGGCAACTGGCGCATCTGCGTGCTTTCCGAGTCGCTCGTGCGCGTCGAATGGTCGCCGGACGGCGTTTTTGAGGACGCACCGACCCAGACCGTGCTCAACCGCGACTTTGGCCGCACGCCGGACTTCGCCGTGCGGCAGGAGGACGGCTACGTGGTGGTCGAGACGCGCACCTTCCGCCTGACCTACGACAAAGGCCCGTTCACCCGCGAGGGGCTGTCCGTGTTCTCCAAGACGGTGGGCGGCAACTTCAACGAATGGCATTACGGCGACGGGACCGTGCACGGCAACCTCGGCGGCACCGCCCGCACGCTTGATGAGGTGGACGGCGCCACACAGCTCGAGGACGGGCTGTGCTCCACCGACGGCTGGGCCGTGCTCGACGACTCGAAATCGGGCGAGGTGGTGGCCACGGCCACCGTCCGCGGGCACGCCAACACGTTCGGCACCTGGGTGCGCCCGCGCCCGCATGCCGAAAACGATGTGTATGTGTTCGCGCACGGCCACGACTACATCGGCGCCATCGCCGACCTGTACCGTCTGACCGGCCCGGTGCCGCTGCTGCCGCGCTTCGCGCTGGGCAACTGGTGGAGCCGTTTCTACCCGTACACGCAGGAGGAATACGAAAACCTCATGCGCGGCTTCGACCGGGCGGGCATCCCCTTCGCCGTCAGCGTGGTCGACATGGACTGGCACAAGACCGACGTCGACCCGAAGTATGGAAACGGCTGGACCGGCTATTCGTGGAACAGGAAACTGATCCCCGATCCGACGCGGTTCCTTGCCGATCTGCACAAAATGGGCCTCAAGGTGACGCTCAACGTGCATCCGCGCGACGGCATCCGCGCCTTCGAGGATGATTACGCGCAGGTGGCCAAAGACATGGGCATCGACCCCGCCTCGGGCACACCGGTCGCCTTCGACATCGCCGACCCGAAATTCGCCCGCGCCTACTTCAACATGCACCACCGGCTCGAGGAACAGGGCGTCGACTTCTGGTGGGTCGACTGGCAGCAGGGCGGTGTGAGCCGGCAGAAGGGCCTCGACCCGCTGTGGATGCTCAACTACCTGCACTACCACGACTCGGGCCGGGACAGGCGCTGGCCGCTCACGTTCTCGCGCTACGCCGGCATCGGCTCGCACCGCTACCCGGTGGGCTTCTCCGGCGATTCCGTGATCTCGTGGAAGAGCCTGCGCTTCCAGCCCTACTTCACCGCCACCGCCTCCAACGTGGGCTACGGCTGGTGGAGCCATGACATCGGCGGGCACATGGTGGGCGTGCATGACGACGCGCTGCAGACGCGCTGGTACTGGCTCGGCGCGTTCAGCCCGATCAACCGGCTGCACAGCTCGTCCTCGCCGTTCCTCAACAAGGACCCGCGGCAGTATCCCGAACCGTACCGCTCGGCGATGATCCGCGCGCTGCGGCTGCGCCACCGGCTGCTGCCGTACCTGTACACCATGAACTGGCGGGCGCACGGCGAGGGCCGGCCCATCGTCGAGCCGATGTACTGGCAGCATCCCGACAGCTTCCGCGCGTATTCGGTGGCCGACGAGTATATGTTCGGCTCGCAGCTGCTGCTCTCGCCGGTGGTGGACCCGGACGATCCGGCCGTGCACCGCGGCGCCGCCGACGTGTGGCTGCCGGAAGGGCAGTGGTACGACCTGTTCGACGGGCGCCGCTATGACTCCCACGGCCGCGACGGACGCTCACTCAAGGTGTGGCGCGCGCTCGACCGTATCCCCGCCTTCGCCCCGGCAGGCGGCATCGTGCCCACGCAGGAGCTGCCCGGACTCGATAACGACCAAGGTGCGGCTGATGCCGATGGCGCGAACAGTGCCGATCTGCGGGTGGATGCCGCGCAATCGGATGCCGCGGGTGCCGCGCAGGACCGCCTCAACTCCGTGGCCAACCCGCGCTCGCTGCGTGTGCTCGTCTTCCCCGGTGCGGACAGCCGCTTCGACCTGCTTGAGGATGACGGCGTCTACTGCGCTGATGACGCCGAGATGCATGTGGCACGCACCCCGCTCGCGCTCGACTGGGAGAGCCGTACCTTCTCCATCGGCGCGGTCAAGGGCTTTGCGGATGCGGTCCCGGACGGGCGGCGCTGGACGGTCGTGTTCCGCGGTGTGGAGAACCCGCTCGCCGGCGGTGCACAGGAGGGAACCGTGGAGGCGGTCATCGGCGGCCGGTCCCTGCAGGTGCCGGCACGCTACGATGCGCACACGCTCAGCCTGAGCGTGGAGATCGGCCGTCTTGCCCCGTCGCAGGGTGCCTCGGTGCGCATGCCGGCACTGCGTCCGGCCGACAACCCGATGCAGGCTGATGCGTTCGACCTGCTCTGCGGCGCGGACATGCCGTATCTGACGAAGGAGACGCTCGCGCAGCAGATCCGCGACAACGGCGCCAAGGCGGCCGCCGTGCTCGACGCGCTGGAGTCCGACCCGGCTACGGAGCAGGTGGTCCCGGCATTCCACCAGCGCGGCCTGCTCGTCAGCCATGTGCCCGCGTCCGTGGCATCGGCGCTCACCGAGATCCTGCTGCGGAGCTGAGCCGCGTGCGTCGTCGGCTCATCCCGACCGTCGTGGGCGGGCCGGCGACGTCACTGCTGTGCGGACCTGCCTACGATGCAGACATAAAAAATCCCGGCCGTGAGGCCGGGATTTTGTCGTTCAGAGGCAATCTGTGCGGGTCGGTGTCATACGCCGGAACCCGTCGGATTCGGCCCCCTCAATCAGAAGTCGGACTCAGCGCTTCCAGCTGAGGGCGCCGTACAGACGGTCGCCCGCGTCGCCCAGGCCCGGCACGATGTAGCCGGCGTCGTTGAGCTTGTCGTCGAGGCCGCAGAGCACGACGTTGAAGTCGATGTCCTCCGGGACCTCCTTCTTGAGGCGCTCGATGCCCGGCTTCGCGCCGATGATGTCGATGGCGGTGATGGACTTGGCGCCGTGATCCTTCACATACTTGAGGGCCGTGGCGAGGGTGCCACCGGTGGCGAGCATCGGGTCGAGGATGAAGCACTCACGGCCGGAGAGATCCTCCGGAAGGCGCTCTGCGTAGGTGATGATGTCGAGGGTCTCCTCGTTGCGCTTCATGCCGAGGAAGCCGACCTCGGCCATCGGCAGCAGGCGCATCATGCCGTCGAGCATGCCCAGACCCGCGCGCAGGATCGGGATGACGATCGGGCGCGGGTTGACATCCAAACGCACGCCATGCGCGGTGTCGACCGGGGTCTGCACGGTCTTGGGGGAGACGCTCATCTCGCGCGTGGCCTCGTACGCCTCGAGGGTGACGAGCTCGCTGACGAGCTGGCGGAATTCAGAGGACGGGGTCGTCTTGTCACGCAGAATGGTGAGCTTATGGGCAACCAGCGGATGATCGAGAACGGTGACGTGCATGGTCATAACAATCGCCTCAATTTCTAGAAGATGTCTCGTTTGCCGAACGTCCGGCGACGCGCACACCGCCGCGGCGGCTGTGGATCACGGGGCACTCTAGGCCTCCATCTTCTCACGAAGCATGTATCGGGGCAAGGCATCGCCTGCCCGGCGGGTCGCCGGCTCACTGCTCCGGGCGTCGTGTGCTCTGCCGCCTGATGAGAGTGGTGGGCATGATGACCCGCTGATGCAGCTCGGTGTTCTCGATGGCGTTGAACAGCATGTTGACCGACATTGCCCCCATCTTGTGGATGGGCTGCTCGACGGTGGTCAGCGGCGGGTTCATGAATGCTGAG
This sequence comes from uncultured Aeriscardovia sp., assembly GCA_903789535.1. GTDB lineage: Bacteria > Actinomycetota > Actinomycetes > Actinomycetales > Bifidobacteriaceae > Aeriscardovia. The sequence goes on along the minus strand of CAIFES010000002.1, from coordinate 214,470 downwards.
GTCTGGATATTGTCGAAGCCGACCACGGACAGATCATCAGGAATGCGCAGCCGCAGCTGCCGGGCCGCCTCGTAGACGCCCATCGCCTGCAGGTCGCTGCCGGCGAAGATGGCGGTGGGCCGGTGGGCGGGGTCGCGCAACAGGCGGATTGCCTCACGATAGCCGCCGCGCATGGAGAAATCGCCGGTGCCGATCCACTCTGGGTCGGCCTCGATGCCATGCGCCTTGAGGGCGGCGGAATAGCCGTCGAGACGGGCGGTCGCGCACATCATCTCACGCGGACCGGTGATGATGCCGATCTTCGTATGCCCCAATGAGAGAAGGTGGCGTGTGGCGATGACGCCGCCGGTCCAGTTGTCGGCGCTGATGGAATGGCTGTCGCGCGTGGGGTCACCCGAGGGGTCAAAGATCACATAGGGGATGTTGAGCAGGTGGAGTGTATCTTTTTCTGTCTTGGTCAGATCGGAAAAGATGAGCACCACGCCAAGCGGGCGGCGTTCGGCCAGACCGCTCACCCATGAGGAGTCGGGATGACGCCGGTCGCCGCTCTCGGTAACGGTGATGGTGATGTCGCGCGAGGAGGCGTAGTCGAGAGCACCTTGGAGCACCTCGAGCGACCACATGCTGTCAAACGTCTGGAAGACAAGCTCCACGTTGCCCTCGCGGCGCGATCCCTCTCCTACGCGCCGACGATAGCCGGAGCGGTGAAGCTGGCGGGTAATGGTCTCGGCGGCCTTCTGTGAGACGCCGGGGCGCCCGTTGAGCACTTTGGAGACAGTGGCCAGCGAATAGCCGGTTTCGGCGGCAATATCCGCCAGACGTGCAGGGTGCGCGGTGACGGTGGAGGCGGTTGTTGTGAAAGTCACAGCACCATCATAACGAAAGTTTCTTGATAGAGAAGCTACAAATAACAGCGATCTGATGGTTATTTGTGCGAAATATCGCTGAAATTGTGCTTATAAGGGACAATGAAAAATGTCAGGGATGAGAGAAAATTTCTTCCGTTGGATGAGAAGTTTCCATCCAGACCAGACAGTGGTGTCCCGGTCAGCGTGAAGAGAGTCTCCGACACACAACGAGAAGGAGCTGCAAAGATGCAGGAAAGCTCAAAGAAACGTGTCAAGGCAGGCGTTGCCGCTTTCGTGGCAGCGGCCTCCGTCATCGGTCTCAGCGCGTGCGGTAATTCATCGTCTTCCAGCAATGGCAATGTCACGGTGACGGTGTGGGAGAACAGCACCACCGGCGATGGCAAGCAGTATTGGCTTGATGCTGCCGCCGCTTATCACAAGGCCCATCCGAAGGTCACCGTCAAGGTGACCGCCATCCAGAACGAGGATATGGATGGAAAACTCCAGACCGCTCTCCAGGATCCCTCGTCTGCGCCGGATATCTTCCTCGCCCGCGGTGGCCAGAAGCTCGCGGATGTGGTCGACGCCGGCCAGGCAATGGACCTGACCAATAAACTTTCGCCCGAGGTCAAGAAAAACATGAAGGCCGGCCTCAAGGCCAACACAGTGCATGGCAAGATCTATGGCGTGCCGCAGTCTGTGCTGCCCGGTGGCTTGTGGTATTCGAAGGACCTGTTCCAGAAGGCCGGGATCACCAAGACCCCGCAGACATGGGATGAGTTCAAAGAGGTGATCGCCAAGCTCAAGGCTGCCAACATCACCCCGATCGCCCTCGGTGCCAAGGATGCCTGGCCTGCCGCGCATTGGTGGTACTGGTTCGCCCTGCGTGAGTGCTCCTCCAGCACGTTCAACAAGGCGATGGACAGCAAGAACTTCTCCGACAAGTGCTGGATCAAAGCCGGCGAGGATGTGCAGGAGCTGATCGATCTCAAGCCGTTCAACGAGGGATATCTGACCACCACCGCCCAGCAGGGCGCGAGCTCGTCCGCCGGCCTCATTGCCAACCACATGGCGGCCATGGAGCTGATGGGCGGCTGGGAGCCTGGCGTCATCCGTGATCTCACGCCGGACAAGAAGGATATGAAGGACCTCGGTTACTTTGCCTTCCCGACCATCAAGGGGCAGAAGGGCAGCAAGACCGCCGTCATGGCCGGTGTCGATGGCATGACCGTCGGCTCCTGGGCCCCGAAGGAGGCCGTCGACTTCCTCAACTTCATCTCCACCAAGAGCTGGCAGGAGAAGTACGCCAAGGCATTTTCGACCATCCCGGCCAACACCGCCGCCAGCTCCGTGGTCACCAACCCGGCGCTCAAGGATGCCATGAACACGTACAGCCACGCGTCCTCCGTCTCGCCCTGGCTCGATACCCTGTTCGGCCAGAATGTCGGCAACGCCCTCAACGCGGGTGTCGTCAACATGATGGTCGGCAAGGGCACGCCGCAGAGCATCATCAGCTCCGTCGAGAGCGCTGCCAAGAAGTAAGTGGAAGCAACCGGCACGGCCGGTTCTTCTTCCCGGGGCCGGACCTCCGCCGCCCATCCGCAGGCCCGGCCCTGTCTCTCATGTGATTCGTCCGTCAGAAGGGCATGACAATGGCGTCAGGAACAGCACATACAAAGAAAAACAAGCAGAAGAGGACGAGATTAGGGGGATTGAACCCCGGCCAGCTGGCCGTTCTGTGCGTCCCGGCCCTCGTCATCTTCCTCGGTTTCGTCATCCTCCCAGTGATAATGGCCGCCTACTACGGTCTCTTCCGTTGGAAAGGCTATGGCACGCCGTCCGTCAACGGCCAGTTCATCGGCCTGCAGAATTTCCAGGTCATCCTCACTGACCCGCAGTTCCAGCGCGCCGTCGGACACACATTCTTCGTTCTCATCATGTCCCTGCTCCTGCAGGGGCCGCTCGCCATCCTGTTCGCGCTTCTGCTCAACCAGAAGTTCAAGGGCAGGGGTCTGATCCGCACGCTCATCTTTGTGCCGTACGTCCTTTCCGAGGTCATCGTCGGCACGGGCTGGTCGCTCATGCTCCAGATGCATGGCGCCGTCAACCAGGTACTCCAGCAGATGGGCCTGGGGGCGATCGACTGGATCGCCAGCCCGAAGTACGCCAAGTGGACGCTGATGTTCATCATCACCTGGAAGTACATCGGCTTCGCGGTGGTGCTCATGATCGCCGGCATGCAGTCCATCCCGGAAGAACTGTATGAGGCCGCGAAAGTCGATGGTGCCGGTTTCTGGCGCCAGCAGTGGAGCATCACCCTGCCGCTGCTCATGCCCACGATCAAGCTGTGGGCGTTCCTGTCGATGATCGGCTCCCTGCAGCTGTTCGATCTCGTCTATATCGTCTGGGGCCAGTACGTCTCCGATACGGCCGGCGTCTCGACGATGGCCACCTACATGACCCGTGAGGGCCGTCTGGCGAACAATTACGGCTACGGCTCGGCCGTCGCCGTCGTGATGTTCATCATCTCCCTCATCGTCGCCTTCACCTATCAGAAGCTGGTCATGCACAACAATCTCAAAGGCGCGCTGACCGGCGACTCCGGCAGCCATGCGCCGAAGAAGAAGCACCGCGCCGCAAAGAATACCGCCTCAAAGAACGGCACCACCGAGTCTGCGGCCACGTCGGCCGTGACGGCCTGAGCGAGAGGAGACAGATCATGTCGCATACACAGACAAAGAAAGTCTCGACCCGCGAGCTGAAGCGCCAAGGGTATCGCGTCTCGCAGAAGACGCCATGGGGCCATCCCATCGTCTATATCCTCTCGCTGCTGCTGGTGCTCGTGTGCATCACGCCGGTTGTCTACATCATCCTCGGCGGCTTCCGTACCAACTCGCAGATCACCCGCGATCCGGCAGGAATGCCCAACCCGTGGAACCCTGCCAACTACATCACCGTGCTGAGCGGGAACGTGTTCTGGTCCGAGCTCGTCAACTCGCTCATCGTGGCGGCCGCCACCACGTTCTTCGTGGTGATGCTCGCGCTCATGGTCAGCTTTGCCATCGCACGCTTCCGGTTCCGCGGCCGCGGTGTGCTTTACGGACTCTTCGCTGCCGGAATGATGTTCCCTGTCACGGTCGCCATCACGCCGCTCTTCATTGAGATGCGCAATATCGGCCTGCAGAACTCATTGCTCGGCATCGTCATCTGCGAGATCGCGTTCGGTCTGCCACAGGCGGTCGTCATCCTCGTCCCGTTCCTCGAGACGATCCCGCAGAGCATCCAGGAGGCGGCCGAGATTGACGGCTGCTCGCCGCTTGGCTTCTTCTGGAGGATGATCGTGCCGCTCTCGTGGCCGGGCGTCGCCACTGTCGGCATCCTGCAGTTCATCGGCAGCTGGAACAACTACATGCTCCCGCTATACCTGCTCAACGACTCGTCAAGGTACACGCTGCCGCTCGGCGTGCAGATGTTCAGCTCCCAGCACTCGGTGGACACCGCGCAGGTGCTGGCCTTCACCTCTCTGTCGATGCTGCCCGCGCTCATCTTCTTCACCATCTTCCAGAAGAGGATCGTCGGCGGTCTTACCGGCGCTGTGAAGGGCTGACGCTCCGTTCTGCGCATGCGTGAAATATGCCTCAAACTGTTGTTAGCTGTGGCCGGTCCGCCACCGGAAAGAAAGTTCCCATGAAAATCATCAATCCCGTGCTCCGAGGGTTTTATTCCGATCCGTCTGTGGTGCGCGTCGGGCATACGTATTACGCCGCCACCTCCACCTTCGAATGGTGGCCGGGCGTGCGCCTGCAGGAGTCGACAGATCTGGCACATTGGCGTCCGCTTCCCTGCCCGCTGCGCCGCGTTTCCCAGCTCGATATGCGCGGCGTGCCTTCCGGAGGCGGCATCTGGGCGCCGGATCTGAGCTATGCGGACGGCAAATTCTGGCTCATTTTCACGGACGTAAAGATCGTCAACGGGGCTTTTAAAGACTGCACCAACTATCTCACCGTCGCTGATGACATCCACGGCCCGTGGAGCGAGCCGTACCGTCTTGACGGTATCGGCTTTGATGCAAGCCTGTTCCACGATGCCGACGGCCGCAAGTACCTCGTGCAGCAGACGTGGGATTTCCGTGACGGTCATCACCCGTTCGACGGCATCACGCTCACACAGCTGGATCCTTCTTCCATGCGTCTTCTGCCCGAGACTGAGCGGCGCATCTGGAAAGGCACGGATGTCAAGGTGACCGAAGGGCCGCACCTTTACCGCAAGGACGGCTGGTATTATCTCTTCTGCGCCGAGGGCGGCACGCAGTACGAGCATCAGGAATCCGTGGCGCGCTCGCGCTCGCTCGATGCCGACTCATTCGAGGCAATGCCGGGCGAACCGTTCATCGGCAACTACACCACTCCAGACTCCTATTTGCAGAAACAGGGCCACGGCGCACTGTTCGACACTCCGTCGGGCGAGTGGTACTACGCCTCGCTGTGTGCACGGCCATGGCGGCATGCCACCGAGCCGAGTCGCGGTGTGCGCGGCTGGTGCACACTCGGGCGCGAGACGTCCATCCAGAAAGTGTACTGGGACGAGGATGGCTGGCCGCGCGTGGAGGGCGGCCCGGCAGGAAAGCGCGAGGTGGAGGCACCGTCCGATGCCATCGCCATGAAAGGCATCCCTGCCGATGCCTCACAGCATGATGACTTTACCGAGAAGGACCTGACGCTGGACTGGTGTACGCCGCGCGTGCCATTCACCGAAAAGATGGGGACGACGGGCGACGGCACCCTCACCCTCTATGGACAGGGCTCCCTTGCTGATGCGTTCGACCTCTCGCTTGTCGCTCGGCGCTGGCAGGCATTTGATTTCGATGCCGAGGCGTCGATTGATTTCGCGCCGCGCACCTATCGGCAGATGGCCGGTCTGACCAACTATTACAACGATCATGAGTGGACATGGGCCTATCTCACCTGCGAGGAGGGCCGCACGGTGCTGCTGACCGCCGAATACGATTTCGGTACGCTCACCACGCATCGCGAGGAGGAGGTCATGCTGCCGCAAGGCATACACCGACTCTGGCTGCGCACACAGGTGCGCACCGGCTGGTACACGTACTCGTACTCGCTCGATCACAAGGACTGGCACGAGATCCCCGTGCGTTTCGACGCCGCGCATCTTTCCGACGACTACATCGCCGAGCGTTATGGCGGCTTCTTCACCGGTGCGTTCGTGGGGTTGGCGGCCGTGGATCTGTCCGGCTACCGCGCCCCGGCACGGTTCGGGCATTTTGACTATCGGGAGCTCAGTGCCGAGCCGCGCCCGGACGAGGTGTGAGAACGGGTCACGAGAGCGGGCCGCGGCCGGCACATATCGTCCGGATGCCGAGCCGCGCCCGAGGACATGACATGCGGGCAGACAGAATCTGACAGGAACAGAGGCGGACAGATGGGAAGGGAAGCATCGTCGGACACTGAAAGGCAGAAGACGGATTGTCGGCAGACCGATCAACAGGAAGCTGATCGTCGGGAAACGGGTCGTCGGGATTCCGATCAGGACTCCGGGCGAGATAGCCGTCTCAACCCTGATCGGCCGTTGCGTCTTGCTGCTGTGTTTGCGGATGGCTGCGTGCTTCAGCGAGGCTCTTCCACTGCCATCTGGGGGATGAGCGTTCCCGGCGCCCATATCAGCGTCGAGATCCAGAACAGTCGGGCAGACGGCACGGCCGATGCCACAGGCGCCTGGCGGATATGTCTGCCACAACTGACGGCAGGCGGGCCTTTCCTTCTTTCCGTCCACGCCGTCGCCTGCGCCGGACAGGGCCGTGTCGTCCCCCGTCTTCGTGATGACGGAACCGGTGGTATCGCCGATGATGACAGTGGTGATGCGGATGATGCTGCCCATGGTGGCGCGTCTGGCCCGTTCGAACAGCCGATCTGTACGATCACTCGCTCCGTGTGGGTGGGGGACGTGTTCCTCTGTTCCGGCCAGTCGAATATGGAGCTGCCGATGAGCTGGATCCGCGACGACAACCTCGACAGTTTTGCCCGTCCCGCCGATCCCGCCTTGCGCCAGTTCAAAGTGGACGCTCAGTACGATCTGCAGCGCCAGCATACCGATTTTGAGCCGGGCACGAGCCGCTGGACCGGTGCCTCGCCCGAGACGCTCGGCGACTTCTCTGCGCTCGCCTATTTCTTCGGCCGCCGTCTGCGCACGAGGCTCGGCGTGCCGATCGGCCTGCTCAACGTGGATCTTGGCGGCTCGCCGATCTCCAGCTGGCTTGATCTGCATACCGTGCGCGCATTCGCCTCCGTCGACCGGCAGCTTGATGGCTACCGGCTTCCCGGCCAGGCGGAGCGCAAGAGCGAGGCGAGTCTCACGGCGATCGCCGACTGGTATCGGCAGCTGCGCGAGCGAGAGAAGCAGGAGGCAGGCGCTGTCCGTAGCGCGGCCGTTCGGACGGTGACGATGCCGAATTTCCTGCGCAATGTGGGTCTGCCTGATTTTGTCGGCGAGGTCGAGCTTGTCCGGCGTTTTACGCTCACCGCCGCCCAGGCGCGTCAGGCCGACGAGGCCGCCCGTGCAAGCCGCGGTGCACAGGGAGCGCTTCTGCGACTGGGAACGATGGCTGATCGTGACCGCACAGTGCTCAATGGCACGCTGCTGGGCGGGCACGACGACCGGTATGAGGTGCGCGACTACGAGATTCCTGCCGGGGTGTTACATGCCGGTGAGAATGAGATCCGTGTGCGGCTTGTCGCCGAGCAGGGCAACGGGCGCCTCACGCCGGGAAAACACCTGTGTCTGCGGCTTCCGGGGTCGATAGTGGAACTCAACGGGCCGTGGCAGCTGCAAGTGCTCGCCACGATGGATCAGTGCTGCCCTGTGGAGGACTTTGTGCGCTGGTTGCCTGTCGGCCTGTACAATCGCATGATCGCGCCGCTCGTCGGCTATGGCATGCGGGCGGTGCTCTGGTATCAGGGTGAGTCGGATACCGGCGAGCGCGCCGGGATCTATGCCGACCTGCTGCGCGCGCTCATCCGTCTTTGGCGGCGCAAATGGAACAGGCATCTGCCGTTCTATATCGTCCAGCTTCCTGCGTTTTCCATCGATATGGCCGGCGAGGACGGCGGCTGGCCGCTTGTGCGCCAGGCCGAGTGGGACGTGGCGTGCTCCGAGCCGGACGTGACGACCGTGGTCACCCTGCCTGACGGGGAGTGGAATGACCTGCATCCGTGGGACAAGGAGACGGTGGCTGGTCGTCTCGCGCTTGCTGTGGAAAACAGCTTGTATCGTGACGCCGTCACAGAGGTCCGCGCCGTACAGCCGGTTCTAGACCACGCGAACTGCCGTCTTGAGGGAAACGAGCTTGTACTCGCTTTCGCCAACCACTCATTTGCCTCCGGCCATCCGCGCGTTCCTGTCCCGGTCCGTCTGAAAATCGCTGCCGGTACGGCAAACAACGAGGCGAAAAATGAGAGCGAGAAGAACGGGGACACGGAATTTGTGCTGTGGTGGGAAGACGGCGGTCAGACGCCGGTACACGCCATCCTTGACGGCGGAACCGTGCGGGTGCCGCTGCGTGCTGGGCGCCTGCCGGATGAGGTGCGCTATGCCTGGCACAATGCGCCGGTCCGCTGTCTGCTCGCAGAGGCGGTCGCCGGACAGGATGATGTGCTTGTGCCGCCTTTTCGGTTGAGGCTGGCCGATGTCGTCCGCTGGGGACATGCCGGGAGCATGAAGAAGGAGAAGAGGGCATGACGCTCTTCAACAAACGACGGGCACGGCTGCTCGTGCCCGGATTCCACCCCGATCCGTCGGTCTGCTCCGACCGGCCTGGTCACCTCGTGCTTGCTTTCAGCAGCTTCGAGTATTTCCCCGGTCTGCCTGTGTGGGAATCGACGGATGGTGGCGCCACATGGTCGTTCTGCTCGCACGCCGCCTCCCGCCCCGACCAGTTCACCGCCACCCCGCTGGGAAACTCGCGTGGCTTCTATGCGCCCACCATCCGCTGGCATGAGGGTCGCTATTACCTCATTGTCACGGACGTCAACCGTGGGGCGATGATCTTCACCACCACCGACCTGCATGCGCGCTGGGACGGCCCGGTGATGGTCGACGGCTGGCCGGGCATCGACCCGAGCCTGCTGTTCGACGAGGACGGCACCTGCTATATCTGCGGCAACGAATCCGGGACGGGCGAGAAGCCGGGCATCTACGCCGCCCCTATTGATCCGGATACCGGCACCGTGCTCGGCCCGCGTCATTTCCTCATCGGCGGCATCACGGGCGCCAACCCCGAGGGGCCGCATCTCTACAGGCGCGACGGGCGCTATTACCTCATGTGGGCCGAGGGCGGCACGGAGGCAGGGCATATGGAATGCCTCGCGCGCGCTGACTCCGTGTTCGGGCCGTATGAGACCGATCCGGCCAACCCGATCCTCACCAACCGCAGCACCCATCTCGACCCGCAGTGCATCGGCCATGCGGATCTCGCCCCGCTCGGCGACGGCACGGGCGAGGATTTTCTCGTTTTCCTCGGGCTGCGCACCAATGCCGACTATCCGCAGCAGGGCTGGCTCGGTCGGGAGAATTTCGGCGCCCGGGTGCGCTGGGAGAACGGATGGCCGCGGCTTGCCGACCAGTCATTCTTCATCGATGCCGATGATCGCGGGTGCGCCCTGCCATATGAGGATCCTTCTCAGGCGTGGATCTGCCCGGGCGTCGACCGGCGGGGGCTGTTCCATGTGTGCGCGGCAGACGGCGGGGCGGTGTGTGTCGGCCTCGCCCCGCTCGCGGCGACGGATCCCGGGGCGGATTTTGACCCGACGGCCGGCCCGCGTCTGATCGGCCGACGCCAGACGTCGATGGACGATCATCTCACCGTCGTCCTGCCTGTCGCCTCATCGTCCTGTGCCGCGCCCGGCAACCCTGGCAACGCGGTGCCGTGTGGCACAACCGCGGCGGAGGATCTGTGCCTCGGCCTCATCGCCTACGCGAACCACGCGGTGTGGGCCGATGCGTTTCTGCGGCGCATGGGTGCGGGTCGCGGGCGGCTTGTCTGCCGTCTGTATGACAAAGGCGTGCTCGCCACGCTCGCCGATGTGCCCGTGTCGCTCGATATCCAGGCTCGGGGCACTATCCAGGAAGAAGGCGCGGTCGAAGGCGCGATCCGTCTGGAGGTGCGCGGCGACGACCACGGCTATACGTTCACGGCGGACACCCCGGGTGGGCGGATCCTGCTCGGATGCGTGCCGTGCGAGCCGTTCGCCTCCACGCATGCCGGCGGTTTCACCGGCATGCTCCTCGGCGTCTATGCGCGTGGCGCCGGTTTCGGCGCACCCGGCGCGCGGGGTCTATCCGGTGTGGGCGGTGCGTCATCGTACGGCAGCCGGACGGTGACGGTCACCTGCCTGTGAGCGTCACCCGCGCTTTTACGCCCGTGCCACGGCGCTGGCGATGGAGAGCGCCGGGTCGTTGAACGGGATGATGGTGGACTGGAAGGCGTGGTAGAGGTCGGACTTGCCCGGCCACACCGTGCGCAGCACATGGTTGTGCCGGTCGAGCTGGTGCCACCAGGAGCCGGCCTCGTGGTCAGCGAGATGCCCGTCGACGAACCGCTCGAACGTGGCGTACCAGCTGCGGTAGAAGTCGCGTCCCGTCACTGTGTACAGCGTGGCGGAGGCATCGATGCCCTCGGCGATGGTCCAGTGCATGCGGTCGTGGACGACGGGCCTGCCCTGCCAGTCGGTGGTGTAGACCAGTCCCGGCTCGCCGTCGGCCTGCCAGCCGTCGGCCACTGCGCGGGCGAACAGATTCTGTGCCGCGTCCACGAACGGGCGCGCCTGGCTGTCGACCATGTGCGAGGCCGGATCCCACCCGTACGTGGAGATGGCCCACTGGGTTATCAGGCGGCTCCACTCGATGCCGTGGCCGGGCGTGGCGCCGTAGGGCTTGAACTGGTCGTCCTTCTTGTCGGCGTTGTACTCGAGCCGCGGGTTCCAGTCCTGGTCGTAATGCTCGGGGATGCGCCAATTGTTGGCCCGCGCCCAGCCGATGACGCGGCTGATGACACGTCCGGCACGGGTGCGGAAGCCTTCGTCGCCGGTGGCATCGGCGAGGGCAAGGAACGCCTCCACGGAGTGCATGTTGGCGTTGATGCCGCGGTACGGGTCGATGGTGCGCATGGACGTGTCGCGCGTGTCGACGGCCATGCCCTCCGCCTCATCCCAGAAATACCTGTCGTACGTGTCGACGGCCTCTTCCAGCAGCTGCCGGGAACCGGGGATCCCGGCGAGCCAGGCGGAGGAGGCGGCGAGCATGACGAAGGCGTGCGCGTAGCATTCTTTGACGGTCCCGTGGTCGATGGAGCCGTCGGGCTGGAGGGTGAGGGCGGGATACCAGCCGCCGTGCTCATCGTCGTGCAGCCGGCCGAGCAGACCCTCGACCATGTTCGCGGCGATCTGTTCCGCGCCCGGATAGCCGAGCATGGCGGCGATGGAGTAGACGTGGGCCATGCGGCAGGTGATCCATGTGTGCACGCCGTGGGAGGGGTCGATGCGACCGTGGTCGTCGAGCCAGCCGGCGCCCCCACCCGGGGTGGACACCCCGCGGCCGAAGCGCAGCAGCCCGAGGCACTGGTCCTCCTGGAACAGGCGGTTGGCCGGCGTGCCGAGCATGTACCGCCCCTCGCCGCACATGGTAGCGGGATCGCGTGTGATGGTCAGTGTCATTGCTGCCTCCTCGTGCGCTGCGTGCGGCATGGTGCCGTCCGGGCGGCGTGGTGTCCTGTTTTATCTTTCGCGGGCCCGTCCGGCAGGGCCGCGTTCGTTCCACCCCGATTACTCGCTGACGGTGAAGACCGCCTTTTTCAGGTCCGTGTCACGGCTGGAATGGCCGATCTGCACCTCGAAATCGCCGGGTTCCACCACGCGCTCGCAGTCGGCGTCGACGATGGTGCAGTCGGAAACCGGCAGATCGAACGTGACGGTCTTCGTCTGTCCGGCCTTGAGGTCCACGCGGCGGAACGCCTTGAGCTCGTGGTCGGCCCAGGTGACGGAGGTCACGACGTCGGAGATGTACAGCTGCACGATCTCGGTGCCGTCGCGCCTGCCGGTGTTCGTCACGTCGATCGAGGCGTGCAGGACGCTGTCCTTGGTGATCGGCGCGTTATCGCAGGAAAGCCGCACGTCGCCGTAGGAGAAGGTGGTGTAGCCCAGTCCCTCGCCGAAGCGGAAGAGCGGCTCCTCGGTCAGATCGGCGTAGCGGTAGCCGTGCTGGCCGCGCACCCCGTTGTAGAACACCGGCAGCTGGCCCGCATGGCGCGGGAAGGTGATGGTCAGGCGCCCGGACGGGTTGACAAGGCCCAGGATCGTCTCGACGATGGCCTCGCCGCCCTTCATGCCCGGCTTGGGCGCCCAGATGAGCGCGGAGGCGTTCATCGCGGCCTCGTGCAGGATGAGCGGCTTGCCGCTCATGAGGACGACGACGAGCGGCTTGCCTGTGGCGGCGAGCGCGTCGAGCAGCGCATTCTGGCCGCCGAGCAGCTCCAGCGTCGCCGTCGAACGGCCCTCGCCCGTCAGGCTGATCGTGTCGCCCACCACGGCGACCACCACGTCCGACTTCTCGGCGGCGGCCACCGCCTCATCGATCTGCTCCTTCCTGGCCGGCACGGGCACCGCCACCTTCGGGCGGGGCTGGCCGTCGGGGAACGTATCGCCCTCCGGGTCCGGCCCGAGACTGACGATGTCACAGCCGCGGGCGGTGGTCAGCTCCCAGCCCTCGGGCAGCAGGCGCTCGAACGCGTCCTTCACGGTGGTGATGGTCTCGCGCGGCTCCGGGTGCTCGGCGTCCATCCAGTTCGCCTGGCCCGAGGCTCCGGCCCAGTCGCCCAGCTGCTCCTGCGGGTCGTCGATGAGCGGGCCCACGAGCGCGATCTTCTTGGGCGCCATGCCTGCGGCCGCGCTCGCCGCGGCGGCTTTGGCGGCATTCTCGTCGCCGGTGAGGCCGCCGCCCGCGGCGTCGCTGAGCAGCGGCAGCGTGCCGTCGTTGTGCAGCAGCACGAGCGATTCGCGCGTCACGTCAAGATTGGCCTGGGCGTGCTCGGCCGTGCCGATCTGCGTTTTGATGTGCTGCGGGTCGGGGTCGCGCGGGTCCTCGAACAGGCCCAGGCGGAACTTGAGGGCGAGGATGCGGCGCACCGCCTCGTCGATCTCCGATTCCTCCAGCAGCCCGGTGCGCACCGCCTCGAGCGCGCCCTCGAAGAATTTCGGGGTGGTCATGATCATGTCGTTGCCCGCCTTGACGGCGCGGGCGGCCGCATGCGCGTAGTCGGGCACGAGCTTCTGGGTGTGGACGAGCTGGCCGACGTTGTCCCAGTCGGTCACGAGCGTGCCCTTATAGCCCCACCGCCCTCGCAGCACGTCATGCAGCATCCAGTGGTTGAGGGTGATCGGCGTGCCGTCGATCGACTCGTACCCAAGCATGAACGAGCCGACGCCCTCTTTGGCCACGCGCTCGAACGGCGGCAGGAACCAGGAGAGGAGGGCGCGGTGGGTGAGGTCGGCCTCGGAGGCGTCGCGCCCGCCCTCGGTCATGGAGTAGCCGGCGAAGTGCTTGGCGGTGGCCAGCAAGGCGTCCTTGGCGAGCGGCTCGCCCGCCTTCGCGTTCTTCTGCAGCCCGCGCGTCCAGGCGGCGCCCATCTCGCCGATCAGGTACGGATCCTCGCCGTATGTCTCGTCCACGCGGCCCCAGCGCGTGTCGCGGGCGATGCACAGAACCGGGCTGAATGCCCAGTGCTCGCCGGCGGCAGAACCCTCGACGGCGGTGATGCGCCCGGCCCGCTCGATCTTGTCGATGTCCCATGACTGCGCCATGCCCAGCTGCTCGGGGAACACGGTGGCACCGGGCCAGAAGGAGAAGCCGCGGATGAGGTCGTCGCCCACCAGCAGCGGGATCCGCAGGCGTGTCTGTCTGACGAGCCTCGTGGCCTGGAGCTGGCGTTGCGGCGAGGTGTGGAGGATGGAGCCGACGTGCTTGTTCAGGATCTCGTCCTCGAGGTCATCCTCGGCGTTGAGCTGCATCATCTGGCCGACCTTCTCCTCCAGGCTCATGCGGGCCAGGAGGTCGTCGATCCGCTCGTCGATGGGCAGGTCGGGGTCGCGGAACGCCTCAGTACGCGTGTTCATACCAGGATTTCCTTTCAGGCTGTCATATCGCCTCGTTGCGGACAGTAAGTGTTTATAACTTTATCAATAACGATGTCGGTGCGGCAGGTGCCGAACGTATCCGCATCCGGAGTTATAGAAAGGTGAAATCGCACGATGCGCATCATGATCGCGCGATGCCCGTCGGCAATCTGCCCCAGCGAATCGAGAGGGTGCTGCTGATGCCTGTTGTTGCCTGCCTTATTGACAGGAAAATTATTTATCGCGCTTCTGTGGCCGGGCATGTTCGATGTAACACCGGTAATATGACGGGGGGGGGGCGACTCCTTGTCCTTCGTGGTTCGGGCGCGGAAACGCGCGCATCGCGCGGGGTTAGTAAAAGGCTTGCACAAATTCTCCCGCCGTGTCATAATTCAAGTGTTATTTATCTGGTTATAAATAACGAGGTGAAGTACCGGAACGTCTGACGAAGGTGTCGGATGGCATCATCACACGTCGACCGATCTGCGGTCACCTTGCGCAGTGCGTAACCGGATGGAATGGCAACACAGGCTCCGGGCAAGGAAGCCCCGGGCGCCCCGACCGGCAGGGCATGCCGATCAGGGAAGAAGAAGGAGTATCGGGATGAACGCAATCAAACGCGCCGCTGCTGTGACCTGCGCGATCGCCACGCTGGCCGGCGGCTCCATGGCCCTGGCGGGCTGTGGCAATTCTTCTGACTCTGCTCAGGAGGAGAATCCGAAGAGCATCACTGTCTGGCATTACGAGGAGAACAGCGGGGCCATGGGCCACGCCTGGAACCTCGCCATGAAGAACTTCACCAAGCGCACTGGCATCAAGGTCAAGTTTGAGAAGAAGTCCTTCGAGCAGATCCGCCAGAACGCCTCCCAGATCCTCAACTCCGACCAGGCGCCGGACGTCATCGAGTACAACAAGGGCAACGCCACCGCCGGCCTGCTCGCCAGCCAGGGCCTGCTGACCGACCTCGACAAGTACGTCAAGAAGTACGGCTGGGACAAGAAGATCCCGGGCTCGCTCGCCGACACCGGCCGCTACAGCGACAAGGGCGTCATGGGCTCCGGCCACTGGTACGGCATCACCAACTACGGTGAGTTCCTCGGCCTGTACTACAACACCGACATGTTCAAGAAGTACGGCATTGAGATCCCGAAGACCTACGACGAGCTGGTCTCCGCCATGCAGAAGTTCAAGGATGCCGGCGTCACCCCGCTCTCCGAGGGCGTGCAGGAGTACCCGCTGCAGCACCTGTGGTGGCAGCTCGTGCTCAATAATGCCAATGAAGAGTTCATCAAGGCCTACGAGATGTACGACGGCAAGGTCGACTGGCAGGGCAAGGCCCTCAAGTCCGCCACCCAGACCGTCAAGGACTGGGTCGACAAGGGCTACATCGCCAAGTCGTCCACCGGTCTCAAGGCCGAGGATGCGGGCCAGAACTTCGAGAACGGCAAGTACCCGATCTTCTACTCCGGCAGCTGGTGGTACGGCCGCTTCCAGACCGAGCTCCAGGGCAAGATGAACTGGCAGTATGAGGTCTGGCCGGGCGCCAAGCGCGTGCCGGGCTCCTCGGGCAACATCTGGGTCATCCCTGAGGCCTCCAAGAAGAAGGACGCCGCCGCCAAGTTCATCAACGAGACGCTGACCCCAGCCGTCCAGAACGACATGGGCAACCACGGTGGTCTGCCGATCGCCGCGCAGGCCTCCGCCATCACCGATCCGAGCAACCGCAAGCTCGTCGAGCAGTTCAGCACCATCGTCAAGAAGGATCAGCTTGGCTTCTACCCTGACTGGCCGACCGCCACCTTCTACGACGAGCTCAATGCCGGCCTGCAGGAGCTTGTCAACGGCACCAAGAGTGTCGACGGCGTCCTGAACGAGCTGGAGACCAATTACAACAAGGGTGTCAAGGCCGCCGGCGTCAAGAAGTGACCCGCGGATTCACGAGAGGATAGTGCAAAATGGCTCAGAGTGCACAGACTCAGAGCCGGACACCGAGCAATGGGGCGTCGGCGGCAGCCGGTGCAGCGGGTGTGAAGAGCGCCCGCCGCGCGGCGAAGAAGCCGGCGCCCAAGGAGAAGGGCATTTCCCGCATCCCGGGAAGCCGCTCCTCCCGGTTCTGGCCGTATCTCATCCCGGGCATCGTCATGCTCGTGTGGATCATCATCATCCCGGCAGTATGGAACCTCTACCTGAGTTTCACCAGCTACCGTGGAATCCGCCCGCCGCAATGGATCGGCGGCGAGAACTGGTCTGACCTCATGAAGGACGGCACCTTCTGGGTGTCGTTCCGCAACTCGGTCTGGATGATCGTCGCCATGGTGATCATCCCGATCCTGCTCGGTCTCATCCTCTCGTCCGTCATCTTCGACGTGGTGCAGAAGAAGTTCGGCCCGAAGACCGCCTCGGTGATGCGCGGGATCTACTACTTCCCGCAGCTGCTGCCGATCTCCGTCGCCGCCCTCGTCATGGGCTGGATCTACCGACCGGAGAACGGCGCCTTCAACGCCATCCTCAAGTCGGTCGGCCTGGGGCACCTGCAGCACAACTGGCTCGGCTCGCCGGACACCGCGCTCGTCACGCTCATGATCATCATGATCTGGATCCAGCTCGGCTACCCGGTGGTCGTCTTCCTCTCGGGTCTGCAGCGTGTGGATCCGGAGCTGTACGAGGCGGCCAGCATCGATGGCGCAGGCTGGTGGCAGCGCTTCCTGCACATCACACTGCCGTCCATCGTGCCGGAGATCTTCGTCGTGGCGCTGACCTGCACGATCGCCGCCCTCAAGGTCTTCGGTCCTGTCCAGCTGCTCACCAAGGGCGGCCCGGGCACCACCACCATGGTGCCGTCGTACTACTCCTATGAGCAGTTCTTCCAGACGCAGCAGGTGGGCTACGGCGCCGCCATCTCCACCGCGCTGACGGTCGTCATCATCATCGTGGCGATCATCTTCACCGCCGTCCAGGAGAAGGTGCAAAGCGAGGAGGAGGAATCATGAGCCAGCAGACGACATCGGCTTCCGCCAAGGCCTCCAAGGCCGCACAGGGCGAGCATTCGGCCGCCGTCTCCTATCAGCAGATGAAGCAGGAGCGCAGCATCCGTGCGCCGAAGGCCCATCTCAACCGGACCGCCGGCGACTGGGTGGGGCTCATCCTGCTCATCATCTTCGGCATCATCATCCTGTTCCCGCTGATCGTGCTGTGCCTCAACGCCTTCAAGTCGAAGGCCGACTACAACGCCTCCGGCCCGCTCTCGTGGCCGAAGGAGTTCGATGTCACCGGACTCAAGACGTTCTGGAACACGGTCAACTTCCCGCAGAAGGTGTGGAACAGCATCTGGATCTCCGCGCTCGTCGCTTTCTTCGGCGTGGTCCTCTCGGTGCTCAACTCCTTCGCGCTGGGCATCGGCCGCGTCAAGGGTCGCCGCTGGATGATCCTGCTCATCATGCTCGCCAACATGATGCCGCAGGAGGCGCTGCTCTACCCGCTGTACATGATGTTCAAGAGGATGGGCCTGTACAACTCGCCATGGGCGATCGTCATCATCTTCACGGTCATCCAGAGCGCGTTCGGCACCTATCTGCTCTCGTCCGTCTACGGCACGTTCCCGCAGGCCATCCTCGAGGCCGCCGCCCTTGACGGCGCCTCCCGCTGGCGCATCCTGTGGCAGGTCGTCCTGCCCATCTCGGGCCCGACCATCGGCACGCTTCTCGTCTTCTTCTTCGTGTGGACGTGGAACGAGTACATGATCCCGATGACCTTCCTCATCAGCAACTCGACGCAGACGGTCCCGCTCGCGATCGCCTCGCTGTCGGGCCAGCGCCTCATGGATGTGACGACGACCGCCGCCGCGTCCCTCATCAGCATCGTCCCGACGCTGATCTTCTACCTCATCTTCCAGCGCACGCTCTCGCGCGGCATCACCGCCGGCGCCGTCAAGTAAGGCAGATCCCGTCCACGACCGCCGGGTTCCACAGTTACAAGCAGTACAACTGCGAATCCCCATTACCCGGCGGCCCGTGGGCCTCTTCCGGACCGCCTTTCGCGCGGCCCGGTCGAATACCGGCGGGCCTGTGCGGCCCGCTGTTTTTATATGTATATTTCGTCTCGTTATCCGCTTCTCATCAATTGTGAGGGATGAACAATGAAGTTCCTTGATGGTGAATGGCTTGTCCGTAAAGGCTACACGACCGGTTTCGCCGCCGATGTCTACGACGCCCGCATCGATGCTGAGCACGGAAAGCTCACCCTGTTCTGCTCCGTCGGCCGGCCGATGACCTCCGCCGCCATGACGATGAACGTGCCGGTCCTGACCGTGGAGATCACCTCCCCGCGCCCCGACGTCATCGCCACGAAGCTCATCAACTTCCGCACCGACCGCTCCCATGAGCCCACGTTCGCGCTCAACACCGAGCCGGTTCGCCCGGTGATCGAGGAGGACGACCACGAGTGGCGCTTCACCACCGGCAAGACCACCGTGCACATCGCCAAGGGCCACACCTTCGACTTCCGCTACGAGTATGACGGCACCACCATCGCCCACTCGGGCTTCCGCTCCGACGGCTTTGTGACCGACCCGCAGGGCACAGTGCACATGCTTGGCCAGATGGACCTCGGCGTGGACGAGAAGATCTACGGCCTGGGCGAGCGCTTCACCGCCTTCGTCAAGAACGGCCAGTCCGTCACTATCGAGAACCGTGACGGCGGCACCGACTCCGACCAGGCATACAAGAACGTGCCGTTCTACATGTCCAACCGCAACTACGGCCTGCTCGTGGACGATCCGGGCAAGGTCGAGTTCGAGATCGGCACCGAACGCGTCACCCGCGTGCAGTTCGCCCTCGAGGACCAGCAGATGAGCTTCGACCTGATCGGCGGCTCCTCGATGCAGCAGATCCTGGGCACCTACACCGCGCTGACCGGCCGCGCACCGCTGCTCGCCGACTGGACGTACGGCCTGTGGCTGACCACCTCGTTCACCACCGACTACAACGAGCAGACCGTGCTCAGCTTCATCGACGGCATGTCCAAGCGCGGCATCCCGCTGTCTGCCTTCCACTTCGACTGCCGCTGGATGAAGGAGCTCGAGTGGTGCAACTTCGAGTGGGATCCGGACAAGTTCCCGCACCCGGTCGAGATGCTTAAGGAGCTGCATCGCCGCGGTGTGAAGGCGTGCGTGTGGATCAACTCGTACATCGGCCAGAAGTCCCCGCTCTTCGACGAGGGCGCCAAGGGCGGCTACTTCCTCCACCGCACAAACGGCCAGATCTGGCAGTGGGATATGTGGCAGCCGGGCATGGCCATCGTCGACTTCACCAACCCGAAGGCCGTGGAATGGTACAAGTCCAAGCTGCGCCACCTCATGGACCAGGGCGTGGACTGCTTCAAGACCGATTTCGGCGAGCGCATCCCTACCGAGGATGTCGTCTACTATGACGGCTCCGACCCGGCCAAGATGCGCAACTACTACACCTTCCTCTACAACAAGGCCGTGCATGAGGTGATGGCCGAGCGCAACGGCGAGAAGGAGGCCGTGCTCTTCGCGCGCTCCGCCACCGTGGGCAGCCAGAAGTTCCCGGTGCACTGGGGCGGCGACTGCCACTCCACCTACCCGGCTATGGCCGAGTCGCTGCGCGCGGGCCTGTCGTTCGGCATGTCCGGCTTCGGCTACTGGGCGCACGACATCGCCGGCTTCGAGGACAAGCCGACCCCCGACCTCTACAAGCGCTGGACGCAGTTCGGCCTGCTCTCCTCGCACTCGCGCTACCACGGCTCCACGGCCTACAAGGTGCCGTGGCTGTACGGCGACGAGGCGGTGGACGTGTGCCGCCAGTTCACGCGTCTCAAGCTGCGTCTGCACCCGTACCTGATGGAGCAGGCGAAGGTGACGCACGAGACCGGCGTGCCGATGATGCGCTCGATGGTGCTCGAGTTCGAGGACGACCCGGCGTGCGAGGACATCAGCACCCAGTACATGCTCGGCCATGACCTGCTCGTGGCCCCGGTGTTCCGCGAGGACGGCGTGGCGCGCTTCTACGTGCCGGACGCGGGCGGCGACCAGGCCGGCGCGTCGTGGACCAACCTGCTCACCGGCAAGCAGTACGAGCCGGGCCGCTGGTACACCGAGAAGTTCGACTACCACACGCTGCCACTGCTCGTGCGCCCGGGTGCCGACCTGCACCTGCGCTCCGAGGAGGAGATTGACGAGTACTGCCGTCAGCGCGGTGTCGCCACCGAGGCCGAGGCGGAGAAGTACTGCGCCGAGCACCCTGCGCACGTGGCCGACTGAGGCCCCGTAAAACACGTCGTCCCGGGCAGCTGTGCCTGCCCGGGACGGTTCGAAAATGACAGGATCCGGCCTGTACTATCCGCAGATACGCCTGATCCCTGCCGATGCGCCGGCCGCCGCACGTCTGAACCACGCGCGGCGGCCGGTTTTTCTGTATCTGCTTGTGTATTTGTCTTATCCGCCTGCCCGGACTGATGCTCATCTGTCCTGCGTATCACCGTCCTGCCGGTCGAGCAGGCCGAAACGGCGCAGGCACCCGTCCTGCTCCTCGTAGCACGTCGGATCGAGCAGATGGCCCCAGACGTCGTCGGGGAACAGCGTGCGGGAGAAGGCGAGCCACTCCTCGAGCAGATCGGACTGGTCATCCATGAGCCAGCGGTACTGCAGGCCGTCCATGGCTGACATGCACAGGATCCACAGATGCTGGAAGCGCTGCATGTCATAGCCCTGCGGCAGCACCCAGTCGAACGAGCGGATGTTGTTCCAATGCTTGAGGTGGCGGTCGCGGAAGAAGGTGTGTGCCGGGTGGTCCTCGGCCAGCGCCTCGCCGTTGAGGATGGAGAAGAGCTTGACGAACTGCGGGCGGCGCAGGTTGTAGACGATGATGTTGATGCAGTAGCGCGGGAAGTAGTAGAACGTGTGCCCGTCGATGTCGATGCCCTGGCATGTGCCGTAGATGAAGTCGTCGGCGGCAGGGGAGTCGTAGTAGGTGCGCAGCACGAGGCTGAGCAGGTCCGACTTGGTGCGCACGTAGTGATAGAGCGCGGCCTCGGTGATGCCCACGCGGTCGGCCACGTCCTGCATGCTCATGCCCTGGAAGCCTTTCTCGGAGATGACATCCGAGGCGGCGCGCGTGATCTCGGTCATGCGCTCCTGCGGGCTCAGGCGCTTCTTGCCGGAAAAGACCGAATCATGGTGGATCGGTACTTTGCGCGCCGAGGCGGCCGCCTCCGTGGCGAACGTCGAGCGGACAGGCTCGTTCCTGTTGTCGTGGCGGCGGAAGGCCTCCCATGCCTTGACCTGCATCATTTCTCCTTGTTCCGGGCGGCCAGCCGCAACGCCTGGAATGACGCGGACTTCCTTGTCGCTCTGCATCTGTTATTTATTATCTTATAAATAAGCTGTATGATCAATACGGCCGGTATTTATGACGGTATCACAGGCGAGCCGTCGGATGACCGGCCGCCGGCGATGCCGCCGGACGAAGAGGAAAAGGACACACGAACCATGCGTTACGGCTACTTTGACGACAAGGCCCGCGAGTACGTCATCACCACGCCCGCGACCCCGCTGCCGTGGATCAACTATCTGGGCAACGAGGACTTCTTCGGCCTCATCTCCAACACCGGCGGCGGCTACGACTTCTACCGCGACGCCAAGCTCCTGCGCCTGACGCGCTACCGCTACAACGGCGTGCCGCAGGACAACGGCAGCCGCAGCTTCTACATCTCCCTCATGCCCGCCGACAAGGACGGCAACGTGGCCGATGGGGCAAAGCCGGGCCTCACCTTCTCGCCCACCTTCCTGCCCACCCGCACGCCGCTCGACCGCTATGTGTGCCGCCACGGCATGGGCTACACCGTGTTCGAGGCGGAGAAGGCCGGCATCAAGACCGAGCTGACCTGCTTTGTGCCGCTGCACGCCGCCTGCGAGGTGGACCATCTGCGCGTGAGCAACACCACCGACAAGCCGGTGGTGGCCGACGTGACCGCCGCCATCGAATGGTGCCTGTGGAACGCCTCCGACGACGCGGAGAACTTCCAGCGCAACCTCTCCACCGGCGAGGTGGAGATCGAGCAGGCCGCCCCCGACGGCTCGATGGTCATCTACCACAAGACCGAGTACAAGGAGCGCCGCAACCACTACGCGTTCTTCGCCGTCAACTCGCCCGTCGTCGGCTTCGACACCGATCGCGCCACCTTCCTGGGCCAGTTCAACAGCTGGCGTGAGCCGGACGCCATCACCGGCGGGCAGGCCTTCGACTCCGTGGCGCACGGCTGGTCGCCGATCGCCGCCCCGCGCGTGCGCCTGGTGCTCCAGCCCGGCGCCAGCCGCGACCTCGTCTTCCAGCTCGGCTTCTGCGAGCTGCCCAAGGACCAGAAGTGGGAGGACCCGGACGACCCGGCCAAGGTGGGCATCATCAACAAGAAGCCTGCCCACGCGCTCATGGAGCGTTTCGACACCGCCGACAAGGCGGACAAGGCGCTCGCCGATCTGCGCACGTATTGGGACGGTCTGCTCTCCACCTTCCACGTCTCCACCGGCAGCCGCAAGCTCGACCGCATGGCCAACATCTGGAACCAGTACCAGTGCATGGTCACCTTCAACTTCTCCCGTTCCGCCTCGTACTTCGAGTCCGGCATCGGCCGCGGCATGGGCTTCCGCGACTCCAACCAGGACATCCTCGGCTTCGTGCACATGGCCCTTGCCCGCGCGCGCCAGAGGATCCTCGACCTGGCCAGCACGCAGCTGCCTGACGGGTCGGCCTGGCACCAGTACCAGCCGCTGACGAAGAAGGGCAACGCGGGCATCGGCGGCGGATTCAACGACGACCCGCTCTGGCTCGTCGCCTCTACCTTTGCCTATCTCGCCGAGACGGGCGACGCGTCGATCCTCACCGAGCCGGTCGTCTTCAACTCCGAGAAGGGCACCGAGCAGCCGCTGCTCGAGCATCTGCGCCGCTCCGTGAACTACACCACCACCCATCTGGGCCCCCATGGGCTGCCGCTGATCGGCCGGGCCGACTGGAACGACTGCCTCAACCTCAACGCCTACACGGACACGCCGGGCGAGAGCTTCCAGACCGTCAAGTCGAACAAGCCGGAGAACATCGCCGAATCCGTGTTCATCGGCGGCATGTTCGTGCTCTACGCCGGCCGCTACGCGCAGATCCTCGACCAGTACGCCGCAGCCTGCGGCATGGACGCGGCAGCCGCCGCCAGCGAGGCCGCCGCCGTGCGCGCGAGCGTGGAAAAGATGCGCGAGGCGGTGGAGGGCGCCGGCTGGGACGGCAAGTGGTTCCGCCGCGCCTACGACGCCGACTCGCGCCCGGTGGGCAGCAGCCTTGACCACGGCGGCGAGGGCAAGATCTACATCGAGCCGCAGGGCATGTGCTCCATGGCCGGCATCGGCCTGACCGACGGCAAGGCGCGCACGGCCCTGACCTCCACGAAGGATCTGCTCACCACCAAGTACGGCACCGCCATCCTCTGGCCCGCCTATTCCGTCTACCGCATCGAGCTGGGCGAGATCTCCAGCTATCCGCGCGGCTACAAGGAGAACGGCGGCATCTTCTGCCACAACAACCCGTGGGTCTCCATCGCCGAGGCCGTCGCCGGCGACAGTGACGAGGCGTTCAACGTCTACTGGCGCACCTGCCCGGCGCATACCGAGGAGATCAGCGAGGTCCACAAGACCGAGCCGTACATCTACTGCCAGATGGTGGCCGGCCCGGAGTCGTTCGCCCCGGGCGAGGGCAAGAACTCGTGGCTGACCGGCACGGCCGCCTGGACGTTCCTCGACCTGTCGCAGTATCTGCTCGGCGTGCGCGCCACGCTCACCGGCCTGGCCGTCGACCCGCACCTGCCGGAGCGTTTCACCGACGTGCGCGTCGACCGCGTCTATCGCGGCGCCACCTACCACTTCCGCTTCGTGCGCGAGGGGGAGAAGGCCGCGCAGGCGGCTGCCGGCGCGGCGGCATCGTCGCAGGACCTTGCCGAGCAGGGCTGGGATCCCGCCGTCGAGTCGCACACGAACCCGGCATTCTCCGCCGACATGGCCGACCACAGCCGTGACGCCGGTTTCACCTCCGGCGAGGGCGAGGCGGCGCTCGAGGGCCTCGACCCGGCCCGCGTGTGCGTCAACGGAACGGCCCTGACGGCCGATGACCGCGTGCGCGAGGCCAACGGCCGCATCGTGCCGGTCATCCCTGTGGCGAAGAAGGGCGACGAGGTGGAGGTGCTCGTCCGTCTGTGACGCACCCATCCCGCCGGTGACGAAGCTGCGTCAGGCTTCCTATCGTTGATGGTGTCGGCAACGATAGGAGGCCCTGATGCAGGTGTTCACACAGAAGCTTGAGACGCCGGACGGCTCGGAGGCGAGCCTCGACGGGTATGTGATCAATGATTCGCCGGAGATGGACGCCGCGCGTCGCCGCCCGGCGGTGCTGATTTTCCCTGGCGGCGGCATTAAGAAAATCGCCGAGCGCGAGGCCGAGCCTGTCGCCCTGCGGATGCTCGCCTACGGTTACAACGCCTTCGTGCTGCGCTACTCGACCGAGCCGAGCCGTTTCCCGTCCCAGCTGATCGAGGCGGCCGAGGCGGTCGCGCTCATCCGCCGCAACGCCGGAAAGTGGAACACCGACCAGCAGGCCGTCGTCACGCTCGGCTTCTCCATCGGCGGTCACATTGCCGGCATGCTCGCCACGCAGCCGGACGCGCCGGAGCTCGCGGCGGCGGGCTACAAGCCCGAGGAGATCCGGCCCAATGCCGCCGCCTTCGGTTACACCGTGTTCGATGGTGGCCAGTTTACGCACAAGCTGTCGATGCAGCGGCTGCTCGGGGCCGAGAAGGCGGCCGACCCGGTCTGGCAGGATCGTTTCTCGCTCCAGAAGCATGTGCGCCCGGGCGCCCCGGCCATGTTCATCTGGAATACCGCCACCGACACCGTCGCCCCGCCGGTCGCCTCCATCCTCATGGCCGGCGCGTGCCTTGAAGCGCGGGTGCCTGTCGAGCTGCACATGTTCTCGCAGGGTCCGCACAGCCTCTCGCTCGGCACGAAAGAGACGCAGTCGGCCACCGACCCGGATCTTGGCAGCGAACCGGCCGTGCAGCCGTGGACGTCGCTCTTCCATGCGTGGATGGGCCGTCTGTTCCCTGCGGAGG
This sequence comes from uncultured Aeriscardovia sp., assembly GCA_903789535.1. Lineage (GTDB taxonomy): Bacteria > Actinomycetota > Actinomycetes > Actinomycetales > Bifidobacteriaceae > Aeriscardovia. The sequence goes on along the minus strand of CAIFES010000002.1, from coordinate 189,281 downwards.
ATTTCGACCGCTGAGTCTGCGGGGCTGCCGGTCCCGGCGCGATGGGCTAGGCTGGATTGAAAAGGGAAATACATCATAAACGCAAACGTGACCACGCACGCCGGCACAGGAGCCGGCATATGCGCGGGCCCGACAGAACGGGTGACTCAATGGCAGTCCAGGCGAGTTTTGAATACGAGCCGGCGATGCGTCTCGCACTGCGGCAGGCGGAGCACGTGCTTGCGAGCTCCCGGCGCCGCGGGGTGACCGGTTCCGACGGTGACATCCCGGTGGGCGCGGTCATCCTCGATCCGCATGGGGGACTCATTGCCGTGGGTCGCAACCGTCGCGGGGAGAACGCCGATCCGCTCGCCCACGCGGAGGTGGAGGCGATGAAGGCCGCCTCGATCCGCCTCGACACGTGGAATCTCGAGGGCTGCACGCTCGTCGTCACGCTGGAGCCGTGCCCGATGTGCGCGGGGGCGGCCGTCATGGCGCATATCCGCCGGATCGTGTTCGGGGCGTGGGACGACCGTCTCGGTGCCTGCGGATCGGTCTGGGATATCCCCCGCGATCCGCATGTCGGCGCGAATACTGAGATTTACGGCGGGATTCTCGCGGACGAGGGCCAGACGCTGCTCAAGAAGTTCTTCGCCGACCAGCGCGCAGGACGGATCTGATCTATCTCTCGTCTTCTCTTTCTTCTATCTCTCGTCTGACCTCTCTCTTGACCTATCCCGCTTGACCTCTCTCGCCTGCCGTATCTCGCCTAAGTGGGGTTGGAAATGTTTCTTTCGCCCTAAGTGGGGTACTTTTCTTGGCTCATCCACAGTGACCCGAATCCGGTATCGTTGCAAAATGGCCGTTTTTGCGACGACTATTCTGCCGGTCGGCCGCTTGGAAGCCAGAAAAGTACCCCACTTACAGCAGTTGCTGTAAGTGGGCGGCCAAAATCAACCCCACTTAGGGCAGATAGGTCTCTCAGCCATCCCACTTAGACGGGATAGGCCACTTTGGGGCGCGGGCTGGACGTCGCAACCCGCTTATTTGGGGCAGTTTGCCTTATCTGGGGCAGATTTATTATGAGGCCGTTTTCAAGATCGGCCATTTTGCGGGCTTTTGGGGCTGGGGCTGTCGGCTCCCCTCCCCGAAATCTGCCCCAGATAAGCGAGTTAGCCCACATAGACCACCCGGCAGGACCGGCCACCCCGGCCGATCCCTCACGGCAGGAGGTGGCTGGCGTGGGTCGCCCGCCCGAAGGCGTCCGCGAGGAGGGAGAGCGGCTTCTTGAGCGCGAGGCTGATGATCAGCATCGGCACGATGAACACGAGGAGCTTGCCCATGTCCGCGTACCACTCCATGCCATAGAACCCGCCGATGCAGGCGCGTAGCGCATTCATCGCGTGCGACGCCGGCAGGAACGGCATCACCGCGCTGAAGAACCGCGGCATCAGCACCACCGGGTACATGCCGTTCGACCCGGAGATCTGGACGACCAGCAGGATGAGGCAGATGGCCTTTCCGATCGCGCCCATCGAGTAATCGAGCGAGTACATGATGATGCTGAACGTGAGCGCCGTTCCCCACATCGTCACCATGAACAGCCACGGATGGACCGCCTGGACGTGGAGGAAGAACAGCAGACCGAGGCCCATGAACGTCCCCTGGAGCAGCGCGATCGTCGAGAACGCGAGCTGGCGTCCCCAATAAATCTGATGCTGGGTGAGTTTGCGCAGACCGCGGCGCTTCCTCTCGCTGAGCTCCGGCGTGACCGCCACGGCCAGCAGGGTCGAGCCGACCCAGACAGCGAGAATCCCGTAGAACGGCGTCATCTGCATGCCGAACGTGGCGACCGGGAAGACCGCGTGACGGTCAACGGAGATCGGCGCGGCGATGAGACTGGCGATCTTGCTCCCGTTGGAACGGGTCACCTCGGAGATCTTCTTCGCGTCGCCGGAGTTGACCGCGTCGGAGAGCCTGGCGGAGAAGTCCGAGAGGGACTGTGACGCATCGCCCAGACGCTTCTGGGTCTTCGAGAGGCGCGAGCCGGCGTCCTTGAGCCCCTTCGCGGCCTTATCCGTCGACGAGGAGAGACCGCCGATCGTCCGGTCGGCGTCCCGGGCCACATCGACCGCGCCGCTGAGAACAGGGTCGAGCGAGCCGGAGACGGCTTTGAGGCTGGAATTGAGGGTGTCGGAAGACTCGGTCGCCAACGAATGCAGCTGCGAGGCGGCGGACGAGAGCTTGCCCGTCACGCTCTTCCTCGTCTGCGCGGTGCCCGCGATGCCGTTGCGGGCCGAGGCGGCCGTGTCACTGAGCTGTGTGCCGGCCTGGTCGAGGCTGGTCGCCGCCCTGCCCAGATCGCCGGAGAACGTGGTGAGCGCGGTTTGTGCGGAGACGAGGGCCGCGCGGGTGGCGCGCAGAGCGGCGCCGGCGGGGCCGGACGGGATGGTCGGGTGCCGCTGGTCGAACGCGGCGAGCAGCGAGCCGATCTGGGTCGCGGAATCATCCACCGAGCTCTGGAGCGTGCGATTGCTCGTTGCCAGATCATGCGTCTGCGCGGCGAACGCGTCGAGGCGCGAGGCGCTGGTGGAGACGGATGACGAGGCGTCGTCGAAGAGCTTGTCGACCTGGCCGGAGATGTTTCTGGTCGCGCTCTCGCTCTGATTTGCCGCCGAGGAGAGCGCCGCGGCGACGGAGTCCAGTGACGTCTTCGCTTTTGAGGCGTCCCGGCGAGCCCCGGAGGTCGCCCGCGAGGCCTGTGACGTCAGCGAGGAGGAGGCCGGCAGGGCCGCGCCCGCGGAGGAGACCACATCGCCCGCCGTCGAGATGATGGAGGAGTAGGAGCCCACGAGATTCGCGCTGGATCTGGTCGTCGAGGCGAGATCATTCATGTTCTGGATGAACGAGCTCATCGCGGTCCTGGTCCTCGGCGAATCCATGAACTTGCCGAGGGTGGTCGCCACGTCGAGCGCGACGGAGGTGACGGTCGAGGTGAAGGTGGAGTTGACCTCGGCGCTGATCGTGCTGGCGCCCTGCCCGGTCACCTTCGGGGCGATCGGGTTCTCCTTCTGGTTCTCGTAATAGACGATCTTCGCCTTGCGCACGGTCGGGCTGAAGAAGGTCATCATGTCGGATGAGAAGCTCTTCGGAATCACGATGGCCGCGTAATACACACCCGAATGCACGCCTTCGATCGCATCGGCGCGGGAGACGAAGGTCCAGCCGAGCTGTTTGTTGGCGCGGAGCTGGTCGACGAGCTGCGAGCCGACGTTGACCCTCATCGGCAGCAGGTCGGACTGGTAGCCCTTGTCCTGGTTGGCGACGGCGACTTTGAGCCCGCCCGTGTTGTCGTAGATGTTCCAGGCGCCGGCGATGTTGAACCACGCGTAGAACGACGGGATGATGATCAGGCCAATGGCCATGATGAGGCCGACGACGTTCGTGCAGATCGAGCGGACGTCCCGCGCGAAGATGCGCCACGGGTTCGTCCACGGCTGGCGGATGAAGCGCTGCCAGGCGTTGCCGGCGCGGTCATTGGTCTCGTCGGCGAGCTTCTTGAGATCCGCCGCCACCGCGGCGCGTCTCTGGGCGAGGCTCTCGTGCAGGGAGGGCTGGGAATTCTCCGGTTCCTGTGCGTGACGCGGGGTGCTCATCAGCGGCCCTCCTTCTCGCTCATCAAGGCTTGCAATTGTTCGGGGGAGAGGCGGGAGAGGCCGACCTCGCGCCCGAGCGAGCGGTGGACGTATTCGATGATGACGACGAACGCCACCGCGAGGAGGATGACGACCACCCACAGGCCCATCGTCGCGAGCTTCTCGTTCGGGCTCGCGATGAAGGCGAACGGCAGGAACGGCACGAGGATCGTGACCACGGCCGCCGCCCGGATGAGCTTCGGGTACGCCTTGTCGAAGGCGACGGCGCGGCGGACCACCCTCTGCCGCCATTCCGGCCGGCCGATCAGCGCGCGGACCACGGTCGTCAGGCGGACGCGGGGCTTCGGCAGATCGACACCGTTCTCCGTGTTGAAGAAGTCGGTCTGGGAGAGCCGCTCGTCCATGAGCAGGTTCAGGTTCGCCATCGGGCCGCGGAGGACGAGGCCGAAGAAGAACGCGAACGCGGAGTAGACGAGCAGGATCAGGATGTCATGGCCGTAGGTGAGCCGGTACATGCCGCCGATCGCCTCGCGCATGAGCGAGATGCCGTATGTCCACGGCAGCCACGGGCGCAGATCCTGGTAGAACTGCGGCATCATCTCGATCGGGTAGACGCCCGCCGAGCCCGGGATCTGCATGATGATCAGCAGGATCGCGATGGCTTTGCCGATGTGCTGGAAGCAGACGGTCAGCGCGTAGACGATCGAGGAGTAGACGAAGCCCTGCACGATGCCGGAGAACAGGAAGGCGGGGATGTTGACCACCTTGATGCCGGTGACGAGGTCGCCGGCCGTGATGACGATGCCCTGCAGGATCGCGATGGTGCCGAAGAGCAGATAGCGGCCGAGATAGCCCTGCCAGCGCCGGATCCTGCCGATGCCGGTGGCATCCACCTCGACGCGGATCATGATCGCGAGCATCAGCGAGCCCATCCACAGGGCGACGTTCGAATAGAGCGGGGTCATCGCGGCGCCGTATTGCGGGACCGAGTAGACCGCGCGCGTGGTGATCTGCGTGGGGGAGGCGATGAAGTCGGCCACGCTCGAGGAGTTGAACCGCAGCAGGCGGCGCAGCTCCGCCACGTTTTCCGCGCTGTTGAGGGCGGCGATGTCGGTTGCCGTGGTCTCGAGGGCCTTCTCGACGCTGCTGAGCTCATCCCCGGTGTCCGAGACGGTGCCGGAGAGGTCTGTCAGGGTCTTGCCGAGCTGGCCGAGGGTGGTCTGGGCCTGACCGATAGCCGTGTTGACCGTGGAGAGCCCGTCCTGCGCGGACTGGGCGGCGGTGGAGGCGGAATTGAGCGCGGTGAGCGCCGTGGTGCTGCCGGTCGTGGCCGCCCGGGAGGCGAGCGAGTTCGCCGTGGAGGCGGAGTCGGAGACCGTGTCCTGCAACGTGCCGGTCAGTCGTCGAAGGTCGGAGACGGCTGTCCGGGCCTGGCCGGTCGAGGTCTGCAGCGAGGAGATGAGATTGCCCGTATCGCTCGTCTGGGAGCCCAATGTGCGGATCACCCGGTCGAGCACATCGGCGGCCTGCGTCTGGCCCTGATCGCGCAGCTGCCGGGAGAGGGAGCGGAGCTGGTCGAGCGCGGCGTTCGCCTGGCCGAGCGCGGTATCGGCGGTGGAGAGGGCGGAGGAGGCCTGGTCGACGGCGCTGTTGAGGGCGGTGGTGGCGTTGTTCGAGATGCCGGTCGCCGCGGTGGACGCCTCGTCGATCGCCGAGGTGCCGGTCGAGATGGCCGCCGGGAGCCGGGAGGAGAGACTGACGACTGACTGTTGCAGCACCGGGATCTGGCCGTTCGCGCGGCCGATGCGGGTGGAGAGGTCCGTCGAGCGCCTCTTGGTCGCCTCGAGCCGGGAGACCGCCTGGCGTGTGGAGGCCGAGGCGTCGGAGAGGGAGGAGGAGAGGTCGGAGAGGCCGTCACGCACCTCACCGAGGCCCTGTGCCGCCTCGGTGACGGAGCGGGCGGAGGAGTCCGCGGTCGAGCCGGCCTGGTCCATGAGCGAGCCGGCGCTCTTCTTGAGCGCGGAGACGACGCTGGTCGACGCGGTCCTGACCACGGTCTCGTTGATCGTGCGGTCGAGGGTCGTCGCCCCGCTGTCAGTGATCTTCGGCGCGATGCCGGAGAGCTTCTCGTTGACGTAATAATCCAGTTTCGGATGCTCGAGTCTGGCTCCCGGCTCGGTGAAATTGGTCAGTGAGGCGAGCGTGGAGGAGAAATCCTCGGGGACGACGATCGCCGCCCAGTATTTGCCGGAGCGCACGCCCTCGAGGGCATTTTTGTGGCTGACGAACGTCCAGCCGAGCTGGTGGTTCTTCTTGAGATTACTGATGATCTCGTCACCGACGTCCAGCCGGGTCTTCTTGCCGGAGAGGGTGAGGGTGACGGGCTTGTCGTCGTTGGCGACGGCGATGGCCATCTTGCTGGTGTTGCCGTACGGGTCCATGGCCGCGGCGATGTTGAACCAGGCATAGAGGCCGGGGAGGATGACGAGGGCGCACGTGAAGACGATCATGGCGAAGTTGCTGAAGGCGCGCCGCAGATCGCGCGTGTAGATTCTCCAGACAGTGCGCATCCGACCTCCCGGTTGCTATTTCTGTGGTGCCCAAAGCGTTGGAAATAAACAGGTTACAGTCTAGAGGCCGGCACCAACCCCTGACGCCCTGCGAGCGAGACGCAAGCCGTAGCGCAAAACGGAGAGCGTAGCGGGGGAAAAATGAGGAGCGCAGCGGGGAATCAAAGGTGACGATACGTGGTCACCATCCTGCGCACGATAGGATTGGACTTGTTATCCACACGGCAGTTCGAAGGAGAACAATGACCGCACGATTCTTCCCGCAGTCCGAGCTGATGCGCGAGCCCGGCCACTACACCCATGACGTCGATCCGACTTACACCGCCGACCCCGACCGCTACGACGGGCGCATGCGCTACGCCTACCTCGGCGACTCCGGCCTCGCGCTGCCGCAGCTCTCGCTCGGCTTCTGGCACAACTTCGGCGAGGACCGCCCCTACGCCACGATGCGCGCCATCGCCCGCGCCGCCTTCGACAACGGCATCACCGTCTTCGACTGCGCCAACAACTACGGTCCGCACTACGGCGAGGCCGAGAAGAGCCTCGGTCGACTTCTCGCCACCGACTTCAAGCCGTACCGCGACGAGCTGATCATCACCACCAAGGCCGGCTGGGATATGTGGCCCGGCCCGTACGGCACCCTGGGATCGCGCAAGTACCTCTTCGCCAGCCTCAACCGCTCGCTGAGGAGCCTCGGCCTCGATTACGTCGACATCTTCTACATGCACCGCCCTGACCCGAACACACCGCTGGAGGAGTCGATGCAGGCGCTCGCCGACATCGTCCGCCAGGGCAAGGCGCTCTATGTGGGCATCTCCAACTTCTCTCCCGCGCAGACCGTGGAGGCCGCAAAGCTGCTTCGGCAGATGCACGCGCCGTTCGTCATCAACCAGATCCGGTGGAATATCTTCGACCGCGCGAACGAGGCCAACGGCATCCTCGATGCCGCCGCGGCTTCCGGGATCGGTCTGACCGCCTACTCCCCGTTGCAGCAGGGTCTGCTGACCGACCGGTACCTCAACGGCATCCCGGCCGACTCGCGCATCGCCGAGGACGGCCGCTACCTGACCAAGGCCGCGCTGACCCCGGAGCGTCTGACGCAGATCCGCGAGCTCAACGACCTCGCCCATGACCGCGGCCAGTCGCTCGCCGAGATGGCCGTCGCCTGGCTGCTGCACAAGGGCGTCACCAGCGTCCTGGTGGGCGCCTCCCGCCCGAGCCAGATCATCGACGACGCGAAGGCGCTGGAGAACACGACCTTCTCCGACGACGAGCTCGCCGAGATCGACCGCATCGCCCCGCTCCCGGCCCCCGAGGCGGACAAGCAGTACAAGGGGTGACAATTGTGTTGGCATAGGGCGGTGCTTCTGCCCGCTCTATGCCCCCTCTTTGCTTTGCAGATTCGCGCAAATTCGGTATGACGGCTATGAGAGGAGTCTGCATCTATCGATTCGCCATCTCATACAGTCCTAAAGCCCTGAACTGGCGTCATACCAACGAGATTTCGGTCTGCTATATCTGGAAAAATCGGACCAGAGGGGAGAATCGATGAGGACTGTCACCTGTGTACCCGATACGAGTTTGATGAATTCGATGCGCTCGATGGGTTATGAGCTCAAAACAGCGATCGCAGATATCATCGACAACTCCATCACCGCGCAGGCTGACATTATTGACGTCCGATACCATGACGAAGGCCAGCGGCCGTTTATCGCCATTATTGATAACGGTGAAGGAATGGATGCCCAGACGGCCATCAATGCCATGCGCTTGGGTGATACCAGCCGAGAGCAGCGCGGGGCGGCCAATCTTGGCCGTTTTGGTCTCGGACTGAAGACAGCATCTCTCTCCCAAGCGCGCTCGCTCCTTGTCAGCACCCGGCATAGGGGGAAACGAACCACTCTGCGGTGGGATTTGGATCGTATCAAACAGTCAGGTGACTGGTCGCTCGAGATGCTTGACGAGCAGGAAGCGGTAGATGTGCTGCCAAGAGCAGTCCGTCACGAGTTCTGGGATCGGAAAGGTGACGGTACCTGTGTGCTGTGGAGAAATCTCGACAAGCTCGAGGCGCTTGCGGGCAAGAGTATTCGAGATTTCGATCGGCAGATGGATGAGGTCAGGGATTATGTAGCTTTGGTTTTCCATCGCTTTCTGCATCCGTATCCGAGTGATGAGGGCGTTCATCAAATACGGATTTGTATCAACGGCTCTGACGTGCCAGCAGTGGATCCTTTCTTGACTCAATCAGTGAAGACGCATTCTGACCCGCCCCAGCGACTCGCGGGAACAGATGTCATGCTGCAGGCTGTCACGTTGCCGCAAATCAACCACTTGAACAAACAGGAATGCCGTCTATTGGAGTTGGATGGGAAGGCGGAGCATAACCTTCTCAATACACAGGGCTTTTATATCTATCGGTCGTACAGATTGATCAGCTGGGGTAATTGGTTCCGAATGGCACGGGTCTGCAAGCGTCTTCAGCGGTACCGCGTGCGGGTAGATATTCCCAATTCCATGGATACGCTCTGGGGCTTGGATGTGAAGAAGTCGCGCGCTGTCCCTCCTCTGGAGATCCGCCAGGCACTGAGGAAATTCATGAAGCAATTCACCAGTGATCCCAGCGCACAGGCCACGCGACGCAACGCTCGACGCAGGCAGCAGGATGAGTTGGCTGGTCTGTGGAAGATCGTCCAAGATGACAATGGGCGATATGGTCTTGAACTCGATGATGACAGCCCTATCATCCAGAATTTTGCTTCCTTGCTTTCAACCGAGCAGCGGAGCTCCTTTGCAGCTCTCCGCCGTCTTCTGGCAGAGACGGTTCCTCTGGGCGCCTTGGCGGATCAAATGGGAAGCGACTTCTCGGCAAGCACAGAGGGTGATTTCATCAGTTCAGAGACGGATAGACTCCGCTCTCTTGCTCAGATGTATTGGGTGGCGATAGGTCCTCGATTCTCCTCGGCGAAGGAGTTTGCGCAGCGAGCGAGCGCGCTTCCAGAATTTTCTTCCGAACCTCATGCCTATGAACTGTTGCTCGAAGCGGCAAAGGAGTCTGATGATGAGTGAACCAACGGTACCTGATATCTCTGCTGCGAACAAGCAAACAGAACAGGAGAGATGGCAATCATGTCAGTTGCATATTTATTCGGCTATTACGGCGGGGCTGATTTCTCCGAGACCTCAATCTGAAGATGATCTTGTGGAAGTGGTCAAGCGTTTTGCAAATGCGGTTACCCTAAATACGCGGTCACCTTATTATTCTCAGACTGTCATCGCGCTTCGTGATGAACTTGGTATCAAGCCTGCGGTCGGCAAACCAGTTGCTGAACAGCCTTCTGGTATCGAATTAAAGCGAGGGGCTCATCCTTGGTTGAACGAGGCTGTGAAAGATGGGGTCTCGCTTCGACTGTGGGATACATACCGGCTTTACCTTTCGGATAAGAAGAAGCGCAGCAATTCTGTCATTCGGCAATTGGATGTCGTGACTGACGCATTGTTGGATTTGATGCCGGATCCGCGTCCCGGGGCAGAACCAAGGACGACCAAGGGCCTGCTTATCGGTGACGTTCAGTCCGGCAAAACACAGACATATATGGCCCTGATGAATAAGGCCGCTGATTACGGATATCGGTTCTTTGTCGTTCTGACATCTGATAACGAGCGTCTACGCCGACAGACCCAGGAGCGAGTTGATACCGATTTTACGGGAAATGACTCTCATGGAAATCGGATTGGTGTTGGTCTGCTTCGCCGCTCGTATATGGGTATACCTGATTTTTCGGTATTGACTGATGCCAGCAGTGATTTCAAGACAGGTGTCAGTTCTGGCGCTCGCCGCATGCTGCATCCCCAGCGCGGCCGCAGTCCGTTTGTGGCTGTGTTGAAGAAGAACACGACTGTTTTGAGGGCATTCCAGGAATGGGTCGGTAATCAGAGTACTGATGTTCCGATGCTCATCATTGACGACGAGAGTGATTACGCCTCTATCAACACGAGCAAGAAAGGACAGGATCGCACCGCCGTCAACAAGTTGATCGGAGAGATTCTCGCTGATAGCAATTGCCGTGCGTATGTCGCCGTGACAGCAACTCCGTTTGCCAACATCTTTATTGACGACGAAGAGAGACAGGACCTATTCCCTGAAGACTTCATCTATGAGCTTGATTCTCCGACAGAGTACCTAGGCGCCAAACAGCTGTTCGGCGATCTGGACGAAGGACCAAGCTTCAATGGAGGACAGGGGAAGCATTTTGTCCGTCGAATCAGCCAAGCCGAAATCGACCCTTGGTTGGGACTCAAACAGCATAAGAATGATCGTCTCGGAGGAAATGGCTTGGACAGTCAGCTCCGTCACGCTATCAATACCTTTATCGTTGCCTGTGCTGTTGATAACCCAGACGGTCGCCCGAATAATCGGCGTTCAATGCTGATTCATGTCTCGCGTTTCGTGGATATCCAACAGCAAGTTGCTGATCGTGTCTTTAGCTACATGCGCTCCATGAAAGAAGCGGTTCGTGCAAATCATCCGGACAGCGACTCGTTGATCAGTGGACTTAAAGAGGCCTATGAGACGGAATATCTAGGTCTTCGGGACACCACATGGGCAATTGTTCGTCAGCGTATCGGTCATTATTTGGATGGGATGATCGTCCGACTTGAAAACACAAAATCAAAATTGTGGAATGAGGAACACGGCGTAATGACTGACCGCCGTTATGATTATCAGATTTTCGTAGGCGGAAACAGTCTTTCTCGCGGTATGACCCTGCCCGGCCTGACTGTGAGCTTCTTCTATCGGCATGTGACCGCTGCCGACACATTGCTGCAGATGGGTCGATGGTTTGGTTACCGGCAAGGATACGAAGATCTTCTTCGTATTTGGCTCTTGCCGGAGACGATTTATGATTTTCGCTATAGCGCCCAAGTCATCGAGGATCTGCGAGCGAGAATCGAGAGCATGCACCAGCAGGGTCTGACCCCGAAGCAATTTGGTTTGATGATTCGTAAAAATCCCAGCAACGGTGTTCGTATCACCAGCGCCGCCAAATCGCGTAATGCCGAATTGCATTATGGAGGTGATGAGTTCAATCTCGCCGCGACGAACTTGGAATCCGTCAGGCTCTCTTATGACTCAATTAGGATTCGTGAGAATGATGCTGCCCTCCAAAAGCTGATGGACACGGTGCAATCGGCGGCAGATGATTCCTCGAAGTCGACTATTCGGGAGCAGGCGGCGAAGAGGAATGGAGACCTTTCGACTGTTGTCTATAAGCAAGTTCCGATTGCGGATGTTTTGACGTTCCTGACTGCATATCGTGCTGGTTATGGGGATCGTTACTTCGGTAATGTGATTGCGACATATCGCAACGACAGTGACGAATTCGCATTCTCCATGGCACAGCAATACGCCTTGACACAGCAGAGTAATGACCGGCTCCATCTGTGGGATGTCATTTTTGAGGTCAGTGGAGGCGGCGAAGATTTCTCTGCTGCCACGGCCGGTTCATCCCTTCATCCGCCTTTCAGCTGGATTGGGACAACTAGGCGTTCCTGCACGGTTCTTGATCCTGATAAGTCCACAATGGCAATCTCTGGTAGGAGTCTTCGTCTTGCCGGTTCAAGCGATGTGCGAGATTATGTCCTCAAATTTGGAGATGCAGAAGAATGCCGGAGATTTGAGAGGGAAAACGGCCAGCGTAAAGCTAACGAGATTGAGTATTACCGTTACGTCCCGAGGCCGTGTCTGTTCCTCTATATGGTGAATCCGGTCGCCGGTAAGAATGATGTCGATTCCAGGCTGGAATTCGAACAGAAACAGCTCAGGCATTCTCTCGCTGCAAAAATCGTTATTCCCCAGGACCAAGATGCCTTCGATCCTGATGACAAGAACGGCACTGTTGAAATGTACTGGAATACTGTTCAACAGCGTCTTGATCAGGAACAAAAGGTTAATAGGCTGAACAATCTTGAGGCGCTGATCCAGCAGGGTGATAGCGACGCTGAGGAAGACTGAAGTTCATGATTGATTCTGACGTTGGGACCGGCGGGGCGTCGACCGTCCGTGATTTCTCGAATCCGGATGTCCTTCTAGATATCTGGAATCAAACAGGATCAGCGGCCGATGTCACCTATCATCACTACATCGCGACGAGCGAGCAGTTATATATTGCTTGTTTTGCTTATCGGTCTGAGAGCCTTGACTGTCAGCTAACTCTTCTTCTTTCAGGAAGACCTCATATACAGGACGATTTTCGGGCGATCAAAGTCGTTTTGGGTGACCGGCGTCGCTATTCCGATCGAGAACAATGGTCTCTGACTTTTGTCCTAGAAGACCGTGGCCTACGGATTGCCTTCGCAGAAATCTGCGCTGCACTTGTCCGCCGGCTTTCACGGTGCTCCACATGGGAGCAGGCCGACGCGCAAATATCTTCGGTGTTTGTCCAATTTCGGCGGATTGTTCGTCTTGTCTCAGGAAGTGAGGCTCTTTTACGCGGGACGTTCGCGGAACTGGCGGCGATGCCAGTTATCGCGGATCGTATGGGCGTCTCTTTGGAGACAGCCGTCCTCGCTTGGTCGGGTCCTTATGGAGCGGCACAGGATTATCGTTTTGAAGAGCAAAAACGGGCATTTGAGGTAAAAGCGCTATTGCCTTCAGCACATACTGTGACGATCTCCTCTCCGTATCAGCTCGATGATGCGCAGTTCCCATCAATCGAGCTGACCACGGTCCGTCTGACTGAGGTACGTGCAGGTGCGAAAGGTGCGATGCGGTTGGAGGATCTTGTCACATGGCTGGTCAGCCAAGCGCACGGTGACGCGGGTCTCACAGAAAACAGGCTGAATGACGGGCTCGAGAATCTCGGTCTGCAGTTTCTTATCGATACTTTGCGCGAGCGTCGATATTCCGTCGGAGACATCACGGTGTATGCCGTGAAAGACGACTTCCCCCGCGTCATCGCAGACCAAGTTGCGCCCGGTGTGGAGAATCTGAGTTATAAGCTTGATCTCAGTACACCCCAGATTCAGCGGTACAAGGTGAAACGATACGAGGGCCTTGTCGCAGCGTGATAAAGCAGGAGAACGGCGACTGATGGATAACAATGCGTCCGTAAGCTATACAGATTTTCTGGCGGGTGTGCGAGACGCCAAACAGGAAAGCCAGTACGATCAGGAGGCTTTCTTTGACTATGCCACCGGTCTGCTTCGAGATGACAATGCTGTCAATGATCCGGAGCCGGCTTATTTGCACCAGTCCGTCTATGCGGTGGATGGATACGACAGCAGTTCTTTTGAGCAGGATCAGTCAATCGTTCTGTTTGTCTGCGATCCTACAGTGACGCTGCGTCTGGGGCGAGACCCTGATCACGTTCCGAGTATCACATATAAGGAAATACGTCATTACTATCTTCAGCTCATCAAGTTTGTCGAGGATAGTATCTCAGGCATTTTCCCGCCGGAAGGGTTTGAAGACCAAGATGTGATCTCGCTGGCGCAGACCATCCATGAGCATAAGGATGATGCGACTCGGTATCGCCTATATTTCTTGACTGACAGGCTCTATACTCCTCGGGAGCCCGGCGATCCGCGGAATTTCGCCAATTTCGAGACTCTTAGTGATATTTCGGAGAAGCCTTTCAATGGGAAACCGTACAGACTTGACGTCTGGGATCTCTCACGGTGGGGTAAGGCAGCGCATGGTGAGGATGATGAGCAGCTTTTCATCAATCTCGCCGATTATGCCCCTCTGGGTGTCCCCGTCGTCAAAGCTCCGGAAACGAACCGCGGTTTTGATACATTCATGTTCTTCTTCACCGGTTCTGCACTCGCTGATTTGTATGAGAAATACGGATCCAAGCTGATGGAATCAAATGTCCGCTCATTCCTTTCTTTCCGAGGGAAAGTCAATAAAGGCATACGGTCGACTATTTGCCAGCACCCGGAAGATTTCGTTGCTTATAACAATGGCATCTCTGCTACCGCCTCTGCAGTCGCTTTCGCGCGTCAATCTGATGGGGCGATTGACCCGTCGCGTATCATCGCCATCAAAGATCTTCAGATAGTCAATGGCGGTCAGACGACGGCAGCGATTTTTAACACGCGAAAGAAGGACAAGGCAGATCTTTCTAAGGTCTTGGTCCCGGCAAAGGTTGTTGTCGTCAATGATTCCAAGCAGACGACCCCGAATTTCGTCCCGAACATCGCAAGGTTTACCAATAGCCAGAACAAGGTCTCGCAGACGGATCTTTCTTCTACAAGCCCCTTTCAGACGCGGCTTGAAGCCTTGTCACGTCGAATCGACGCGCCGCGGCAGAAGAAGTCTGTGTATGCGAATCATTGGTATTACGAGCGCGCTCGCGGCCAGTACACCGTCGAGCGTGACCGACTGTTTGGCGATCTGAAGCGACGGTTCAATAAGGAGAATCCGCATAAACAGGTAATCAAGCTGACGGATGCGGTGAAGTACATACTTTCTTGGGAGCAGGAGCCGGCCGTTGTCAGCTTGGGTGCCCAGAAGAGCTTTGCACATTTCTCCAAGCAGATGTCGTCTTTGACTGACGAGAATGCGCAGGAGATGATTACCGACACGTATTACAAGGATCTTGTCTGCATGAAGATCTTGTATGACACGATTCGCAAATTCGTGATGTCCAAGACGAATCCGCCGTCATGGTACAAGGGGTATCCGGGACCGGTGACGACGTATGCCCTCGCAAAGATCTCATACGATCTCAAGGCGAGCAACAGCACACTGGATTTTGATGCTATCTGGGAGCGGCAGGCAATACCCGAGTGTCTGAAACCGACGATCAATTATGCGGGTGCGGAAGCGATGACGATTCTCATTGAGCCGGATCGTCCGATACAGAATGTGACCGAGTGGGCCAAGAAAGATGAGTGTTGGCAGCAGCTGATCGCTAAGCAGGGATCCTGTCTGCAGCCGAACCCGCTTATCATTCCTGAGCTGCTCAAGCCGGGGCATGGTCAGTTCCTGTCAGTACTGAACGGCGGTAACGGGGCTGCGGAAGACGAGGATGATTGAGAAGGTCAGTTTTCCCTGCTTCTTCTTTTTGTAGGTTTCAGTTGCTTTGAGGTGATGTGGTCGTGTTCGCCCATGAGCCATATCAGGCATTTTGCTCGCTGAAATAGCCTTTTGCTGCCCTGCCAAGAGCGTCCGCGATGCAGACGGCGATCTGGTTCGCGAGCAGAGGAGGAACGGCATTGCCAACCTGCTGGTATTGGGATGTGCGGTTGCCCTCGAACACGTAGTCATCCGGGAAGGTCTGCAGGCGAGCAGCCTCGCGGACGGTCAGGCTGCGAACCTGGGTGTAATCAGGGTGGATGAAGTAGTGGCCGTCTTTGGAGATGTGCGACGTCACAGTCGTTGACGGCCGGTCATCCAGCTGCGTGCGAAAGCGGTCGTTAAACTCGACCTGTTTGAGATTCTTTCCCTGGATATTTTTGTGGTTCGGGAGCAGTTTGGAGGGAAAGTCTGCCAGTTTCGCCGGACGGCCGGTGACGGCAGAGAAGACAGAACTGAACAGGTAGCGATCCAGGTCGGAAGCCATATGGGAGCGGACATGGTCACTTGTCAGCAGATTACTGCCAACCTGTTCGAGCCTGCCACGATACCACCGCCTCAGGGGATTGTCAGTCGCGTTCTTGAAAGCTTTCGTATCCACGTGTGTCGCAAGATCGTGTCTCGGTAGAGTCTGCTTCGTCAGGTGTCGGAGACAGCGCACCATCTGATTTCGGGTGGGGCGATCAATGTTCGCCATCCCAGATTCTTCGTCAGGCTCCGTCAATGCGGTGCTCAGTCGGCATGCCGCGTCGAGAACATAATCGGACCATTGCATGTCAGTCTCGCTCTTGGCGCGTCGCGAGAAGCTGCTGCGAAGCCGCGGCATGCCGACTAGAGCCTCACTGACTGTTGTCAACGAGTGGTTTCGCAGTATCCGAATTTGGTCGATGTCGGTGTCATCGCGCACGCCGACGAGGATGATGCGGTGCCGTGCCTGCGGGATCCCGTGCCGTTCTGAATGAACGATGAAATCGCCGGGCTTTTGCGGATCCTCGACCTCGAGGGAATGCAGTGTATAACCGAGCTCTTTCACATCCTGCCGGATCAGTGACAAGACATGCTCTTCGTGGAGCTTGGCGGACAGAAGCCCTTTGACGTTCTCCATGACGAAGATGTCAGGTCGGACAGTGTCCACGAACTGCAGGTAGCAGACATAGAGCGTTTGCTTGACGTCTTCTTGGAGCTTCTCATCATGCGCTCGACGGGAGCGGCCGACGAGAGAATATGCTTGGCATGGCGGTCCGCCGATAATGACGGTCGGCAGATCCGGATCATCCTTCTTGTATTCCGCAAGCCGCTTGTTTGCTTCTTCGGCATAGGAATAGTCATCAATCGCGAGAGTGCCTTGGACGGCTTCTTTGTCGGCCGCAGCCCACTCTTCGGGGAAAGCTTGTTGGAGAGCGGCAAGATGAGCGGCATCATGGTGCGCCATATAGCCGAGATATTCGGTGGGAATCACGCCTCTGACATCAAAGATACGGCGGAAGAAAGCGCGCAGACGCAGCGTCGCGTGGGCGTTGTCTTCCATCTCGATCGACATGATGGTCTGGAACACTCTGTCTCCCTGATCATTTCTGATCGAGGAGAACCCTTCGCCGAGACCGCCCGGGCCGGCAAAGAGGTCGATGACAGGAATGCGCCGGCTGCTCATGTTTGTCCTGCCTTTCTTGTGGTATACAGACCCAGGCTACCAGGTCGTCAAGGCAGGAAAGGTCTTGAACGCAAATGTGCACAATTGGGACGGCTTGAATTTGCGCCAGTGCATCGGGCTTCTTGTTGTCGGAAACTACCGGTCCGAAAAATCAAATGTCCCCGGCCTTTCGACCGGGGACATCGGGCAAAACTCAACAGAGGACGCAATAACAACGCCCTGCCACTGTGAATACTGTCTGAAAAGCTTGTATTGCCGCGCTTCAGAATCAGACAGGTGACATTATCCACATCGGTTCTTTCATGATAACACTCCGGCGTTTCCTCGATAGCATGAGCGCAGGCCCGGATTCCAGTGACATGGGATGAGGGTCGATCTGCCCGGCCCGACCGGGCTGGGTAAAACTCAACACAAGGGGCTAGTGATGAACAATCATCACAACCACAATAAAAGACCCAGTTATGGTTCTGACTGGATCGGGACGATAATCGCGATTATAGTCTGGAGGGCAAGTCCTCTCTTGGCCGGCATCGCGTTACTGGTCCTCGTTGTCTGGGTGATCGTCATGCGGCGTTCGTCTGGGCGATAGAGCCGAAGGTCCGGGGTTCTTGCGGCTCCGGACCTTTCTACCCCATATCTCCTTTGGAAGTTGGGGTATCTACTTCCTAGTGCGATCCCCGCGATCGTCGGTCATAAAACACCGTGTCCGCCGCGCGGGTCACCAACGTCCCATCGACTCGCAGATGAATTACTTTCGCAAAATAAGAAAATCAAGAGGGCAGCCAACAAAGCTTTTCTTCTCTACGCTGGATACCGACGGACGGTCAGTGCGGAACGTCGTCATCCACAAACCGTCACAACAACCACAAGACCACACAAGCAGACCACAGACACCGCCGCCCGGTCGGATTGGCCGGGACCGCAGGAGGAACTGAGAAACTATGGCAGAGAACACCAGCGCGCAGCAGGGCGCCCAGTCGCAGCCGCCCGTGCGCCAGACCAATCCGCTCGGCAACCTCACCACCGTCGAGCACGTCGACAGCGCGGACGGCGCCGCCCAGGGCATGAGTGCCTCCGTTTACCGTGCCCCGGGCATGCCGGGGGTCAACGGCGCCGACGGCCGCGAGATCACCGCCATCTATGTCGAGTCCACGAAGGCTGACGTCTCTCTCGCCCTCGCCGGAGAGGGGAGCGGCCTGCCGCGCCTCGTGCATTGGGGCCGCGCGCTCGCCCATCCGGGCAGCTCGGTCAACCTCTTCGCCGCAGAGCACCCGCAGCGCGTCTCGGGCATGCTCGACGAGACCGCCTGGCCGTCCATCCTGCCCACCCAGGCCGAGTCGTGGATCGGTTCCTCGCGTCTGATCGCCCGTCGCGGTGATACGGAGCAGTTCCTGAGCTTCTGCGTCGAGTCGGTCGCGGTCTCCGTCATCTCCTCTGATACTTCGGCGGATGAGGACGGCGACTCGAGCGCCTATATCTCGGATGCCTCCGTTGAGGGCGTCTCCGGCGACTTCCGTGACGACACGCTCGGCATGGAGGGCGGCGTGCAGGCCGTCATCATCGCCTCCGACGAGCAGCAGCAGGTGCGCATCCGCTGGGTGCTGCAGCTCTCTCCGGCCGGCCTCGCCCGCCAGGCCGTCGCGGTCATCAATGACGGTGACGGCGACCCGCTGGGCGTCGACCGCGTCGAGCTCGGCTACCCGCTGCCCGCCGACGCCGTCGAGATCCTCTCCACCACCGGCCATCATCTGCACGAGCGCCGCCCGCAGCGCCAGCATCTGACCATCGGCCGCTTCGAGAAGAAGACGATGGTCGGCCGCCCTGATTTCGACGACACGCTCTTCCTCGCCGCCGGCACCCCCGGCTTCGGCTTCGAGAAGGGCAAGGGCGAGGTCTACCTCACCCACCTCGGCTGGTCCGGCAACCAGGTGATGAGCGCCGAGCGCCTGCCGTACACGCAGGGCCTGCTCGGCGGCGGCGAGCTGCTCTACGGCGGCGAGGCCGTGCTGCCGCAGGGCGGCGTCTACACCACCCCGTGGCTCTACGGCTCGGTCGGCGACGGCCTCAACGAGGCGTCCGCCCGCTTCCACGCCTTCGTGCGCGCCTGCCACCCGAACCTCACCGGCAAGCCGCGTCCGGTGCTGCTCAACACGTGGGAGGCCGTCTACTTCAACCATTCTTACGACAAGCTCGCCGCGCTGGCAGACAAGGCCGCCTCCGTGGGTGTGGAGCGCTTCGTCGTCGATGACGGCTGGTTCGGCTCCCGCCGCGATGACCTCTCCGGCCTCGGCGACTGGCAGGTCGCGCAGGACGTCTGGCCGGACGGCCCGAAGTCCCTCAAGGCGCTCGCCGACCACGTCCACGCCGACGGCCTCGAGTTCGGCCTGTGGTTCGAGCCGGAGATGATCAACCCGGATTCCGACACCGCCCGCGCCCACCCGGACTGGATCCTCACCGCCGACACGCAGGGCAGGCTGCCGATGCAGGGCCGCAACCAGCAGGTCATCGACCTGACCAACCCGCAGGCGTGGGAGTACATCCACTCCGCGATGGACAGGCTCGTCGCCGATCTGAAGATCGACTACATCAAGTGGGACCACAACAAGCTCGTCACCGAGCCGGTCTCGCGCTGCTCCGGCAAGCCGGCTGTCCACGGCCAGGTCGCCGCGGTCTACCGTCTCATCGCCCGTCTCAAGGCGGACCATCCGGGGCTGGAGATCGAGAGCTGCAGCTCCGGCGGCGGCCGCATCGACCTCGGCATCCTGCGCTACGCCGACCGCGTGTGGGTCTCCGACTGCGTCGACCCGGTCGAGCGCGAGATCAACCAGCGCTACGACTCCGTCATCGTCCCGCCGGAGATGCTCGGCGAGCACGTGGGCAAGTCCCCGGCCGATTCGACCGGCCGCGCGACCGACCTCTCCCTGCGTGCCGCCATGGCGTTCTTCGGCCACCTCGGCATCGAGTGGGATCTGCTCACCGTGCCGCAGGACCAGATCGACGCCCTCTCGGTATGGGTGGACGCCTACAAGCGGTACCGAGAGCTCTTCGAGCATGGCATCGCCGTCCATGCGGATGTGGCTGATACGGACGATCCGTCCGGCTATGTGGACGGCATCGTCGCTGCCGACCGCTCGCAGGGCGTGTTCCGCTACACGCAGCTGACCATGAGCCGCACCTATCCGGCCGCGCCGGTGCATCTGCCCGGCCTGGACCCGCAGGCGCTCTATCGCGTGGAGCCGCTGGAGGCCAGCCGGGACCTCACGGGCGTGGGCACCGGCCAGTCCCCGCTGCTGTGGTGGGAGCACGGTGCCGTCCTCGACGGGCGGGCGCTGCAGGAGTACGGTTTGCGCCCGCCGCAGATCAATCCGGCGCACGCCGTCCTGCTTGTGGCGCGGAAGGTGGCCGACTGAGATCTGCCGGCGGCCCGGGTCTCGGCTGACATTTTGTCGGCGGCCCGGGTCTTGGTTGGCCGACGAGGCCTGCCGGTCGGTGCCGGCCGGTGTCTTGTCAGTCGACCGACAGATCGGCGCTGCCGAGCACGAACTGGCGGATCACCTCTGTGGCCGCGCCGAGCACCCAGCGCCGGTCCAGCATCGACTGCTCGTCGAGGAAGGTGAACGGCACCTTCGGCGTCTGGGACGGGCGGAAATCGCTGATGCCCGTGCTGATGGTCTCCTTCTCGCCCTGCAGCACCCAGCTCGACTCGCCGCCGATGAACACGCGGCCCACCATCGCGAGGTTCGCCACCGTGGAGATGAGCACGCCGAGGCGGTGCCCCTCGCGCGAGCGCAGGTTCTGCGCCTGCGCCTTGTGCGGATTGCGGGTGTCGCGCGCGTAGTCCTCGAACGTGCGCTCGGAACCAGTCATCGTGCTGTACTCGAGCGCGAGTGACTCATCGGTCAGGCACTGCGAGCAGCCGCGATGGCCCTTGTTGAGGAAGCAGCGCGGGCCGTCGGGGTCGACGAGGATGTGTCCGGCCAGACCGTAGGAGCTGCCCGGCGTCTCCACCACGCGCCCGCCGGAGACGAGACCGTAGCCCACGCCGGCGCCGATGGTGATGACGGCGAAGTCGGACAGCCCGCATCCCTCGCCGAACCACTGCATGTAGCGCATGTAGGAGGAGATGTTGTTGAACAGGCGGGTGGGGATGCCGCATTCCTTCTCGACCATGCCGGCGAGGTCGACGGGCTGGTCCCAATGCAGGAAGGGCGCGTAGCCGCATGTGCCGTCCGCCTCGACGTGCCCGCCCAGGCCGATGCCCACGAGACAGGGCTGGTCGAGGCGGCGCTTTCTTACGTCGGCACGGCACTTGGCGATCACTGTGGCGATGGCTTTGACCACCGTGCCCGGCTCGGTGTCCTCGAGCGAGCAGGTGTGGATGCCGCCCCCGCCCAGCTCGCACGCCACGTTGACCGCGGCGGCGCGCACCGACTCGGCGCGCACGTTGATGCCGATGAAGGTGGCGGCCCCGCGGTTGATCTCGAGGTTCTGCTGCGGCCGGCCGCGGCCGGTGCGGTCCACAGGCGCGGCCTGGGAGAGATAGGCGGGTACGTTGGTGGTGCGGGCGTCCGCCTCCGTCTCGCGCACGACCCCGGCGATCATGAGATTCTTGGCGATGCGCGAGAGCGTGCCCTGGCTCAGACCGTGATAACCGGCGAGCGTGGTGCGCGAGACGGGCCCGTAGCGCAGCACGTCAGCGGCGATGAGATGCGCCCATTGCGAGCCGTCGAACCAGTTCGTGCGTGCGGGCGCCTCCTGCCCTGCCGTCTTCGCGGCCGTCTGCTGCTGGTCACTCTGATCCGCCATTTGTTTCTCCTGCGCTGTGATGACGATGATGCCAGTGAAGCATGGAAAGCGCGGTCCTGCACGGGGCCCGCGGTTTTTCCGTGCGATTAGTGTACCGCAGAAATCATGTTTTCTTGCATGAAATACGTAAAAGTCACGTAATTTCTTTCTCAGAGAATAAAAATGCCGGTCCCTACCGTTGAAATTCATCTGTGCGCACAATGGTGGTATCAGTTTCACCAGCACGCGATGGGGCGTGCCCGCCGTTGTGCCGCCCTATCCTGCCTGGTTCTGCCTGATTTGTGAGAAAGGGAAAGCGATGAGGGTGAAAATGACCGCTGTCGCAAAGGGTGCGAAGGTCGCCGTGGCGGCGCTCGCCGCACTCGCTCTGACGGTCCCGCTCGCCGCGTGCGGCAACCGCACGTCCGCAGCCGGGGGATCGTGCTCGGTGACGCTCGATTTCTTCCAGTTCAAACCGGAGGCGACCGAGCAGTTCGAGAACCTCGCCACGCAGTTCGAGAAGGAAAATCCCGGCATCTGCGTCAATGTGAACAATTCCTCGTCGGGCACCACCGACCTGCGCACGCGCCTGGTGAAGAACCGTGTACCGGATGTCATCACCCTCAACGGTGATCTCAACTTCGGCCAGTTCGCCTCCACGCGCATCTTCTACGACTTCAGCAACGAGCCGATCGTCAAGAAGCTCAACCCGCGCATGGTCCAGATCGCCCGCGACCTCAACTCCTCCACCGACCCGGCCGAGAAGAAGAAGCTGTACGGCCTGCCGTTTGCCGGCAACGCCTCGGGCTACATCTACAACAAGAAGCTGTGGCGCAAGGCCGGCCTCGACCCGGACAACCCGCCGCGCACCTGGAGCGAGTTCAAGCAGGCGGTCGCCAAGCTCAAGGCCGCCGGCATCGACCCGGTGCAGGACTCGCTGGCCGACTCGTGGACCACGCAGGCCCCGCTCGCCTCGTTCGGCGGCACGCTCGTGCCCGTGAGCACCTACCAGAAGATCTCCGAGGGCAAGACCACGTTCCAGAAGGCGTGGAAGACCACCGCCGAGCGTGTGGTGGAGCTGATGAACATGACCACCTCCACCAAGGGCGTCACCTACGGCCAGGCCACGCAGCGCTTCGCCCAGGGCAAGGCCGCCATCCTGCCGCTCGGCACGTATGCCCTGCCGCAGATCCGTTCCGTGCAGAAGGGCCTCGACCTCGGTTTCGCCCAGCTGCCCGCCACCGACAATGCGGGCGAGCAGGTGCTCGTGGCCGGCGATGACGTCATGCTCACCATCGGCGCCACCACCAAGCACCCCAAGGAGGCCATGAAGTTCGTCAACTTCCTCATGAGCGAGAAGAACCTCAACGCCTACGCCAAGGCGCAGTCCGCCATTACCCCGCTCAAGAAGACGTACTTCGGCGACCCGGCCATTAACACCGTCCGCCGCTTCTACAAGTCCGGCAAGCTCGCCGATTTCGACGACCACTTCATCCCGGCGTCCATCCCGCTGGGCGGCTACGTGCAGACGCTCATCACCAGCAAGGACGTGGACCGCTTCCTCAACCAGATGCAGTCTGACTGGGTGAAGGTCAAGTCCCGCGATTTCACCAATCTGTGAGCCAGGGAAAGAAAGGAAAGCCAAAATGTCTCAGACAACACAGAGCGCGGGCGTGCGGCTTGCCGCCCCGGCCGCCAGCAACGGTATGAACGGCTCGGGCGCGAACGGCGCCGCGGCCACCCGTCCCGCCAGGAAGGCGAAGGTCAGCAAATTCTCGCACCGCCACGTCGATCCGGCCTTCTACTGGATGGCCGTGCCGGCCGCGATCCTGTTCGGCATCCTGCTCTACTGGCCGTTCCTGCAGGGCGTGGGCTACTCGTTCACCAACTCGCAGGGCTACGGCAAGGCCGACTTCATCGGTTTCCGTAATTATGGTGCCCTTTTCCAGGACGAGCGCGTGGGCCATGCCTATCTGTTCACGTTCCTCATCTCGATCGCCATCACCGTGTGCGTGAACCTCATCGCCCTTTTCCTCGCCGTGGCCCTCAACAGCCACATCGCGTTCAAGAACGGCTTCCGCGCGATCTTCTTCATCCCCTACACCCTCGCGGTGCTCGTCATCGGCTACGTGTTCCGCTACCTGTTTATGACCGCCATCCCTGAGATGGGCCAGGCCATGCACATCGGCTGGCTGTCGCAGTCGATGATCACCTCCGAGTCGATGGCCTGGTTCCCGATCGTCTTCCTCGCCGTGTGGCAGGGCGTGGCCTATTCCACGCTGCTCTACCTCGCCGGCCTGCAGACCATCGACGAGTCCGTGTACGAGGCCGCCTCCATCGACGGCTCCAACGCTTGGCAGACGTTCTGGAAGATCACCTTCCCGCTGATCGGACCGTTCCTGACCATCAACCTCGTGCTGACCATGAAGAACGCCATGAACACCTTCGACCAGGTGGTGGCGTTGACGCAGGGCGGGCCGAACTCCTCCACGGAGACGGTCACGTACCTGATCTTCAACAATGGTCTGACCGGCGGCGAGTTCGCCTACCAGACCGCCAACGCGGTGATCTTCTTCCTGGTGCTGGTCGTCATCGCGGCCATCCAGCTGGGCATCTCCGCCCGCACCGACAGGAGCAAGTGAGGCAACCATGAGCAACGTGAAAAATACCGCCATTTCGACCACCGCGACGTCGGTGTCCGACGCCTCGCTGCGCGTGCTGACCGGCAACCAGGAAGACCCGCGCACCGCGCGGATCCGCAGGCAGAACGTGGTGGCGCACAAGTCCAAGGACCGCCACTCCACCAACTGGGTGCTGACGATCGTGCTGGCGATCCTCTCGCTCGCCGTGTTCATCCCGCTCTACTTCACCGTCGTCACGGCCTTCAAGGACCAGCAGACGGTCGGCACGTTCGCGCTGCCGAAGGTGTGGCATGGCGAGAACTTCGTCACCGCCTGGCAGATGACCGACTTCGGCTCCACGGCCCTCAACTCGCTGCTGATCACCGTGTGCGCCGTCGCGCTCACCCTGCTGACCAACACGTTCGTGGCCTACGCTGTGGCCCGCAATATGGACAAGCGCTTCTTCCGCTTCCTGTATTACTTCTTCATCGGCGCCATGTTCGTGCCGTTCTCCGTGCTGATGCTGCCGCTGGCCAAGCAGATGGGCTCGTTCCACCTCGACAACCGTCTCGGCCTCATCATCCTCTACGTGGTCTTCGGTCTGGGCACCAACCTGTTCATCGCCATCGCGTTCATCAACTCCATCCCGTTCTCCCTCGAGGAGGCGGCGCGCGTCGACGGCGCGGGCACGTGGCGCATCTTCTGGCAGATCATCTTCCCGCTCATGGGGCCGATCAACGCCACCATCGCCATCACCACCACGCTGTGGGCATGGAACGACTTCCTCATGCCGCTCATCGTGCTCACCGACCAGGCGAACAAGACCATCCCGCTGGCGCAGTATGTGTTCAGCACGCAGTTCAGCTCGAACTACCCGGTGGCCTTCGCCAGCTACCTCATGGCCATGCTGCCGGTGCTCATCGTCTACATCTTCTCGCAGCGCTGGGTGATCTCCGGCGTGATGCGCGGGGCCGTCAAGGGCGAGTGAGTCAGGACTGATCTCCAATCGGGCTGCCGTGACCGGTGTGTCCGGGGGTCCTGTGGTCCTGTGGTCTGGGGCGGCCGGCTGACTGCCTGATTGCAGATCGTCTGATCTCGTCGGGCTGATCGCCCGTGTCGCGGCCAGCCTGCGTGGGCTGATCAGCCGGTTGCTTCCCGCATGAAGGGTCGGTGCCATGTGTGCCGGCCCTTTTTGTATGCCTGCATCATTGTCTGGCGTTGTTATCTGTGGATTACTGGAACTGTGTTTTGTTGCTTCAGACCTCTCGTCGGTGGATTTTCGAATGTCCGTTGATAATGACCGATGCGTTTTGCTCTACCGGTTTGCGGTGCGTGCGATGTGTGTCTGACGAGGTGTGACCGCTGATCTGTATTCAAATTGTCTATTTTGTCCGTATTGTCCGATTTGTCTGTTTGTGATAGTCTGTTTGTCAATAATCGCAGATGGATGGCACTGGCAAAAGCGAGCTGTTGAGTTTTTGGACGGGGAATAGATGATGAGTGTGCCGATTATGGAAAAGCCTGTGGATCCGGACATGCCGTTCCTGATCCAAGGATATGGGAAGACGTATCGACTGACGGAGGAAGAATTTAATGCCGCGCTCCAGGCCGCAAACGGGTTGTCCTCTGGAGCGCGTCTTGTGACCACGGGGGAGGCGGCACAGTTGCTTGGCGTGAGTTCCAAAACGATCGCCCGTCTTGTTGATGCGGGCAGGATACCGGCGTTTCGGACGAGTGATTCAGGGCACCGTCTGATGAAGGCTGAGGATGTCCTGGCGTACAAGAGGGGTCGCGAGCAGCGGTCGCACATCCTTGAATCAGCCCGCGATCTTGCCGCCGAGATGGGCGCCTATGACGTGGCCCCTGTGCGATCCGGCAAAAGGAAGGATCCTGCGTGATACGCGCGGTACTGGATGCCAACATCTTTTTCTCAGTCTGGGTGACGGATCCGCTGCTGTCATTTGCGGATGCGGATTTCTTCGAACCTGTCTGGTCTACAGCCATTATGGCGGAGGTGCGGCGTCATCTTCCACATGTCTGGTCCAGGTCCACCCCTGCGCGGGTCAACCGGTATATCGATATGCTGGATGCGGCGTTCCCGCAGGCAAGCAGTGATTTTTCCACCCGAGTTGAGACAGCGGTCCGGTTGCCGGATCCGGATGATCGACATGTGGTAGCTGTGGCGGTTGCTGCCTGTGCACGATATATCGTCACATGGAATCTGTCTGATTTTCCTCAGCGCGATATAAGGGACTGGAATATCCGGGCAATCTCACCAGATGATTTTCTTTGTCTTCTTGCCGAAAGCGATAGGGAAGAGGCGGAGGTGATCATGCGGCGATTGGTTCTGTCGAAACGTCATCCGCCGAGATCTATGGATGAGGAGATCCGGCAACTTGCGTCAAGAGGATTGACGCGGTTCGCGCAGTGGCTCTCAGAAAATCAATGAATTGCCGCGCATGCGGATTTTATATTCAGGTTGTGCGTCAAGACTGTGGTGACAGGACGGATTGCCGGGACTTGGTCTGGCTGGCTTGACTCGTGTGAAAGTCGGTTGACTGATTCATCCTGCTAAACGCTGATAAAATTGAACAAATCGATTGTTTACCACAAAGAGGTGGTCGCGATGGAAATCAGGGGAAGAAAAGCGGTTGCCGCGCTGATTGCGGCGGGTGTGCTCGCGCTCGCAGGCTGCTCGGCGCCTTCCGCCACGAGTGCCAGTGCACAAAATAAGCAGCAGGAACAGGCGAATGGCTCGCATGTAAATAGGGGCACGGACGGCAGGGATGCGCAGCGCACCGCCGTTCCCAAACCGAAATCCGCGGCCGAGATCAAATCCGAGCGACTCGGCAAAGAAGTCAACCGGCTCTGGATGAACCGGAGCACAGGGACCAAGCCGTTGGACTATGACGGACAGTTCTGGTGGACGTGCTTTCCCCAGAGCACGACCGGGACGGATGCCGATAATTACATCACGTTTTCCACCGCACAGGATGCCTCGTGGTGGAGAATGTCGTGGCAGCAACCGTCACAGGAGACTGCGGAGGCCGTCTTCTCCGTTTGCGCGAGCTCGCTGGAGATGCCGGAAGATGTTCGCAAGAGTGTACGCAACGCCAGCACGGGCTGGCACGAGGCCGAATGGACGGGGCATCACCCTGTGTGGCAGGAAAAGCCCGACGCCCACTACGTCGCCAGCAAGGAGACTGATCGCTATCGCATGATCTACGGTCACAATCCCGACGATTGGAACAACGTCATCATCCAGAAGCTGTGAGTCCTGCAGACGCGCCAGACCCGTCACCTTTTCGGCGTTCATCTTTCGGCGTTCATCGACCGGCCCGCCGGACGCCTCTCAGCGCCGCGCCGGACACTCCTCAGTGTGCAATACGTGCCGTCTTTCTGCGCGAGAACAGGCAGTATGCCCCGAACAGCACGAGCCAGACGGTGCCGAGCACGGCCGCCGTCAGCGTGTCGGCCGAGAGGAACAGCGTGACATAGATGAACACGAAGAAGGCGATGGCGAGACTGTCCCACACCCTGTAACCGCGCAGGAGGAAGCCGTCCTGCAGGAAATCGGCACTGTTCCTGTATTTCCAATGTGCCACAAGCGTGAGCACGTAGATGGCGATGATGACCGCCGAGCTCATCGACGAGAAGGCGACGAACAGCCCGGAGGCGCCGGGGATCACGCTCAGCAGCGGGGCGATGAGGATGACGAGCGCGGACAGGACGATCGCCCGCGAAGGCACCCCGGCGGAGGAGACGTGCAGGACGGCTGAAAGGCGCCGGCTGCCCGACTCCGTCGCCGTCTCATACAGCTGACGTCCTGCCGAGAAGAGCAGCGAGTTGAGCGCGGAGGCGGCCGCCGTGATAACGACGAGGAAGACGAGCGTCGAGGCCCAGTCCACGCCCGCATAGCGGAACACCATGATGAACGGGGAGGCGAACGAGCCGTCCTTGCCCGGCTTGAACGTGCGCCACGGCACGATCATCATGATCGCCGTCAGCGCGCCCACATAGAAGATGAGGATGCGGTAGATCAGCTGGTTGACAGCCTTTTTCAGCTCTTTGCGCGGGTTCGCCATCTCGGAGACGGTCATGCCGATCATCTCGATGGTCTCGTAGGCGAAGAAAACCATCTGGAAGCTGAGGATGAAATTCCACCAGCCGTTCGGGGCGATCTGGAAATCAGCGAAAATATTCGCAGGTGAGACGGTGCCGGCGGGAATGTGCTGGCCGTTGATGACGGTGGCGGGGTAGTGGAAGCGCAGGATCGCCATCACTACGCCGGTGATGATCAACCCGACGATGAGCGAGATCTTGATGAGGGAGAACCAGAATTCCGTCTCGCCGAACGCTTTGGCGCTGATGAGGTTGATGGCGAGCAGGATGGCCATGAAGCCGATTTGGATGAGCCAGCGCCAGCGCGTCAGATCGATGCCGGCGAAGCTGAAGATGGTGACGAAATACTGCGAGACGGCGGTCAGCTCGGTCATGCCGATGAGCACCAGGACGAGCCAGTACGTCCAGCCGGCGAATTTGCCCCAGCCCGGGCCCAGATAGCGGGTGATGAAGGCGATGAAGCTGTGCTGGGAGGGGTCGGCATACATCATCTCGCCGATGGCCCGCATGAGGATGAACATGATGAGGCCGACGGCGAGGTAGACGAGGAGGATGGAGGGGCCGGTCAGGGCGATGGAACGGCCCGAGCCGAGGAACAGGCCGGTGCCGACCGCTCCGCCGAGCGCGATGAACTGGACGTGTCGGCTCGTCAGCCCCCGGCGCATGGTCTGTGCTGATCCTGATTCCGCCGTTTGGCCGGCGGCCGTTTGTGATCCTGTCTCTCCCATGTCTTTCAGGGTACCTGCCGGCTGTGCCGGGCGGTGCTAGGGGCCTGCTCCTCGCGGTCTGAAGCGGGTCTGCTCCTCGGTCTCGGGCAGGCGGATTCTTTACCTTCGCCCGAAACGGCGTGATGATAAGAGCAACACCGACAATGGGGCCGGGGTGAGGGAAGGGGCGATGATGTCTCGTCGAACAGTTTCATTGCACGTCCGCTCCGTTGCGACAGCGATTCTTCTTCCTGTGTGCCTGGGCCTGTGCCTTGGATTGGCGGGCTGCGGATCCGCGTCGGACCATTCCTCCCGGGTGACCGGGCAGTCGGCAGACCAGTCCTCGCAGACTTCCCGGTCGTCGCAATCCACGCAGTCTGACGGATCGGAGGCGGCCACGACGCACAGACTCATGTTCCGTGCCGAGGTCTCGGCCGGACAGGCTGGAGCAGATGCGTCCGGCGGCCGGGGCGCGACGGCGGTCATCCTCACCGAGACCAGCCCGAAGGCCGCCGGCTCCTCATTCTCGCACTCCACGGTCGTGCCGGCGCAGAAGACGGTCTATAAGACGGCGCGTCTGGGCTCCGTGTGGCACTGGTCAGCCGACTATCGCGCGGACAAGACCGACGGGCAGCTGTTCCCCGTCTGGCTGTCCGTCGCCTCCGATGCCGCCGATAAGGCGGGTGGGAAGGCCGGGGACGTCGGGCCGGTGACGGTGAGCTGCGAGATCGGCATCGATGGCTGGCTCATCTCCCATTCGAGCTCGACCATCCGTCCCGGTGACGCCGGCAGCAAGGGGCGCGCGGCGAGCCTGTGTGCAGCGCAGTCGGCGGACGAACTACGGACGGCCACGAAGAAGATGACGCTCGACGGGCCGTGGAAGACCTATGCGCCGTCGTCACGCCCGTCGTCAAAGAAGGGCGGTGCGGCCGCCTTGGGCACGAGCCCGGTGGTGCGGGCCACCTCGGACGGCAAGGCTACGGTTATCATCACGGGCGCGGGCCTGTCGACGGTGCTGTCAAAGACTGCGGGAACAAAAGGATCGTCCTCTACAGCGGCATCGTCCGCGCCAGCGTCCGCTGCGTTTCCTCTTGTCTCCGCACGATTCGCCTCAAAGTGGGCGTCCGTGCTGATGCCGCCGGATCAGCTCGGCCCGTTCACTGTCACCGTCATGGCCTCCGGGTCGCGCGACGCCAAGAAAGACCGCTCGGCGGGCTGTACCGTCACCTACGGCGACCGTACGCTGGCCAGCAGGAGCGCCACCGGTCCCAAAGCCAAGGCCGTCTGCACTTACTCCCACTGGAATCAGTGATTTCGCGGCCGGTGTCAAACAAGAACCACTCCGGCGCGCGTTATGTGAACCACTTCAGCACGCGCGCGCACTGCTGATCGATTCCTGCCTGCAGGCGTGCGATGAGCTCACGCTTGTTGGCGAGGGAATCCTCTGTCTCGCCGGGTGAATCGGCGACAATCCGCATCTGCTCTTTCTGGACGGAATCAAAGATATCCGGCAGCTGCTGTGCGAAGCCGCGCAGGAGGCCGAGGACAAGCTGCTCGTCATTGTTGCCGCCGCATTGATCGGCGAAGATGCGCCATTCGTGCAGTCCGATGTAGCTGAAGCGGTACTGGCCGCCGATGCTCATCGCCATGCGCTCGCGGCCTGACTCGTCGTAGGGGAAGATGGAGGCGACATCGTAGAGCGGTGCGAGTGCCGGACGGCTTCCGGGTATCTCAAGAATCGCATAGTTCTTGGCGTGCGCGTCGGAGCCGCCGATAAGGAAGTTGGCGACGAGTGCGGCGAGGAACATGGTGATTGAGTCGGCATTGAATCCGTTATCACGCATAAAATGCACGATGCTGACGGCACCCGGACCGCCGTCGCTCTGGTATTTCTGCGCCGTCATCACACCCATCGCCTGGCACATGTCCTCCTGGTGCAGGCGCAGAATGTGCCCGTCGATGATCAGACGGTCCCAGCGCTTGCTGACAATGGCCGGGATGTCGCCGAAATGTCGATAGGCGCTCTGTGCGACAGGCAGGTTGAGCTTTCCGAGCGTGAGCAGGCAGAGGTGCTCGTTGAATGCCTGTTCGTTCAGAGTGTGGATGCCCGGTTTGATGATGTGCGTCGTCGCCGCCGCGCCGCGCGCGTCATACCACTGATGGTCAGCGTCGGAATAAGCCAGCGCGATCTTGTCCTGCGCGCCGTTGAGCGACCAGTGCTCGTCGGTGGCCTGCCACGACGGCGCGTTGAATTGTGCGAAGGCGGCAAGGCGTCTACCGATCTCCTCCTCGCTGATAGCGACGTACCGTCCTTGTCGCACTGCAGGGGACTGAAGCTGCTCGTCCGAGAGGAATTGCACCGCGCCGGCGCAGTCCAGGCCGACGGCGGTCAGCAGTGAGAACGGATTGCGCGGATTGACGTCGTACAGTCGTCCGATTCGTTGGCGTTGCTCGCGATCATCCGGGAGCACCCCGTCGATATACGCCTCCACCGGTGTGCCCGCCCACGGCTCCGGGCGCAACGGCATGCACAGAGATAGTGGCATCCCTTGGTAGTCGGGATCGTAGGTGAAGGAATGCTTTCCGTCCGGTTTCTCCTCGAGCAGACCGATATGGCGACCGCCTAACAGAACGTGGAGAAGCTTGATCTTGCCGGTCATCTGTCGCCTCTTTGTGACGAGGAGGTTGGGGCGCTGGTGTCTGTAGTGCTGCTACCTTTTGTTCTGTTGCATGCAGCCCAGTTAGGAATGGGGCTGTCGTGGTCTTCTGGTGAATTCCGGTGGTGCGTAGATGTATTTTCTCGCAACGGCTGGCTTGCTGACTCCAACATTTCCCCGATTTGCTGGTGTAAGTGCTTATTGTAGAAATTGTCGGTAAGTGGGAATGGTTTGAGCCCCGACAAGTGTGGGGCATGGGATGCCATTTCTCCTACTGTGCGGAGGCGGGAACGAGTCGAATCAGGGAGTTTCATGATCGCTCTCATTCCCCATGCGCCTTCATCTGCCGCGCTTTCATCTGTTCTTGCTCTTTGGCTGGCGATCGGTTCATCGTGTGAAGGGCCGTATGTGCCGCTCAGGCGGATATCGACCGCGTCGCACACCTTGAGCAGGCGGTCAAAGCTCGGATTGGTGATTTTGCCCTTCTCGAACTGGCTGATCCACGGGCGGGAGATGCCGGTACGCTTGGCGACATCGGCCTGTGTGAGATGGAGGTGTCGCCGCGCGTCGCGCACCATGCCGGCAAAGTCGCCGACCGACCAGATCGCGTTTGTGAAGCCCACGGCGTCTCCTTCTACTCAGGTAGAATGTTAGGTAATCAAAACATTTCTGAGAGTGTTAGCTCATCCTAACATTCTTTTGTTTGTTAAGAATAGCGAACATTGGAGGCCATCATGCTCGTCGCTGCCATCGTGCTCATCTGCTGTGCGCTCGCGTTCTACACCACCGGTGTGTGGGCGGAGAAGAAGGCGGGGATCCTCAAGCCGTGGCATGCGGTCATGTTCTTCTGCGGCCTGGCCTGCGACGCCTCCGGCACGTTCGTGATGACCCGCATCGCCGCCTCGGGCGCACAGATCGGCAACGCCGCGCTCAACACCGTGATGGCGTGGACTGGCTCCATCGCCCTGCTGCTCATGGCTGCGCACGCAATCTGGGCGCTGGTCGTGCTGCTGCGCGGGCGCGACAACGAGCTCAAGGCCTTCAATCGCTTCTCGGTGACCGTCTGGGCCATCTGGCTCATCCCGTTCGTCGCCGGCGCGCTCGCCCCGATGCTGTGAGGCGGGTGCCGATTCCATGTCGCTGTCTGTCGTGCAAGATGAATTACTTGTACAATGCAAGTAATTGACAATTCGCTCTATCCTGCCGCAAATCGAACAATTGCAATCAAGGAGTCAAAGATGACGACTGAGAACAGGACCGCACTGCCTGATTCCATCCGCACCAACGGCGCCACACCCAATCCGTGGTGGAGCAACGCGGTGGTCTACCAGGTCTATCCGCGCAGCTTCCAGGACTCGGACAACGACGGCATGGGCGACCTCAAAGGCATCACCAGCCGGCTCGACTATCTGGCCGATCTTGGTGTGGATGTCATCTGGCTCAGCCCGGTCTACAAGTCCCCGCAGGACGACAACGGCTACGATATCGCCGATTACGAGGCCATCGACCCGCTCTTCGGCACCATGGATGATATGGACGAGCTGCTCAAACAGGCCCACAAGCGCGGGCTCAAGGTGGTGATGGACCTCGTCGTCAACCACACCTCCGACGAGCATGCCTGGTTCCAGGCCTCGCGCAGCAAGGACGACCCGCACGCCGACTGGTACATCTGGCGTCCGGCGCGGCCCGGCCACGAGCCCGGCACCCCCGGCGCCGAGCCCAACCGCTGGGGCAGCTACTTCGGCGGCTCGGCCTGGCAGTTCGACCCCAAGCGCGGCGAGTACTTCCTGCACCAGTACTCGAAGAAGCAGCCCGACCTCAACTGGGAGTGCCCGGCCCTGCGCCAGGCGGTCTACGGCATGATGAACCGCTGGCTCGACCGCGGCATCGACGGCTTCCGCATGGACGTCATCACCCAGATCTCCAAGACCTATGACGAGAACGGCAAGCTGCCGGGCGAGGACGGCTCGCAGATCGCCGACAACAAGCCCGGCGCCGACGGTTACTCCAGCCCGTTCCCGTTCTGCTCCGACGGCCCGCGCCTGGACGAGTATCTCAAGGAGATGCGCGCCGCCGTGTTTGAGGGCCGTGAGGGCTACCTCACCGTGGGCGAGGCGCCCGGCGTCGTCGGCAAACGCGAGGAGGAGATCACCAACCCGGCGCACAAGGAGCTCGACATGCTCTTTGTGTTCACGCATCTCGACTCGACCAAGGGCCTTTCCAAGTGGGACAGCGCCGCCCAGACCCCGCTCGAGCTCAAGACCTCGCTCGGCGACCAGCAGACCGCCGTGCGCGACGCGGGCTGGGCCTCGCTCTTCCTTGACAATCACGACCAGCCGCGCATGGTCTCGCGCTTCGGCGACGACTCCACTGACGACCTGCGCGTGGCCTCCGCCAAGGCGCTCGCGCTCTTCCTGCACATGCACCGCGGCACGCCCTACATTTATCAGGGCGAGGAGCTGGGCATGACCAACCGTCATTTCACCAGCCTCGA
The DNA here is from genome assembly GCA_903789535.1 of uncultured Aeriscardovia sp. Classification (GTDB taxonomy): domain Bacteria; phylum Actinomycetota; class Actinomycetes; order Actinomycetales; family Bifidobacteriaceae; genus Aeriscardovia. Next base: position 154,960 of record CAIFES010000002.1, on the reverse strand, counting down.
CCAGCTGCGCGACCTCGAGTCCATCAACCTCTACCATCAGCGCATCGAGGCGGGGGAGACCACGCCCGAGAAGATGATGGCGAGCATCAACCGCGTCGGCCGTGACAACGCGCGCACACCGATGCAGTGGGACAGCTCGCGCTACGCCGGTTTCGAGGATCCCGACGCCCTCGCCAAGGGTGGCAAGGAGCCGTGGCTCGGCGTCAACCCGAACAAGGACATCATCAACGCCGAGGCGGAGGAGAAGGACCCGCACTCGGTCCGCGCCTTCTACAAGGAGCTCATCGCCCTGCGTCACACCGACCCGGTGGTCGCCGCCGGCAGGTGGGATCTCGTCGACGCCGACGACCCGCACGTCTACGCCTTCACCCGCACGCTCGATCCGTACACGGATGCCGACGGCACCAAGCAGCCGGGTGGGAAGTACCTCGTGATGGTCAACATGCGCTCGCGCCAGTCGCTCATCCCGCCGCAGTGCCTCGAGCTTGCCGAGGGGCACGTCGGCCCGAAGGAGATCGTCATCTCCACGTTCGACGACCCGACGCGCGCCGCGTTCACCCTGCTGCAGCACCGCCTCAACCCGTGGGAGGGCCTCGTGCTCAGGATCGCGTGAGCGGGTCGGCGGAATCGCGCTATGACCTGACCGCTTTGTGGTCTATTGCGGGCCTGATCGGATTGTTCCGGTCGGGCCCGTTTTTGTGTTTGTGTGGTCCGACGATCTTGGGTATTTTATGAGCATATTCGGTATGGCGTTCGCCGCCACGTGACTGCTTGAATAGAGACCATGGAAACTTCGGAGAGAGAAGAAACCGGGGAGATGCCGGCGGTCAGCGTCACCCACCTGCTCAAACGCTTCGGGCAGACCGTTGCCGTCGACGACCTGAGCCTGGAGATCCCGGCCGGCTCGTTCTACGGGCTCGTCGGACCCAACGGGGCGGGCAAGACGACCACGCTCTCCATCATCACCGGCATGCTGCCCCCGGATGCGGGCGGGGTGCGCGTGCTCGGGCACGACGTGTGGTCCGACCCGCTCGCCACACGCCGGCGCATCGGTATCATGCCGCAGGCCGACCAGCTTTTCGACCAGCTCACCGGTCTGCAGCTGCTCGTCTACTCCGGCATGCTGCGCACCATCCCGCGCGCCGAGGCCGCCCACCGCGCTCAGGACCTGCTCGACGCCTTCGACCTCACCGACGCCGCGGGCAAGACTGTGGCCGACTATTCTGCCGGCATGACCAAGAAAATCGCGCTCGCCTCGGCCATGATCCACGCCCCGCGCCTGCTCGTGCTCGACGAGCCGTTCGAATCCGTCGACCCGGTCTCCTCGGCCAACATCCGCGACGTGCTGCTGCAATACGTGCGCGGCGGCGGAACGGTGATCGTTTCCTCACACGTGATGGAGCTCGTCGAAAAGATGTGCACGCACGTGGCCATCATCGCCAAAGGCCACGTGCTCGCCGCCGGGACGGTGGACGAGGTGGCCGACGGCGAGGATCTGGCTGACCGCTTCCTCGACCTCGTCGGCGGCCGTCATGCGGCCCGGCACCTCGACTGGCTCGAAGGACAGGAACCGCATGTTCCGCAGGAAGGGCAGAAGTCTCGGGAGGGACAGGACTGATGGGCGTCTCCTCGCATCCTGCTTCCTCATCGTCACCTCGCCCGGGCTACGCCTGGACCCTTGTCCGGCTGCGCTGGTCGCTCACCTTTGCCGCCCTGCGCACATCGCTGCTGCACAAAATCACCTTTGTGGCAGGAATCGTCCTTGCGCTCGCGGCCATCGCCGGCGCCGCCATATTCGGTACGATGATCGGCACCGCCCCCGCGCAGATGGTCGGCAACACGCCGGCAAGCCGGGTGATGGCGGGCCTGTCCGTCTACCTCGGCACACTCATCAGCGCCGTCGCGTTCGTTTCCCAGATCTCGGTGTTCGGCGACAGCTCCGCTTTCTCCCAGCGCCGGATGGGCCTGTTCGGGGTCCCTGAGAGACCGATGCTCGCCGGTCTGCTGCTCTCCACCTTGGCTGGCATCCCCGAAATCGCCTTCGCTGCCGCCCTCGCAGCCGTGTGGTTGGGTGGCGCGCGCAGTGTGGGCACGCCGGTCTTCGCGATGATCGCACTGCCGGCGGCGGTCGTCGCCGTGGCCGTCTGGGTCTTCCTCTCACGCGCCCTGCTCTCGCTCATGGAGCTTCTCGCCCGTAGTAAGGCGGGGATGACAGTCCTCACCATCCTGCTCTGCGCCGGCTTCATCGCGTTTTATTTCTGGATCGCCGCCAACGCGGAGGATGCGCCGGGAGGTTCGGCGGTCGTGCTCGATATGCGTCTCAATAACGTGCTCTCGTGGCTGCCCGTCGGGGCGGCGCTGCAACTGCCGTTTGATCTCGCTGCCGGCGCATGGATGGACGTCCTCGGCCGGATCGTGGTCATCGCGGTGAGTCTTGCGGTGTGCTGGCAGATCGGTCTGGTGAGCCTGCGCCATCAGCGTTTCGAGGTACAGGAGCGGCAGAAAGAGCAGGTGGTCAAAGGCCTGGGCGTGTTCGCGCGCGTGCCCGACACCCCGCGCGGGGCTGTCCGAGGACGTCTGCTCGTGGCATGGCGACGCGACCCGCACTACCTCTCCACGCTCATCCTGCCGGTCATCCTCCTCCTTTTCATCGGCGTCGACGCATGGATGGGCGGGGAGATGATGGGCATGTGGGTCGCCCCCGTGCTCGTGGCGATGGTCGTGCCTGCCAACGAGGCCAACTCTTTCGCTTACGACGGGCCGGCGCTTGCCACACAGATCGAATCGGGCGTGCCCGGCCGCGATGACCGCGCCGGCAGGGTCCTCACCTCGCTCATTGTCGGGCTCGCGCTCACGCTCGTCAGCATCGCCGTGGCGTGGGGCTTCAACATCGGCCGCCATCCTGACGGTCTCGACGGCCGTGACGGCACGAAGATCCAGTTTCTGCTCGCCGTCGGCTGCGTGGTGATACTGCTCGTCAACTACGGCGTGGCCGCGGCCTGTGCGCCGGTCCTGCCGTATCCGGTTGCCTCGAAGGACGACGCGCTGCATTCCCCGCGCGGACGTGTGGGCGCGCAGATCGGCATCCCGCTGCTCGAATTCGCGGTGCTGATCGGTTGGCTGCTGCCCACGGAGATCACCGTCGCCGTGCTGATCGGTACCGGTACCATCCTGAGCCTGTGGTGGGTGGCCGTCGCGGTCGGACTGCTCAACGGGATCGCCGCGCTCGCGGCCGGCATCGTGTGGGGCGGGCGTCTCTACGACCGTCACGCGCTGAAACTGCTGGGGAAGATCAACAGCTTCGCTGCCATTGAGCAGTGAAAGCGGATCGGGCAGCGGTGTCCTGTTCCGTCGATAAGCGGGGTTTTTACTATCAACTACCAGATCTGTGGAAAATCGACCAGTAGAACTCGATAAAACCGATGAGCAGGGATATGGGAAATCGACCAGTAGGATCGTGCAAAATCAGTAAGTAGAGCTCTGCTAAATCGATAAGTAGGGTTCTGCTAAATCGATCAGTAGAACGCTGCTAAAATGATTAGTAGAGGTTAATTTTCGTTGAAATAACGCTGTTCTTGATATTGTTCGATGTGTTGAAAGGAGCGGATGGAATGATGGCCGAACAGAAGTCTGAGTCGCTGGATTCGTCCTCTTCAACGAACATGCCGTCGTCCGCGGTTTCTCCGTCACAAGAATCCCTTTCTGCGGCCTCTTCATCGCCGTCAGGCGCGCACGAAGCGTCGGACTATATTCCTCGCACCGCCGAGGCGGAGCTGCGCGAGCTTGCCTCGGAATTCCCGGTCGTCTCGGTCACTGGGCCTCGCCAGAGCGGCAAAAGCGTGCTCGTTCGGCACGTTTTCCCTGACTATGCCTACGTCTCCCTCGAGGACGACGACGAGTACGCTCTCGCCCATGCCGATCCGCGTGCGTTTCTGACGAGCTTCGGCCCACACCTGATCATCGACGAGGCGCAGCGCGCCCCGGAAATCTTCAACTATCTGCAGGGCATCGTCGATGAGAATGATCAGTCTGGCGGCTATATCCTCACCGGATCACAGAACTTCCTTCTGCTCAAGACGATCTCCCAGTCACTGGCCGGCAGGGTCGGCCTCCTGCATCTTCTGCCGCTCTCGCTGGAGGAGCTGACGGCTGCCGGACGCGCTCCAGAAACGGCCGATGAGTGGGTTCTGGAGGGCGGATACCCGCGTCTGTTCCGCCATCAGATCCGCCGCGCCAGTTTTTATCGCGGCTATATCGACACCTATCTGGAGCGCGATGTGCGTGCAGAGCTGGGTGTGCGGAAGGTGCGTGATTTTTTGCGCTTCGTCGAGCTGTGCGCCGCCCGCATCGGCCAGCCGCTCAACCTTGCCAATCTGGCGCGGGATGCGCAGATCAGCTCGACGACCGCCCGCGACTGGCTCTCGATCCTCGAGGCGAGTTTCATCGTCTATGAGCTGCCGCCCTATTTCCGCAATCTGGGAAAGCAGTTGACGAAATCATCGAAGCTCTATTTCTACGACACCGGTCTTGCCTGTGAGCTGCTGGGAATCCGTACCATCCCGGATCTTGTTCTCTCGCCTCTGCGCGGCAACCTGTTCGAGGACGCCGTGATCACCGAGGTCATGAAGCAGGGCGAGGCGCGCGGCGTCTCCCCGCGGCTCTCCTTCTGGAGGGATCGTCAGGGCCAGGAGATCGATCTGCTCGTCGAGCAGGGCGTCCAAGTGCATGACGCCGTGGAGATCAAGTCGTCCACGACGTTCAACACGCGCTTCTTCGACAATCTGGAGGCCGTCGCTCCACTGCTCAAAGTGCCGGTCGACCACCGCCTTGTGGTCTACGGGGGTAGCACGTCGATGTCAACGCGGCAAGGGCGGGTCGTTCCTTATGCGGCGTTGGCGCAGGACGGATTGGGCGGCGTCGGCGCCTGAGGTGCCTGGCGGATCAGTGCGGGGACGTTCCCTGTCTAGGGCAAGCGCGGGGAGTAAGCGCGTGTTTCTTTTAAGAGGAGGTGTCTCACAGCACGTGCTTGGTGAAGCCGTCCTTCTTTGAGCGGCGATAGAGCGTGAAACGGCTGCCGATCACCTGCACGACGGACGCGCCGAGCTGGCCGGCGAGGTTCGCGGCGGCCTGCTTCGGATCCTCGGTGGAGTTCTGCAGGATGGTGAACTTGACGAGCTCGTGGTCGTCGAGCGCCTGACTCGCCTGCTGGACGGTCTGGTCCGAGGCGCCCTGCTTGCCGATCTGGACGAGCGGATTGAGCCCGTTGGCCAGCGCGCGTAGCTTCTTGATGTCCTGTTTGGAGAGATCTGCCATGATGTTCCTTCTGTGACGCCTGTTTCCGCGATGCCCGTGCCGTGCGCGCGGTCGATTTCCTCTGTCTCCCCAATCTACACAGAGGCGGTCATGTGTGCTCTGATGCAGGATAGCCGGTTCCTGTTGTCGAATCATTCTCGTTTCTATTGTCGGATTATCTGTTTTTCTAATGTAGGTTTGGAAGACTTTTTATTGTCGAATTATCCGGTTCGCTACTGTAGGAATATCCCGCCCTCCTAATGCAGGTTTGGTATATTTGGAGGAGTTCGATTGCCGCTGTGCTTCCAGGCGACATGGCATAAAACTGCCGAGCAGCCGAGCGAAGCAGTGGGGGAAGGAATGCGATGATCCCACGGACATTGGCGGGTCTGACGCAGAAAATGGCGTCGTGGTTCCCGGTCGTCTCGGTCACCGGGCCGCGGCAGAGCGGCAAATCGACCCTCGTGCGTTCGATCTTCCCTGATTACGACTATCTCAATCTTGAGGATCCGCAGATTCGTCGTGCCGCCGCAGACGATCCGGTCGGATTCATCCGCAACCGGGGCGATCACCTCATCCTTGACGAGGCACAATATGTGCCCGATCTGTTTTCGATGATCCAGGTCGTCTCAGACGAACGCAGTACGAACGGGCAGTACATTCTCTCGGGTTCGCAGAACTTTCTGATGCTCAAAAGCATCCACCAATCGCTCGCCGGGCGTGTGGGCCTGTTGCGGCTGCTGCCGTTGTCATTCGCCGAGGCGCAGAACGCCGATTCATCCCCGAGCATCGAGGAGTTCATGTTCCGTGGCGGCTTCCCGCGCCTGTACGACGAGGACATGCCTGAACAGATCTTCTTCTCCAGTTATCTGGACACCTACCTCCACAGGGATGTGGAAGGTTCCCTCGATGTGCGCCGGCTGACGGACTTTGAGCGCGTCGTGCGTCTGTGCGCCCTGTCCGCCGGAAATCTCGTCAACTACTCGCACCTCGCCAAGGATGCGGGCGTCGATTATCGGACTATCAAGGACTGGATCTCCATCCTGGAGGCGAGCTACGTGCTTTTCGAGCTGCCGCCATTCTTCTCCAACAAGGTCAAGACGCTCATCAAGACGCCGAAACTGTATTTTTACGATTCTGGGCTGCTGTGCTATCTGCTGGGCATCCGCACGAAGGAGGATTTGCTGACCAGCCCGCTGCTCGGCCAGGTCTTCGAGAATTTGATCGTTTCCGAGACGGCGAAAATGTATCTCAATCAGGGTCAGACGCCCCCGCTGTCGTTCTATCGCGACAAACAGGGGACGGAGGTGGATCTCGTCGAACAGGTGGATTCCTCGCATCTGCGGCTGATCGAGATCAAATCCGGACAGACGTACCACAACCGGTTCGCGCAACATCTCTCAAGCGTGGGCGAGCGTTTTGACGTGGCGGCCGATGGGCGATACGTCGTCTCGCGCGTGGAATCGAGCTTCACCACGCCTGTCGCCCGCGTCGAGACGGCGGCGGACTGGCTGACAGGAAAAAGTGTGAGGAGGACGGCATGAAAATCGTCGATCTGCAGATCAATCATCTGACCACCCCGCTCGGTCACACCCTTGATGACCCGCGGCTTTCGTGGCGCTATGACGGGCTGGAGCCGGGCGACGGCACGAAGACGGCACAGGCGAGGATCACCGTGGCACGCACGAGGGAGGACCTGCTCGCCGCGACGGGTGGTGACGACACCGCTGATACCGACGAAGCTGATGGTGACCGCGGTCAGGCAGAACAGACGGGTAGAGCGACACCCGGATCCACTGACAACAGTGCGAGTGATGCTGATGCTGCCGACGCCCTGCTCTATGACTCCGGCTGGCAGACCGGCCTCGACCCGCGGTCCACGCCGCTGGGTCTGACGCTCGAGTGGCGCTGCCGCTACTGGTGGCGCGTACAGGTGCGCACGGACACGGGCCGGCTCGTCTCCTCGCAGCCCACATGGTTCGAGACGGGCGTGATGGAGGACGAGTGGGTGGCCGACTGGATCACCACCGGCCAGGATGACCCGCAGCAGTCCCGTCACCCCGTCTTCTCGCGCCGTCTCGCGCTGCAGCAGGATGCCGACCAGATCGACCGTGCGCGCGTGTACGCGTGCGGTCTCGGGCTGATGCGGCTGTTTGTTGACGGCCGGCCGGTCGACGCGGACCACGGTCAGGGTCGTCTCGACCCGGGCGATTTCGACACGGACGCCTGGCTGCAGACGATGACCTACGACATCACCGACGCTCTGAAAAAGAGAACGGGTCATGAACAGAGTCATGAAACGAGAACAGGTCATGCACGCGGTCATGCGGCCAACGGCGGTCTGTCCCCGGAGACTGACCCGGTTCTCGGTTCCCTCGACGACATCCCGATCGCCGATTCGCCGGATGACGGCTCAGCCGATGCCGATCAGCACGACGGGTACCAGCCTGTCATCTCGCTGCTGCTGGGCAACGGCTGGTATCGCGGGCGCGTACTGACCGACCCCGCTCCCGACCCGCGCGAGCGGCCCTGGGACCTCATCGCCGAGGTCCACATCTGGTACAAGGACGGCTCGCATCAGGTGATCGGCACCAACCATAACTGGCAGGTGACGCGCTCGCACATCACCTCCTCCTCCATCTACGACGGCGAGTCCCGTGATGACACCCTGCCTGACGTGCCGGCCGTGGACGCGGTGGTCGACCAGCACAACCATGCCCTCCTGTACGACCGCCTCAGCCCGGCCGTCACCGTGTGCGAGGAGCTGCCGGTCGTTCGCAGTCTGACGAGCCCTTCGGGGAAACGCATTTTTGACCTCGGTCAGAATTTTGCCGGCGTCTTCCGCCTGACCAGCCGTCTGCCCGAGGGGGCACGTCTGAGCCTGCGGTTCGCCGAGCATCTGGAGGACGGCGAGCTTGACACTCGCACTCTGCGCACCGCGCGGCAGCGCTATGACTACGTCTCCGACGGTCAGGAAAAGCGGATCGAGCCACTGTTCACCTATTACGGCTACCGCTACGTGCAGGTGGAGGCCACGGCCGCCGACGGCACGGATCTGACCGCGGTCATCAATCCGGAGGACTTCACCGGCCTCGCGCTCACCTCGCGCATGGGCCGGGTCGGACAGGTCACGACCGGCAATGACCGGGTCAACCGGTTCCTGCGCAATGTGGAGTGGAGCAGGCGGTCGAACTTCATGGACACGCCCACCGACAGCCCGCAGCGCGACGAGCGGCTCGGGCGCACGGGCGACGCGCAGGTGTTCGCCCCCACCGCGCTGTACGGGTCCGATGCCACGGCGTTCTACCGCAAATACCTGTTCGACATGCGCGCCGAGCAGGAGCGTGACCACGGGATGGTCCCGGTCATCATTCCCGCCCGCGGGGATCGTCTCAGCCGCCTCGCCTCGGCCGGATGGTCGGACGCCGCAGTGCTGCTGCCGTGGGATCTGTACCGTTTCACCGGCGACGAGACGTTGCTCGCCCAGTCGTACCCGCTGATGAAGGACTGGGTGGACTGGGTCGCCCGCACGGACGCGGCTGGCGCGGCTGGTGCGAAGAACACTGCCGGTACGGCTGGTGGGAACAACGCTGCTGGTGCGGGCAGTGCGGCAAACAATGCTGCCGGCGCGAACCCGGCCGATCCCGACGGCCCGAAGGCATGGCGCTCGCACTTCCACTTCGGCGACTGGCTCGCCCTCGACGGCGCACCGGGGGCAGCGGGCGTGCGCGGGGCGACCCCGGTCGGTCTCATCGCCGACGCTTACTGGTATCTCAGCGCCACGCTGCTCTCCCGCGCGGCGCGGGTCCTGCGCAACCAGACTGACGAGGGTGCCTACGCCGCCATGGCGCAGCAGGTCCGCGCCCGCATCCTGCGTGATTTCTTCGACGCCGACGGCGTCTGCACCGCCCGCACACAGACGGGGGCGATCCTCGCGCTCGCCCTCGGCCTGGGTGACCGGGACGGCAACGCCGCCTTGCTGCGCCGGCTGCTGGAAAAGAGCGACGGCAGGCTGACGACCGGGTTCATCGGCACGGGCCTGCTCGTGGAGGCGCTCAGCCGGGCGGATATGGACGGCACGTTCCTCGACCTGCTGCTCGATGAGCGTTACCCTGGCCCGATGGCGGCGGTCGGACTGGGGGCCACGAGCATCTGGGAGCGCTGGGACAGCCTGCGCCCCGACGGGCGTCTGCGCGACGACCCCTCGGACCCGCTCGGCAGCATGAACAGTCTCAATCATTGCTGGCCCGGCTGCGTGGCGGAATGGTTCCCGCGCCGTGGCGCCGGGTTCGACGGGGCGCCCGCCCATCCGCGGCTCGTGCCGCACATCAGCCGCCGTCTCGGCTCGCTCAGCGCGGATTACCGCGCCCCGGGCGGCGTGTGGCATCTCGCCTGGAAGATCGGCGACGGGGACAAGATCCATGTGGAGGTCATCGTCCCGTTTGACGCGACCGCCGACCTGCTCCTTCCCTGCTCGGGCGAGGAGACGCCGCGCCGCCTCGGCCCGGGACGGCATGTCTACGACTACGAGGCCGCGACGTCCGTCCCGCGCTGAGCCGCAGGGCGTCTGCCCGTGCCCGGGGCATTCCGGGACTCTGCCCGGATCGGGATTCCGGGCACTGTGCTCGGCCAGGTGCCGGGTACCGCGTCTGCCCGTGCCCGCCTGTAAAATCGATTCTTCGTGCGTACGGAAGGGGAATCGACTATGTCTCGCTCGGGTGGGGATGCCGCTGGACAGAAAACAGCCGGATCGACGGCCGGATCAGCGCTCCCGCAGACCGAGGCGGCGTCCGGTGCGGCGGGAACGAACAGTGCGTCCGGGTCACGGGGCGCACAGCGCGCGCAGGGGACGTCCGGAGCACAGGGCGCACACGGCGGCAAGGGCCTGGAGCGCAGCCTGACAAGCCGGCACATCCAGTTCATCGCCCTCGGCGGCTGCATCGGCACCGGCCTGTTCCTCGGCTCAGGCAAGTCCATCTCCCAGGGCGGCCCGTCGGTCATCCTCCAATACCTGCTCATCGGCCTGGTCATGTTCCTGTTCATGCGGGCCATCGGTGAGATGCTGTGGATGGACCCTGACCAGCACACGTTCATCAGCTTCATCGGCCGCTATCTCGGCCCCGGCTGGGGGCGCTTTTCCACATGGAGCTACTGGATCGTGCTGCTGCTCATCGGCATGACCCAGCTGACCGCCGTCTCCCAGTATTTCGTCCAGTTCTTCGCCCTGTTCGGCATGGACATCTCGCGATGGGGCTGGCTCATCCAGATCGTCACGCTCGCCCTGCTGCTGGCCGTCAACCTCATCAGCGCCGAGGTGTTCGGCGAGACAGAGTTCTGGTTCTCGCTCATCAAGATCCTGCTCATCATCGGCATCATCGTCACCGGCGCCGTCATGGTCATCACCGGCTTCCAGTACCCTTCCGTCAGCGTGGGAGGGGTGCGCTCGCCGGCCGGGAAGGCCAGTCTTTCCAACCTGGCGATCGGCGGATTCTCGCTCGCGCCGAGCGGGATGGGCGCCTTCCTCTCCGGGCTGCAGATGGTGTTCTTCGCCTACACGCTCCTCGAGCTGATCGGCGTGACCATCTCGGAGACCTCCGAGCCGCGCACAGTCATCCCCGGCGCCATCAACCAGCTCATGCGCCGCTCCATCCTGCTCTACGTGCTCTCGCTGACGGCCATCATGGCGATCGTGCCGTGGACGTCGTTCAAACCGGGCCCGGACGGCTCCTACGCCTCGCCGTTCGTGATGGTCTTCGAGTTCGCCGGTATCCGCTGGGCGTCGGCGCTCGTGTTCTTCGTGGTCATCACGGCAGCGGCCTCCTCGCTCAGCTCGCTGCTGTACTCCTCGGGCCGCCAGCTCTACCAGGCCGCGCTCGACTCGGACTCGCGCCTGCTGCGGCCGATGCGCCGCGTCTCGCGCACCTCCGTGCCGTCCGCCGCCATCATCTTCTCCGCGCTGGTGATCCTCGTGGTGCCGATGATCGGCCTGCTGCCGGGCGTCTCCGACCTGTTCACGCTCTTCTCCGCCACCGCTTCGGCCGTGCTGCTGTTCGTCTACATGCTGACGATGGCGGCCCACTGGAAGTACCGTTCCAGCGCTGATTTCCGCCCGGACGGTTTCGTACTGCGCGGCTACCGTGTGTGGGATGTGGTCGTCATCGCCCTGTTCGTGTTCGTCTATGTGGCGATGTTCGCCGACCGTTCCACGCTGCTGCCGGCGGTTCTCGGTCTCGCCTGGCTGGTGGTGTTCGGACTCGTCTGCCGTCACCTGGGCAGAAAGGACGAGGAGCGGCAGGCGAGGGAGGCGCTCGTGCATGAGCAGTTCCGGCAGGATCTGCACGCCAGCGCCGAGCAGGCCTCCGATGCCGGCAAGACAGCCAGTGCCGGGACGAATGCTGCCGGGACGAATGCCACGCAGGCGGCAGATAATGGGCGGGCGGAAGAAGAGAAGTAAGTCTCAGTCCGCTGTCTTTTTGACGGCCTGCTTTCCTACGGCCTGCTGTTTGTGGGCCTGACCTGCCATGCTCCCGGCGGTCTGTTCCTGTTCCCCGGTCTGATCGTCGATCTCGCCGGCCACCGCCTCCGGCACCGCCTCGAGCCGGTCACGGCGAGTATGCACCCAGGCGGCCAGGCACAGCACGCCGATCCAGATGGGCAGGAGGACCGCCGCGAGCCGGTAGCCGGGCATGAACCACATGAGCACGTAGCAGAAGCCGAAGAAGGCGAAGGCGAACGCGCGGGACAGCCGTGCCGCGGGGACGGGGCAGATGAGCTTCTCGCCAGGGTGGGCGGCCGTCCATTTGCGACGGAAGAGGATCTCGGTGATGAGGATCATCACCCAGTTGGCGAACGCGGCGTCCATCGAGATGGACATGAGCGTGGTGAACGCCCCGTCCGGCATCGCCCACACGAGCAGCACCGTCAGGCCGGTCATCACGCACGAGACGATGACTGCCCGCACGGGCACGCCGTTTTTGGCGGTCCTGCCCAGCCAGCGCGGGGCCGAGCCCTGCCGTGCGAGCGTGTGCAGCATGCGTGAGTTGGAGTAGATGCCGGAGTTGTAGACGGACAGCACGGCGATGAGGCAGACGATGTCGAGCAGCAGCGCGGCGAAACGGAAGCCGAGCGAGTCGAAGATCTGCACGAACGGGCTGATCACGTTGCCGTCCGGGCCGGGCTTTCCGACGCGGCGCCAGGGGATGACGGCGAGGATGACGGCCATCGAGCCGATATAGAGCGCGGTCACCTCGGCCATCACGGCGTTGGAAGCCTTGGGGATCGTCTTCTCCGGCTCCTGCGCCTCGCCGGCGGTGAGGGCGACGAGCTCGAGGCCGCCGAAACCGAACATGACCACGACGAACGAGGAGAACAGGCCCTGCGCCCCGCCGTGCGGCGAGACGGAGAACAGGCCGAGCGGGAAGAAGCCTCCGTCGTCGACGAGATGCGAGAACGAGGCGCGCACGCCCGAGGCATCGGGCAGGGCGAGGATGACGGCCACAAGCCCGCCGACGATCATCGCCACGGCGGCCGTCACCTTGATGATGGAGAGCCAGAACTCGGCCTCGCCGAAGAAGCGCACCCCCACGAGGTTGACGACGGCGACGAGAATGACCGTGCCGAGCGCGGCCTGCCAGTCCTGCACGTCCGGCAGCAGATAGCGCACGAACGAGCCGATGACGGCCAGCTGCACCATGCAGATCATGATGTAGTTCATCCAGTAATTCCAGCCGGAGACGAAGCCCGCACGCCTGCCCCAGTATTTTGCGGCATAGGTGGCGAAGGCACCCGGCATCGGGTCCTGCGTAGCCATCTCGGCCAGCGCGCGCACCACCACGAACAGGGCGGCGGCGCCGAGCACGTAGGCGAGCAGGACGGACGGGCCGGCAAGACGGATGGAGTCGGTGGAACCGTAATAGATGCCGGTGCCGAGCGTGCCGCCCAGGGCGATCACCTGGATGTGCCGGTTCGTCAGGGCATGGCGCAGGCCGGACCCGGACCTGCCGTCGTCCTGTTGCTTTTCGGCGACCTTTTGCACGGTCATCTGCCCGCTCTTCTGCCCATTCTTCTGCTCGTCCGAGGTCATAGGCTTATTGTGCCCGCGGGCGCGGAAGTCCTCCAGACTGAAGACGTGCCGGCAGCGGGAGGTGGGACTCGGACATGTGGCGATGCGGATCGGCCAGGGTGAAGGTATCGGGTCGGCGTGTGATTCATCCCTGATACATTTGTGGGGAAAAGAAGCATGACTGGTTCAATATGGTCGAGAAAAGCGTTACGATAAAGATCGTCAGTACGATACATCGTTGAATCACTATCGTGGGTAACGGACATCCGGATCCCCTCCGCCGGTCGGCGACACACGTCGTCGGCACGGATCAGCGGGGAGGATGGGACACGATGACTGCGGACGGGAGAAACCGCAGCCGGGAGAAACCGCGGTCATCGGGGATGACCGGCCCGGTGAATCCCATCATCACCGATGGCCTGCAGGAGGGGGAGCTGGCGCCATGGCACGAGGAACAGGCAGAAACGCCGGAACGGGGTCAGGTATGAGGGCGGCATCGACGGCCACCGGCAAGGACGGCCGCGTCACGCTCAAGGATGTGGCCCGCGTGGCCGGGGTCTCCGTCAAGACCGCCTCCAACGTGCTCAACAATGACGGGCGCATGGCCCCCGCCACCCGCCGCAACGTCCAGCGCGTCATCAACGATCTGGGCTACAAGCGCAACGCCGCCGCCAGCAACCTGCGCCGCGGACGCACGCACAACCTCACCCTCGCCCTACCGGGACTCAATTATCCGTATCTCGCCGAACTGGCCGAATCGGTCATCGACGCCGCCCGCAAGCACGGCTACACCGTCTTCACCCGCACCTACGCGACGGACACCCCTGCCGACGCGCGCGCCCTGATGCGCGATTTCAACGACTCGCTTTCCGACGGCCTCATCATCTCCCTCGACGAGACCACGCATTTCCGCCCGAAAGATTTTGCCGTCAGCTACCCGGTGGTGACGGTCGGCTCACGTGACGTGTTCGGCAAACTCGACCACATCGAGACCGACGACATCTCGGACGGCGCCCAGGCAGTGCGGTTCCTCGTCCGACGTGGTGCGCGCCGCATCGCCGTGATCGGCGCCCATCACGATTTCGACGCCCATCAGCTGCGTCTCGTGGACGAGGGTAACGCCGAGCTGCGTCTGCGCGGCATGATGGAGGAGGCCGATCGTGCGGGCCTCGAGTTCGATCCGCGCCTCATCCCCACCACCGGTTACGAGTGGACTATCGGCAACGGGTTCGTCGTCACGCAGAAGCTGATTGGTCGTGTGCCGTTCGATGCGATCCTGGCGCTCAACGACTCGCTCGCCATCGGCGCGGTATCAGCCCTGCAGGACGCCGGCCTCTCGGTCCCGGGCCAGGTGCAGGTGATGGGCTTCGATGATATCTACGAGGCGCGGTACCTGCACCCGGCGCTGACGAGCGTGGACTCGCAGATCGGCTGGATCAGCGAGACGGCGGTCACGCGCCTGATCGGGCAGATCGACGGCACCGTCACCTCGCCGGCGACGCTCATGACGACCGCCTCCGTGATCGCCCGCGACACGACGCTGCCCGCCGCGGACGAGGAGTGAGCATCACCGCCCGCCTACTGCTGTTTGCCTACTCCCGTTTGCTCAGTCTCACTCTGTGAGCAGCGGGTCGAGCGGACGGCCGACCTCCACGCGGTAGATGAGGTACGAGTCGTTGAGCGGCAGCGTGAAGTCGAACCGCTCGGCGCCGAACTCCCAGTGCGAGCCATGCGAGACGAGATTGTTGATGTCCGTGGTCGGGTCGTCCTCGTGGATGAGGTAGATCGCCTCGCCGAGCGACTCCGCCACGCCGGCCAGCACCTTGTGCTCATGGCCCTTGTCGTCCTTGAGCACCTTGGCGACGATGAAGATCTTGGATGTGTACATAGCGGCCTCCTTGGCAACCACGGCCGGGACATGCTGCGGCGATCGCGGGTGCGCCGCGTCGCTGCCGGTCGCCCTCCCAGTCTAACCGGGCGGACGTGCCAGATCAGCGCGTTGCCATCTGTCGGTCGTCCGGCGGCCTGATGGTTGTTTCCTGGTCGCTCGTGATCGTCTGGCGGTAGCCGTTGCCTGTCGGTGGTCAGAGACTCTACCGGTCATAGACTTCTGACAGAAGAGAGATCGGTTATCTGACGATCGTTGATCTGACAGAAAGGCCATCGACCGGGCGACGATAACAGGAGGGGCCATGTGCGGCAGATTCGCGGCATTCTGGGATGACCAGGCCATCGGCTACCGGCTCGACGCCGATCTCGTCTCCGGTCTGCCCGGGCCGTCGTGGAATATCGCGCCCACGCAGACGGTGGCCGTCGTCGTGCAGGGCCGCGACGACACACGCCGCCTCGCCCCCGCCTACTGGTCGCTCATCCCGCCCGACGCGCCGGATATGCATCTGGATTTCCCCACGTTCAACGCGCGCAGCGAGACCGCGCTTGAACGCCCCACATTCCGCGCCGCCGCGCAGGGATTCCGCTCGATCTTCCCGGTCAGCGGCTACTACGAGTGGGACGGACGGCACAGGCCGTGGTACTTCACCGCCTCCGACGACGCGAACAATTCCGGCGGTGGAACCAGATGCGCAGGGGAAAAAGACGGTGTGAACGATGACGGCGGTACGGCAGGCACGCCAGGTACATCGGGCAGGCAGGATAAAAACAGCGTGCTCTGGCTCGCCGGGCTGTGCTCGTGGTGGCGCGATCCGGCGACAGGGCAGTGGCGGCTCACCTCCACGATCCTCACGCGCGACGCCGTCGGCCGCGCCGCACAAGTGCATGATCGCATGCCGGTCATCGTCCCGAACGGGCTGGTCGACCCGTGGCTCGACCGCGCGGTGCCCGGCGAACGGATCCTGCCCGATGTCCGTCGCGCGGCGGGGGAGCAGGCCGGTGCGCTCGCCAGCCACGAGGTGGCGCCGCTCCACGGTGACAGTCCTCATCTGCTTGATCCCGCCCAGCCCACGCTATGGTGAATCACATACCCTGACACACTCTGACACGGAGACGGAAGCTTCGACACGAAATCGAAAGGCGCGCAATGAAGGCATATGACCCTCCGATGGGCTGGAACAGCTGGGACTCGTATCTGACCACCATCACCGAGAAGGACGTGCTCGCCAACGCCGCGTATATGCATGACCATCTCCTCACTCTGGGCTGGAACACCGTCGTCATCGACGCCAGCTGGTTCGACTCCGACGCAAAATCCGGGGGCTACAACAACCCGGATGACGGTGCGCGGTTCTGCCTTGATGGGTACGGCCGGCAGATCCCCTCGCCCGTGCGCTTCCCCTCGGCGGCGGACGGGAAGGGCTTCGGGCCGCTTGCCGACAAAATCCATGCGCTCGGCCTCAGGTTCGGCGTGCACGTGATGCGCGGCATCCCGCGCCAGGCTGTCCACGACCATCTGCCCGTCAAAGGAACCATCTACACCGCCGCCGACATCGCCGATACCGAGCCGGCGCACCTGTGCGGCTGGAACAGTGACAACTACGGGCTCGATCATGCGCATCCGGGCGCCCAGGCGTGGTACGACTCGCAGGTCGACCTGCTCGCCTCGTGGGGCGTCGACTTCCTCAAGGTCGATGACATGCAGGCGCCGTTCTATCCGGACGAGATCGCCTCCTATGCGGCGGCCATCAGGACGGCCGAGCTGAAATACGGCCGGCCGATCACGCTTTCCCTCTCGCCGGGCACACAGGTTTCCGTGACGAACATCGACTTTCTGCGCGCCCATGCGCAGATGTGGCGAATCTCCGACGACCTGTGGGACCGCTGGGATGATGTGCATGCCCAGTTTGCCCGTCTCGCCCGCTGGGCGCCGCTGCAGAGGCGGGGGCACTGGGCGGATGCGGATATGCTGCCGCTCGGCCATCTGACGGTGAACGATGACCAGGGCGGCCACCAGAGCAATCTGGGACCGGAGGAGCAGAAGACGCTGCTCACGCTGTGGTCGATGGCGCATTCGCCGCTCATGATGGGCGGCGACCTGCCGACCTCCGATTCTGCGACGCTGCGGTTGCTGGAAAATCCGTGGATCAGCCGTGTGGAGCGTACCGCCGGCGTCGGCCGGGAGATCGTGCGCGAGCTGTACGGCAAGGAGGACTGCTTCAACAACTGGTCGGGCAAAGAAGTGCCGTCAGGTGAGTTCATCGTCTGGACGGCGGATGGGACGGATTGCGCGGCCGATGCCGCCGGTCCTGCCGGTGGTCTTGCCGCCGACGGGAAAACCAGCGGGGAGCCGGTGACCGCGCCGGTGGTGTCCGGTGTCGCCGACGGCCTCGCCCCGCACTATGCGGCGTTGTTCTGGACGGGCCCGACCGCCGCCGAGCAGAACATCGATCTCGCCTCGCTCGTCGGCCTTGACGGGCTTGGCCACCGGTGGGCGATCACCGATCTGTGGCAGCAGGATCAGTGGGTGCGCGGCGGGTCTGGCAAGGAGGTTCCCGCGAATGGGGCCGATACGAGGCCTGCGGCCGCCTCACTGCCAGCCTCCGTCCGTCTCGAAGGACGCCTGCTGTTCGCCCGTATCCCCGCGCACGGCGTGGTCTGGCTGCGCCTCGATCCGATGAGCCACTGATAGCCTTCAGTCGAGCTGGCCGTCGGCCTCCAGGCTGCCGTAGCGGTCGATCCACGCCTTTTTGGCGGCGAGGTAGTCGTCCTCCTCGGCCTTCCAGTGCTGCTCGTCTGTGTCATCAAGGGTGTGGATCACACGGGCGGGCACGCCGACGGCCACGCTGTTGTCGGGGATATCCTTGGTGACCACGGCACCGGCGCCGATCACCACGTTGGTGCCGATCGTCACGTCCGGGCAGATGGTCGCTCCTCCGCCGATCCACACGTTGCTGCCGATGGTGATGGGCTTGCCGCCTTCGAGCGCTTTGTTGCGGATCGAGGCGACGGTGGGGTGGTAGGGCGGATAGATTCCCACGTTCGGCCCGATGAACACGTCATCGCCGATGGTGACGTCGACCACATCGAGGATCGTCCCTCCCGCGTTCATGTAGAAATTCTTGCCCACATGGATATTGGAGCCGTAATCGCAATAGAACGGTGGCTCCACATAGCTTCCCTCGCCCATCGAGCCGAACAGCTCGCGGAACAGGGCCATCCGCTCGTCGATCGCCTCGCCGGGCAGGGCGTTGATTTTGTCGAGCAGGCGATATTTGCGGCGATTCGCCTGTGCGAAACGAGGATCCTGGGCGATGTAGAGCTTGCCGGACTTCAGTCGTGCTTCCTGGAAATCCATGGTGTCCTTCTGCCTCTTTCTGTCTCTTTCTGTGCGTTGGGTCTGTGCGTTGGGTCTATGCGTTGGGATCCTTATGCCGAGGATCCCCCCTCTTGTCTGTCTCTGTGCTGGATACAAAAAATCCCAAGAGCGACTCCATGGATCGTTCTTGGGATTGTGACAGATTGAATCTGCGGATCTGCGGCTCGTCGTGGATTGTCGTCCGGCCGGAACGGCGTTCCCGCGAAAGGCAGGGAGAATGTCACCGGAGAGGCGGCATTCTGTGACGCATCACAGGCTCACTTGGCGGCCTTGGCGCTCTTGCGCTTGCCGTAGCGGGCCTCGAACTTGGAGACCTGGCCGGCGGTGTCGAGCACGGTGCGCTTGCCCGTGTAGAACGGGTGCGACGCGGAGGAGGTGTCGACGTCATAGAGCGGGTAGGTGTTGCCGTCCTCCCACTCGATGGTCTGATCGCCCAGACGACGCTTGTCGGAGACGAGCGTGGTGTAGGTCAGGAACTGGAAGTTGGCCGTGCGGTCGCGGAAGACGACCGGGCCATACTCAGGATGGATATCCTTCTTCATAGCAACCTTCTTTGTGTAAAGTACGTACTTTTACAGTCTTTCTTTATACCACCGAGAGCGTACGGGGCGTGGTCCCGGCAGTAGTGTGCGGATCCGTGCGGAGGATTCCTGTGCGTTCTGTTGTTCGTGTTCTGATGTTTCACGTGAAACAGGGCGACGAAACAGGGTGCTACCTGTGTGAGGATTGGTATTCTTTCTATTCCGGCGCAATAGGCGGGAATATTCCGACAGATTGTGAGAAGAAGTGAGAAGGATGGCAATGGGATCGGACAGCGAGGAAGCGAAACAACGCGTAGGGCATCGGTCTGCAGGTGGGCAAACCCGTCGCGACAGTCTCGCGCTCTACCTCGACCGCACATATGGCCGGCTTCCTGAACCCGGGCAGGTGGGCGGTGCCGATTTCCCGCTGTCGTTCCGGTTGCTGACGCAGGCGGATATCGACCAGAAGGCGTGGGTGCATTCGCGCACATGGCGGCAGACCTACCGCGGGCTGTTGCCCGGCCCGCTCGTGCAGCTCGTCAGCCCTGATTTTGCCAAGAACGTGACGCTGCGACACCATGATTTCGCGCACTGCCTGCTGGCCTTCGCCGGTCAGCGCGTGATCGGCTATGCCGAATGGACACCGGTCGCGCGCCCGCCGTTCGTCGATCCCGATGCCGGGAAAGAAGCGAAAGAGGGCGCTGCAACGCTGGTCCCTCCGGTCGAGCTGGAGGCCATCTATCTGCTCGACCGCTATCAGCACAAGGGCATCGGCACCCGTCTGTTCCAGGCCGTGGAGAAGGCGGCCGGCTCACCGGCGCGGATGATGCTCTGGGTGCATGAGCGCAATTGTTCCGCCCAGCGGTTTTACCGGCACCTCGGCTTCCGCCCCACCGGTCAGACCCAGTCCGAGGATGGCGGCCGGATGGTCGAGCAGGCGTGGCTGCGAGAGTAACTGACAGGGAAACCGGCAGAGACTATCACGAGGAGACTGCCGCACTGAGACTGCCGCACTGAGACTGTCGTACTGTCCGGCGACGCCGTAAACTAGGGGACGTCGCCCCTTTAGCTCAATTGGTTAGAGCAGCGTCCTTTTAAGTCGTGGGTTGTGGGTTCGAGTCCCACAGGGGGCACGGCTTTTATTCCGCCGGTCATCGACGACCACGGTGGGAGGTTTCTCATGAATTCCGCTCAATCTGATGTCGCTTCTGCGGATGATCCCAATCCTGCGCAATCGGCTGATTTTGCTGAGGCCGTCCTGCAATTTGATGCCCGTCTGAGGGCGATCGACGAGAAATACGCGCTCCTGAGGAACGACCTGCGTGCGGCTG
Source organism: uncultured Aeriscardovia sp. (assembly GCA_903789535.1). Taxonomy (GTDB): domain Bacteria; phylum Actinomycetota; class Actinomycetes; order Actinomycetales; family Bifidobacteriaceae; genus Aeriscardovia. The sequence continues at coordinate 134,485 of CAIFES010000002.1, read as the reverse complement.
CTGGAAAGCCGCGAAAAACAGATGCGCGAGAGGAAGACCACGCGACGCGGGACGACGGCCGGATGCCGGGAGCCGGGATCGGCGGCGATAAGAACCGCGACACCATCGTTGCCGGCATCAACGCGCGGAATCGCGGAATTGACCGCGCCGGCATCGACAGACTGCTCGCTTTCGCCATATCGCGGATGCGCGAGATTGACGCGATGAAGCCTGAGCTGCGCCCGATGAATGAGTACACCTTCCTCTTCCATCTCGCGCGGGATCTGCAAGGTCTGCCGAACGTGATCCACGAGCCGGCGGAGGGCAAAAGCCTTGAGCAGTTGATCGTTGAGGATGGTGACAACGCGCTGATGGGTTTGAGGCTGTCCGCTGACTTTGTGCGTTCCCTCGATGCCGGGGCGCACGAATGTGACGAGGCTGACGAGACTGATGCCGCAGAGGCGTAGGGGTGGTGTGGCTGTGCGACGACTGCCACACGGCGCCTGCTACGTGGTGTCTGTCGTGTTTATCACTTCAAGAGCTTGAAGAACAATCGACGTATTCTGTGAGTGTAATCGATTCTGGGAATCGATCGTGACGTTTACAGTTGTCGTTGATGGTGATGCCCGGCCGAATCGGGCTTTCTGATGATGGTTTTCTGATGACGAAAGGGACGACAATGGCAAAAATCGTGATGCTCACCGGAAGCCCGCACAAGGACGGCACCTCGCTGCGTCTTGCCGACGCGTTCGAGCGCGGTGCGAGAGCGGCGGGAAATGATGTTTATCGCTTCGACGCGGGGCTTGCCGCCGACCTGCAGCCGCTGCGCCTTGAGGAGGGCAGCCCGGAGGTCGCCATCCCCGGCACCGACACGTATGAGAGGCAGGTGCTGCCGCACCTGCTCGAGGCGGACGTGGTCGTGCTCGTCAGCTCGCTCTATTACTACGGCATGAACGCGGCGCTCAAGACGACCGTCGACCGGTTCTACCGCTTCAATCACGAGCTGAAGGACAAGAAGGCCGTGGTGCTCGCCACCGGCTATGGCACCCACGACGATCTGAAGGTGCTGATGGACTGGTTCGCCACGCTGCAGCGTTACATGCGCTGGGAGAATCTGGCGACCGTCGAGGTGCCCGGCAGCTGGACCGAGTCGAACATGCGCCGCGGTATCGAGCAGGCGGAGAAGGCTGGGCGCGCCATCCGCTGAGCGTTCACAGTTTGAGCGCTACAGTCTGAGTGCTCACAGCTCGAGTCTTCACAGCTTGAGTGTTCACAGCTCGATGATGGGGTCGTCGATGGCCTCGAGCGAGTCGGAGACGAACCCCATCCATTCCTCCTCATGGATCTGCGAGAAATATTTGCGCAGCTCGACGGCGAGCTTTTCGCGGATCTGTGTCCGGCGCTCGGGATGGGCCTGCCAGTAGGCGAGGCGCTCGTCATCGCCGTTTTCCTCGAAGACCTTCTCGATCGTCTCATCCGAGATGCTCACCACGGGTGAAGTGGTCGGATCGTCCTTGGAATAGTCCCAGCCGGTCTCGTTGTCGTAATCGTCTGCTTCGTTTCGTGTCATACCGATCAGCCTAGCGGGACGTCTGTGTGTGCCCGGGTGGTTACGCGGGATGAGAAAAGCGTCGGGCCATCAAGCGCCAGTCGGCGCAAAGGCCGCTCGAAGCGGCAATAAATGGAGCCCGGGGCTATGAAATGACCCGACGCGGTTTTCTATTTTAGCCGGAACACACACGAGAGGTGTGCCTCGGCTCGTTGCGAAAACCGTTTGGTGCGAAACAGTGTGACATTTGGTGTGAAACGTGTGACGTTGCCGCGAAACGGTATGACGCTGGTGTGAAACGGTTTGGCAGGGTTCGGCAGTCAGTCGAGCTTGTCGCGGCGCCACAGATCCGCGCAGCCACGGAACTGGCGGCTCGTCTCGAGCAGGTGCGCCGCCGACTCGCGCAGATGACGGATCCGGGAGGTCTGCTCCTGCCGTGCCCGCCTGTCCTGCGCGGTCTGGTTGCTTCTGGCCTGATCCTGCCCGATCTGGTCCTGTGCCGCCCGTTTCTGCAGGGCGACGGCCTCCTTCTCCATGCCGCGGCAGACGACATCGAGGAAGACGGCGGCGCGGTCGAGGGCGACGGCGAAATCGCCGGTGAACGCGCCGGAGAGGATGGAATCGGCAGTGGAGGCGATGTCATCGGCGGTGGGGTACTCCTCGATGCCGGTGATGGCCGAGGCCGCGCCCTCCACCGGCTCGCCGAGCTGCCAGAAACGCGGCAGCGCCGCGCGGTTGGTGCGCATCCAGTCGCGCAGCAGATAGAGCCGCCACATCACGCCGGGCAGCGAGTCCGGCTCCGACTTGGCCCACAGCGCGGCGATGAGATCGAGGCCCTCGGTGTCCACGAGCGTGAGCACGCGCTCGACGAGCGCCGGATCCTGCTCGGCATGGACGCGGTGGAGCAGGGCCATCGCCGACGTGTGGCTCATCTCGCTGACCTTCTGCGGGTCGACGCCGCCATCCAGCAGGCCCAGTGCGTCGTCGGAGAGCTGTGCCGGCCGTGCCGGGCGGCTGCTGCCGGTGCGATGGGAGCTGTACGCGTGATTGACGGATCTGATGGTCACTGTGCCTCGTCTCCTCGTGTCTGTGCGTCTGGGTCTGGGACGTCTGCCGTTGTCTGTGGCGTCTGGTCCTGACGTGTCGTGACGGCTGTGCGTTATCCGCGTCTTTATTCGGGCCGCACGCCGATGGTCGGCGAGGCGGCGAGCAGCGTGCGCGTGTAGGCGTCGTGCGGATGCGTGAGCACCTCCACCATAGGGCCCTGCTCCACGATGCGCCCGGAGCGGATGACGGCCACACGGTCGGCCACCTCCTGCACGATGCCCAGATCGTGCGTGATGAACAGGCACGCATAGCCGTAGTCGCACCGCAGCCGGTGCAGCAGGTCGAGCACGCGCTTCTGCACGGTCACATCCAGCGCGCTCGTCGGCTCGTCGGCGATGAGCAGCCGCGGCCGCAGCGCGAGGGCGCGGGCGATGCCCACGCGCTGGCGCTGGCCTCCCGACAGCTCAAACGGGTAGCGGTCGGCAAGTTCTGCAGGCAGGCTGACCTGCCCGAGCAACTTTTCCACGCGCTTGTGGCGGTCGGCGGCGTTCATGCCGTGCACCTGCAGCGGTTCGGCGATCGACCAGCCCGCCGTCCTGTCGGGGTTAAGCGCCGAGCCGGAGTCCTGGAACACGTAGCCGATGTCCGAGCGCGTCTGCCGCAGCCTCCTGCCATGCAGGGCGGCGAGATCGACGCCATCCAGCAGCACGCGACCGGAGGTCGGGCGGATCTGCCCGGAGATGGCACGGGCGATGGTCGTCTTACCGGCGCCCGACTCGCCCACCAGGGCGAGCGTCTCACCGGCGCCGATCGTCAGATTCACGTCCTCCACGGCCTGCCGGGAGGCGCGTCCGCGGCCGTAGCGCACGGAAAGGTCCTCGACGCGCAGCACGGCGGGGGTGCTGGGCGAGGAGGATCCTGTGCCCGTCCCGGCGGTATCAGACAGGACGGTTTTGTCCGTGGTATCGACGTTCTCAGCAATTCCGGCTGTGCCAGCCACGCCGAGAGCCGTCGAATCGGAGACCGCCGTCGACGAATGCCGGCACGTCTTTTTCTCTTGGGCCCAGTCGCGCGCGTTCGTGTCCGCCGCCCGTTCGAGCGAGGCCACGTCCAGCCTCGGCACCGCCTCGAGCAGCGTACGCGTGTACTGCTGGTGCGGATGGGCAAAGATCTCCTGCTTCGGCCCTTGTTCCACGATGCGCCCGTCGTGCATCACATAGATCGTGTCCGCCGCCTGCCACACCACGCCCATGTCGTGCGTGATGAGCAGCACCGCCAGATCCAGCTCGCGCGTGAGGCGCCCCAGCAGATCGAGGATGGCCTTCTGCGTGGTCACGTCGAGCGCGGTGGTCGGCTCGTCGGCGATGAGCACCTGCGGCCGGTTGATGATGGCCATGGCGATCATCGCGCGCTGCAGCTGGCCGCCCGAGAGCTCATGCGGGTGCGAGCGGGCGATTCGCTCCGCGTCGGGAAGGCCCACCTCGCGCAGCTGTTCCAGCACGCGCTCGTGCTTCTGTTCGCGCGAAAGACGCGGGCCGTGGTAGTCGAGCGCCTCGCCCACCTGCCGGCCGATGGTCAGCAGCGGGTTGAACGCGGTCATCGGCTCCTGGAAGATCGTGCCGATCCGTCCGCCGCGGATCACCTGCAGCGGCGCGTCGGGGGAGAGCAGGTCGATGGTCGTCTCGCCGTCGCGCAGCAGGGCCGTGCCGCGCACCGAGGCGCCGGAGGGGTCGAGATGCGGCAGGGCCATCGCCGTCACCGACTTGCCCGAGCCGGACTCGCCCACGAGCGCGGTGATACGCCCCGGGAAGAGATCGAGACCCACGCCGTGCGTCACGTCCTGCCCGGCGAAGGAGACGTGCATCCCGCGCACGGTGATGATCGGGCGGGAGTCCTGTGGCTGATTATCCGGGGTCCGGGCGTTTTGTTCCGTCAGACCGGTTGAATCGCCCTGCTGGGCGAAATCATCGTGATTTTCCGCCATCACTTCCCCTCCTTCCTGATCGTCATCGACAGATAATCCGGGTACGCCGGGAATGTGCCGATATGGAAGCCGCCCACACGCGAGCCGTGCACGAACGTGTTGCGCGAGTAGATGAGCGGGACGACCGCCACATCCTCCATGATCGTGCGGTCCGCCTCCTGCCACAGCCGGTTCGCCCTCGCCGTATCTTCCTCGCCGGTCGCCTCGTGGATGAGCGCATCCACGCGCGGGTTGGAATACCGGGCGAGATTCATGTTGCCGCCGCCGATCTGCGAGGAATCGAACAGCGGGGCGATATTGGCGTACGCCGAGGGGAAGTCGGGCTGCCAGCTGGCGATGAGCAGGTCGTAGTCACCCTTATCGTTGGAACGGGCGTCGCTGAACACCTCGGAATCCATCGTGCGGATGCTCACGTCGAAACCGGCCAGCGCGAGCGAATGCTGGATGGCGCTCGCCTGCTCGGACTGGTCGCTCGTGGCGATCATCGTCAGGTGCGGATGCTCCTGCCTGGCCTGCTTGAGCAGCTGCCGTGCCTTGGCGGGGTCGCCGTCGACGGGCACCTTCCAGATGTCATACTTCTTGCGTGCGGCGATGCCGGGTGTGATGAGCGTGGTGGCATAACCGCCCATCGCCTTGCCGCCCTTGGCGGTGCGGTAGTCGCGACGGCTCGTGGCATAGGCGATCGCCTCGCGCACGAGCCTGCTGCGCACATGACGGTTGTTGATGGCGAGGTATTCGAGCGCGCCGTCGCCGGAGGTCTTGAGCAGTTTTGCCTGTGCGGGCTGGCCGAGCGCCTGCACGCGCTGGGCGGTGGGGATGAACTCGCCCAGGATGCTCGTGGACCCGTCGCCGGTGCCCTGCAGCACCTGCTGGGCGGCGATAGTGAGGTTCTGGCCCATTTTGTAGACCACCTGTGCAGGGCCGCCGGAGCGCACCGGGTCGGTCGACTTGCTCCAGTACGGGTTGCGGGTGAGCACGAGCTGCTTGCCGGCCTGGTTGCTGCGCACCATGTACGGCCCGGAGGCGACGGGCGTGTTCGCGTAGCTCTTCTGCGTGCCCTGCCCATAGGGGACGGGGGCGAAGGAGACAAGCGAGGCCACCCACGGCCAGTCGGCGAACGGTGTGTTCAGGTGGAACACGATGGTGCGGCTGTCCGGAGTGGTGACGGACTTCAGGCTTTTGCCGGTGAACGGGCCGTGATAGCCGGCCGTGTCGGCGAGCAGCTGCTTGTGGTAGCTCAGGCCCCCGGTGAACGAGTCGGAGAAGGAGCGTTCGATGCCCCACTTGATGTCGCGGGAGGTGATGGGTTTGCCGTTGCTGAAACGCAGACCCTTCTTGAGCGTGTACGTCCACACGCGCCCGCCCTGACTGGAGACGCCGGTGGTGGTGGCGAGATCGGGCACGACCTTCGTCTGCCCGTCGTCGGTGATCTTCCATGTGTTGAGACGACGATGGACGAGGCCCGCGGTGGTGTTGGGCAGGCTCTGACTTGTGGCCGGGTCGAGGCTGATGGAGGTGGACTGGGTCAGCACGGTCAGCGTGTTCGACGTGGTCGTGGCAGCTCCGGCTGCGGCAGTGCCCGTCCCGCAGCCGCACAGGGCGAAGGTGGTGAGGATGGCGAGGGCGGATATGCCGATCCGCCGGATTTTCTGACGCGGTGTCTGAGGCAGAGATGCCATTTTTTGCGTCGTCATATTTCGTGTCATTTTTCCCCTCCCTTCTCAGCGGGCGAGCGTGACGCGCGGGTCGATGAACGAATAGCAGATGTCGACCACGAGGTTGGCCAGCACCACCAGTACTGCGGCGAAGAGCGTGGTGCCCACCAGCACCTGCAGATCGAGGTTGTTGACCGCGTCGAGCAGGAGCATGCCGATGCCCTGCATGGAGAAGACGCGCTCGGTGAGTACCGCGCCGCCGAGCAGCGAGCCCAGGTCGAGGCCGAAAAGCGTGACGATGGGCAGCGAGGCGTTGCGCAGCACGTGGCGGCTGATGACCCGGCCCTCGGGCATGCCCTTGCTGCGTGCGGTGCGCACGTAGTCCTGGTCGAGCTCCTGCAGCGTCTGGGTGCGCATGATGCGCGTGTACGGCGCCGCGTTGATGAGCGCGAGCACGATCCACGGCAGGATGAGGTGGTAGAGCCAGCCGCCCGGGTCCTGCGTGAGCGGCTCGTAGCCGCCCGAGGGCAGCCAGCCGAGGTTGAGCGCGAAGAGCGAGATGGCGAGCAGCCCCACAAGGTAGGACGGCGAGCTGATGCCCAGCGCGGAGAGGCCCATGAGCGTGTCATCCACCCATGTGCCCTGCTTCCGCGCGGCGAGGACGCCGGTGAACACGCCGACGATGAGCCAGAGCACGGCCGCACCGAGCGCGATGGAGGCGGTGACGGGGAAGCGGTCGGCAATGAGCGTGGTGACCGGTTCGGACAGGCGGAACGAGTAGCCAAGGCACGGCGCGGCGCACACCACGGCGGTGGCGCCCGTGCCGAACGTGCGCCCGGCGAACAGGCCGGCCACATAGTCGCCCATCTGCTGGTACCACGGCTTGTCGAGGCCCATGAACGCCTTCACGCGCGTGAGCTGGTCGGCAGAGCACGGCCGCCCGCAGGAGAGCTGCGCCGGGTCGGAGGGCAGCGTGTAGAAGATGAGGAACAGCGCGAGGATGATGACGGCGATGACGAGGATCGCCCCGCCGATGCGCTTGGCGATGTAACGAAGCGTCCTCATGCCTGCACCTCCTCTCGTACGTCGTGGCTGTCCGGTCGTGCGTTGTGGCCGTCCGTCACGGTGCCCACGGTGCCAGTTGTCGCTTTTCCAGACGTCCTGTCGACCGTCGCCTCGACCATCTCCCTGCGTCGTGCCCGCGGGTTGAGCGCGTCGGCCAGGCCGTCGCCGAGCAGATTGAAACCGAGTGTGACGAGGAACAGCGCCAGACCGGGGAAGAGCAGATACATCGGGTCGACCATCACCCACGCCACGGCGTCGGAGATGGACCGTCCCCAGCTCGGGGTGGGCGGGTTGATGCCCACGCCCAGGAAAGAGAGCGCCGCCTCCGCGCTGATGCGGCCGGGCAGCGCGAGGGTGAGCCGGACGATGATGAGCGGCAGCAGCCCGGGCAGCAGCTCATTGACGAGGATGTGGCCGGTGGAGGCGCCCATCAGCCGCGCGGCGGTGGTGTAGTCGCGCCCGCGCAGGCTGAGCACCTGCCCGCGGATGAGGCGGGCGATGGAGGGCCAGCCGAAGAAGCCGAGCACGAGGATGAGCAGCAACTCGCGCGGGAAGCTCGCCGGCACAACCGCCGAGAGCGCGATGGCGAAGATGAGGAACGGAAAACCGAAGAACACGTCCATCGTGCGCGAGAGCACCGCATCCACCACGCCGGGGAAGTAGCCGGCGAGCAGGCCGACGCCCACGCCGATGAGCATGGAGATGACCGTGGCGCCGATGCCGATGGTCAGCGAGACCTGTGCGCCATAGGCGACGATGGAGAACAGGTCGGCCCCGCGCAGCGGGGTGACGCCGAACCAGTGCTGTGCGCTGATGCCGCCGCCAAAGCCGGTCGGCACGGAGTTGTCGTCGAGCAGCTCACGATGCGGCGTGTACGGGTCGTTGCCGGTCAGCGCGCTGAGCGGGCCGGCGAAAATGGCGAGCAGCACGAAGAAGGTGACGAGGATCCCGCCGATGATGAGACGCGGGTCAACGCGGCGCGAGCGGGCGCGGGTTTTTCCTGGTGCCTGCGGTGCGCCCGATTTCTGCGATTTCAGCGATTGGCCGCGTAAGGGATGGCAGGAACGCGGACCAGATTTGACAGTGACGTGTGACAACGGTTGCGATACTGATCGCGCCTGCGACATGACCCCCTCCTTCTCTTCTCCCGACTGGTGGTATGTCAGCATCAAATCTACAGATGTACACACCGGGTGCGCCCAGAGGAAAAGGAGAGGAGAACGGGAATAAATCCGGATGGGCCGGAATTTCCGGGTCGCTCAGTACACGACCGGCGTGAGGGGATGCGCGTCGAGCACGACGAGCCGGCCCTCATGCCGCGTGAACGTGACGGCCAGTCCGGTGCCGGTGGCGAGCCACGGCGACTCGTCGGGCACGCGGTCGGCCACGTCATGGTCGAGCGCGGCATCCGCAATAAGCGGCAGCAGCAGTCCCAGCACCGGCCGGTGCAGGCAGACGGCCGCAGCGGCGGTGGATCTGTCGGAAAGACCCCGGCCCGCCATGGCCGCGACAAGCGCCTCCTGTGCGCTCACCGCCGCGGGCGGATTGGCCAGCGCCGCGTCCTCGGTCATCTGTGGCATATTCTCCACCGCGATACCGCTCTGGGCGGAGTAGGCCTCCAGGCTCTGGCGGCAGCGGCGCCATGGCGAGGAGAAGAGGTGCGACGGCGCGTAGCAGGCGATCTCGCGCGCGAGGGCGAGGCTCTCCGCCGCGCCTTTTGGTGTGAGGGGACGCAGCTCTTCCTGCCATGACCAGTGCTTGCGCCGCTCGGCGGCGCCGTGGCGCACGAAGACGAGCGTGGCCGCGTGGTCGCCGCCCGCGGTGACGAAGTCGGCGAACGCGTCGAGCACCTTGCGGTCATCCGGATAGCTCAGACGCTCGCGTGCCTCGCGCAGACCGAGCCAGACGAGCCGGTCGGTCTCGTTGTCCTTCGGATTGGGATGGCCGAACGGCTGCTCGCGCGTGTCCGCCTGCTCCTGGCTGATCGGCACGCCGGCCCAGTACGTCACATGCTTGACCAGCTCCTGGTGGCGATGGTGCTTGCCGCCCTTGTGCTTCTTGTCGCGGGCGCCCTCCGAGCCGTCCATGTGCAGCGGGTACCTCACCTCGGCGATCTTGGCGGAGAGGCGGATGTGCACGCCTGTCTCCTCTGCCACCTCGCGCACGGCGGTGTGGGCGAGCGACTCGCGCGGGTCGACCTTGCCTTTGGGGATGGACCAGTCGTCGTATTTGGCGCGGTGTTCGAGCAGGATCTCCAGCCCGTCCGGCCCGGCCACGGCGCCTGCCTGCACGATGGTGGACGGCGCGTCATCCACGCCGTCGCGGGTGCCGGTTGCGTCGTTGCCGTTGTTGAGGCTGTTTTCGGTACTGTTCTGGGTGTTGTCCTTATTGGCGTGCGCGGTCCTGTTGCGGAAGATGACCGCCCCCGCCGCCTCGATCACCGTGGCGTTTTTGAGATCGTCAGGCTTCTTGCCGTCATCGTTCTTTTTCTTCGACATCGTTCTTCTTTCCCCTGACCGGAGTGTGGAATCTTACTGCGTTCCCGGTGGTATACCGGCGATCACACAATCGATCACACGGTCTTTTGCACAGTTGCTTTTGGACAACTGCTTTCGTGCAGCTGCTTTCGTGGCAGCAAAAAGGCCGGCACGGGGCCGGCCTTCCTGCTCAGTCGTTCTTCTTGCCCGGGTGACGGCGCCGGCGCATCAGCACGACCTGCGCGTCCTGGAGCGCCTTGCCGTCCTTGTCGGTGTTGTGCCGCACATACGAGCCGTCCTGCTGCTCATGCCAGCTGGAGGTCTTCTCGCTCATCTGCAGATCGACGTAATCGATGAGCTGCTTGATCTGGTTGGGCGAGGTGATGCGGATGAGCGCCTCGACGCGCGAATCAAGGTTGCGGTGCATGATGTCCGCCGAGCCGATCCACACCTCCGGGCCGCTCGCCGGGCCCTCGCCGATCTGCGGGCCGTTCGAATTGGCGAAGGCAAAGATGCGCGAGTGCTCGAGGAAGCGCCCGAGGATGGAGTGCACGCGGATGTTCTCGGAAAGCCGCGGGATGCCGGGCTTGAGGCAGCAGATGCCGCGCACCACGCAGTCGATCTTCACGCCGGCCTGGCTGGCCCTGTAGAGCGCGTCGATGGTGTCCTCGTCCACGAGCGAGTTGACCTTGATCTTGATCCACGCCGGGTGGCCGTCGAGGGCCGCCTTCTCCTCGCGGCGGATGCGGGCGATCAGGCCGGTGCGGATGCCGCGCGGGGCGACGAGCAGGCGGTGGAAGTTCTCCTGCGGCGCGTAGCCCGAGAGCTGGTTGAACAGGCGGGTCAGGTCCTGGCCGACCACCGGGTCGCACGTCAGAAGGCCCAGATCGGTGTACTGGCGGGCGGTCTTCGGGTTGTAGTTGCCCGTTCCCACATGGCAGTAGCGGCGCAGCTGGCCATTCTCGCGGCGCACGACGAGCAGCAGCTTGCAGTGCGTCTTGAGGCCGACGATGCCGTAGACCACATGCACGCCCGCATGCTCGAGGCGGCGCGCCCAGCTGATGTTGTTCTGCTCGTCGAAGCGTGCCTTGATCTCCACGAGCGCCAGCACCTGCTTGCCGCGGTGTGCGGCGTCGATGAGCGCGTTGACGATGGCCGAGTCATCGGAGGTGCGGTAGATGGTCTGCTTGATGGCCAGCACGTTCGGGTCGGCGGCCGCCTGCTGCACGAAGCGCACCACAGAGGTCTGGAACGACTCGTAGGGGTGGTGCAGGAGGATGTCGCCCTCGCGGATGGCGGCGAACACGTCCTCGTCCTGGCTGCCGGCGGCGCGCACGTTGGCGATCTGCGCGTTGGTGGGCGCGTAATACGGCGGGTACTTGAGGTCCGGGCGGTCCACGTCGTGGTGGATCTCCGACATGAGCGTCAGATCGAGCGGGATCGGCAGGCGGTACACCTCGTCCGCGGTGACGCCGAGCTTGTCGGCCAGCAGGCGGGAGAGGTACTGCGAGGTGTTCTCGCTCAGCTCCAGACGCACCGGCGGCCCGAAGCGGCGCATCTGCAGCTCGTGCTCCATGGTGGTCAGCAGCGAGCCGGAATCGTCGTCATCGTCCTCGAGGTCGATGTCCTCGTTGCGGGTGACGCGGAAACTGCGCGACTCCTGGATCTTCATGCCCGGGAAGAGCGCGTCGAGGTGCGCGTTGATGAGGTTCTCCATCGTCAGGAAGCAGAACCGCGGCTTGCCGGTGGCCGGGTCGATGCCCGTCTTGTCGCTGATGGGGATGAGCCGGGAAATATTGTCCGGGATTTTGACGCGCGCGAAGTGCGATTTGCCGCTGGTGGGGTTCTGCACGAGCACGGCGAGGTTGAGCGAGTTGCCCGAGATGTACGGGAACGGGTGCGCCGGGTCGACGGCGAGCGGCGTGAGCACAGGGAACACCTGACGGTGGAAGAACTGGGTGAGCTCCTCCTGCTCGGAGATGCTCAGCTCGTTCCAGCGCAGCAGCTCGATGCCCTCCGCGGCAAGCTCGGGCATGAGCGTCTCGAGCGTGTAGCGGGCGTGCTCGGCCTGCAGCTGGTGGTTGAGGTCGGCGATAGCGTGCAGCTGCTGGGCGGCGGACAGGCCCGCCGGGCTCGGTTTGGCGATGCCGAGCTGGATGCGGCGCTTGAGCCCGGCGACGCGGACCATGAAGTACTCGTTGAGATTGCTGGCGAAGATGCTGGCGAAGCTGGCGCGCTCGAGCAGCGGGACGCCCGGGTCCTCCTCAAGCTCCATGACGCGCTTGTTGAACAGCAGCCAGCTCAGCTCGCGGTCGTAGAAACGCTTCTCGGGCAGGGGCTTCTCGAGCAGCGGGTGGCCTTTCTTGAGCTCGGACTCGGACAGGCCCTCGATTTTGAGGGTCTGCTTCGTGCTCTTCGTCGGCTCGGCGATATGCTCGGCGATCTCCTCGCGCAGTTCCTGCTTGGACGGTTCGGTGTACATCTGGCTCATACCTTTAGTCTACGGCGGGCGGGCGGCGTCGAGGCGCTGTCCGCGGGGGTGTCACGAGCGCGTCACATGCGCTCGGTGGATGCGGGTTCCACGCGGCTGCTGGATATTGCCGGTGCGTAGGTCGCCGTCTGTGCGTCCGTCAACAGGACCGGCGTGCCGGGCGGCAAAGCATCGGACAACAAAATAAGGGAGGATCCGAAGTGGGGACCCTCCCTTATTGACAAGGAATAGAGCAGATAGTCACAACATCCTCGTTGCGGCGGTAAGTATGTTCATCAATTCCGTCCAACGCAATGGTTAATCGGTAACCAGGTGTGGAGCTGCTCTCTTGAATTTTCCTTGTGACTCCTATTATGGCGGACTTTTGGGCGGCTGGGAAGCGTCGCCGGCGGGGATTTTGGGGCGGATTCGAGTGATCGCAATTGTGTTGTCTGTCTGCTCTGATCAAAAATAATCGCTCAAAAACGCACAAAAACGAACAGATTCTGATCGAGATTGTTGCTTTCAGCATTGTCCGGCTTCTTTTGCCGGTGATTCCCGGCGTTTCGCCCATACTGCCGGCGTGACCGAATTCGGCAATTGTGACCGAAACAATTGTGACCGAATTGGCGTGAATGGGACGATGTCTGCCGTGACTGGACTTGCTGTCATTAGCGAGACGGTCATTACGACCGAATTGGCGGTTGTCATTTGATCGGTTTCCGTGGTCAGGCTGACCGCTGATCGTCGACCGCCAGTTTTCCACAATCGGGCCGTCGTCTTCAATTGGCTTCTGCTCTGTTTGAGGCTGGGGGCATGAGAACGATCAGTGATTACTCACAGCGCCTGCTGCCTGCGGCCGAGGAGCCGGGAATCGACCCTGATACTCCCGACAACGGCCGTCCGCCGACCCCACGCAGGACGGAACCCGTCCTCGTGGTCGTCGGCACGGCGGGAGGAGTCGGCACGAGCACGCTCGCCGCGCTGCTGGCGTGTCAGGCCGCACGCTCGGGCGGGCAGGCCGGTGTGACGCTCGTCGGGGCGGATCCGGACCGCGGTGGTCTGGACATGATCCTCGGACTGGAGGAGGAGCCGGGGCTGCGCTGGCAGGATATCCGCGCCCCGCTCGGCGTCGTCGACGCCACCACGCTCGCGGCGCGGCTGCCCGCGGCGGACGGTGTGCGGGTCCTTGCCGGAAGACCGTGGTCCGGGCATGCGCCCCGACCGTGGGAGCAGGACGCGGTGTTCGACGCCCTGATGGGCCTGCCCGGCCCGCTCGTGATCGATGCAGGGCAGGGCACCCGGCTTCCTGACCGCCTTGCGCATTTTCTCGGGCACTCCTGCGGGCAGGCGCAGGACGGGGCGGTGACGGTGCTCCTGCTCACCGCGCCCTGCCTGGCCGCGCTCGCCGCCGGACGGATGCTGGCGGAAGACTGCCGCCGCGCCCTGCCGGGGGCGAGAATTGCCACGGTCGTTTCCCGCATCGGCCCGGTCGTCCCGGGGTGGTCGTCGCCCGCGCCGGATGACGGGCAGATCGCCGATGCGCTCGGCGTGCCGGTCATCGGACGGTACCGTCGTTTCCCGCGTCTGACCGACCAGATCGAGGCCGGAGTGGGTTTATGGCAGGTGCCGCGCGGCCTCCTGCGTCTGTGCGACCGGCTGGTGCGGCGGGCGGCGGCCTGCCCGGCTGGAGGCGCGTGATGCGCGGCGCGGAATCGTCTGGTATATCCGACGGCCTCAGCCTCGGCCCACTCTCCCCGCTGCTGCATCTGCCCGGCCTGACCGATATCGCGGTCGACCCCGACGGCAGCGTCTGGGCGGACACGGGAGAAGGAATGCATCGCCGCAGCCTCACCATCCCCCTGGACGATGCGCGGGCGGTGCGCCGGCTCGCGGTGTTCCTGTGCGCGCAGCTCGGGGTTCCGCTGGATGACGCCCATCCCGTGGCGGACGCCTCCACACCCTCCGGGCTGCGCCTCAACGCGCTCCTGCCGCCGCTCGTGCCCGCGGGCGCGGCGATCAGTGTGCGCGTGCCGTCCGCCGCCGATTTTGGTCTCGATGACCTGGAACGTGCCGGGTTCTTCCCAGACCCGTGCCTGCCCGGACTGTTGCGCGGCCTTTTGCGCCACCGTGCCTCGCTGCTGCTCACCGGCGGCACCGGCACGGGCAAGACCACGCTCCTGCGTGCCCTGCTGCGGCAGACGGATCCGACCGACCGGCTCGTGCTCATCGAGGAGGTGCGCGAGCTGGGAGGCGTCGACCACCCGGACGTCGTCTCGCTCGCCGCCCGCCCGGCCAATGCCGAGGGAAAGGGCGCCGTCGGGCTGGACGCGCTTGTGGAGGCGAGCCTGCGCATGCGGCCCGACCGCATCGTGCTGGGCGAGTGTCGCGGACCGGAGGCCGCCGATGTGCTGCGCGCCTTCAACACGGGTCACCGCGGTGGGATGCTCACCCTCCATGCCGACGGCGTGGCACGCGTGCCTGCCCGTCTGCTCGCCCTCGCCGCGCAGGGCGGGATGGACGGCCGGCAGGCATCGGCGCTGCTGTCTGGCGCGTTCGATGCCGTTATCCACTGCGAGCGGCGTGGGGGACGGCGTTTCGTCTCACAGGTCGGTGTGCTGGAGGATTCGCCGGCAGGTCCGGTCGGCCATGTGCTCGCACGCTGTTCACCGACAGCCGGATTGCGCCCGATGCTCGGCTGGCAGGAGTTTATCCGGCATTGGGGCATTCGCTGTTGGGGAATGGCACCGGAAGCAGGAATAGACGGAATAGGCATAGGCGGAGCGGGAACAGACGTGGAGAAAGAAGACGGCGCAGGCTGCCCGGCAGATGAGATGCAGAAATTGACGGGTGGGACGCGGCAGCTGATGGAGGGGACGGGGCAGTCGATGGATGAGACGGGAGATTTTGCAGATGAGACGTGGCAATTGATAGATAAAGCGTCAGATGAGACCCGGCAGTTTCCGGTCATCGCGGCAGAGTCCGGGCGACCACAAGAGCCCGATCGATCACAGGGAAAGGAGATCCGATGACCGATGCTGACCGTCAGAGGGTGCTGTTGTGCCTCTGCGTGCTCGTCGTCGTGCTCGCGGTGCTGCTCATACCGCATCCTTCCCGTCGGGCCGCGCACGTTCTGCCTGCCGTGCCGGTACAGGCAGGCGCGGGCGTGTATACGCACGGGCGCGTGCCTGGGTGCGCCTCCTCATCCGGCGGGATCAGGCACGCGACGCCTGCTTTTGAGCAACCTGTGCTCGCCGACCGCCTCAACCGCCTCGCCCGTCTTGTCCAGCGGGGCGACCCGTCTGCGGAACGTGACGCCGCCTCCGTCCTGCACAGGCTGCGCGACGAGCTGGAAGCCGGACGAACCACCGCCGCGGCGCTCGCCACAGTCTTCGGGCAGACGCCGAACCCGGCTGTCGACCATGACACACACGATCTGGAAGCATGGTTTTCCCTCCGTCTTTCCGCGTTGTGCCCGTCCGAGACGCAGGAAGACAGGCGGCTTCTTGCCGGTCGCCTCGCGCTCGCCGTCGGCGTGTGCGGGCAGAGCGGCGCACCGCTCGTCCCGTTGCTTGATGCGCTGATCGCCACCGACGCCCACCAAAGGACGGTCGCCGGCAGGAAACGGCGCGCGCTCGCCGTCCCGCAGACGACGATTCGGCTCCTCACCGCGTTGCCGGCCGTGCTGCTCATCGGGGGCAGCCTTCTGGCCGACCCGGTCGGTTTCCTGCTCACGCCGATGGGTCTCGTCTGCCTCGCCGTCGGCATCGGTCTCATCGTCTGCGGCGTGCTGTGGTATCGGCGCGTCATCCGCGACTATGAGCGCAAGGAACGGTGAAGGATAATGACGGTCACGCTCATCATCCTCACCACTGTTCTGGCCGGACTGCTCGGCCTGCTGCTCCTGCCGCCCGGCTCCTCACGCCATGACTGCCGTCCGGGACGGGTGATCGACACGGCGTCTGTCCCGGACCGGCCTAGGAACGGGGTACCGGGGAACGAAGAGGATCTCTGCCTGCTTCTGGACGTGCTCGCCGCGCTCCTGGCCGGCGGCGTCGCCGTGCCGCGCGCCCTCGAGGTGACGGGACGGCAGACAGGAATCACTGCGTTCGTGCGTGTCTCACGGCTGCTGCTGCGCGGCGTCGACTGGGATATGGCCTGGAAGGCGGCATGCGCCGGATGTGCTGCGAACGGGGACGATCCGTCTGCGGCCCGACGTCTGGAGATCATCGCCGATCTGCTGGCACCCTCGTGGAACGACGGGACCGCCGCCGCACCGCGGCTGCGTCAGGCGGCGCGGAATCTGCGTTCGCAGGAGGAGGATCGCCTCGCGCGTGATGGTTCGGTACTTTCCGTACGCATCCTGTTGCCGGTGGGACTGTGCTTTCTGCCCGCGCTCGTCGTCCTCGGCGTCATCCCGGTCATCGCCTCGTTTGCTCTGGCATGAGGGGTTTTGCGGAGTGCATCGTGCAGGCAGTTGGCTTATCGCGGGCGGGGAGGGGGATGCGGCGGTCTTAATGGATTCCGCCAGTTTTCCACAATGTGGTTTTCCGCTTCCGGGGCCATGTGCGGCCTGCGAAAGTAGGGGATGACCGGCGAAAAGCCGTGAAGATGCCGAGGACCGGGACGGCAAGGAGTGCCGCGGACGGTCACTGCAGGGGACGTCGCCCCGAGATACGGGACGACGATCATATCCAGGAAGGATTATCCATGACCACTGCAACCAACAGGATCGCCCAAAGGCTCTCTCATCTGCGCGATAAGGCGGACGGACTGGTCGTGCGCGCGACGACGAATGCGCGCATGGCCCTTGACCGTCCGCGCAAAGGCGCGATCACCGCCGAGTACGTCATCGTGCTCGTCGCTGCGACCGGTTTTGCCGCGGTGCTGGTGGCGCTGCTCAAATCAGCGAGCGTCAAGAGCCAGCTTTCCTCCATCATCACCAAGGCGCTCAAGGCGGCCGGATGAGACGCCAGCGTCCCCGCAGGGCGGCCGTGACGGCCGAGTTCGCGCTCGTGCTCCCGGTCGTGGTGCTGCTCATCGCACTGCTGCTCGGGCTCGGTTCGGCGGTCGGGACGCGTGTCTCCTGCCAGGACGCCGTGGCGAGCGGGGCCCGCACCCTCCTGTCCACCCCGTCATTGCTTGACGGCGGGCAGGAAGGCGCGGCCCGTGCCGTCGTGCTCCGCCTGGCGCCATCCGGTTCGACACTCGCGCTGACGCGTTCCGGCCGGGTCCTGCGGCTGGGCCTGTCATGCCCCATCCATGCCGGTTCCGTCCAGATTCTGCCGGCCACGGTCACCGCCGAGGCCGCTGTGGAGATGCCGCCGAAAGCCGGGGCATCCGTCGCATCATGGTCTCACGGCAGGCAGGATGGCCCGGGGCTGTCGCCCAACCCGGATCCGGCCGTTCCGGGTGTGCTGCCAAGCCGGGGCCCCTCTGTCCCAGGTCTGCCCGCAGATCTGTCTGTGACGGCGTGGCGGCAGACAGGGGCGACGATGACACTCAGGCAGGCGGATAGGAGAGCGTGATGCGCGGTGAAAAGTTCCAGGTCTGCCCGTGCCGGCACGGCGTATGCCGATGGAAGGGGCATCAGGAAAAGGGACGGGGCTACACAGACTCATGGGGTGGACGCCGTGCGGGTGCGTGTGCAGACACCGGCCACCGCGGCATGAAAGCGCTGCGCGGCTCGGGCACCATCGTGGGCCTGATGCTCGTGCTGCTGGCGGCGGCCCTCCTCGGTGCGCTGTCCGCCGGGGCATCGGTGGTCGTGGCGCGCGCCGAGGCCCGGCAGGAGGCCGATATCGCCGCGCTATCGGCTGCGAGTGCTCGTCTGGGCCTCCTGCCGGGTCGCTCGCCCTGCGAGCAGGCCGCCTACGTCCTCACGCTCGCTGACTCTCCCACCGCCTCCGCGCGCACGTCCTGGCGGACTTCCCAGAGTGCCTCTTCGCGGGTTCCGGCGCACGGGCGGGTTCCGGCGCACGGTGTCTCGCGGGGCTCCTCCGTGCAGCTCGTCTCCTGCCGCGTGCAGGGTGACGACGTCCTTGTCACGGTCCGCGCGGGTTCCGGACCGTTCGTGGCTCTGACACAGACGGCGTCCCGTGCCGGTCCGGACGATTGCGTCAAAGCCGACTCCGCGGCTTGACGGCACATCCCGTCACAGCGGCCGTGCACAGCGGTGGTGCACAGCGGCCGTGCACAGCGGTGGTGCCCCGGCTGAGGGTGATACCGATTCCGGAGCTTGATGGCATATCCGGCTCGTGCTGGCCGGGGGGGGGAAAAAAAAAATCCATGCAGACCGATGGCGCGTGTCTGTCCGTCTGCCGCTGTCCGCCGACCGGCGAAGCCGGCGGCACGGAGGCTGCGGCGGCTATCGTTATGAGTGCGGCGCCGGGCGCCGTACGGTCAGGCCGCCGGGAGGATCGCAAGGCGGAACACAGGAACGAGGAAACCATGGCTTTGGCGCTTTACAGACGGTACAGGCCCGACACCCTCGACGGGGTCATCGGCCAGGACCAGGTCACCGTCCCGCTTTCCCGTGCGCTCGACAATGGCAAGATCACACAGGCCTACCTGTTCTCCGGCCCGCGCGGCACGGGCAAGACGAGCACCGCGCGCATTCTGGCACGCTGCCTCAACTGTGAGAAAGGCCCGACCTCCCATCCGTGCGGCAAATGCGCTTCCTGCCGGGATCTGGCCACCGGTGGCCCGGGCTCGGTGGACGTGGTCGAGATCGACGCCGCGAGCCACAACGGCGTGGAGGATGCGCGCCAGATCCGGGAGCGTGCGCAGTTTGCCCCCACCCGTGACCGCTATAAGATCTTCATCCTCGATGAGGCCCACATGGTCACGCAGCAGGGGTTCAACGCCCTGCTCAAGATCGTGGAGGAACCGCCGGAGCACGTCATTTTCATCTTTGCCACCACCGAGCCGGACAAGGTGATCAGCACCATCCGCTCGCGCACGCATCACTACCCGTTCCGTCTCGTCCCGCCGGAGATTCTCGGCCCGTATGTGTCCACGGTCTGCAAGGAGGAGAAGATCGCGCTCGAGCCGGGCGTGCTCCAGCTCGTCCTGCGTGCCGGCGGCGGCTCCGTGCGTGACACGCTCTCCGTGCTCGACCAGCTCATGGTGGGCGCGAAAGACGGCACGGTCGAGCTGTCCTCCGCCACCAATCTGCTCGGCTATACCCCCACCGAGATGATCTCGGGTACGATTGATGCGCTCATCGACCGCGACGGTTCCAAGCTGTACGACACGGTGGAGAAGGTGGCGATCGGCGGGTTCGAGCCGCGCCGTTTCGTTCAGGATCTTCTCGCCAGGCTGCGCGACCTTGTGATGGTCAGCCTCGGCGGGGTCACAGCGCTCCAGCAGGCGGGGGAGCAGGAACAGGCGGATCAGGCCGACACCATCACACGTCAGGCGAAGGCCCTGCCACTGCCCGTGCTCACGCGGCTGGCAGATGCCGCCGATGCGGCGCTCTCCGCGATGGCGGCGGCCACGAGCCCGCGCATGAAGCTCGAGCTGCTTGCCGCGCGTCTGCTCGAGATCGTCACCGAGCAGGCGCAGCGCGAGCAGGCCGCCCGGCGGCAGACGCCGGCGCAGGCCGCCGGTGTGAGGCTGACGCATGCCCAGGATCAGCCGGCCGGTCAGCCGGGTCGGCCGGGTCAGCCGATGAACGGACGATCTGCCGGTTCTGACGGCGCACAGGCCCCGCAAACGGGTGCACAGGCACAAGCACCCGCCGTCCCCGTTTCCGCTGGAGAGTCTGCCCCTGCTGCGCCGGTTTCTGCTGCCTCGGTTCAGGCCGCACCTGCGCGGACCGTTCCGGCCGCTCCGTCAGCACAGGCCGCGCAGCCTGCCCCGAAGGCGCGTCCTGCCTCCGTGCAGTCGTCTGCCCCTGTCGCGCAGACCGCTGTCACGACTCCGGCACCCCGCCGGCAGCCGGAGACCCCGCAGGATGGCTGGAAGCAGGTGCTCTCCTCGCTCGACGAGACGGTCCGCGTCTATGTGGCGCCCCCGCGCATGGTCCACGTTGACTTTCTGCGCAATCGCGCCAACGCGCCCCATCTCGTCTTCACCTTTGACAAGCCTGTCTCGCAGCATGCGTTCGCCATGGCCGTCACGGCAGGGCAGAAGCGCGTCACGCTCGTCGTCCTGGCCGCAGTCCGGGCCGTCTTCGGTCCGCAGGCCACCATCGCCCCGGCCGCGAAGGCCGCCAATGGCGAGACGGTGCGCACCATGCGTTCGATGAGCGCCGAGGAACAGACGAAGGTCAAACGGCAGATCGCCCTGCTGACCGCATCGGCGGCATTGGGCGCCTCGGCATTGTCATCCGCCGCCTCCCACGCGGGATCGGATTCTCGTGCGCGGTCGGATTCTCACGCGGGATCGGATTCCGATACAGCTGCGGATGGCTCCGCGTCAGCGGATACCTCCGACGACCATCACCGAGACGGCCATCGCCCGGGTGGCCAACGCTCGGACGTTCGTCGTCGGGACGAAAGTCGGGGCAAGACAGCGTCGGCAGGCGAAGCGGGACCGGCAGATGGAACAGGGCCGGCAGACGCAACAGAGCCTTCTGCAGAGTCTGTGAGCAGGAAGAGGTCTGCGGATGAAACAGGCTCGGCGAGTGAAACAGGCTCTGTGAACGAAACCGGCTCTGCGGACGAAACCGACAATGGCAACGCCGCGGGTGACCAGAAAGCAGGCGGCCCGGCGACTGATGGTTTTGCCGCGCCTGACCCGCAGGAAGAGCGCGAGGAGGCTGCCCGCGCCGCGCAGGCGCAAGCGCAGCACCCGGCAAAGCACATCGCCGTCCCTGACGCGCATGACCAGATCGATCCCTGGGCGCAGCCCTCGCAGGGGCCGGTTTCTTCCACACCATCCGGTGTGATGGGTGCGCCTGACGTGGGCGTGACGGGTATGGGTGCGCCGGGTGCGGGCATCCCACGTGTGCCGGGCATCCCGTCCTCACATCCGTCCGTCCCCTCCTCTGTGCCCGCTCCTTCCGTAGCCGTCTCGTCTGCGCCTGTCGCGGCCGCGCCGGCAGCCGCATCCTCCGCGCGTCGCCCGGCGCAGGCCGCCGCCTACAGTCCGGCATCATCGTCCACCCGCCAGATGCCGCCTGTCGCACGCCCCATGGCACCCGTTCCGATGGCCGGCCGCGCTCCTGCTGTACCCGATCAGTCATCGGAGGCATTGGACGCCCTCCAGCCCGGCCAGCCCGTGAGCATCGACCAGCTCTCGCAGATCTTTGCGGCAAAGAACGTGACGACGACCGGCAAGAAAAAGGCCGAGGGGGACGTCCATCTCCACGCCGACATCCATCTGGGTGCGGGCGGCGATAAAACCGCTGCCGCATCTGCCGCACAGTCCAGAACCGCACAGGCCGCAGGGTCAGACAAAGCCACTGCGGCGAACAGCGCCGCGCGGCCGGACAAAACCGCGAAGGCTGACGGCAAGAAAACCGCGCGGGCGGATGACAAGGAAACCACTCAGACGCACGGAAAGGATGCGCAATGAGCCTCATCTACGACGGCGCGATCCAGGACGTCATCGATTCCTTCGCCAAACTGCCGGGAATCGGTCCCAAAGGCGCCCAGCGCATCGCCTTTTATCTTCTCTCCGCGCCCAAGGAGGAGGCGCGGCATCTCGCCGACGCCATCACCACCCTGCAGGAGAAGGTGCGTTTCTGCGAGATCTGTGGCAACGTCACCGAGGAGAGCCCATGCAAGATCTGCTCCGACCCGCGCCGTGACCGTACCACCATCTGCGTGGTCGAGCGTCCCAGCGACATCCTCCCGCTTGACCGCACGGGCCAGTATCACGGCCTCTACCATGTGCTCGGCGGGGTCATCGATCCGATGGCCGGCGTCACGCCTGCCAAGCTGCGCATCAAGAGCCTGCTCGAACGGCTCAAGGACGGCACCGTCACCGAGGTCATCCTCGCCCTCAACCCCACCATCGAGGGCGACGCCACCATGACGTACATCACCCGGCTGCTCGACGGCTCGGGCATCAAGGTGACCAAGCTCGCCTCCGGCCTGTCGGTCGGCTCGGAGATCGAGTATGCCGACGAGATCACCCTCGGCCGCGCCTTCGCTGGACGCCGCTCCACCGACGAATAAAGACGAGTAAACCGGGACAGGCCGGGCGAAACCGGATGGTCGTCGCACACTAGGCTTGGGAATGCGCCATACAGCAGCCGCATAAAAGGAGGCAGGCATGTCACGCACAGCCGACATCGTCCAGGGCCAGCTCGACGTCATCGTCAATCTCGGCTATCCGCGGGTCGCCGACATGAGCACCCGCGCGTTCGTGGCGCTCGCCCAGCCGCTGCTGTCCGCGCTCGACAGGATCGAGATCGCCGACGATGTGCTGCTCGTACCCACGCGTGAGCTCGTCTCGCCCGACTCGCTCATCTCCCGCACATCCATCGGCCGCAGCGCGGGCTTCTCCACCATGCCCCCGCGCGACATCGAGAGCTTCGTTCCGGTGGACTTCAACCCGCCCGAAGGGCCGTTCTACATCGTCGTCAACCCGCATACCGGCACGCGCTATGTCAACCGCGAGCCGGATGTGGCACGCAAGCTGATGGATTCCGACGGCTTCCAGCCGCTGGCCCTGGAGGAGGGGCTCGCTATCGCCACGCAGCACCCGGACTGGCTCGTGCGCAAGAACGGGTTCAACCTGCTCGGCTCGCGCAGCTCCGACGGGCGCGTGCCCTCCATCTGGATGAGCCAGGGCTCGCCGCGTCTGGCATCGATCTGGCCCACGAGCCGGCACACATGGCTCGGCAACGCCTACTGCTCGGGCCGCAAGGGCGTCATGCTCCTGTCCTGAGAGCTCCTGTCCTGAGAGTTGCCCCGGACATATTACTGAGCGTGGCGGGTGCGAACTCACTGCCCGCCTGCGTCGCCGGTCCCTCCGGACTCGCCGCCCGTGTCTGAGCCTGCGTCACCGGTATTCCCGCCCGTGCCGCCGGTGGTACCACCGCTCTGGCCCTGCGTGCCGGAGCCGTCGTCCTGCCCGGCCGAGTCGGTACCGGTGTCGCTGGTTTCGTCCCCGGTCCCGTCTGTTCCGTCACCGCTGCCGGTCCCGCCGTCCGCCGAACCCTGCTCGCTCGACGAGTCCTCCTTCTTGGAGGTATCGCTCTTTTGCTGCGTGGTGGTCGACTTGGACGTCAGATCGGAGGAGACCGTGCCCATCGACCAGGTGGTCGTGCCGTAGCGCAGGCCCCACGTGCCCTGCGGGCCGCCGATCTTGCCGTTGTCACTTACCTTGTCGAACTGCTTGACCGGCTCGTTCGCCCACGCCTGTTTGGCATAGCTGGCGAACATGGCGGCCGTGTACGTGTCCTCCGCATAGGAGGCGAAGGAGCTCGGGAAGGCCGCCGCGTTGCCGTCCGCGTCGGCGTTCCACACGGCGAACACGGTGGCATGGGTGGCGCTGAGCGTCACGAAATCGGCGGCGGTCGAGTCGTTGGCGATGCCCGACTTGGAGGCGAGCGGCCGGTTGACGGTGCGCACCGGAGCGGAGAAGCCGTAATGCACGTCCGCCTCCATGGCGTGGCGGGTCAGGTCGGCCGCTTGCTTGGTGAACACGCGCGTGCCGCCGGTGGGCGCCTTGTACAGCTGGCGTCCCTTGCCGTCCGTGACGGAGCGGACCACATGGATGGTGCGGCGGATGCCGCCCGAGGCGATGGTGGTGTAGCCGCGCGCGAGGTCGTAGGCGGTGATCGAGTTGATGCCGAGCACGTTGTAGAGCGACTGCTTGTCGATCGTTGAGCGGATGCCTGCCTTCTTCATGGTGGCCGCGGTGGCCTGCGGTCCCACGCAGTTGTTGAGGTCGACGAACGTGGTGTTCGACGAGTAGGCCACCGACTGGTACCAGTTGATGCGGCCGAAATTGAGGTTGTCGTAGTTCTTCACCGGCTGGGCGAGTCCCGGGAACGAGCGCGGCGAGGAGCCGTCGAACACGGAGTTGAGGCTCATCCCCTGGCTCACACCGGTCAGCAGGGCGAAGGGCTTCATGGTCGATCCCGGCTGGAACTGGGCCTGGGTGGACTGGTTGAGCTGCTTCTTGAGATAGTCCGATCCGCCGTAGAGGGCCTCCACCTCACCGTTGGTGGCGTTGACGGAGACGCCGGCGTGGGAGATCGTGTCCGGCTCGCCGGTGGCCCGCTCGTCGCCGATCTTCTGCATCACGGCCTGCTTGGACTTGTCGATCGTGGTGGTGATCTTGTAGCCGCCGGTCGCCAGCTCGTCGGAGGAGAACGTCTTGTTGCGCGTCAGCTCCTGCTCGACGAGCTTGAGGAGGTAGCCATTCGGGCCGGAATACTGGTTGCCGGCCGTGTAGGAGACGGGCTTGGGCTCGTTTTTCATCGCCTCGTCGAACTGCGCCTTGCTGATGTGCTTGTCGGCGTACATGATGCGCAGCGTGCGCTGGTAGCGCTCGGTCGCCTTCGTGGGGTTCTTGTCCGGCGCCCACGCGTTGGGGGCGGGGATGATGCCGGCGAGCATGGCCGACTCGCCCACGCTCAGATCCTTGGCGTCCTTGTTGAAGTAGCTCTTGGCGGCGGCCTGGATGCCGTACGAGTCACGGCCGAAGTAGATGGTGTTGAGATAGTTGCATAGAACGGTGGATTTGCTCTGCGTCTGGGCGATCTTGAGGGCGAGGATGGCTTCCTTCACCTTGCCCGGATAGGTGGTGGTCTCGCCCAGGTAATAGCGCTCGACGTACTGCTGGGTGATGGTGGAGGCGCCCTGCCGCGCACCGCCGGAGATGTTGTTGAGCAGCGCGCGCACGATCGAGCGCGCGTCCACGCCCGGGTCGGTCCAGAACGTGCGGTTCTCCGAGGAGACGACGGCGTTTCCCACATAGGAGGGCAGCGCCGAGCAGCCGATGATCTCGCGGTTCTGCTGCGAATAGGAGCCGATCGACGTGGTGCCGTCCGAGTAATAGACGTTCGTCTTCTGGGCGAGGGCCACGTCCTCGGGGGCGGGCACATGGATGGTGGCGTAGAGGAAGGCGAAGAGCACGATCCCCAGGGCGAGGAGCCCGCCGATCACGCCGAGGGTGATCTTGAGGCCGAGATGACGCTTCTTCGGCTCGCGGCCGCCCCCGCCATGCGTCCCGCCGCGCGGCATCTTATGGCTCGCCGCATGCGCGCCGCGGTGAGGGCGTGAGGAGCCGGAACGCCCGGCGTCGGGCCGGCGCGTGCCGTAGGTGCCGTATGACCCGTCCGCAGGGCTGCGATAGGTGCGCGAGCTGCGGCGGGCACGACGCGAGGCGCGGTTTTCGCCGCGCATGGTGTAGCCCGTGCTGGAACGGTACGCGCCATGCGAGGCGGAACGCCCGGCACCCCACTCCTGCGCCTCAGAGGACCGGCGAGAGGAAGAGGAACCACGGGTCGTGCCCCGTCGCGTTGACGAGGACGCCGAACGGGCGGACCGGCGGGCGGTCTCCCGCCGCGCCGCCTCGCGCTCGCGGCCGAGATCACGTGTTCCCCACGACTGCGGTTGTGACGCGTCACTACGTTTTGCCATACCGGACATGCTAGGGACTGTTTCTTACCGTGCCCGCGCCGAGGGCATATTTCCCGGTGCGCGTACGGCGTATTCGCACGGGATCCGCACAGTTTGCACATGAACTGTGGTGGTTTGCCGGCTAAGACCGGCGTCCTGCCGCCGGCGGCAGGACGGGCATGTACGGTGGGGCGGGATGGGCGCGTCCGCCGGCGATCCGGGGATGCCGTGCCGTGCCGGGCGCGCAGGCGTGCGTCAGGCGCGGCGGCAGGGCGCGCCCGACAGCGTCAGGCAGACCGACGGTGGGACCGCCGGTCTGCGGTTGACGGCAGGCACGAGAGGGAAAAGAAGGCGTCATGACGAATTCACCACGTCCCACAGGCCGGGTGACGGCCGCAGCCGAGGACATGGTCGCAGGCCAGGACACGGACATGCGCCGGAAGACGGGCGACAAGGCAGCACAACCCTCCCTGCGTGCGCGCCGACTAGCCGCCGGCCGCGGCTACAACCCGCTCGTCTACATCCTCTGGTTCCTGCTGACCGACTTCTTGGCGATGGCGGTGCTGCAGATGTCCGTCTCGCCGTCCAACCCGTGGGGCCAGCTGTGGGCGTTCCTGCGTCTGTGCGTCACCCAGCACCGCTTCGTCTGGGCGCTCAACATGGCCGTCCTCGCCCTCATCTATCTGGCGATACTGTTCCTTTTCAACCGCTTCTGGGTGGCGAGCCCCGTTTTCCTCGCCGTGGTGACGGTCGTCGCCGTCATCGAGCGGATGAAGGTGCAGATGCGCAACGAGCCGATCCTGCCCTCCGACGTGCTGCTCGCCGGTGACAACGCCGGCTCGCTGACCGACTTCATCCCCGACGATGCGGCCGGCACCATCATCGCGGCCGTCGTCTTCGTGCTCGTGTTCGTGGCGCTGTGTGTTGTGCTCGGCCTGTTTGACGGGCACAAGGGCGCTATCTTTACGCGCGACAGCTTCTCGCGCTGCGTGGCGGGCCTTGCCCGCTCGCACGGCCAGGGCGCCGCCACCGCCACCCGCCGCGCGCTGCG
This sequence comes from uncultured Aeriscardovia sp., assembly GCA_903789535.1. Taxonomy (GTDB): domain Bacteria; phylum Actinomycetota; class Actinomycetes; order Actinomycetales; family Bifidobacteriaceae; genus Aeriscardovia. The sequence continues at coordinate 107,682 of CAIFES010000002.1, read as the reverse complement.
CGTCATCGCCCAGATCGTGCTCGTCGCACTGCCTGCCGGCCTGCTGGGCGGGTTCGCCGTCAACCTCGGCACCGAGGGCACGGCCGCCAACCGCTTCGCCGCCTACATGGGCGACATCCCCCACCTGTGGGACGCCGTGCTCGACGCCCAGGGCAACGGCACCGCCATCGGCTTCATGCGCCTGACCCGCATCAAGGTGATGGACGAGCCGAAGGGCTACAGCGAACAGACGATGAAGAAGATCGCCGCCAAATACACGAAGGTGGCAAAGACCATCAACGCCTCGCGCATGGGGACCCTCACGAACAACACCGTCATCACCGTGCTGTCCGAGTCGTATTCCGACCCCACGCGCGTGCCGGGCGTGAGCCTCAACGCCGACCCGATGCCGCGCATCCGCGCCATCAAGAAGACCACCACGAGCGGGCTCATGGTCTCCTCCGGCTACGGCGGGGGCACCGCCAACCTCGAGTACATGGCCACCACCGGCCTGTCGATGGCCAACTTCTCCGCCTCGATGACCGCGCCCTACACCCAGCTCGTGCCCACGCAGTCATGGCCGTACGCCTTCTCGCAGATGTGGAACCAGGCCGACCGCACCGCGCTCGCGTTCCACCCGTACAACGCCAAGATGTACTTCCGCGACAGCGACTACAAGCGTTTCGGCTTCGCGAAGTTCTGGGCGCAGACCGGAACCCCGTACGTGTTCGAGCCGCAGAACAAGATCGACCGCAACCCGTATGTCTGTGATGCCTCCAGCTACCAGGCCATCCTCGACCATCTGGCAAAGGATCAGAAGGCGGGCTACTACCAGCTGGCCACCATGCAGAACCACATGAACTACAACAACTGGTACGACGACAATCAGTTCCAGGTCTCCGGCACCGGCCTGTCCGCCACTGAGAAGACGCATATCCGCACGTATGCCAAGGGCGTGGAATACACGGACAAGGCCACCAAGGACTTCCTCGACAAGCTCGACGCCATCGACCGGCCGATCACCGTCATCTGGTACGGCGACCACCTGCCCGGCATCTATGACACCGCCAGCCGCAGCGAGAAGAACTCGCTCGCCCTGCACGAGACGGACTACTTCATCTGGTCGAACAAGGCCACGAAGAACGCGAAGAAGCTGTCTGCCGCCGGCAGCGCCTACACCTCGCCGAACTACTTCATGGCTCAGGCCGCGGCACAGACGGACTCGAAGGTCTCGCCCTACCTCGCCTTCCTCACGCGCATGCATGAGGCGATCCCTGCCATGGAGCCGCCGGTGATGAACGGCATCCAGGTGTGGGACCGCATCCCCGAGGGCGAGCAGCTCAACGTGATGTCGGACGGGAAGACCGTGACGACGGCGAAGCTGCCGAAGAAGGCGTCGGCGCTGCTGCGCGAGTACCGGCTCATCCAGTACGACATGACGGCCGGCAAGAACTACCTGCGCTCGACGGACTTCGTCCGCCTGCCTTCGGGCAGCGGCGCGTCCTCCAAGACCGCCTCCTCATCCTCTGCCCGCTGAGTTTCCCGCTGGGTTTCCTGCCTGACTGCCGGGCACGGCGGCCTGTTTTTCCGGGGCCGCGCCGTCTGCGGCCAGGCAGCGACGTGCGATCTGCCGCGTCGCCGCCGCCGCGTAAAATCGACCTGTTGTTGTGGCCGCCAACCCCGGCCGCACTCGCAGCACATCCTCCTGTCACGGAAGGCCCGTGACCAGTCAGTCCAAAGGAGGTGGGTGATGTCTGCTCATAAGTATGAACTCATGATGATCGTGGATCCTCAGCTTGAGGACGCGAGCGTCAAGAAGCTCGTTGATGGATATCTCGACGTGGTGAAGAACGCCAAGGGCTCGATCGACAAGACCGATTTCTGGGGTCGTCGCAAGCTCGCCTACGAGATCGACGGCAACACCGAGGGCTCGTACGTGGTGGTCAACTACAGCGTTGACCCGGCCACGAACGATGAGCTCAAGCGTCAGCTTGGTCTCGCCCCGCAGGTGATCCGCACCAAGATTCTGCGCAAGGACAACTGAGCCGCATCGGCCCACGGACGATCCTGTCCGCGCAGACAAGAACAGGTCCGCGCACCTTCGTACCGCGCGGGTCTGTGCCCGTGAATGACTGATTTTCTGCCGAGAAGCTGGGAAAAATGGCAAATGACACGGTGATCACCGTTATCGGGAATCTGACGGCCGATCCGGAGCTGCGCACTGTCGGCTCCGGCGCACAGGTCGCCGATTTCACGATCGCCTCGACCCCGAGGACCTACAACCGCCAGACGCAGCAGTGGGAGGACGGCGACGCGCTGTTCCTGCGCTGCTCCGCGTGGCGCGACATGGCCCAGAACATTGCCAGCTCCCTGACCAAGGGCACGCGCGTCATCGCGCAGGGCCGCCTCGTCCAGCGCTCGTACACGGCGCAGGACGGCAGCACCCGCTCGGTGGTGGAGCTGAGGGTCGACGAGATCGGCCCCTCGCTGCGCTATGCCTCCGCGCAGGTCACCCGCACGCCGCGTCAGGGCGGCGCCTCCGGCTATGCCGGCGGTGCGCGTCCCGCCGCGCCCGCGCAGGGCGGCTACAGTGGCGGCGCCTCGGCTGCCGCGCCGGCACAGTCCGGCCAGGCCGGCCAGTGGGGTTCCTACGGCAATTACTCCAACGGCGCGGGCTTCGGTGCCAGCGGCACCGGCCAGGACGCCGACCCGCTCGGCACGGGCGACGAGCCGGCCTTCTGAGCCGGTCGCCTGATGCCGTGACGGTCCCCGTCCGCATTCCCGCCTGAGCGCAGAACCGTCATCCACATACTGATCAACGAGATTCAAAATCATCAAGGAGTTTTCATATGTCACGCAAGAGGCCGCATCCTCCCGTCAAGCCGTTCAAGAAGAAGCCGGATCCGCTCAAGGCCGCCAAGGTCACCGAGATCGATTACAAGGACGTCGCGCTGCTGCGCAAGTTCATCTCCGATCGCGGCAAGATCCGTTCCCGTCGCATCACCGGCGTGTCCGTCCAGGAGCAGCGCGAGCTGTCCAAGGCCATCAAGAACGCCCGTGAGATGGCCCTTCTTCCGTACCAGACCCTCGGCCATTCCGTCAGCCACGGTCACCGCCGTCGTCACACCGACCGCTGAGGCAAGAAGGAGGAACAATGCCGAACAAGCAGCAGAAGGTCATTCTTCGCACCACCGTCGCCAACCTCGGCCACAAGGGTGACGTCGTCACCGTCGCCACCGGCTATGCCCGCAACTTCCTGATCCCGCAGGGCCAGGCGTTTGTGTGGACCGCCGGCGCCGAGAAGCAGATCGAGGCCATGCGCAAGGCCCGTCGTGCACAGGTGCTCGCCACCCGTGAGGACGCCGTCGCGCTCAAGGAGCAGCTCGAGGGCAGCACCGTCGAGATCTCCGCCAAGGTCTCCGAGTCCGGCAAGCTGTTCGGCGGCATCTCCGCCGACGCCATCGCGTCCGCGCTCGCCGCCAAGCAGATCAGCGTGGATCCGAAGACCCTCGTCTTCGAGCCGATCCGCACCACCGGTGATTTCCCGGTCACGGCCAACGTGCACCCGGAGATCTCCGCGCAGTTCACCGTCAAGGTGACCGCCGAGAAGTGAGCTTTGACCGGGGACTGAGGTTTCCGGGCTGATTTTCTTCTCTCAACACAGAGGCGCCCGCCAGATCATGGTTGATACCAGTCTGGCGGGCGCCTCTGTTTTTATGTCGGATTATTGTCTGTCGTCTGGTGCGCGTCCTGCCCGGCTGGCGACGATTTATCGCCGGTAACAGGGCGCATCGCGGGGGGGGTGATGACGGCTCAGAAATTGCCGCCGTTCCAGCCCCAGTCCGGCGAGGCGATCTCACGCACATACATGCGGTCCTTCGGCACGCCCAGCTCGGAGCTGACCGCCTCCTGGATGTCGGCCGACAGCTTCTGCCAAGCGGACTGCGGGATCTCGCCGGTCGCGTAGGCGTTGACCTCGATGAACGCGGCCGGCTTGTCGTTCGTGCCGCCGAAGTACATCGGCTTGTCATCGTCGAACAGGCAGCACAGCCAGAACTCGCTCTTGCCCGGCAGATCCTCGATGGCCTTGCCGAAGACGGTCTTGAGATGCTCGCGCTGCTGTTGCGAGATCTTCTGTGACGTATGGGTGATGATGCACGGCATGGGTGCCTCCTTGAAAAGACGGGACTACGTGTGCGCGGCACCGCAAACAGGCGGTGTGCGCGTGCCGTTCCTAGTCTAAGCGGCGGCAATGCGCCCTCCGCAGAGACATCGTGGGCGGGGCCGTTCCTCGTTGTGGGCGGTCTGGCCGATGGCGGTGGCTCGGCTGATGGTGTCGGTCCGGTGGAGCCAGCGCGGGCGGGTGGGCGTCAGGCCGGCAATGCCGGTGTGTGTCGGCGCCTGTGGGACAATGTTCGTTATGGCACAACAGAGTGAGAACACCGCCGCCCAGCGCGATCAGCACAGCGGCGGTACAAACCATGCGCAGGACGGGGATTCACACAAGATGCCGACGTGGGTCGCCCGGCTCAACCCGGTCGTCCGCCACGTGGTGCTGCAGTTCGTCGGCTTCGGCGTCATCGGCTTCGTCTGCTTCTTCATCGACTGGGGCCTGCTCAACGTTTTCGTCGCCGCCCTGGGCATGAACCCGACCGTCTCCGGGTCCATCTCGTTCCTCATCTCACTCGTCGTCAACTATCTGGCGAGCATGCAGTTCGTCTTCATCCACCGCGTGGATATGGCACGATGGATGGAGCTGACGATCTTCGTCATCTGCTCGGTGATCGGCCTGATCATCAACGGCCTCATCATCGCCGCCATGACCCAGCCGTTCATCGGCAAGAGCTCGCACGGCTTCATCGTGCTGATGACCAATATCGCCAAGATCGTGGCCACCATCATCGTCAGCGTGTGGAACTTCTTCTCGCGCAAGTTCACCATCGACGCCCCGCGCGCCGGCCACGAGAATGACAATACGTTCGCGCACCGCATCGGCCTGTGGTCGCTGCAGCACGGGCCGGCCCGCTGGCAGCGCCCGCAGGGCGCGCCGACCATGGCCGCCTCGCTCATCACCTCTGCGGCGTTCTCCTCCAAGTGGGCCATGCCCGCCGACCCGGTGGCGCTGCCGTTCTACGAGGCGCGCATCGCCCGCGGCGTCGACCCGGTGACGGCGGCCGAGGAGACGGCCGTGCTCACCCGTGGCCTCTCACGCAAGATTCAGGATCGTCAGGCGACGATGAACGCCGTGGCCGGCATGCTGGGCGATGATCTCGCCACCATGCCCGTCGACCCGCCGGCCAAAAAGAAGAAGCAGGGGAAGAAGAGCCGCTGATGGCTGTCACCGTCCTCAACTTCGTCCGTCACGGCAAGGTCGAGAACCCGGGCAAAGTCGTCTACGAGCGTCTTCCTGGCTTCCATCTCTCCGATCTCGGCCGTCGCCAGGCGCAGGCCACTGCCGAGTGGGTGGCGGGCCAGCCGCAGATCGTCCGGTCCGCCGCGTTCTTCTCCTCGCCCCTCGACCGCACGATGGACACCGCCCGCCTTGTGCAGCAGGCTGTCAACCAGCAGCGGGAGAAAGACGGTCTCGAACCTCTTGCCATCCAGACTGATGAGCGGCTGCTGGAGGCAAAGAATATTTATGCCGGCCAGCGCGTCAACCACGGGCAGGCGGCCTGGTACCGGCATGGAAATCTGTTCAAGTTCCTCAATCTTCGCCGCCCGGGCTGGGGCGAGCCGTACGAGCAGATCGCCGAGCGCATGATGTCGTTCGCGTTCGAGAAGGCCGACGCCTACCCGGGGCAGAACCTCATCGTCGTCTCGCATGAGTCGCCGATCTGGACGCTGCGGCACATGCTCGCCACAGGCCGCGCCTCCTCGAACGTGCTGCTGCGCAAGACGGGCCTCGCCTCGGTCACCTCACTGGCGATCGAGACGGGCACGCACCGCCTCGTCGGGGTCGACTATCATGACCCCGCCAAGGACGTCGAGTAAGACAGACTGTTCTTGTCGGTCTGTGACCGATCAGACTGTGCTCTAGTCAGACCGTAACCGGTCAGACCGTGCCGCGGCCGTCTGCTGTGCCGATCGGCTCGAGTCACAGCCGTCTGTGTTGATCAGTCAGAGCTGTGGTCGTCCTGTGCCGCGGTCTTTTGTACGGCTGCGGCCTCCTGTGCCGCCTCCTGCGCGGCGGCGGGCACCGGCTCGACCTCCGGCTCCTGCGCGTCGAAGCGGCTTCCCGCCGGATCGGTGGTGATGAAGCCGACCACGAGGTCGAAGATGAGGGTGATCATCTGTGAGATGGCGGCGGCGAGCAGCACGTAGGCGAACACCACCAGCACCGTGCCGGTGGCGAAGGGCAGGAAGCGGTCGAGTCTGCCCGGCTCGAAATCACTGCTGTTGAGCACCTGATCCACCTGCGGCAGGTAGTCGACAAGACGGAAGCAGGCGATGAAGATGAGCGTGTAGGCGGCGTAGGCGAGCACATCGGTGACCACCGCCGGCACCACCCAGAACGCGGCCCACCAGCCCGATCCGTTCGCATCATGCAGACGCCGCACGCGCAGCGAGAGCGAGGGGATGAGCAGCGCGAGGTCGACGATGGCGGCGACGATGAGAACGCCGATGGCCACGTACAGACAGTTGCGCAGCGAGGACTGCACGGTGGTGATGTCATCGCTGACGATGCCGATCATCGGCACGAGGCAGATGTACACGCACAGGGCAGTGACGCCCGGGACGATGAACCAGCTGACGATCAGATGCCAGAACTGCATCCACCAGTACTCGCTCTTGGAGGCGCGACCCGTGAAGGTGGCGTACTTGGTGAAGAAGCGCGTGAAGGCGTTGAGCGGGTTGGCACCGTACTGCGGCAGACGGCGCGGGGCCGGCAGCTTCGAGCGCTGCGCGGTGGCGACCGGCGCGGGTTGGGCGATGCCGGCCGGCGGCATCGGTGCGGGGGCCGGACCGTTCATCGGCGTGCCGGCACCAGCGTTCATGCCGTAGGCGGGCGGCATCTGGCCCACCGGCTGATTCATCGGCATCGTCGGTGCCGGGCCGTTCGCCCCGTTCATGGGTGCGGTGCCGCCTGCCGAGGCGCCTGCGGTCTGATTTGTCGCGAACCGCGGCGGGAACTGTGCCGGCTGCTCATAGCCGGGCTGCTGATAGCCGCCGTCGCCGTACTGGCCGCCATAGCCGGAGTAGCCGTTCTGCGCGTAGCCGCCGTCGCCGTACTGCTGCTGATCGTACGGTGCCTGATACTGCTGGCCCGGTGCCGGGTACTGCGGCGGCTGTGGATACTGGTTCCCGGAAGGAAAACCGCCGGGATAATTCGGAGAAGTCATCGTCTCTCCTTTGCTCGATGGCGGCCGTTCCCAGCCGTCGTTCCTCAAAACGTGCCGGTGTGCGCGGCACGGGCACAAGCACTCCGATTGCCTCTGATTGTAAATATCGATGGATGGGGGAGGGATCGGTCTGCGGGATGAAATCGCCGGTCTGCCCGGATCGCTGCTTGTTCGGATCGTCATCTGTCTGGATTGTCAGTCTGCCGGGGGCATCGATTCGGATGGGGAAGGGAAAACGGGAGGTGGCGGTGTTGTGGGACGACAGTACACTGTGTGGGTCTGCCGAGCGCTGATCCGCCCGGTATCGGTCTGTGCAGTGCTGGCCTGCCCGTCGCGGGCTGTGGCCATCGCGGATCGACCAGACCATGCGGGCATCCTGCGGACGGCGGACACGAACGATCGACCCACACAGCCGTCGGATCGCCGGGCTCCTCACCTTACCGGACCCGATCCGGCGCCTCGCACAGCGCGAGAGGCAAGGTGAAATGCGCTTTCTATCCCGGTTCGTCCATTCCCTTTCCAACCGTCGTGCCGCCGTCCCCGCGCGGAAAATGCCGGCATTCGTTTTGGCGGCCGCGCTGCTGCTGTCGCTGACAGGCTGCGGGGCCGGGTCCTCCGCCACCTCCTCTTCGGCCTCGTCTGATGCGAAGGCCGGCGACGCGCATTTCCCCACGGTCGCCGTCATGCTCGACTGGACCGCGAACACGAACCACATCGGCGTCTTCGTCGCCCAGAAGCGCGGGTTCTACCGGCTCGCCGGCGTCAACGTGCAGATCCTGCCCACCTCCACCGCCGGTGCGGAGCGTGCGGTGGAGACCGGCGTGGCTGACCTCGGGTTCACCACCCTCTCCAACGTGGCCGCCGCCGATGCGCGCGGCTCGCACCTGCGGATGGTGTTTGACCTCGTCCAGAAGCCTATCGCCCGCTGGTGCGCGCTCGCCTCGCGCACGGACATCCGCTCGCCCAAGGACTTCTCCGGCAAGACGTTCGTCTCGTTCGGCTCGGCCGAGCAGACCGCCGTCGTCCGGCAGATGATCGCCCACGACGGGGGAAAGCCCACCTTCTCCACCGCCACCTCCGGCACCTCCACCTTCGACACGCTCGCCGCCGGCAAGGGCGATTTCGCCGGTTTCTACGACACATGGGAGGGCGTGCGCTCGCGGATGGACGGCCCGAGGCTGCGCTGCTACGAGGCCGGCGATTACGGCGTGCCCGGCAACCCCGACCAGGTGGGCCTGGCGGTGAAGACCTCCTGGGCCGCCTCGCACAAGAAGACGCTCTCGCGCTTCATCACCGCCACGCAGAAAGGCTATCGTTGGGCGCTCGCCCATCCTGACAAGGCGGCGAAGATCCTTGTGGAGGAGAGCAGCGGTAGCGGGATCAGCCAGAAGCTGGCACAGGACTCCATGAAGCGGATCGTCGAGAAGAAATACTGGGGCGATTCGTCAAAGATCGGCACCACGGATTTCGCCCAGGCACAGGAATATCTCGACTTCCTCGCAAAAGCGGGCGTGTATTCGGCCAAGAGCGGCGGCAATGGCAAGGCGCCGCAGGCCCGCTCGCTCGCCACCGACGCCTATCTGGAGAAGACACGATGAGCCGGGGGAGGGCATGGTCCTCGCGCCTGCCGCACACGGATAGGCGCGCTGATGCCGGAGGGCGTCTGCATCCGCGTCCGCTGTCGCGCGGCACGCGGTTCGCGGTCGGCACCGTGGCGGTCGTGCTGCTGCTCGTGCTCTGGCAGGCGGCCGTCGACATCTCCGGCGTCTCCACGCGTGTGATGGCCTCGCCTGCACAAATCGTCTCGGAATTCGCCGCTTCGTGGGGGACCATCCTCGGCCCCGCCACGCTCGTCACGTGGCTCGAGGGGCTGGCCGGCTTCCTGCTCGCCATCCCGGTCGGCATCGGGCTGGGAATCCTGCTCTACCTCTCGCCGCTCGCCTCCGCGGCACTGTCCCCGCTGCTCGTCACCCTCCAGACGCTGCCGCTCATCGCTGTCGCCCCGCTGTTCATCATCTGGTTCGGCTTCGAACCGGCCGGCAAGGTGGTGATGGTGCTCGTCCTCTCGTTCTTCCCCATCACCGTGCAGACGACGCGCGGGCTGCTCGCCGTGCCGCGGTTCTATGACGATGTGGCCCTCACGTGCGGTGCCGGGCCGGCCTGGACGCTCTTCCACGTGCGGCTGAGGGTCGCGGCGCGGCAGATCCTGGGCGGCATGCGCATCGCCGCGGTGTATGTGTACGGTACGGCCGTCACCGCCGAGTACCTCGGCGCACGGCAGGGGCTGGGCATCGTGCTCCAGTCGGCGTTCAACTCCTTCCGCACCCCGCTCATCCTCGCTGCCACACTCATCATCATCGCGCTGACCGGCCTGCTCGTCGGGTTCGTCTCACTGCTCGAGCGCTTCTGGGCGGTGGAGACGACCGCCGACTACCGGGCGTGAGGATCGCCGGCGTCCCCGTTGGGAAGCAGAATAAGGGTATGAGTGAAAATAGTGAGAAACCGTCACTTCCCAAGGACGTCCGCGTCCGATTCTGCCCGTCCCCCACAGGCATCCCGCATGTCGGCATGGTCCGCACCGCCCTGTTCAACTGGGCCGAGGCCCGTCACACCGGCGGCAAGCTCGTCTTCCGCATCGAGGACACCGACAACGCCCGCGATACCGACGAGTCCCTCAAGATGATCATCGAGGCCCTCAACTGGCTCGGCATCGACTGGGACGAGGGCATCAATGTGGGCGGCCCGGACGGGCCGTACTACCAGTCGCAGCGCACTGACATCTACAAGAAGGTCGCCCAGCAGCTGCTCGACGCGGGCTACGCCTATGAGTCCTTCTCCACCCCGGAGGAGACCGCCGCGCGCAACGAGGCGAACGGCCGTCCTGCCCGCTTCGGCTACGACGGTTATGACCGCACGATGAGCGAGGAGGAGAAGGAGAAGTTCCGTGCCGAGGGCCGCAAGCCGGCCATCCGCATCAAGATGCCGGACGAGGACATCACTTTCACCGATCTCGTGCGCGGGCCGATCACCTTCAAGGCCGGCTCGACCCCCGATTACGTGATCGTGCGGCCCAACGGCGACGCGCTCTACACGCTCACCAACCCGGTTGACGACGCGCTCATGAACATCAACGTCGTGCTGCGCGGCGAGGATCTGCTTTCCTCCACCCCGCGCCAGATCGTGCTCTACGACTATCTGAAGAAGCTCGGCATCGCCAAGCAGACCCCGTTGTTCGGTCATCTGCCGTACGTGATGGGCAAGGGCCACAAGAAGCTGTCCAAGCGCGACCCGGAGTCCAACCTCTTCCTGCTGCGCGACCGTGGCTTCATCAAGGAGGGCCTGCTCAACTATCTCGCCCTGCTCGGCTGGTCGATGGGCCCCGACAAGGACGTGTTCAGCATGGACGAGCTCGCCAAGAACTTCTCCGTGTATGACGTGGTGGCCAACCCGGCACACTTCGACATCGACAAGGCCATCGCCATCAACGCCGAGCACATCCGCCAGCTCGACACGCAGGATTTCATCGAGCGCTCGGTGCCGTATCTGCACAAGGACGGCGTCGTCTCGGCCGAGAAGTGGGAGGACCTGACCGGCCATGAGCGCGAGGTGCTCACCGCTGCCGCGCCGCTGGTGCAGACCCGCGTGCGCCTGCTCTCCGAGGTCTCCGGCATGGTGGGCTCGCTGCTCTCCGACGACGAATACCTCGAGCCGGATGAGGGCGCGCTCAAGCAGCTCAAGGATGACTCGGGCGAGGTGCTCGACAAGGCCATCGAGGTGCTCGAGGCCGTGCCGGACGGGCAGTGGAAGGCCGACCACCTGCAGGAGCTGCTCGAGGACGAGCTCGTGGCGAAGGCCGGCTTCAAGCCGCGCCGCGCGTTCGGCCCGGTGCGTGTGGCCGAGTCCGGCCGCCGCGTCTCCCCTCCGCTGTTCCAGTCGATGGAGATCATCGGCAAGGATCTGTCGGTGGCGCGTCTGAAGAACCTGCGTTCGCATCTCGATGACGTGCTCGCCGCCAAGGCCGCCGCGCAGAAGGACGCTTCCAAGGGCGGCAAGAAGAACTGAGCGGCACGAAGAACTGAGACGACAGCGATGCCGGCATCCCGTGGCTTCTCTATGGCTTTTCCGAGATACCGGCACGCCGCCGTTTCGCTGATACTGCGCTGAGACCCTCCGGGCGGGGCGGTGATCGCACCGTTATCCCCGTCCTTCGGCGTGTCGTCGTTTTCAGGTCTTGCGCTTATCCGGGTGTCTGTGTATAGTCATCTTTTGTTGTCTTCGGCAACACAACTAAAGATCTGCCCCCGTCGTCTAGCGGTCCAGGACATCGCCCTCTCACGGCGCAAACAGCGGCTCAAATCCGCTCGGGGGTACCAGGCCTGATCCGTGCTACAGTATGAAAGTGCTGTGGCACAGAGCACAGCCCATTGGGGTATGGTGTAATTGGCAACACAGGTGATTCTGGTTCATCCATTCTTGGTTCGAGTCCAGGTACCCCAGCAAGGAAGAAACCCGAGAGCATTGCTCCCGGGCTTTTTTGTATTCTCACCCGTTTGATGCGGCGGCGATCTGGCCGGGACAATCTGGCCGAGGCGTGAGTAGGTTGGGGGGGGGGTAGGCAGCCGTCAGAGCGGCTGGAAGCAGCATCCCGATGAAGGGATGACCGTCAGCGGCGCACGCACAGGCGCGTGTGCCGTCAAAGGTGATGTGACAGCATGACAGACTCCGGTAAGCCAACAGGCTCGCGCTTTTCCACCCCACGATTCTCCGCCCCCACGCCGGAACGGATGCGCACACAGCCGCTCGGCCGGTTACTGCCCGTGCTCATCGCACCGGCGTTCGTCGCCCAGCTCGTCAACGCGCTCTACAGCATCGTCGACCGCATCTTCATCGCCCGTATCCCCGGGCAGGGCACGCAGGCGCTCGCCGGTATCGGCATCTGCTTCCCCATCACCATCGCCATATCCGCGTTCGCCCAGCTCATCGGCAACGGCGGCGCGCCCCTGGCCGCCATCGCCCTGGGCAAGAAGGACGCGCGCCGCGCGGAGACGATCCTCGGCTCCTCGGCAGCTGCCCTGCTGACCATCTCCGTGGTCCTCACCGTCGTCTTCGAGATCTGGAAGGACCCGATCCTGCTGCTGTTCGGCGCCTCGCCGCGCACGCTGCCGTACGGCTCCGAGTATCTGGGCGCCTACCTGTGGGGGACCGTGGCGGTGGAGCTCGCGCTCGGGCTCAACCCGTTCATCTCCGCACAAGGCCGGTCCGCGGCCGCCATGGTCTCCTCGCTCATCGGCGCGGGCGTCAACCTCGTGCTCGACCCGCTGTTCATCTTCACATTCGGCTGGGGCATCCGCGGCGCCGCCATCGCCAGCGTGACGGGCCAGTTCCTCTCCGCGCTGTGGATCTGCGCCTTTCTGCTCTCGCCGCGCAGCGGGCTGCGGCTGCGCTGGCATGCGCTGCGCTTCTCGCCGGTGCTCGGACGGGTGATGGCCCTCGGTGCGGCACCGTTTACCATGCAGCTGACCGAATGCCTCATCAACATCATCTTCAACACTAGCCTGCGCACCTACGGCGGCGACGACTGGGTGGCGGCGATGACGGTCGTTTCCAGCTGCATGCAGTTCTTCTACGTCTTCTCCAACTCCATCAACCAGGGCGCCCAGCCGGTCATCAGCTACTGTTACGGTGCCGGCGACATACCCCGCGTGCGCAAGGTCGCCTCGGTGGTCTTCCGGCTGTACATCGGCGTGTACTGCGTCGTCGTGGCGCTCATGGCGGCCTTCCCGCAGATGTTCGCCGATCTGTTAGCCCCCGCACCCTCGGTGCGACGCATCGTCCTGCGCGTGCTGCCGCTGTTCGTGTGCGGCTGGCTCGTGTTCGGCCTGCAATCCGGCGCGCAGACCGTGTTCGTCGGTCTGGGCATGGCGAGGCGCTCGCTCTTCCTCGCCGTGCTGCGCAAGGTGATCCTGCTCATCCCGCTCGCGCTCATACTGCCGCAGTTCCTCGGCGCGGTCGGTGTGTTCGCGGCCGAACCCATTAGCGACACCATTTCCGGCCTCACCGCCGGGGCGATGTATCTGTCCGTGCGCAAAAAGTATTTGACGGGTGGGCAGCAACTGTCGGATATGAAGGTGTCGGCGGTCGATGAGGCTTAGTTCTTCGTCTTCTCCTTGTACGTGCGCATACGCCCGCAGGCGATGGCCCATAGCGCGTAGCAGGCGAGGAAATGCTGGTGGCGCAGCAGGCGGATCGTCATATTCTCAAAGCGCGTGAACTGCGAGGGGTCGTAATAGCGCCACATCTTTGCCGCCATGACCGAGCCGAGATGGGTGAAATGCCGCACATTGCGCAGCCCGCCCCAGAATCCGGCAGGGTTTTGCCAGCCGGTCTCGTTGCGGATGGAGCGTAAAAGTTTTTGCAGCAGCCACGTTTCCATGCGCGGCAGATACTCCTGCTCGTCGGCGAAGTAGAAGCGCGCGGAGCGGCGTTTGGCGCAAAACACCCGCCACATGTTGTCCCAGTAGCCCGGCCAGTACGTCGTGCGCTTGCTCATCGAGTCGGGGGCGAGACGGCTGTAGTTGTAGAGGCAGTCGCGCAGGATGGAGACCTTTCGCGCCCGGTGGAGCACCTGCAGCAGGATCACCTCGTCCTCGTGCATGACGATGGACGGGTAGAACCGCACGCCCGTGAGGCACGTGCGGCGGAAGAGGCACGGCCATAGATAGCCGGTCGTGACGAGCCGGTCCTCGCGCAGGTCGCCGTAGAGGGGTTTGATCCACGGGTCAAGCAGATCTGTGGGGCTGTAATCGCCTTCGGGCAGGGGGATGTTGCAGATGGCGGTGATGCCGTCAGCGCGGTAACGCCAGGCCGAGCAGAGCACGAGGTCGGCATGGCAGGCCTCGGCGGTTCGGGCGAGGAGCTCGAACGCCTGCGGCTCGAGCCAGTCGTCGGCGTCGGTGAACTGCACGTAGCGGCCGCGGCACAGTCCCAGCCCTGTGCGGCGGGAGGCCTGCAGCCCGTGGTTTTCCTGATGGACCACATGGAAACGGGGGTCGGCGTGCGCCTGTTCATCGCAGATATCCTCCGATCCGTCATCGGATCCGTCGTCGATGAGGATGACCTCGAAATCACCCAGCGTTTGGGTGGAGACGGAGGAGAGGCAGCGCGGCAGCGTGGACGCGGCGTTGTGCACGCAGATCACGCACGAGACGAGCGGCGTGTGACCGGCTGCCGGCGAGGGGTCGGTTGCTGGTGCGTTGCCGGTCGGAGCCGATGGTTCGGGTGTGGTGCGGGCAGAAACGATAGGCAAGGAGGCGGTCATGATGTTCTCCGGGGACGACGGTGTCTGATGGAGTCTCATCTGCAATGATACGGCCGCATCCGTTGCTCGTCCCACGACCCCCGTCGGGAGTAGACTTTGAGGCATGAGCTACGTTGAACAGAAGCACAGCCTCTTCGTGGGCCAGACACTCTCCACTTTCCATGCGCAGGACGGCTCGCAGGTCACGCTGACCCGCGACCACCTCACTTACACCGACGCCGCTGAGGACAAGCGTGCCGGCCATATCGTCGCCAAGCAGAACGCCTTCGAGGCGCAGCCGGTCTTCTCCCGCATCGTCGCGGGCCGTGGCAACAACACCAGCCACTATGAGGAGACCGCGCCGCTCAACGGCGTGCGTGCCGCTTATGACGCCGAGACTGGTGTGATCCGCTTCAGCAGCCCGTATCTCGACTGGGAGCTGGACGCCGGCGTGTCCGAGGCCGACCAGCATCGCGCCTCCGCGTTCGTCGATCAGGTCAATTCGCAGTCCCACCAGCCCAAGTACGTGCCGAAGGATTACGACGCCATCCTCTCCCGCGCCTCTTCCAACGACGCCCAGTGAGGCTGACGAACGCTGACAGTGTAGTGAGGCAACGAACGCTGACGGCGCAGTGAGCCTGACGAAGTCACGTCGGCTTTGAGTGAGTCGTGATGCCTGAGGCACAATGCTTCGGGCGAGATGACACTTCAAAACCGATACTTCGAAACAAAGGGGCGGCCATATGGCCGCCCCTTTGCGCGTCATCCCCCCTCTCGTCAGGCGATGTGCCGGCGCAGGAAATCTGCCTCGTCCGCGCATGCCTGCAGGCCGACCGGGTTCTTCATGTCGTAGTTGAACACATGCTGCTGGGGATTGTCGGGCGTGCCGTAGGAGCGGAACTCGTGCTTGATGCCCTTGGCGAGCAGATAGCCGTCCAGGCGCACCGAGCAGTCGCGGATGAAATCGGCATTGCCGGTGACGATCAGGATCGGCGGCAGTGCCGTGGTCATGTACTCCTCGGTGCGCAGCCGCTGCGGATTCCTCGATAGGGAGTCGGGCGTGAAGTAGGCCTGCTGCACGAGCGCCATCGGATCATTCGCGGGGGCGGCCTGCATGGCCGCGACCTGCTGGTCGAGGAATGAGGCCCCGCAGTTGGTGACGACGGCCCGGAAGGTCAGGTCCGGCACCGGGTAGTCGAAATACTCGTTGAATCGCGGGTTGGTGATGGCCGTCATATACTGCAGCGCCATCTGCCCACCCGCGCTGTCGCCGATGACGAACACGTTGTGCCGGTCGAGATGATATTTCTCCGCATTGTCGGCCACCCACACCATCACGCGTGAGACGTCGTCCAGCTCACCGGGAAACTCGACTTCGGGCGGCAGACGGTAGGAGAAGTTGACCACGGCGAAGCCGAGCGAGGCCATGTGCGCGGCCCAGAACTCGTATGTGTGCTTTGTGCCGTAGAACCAGCCGCCGCCATGAATACTGACGATGACCGGTGCGGCCTGGCCGTCGGCCAGGTACTGGTCCGGCACGCTCACGTCGAGCGCGTTCCACGGCGCCCCAGCCGGGCCATAGACGATGTCGGCGAAGCGGGTGACGCCGTCCTGTTCGGCGTCCAGCCCCTCATCGCGCTTGTCGTCGTTTGCTCTCCATTGCGCGAACATGGCCTTTGCGGCGGCCAGTGCCTGTGGCGAGGCGGTCATTGTGTCTCCTTTGACAATGCTGACGTGCTGTCGACAGATACCACAGTAACTCGGTCTGCGGGGGCATCGGCCGCCCGTGCCGGCTCATCGTGTTGTGCGGGACACGATGAAATCGCGGATCAGCGGTAGCACGATTTTGCGATGCTCCACATTGCCGAAGCCGTGCCCCCCATTCTCGATCACCTTGAGACTCATATGCGCACCGTAGATGTCCTTGTACCGGCGGATATAGTCCAGCGGGATGAAGTCGGCTGTTCCGTGGATGAACAGCACATCACCGGTGAAGCCTTCGGCTTCTTGATAAGGGTCGAGCGTGGCGGCATCCTCGATTTCCGTCGGGCCCATCGCCTCGCCCATGAAGTCGAAATAACCTTTGTCCCTGAGTTCATCGGCGAACGGGTGGCCTTGGATGGTGTGCTTCTTGGTGATCTCATCCACGAAGGAGGTCGCCGCCGAGGTGAGGACCATGCTCACCGGCTGCTCGGCAAGGAGCGGGGCGGTCAGACTCGCCACCACTGACCCCATGCTCAGTCCGACAAAGTGGATCTGGTGGGGATCGACGAACGGCAGCCGTCGGATCTGGTCGACCACCCGCACCGCGTCATGGACGTCACCGTGCGTGGAGGTGTCGAAGAAGACGCCGTCCGACTCGCCGTGTCCTGCCCGGTCATAGGCGATGGCCGCCACGCCATTTTCGGCGAGCATTCGGCCGATCTGGACGAAATATCGTCCGAATTCGATGCGTGTGCTGCAGAAGCCGTGGAAGAGCACGGCAGTCGGCAGTTTTGCGGTGGAAGAGCGGGGATCGACCCCATCGGGCAGATAGACGGTGGCACGCAGTGTGAGGGTCGTGCCTCCTGCACGAGGAACGGTGAAACTTGTCGAAGAAATGGTGACCATGATGGAATCCTTTCGTCAGATTCGTTTAAGAGGTTTCGTCGGTTTCCGGATAGATGGCTGCGGCATCAGCTGTTCGTCGTCGGCTCATGGGTCTGACCGACAGCACGGGCGGCAAGATCGGTGTGGATCCGATCCATGACTCCGGTGTCATCGAGGCGGTAGAAGAGCATGATGACGATGCCGATGACCGAGCAGATGGCCGAGAGCCAGATGAAGTTGAACGAGATGGCGCCGAGGGCTGCGGCCGTCTGCGTCTTGTTGGCGACGAAGCCTGCGCGACTGAGCAGGAAACTCGTCAGCCAACCGGCGATACCGGCACCTGCCGTGACACCGATGGTGGCGCACGAGGTGATGAGCCCCTGCCCGCGGATGCCCGTCTTCCACTCGCCGAAATCCACCACGTCGGCGAGCATGACGAATCCGACGGAGGAACCGGCACCAGACAGGGAGGCGACGACCACGCCGATCATGATGACGAGGATGGATCCGATGCTTGTGCCGAGCTGGAGAATGCAGGAACCAACGATCGAGCAGGCGAAGAAAGTGATCACGATATCGCGCTTCTTCATTTTCCTGGCCATGAAAGGCGTAAGGATCATTCCGGCGATCATGCCCACGGAATTGATGCCGTTGACGACGGAGGAGAGCGCGGCATTGCCGACGTTGTATTTGAAGAAGTAGGCGATAGAAGCGGATTTGCTGACCACCCCGATGAAAGTGACGATATTGAGCAGCACGATCAGCCACCAGGGGATGTTGCGGATCATGGCGCCGAAACTCTTGGCGAACGGCGGCTCCTGTGCCTTCGGCGTGACGACGCGCTCGCGCGTGCAGCTGAAGGTGAAGAGCAGGCAGCCTACGGAGATGATGCCGAAGCAGAGCATGGTCAGTGTGAAGCCGAGCTGCTGGTTCCCGTGGCCGAACAGGCCGACAAGAGGCAGGGTGAGCACGCCGGAGAGGATGACGCCGATCTGGCCGCCGACATTGCGGAAGGCATTGGCGTTGATGCGTTCTTGCTGGTTGGTGGTGAGGTTTGGCAGGATCGCCGTCGTCGGGGTACCGGCCCCTGCCGCGAGGAAGCTGATGAGAATGTAGGTCACATAGGCATAGATGAGTTTGCCATCGGCGGGGATATTCGGCACGCTGAAGACGAGCACGCCGGCGGCTGCGAACGGCACGGAAAACCAGAGGAACCACGGGCGTACCTTTCCCCACCGCGTGTGCGTCCTGTCGATCAGCTCTCCGACAACCGGCCCGGCGATGATGTCAAGCAGGCGGACGACGAGGAACAGCGTGCCGACTTTGAGGACATCGATGCCCGCAACATCGGTGTAATAGAACATGAGATACATCGTCAGCACGTTGAAGACGAGGTTATAGCCGGTGTCCGCCGCGCCATAGGCGAGTTTCTCCCGCAGGGAGAGCCGTACATCGGCGCTGTCCGTGTCGACGGCTTTATGTGTCACTGTGTCCGCCATGTCAACTCCTTTGTTGTGACGAGCGTGCGCTCCTTCCAGTGTCGGGGTGCGGAAAAGCCGCTGTGATAAGCGGCAAAGAAATTTCCATTACTGGTGGATGCTGTTGTTTGTTGATATAACGCTTTAGATTGGAGTAAATAAGAAATTTCTTGATTGACGATGAAACTTGCCAGCGTGTTGGTCGCCGGTATTCCAAACTCCGATCAAGAAGCCGGGGCGAACCGATCAGAAGGGACTGCGGCATGGCGCGACCCAAACTTGCCCAGATGCCGCTCTTGCCGGCACGACGGCCTCCACCGTCTCGAAGGTCATCAATGGCCGGCCGGGCGTATCCGAACCGATGCGCGAACGTGTCAATGCGCTATTGGAACAGATCAATTACTCCAAACGTCCGGCCCGGCATCCGCGGTCTCGGACCGTCATGATCGTCTGTTCCAATCTCTCCCAGCCCTGGGTCCCGGACCTGCTCAAAGGAGCATTACGGTATGCCGAGTCGCGTGGGATGACAGTGGCGATAACCGGCCGTGATGTGGGCAATACGGTCTATATCCGGGCGATCGAACGTGCCCATCCCTTCGCTGTGCTGTTTGACAGTTCTTACATTCCGATGGAGGACCGGCGTGTCTGCGACCGGTTGCAGATCGCTTATTCCGCTCTTTCGCTGGACGGATCCGCCTCCCAAGAGGTTGATGAGTACAGGATTGATGACTGGAGGACAGGATTTATCGCCGGGCAGTATCTGATGGGTCTGGGGCATAAACGAATGGCGGTGATAGCCGGTCCGAATTCGGTTCCCTGTAATGCTGCCCGTGTCAATGGGTTCCGCTCCGCCCTGGGGCGGGAGCATCTTGCTCTGCCATCACGCTGGATCCGTTTTACGGATGGGTGGATGGAAGCAGGAAGGAAGGCCGCGCTCGAACTGCTGTCTGATCCGGAGCCGATTCGGCCCACCGCCGTGTTCTCGACATCGGATACGCAGGCAATCGGTGTGCTGTCGGCCGCCCGCCAGCTGAATATCGATGTGCCGTCCCGGCTTTCGTTGCTCGGGTGTGATGATATCCGCTCCGATGAGCATGTGGATCCGCCGCTGACGACATTCCGCCATCCCGTATCACAGATGGTCAGTGATGCCTTTCGGCGAATGGAGCTGCATGGGCAGGAATTCTCGTCCTCGCCGGCTGCTCCACAATCGCGGGTGAGTACCTATGAGGCGAGGCTGATACCTCGGGGCAGTTGTGCGACAGCCCCGTCCCGTGCCGGAGTCGATGAGATCAAAGCCGTGTGACACATGGCCGGCGGCTGGCCGTCGGACGTGGGCTAGGCTGGGATTTATGGCTTGTGCACCCTCCTCGCCGTCCTGTGCGGCAACGCCGTCGGCGACACCGTCATCAGCGTCTGCAGCATCGTCAGCGTCTGCGTCGTCTTCCACGGCATCCTCGTCGCGGTCCGACCGTCCGCGTCCGCTGTCCGTCTCGCGGCGCCTCGGGCGACTGCAGTTCCATCTGTCCGGCAAATTCCGCGTGCTGCAGGTGGCGGACATCCAGGAGGGACCGAAAGTCTCCGCCGACACGATCCGTCTGATCGCCGCGGCCTGCGACGAGGCGCGGCCGGATATCGTCATTTTCACGGGCAATCAGATCAAAGGCTACGATTCCGCGTTCTCGGCCACGTTCCGCTCCCGTCGCTGGCACAAACCGTGGGAATCGCCCGCGGCGCCCTCGCCGCAGGCGCTGGAGCGCACCCGCGCGCTCGTGCGACAGCAGGCCTCGCAGTTCCTCGCCCCGCTCATCGAGCGCGGCATCCCGTTCGCCATCACCTATGGCAACCATGATTTCCAGTGCGGCCTGTCGGTCGACGAGCTTGATGCCATCTACCGCGAGTTTCCCGGCTGCCTCAACCCCGGGCCGTTGGACCGCGATCCGGCGGCGCCGCTCGCGCCGCAGCCTGTTTCCGCCTCGGGAATGGACCGGCAGGAAGCCTATGCCTGCGGGCCGGGCACGTTCGCGCTGCCGGTGTGGGACGTGCCTGACGACGACCCGCTCCAGCACGGCGTGCGCGTTTCCCGCGGCGTCTATGAGGAGCAGCGCGGTCGGCTCGACGGCGTCGAACCGGGTGAGGATGCGGCCATCCGCGCCAGCCGCGTCGACAGGCCCGTGCTCGCGCTCGTCTGCCTGTATTCGGGCGACTATGCCCGCGGGGGCGGCTATGGTGCCCCTTCCGGACGGGCGCTGGGCTGGCTTGCCCGCCTCGCCCCGACGATCGGCGTCAAATCGCTCGTCTTCCAGCATTTCGCGCTGCCGCAGACGTACGGTCTGCTCCGGCCGGTGGCCGCCACCGCGGCCGGTGCCATCCAGGGCTACGGAGCACAGTCGGCGCAGGCGTTCTGCCTTGACGAGTCGAAGATCCTGCCCGGCTCGGTGCTGGGCGAGGGGATCTCCTGTCCGGCCCGGGACGCCGGCGAATGGGACGTGCTCACGCGGCCCGTCGCCCAGATCCATACCGGAAGAAGCGAGAACGGCACCGCTGCAGAGGAGGCAAACGGCTTCATCGGCGTGCTTTCCGGCCATGACCATCGCAACGCCTTCGCCGGTATGCTCGACGGGCTGCTGCTCGCGGCCACACCCACGTCCGGCTTCGGCTCCTACGGCCCGCCGGCCTCAAAACGCGCCATCAGGCTCGTCGAGTTCGACGCACGCCATCCGTGGCACCCGCGCACAAAACTGCTCACCTTCGGCGACCTCGTGGGCGGCACGTCTTCCCGTGCGGTCTACACGTTCGCCTCCGCGCATGTGCCGGTCAACCTCCAGCAGGCGCAGGACGTGGTGCGCCGTCCGCGCAACCTCGCCGGCCTCGCGGCCGCCATCGCGGCGCTCGCGGGCATCGGCGCCGGTCTTCGCCGGGTCTTTACCCACCGCGGCGACAGGCTGTGAGAGGATAGAAATTCGGGGAAAACGAAGTCCCACAGTCACAGTTTTCACGGATACGATCACAGACTGATTCCGGGGGTGCGACGATGTCTGGTACTGAACAGGGCACGACGACAGGCCGCCAGGGCGGCGATGAGAAGGATGTCCTGCACGTCTGGGGCGGGACCCCGCTGCGAGGCACCATCCACGTGCGCGGTGCAAAGAATTTTGTGAGCAAGGCGATGGTGGCGGCGCTGCTGGCGCCCGGCGTCTCCGAACTGCGCAACGTGCCCGCCATCCGCGACGTGCACGTCGTCTCCGACCTGCTGCGCCTGCACGGCGTGGAGGTGGATTATGAGCCGCGCGAGGGCGTGGTGCGCATCGATGCCACCAACGTCTCGCTGGCCGATGTGGCCGACGTGCATACCCTCTCGGGCAGCTCGCGCATCCCGATCCTCTTCTCCGGCCCGCTGCTGCACCGTCTGGGAGAGGCGTTCATCCCCTCGCTCGGGGGCGACCGCATCGGCGGCCGGCCGATCGACTTCCATCTGGCCACGCTCAAGAAGCTCGGCGCGATCGTCGATTCCGACGGCCCGGACGGCACGCACATCACCGCCCCGCACGGGCTGCACGGCGCGCAGATCCGCCTGCCGTACCCGTCCGTGGGCGCCACCGAGCAGACGCTGCTCGCCGCCGTCGAGGCGGACGGCAAGACCGAGCTGACGAACGCCGCCGTCGAGCCGGAGATCATGGCCCTCGTCGACGTGCTGCAGAAGATGGGCGCGATCATCTCCGTCGATGTCGACCGCACCATCCACATCGAGGGCGTCCGCTCGCTTTCCGGCTACCGGCACACCGCCCTGCCCGACCGCATCGAGACGGCCTCGTGGGCCTCGGCGGCCCTCGCCACGCGCGGCGATATTTTCGTCAAAGGCGCCCAGCAGCACGATATGATCACCTACCTCAATGTGTTCCGCAAGGTGGGCGGTCGCTTCGAGGTGCGTGACGACGGCATCCGCTTCTGGCATCCGGGCGGGGATCTGCACCCGGTGGCGATCGAGACGAACGTGCATCCCGGTTTCATGACCGACTGGCAGCAGCCGCTCGTGTGCGCCCTCACGCAGGCGAAGGGCCTGTCGATCGTGCACGAGACGGTGTACGAGAACCGTTTCGGCTTCACCGACTCGCTCATCCGCATGGGGGCCACCATCCAGCTGTACAAGGAGTGCCTGGGCAGCCTGCCGTGCCGCTTCAAGGAGAAGAACTTCGTGCACTCGGCCGTCATCTTCGGCCCGACGCCGCTGCATGGCGCGGACATCGACGTGCCGGACATCCGCGGCGGTTTCTCGCACGTCATCGCGGCGCTCGCCGCCGAAGGCGAGTCGCGCGTCCACGGCATCTCGCTCATCGACCGCGGCTATGAGCGCTTCCACGACAAGCTCGAGGCGCTCGGCGCCCATGTGGAGTGGCCGGCGGCCGAATAACGCCGGGCGCAGGACGGGTGTGGCAGAGCCGGCCGCGGACCTGCTCATCAGACAGTCCCGCGCGAGCCCGGCCGCAGCCATCAGCGACGCGACGCGCACGAACGAGACTTCGGACACGACCAAACGAGACTTCGGGCACGACAGTCAGAACAAACGACAGCCAGGAAAGGCACAGGACACATGGTCTCACCAGGCAAACCGTCACCGGGACGGTCCGTCCCGCCTCTGAGCAACGAGCAGGTGGACAAGCTCGCCGCGCGGCATCGTCTCGTCGATCCGACCCACTACATGTACGGCCGGCTCCATCACCCCAACCGCGAGGAGATCGACGCCCAGAACCCCAAGACCACCGAGCGTCTGCTGGGCGGTGTCTCGGTCGTCACCCGCATGCGTTCCAAGACGCGCGCCTACGGCGTCGAGCATATCCCTGAGCGCGGGGTGTTCCTGTGCGCCGCCACGCATGTGACGCAGATGGATGTGTTCGTGCCCATGCAGACGCTTTTCCACCTCGGCCGCAGGCCGCGCTTCATGGCCAAGGCGGAGATGGTGCATTGGCCGTTCGTGGGCTGGGCGCTGCAGACCGTGGGCATGGTGCCGGTGGAGAGGCGCTCGGGCAAGGCGCGGCAGATTGAGGAGGAGTCGGTCAAGATCCTGCTCTCCGGCCGGCCGCTGACGATCTTCCCGGAGGGGACCGTCACCCGCGATCCGAAGAAATGGCCGATGAGTCTCAAACCGGGTCTCGCGGTCATCGCGCTGACGGCCTCGCACCGGCTCGGCTATCAGGTGCCGATCTTCCCGGCCGTCACCTGGGGCGGCGCCTCCATCAACAACTGGTGGCCGTGGCCGCGCAAGAACATCGTGCTCGGTATCGGCGGGGCGGTCGACTATTCGGACCTTCTCGCCGACCCGGACACGTTCGACGCGGATGGCGCGCCGTCGAAGCCGGCCGTCGCGGAGCTGAGCGAGCGCGTGCGCCGGCAGATGGAGACCATCATGGCGGAGATCCGCGGCGAGGAGCCGCCGGCTGCCGGCATGTGGGACTATCGCACGGCCCGGCGTGTGCCCAGGCCTGAGCTGCATCTGCCCGCCCAGCAGTACGATGCCGATGACACGCGCGAGATCGACCTGGGCGGCCAATGGTCGCTGTCGGAGGCGGCCCGTCGCACAGGCGAGGAGATGCGCTGAGCCGGCAGTGTGGAGGGCATCCCTATCGCACTGTGGCGTCCCCATCGCGCTGTGATGTCATCAGTGCATCGGGCGTCGCCCGAGCGCCAAAACCAACCAGGCGGGAACCGGCATCACCGGGGACCGCACGGAACGTTAACCCACGAAACTAGGCTGTAACTATGGCAAAAATCACTGTTCTTGGTGCCGGTGCCTGGGGTACCGGCTTTGGCCGCGTGCTCGCCGATGCGGGCAACGATGTTCTGATGTGGGCCATCGAGCCCGAGATTGTGGAGGACATCCAGAACAAGCATCAGAATTCGTACCGTCTTCCTGCCGCCGGCACGCTGCCGTCGAACATGACGGCCACCGGTGACCGGCAGGCCGCGGTCAAGAACGCGCAGATCATCGTCGTGGCCATCGCGGCACAGTTCGCCCGCGGCGCGCTCGAGCAGTTCCGCCCGTTCGTGCCGGCCGACGCCATCGTCGTCTCGCTCATGAAGGGCGTGGAGAAAGGCACCGGTAAGCGCATGGACGAGGTCGTGCGCGAGGCGCTGGAGCTGTCCGCCGATCGGTTCGTCGCCGTCTCCGGGCCGAACCTGTCCAAGCAGGTCGCGCTGCGCCAGCCCACCGGCGCGCTCGTCGCGTCCGAGAACAAGGAGGCGGCGCTCGCCGTGGCGAACGCCTGCCACACCGACTACTTCAAGCCGTACATCTCCGATGACGTGATCGGCACCGAGATGGCCGGCTCGCTCAAGAACGTGACCGCGCTCGCCGTGGGCATGAGCCATGGTGCCGGCTATGGCGAGAACACCGCCGGCATGATCATGACGCTCGGTCTGCGCGAGCTGACGCGCCTGGGCGTGGCGGCCGGCGCGAAGGCGGAGACGTTCCAGGGCCTCGCCGGTTTCGGCGACCTCGTTGCCACCTGCAGCTCGCCGCTGTCGCGCAACTACACGTTCGGTTTCAACCTCGGCAAGGGGCTGTCCGTCGAGGAGGCCACCAAGGCTTCGGACGGCGTGGCCGAGGGCGTGGCCACCACCTCCGCCGTGCTCGAGCTCGCCAGGCGGCTCGGCGTGCGCATGCCGCTTGCCGAGGCGATGAACCATGTGCTCGCCGACGGGTACTCGTTCTCCCAGATGTTCGCTGCCCTCGTGGGCAGCGAGATCACCACGGAGTAATCCGCATAGATCAATCACATAGATCACTCATCACAGGGATCATCACGGAGAAATCCGTGGTACTACCGATGCTTCGGGCTCGCGGCGCGGCGCAGACGCGGCCCGGTTCCCTCCGGCATGGTGCCGGCGGGGAGACGACGCGACGGACGCCATCTGTCACCGTCGCGTCTGGGGGGTTCTTCCTCCTCGCGGGCCGTCCTTTCAGGGGCGGTCGCGTGCGGGGCGGGCCCGCGACGGCCGTCTGTGGGCAGCCGCCCCTGACAAAGGAAAGAAGAAATGGCCAAAAAGAAGATTCTCGTCCTGTTCGGCGGTCGTTCGACCGAGCATTCCGTCTCCGCGGTCTCCGTGGGCGCCGTCCTGCGTGCGATCGACACGGACCGCTATGAGCCGATCCCGGTGGGCATCACCAAGACCGGCGAATGGCTCGTGCTCAAGCAGGACCCGCGCGACTGGACGCTCGCGGACCTGCCGGTCGTCACGGCCGACGACGACAGCCGTCCTGTCATCATCGACTTCTCCAAGCATGGCGACGGCTTCTATCTCGGCGAGCCGGGCACCGCGCGTGCCGACTACTGGCCGGGCAACCGCCAGCCGGGTGACACCCGCCCGCTCGATCTGGAGTGGATGGGCCACATCGACCTCATCTTCCCGGTGCTGCACGGCATCGGCGGCGAGGACGGCTCGGTGCAGGGTCTGATCGAGACGCTCGGCGTGCCGTATGTGGGCTGCGGCATCCTCGCCTCGGCCATCAGCATCGACAAGTCGTTCACCAAGATGGTGCTGCGCAACGCGGGCATCCCGGTGGTGCCGGGCGTGACCGTCGACACGCGCAGCTTCGACGAAGGCACACACTACGCCACCGACATGGACGGCGTGGAGGAGCGGCTGCGCCAGGCCGGCATCGACTACCCGGTGTTCGTCAAGCCGGCGAACGGCGGCTCCTCGGTCGGCACACACAAGGCGGAGGACCGCAAGGCGCTCGCCGCCGCCCTGTGGGACACGTCGCAGTACGACTACAAGATCCTCATCGAGAAGAACGTGGAGGCGCGCGAGCTGCAGTGCTCGCTCATCAGCCTCAACCCGCAGGAGCCGCCGCGCGCCGCCTGGCCGACCGAGATCGTCATGGACCGTCACGACGGGGCCGATGATTTCTACGATTTCTCCGCCAAGTTCGTCGATACCTCCGCCTCGCACATCGACGCGCCGGCCAAGATGCCCGAGGACATCCTGCGCCGCGTGCAGGAGATGGGTGTGCGCACGTTCCGCGCCGTGGGCGGCACGGGCCTGATGCGCGTGGACTGCTTCGTCACGCCGGAGGGCGAGGTGATCGTCAACGAGATCAACACCCTGCCGGGCGAGACGCCGCGCTCGTTCTGGCCGAAGGCGTGGGAAGCCTCGGGCCTGCCGTACCCCTCGGCCATCAACGGGCTCATCTCCTCCGCGCTCAAGTACCCGCGCTACGACAACCGCGGCCGCGGGCTGGACGCCCAGAAGCAGTAAGAGATCGTCTGTCCCGCCCGTCATGACACGGATCAGCGCATCGGAAAGACGTCTTTTGTGCGTCGAACCGGTGCGCTAACCTATGTTCTCGTATGTGTCTGGGATGAGTGTCTCCGGACACCTGAGCGTAGGAAATATGCAGAGGAGCACTGTTATGTCAGCACGTTGCGCCATTTGCGGCAAGGGCCCGCAGGTCGGTTACTCGGTTTCTCATTCTCATCGTCGCACGAAGCGCCGCTTCATGCCGAACCTCCAGGTCGTGCGTGTGAACGCCGAGGAGGGCGGCACCCGCCGTCTGCGCGTGTGCACCAGCTGCCTCAAGGCCGGCAAGGTCGCCCGCGCCACCCGCTGAGGCCGCGTGGGACTGTCTGACAGTCTTGGGCGCCGGAGTTTTCGGTGCTGAAGGGAGTCCGTGGGGCTCCCTTTTTTGTTATCCGCTGCTGCCCGAAGCAACTGGGATCGGAATAATCGCGGGAGATCAACGAAAGGGGAGAGATGGCGCTGACAATGGACACCCTGCTGGGCGAGGCGATCGGCAATACCCGTCGTGCCGGCCTGCTCAAGCGCTTCGGCATCCACACCGTGGCCGACGCGCTCACCTATTTCCCCTTCCGCGTCACCCCGCCCGTGCCGCGCGGCACGCTGCGCCAGACGAAGGAGAAGCAGGCGATCGCCGTCCATGCCCGTGTGATCGGCGCGCAGGATCTGCCCTTCCACGGCCGTCGCGGCTCGCGCCTCGTCTTCCGCATCAGCGACGTGGGGTTCGACGAGGCAGGTGGCGGCTCCACGGCCGAGCTCATCTTCTTCACCGCCAAGGCCAACTACGCCAAATGGATGCTCGCCCGGCTCGGCGTCGGCCAGGAGGTCGTCATCAGCGGTGCCCCGAGCTATTTCGACGGTCTGCTGCAGTTCACGCACCCCGAGGTGCTGCGCGTGCCGCAGGATATGCCGACCGCCGAAGCGGCGTTCGCCTGTGTGACGCGGCCACGGCCGGTCTATCACGCCAGCGCTCGGCTCTCCTCCGAGAAGATCCACGAGACGATCCTCGCGCTGCTGGACCGGATCCGTCAGCTCGATCCGGGCACGGACAGCGGGAAGACGGCCAACCTCGGGGAACCGGCTTCAGAGGGCACATCACCCGACGCGCTGACCGGTGACGCCGTGCAGGCCGGCCTGGACGATGACGCCGCCAAGGGGCCGCACCCCGCCGATGACGCCGGCACACGTCTCGTGCCGACCGTACTGCCCGCCGATATCCGCGAAAAATATGGCCTGATGGGCCGATTCGAGGCGTTCTGCGCCATCCACGATCCAACAAGCGTCGAGGCGTTCGATACGGCACTGCGCACGTTCCGCTATGAGGAGGCGTACGTCTCCCAGCTCGCGTTGCTGCAGGCACGGCAGGCCGCCGGCAGCAAGGAGGCGTTCGGCTGCCCCGAGCCCGTTCTCGAGCGGCTGGGCGGCGAGAGCACAGACAGCAATGGTGCCGGTACCGCGTCGAAGGCGACGGGCGCGCACGACGGTGACGTGGATGCCCAGAACGACGCGGCAAAGACTTGTGTGCCCTCCCTCGTGCGCCGGCTGCTGACGAGCCTGCCCTTCGACCTCACCCCGGGCCAGGAACAGGTGTGCCGGCAGATCGGCGCGGACATGGCCCAGACGCATCCCATGCAACGGCTGCTGCAGGGCGAGGTGGGAAGCGGCAAGACGATCGTCGCGCTGCTCGCCATGCTACAGGCCGCCGATGCGGGCCATCAGGCGGTGCTCGTCGCGCCCACGCAGGTGCTCGCCGAGCAGCATTACGACAACATCCGCTCGCGGCTTTCGCAGATGGCCGGGGATACCCCGCCCGTCCTGCTGCTGACCGGTGCGCTGCGCCTCGCCCAGCGGCGCAGGGTGCTCGCCACCGTCGCCAGCGGTGAGCCGTGCCTCATCGTCGCCACCCACGCCGCCTTCTCCTCCTCGTTCCAGGCACCCAACCTTGCCCTCGTCATCATCGACGAGCAGCACCGTTTCGGTGTCGATCAGCGTGACGCGCTGCTGGAAAAGTCGGAGAAGACCCCGCACCTGCTCGTCATGACCGCCACGCCCATCCCGCGCACGGCCGCGATGACGTGGTTCGGCGACCTGAGCCTGAGCGAGCTGAAAGGGCTGCCGTCGGGCCGTCAGCCGGTCTCCACCTACATCATCGACGAGGACAGCCCGCGCATGGCCGACGTGTTCGGGCACCTCGGCTGGAGGATCCGGCAGTTCCACGAGCG
Organism: uncultured Aeriscardovia sp.; assembly: GCA_903789535.1. Classification (GTDB taxonomy): domain Bacteria; phylum Actinomycetota; class Actinomycetes; order Actinomycetales; family Bifidobacteriaceae; genus Aeriscardovia. The sequence continues at coordinate 78,482 of CAIFES010000002.1, read as the reverse complement.
CGCGTACGTGGTGTGCCCGGCCATCGAGACGCCTGTCGACACCGACCAGACTGGACCGGGCGGCACAGAGAGTGCGGCCGCGCGGGGTGGCTCACGTTCTTCCCGCAGCCGGCGGGGCGGTGCCGGTTCCGCCGCCGCTTCTGCTTCTGCACCCGGCCGCGCTGCGGCAACAATCGCAGCCGCCGCTTCTGCCAGTCTGCCGCAGATTGACGAGGGAGTGGATCTGTTCACCGCCGCCGGCGACGACGAGGACGAGGAACCGGCCGTTCTGCACTCGGTGCAAGAGATCGCCGGCATCCTGCCCACCCTGCCGCAGCTGGCCGGAATCCCCGTCGCCACGCTGACCGGCCGGGACGACGCGGCCACAAAAGAGTGCGTGATGGCCGATTTCCAGAGCGGCAAGACACCGATCCTCGTGGCGACGACCGTCATCGAGGTGGGCGTGGACGTGCCGCAGGCCTCGTCCATCGTCATCTTCGACGCCGATCATTTCGGCCTCTCCCAGCTGCACCAGCTGCGCGGGCGCGTGGGCCGCGGCGGCACGCCGGGCTGGGCATTCCTCATCTCGCGCGCCCCTGCCGATTCCGTGGCGGCCGAGCGGCTCAAGGTGATCGCCTCCACGCATGACGGCGAGAGAATCGCCGAGGCGGATCTCGATCTGCGCGGTGCCGGCGACGTACTCGGTGACAGCCAGGCGGGCGGGCACTCCTCGTTCAAGGTGCTGCGCGTGGTCAAGGATGCGAAAATTATCGCGGCGGCACGGCAGGACGCGCAGGCCACGCTCGCGGCCGACCCGGGCCTTTCCCACAGCCCGCAGCTGGCGGGGGCGGTGCTCGACTTCCGCCGCGGCAACGAGGATTATCTGACGAAGAACTGATTGGAGGACGGATGCGCGTCATCGCAGGACGATTCGCGGGAATTCCGCTGCAGACCCCGCGTTCGGGCACGCGGCCCACCACCGACCGCACGAAAGAGGCGCTGTTCTCGCATCTCGACGCCGAGGGGATCCTCACGCCCGGCTCGCGGGTGCTTGACCTCTTCGCCGGCACGGGGGCGCTTGCCTTTGAGGCGCTCTCGCGCGGCGCCGACCACGCCGTGCTCGTCGACCGTTCGCCCCAGGCGGTCGCGCTCATCAAGAAGGCCGCAACCGGCCTCCGCCGGCATGCCTCGTGGGACCCTGCCACGATGAGCATCGAGGTGCTGCGTCTTTCTGCCGACAAGGCGATCGACCGGCTTGTTGCGGAAAAAGAGGCTGCGATAGAAACAGAAGCTGTCGAAACACAAGCCGGCGGAAAAGAAACCGCTGAAACACGGGCTTCCGGGACACAAGCCACTGAAACACAGGCTGCCGAAGCGCAAGCCGTCGAAAAGCAAGCCGTCAAAACAGAGGTCACTGATTTCTGTCCGTTCGACGTGGTCTTCCTCGACCCGCCCTATGCGCTGGAATCAGCGGATCTTGCCGTGCTCATCGCAAAAATGACGTCGCATGGCCTAGTAAGCGATGACGGGGAGATCGTCCTCGAGCGCTCCACGCGCTCGCAGCCGGTCGCGCTGCCCGAAGGCTGGGAGGCCGGCAAGCCGAAGCGCTACGGCGAGACGACGGTCACCTACGTCTACAAGGCGTGACAGCAAGAAAAGCGTGTGACAGCGAAGAAAGCGTAACAGCAAAGAAAGCGTAACAGCAAAGAAGGCGTAACCAGCGAGGCGAGAAAGACCGCTGTAAAGACTGCTGTCGCGCGTTTTTCGTGCCCCGCTTCTCTCTTTGCCTCGGGAATGCCTACTATCGCAGTAAAGGCACTTGAGTCTTTATAAGACTGCTCGACCGGACCTATCAATGGAGATGGGTCCAACGGGAACAGGTCTAGCGGGGATAGGTCCAATAGGGATAGGCGAGAAAAATGCGTGGGAATACAGACGGGGATAATACAGAAACCACAGAGAATATCGAAACCGCAATCGCAACCGCTCAGACCGTTCGTCAGACGCCGGTCACATCGGCTTTGCCGGCATCGATGAAAGATACCCGGTCTGTTGATGCCTGGGGCGCAGAACCGGCAGACGCAAGGGCGGCAGACACAACACCGCCAGACACAAAGGCGGTAGGGGTGACAGACACAACACCGGCAGCCACAGAACCGGCGGATTCAGGTGCGGCAGATTCGTGGACGGCAGACGGTGGACAGGTGACCGAACGCAACGATAATGACGAGTCGGGCAATGACTATTTTGCGAAGAGATATTCCCGGCTCTCTCTTGCCTTTCTCATTGTGGCCGTGCTGCTGGCGGTTGTGCCCGCTTTGGCGGGGTGGCTGCAGGGTAGTTCTGTCACGGCGTCAGATGTGCCGCGCATTATTCTCTCTGTCTGCGGCGGCTCGGTGCTCGCCGCGTTGATTTTTGCCTGCCTGAGCCTGCATTACACAAAGACACGGGCGGGCATCATCCTGCTGGTCGTGGAGCTGGTCGCATTCATCATCCCGCTTGTCTGGCTGTTGCTGGCGCCACGGTGAGGGCAGGGCGATCAGCTGAGCCGTCAGGCTTTCCTCGGGTGGTCGCCGGAGACCTCCCAGCCGAGGGCCATGAGCGTTTTGCGGTCCTGCTTCGAGAGGGCGTGGCAGTCAAGCTTTTCCACGAGGTCGGGGCGGATGGCCGCCGTGCGGGCGAGGGACTCGTCGCGGCGGAACCGGTCGACCTTTCCGTGGTCGCCGGATAGGAGCACGGGCGGCACGCCGATCCCGCGCCAGAGCGTCGGACGCGTGAACTGGCGGTATTCGAGCAGCGGGTCGCCGGTATAGCTCTCGTCGACGATCGACTCGGGGTTGCCCATGAAACCGGGCAGCAGACGGGTGATCGCCTCGATCATCACCGAGACCGCCACCTCGCCGCCATTGAGCACGTAGTCGCCGATGGAATACTCGCGCACATCCACCCCGCGTGCCGCATAATACTGGCTCACACGGGCGTCGATGCCCTCGTAGCGGCCGCAGCCGAAAACAAGATGCGACCGGTGGCTCAGCTCGTTTGCGGTTTTCTGCGTGAAAAGCGGGGCAGACGGCTCAGGGAAGAGCAGGACCGGGCGGTCGTCGCGGTCGTCTTCAGCGTTGTCATCGCGACTGGCGATATCAGGATTGTCGGCACGCAGATCGCCGATATCCGAATTATCGATATCCGGATTGCCGTCAGTCTGTTCTTCATCGATCGGTTTGGATGCGGATGCGGGAACAGCTGTCGGCGAGGCTTGCGCTGTCTGCGTGGATGCCTGCGTCGCCTGCGTGGCCGCCGCATTGGGCAGATCGGAGAGCGGGCTGGTCGCCATCTGCTCCGGGCTGACCGCCTCCTCGGCGGGAGGCAGGCCGAGCAGCTCATCGAGGCACTCGGCCCAGACGGCCGGCTTCATCACCATGCCGGCCCCGCCGCCCACGGGCGTGTCGTCCACCGAGCGATGCACGTCGTGCGTCCAGTCGCGCAGGTCGTGCGTGTGGATCTGCACAAGCCCGTCCTGCTGGGCTTTGCCGAGCAGGCTCTCGTCCAGATTCTCGAAATAGCGCGGGAAGACGGAGACGATATCGATGCGCACAACGGCTCCTACAAATACATCGGATAGTGACAGATATATCGGATAGTGACAGGGAAACAGTGTGGCAACCAGGACGGACCGGGGCATATCAGAACGGGCCGGTGTCGATCAGTGCGGATCGTTGCCGATTGCTGATTGCTGTGGGCCAGTACTGATCGTTTGCGCTGATAATGCTGCGGATGATTCCGTCTCCTGTGGCCTGGTGTCAGTGCTGACCGGCAGAAGAATCGCCCTGTGGCGGATATTCGGCGAGCAGGCCCTTGGGAACATCGAGGATGAGACGGCCGGCGTCCGGGTCGACCTCCTGCACGAACGCGTCCACGAACGGCACGAGGCTCGTATGGCCGCCCGGCTCGGCGATCTGCAGCAGATCCTGCGCCGCACCCTCCAGCACATCCGTCACCGTGCCGAGTGTGGTACCGTCAGGCGCCTTCGCGGTGAGCCGGACGAGATCCTCGAGGTAGTAGCCCTCCTCGTCCAGATCCTCCTCGGCATCGCCGTCCTGCGTGGCCTGCCGGTCCTGCTGTTCGGCCTGCTCGCGCGTGATGTAGAGCGTGGTGCCGTTGAGCGCCTCGGAGGCGTTGCGGTCGCTGACGCCCTCAAAGCTGAGGATCCAGCGCTGCTTGAACATACGGGCGTGCGAGACGGTGAACGTGCGTCCGTGCGCATCGACGAGCACGGACCCGGCGGCGAAGCGCAGCTCCGGCTCATCGGTGTAGGCGTAGACGTTCACCTCGCCCTTGAGGCCTTGTGCGCGGCCGATGCGGCACACGCGCAGCAGGTCATCGGACGGGGAAGCGGATGCTGTTGTGGATGCTGCCGCTGTATTCTGATCGCCCATGCGGTAAAATCCTGCGGTCTCAGCGACGGACGTCAACGATGTCGATGCGCGTGTGATGGTCGCTGACCGCCTGGATGACGGTGCGCAGGGCGGTGGCGGTGCGTCCGGAGCGGCCGATCACGCGGCCGATGTCCTCCGGGTTGACCTGCACGCGCAGCAGCTCGCCGCCGTCACGCATGCGCGAGGAGCGGATGCGCACATCCTTGGGATGATCAACGATGTTGGTGATGAGATGCCTCAGCGCTTCTTTTTCCATGTCGGCTTCCTTGCTTCGGACGGGACGGATATCCTCTGCCAGTCTACCGGTTCATCGGCATGGTGGCAGGCTGGGAATCAACAGAGCGTTCAGGGGATAGCCTGGTCTGTGATATAGCGATGCGTGAAATCCAGAAGGCCTTCGTAATCCATTTCTCCTGCTGCGACAGATTTTGCAAGATTGATCAGTGAGGAATGGCCGGCTTCAAGATGTTTTCCGGCATGCGAAAGCAAAATCAGCAAGGCCATCAGACCGGTACGTTTATTGCCGTCAACAAACGGATGCTGGGTAATAATCTCATAGCACAAGCGCGATGCCTTCTCCTCCGTGGAAGGATAAAGCTCTTGATCTGCGAATCCTGACCATGGGGAGGCAAGCGCGGCCAACAGTGCATTTTCGTCTCTGACGCCGTTTGCACCTCCATGTTCTGTGATCAGCTCAGCATGAATCCGCAGAATCGTCTCCTCTGAGATCGGTTCACTTCTCATGGGCAAGTGCCTCGAACACGTCGTAATATTCCTGATCGAGCGCGTGCGCTTCGGCAAGATACTCGTCCTGCGTCGATGCCGATTCCTGGATGGGGACGATCCGGAAAGCCGGCTTGTTGTTCTTGAATACTGTGATAGGCACTCTATCCTTCATCACTTTCGCGGTGATGGCGGAAAAATCTTTGCGCACGTCGGTATAGCTCGCTGTCAGCATGAGAGCTCCCTGTCAATCCAAAGTCTGTCAATAAAAAGTATAACTATATAAGACATTTTTGTGTACAGAATAAAGACTCGCGGGCGGCACGAAGAATGAAGTGATGAACAGCCAATGATCTTCTATGGCATATGACATGTGCATGTGTTCCTACCCTCGTTCCAGCGTGAGCACGTTCGCGCCGGGGAAGAGCGCGGCCTGCTCGTCGCTGTGCGTGACGACGATGACCGTGCGCAATGCCCGTGCCCGGCGCTGCTCGGCGGTGAGAGCGGTGAGAGTTTTCGCGCCGTCCGCCGGGTTGGGCCACGAAGGGACGAGCGAGGAGATGGCCGCCGCGACGATCGGCGCATTCGTCGAATCCACACCGGCCAGCGGCTCATCGAACAAATAGAGGTTGCGGGCCAGCAGGCATGTGCACACAACGGAGAGGAGTCGGCCCTCGCCGCCGGGAAGTCATTTATTTGACTTCGATCTTTGGACCATCGACTGTTTGCCGATAAAGGGTCCCTTGGTCACCATCGATAAAGTAATCAACCTCTGTTACTTGGAAGTATTTGATGTTGTTCTTTGAGAGATCGATCTGAGTATCAACGTTCATTTTCTGACCGGGATGAAGTTGAGATTGAGGTTGAGCATAATTCTCACTGAGGATGTTCCCGTTTGAATCGAGATACGCAAACGTCAGACTAATCCCGCTAAGAACATGGCCTGAGTTGTTCTGAAGAGTCGCATATCCTTCTCCATAACCTCCACCATCAGTGCCCTGGTATTGTCCACCGGTAACAGTGATCGCATTTGGCCTTGTGCTGTCCATCCCCGGACTGTTGCTATCGGCGTTACCGTCTGCTGTATCGCTATCCGGCTTATTGGGCGCACTATTGATCGTTTCCTCTAGGCGTGCAATTTGAGCCTTGTATTGGTTCACACGATTTCGAAGAATCTGTGTCTGAACGAATACACCGGTGAAGAATGACAGCACAATAGCAACGATGAGAACGATGAAAACGGGGATGGATAGTTTGATTGTCTTATGCTGCTTAGTCTTATGGGCACCATGTGTTCCATCAAACTGAGGAGGAGCAACAGGGGGCATTTGTGGGTACTGCTGCGATAGCGAGTTCTGATTTGTCTCTTTGTTGCTGGACATGGCGTCTTCCCCGTTCGCAATATGGGTTTTGCTTATGCCCATGTTAATCCACGACATGTTGTGAACTGATAGGGAACCCTCTATTCAGGGCATCAGATGAAATTTGCTGTAGCTGAAAACAATTGGGCTGTGCGATTCGGTGTAAGTGTGCCGAGAATGAGCGCTGTGAACGTAAATGGATTTGTTTAGGTCGATACAACGCTGCCCGGGACTATGAATCCTGGGCAGCCTTGTGTTTTTGTGCGTGATTCGACGGATCACAGCCGAATCGGCGTTTGAATCAGCGCTGATCGCGCTTATTTGTGCTTCTCGTCGCCAACGGAATTGGCGGCATCGGTATCAGAAGCATCGACATCAGAGACAATGCCATCTGCGACGTTCTCAGAGGCAATGTCATTAACGTCGGTGCCGGCCGAATCGGAATCCTCAGATGGCACTGTCGCGGGAGACGGTGCCATCCGAGGAAGTACCATCAGCGTCACCGTCATCAGAGATGCCGGACCGCTCGCTGAGCCCCTGATTGATGCGCCGCACCTGCGCCTCGGCCACCCAATAGTTGATCGCCCAGATAATGGCGTAGATGAGCAGATAAATCCCCGTGAAGACGGCGATCCACTTCCAGTCAAGCGGGAACCATCCGGCGGCGATCGCCAGCGGGAGGAAACCCACGTAGTACACAAGGCAGGTCACCACCGTCCGTCGCAGGAGCGACCACTCCTCGATCTCGAAAATGAGCGTGCCGTAGCCGAACACAAGGCCGATCAACACCCACAGCAGGGCGGAGACGGCCGTCGCCTGCAGCGGGGTCTGGAAGCGGGCGACGAACCGCGGCGACGAGGGGTAATACTGCGTTGCCCCGAACAGGAAACTGAAGGCAAGGGAGAACAGGAAGCCGATCGTGACCCCGGCGGCGGCGCTGCCGATGCCCAGGCGAATATATTTCTTCATAGTCCCAGACGCTCCTGCAACTGTTTGATCTTTCTGCGCGAGACGTGGAGGCGCCGCGCATTTTTGAGGACGACATCGATCGTCCCGTTGTGCTGCAACTCAAGATGATCGATTGTGCGGTAGTTGAAGATGACGCTGCGGGAGGCCTCCACGAAGTCCGGGCCGAGCTGCGGCGCGACCTGATAGAGCCGGCCGCGGTATGTCAGCCGCCGGTCGGCGCAGTGCACCGCCACGGTGTTCTCCTCCGCCTCGAGATAATAAATGGCGCTTGTCGGCACCGGTACGAGGTGTGAGCCGTTGTAGCACCACAGCTGGTTGCCGCTCGTGCCGAGGAGATTGATGATCGTGGCGATCCGCGGTGTCATCCGTCGTAGTCTGAACTCGACCGATTCGTCTGTGAGCGACGGATCGATGGTCGTCGTGATGTGCATCTGCCTGCCTCCTTCCCTCCTGAATCGAAATCGATCGGATGAATCTGACTGGATATGAACAGATTACGGCGGAAGAAGAGGCTTTTCGCGCGACTGACGGTGAGCGGTCACGACGCGGCGGTGATCGGTTGGAAAAGAGATGTGTGCGGAAAAAGGGTATAAAAAATCTCCCGGATCGCAGGACCCGGGAGACCAATCAGTCATGTCTGATCTGTTGGAAACAGATGACTCTGTTGCCAGCAGATATCGATGACCAGATGCTCACTCGCTCTTCTCGTCGGAGGCGGCGTCATCGGAAGCGGCCTTGTCGGACTCAGCCTCGGCGTTCTTCGCCTCGGCCTCCTTCTTGGCCTCCTTGGCGGCCTTCGCGGCCTTGAGCTTCTGCGCCTCGTTGTCGGCCTTCTCGACGGCCTCGACGGCGGCGGACTTGACGGCCGGCTCCTTGTAGTGGCCCTCGGCACCCGGAAGGTGCTTGAAGGTCTGCCAGTCGCCGGTCACCTTGAGCAGGGCGAGGACCGGGTCGGACGGCTGTGCGCCGACACCGAGCCAGTACTGCACGCGCTCAGAGTTGACATGGATGGTCGAAGGCTGGGTGTTCGGATCGTACGTGCCCACCTCTTCGATCACTTTGCCGTCGCGCTTCTTGTGCTGATCGACGACGACGATGCGGTAGAACGCGTAGAACTTCTTGCCACGGCGCTTGAGACGAATCCTGGTTGACAAAATGACTCCCTTAGTTTTGGGGCGCGGATTGCGGTTCCCTGTGGGGACAAGGAGACCCCGTCCGCTACTGACCGCACCGACGGTATGAGGGTTCCTCGATACGGACAACAAGGGGAATTATAGCCGCGAGAGGGGAGAAATCATGGGCGGTCCACGGCGTGCCTCGACTGGACGTGATCTGTGCTGCCGGCGTTCGTGGCGAGGACCGCGTCAGATCTTCTCGAGGCGGACGAGCAGACCGCGATGGTCGGTGCCGGCGACCCTGACCGTCTCAAGCGAACGGGCCACAAGCCCCGGCCCGTGCAGCACGTGGTCGAGTTCAAGCATGGGCGGGATGAGCGCCCAGTTCGACGGGAACGTGCGGCGGTGGGCGAGATCATCCGAGCTGTCGGCGAGCCGTCGGTCGGTGCCGAGCGCGAAACGGAAGGAACGGTGCGAGGCGCTCGCGTTGAGGTCGCCGGCGAGCACTGCGAGAGCCGGGTCGGTCGCAGCGGCGGGGGCGGCTTTCTGCACCGCATCCTGTACCGCGGGGCTGAGCGCGGGGTTGGCCAGATGCGCGACGCCGTAGCCCCAGTCCCGCACCCCGCGCTGCGGCGACTTCGTGTGCGCCGCGGCGATGGTGACGAGGACGGGTTCGAGGGCGGGTGAAGAGCCATTCACGGTATTCTTCGCGGCATCATCGGCGGCATTCTTCACGCCGGCGGGCAGCGGCACGACGGCCACCGGCACATCGGACGCCTTCAGGTCCATGCTCGCCCGGACCTGTGCCACGGGCTTGCCGTGCGTGAGCACGGCGTTGAAGCCACCGTTGTCATCGTCACCCTTCTCCCCGGTCACGCGATAGGGCAGAAGATCGCCGATTCCCGCGGCCTCCAGCCGTCTGAGCAGCCCATCGCTCACCTCCATGAGGCAGAGGGCGTCCACGTCGTGCGCGCGCACAGTCTGCACAATTTGTGCCGCGTCGGCCTTGCCGTAGCGGCAATTGAGCGAGAACACGGTCAGCGCCGGACCGGCGGGCTTCGTGTTCCATCCGTGTGTATTGAACGGTTGCCACGCATTCACGGCGATGATGATGGCCATCGCCGTCAGGAAGAGCGTCTGTAGAATGACGGGATTCCCCATGAAGGCGCCGCCACTGAGCGTGGAATACGGTGGCAGGAACACGGTGATGACGATATCCGTCGCGAACGCCCAGATGGCCGCGACCATGGCGATATACGGCTCAAGCGCCACGAGATTGGGCATCCAGCCGCGCCATTCCGGCGCAGGATCCGGTCTCACGCCTTTTGCGGACGTGGGGAATGAGAACAGCGTCAGACCGGCTGCCAGCCCGACAAGCACCCAGTCGATCACGAGAAGAACAATCGCCGTCTGCATCGGTCCCTCCTCCATCACTCGCTCCGCAGCGCCACCGCGGCATCGCGCCGTGCGGCCATGAGTGCCGGGATATGCCCGCCGATCAGCGTGAGCACCGTGCTGACGAGGATGAGCAGCAGCGCGTCGCGCGGATCGAGCACCGCCACGTTCACCAGTCCTGTCAGTCGTTGCAACGTCTGGTTGATCGGGATGTCGAGCAGATAGGCGATCGCCACGCCCAGCACGCCGGAGAACACGCCGAGCAGGAACGTCTCGGAGTCGAACACGCGCGTCACATCGCGCTTTCTGGCACCGAGCGCCTTGAGCACGCCGATCTCCTTCGTCCGTTCGATCACCGACGTATAGGTGAGGATGCCGATCATGAGCATCGAGGTGATGAGCGAGATGGCGGCAAAGGCGATGAGCACATTGGTGATGCCCGAGATGAGCCCGCCGGTCAGATCGGTCACAAGGCCGGACATATCGGTGTAGTAGATGCGGTCGGCCTTCTTCTTGCCCTTGTTCCAGTCGTCCAGATAATCGAGGACCTTGTCTTTGCTGTTGAAATTGGTCGGATAGACGAGGATCGACTCGGGCAGGGAGCTGCCTCCGATGGAGGCGAGCACGCGCTGTCGCGAGGAGGAGTCGAGCGGCGCGCCGGTCAGCACGCTCGTGTCGGAAGATCTCTGCGCGGCGACGATCTGCGAGTTTTTCGCCTGGTCGATGACTTTGTCGGTCAGATCGTTGGAATAGGCGATGCCCGGCGAGAGCAGCTCCATGGCGCCCTGCGGCTTCGGCTGGATGACGCCGGTCACCTTCAGGCGAATGCCCGCCTTGCTGAACAGATCGGCGCTGGGGGCGACAGGCGTGTAGACGCCGGTGGGAAGGCGCGTGTACCAGTCGTCATTGGAGACGAGGCGGTAATCCTTGTTCAGGATGTCGGAGAAGGTGATTTTCTGCCCTTCTTTGGCGTCGATGCCGATGGCCTGCAGCGTGGTGGCGGGGATGGAGTCGTCACCGTCCACCACGAGCACCACGTCGGTCGCCTTCTTCGGCCACGAGCCGGCGAGCAGGTCATAGTTGCCGCGCAGGAACGAGCCCTTTTTGCCGTTGACCGGGGTGGGGAACACAGCGGAGGCCACGCCGCTGGAGTTGGCCATCTGCTGGCTCATCTCGGCGCGCTGGGCCAGGTCGGAGGAATCCACGGAGCCTGTCGCGCCTGAGGCGCCTGCCGAGCCTGATGTGCCGGCTGCCCCTGTCGCGCCGGTGGCTGAGGAAGCGCCTGTACCCGTCGCGCCCGAGCCGGTGACGCCATCCGAGGACGTGCCGCTCGACTGGGCGGAACCGACCTGATTCTGGGTGCCTGCCGTCGCACCTGCCGTGCCGGAACCGGAGGCGTTGGCTGATTGTTCTGCCGACGCGCCGGTCGAGGTCCCCGCCGACGACACCGCCGAGGCCGCGGCGCTCGTGAACGAGACGCGCCGGACCGTGCCATCGTCATCCTTTGTGAGCAGGTTCAGCTGTGTGGAGCGCTGCAGCGTGATGTCCGAGGCGGCGTCCGGGCTGATCTTCCTGACATAATCGACATATTCCTGTGTGATGTGGTTGACGTGCACGGCCTGCACCATCGGATTCGACGTCGCTGTCAGATGCGTGTGGCTCACCGTGTTCTTCGTGCGCGAGAGCGAGGAGGTGCTGCTGTTCTGCGCTTTGGTGAGGCCCTTCTGATCGATCGCGGTCTGCGTGACAGAGACAGGGTAGCGGCCCAGCGTCCGGCTCATCACCTGGTCAATCTGCGTCTGGAAACCGCCCGAGAGCGAGAGGACGACGGCGATGGAGATGATGCCGATGGAGCTGGCGAGGGCCGTCAGGAACGTGCGGCCCTTCTTGGTGAGCAGATTGGTCAGACTGAGCGCGATGGCCGAGCCGTAGCCCATGCGCGTGCGGCGCAGGGTGAATCCCGCCCGTTTCTTCTCGCCCTCACTCGGTGTGAACGGCTCCGAATCGGCGCGGATCGTGCCGTCCTTGAGCCGGATGATGCGGGTGGAATACTCTTTCGCCAGTTCCTCGTTGTGAGTGACCATGATGACGAGATGGTCGGCGGCGAGGGTGCGGATGAGATCCATCACCTGCACGCTCGTCACGGAATCGAGGGCGCCAGTCGGCTCGTCGCACAGCAGGATCTGCGGATCCCCGGCGATGGCGCGGGCGATGGCCACACGCTGCATCTGCCCGCCGGAGAGCTGGTTGGGCCGCTTGTGGATCTGCGCGCCCAGGCCCACTTTTGTGAGCGCCTCAACGGCCCGGGCATGCCGGTCCTTCTTTTTCACGCCGGACAGCCGCATCCCCAGCTCCACGTTCTCCGTGATGGACAGATGGGGGATGAGGTTATAGCTCTGGAAGATGAATCCCACAGAATTGTTGCGATAAGCGTCCCAGTCCGTCTCGGAGAAGTCCTTCGTCGACCGGCCGTCGAGCAGCAGGTCGCCCGAATCGTAGTGGTCGAGACCGCCGATGATGTTGAGCAGCGTGGTCTTGCCCGAGCCTGAGGGGCCGAGGATGGAGACAAAACCGGTGTCGGGGAACGAGAGGCTGACGTCGTCGAGTGCCTTGGTGACGGTGTCGCCGACCTTGTACGCCTTTGTCAGGTGCCGCAGCTCCAGCATGATGCCCGCCTTTCTTTCCCGTTGTGTGGGGTTCAGACCATTATTCGCCCATGACGTGCCAGAAGATGTCGGGCGATGCCCGCAGAGAAAATCGGCATGAAAAAAGGGGACCCGAAGGTCCCCTTTGTCATGGGCATATGTCTCATCTCATCCGGGCAGAAGCACAGCCGACGTGTATGTGGCAGTGCCCGTGCCCGTGAACTGTTGCCCCCCCCGGGCGGAAGCTCAACCGAGAAGGCCGCCCAAGCCGCCGGGCGGCAGCATTCCGCCCAGATTGCCGAGATTGTTCAGATCCGGCTGCTGCGGCTGCTGATGGAAGCTCGAACCATCCTGCGCGCCCTCGCCAGAACCATTGCCGGTGCCGGAAGCCTTGCCGGCAAGACGGTCGCGCAACTCCTGCTCCTGCTCGGCGCGCTTGGCAGGATTGCCGGAGACGCCGCCGCGGCGCTTCTTCTTGCCTTTGCCCTTCTTGCGCTTGCGCGAGCTGGCGCCGCCGGCCATGCCCATACCAGGGATGCCCATGCCGGCCATGCCGCGCGTGCCGTTGGCCACGCGCTTCATCATCTTGGCGGCCTGCTCGAAGCGCTGGATGAGGCCGTTGACGTCGGAGACCTGCGTGCCCGAGCCGGCAGCGATCCTCGCCCTGCGCGAACCGTCGATGATCGAGGGGTCGCGCCGCTCGGCCGGGGTCATCGACTTGATGATCGCCTCGGACTGGTCCACCACATGCTCGTCGAACTGGTCGAGCTGTGAGCGGTACTGCGCCATGCCCGGCACCATCGCCAGCAGGTCCTTCATCGGGCCGAGCTTGCGCACCTGCTGCAGCTCGGAAAGGAAGTCGTCCAGACCGAAGCTGCCCTGTGCGAGCTTCTGGGCCGATTCCTTTGCCTGCTGCTCGTCGAACTGCTTCTGCGCCTGCTCGATGAGGGTGAGCACGTCGCCCATGTCGAGGATCCGGGAGGCCATGCGGTCGGGGTGGAACACCTCGAAGTCGGACAGGCCCTCGCCGTTGGAATCGAAGAGGATCGGCTTGTGCGTCACGGAGGCCACGGACAGCGCCGCGCCGCCGCGGGCATCGCCGTCGAGCTTGGTGAGCACCACGCCGGTGAAGTCGACGCCCTTGTCGAAGGCCTCGGCCGTCTGCACGGCGTCCTGGCCGACCATCGCGTCGATGACGAAGAGGATCTCGTCAGGATGGACGGCGTCGCGGATGTCGCGCGCCTGGGCCATCAGCTCCTCGTCCACGCCGAGGCGGCCGGCGGTATCGATGATGACCGTGTCGTACTGGTTCGTGCGCGCGTAGTCGATCGAGTCCCTCGCCACCTGCACCGGGTCGCCGTGGGAGGCGCCCGGGGTGACGACCGTCGTATCGAGGAGGGCGGCGAGCTGATCGGCGGCCTGGGCGGCCTGCGCGTCGGAGCCGGAGAGGCTGTTCTGTGCGTTCTGCTCTTGCGCGGCCTGCACCTGCTGGGCGGCCTCGCTTGTCACGCCCGGCTGCGGGGCGTAGACCGGCACGCCGGCGTTCTCGCCGACCACCTTGAGCTGGGTGACGGCGTTCGGGCGCTGCAGATCCGCCGCCACGAGCAGCGGGGTGTGGCCGGACTGCTTGAGCCAGTAGCCGAGCTTGCCGGCCAGCGTGGTCTTGCCCGCGCCCTGCAGGCCGGCGAGCATGAAGACGGTCGGCGGCTTTTTGGCAAAGCGCAGCGGGCGGTCCACGCCCGCGCCGAGCACCTGGTTGAGCTCGTCATAGACGATCTGGACGACCTGCTGGGCGGGGTTGAGCGCCTCGCTCACCTCGGTGGACAGGCACCGCTCGCGCACTTTCGCGGTGAAATCCTTGACGACCGGCAGGGCGACATCCGCGTCGAGCAGGGCGCGGCGGATCTCGCAGATCGTGCCGTCGATGTCGGTCTCGGAAAGACGGCCCTTGGAGCGCAGATGCTTGAACGCGCCGGTGAGCCGGTCGGTCAGGGAACTGAAAGCTGTAGGCATGTCGCCGATTTTACCGCCCGGCGCTTACGGCTCTGTCCGCCGTGCGAAATGTGGACGATGGACAGGCGACGAGACGCGGATGTCAGTGCAGCCGGCAACCGGTCGCACTGACATCCGACATGCTCAGCCGGCGAAACTCCAGCGCGAGCCGGACGCCGTGTCCTCCACGGTGATACCCAGTCCCGCCAGCTCGTCGCGGATGGCGTCGGCGGTGGCGAAATCACGCTCTTTGCGCGCCTTCTGCCGTGCGGCAAGACGCGCGGTCACAAGCGCGTCGAGCGCCTTGGCCGTGGGACCGTCGGCGCCCGCCGATGCCTGGCCGGAGATATTCCCGTCAAACGGGGAGGCGAGCGGGTCGAGGCCGAATACATCAAGCATCGACCGCACAAAGAGCAGATTGCGGCGGATGCGTTCGCGCCCGTTTTGCCCGGTTTGGGCAGTATTTGCACCGTCTGCGGGCGTTGTTGCGCCCTTGGCCCGCGCAGACCTATCTGCGTTTTGTGCGGTGTGTATTTGGTTCGTCTCCCTTATGAGCGCGAACACCACGGCGAGGGCGGAGGAGACGTCGAAATCGTTGTTCATCGCGCGGGTGAAATCGGCCGGCAGATCGTCGGCGGGCACGCCCGCCACCTCCTGCCGGGAAGGCTGCCCGGCAAACTCCCCGGCCGCCTGCACGAAGCGCTCCACACGCCGTGCGGCCGCCTGCGCGGCGGGCAGCGTGTCATCGCCCCACTCGAGCATCGCGCGGTAATGCACGCTCGCCAGCGCGTAGCGCACCACCCACGCGGGGTTGTCGCCCAGAAGCTTCTCGGCAGAGAGGCCGTTGCCCAGAGACTTGCTCATCTTCTCGCCCTTGGCCGTCACCCACGCCGAGTGCATCCAGTGGCGGGCGAAGCCCCAGCCGGCCGCGCGCGCCTGCGCCAGCTCGTTCTCGTGATGGGGGAAACGCAGGTCGAGGCCGCCGCCGTGGATGTCGAACTCATCGCCCAGATAGCGGTGCGCCATCGTCGTGCATTCGAGGTGCCAGCCCGGCCGGCCCGCCCCGAACGGGGTCTGCCACACGGCGGTCGCCGGCTCGTCCGGCTTGGCGGCCTTCCACAGCGCGAAATCACGCGGGTCATGCTTTGCCTGCGACAGGTCGGCGGCGTCGGCGGGATTGTATTTGTCCTCGCCGCTCTGGTCGACGGAGGGGCCCATCTGGTCGGCGATCCGGCCCTCCTCGTCCTCGCCGGCTGTGCCGCCATGGCCGCCGGACTGGTGCGTCAGCTCGCCGTAGTCCTTCCAGCTGGGCACGTCGAAGAACACGTTGCCGCTCGGGTTGCCATTCTCGTCGGGGATCACATAGGCGTGGCCGCGCTCGATCAGACGACGGACGAGCTCGATCATCTCGGGCATCTGGCCCGTGGCGCGCGGCTCGTAGGTGGGTGCCAGCACGCCGAGACGTGCGTAGGCGTCGGTGAAGACGCGCTCGAAGTGGTAGGCGCGCGCCCACCACTGCTGGTGCGCGGCGGCTGCCTTGCGCAGGATCTTGTCGTCGATGTCGGTCACATTGCGCACGAAGACGACGTTGTAGCCCAGGCGCAGGAACCAGCGGCGCACCACGTCAAAGCAGACGGCCGCGCGCATATGGCCGATGTGCGGGGCGTCGTCCACGGTGGCGCCGCACACATACATTCGCACCTGGCCGGGGGTGCTCGGGCGGAACGGCACAATGGCGTGCCGCGCCGTGTCATACAGCTTCTGGCCGTCCGCCGCCCGCGCCACGGCGCCGGGTGTGGGGACGGTCGGCACGGTCAGCCGTGCCTGCGCATCAGTATCGAACCTCGCTTCTGCCATGCTTTTGAGTGTATGTGGCAAAGCCGACCCGCCTGTTCGTTTTGAGTCTGCGCGAACCGGGGTGCGGAACCACGCGTGGCTGTCTGCCCTGTCACCCTGAAAAGCGTCTGTTCGCCCTCGGGAGGCCGGGTTGGGCGCCGATGGCACAATGGTGGGTCGGAAAAGAAGCGGATGAAGGGGATCATGCCAGTTTTTGACTGCGGGCTCGAGCATGTCTCGCTCGCGTTTGCCACGAAGAACGTTTTCACCGATGTGACGCAGGGTGTCAACGAGGGCGACCGCATCGGCATCGTCGGTCGCAACGGTGACGGCAAATCCACCCTCCTCAAACTGTTCAAAGGGCTGCAGACGCCCGATTCGGGCCGCGTCCAGACGCGCAACGGCCTGAGCTTCGGCCTGCTCGGCCAGCGCGACGAGCTCGACGGCACCTCCACCGTCCGTCAGGCCGCGCTCGAGGGCCGCGCCGACCATGAGTGGGCCTCCGACGCACGCTCGCGCGACATCGTCACCACCCTGCTCGCCGGCATCCCGCTCGACGCGCAGGTGGACTCGCTCTCCGGCGGCCAGCGACGCCGTGCCGACCTCGCCCGGCTGCTGCTGCAGGACTGGGACATCCTCGCCCTCGACGAGCCCACCAACCATCTCGACATCATCACCATCCACTGGCTCGCCGAGCACCTCAAGAACCGCTGGCCCGACGGCCAGGGCGCGCTGCTCGTCGTCACGCACGACCGCTGGTTCCTCGACGAGGTGTGCACCTCCATGTGGGAGGTGCACGACGGGGCCATCGAGCCGTTCGTCGGCGGCTATTCCGCCTATCTGCTCCAGCGCGCCGAGCGCGACCGGCAGGCGGACATGCGCGAGGAGCGCCGGCGCAACCTCGCCCGCAAGGAGCTCGCCTGGCTCACGCGCGGCGCCCGTGCCCGTGCCACAAAACAAAAGTTTCACGTGAAACAGGCACAGGAGGTCATCGCCGATGTGCCGCCCGTGCGCAACAGCCTCGAGCTCAAGGCCATGGCCGCCAGCCGTCTGGGCAAGGAGGTCGTCACCCTCACCGACGTGACGAAGAAGTATCCGATCGGCGACACCGGGAAAGAGCGCACGGTGATCGACGATGTCTCCTGGATCATCGGCCCGGGCGACCGCTTCGGCATCGTCGGCGAGAACGGTGTGGGCAA
Source organism: uncultured Aeriscardovia sp. (assembly GCA_903789535.1). Lineage (GTDB taxonomy): Bacteria > Actinomycetota > Actinomycetes > Actinomycetales > Bifidobacteriaceae > Aeriscardovia. The sequence goes on along the minus strand of CAIFES010000002.1, from coordinate 60,832 downwards.
GTCCACGCTGCTCGGCCTGATCGACGGATCCGTCGCCCCCACCTCCGGCCGCGTCAAAATCGGCAAGACCGTCAGATTCGCCGTCCTCTCGCAGCGCCTCGACGAGGTGGAGGCCCTCGGCGACGCGAAGGTCAAGGAGGTGCTCACCCATTACAAGACGAGCTATGAGATCGACGGCAAGGAGTACTCGCCCGCGCAGCTGCTCGAACAGCTCGGCTTCGACGCCTCGCAGATGATGACCCCGGTGTGCGACCTCTCCGGCGGCCAGAAGCGGCGCATGCAGCTCATGCTCATCCTGCTGGCCCAGCCGAACGTGCTCATCCTCGACGAGCCGGGCAACGACCTTGACACGGACATGCTCGCCGTCATGGAGGATCTGCTCGACAAGTGGGCCGGCACGCTCGTCGTCGTCTCGCACGACCGGTTCCTGCTCGAGCGCGTCACCGACCAGCAGTTCGCGCTCATGGACGGAAAGATCCGCCATCTGCCCGGCGGCGTGGACGACTACATCCGGCTTATGCAGGGCCGCCCGCAGGCCTCCACCCTCGCCACGACGGGGGAGGGGACGGTCGCCGACGCCGTCAGCTCTGACGGCGCGGACCGCTCGGACGACAAGCAGGCGCGGCGCAGAAAGTACGCGGCCCGCAAGAAGCAGGCCTCCATCGAACGCCGTCTTTCCAAGCTGGAGACGCAGATCGCCGATCTGGAGAAGAAGATGGCCCAGACAGCGCAGAAGGATCCCGACAACTTCACCGCGCTCGCCGACCTCTCGCAGCAGAGCCAGGACGCCAAGGACGAGCGAGAAAAGCTGGAGGATGAGTGGCTCAGCCTCGGCGAGGAGGCCGACGAATAAGCCGGTGGCGGGGCTTACTTCGCGGCCGTGTCGCCGGTGAGCAGACGATAGGCTTTCTCGGCCGCCTTCATTTGTGCGGTCTTCTTTGAGGTGCCGGAGGCCGCGGCGATCTCCTCCGGTTCCTGCCCCGGCCCGGTCGCCATGAACAGGTGCGCGGTGAAGGTGGGGTGCGTCAGATCGGCGTCCACCTCCATGCGATAGGTGGGGAAGTCCACCCCGCGCTCATGGGCGAGCTTCGTCATCGACGTCTTCCAGTCGAGCGAGGGGCCCTTGTGGGAGACGGACTCGATCACCGGGGTCATCAGCCGGGTGATGACCGCGTCGGCCACCTTCAGCCCATGCTGCAGGTAGATCGCGCCGAACAGCGCCTCCAGGGCGTCGGAGAGGATCGTCGGCTTTTTCTCGCTGTGTTCCTCACGCTCGCCCCGTCCCAGCAGGATGTAGGAGCCGAGCCCGAGCTGCCTGTCGGCCACCTCGGCCAGCGGCTTCTGGCTGACCGTGTTGGCGCGAATGGAGGACAGGCGCCCCTCCGTCCAGGTGGGGAAGCGCTCGAAGAGGATGCGTGTGACCACCATCTCCAGCACCGCGTCGCCGAGGAACTCCAGCCGCTCGTTGTTGGGCACGCCGGGGTTCTCATGGGCGAAGGAGCGGTGGGTGAGGGCGCGGATGAGCAGGTCGGGCCGCAGGTCGACGCCCAGCCGATCGGTCAGCTCCTGTGTGCCGGAGATGTCGAGGTGGTAGTCGGCCAGGGCCTGCTCGCCCACGCGGGCGGTGGCCTCGTCGGACTGTCGGTCGACCGAATGCGCCATGCGTCCTCCTTGATGTGTCGTACGCGGGCATAAAGACCCGCGTCACCTTTAGGGCATAAAAAAGCCCCGCCACCCGTCGATGGCGAGGCAGTCCGGACCGGCGGACGGAATTCGCGCCCGCATGGTCGTCACGTCAGACTCAGGCGCGCATATCCGAACGGATGCCGGCCTTGTACACGCGGCCCTTGTAGCTGCCGCAGTTCGGGCAGGCCCTGTGGGGCAGCATCGCCGCACCGCAGTTCGGGCAGGTGATGGTCGTCGCGGCCGACGCCTTCCACGCCGAGCGACGGGTGTGCGTGTTGGCACGCGAGGTCTTGTATTTCGGTTCTGCCATAGTGTTCCTCTATTCGATCGAATAAATGCTTAAGCAGACAGAGAGTTTAGCGCGGGCGCTGGATCTGCCATCGTCCTTTTACTGTTTGTCGCTCTGCCCGTCGCCGTTCTTGTCCCTGTCCTGGCCTTCCTCGCGCTCGAGCTTCTGCCTCAGCCCCGCCAGCGCCTGCCAGCGCGGGTCGGCGGTCTTCTCATGGTGATGGTCGGGATGCTCGTTGAGGTTGACGCCGTCGAGCGGGCACAGACCCTTGCAGTCCGGCTTGCACAGCGGGGTGGTGGGCACGAGGTCGAACAGCGCGTCACGGATGAGGCTCTCCAGGTCGGCCCAGTTGCCGTGCTCCAGCAGCGGGTAGACGTCCTGTGCCTCCTCCTGCTCCAGATCGACGTCCTGCTCCTCCTCGCCGTCATGCTCGGACGGCTCGGGCGGTTCGAACGGCAGAAACGCCGTCACATGCGCGGTAAGAGGATTCTCGAGATCCGTGAGGCAGCGCGAGCAGCGGCCCGTCGCCGTGCCGGAAACGGTGGCGGTCAGGATCAGACCGTCCTTGAGGGAGTCGAGGTCGCCCTCGACCCGCACATCGGAGCCGGGGTGCACGCCGTAAAAGTCGTCGCCGATGCCTGTGGGTGCCGGGAACACGTCGTCAAGATGCTCGCTGCGCCCGATCGCCGAGCCCACGTCGGAGACGCGCACCGCCCATGGCGACTGGTCGGGATGCAGATGCCGCGTATGGCGGCGGGTCGTGTCGTTGTTGTTCTCACTCATGGCTGTCCTGTCCGTTCTGTGCGTTCTGGTCGAGGCCGGCTGGCACTCCGGTGGCCGGTGTCACGGGCGCGGAGCCGGGATGCAGCGCCTGCTGCCGCGTCTGCTCGAAGCGGCGGGACGCCTCCTGCTCGCGCTGCTGGATCACCGAGATCCCCCCGCGCGTCTGTTTGGTGAAATCGGCGAGCTGCTCGCTCAGCTTGGTGAGCACCTCCTCCACGTACGTGTCCGCGCCCTGGGTGAGGGAGCGGGCGCGGGAGTTGGCATCCTTGAGGATGGCCTGCGCCTTCTGGCGGGCGATGGCGACCACGTTCTCCTGGCCGGCGAGGATGTCGGCGCGATGATGCGCCTCCTCCAGAATCCGGTCCTTCTCGTCGCGGGCGCCGCGCACGATCTTCTCGCTGCGCTCGCTCGCCTCCTGACGGCGCTGCTCGGCCTCGCGCATGAGGGCGGAGGCACGCTCGAGCTGCACCGGCAGCACGTCGCGCAGCTCGCTGAGATGGTCGAGCATGGCCTGGCGGTCCACGCGCACCTCGGAGGAGTGGAAGAGCACCGGTTTGGCGTCGTCCAGCTCGCCCTCCAGCTGGTCGATGATGTCGAACGCATTGTTGAACTCGGGGTGGGCGCCGGTCAGACGGGTATCGGAACCGTCGTAATCCTCCTGCACGTCGTCGTAGACGGCGGGGCGGGCGCTGTACTGCCGCTCGGGGGCGTCGGCATACCCGTCGCGGCCGCCGTCCTCCCGACCCTCGGCGGCGTCATCGTCAGAGGGGTCGGCCGGCTCGGAGCCGTCATCCGACAGACCGACGAAATCGCCCAGGCTGTGGGCCAGAGAGCGTGCCTTCTGCCGCACGGAGGACAGGCCCGAGCCCGCAGGGCCGTCATCGGTGCCGTCCGCAGGATCCGATCCGTTCCGGCCGTCGTCTCGCGCGACGGTGCTGTCGACGGGCCGGGCAGCCGGCTCGGGGATGAGCGGGGCGTCCTGCCGGTCCCCGCGCCCGTCCGCATCCTGTGCGTCCGCCCCGCCGTCCTGTGCCGCGGAGGATGTCTGGCCGCGTGTGGGCCGGGACCCGCCTGTCTTGGCGGCGACGGAGGCCGTGTTGACGATCGTCGTCTCCGCCTCGCCGTCCTGTGCCGTGTCCCTCTGCTCGTCTGACTCGCTCATGATTCCTCCCTGGTCGCGCAGCCGCTACCGCGCGGCCGGTCATATACGTACCCAGTATCCCCCGAAATGCGGCGGATCGTTAGTTGTTGCCCTCTGCGCGTGGTGGCCGGAGCGATTGCGTCCCCGAGAATCGGTTTCCTGCCGTCATCGGCATGTGTGGCCCGTGTGCGCCGCCGTCCTACACGCATCACGCCGCCCCTATGCGCATCCCCGCGTCCATCAGCCCTCGCGGCCCGTCAGCTCGCCGATTCTCGCGCACAGCGGGTCGATCACCGCATCGGGGACCATCCCCGTGATATCGCCGCCGTGCAGTGCCACATCCTTGACCACCGAGCTGGAGATATGCTCGCGCATCGGGTCGGCCGGCAGGAACATCGTCTCGGTGCCCGCCAGATGGCGGTTGACCAGCGCCATGCCCAGCTCGGCCTCATAGTCGCCGTTCTGGCGCAGACCCTTGACGATGACCTGCGCCCCCACGCGCGTGCAGTAGTCGGTCACGAGCCCGTCCGTGCTCGCCACCGTGACCGACAGCGCCTGTGCGCCGGACGGCCCGAGATCGTCCAGGCCGGGCGAGCTGACATGGAAGCCGTCGTCGGCCAGGGCGCGGCGGATGAAATCGACCCGCTCGGCCTCGGTGAACATCGGCTTCTTCGCCGCATTCACCGCCACGAGCACATGTACATGCGCGAACAGACGGGCGCACCGCTCGATCACATCCAGATGGCCGGAGGTGACCGGGTCGAAGGAGCCGGGGCAAACTGCGATTGTCATATATCCAAGGCTAGCCGCCCGCCCTGCCGCGACGCCGGGTTCCACGCCATGCCGGTCGCGTTCGCTCTGGGCGCCGTCGGCCCGTCCGTGCGCCTGCCCCACATAAAATCAGGGGTATGACGTCTGTGAATGCCCTGAATACGTATGCCGGCCCTGCCGATCCCGTTTCCTGCCTGCTGCCGGACGGGGATATCCGTTCTTTCCCTCCGTCAGACAGAGACATCCCGTCTTTCCCTCCGTCAGATATCGGTTTCACACGGCCCGGTTCTACCGAGCAGTCGGGCGGTGACGGCCAGACCGCCGTCCTTGACAGGCCGGAGGAAAAGTCCGACGCCCGCACCGATGACGGCGGGGATTCCGACCGGTACGCGCACTATGTCTCGGCCAAGGAGATGGCGCGCTCGCGTGCCACGGGACGCCCGGTCGTCGCGCTGTGCGGCAAGGTGTGGGTGCCCAAGCACAATCCCGCCGACTATCCCATCTGCCCCGAGTGCAAGAAGATTTACGAGCAGATGACGGGCGGCAACAACTGAGCCGGCGGCGACGCCGGAACTGGCCGGCGGCAACAACTGAGCCGAACGGGCATCACCGGCATCAACCGGCAGACGCAGCCGCGGCCGGCAGACATGAAACCGGCAGTCCTGCCCGAACACGCTTAGTCGGTGCGTGTGGCCTGCGTGCTCAGGCGTGCACCATCACCGTGTCGATGGCCGGATCGCCCTCGCCCAGCGAGAGTGCGGTGATCGGCAGGTCGGCGAGCTGGCGGCGGCGCCACGCGTCGGCATTCTTCAGCGCGTCCGGGCCGGTGAGCGTCGGGTCGGCCACGCCGTGATCCATCGCGGTGATGAGCAGCGGGCGCACCTCGTCCACCTCGGCTTCGTCGGGGCAATGCCAGTTCTTCAGCGCCGTCTGCGAGCCGTCCACCACGATCTCCTCGGTGGCCAGACCGTAGCGGTAGGCGCGCCAGGCGTCCTTCCTCCAGCCGACCGTGGCCTTGCCGAACGATTTCTTGGCGACCGGCGCCATCTGCCCGTTTTCCCCGCGGCGCTCGACGAGCTTGTAGACCATCTCGCACGTGGGGTGGCCCGAACCGGTCACAAGACGTGTGCCCACGCCGTACGAGTCGACGGGCGCGTCACGCAGCGCGGAGACGGCATACTCATCCAGATCGTTCGTCACCGTGATCTTCGTATTGACGGCCCCCAGCGAATCAAGCTGCTTGCGGGCCCGCTGCGAGACGGAGGCGAGGTCGCCCGAGTCGATGCGGATGCCGCCCAGCGATGTGCCGGCCACGCGCACCGCGGTGCGGATCGCCTTCTCCACGTCGTACGTGTCGGTCAGCACTGTCGTGCCCTCGCCCAGGGCGTTGACCTGCGAGCGGAACGCCTCCTCCTCGCTGTCGTGCAGCAGGGTGAAGGAATGCGCGGCGGTGCCGATCGCCGGCAGATCGTAGCGCATGGCGGCCGCGAGGTTGGCCGTGCCGGAAAAGCCGCCCACGATGGAGGCGCGGGAGGCGGCGATGGCGGCCTGCTCGTTGATGCGCCGCCCGCCCATGTCGAAGCACGGGCGCGTGCCGGCGGCCATGGAGATGCGCGAGGCGGCCGAGGCCACAGCGGAGTCATAGTTGAGCACGGAGAGGATGAGCGTCTCGAGCAGCGTGCCCTCGCCGAAGCGTGATTCGACCTGCAGCACCGGCGAGTCGGGGAAGTACACCTCGCCCTCGCGATAGGCGCGGATCGTTCCGTGGAAGGTGAAGTTCTCGAGCCAGTCGGCGGTCTTTTTGCTGATGATGCGCCGGTCGCGCAGGAAGCGGATCTGCGCCGTATTCGGCCGGAAGTGCTCGATCATCGGCAACAGGCGGCCCAGTCCGGCCACCACGCCATAGCGCCGGCCGCCGGGCAGATGCCGCGCGTACACCTCGAACACGCAGTCGCGGTTGGCGGTGCCGTCGGCGAGGGCCGCGTCGAGCATCGTGTACTCGTACATGTCGGTCAGCAGCGCGGGTGTGGCGGTGGAATCGTCGGAAAAATCAGGAATGCGCGGTAGCCCCGTGGCGCTCTCTGCCGCGGTGCCCGCTGTCATGGTGCCTGTCGTCGCGTTGTTCTTCTGCATGGCGGCCTCCCTGTTTCTCTCCCATTTTTTATTGTCCCTGACGGACAGGATTGCCACTGTATCACTGTATTGTCACTGCCCCTGATCGGCGGGGCCGTGTTGTCGGTGATCGCCTGCGAGGCTGTGGCGCGGCTGTCCGCGGGATATGCGGGATATACCGGTCATGGGATCTGTCAACATCAGCCCAGCCGCGTGATCTGTCAGCGCGGGTCGGCGTCGATGAGCGGCTTGGCGGGCAGGAGCCGGTCGACCGCCCACAGCAGCAGGCCGAGCACGAAGAAGGCGGCCAGACACAGTACCGCGTTCGTCGCCACCGTCATCGGCGTGTGCTGCGTCAGATCGATGAACCCGTACGGATACGGGTCGGTGGGCGAGAGCAGCCCGGCTTTGGGGAAGAAGTGCGCGCGCACGAGGATGACGGCGAAATAGACGAGGAAGTAGATCAGCCAGCTGAGCGAGTAATGCCATTTGAGCCGGCGGTGCCGGTCGGCCAGGAACCAGTCGACGACCGCGAGGACCGGCACGATGATGTGCAGGATCCATGACTCGGGAATGCCGAAATAGTGCGGTTTTGTGGCCAGATCCGGCGTGGGCAGGATGGTGTTCGCCACCACGCTGACCACGATGAGCGCCATCGTGACGCCCGACTTGAGCCAGGCCGGCGGCTGCACGCCGTCGAGCAGCGTGGCGAAGGCCGCCCACACAAAGATGAGGCCCGCGAGGAAGTTCATCTCGTGCGTGAAGAAGAACCAGTTGTCGGGCATCTGCCCGGTCCAGGTGACGAACGTGCCGGTCAGGGCGAAGAATGCCACGACGAGCCGGTAGAGGAAGACGATCATCCTGCGCAGAAACTTCATAGGACAAGGGTACGTCGGCGCGGTGCCGGGGCAGGGCGGGGCGCTGTCCGGGCATCGTCGTCTGACGCCGGTCCGGTGCATCCGTCGGTAGGGGCATCCGGCGGACGGGACAGCACCCGTATGCACCGCGGCGGTGCCTGCGCAGCGCGGGTCTAGGCTGAAGGTATGAGCGAGATTCAACTTGTGCACACGGTCAATGGCAAGGTCGTCCGCTACGACGGGCGCGCGGTCGATGAGCTGCGGCCGGTCAGGATCACCCGGCACTGGACGCGCAACCCCGAGGGCTCGGTCCTCATCGAATGCGGCGGCACGCGCGTGCTGTGCACCGCCTCGTGGCAGGACGGCGTCCCGCGCTGGCGCAAGGGCGAGGGCCTGGGCTGGGTGACCGCCGAGTATGCCATGATCCCGCGCGCCACCGGCACGCGCACCCCGCGCGAGTCGCGCGCCGGCCATGTCAACGGCCGCTCGGAGGAGATCAGCCGGCTTATCGGCCGCTCCCTGCGCGGCGTGGTGGATTACAAGGCGCTGGGGGAGAACCAGATCCTCATCGACTGCGACGTGCTCCAGGCCGACGGTGGCACTCGCACCGCCTCCATCACCGGCGCCTACGTGGCGCTCGTCGACGCGGTCAACTGGGCCAAGGCGCACCACCTCATCGCCCAGAACGCGCGGGTGCTCACCGACCAGGTCTCCGCCGTCTCCGCCGGCATCATCGAGGGCGTGCCGATGCTTGACCTGCCCTATCCGGAGGATTCCCACGCCGGCACGGATATGAACGTGGTGATGACCGGCGAGGGCAAATTCATCGAGATCCAGGGCACCGCCGAGCACGGCCCGTTCGACCGCTCCCAGCTGACAGAGCTGCTCGACCTGGCTGCCAAGGGCAACCGCGAGCTGCAGAAGGCGCAGAACGACGCCCTCGCGCAGGACTGAAAACGCTGAGACACAACAAGACACAGCAGTGGAAAGCGGCGAGAGCGCCGGGAAAGAACGAAAGAAGGACAGATGAGACTGGTTCTGGCAACGCATAACAAGGGCAAGCTGCGCGAATTCCGCGAGATCCTGCGCGATCGCCTCGGCGAGGATCTCGACGGTCTGGAGCTCGTCTCCGCCGCCGACCTCGGTCTGGAGGACCCGAAGGAGACGGGCGTCACCTTCGAGCAGAATTCGCTGCTCAAGGCCCGTTTCGTCAGCGAGCAGACCGGTCTGCCGGCCGTCGCCGACGACTCCGGCCTCATCGTCGACGTGCTCGGCCGGGCGCCGGGCATCCTCTCGGCGCGCTGGGCGGGCAGGCACGGTGACGACAAGGCGAACCTTGATCTGCTGCTCGCCCAGGTGCAGGACATCCCTGATGAAAAGCGCACCGCCCGCTTCGAATGCGTGGCCACGCTCGTGGTGCCCTCCGGTGTGGGGTCCAACCATGCCGACAAGCCATTGGAGGTGGCCGAGCACGGGCAGATGACCGGTCTGCTCGCGCGTGCGCCGCGCGGCAAGAACGGTTTCGGCTATGACCCGATCTTCCTGCCCGACGACCAGCCGCAGGGCAAGGAGGCCGACCGGCAGGAGACCGCCCAGGAGCGCCCCGCCGGGCATGTGTCCCAGAAGGCCGCGGTGTCGGCGGCGCTCGTCACGCGCCTGTCGGCCGCGCAGCTCAGCCCCGCGCAGAAGGATGCGATCAGCCATCGCGGCAAGGCGATGCGCAAGATCGCCAAAGACATCGAGGTGTACCTCGGCTCAGAATAAGGCCGGATACAACCGGCCGAGACCGACCGAATCCGGATAAATCCGGGCACACCCCGCAGAACTCACAGATGGCGACGGACCATTTCCGTCGCCGGAAGATCCTCAGATGGCGACGAAGTAGATCACCGTCATGATGATGAGCGAGGAGATGCAGGTCAGCGTGAGCGTGAAGCCCGCGCTCTTGGCGTCGCCGAGCGCCTTGTCGGTGAACATCGTGGCGAAGATGGAGGCCGGCGAGAGCGTGGAGATGGCCACGATGGTGCGCGTGCGCAGGTCGAACGGCAGCAGGAATGAGGCCGCCACGAACAGCAACGAGAAGCCGAGCCTCCAGCCGAACACCTCGGCCACCTGCTTCGCCTCGCGCTTGCTGGAGGGCATCTCCATGAGCATGCCGATCATCGCCATCGAGCAGAACGTGTTGGCGTCGGCGATCGGCTTGAGGAACGTCGCCACCTCTTTGGGCAGGCGGATGCCGAACAGCAGCAGGAGGATGAGCAGGATATAGACGTCGAAGCTCGGCGAGGTGATGAACGACTTGAACACCGCCAGGCGCTGGTGGCGTTTGGCGATGCGCCGGGCATCCTCGTCCTGCGCCTCAATGTGCAGATGCTCGTTGCCGTTCTCGTCGATCTCGATGACGTCCTTGAGCGGGCGGTCGGCGGGGATCTTGAGCATGGCCGAGGTGACCGCGTTGGACGTGGCGGACACGACGATGCAGTTGCCGATGTCGTACATCACCGAGGGCAGGATGGCGCCCATGCCCATCAGCGCCTAGATGACCGGGAAGGTGAAATTGCCCACGTTGGAGCCCGAGCCGTTGATCATCAGGAAGAAGCGCTGGGTAATGGGCCTCTTGCGGCTGACGAGGAAGAGGAAGGGGATGGGCAGCAGGGCGCAGACGAAGCCGAACAGCGAGATCCACAGCATGTTGCGCTCAGGGTTGTTGACCGTGAACGAATAGATGATGTCGGCCGGCAGCGTGAGCCAGATGATGGCCTGCTCCAGCACGCGGTAGCCCTGGGACGTGACGATGCCGGTGCGCTTCATGGTGTAGCCCGCCGCGATGATGAGCAGCAGTGCGATCGGCTGGAGTACGACCTGCATGATCTTCTTTCCTCGCGGGCGGTTGCTTGCGCCTCTGCCGGTTTCGTGTGGAAACGATTCCCCCAATGCTAGAGGCGCAACACGATATATCGGCCTGCCCGTCGGCGCGTGGCGCCGGCCGGTAGACCGCCTGTCGCGAGCGCCCGCCTCGCGGGCCGTTTCTCGTGCGCGAGGCGGGGCTTGAACCCGCACGGCAAAGCCACAGGAACCTAAATCCTGCGCGTCTACCAATTCCGCCACTCGCGCCCGTCCGCCCGTACCGGTGGGCGGGCGCCGGAACCGGTACAGACGAAAAATGCCCCAGCAGGGCTGGGGCACCGGAGCCACTTGACAGAATCGAACTGTCGACCTTCTCTTTACGAGAGAGACGCTCTACCGACTGAGCTAAAGTGGCATGCTCTCGCGTTGACCGCGACAACGAAGCCCAAGTCTACCCCACAGCCGGACTTTGCGCGAGAGGGGTCGTGGGAGTGTCGCCCAGGGCAGGCTGCGTGAGACGTTCGGGCACATGCGGGTACGGTGGGCGCTATGGAAAAACACGGACAGGACGTGCAGGACGTTGCCGCGCATGGTGCGGTCGCGCAGGCCTCCGTGCGGGATGCCCCCGCCGGAGGTCTTGTATCGTCGCCTGTGCGTCGCCGCCGTGACGTCGCCGTGGAGACGCTGCGACTGCTCGCGATCGCCGGCATCGCCGTCTTCCATACGTTCCAGCCGTATTTCAACGCCTACGCTTATGGGCAGCAGGGTGTGCCCGTCTCGTGGATCGGCGGCGGATCGGCGTTCGTCCTCGGTCTGATCAGCCTGCTCGGGGCGGCCGGCAACTCCGTCTTCTTCATGATCTCCGGCTTTTATCTGCTGCCGCGGCAGCGCGCCCGGGCGCTCAAGCCCGGCTATTGGCGGCGTGAAGGGCGCGACTTCGCCCGCCGCGCCGGGGTCATCCTCGTCTCCGTGGCCCTCTACCTGCTCATCGGCCTTGTGGCCCAGGCCCTCGGTGCGCCGGTCTTTGTCGCCGGGCGCACCTGCCGGGGCTGGCTTGCCGGCGGTCTCGAGTTCATCTGGCTCTACCTCGTCTTTCTCGCGCTGGCGCCGGTGCTCGCCTGGATCGGCGCGCACAGGCCGCTGCTCTCCTCGGCCGTCTTCTGGGTCGTGGCCGCCGGCGTGCTCGCCCTCGATGTGTGGATCGCCTTCGTCGACCGCGGCAGTTTCACGCGCGGGCTGTTCGACTGGAGGAAGCTGATGAGCGCCGCCACCTATCTCGTCGCCTTCCTCCTTGCCGGGCTCATGGGCGAGGACAGGCGCAGGACCGCGCGCCTCGCCCGTCCCGTCGTGCTGGCCGCCGGTGTGCTCGTCCTGGGCTGCGAGGCCGCTGCGGCCGTGCTCGCCGCGCACGGGAGGGTGTTCCTGCTCGGCGCGCTCGCCTACAAATCCACCTCGCTGCTCTCGCTGCTGCTGGCGGCGGGCCTGCTCGCCCTGGCGGTGCGCCGCTCGTTGCTCCACCCGGCCGAGCGGGTCGACGAGCCCGAGCCGGCGGGGGCTGCGGTGGTGCGCCGTCTCGCCTCCTCCATCCTCGGTTTCTACATCTGCCAGTCGCTGCTCTTCGTGCCCTGGCACATGTTCTCCACGCAGGTGCTGGCGGGTGTGGCCGTCCGTGCCGGCGCGGCGGTCTTCTTCATCGCGGGCCTGGCGGCGAGCCTCGTCTACGCGCTCGTCCTGCTCCTGCTCGACCGGCTCGTTCGCCCGGCCCTCCTGCGCGCGCTGCGGCTGGCGCGCTGAGACGGTCGTCCTCCATCCCGTCCTCGTCTCTTATCGGCGATAAATTGACGGGTGGAAACGGCTCCGAAGCCGTGTGACAGCAGTACCGCAAACGTTGGCACAAAGGCCGGCCCCCGTGCCGCTCACGGGTGTGTGTTGCGGGCTGCGGAAAGGGAAATATGGCCATCAAACCACCTGTGGACGCCACAAAGACCGAGGCGTGGAAGCAGCTCGACGAGCATCTTGCCCAGCTCAAGGGCGAGGGCATCAACCTGCGCCAGTGGTTCGCCGACGACGCCGAGCGCACCAGCAAGCTCTCCTTCGAGGCGGGCGACCTGCACTTCGATCTGTCCAAGAACCTCATCAAGCCGGAGACCCTCAAGATCTTCGCCAAGCTCGCCGACGAGGTGCATCTGCGTGAGCGCACCGAGGACATGTTCAACGGCGTGCACATCAACAACACCGAGGACCGCGCCGTGCTGCACACCGCGCTGCGCCGCCCGGTGACCGACGAGGGCGAGCTCATCGTCGACGGCCAGGATGTCGTCAAGGATGTGCGCGACGTGCTCAACCGTATCTACAGCTTCGCCAACAAGGTCCGCTCGGGCCAGTGGCGCGGCGTGACCGGCAAGAAGATCAAGACCGTCGTCAACATCGGCATCGGCGGCTCCGACCTGGGTCCGGTCATGGTGTACGAGGCGCTCAAGCCGTACGCCGACGCCGGCCTGTCCGCCCGCTTCATCTCCAACATCGACCCGCAGGACATGTCGGAGAAGACGAAGGATCTCGATCCGGAGACCACGCTCTTCGTCATCGTCTCCAAGACCTTCACCACCCTCGAGACCCTCACCAACGCCCGTGACTGCCGTGCCTGGCTGCTGCGCAGGCTGCAGGAGCAGGGCGCCATCGACGGCTCCGAGGACTCGCGCAAGGAGGCCGTGAAGAAGCACTTCATCGCCGTCTCCACCAACCTCAAGGGCGTCGAGGAGTTCGGCATCGACACCGCCAACACCTTCGGCTTCTGGAGCTGGGTCGGCGGCCGTTACTCCGTCGATTCCGCCGTGGGCACCATCCTCGCCATCGTGCTCGGCCCGGAGCGCTTCGAGCAGTTCCTCCAGGGCTTCCACACCATGGACGAGTACTTCCGCACCACCCCGTACGAGAAGAACGTCGTGGCGCTCATGGGCATGATGAACGTGTGGTACGACGACTTCTTCGGCGCCGAGTCGCACGCCATCCTGCCGTACAACCAGTACCTGCACCGCTTCCCGGCCTACCTGCAGCAGCTGACCATGGAGTCCAACGGCAAGTCCGTGCGCTGGGACGGCACCCCGGTCACCTCCAAGACCGGCGAGATCTTCTGGGGCGAGCCCGGCACCAACGGCCAGCACTCCTTCTACCAGCTGATCCACCAGGGCACCCACGTCATCCCGGCCGACTTCATCGCCTTCGCCAACACGAAGGACGCGGTCAAGGACGGCGAGCAGGACGTGCAGGAGCTGTTCCTGTCCAACTTCCTGGCCCAGACCAAGGCGCTCGCCTTCGGCAAGACGCTCGACGAGGTGCACGCCGAGGGCACGACCGACCCGGTCGTCGCCGCGGCCCGCGTGTTCACCGGCAACCGTCCGACCACCTCGATCTTCGGCGACGAGCTGACCCCGTACAGCCTCGGCGAGCTCGTCTCCCTCTACGAGATGATCGTCTTCACCGAGGGCACCGTCTGGGGCCTCGACTCCTTCGACCAGTGGGGTGTGGAGCTCGGCAAGAAGCTCGCCCTGCAGATCGCCCCGGCGATCTCCAAGGATGACGACGCACTGGCCAAGCAGGACCAGTCCACGCAGGCGCTCATCCGCTTCTACCGCGCGCATCGCCGCTGAGGCGCATCACCCGGTTTTGTCGGCCATGGCCCTTCGGGGTCATGGCCGTTTTCTGTCTGTCATGTTTTACGCGTCGGGTTGTGTCTGTCAGGTTGTCTGTCATGGCCGTTTTTGCCTTTCGCAACCTTGTGCGGCCCTGCCATCCGTCGTCGTCATCGCCGTGCGGCCGGTGCATTTGTAGTCCCGCGTTGTTAGAGTAAGCCTCAGTGCCGGTGGTGCACGAATGATGTGGTCGCCCCGGTCTTCCGTTTTTCTTCCTCGTTTTCCGCAGCCGGGTTCTTTTCAGGCGCGGCGGTCGCATCGGGGAGCATGAAAGGTTTTCACAGTGGCAGTAGCCAGCGATCTTGCTGAAATGAAGTTGCCGGAGCTCAAGGAACTCGCCCGACAGATGGGTCTGCGCGGTGTGTCCACCATGCGCAAGTCCGAGCTCGCCGCCACGCTCCAGGCGGCCCGTACCGGCGGAAAGGCGCCGGCCGGCGTCACCGTCGGCGTGCCGCGCAGGGGCCGCAAGCCCGGTTCCACGGCGGCAAAGGCCGCCGAAAAGGCCGTCACCCCGGAGCAGGCGGCGGACGGACAGGCACTGAAAGAGAAGTCCTCCGCGCCGCAGGCCGGACCGCAGGCCGGATCGGCCTCCCAGACGGCCGCGTCTGCCTCTGCCGCCGCGTCGGTATCATCCCAGGTCCCGCCGTCCTCCTCCGCGCCGGCCGGCGTGTTCTCCGCCCCGCAGACCCGTCGGGACGAGGGCGGCGCCCCCTCGCGCGGCCGCGGCCATATCGAGGATCTCGACCTCGGCATCCGTCTTCCCAGCCGGCCCCGCCACCAGCATGAGGCCGGCCCGTCCGACTCCCCGGCGCACGAATACCAGCGTCACGCGGGGCGCGCGCACTCGCTCGACGACATCCTCGCCTCGCTGCCCGATAACTCGCATGGCGAGGCGAACGGCGGCCAGCACGAGTCCGGCCAGACGCGCCGCCGTCCGCACCGCGTGGTGCGCACCGCCGGCCCTGCCTCCTCCGCCGCCCGCGAGGACGAGGAGGTCCCGCAGATCCGCACGTACCGTCTTGAGGAAGACGGCGCCGACCAGGAGCCGTCAGAGGACGAGCGCGGCGGGCATCAGGACCGTCGTTCCCGTCGTGACCAGGAGGACGAGCGCTTCTCCCGCCGCACCAACCGTGACCGTCGCCACAACAACCGTGACGACAGGGACGAGCGCGGCGGCCGCACCCGCCGCTATGAGCGTCGCCGCGCCAACCGTGACGACGAGGAGTTCGAGCCTGACGAGCGCGCCGACCAGCGCACAGAGCCGGAGGAGCAGACCGCCCCGGTCGCCGGCATCGTCGATCTGCTCGACTCGTATGCCTTCATCCGCACCTCCGGCTATCTGCCCGGCCCCAACGATGTCTACGTCTCCATGGGCATGGTCAAGAAGTACGGTCTGCGCAAGGGCGACGCCGTGCAGGGCACCATCCGTCTGGGCGGCAACAACCGCCATGGCAACAACCGCCACCAGAAGTTCGTGCCGGTGCGCTCCATCACCTCCATCAACGGCCTGAGCGTGGAGGAGGCGGCCGACCGCCCGCAGTTCGAGAAGCTCACGCCCATCTACCCCTCCGAGCGCCTGCGGATGGAGACGCAGCAGAACAAGCTGATCGGACGGATGATCGACATCGTCTCGCCGATCGGCAAAGGCCAGCGCGGCCTCATCGTCTCACCGCCGAAGGCCGGCAAGACCATCACCCTGCAGGCCATCGCCAACGCCATCCACGAGAACAACCCCGAGTGCCACATCATGGTGGTGCTCGTCGATGAGCGCCCGGAGGAGGTGACGGACATGGAGCGCACCGTGCACGGCGAGGTGATCAGCTCCACGTTCGACAAGCCGGCCTCGGAGCACACGGTGGCCGCCGAGATGGCGATCGAGCGTGCCAAGAGACTCGTGGAGATGGGCCAGGACGTGGTCGTCCTGCTCGATTCGATGACCCGCCTCGCCCGTGCGTACAACATTGCCGCGCCGGCCTCGGGTCGCGTGCTCTCCGGTGGTGTGGACGCCCAGGCGCTCTACCCGCCCAAGCGGTTCTTCGGCGCCGCCCGCAACATCGAGAACGGCGGCTCGCTGACCATCATCGCCTCGGCGCTGGTGGAGACCGGTTCCAAGATGGACGAGGTCATCTTCGAGGAGTTCAAGGGCACCGGCAACATGGAGCTGCGGCTCTCGCGCGACTTGTCCGACAAGCGCATGTTCCCGGCCATCGACGTCAACGCCTCCGGCACGCGCCGCGAGGAGCTGCTCACCAAGCCCGACCAGCTGCGCATCATCTACGGCCTGCGCCGCGCGTTCGGCGGCCTCGAGCCCGAGCAGGTCTACAGCCGCCTGGTGCCGATGCTCAAGAAGACGCCGTCCAATGAGGCGTTCTTCCAGGCCATCGCCCAGCAGATGAATATCCCGGCGGCGCACTGACGGTACGGGACATAAGAGAAAATTAAACAATCAAAAATTAAGTGAGGGACCGCTCCCCATTGAACAAATCCCTCACTCATCATCATACCTGCGCCGCGCTGTGGCAGACAGCGCGGCGTGGCGTGTCCACTCGCAGGAGTTCACCTGCAGGTGGACACCTGCAGGTGCTCAGTCGCCGTTCTCGTCGAGGTGCGTGTCCTCGGCCAGGATCGGGATTTCTGTGCCGCCCTCGCCCTTGCCGAGCTGTTCGGCCTCCTCCTCGGCCTTCTTGCGTGCTTGCTCGATGGCCGCGAGACGCCGCTTGGTGAGCGCCTCGGCCTTCTTGCGTGCCTGCTCGGGGGAGAGCGGCTTTTTGCCCTCGGCCTTCTTCGCCTGCTTCTCGGCGATGCGCTTCTGGCGCTCCGTCTCGTTGCTGACGGCCTGGTCGATGAGCTTCTTGCGGATGTCGTCGAGGGTGAGCTCGCGGAAGCTGACCTCGCCGCTGACGCGTCCGGCTTCGAGCACGTCGGTCATCGCCTCGCGCATCTGGTCGAGCGCGCTGCCGATGCCGGCGAAGGTGACGTTGAGGATCGGCGTCTTCATTGAGACCTTGGCCTCGCTCTTCGCCTTGCGCAGGGAGGCGAGCGCCTGGCTGGCCTGGTCGAGGATCTCGGCCGGCACCTTGAGCGCTGCGGCGCGGTAGAAGCTCGCCTTCGGCCACGGGGCGCGGTGCACGGAGCCCTCGCCCTCATGCATCCAGCCCCATGCCTCCTCGGTGGCGTACGGCATGTATGGCGCGAGCAGGCGCAGGAAGCAGTCCATCGTCAGCCCGAGCGTGGTGCGCGCCGAGAGTGTGCCGGCCTTGTCGGCGTCGGAGGCGTCCGGCGTGCCGTAGGCGCGGTTCTTGACGAGCTCGAGGTAGTTGTCGCAGAACGACCAGAACGCCGACTCGATGATGCGCAGCGCCTTGGCGTGCTCGTAGTCGTCGAGCGCGCTGGTGGCGTCGCGCACCACGTCCGCGAGCCGTGACATGACGGCGCGATCGAGCGGGCGGGTGATGTTGTGCGTCGACCAGCTGGCGTGGGCGCCCTGCGTCACCTCGTGGTTCTCATCCTCGCGGCCGATCGCCAGGACGAACTTGGCGGCGTTGAGGATCTTGATGTCGAGGCGCCGGCCGATCTTCATCTGGCCGGTGTCGTAGGTGGCGTCCATACCGAGCCTTGCGCTGGCGGCCCAGTAGCGCACCGCGTCGGCGCCGAACTTGTCGATCGGCTCGTTGGGCACGACCACGTTGCCCTTGGACTTGCTCATCTTCTTGTGGTCCGGGTCGAGGATCCAGCCCGAGAGCGTGGTATCGCTCCACGGCAGCGTGTCCGACTCAAGGTGCGAGCGGACGATGGTGGAGAACAGCCAGGTGCGGATGATGTCCTGGCCCTGCGGGCGCAGGTCCATCGGGAAGGTGCGCTCGTACAGGCCGTCGTCCTCGCCCCAGTGGGTGACGATCTGCGGGGTGAGTGAGCTGGTCGCCCACGTGTCCATCACGTCCTTCTCGGCGGTGAAGCCGTTGGGCTTGTCGCGCTGGCCCGCCTCATAGCCGGCGGGCGTGTCGGTGGTCGGGTCGATCGGCAGCTCGTCCTCGTCCGGGGTGATCGGATGGTCGAAATCGGTCTCGCCGTTGGCCTTGACGGGGTACCACAGCGGGAACGGCACGCCGAAGAAGCGCTGGCGGGAGATGAGCCAGTCGGTGTTGAGGCCCTCGACCCAGTTGTCGTAGCGCTGGCGCATGAAGTCCGGGTGGAACCTCAGCTGCTTTCCGCGCTCGAGCAGCTGCTGCCGCAGGTCCTGGTCGGTGCCGCCGTTGCGCAGGTACCACTGGCGCGAGGTGATGATCTCGAGCGGCTTGTCGCCCTTCTCATAGAAGTTCGTCATACGCATGGTCGGGCGCGGCTCGCCGATCAGCTCGCCGGACTTCTTCAGCTCGTCGGCCACGATTGTGCGGGCGGAGAAGGTGGTCTTCCAGCCCATTTCCTTGAACACGCGCCGGCCCTCGTCGGTGGTGATCCACTCGGGCACCTCCTCGGTGATGCGCCCGTTGCGCAGGATGATCGGGCGCGTTGCCAGATGCAGCTCGCGCCACCACTCCACGTCGGTGGTGTCGCCGAATGTGCAGCACATCACCGCGCCGGTGCCCTTGTCCATCTCGGCCTTCTCATGGCCGTACACTTTCACGCGCACGCCGAAGAGCGGGGTGATGAGCTCGGTGCCGATGAGGTCGTTGTAGCGCTCATCCTCCGGATTGACGATGACGGCCACGCACGCGGGCAGCAGCTCGGGGCGGGTCGTCTCGATATACACGTCGCCCGAGCCGTCCGCCTTGTGGAAGGCGAGCTTGTGGTACTTGCCCGGGTACTGGCGGCTCTCCAGCTCCGCCTGGGCGACGGCCGTCTGGAAGGTGACGTCCCACAGGCCCGGCGCCTGCTTCTGGTACACCTCGCCGCGGCCGAGGTTGCGCAGGAACGCCTTCTGCGCCACGGTGCGCTCGCGCTCGCCGATGGTGTGGTAGGAGTGCGCCCAGTCCACCGACAGCCCGAGGCGGGTGAACAGGTTCCTGAACTGCTTCTCGTCCTCGGCGGAAAGCTGCTCGCACAGCTCGATGAAGTTTGTGCGCGAGCACGGCACCTGGTCGCGCGCCTCGATCTTCTTGCCCTCGGTGCCGTGGAACGGCGGCTCGAAGTCCGGGTCGTACGGCAGCGAGGTGTCCACGCGCACGCCGTAATAGTTCTGCACGCGCCGCTCGGTAGGCAGGCCGTTGTCGTCGAAGCCCATCGGGTAGAACACGTCGTAGCCGCGCATGCGCTTGTAGCGGGCGATGATGTCCGTGTGCGTGTAGCTGAACACGTGACCCACATGCAGGTGGCCGGAGGCGGTGGGCGGCGGCGTGTCGATGGAATACACCTCGCCGCGCGGCCTGTTGCCTGCGAACGTGTACGTCTTTTCCGCGGCCCAGCGCTTGGACCACTTCTCCTCAAGGCCCTCGACCCCGACCTTGGACGGCAGCGGGGCCAGATTGGCCGTGATGATCTCGGTGTTATCGTCTTGTGCCATATTTTGTAGCTTATTCAACGGCACAGATGACGTTTTCAGCCCAGACGCACGTCGGACAGGGGCAGATAGATATCCGTCATCGCCGATGGCAGACCGGTCAGCGCGAGCGACGACTTCCAGGCGGTGATGGTCCTGGGCTGCAGCAGCCAGGAGGCCGGATGCCCGTCGAGCAGGGTCTTGGCCGCCTGGCGCAGCCCGGCCTCGAAATCGGCGTCGTTCGAGGCGGTGATCGCCTTGTTATACTGCTGGTCGGCGTCGCTGGAATCGTAGTCCCACCAGTTCGAGCCGGTCATCCAGTCGCCGAGGTCATGGCTGCCATGCTTGACCCACAGCGCCATGTCGTAGCCCAGCGGCCTGTCGGCGGAGGCGGAGGTGACCTGCTCCTTCCATTGCTGCGCGGTCAGGCGCGTGGCGGTGAAGGAGAAGCCCGCCTGCCGCTCGGCCGCGGTGAGCGCGTCGACGAGCTTCTGCGGCACCTCGGGCGAGACGGCCATGGTGACGCGCCGGCTGTAGACGGAGATGAGCCAGTCGAACTTCTGCTGGCTGAAATCGCCCAGATCGCTGTCACTCTTCTGATAGCCCGGGTCGAGCGAGGCGACGGGCCAGGCGTTCTCTTCGGCCTGGTCGCCGTAGGCCTGCTTCGCGAGCGAGGTGGATAGGATGCGTGTATGTGCCTCGCGCAGGAGGCGGTCGGAGAGCAGGGAGTTGTCGTTCGAGTTGAACGTGACGAGCAGCTGAGCGGTGCTCTGGCCGGTCGTGACGGTGTATTTGGTGCGGTTGACGGAGGGCTCCTCGTCCGGGCCGAGGCCGACCGCCGCCTGGACCGCACCGGAGGAGAGCGCCTTGCCAAGATGCGCCGTGTCGGCGTACCAGCGCACGCTGATCGTTTTGACGCGCGGCGAGGCGTCATGCGTGCCCTTCCACCAGCCGGTGTTCGCGGTGAGGGTGAGGCAGGCGGTCACGTCCGCGCTGGTGCAGCCGCCGTTTGAGGGGGTACGCAGACCGGAGGCGGTGAACGCGCCGGTGCCTGCCGGCAGGCTGCCTTTCGTGAGCGCGGTCGCGGCCGTGCCCTGCCTGTAGACGGCGGCGGGGGCGGTCGACAGGTGCCACAGCAGCTGCGGGTCGGGGTGGGACAGGCGGATGACCACCGTGCGCGAATCCGGGGCGTTCATCGAGCGGATGGCGGAGAAAATGGAGCTGCCGGGAAGCTTCTTGACGGTGGCGGTGTGGAAGCTGTCGAGCACATCGGTGGCCGAGAAGGCCGATCCGTCGCTGAAAGACGCCTGCCGCAGATGGAAGGTATACGTCTTCGCGTCCTTGGAGACGGTCCAGGACGAGGCGAGGGCGGGGACCGGCTTGTTGGAGGAGTCGCGGCCTGTCAGCCCCTCATACACGTTGGGCATGAGGAGGCGGGCGGCGGCCTCGTTCGTGCGCGTGCGGATGTCGAGGCCGTCCGGCGCGTCGGCCAGTCCCAGACGCAGGCTGCCGGTGGGGGTGACGCCCCCGGAGAGCATGGTCTGCGCCGATGGCACCAGACGCGGCACGACGAGCGCGGTGATGAGGCTCAGCGCCGCAGCCACGGCGACGAACAGACCCCATCTGCCGGCAGGGCTCGCGGGCCGGTGCGGGCCGGACCCGCGGCGCGGGGTGCCGGTGCGCCTGTCCGTGCCATGGGAGCCATGGGAGGACGCATCACGGGACGAGCCGGCATGGGCGGCATGCCCGGCGTGCCTGCCGGATGCGCCGTAGCCCGGTGTGCCCTGTGCGATGCGTGCCTGCCCGTCGGTGTCTGCGAAATCTGCCATGCCCCCGACTTTACCGAGGCACCCGGTCGCGTGGCCGAACACCGTCGGCTTAGCATGAGAGGTATGAGCAGGTCTGTTCGTTCCACCCGCACATCGGGGGAGCCGGAAGCAGGGGCGCGGGGTCTGTCTTCGCACCCGGCGGTGCAGGCAGGGGTGTCGGCACAGGCAGGGGCGTCAGCAGGAGCGGGAGCATCGGCCAAAGAAGGTCCGACGGCCGTCCGCGCCTCCTCGCCGCGCAGGGCCCGTCCTGCGTCTGCCGGCCGCTGGCATGAGACGGCGGGCGCCCGCGCACGCCGTATGAGGGGCGAGTATGCCCTGCTCGAGCGGCTCTATCCGCTCTCGCTCACCACGCTCGACTACACCTCCGCCTGGCAGCTGCTGGTGGCCACCGTCCTGTCCGCGCAGACGACGGACAAGCGCGTCAACACCGTCACCCCGACTCTGTTCGCCCGTTATCCCACGCCTGCCGACCTCGGTCGCGCCGATCAGAAGGATGTCGAGGCCATCATTCGCTCCATCGGCTTCTTCCACGTCAAGGCAGCGTACATCATCGCCCTGTCCGCCGATATCGCCGACCGGTTCGACGGGCAGGTTCCCACAAATATGAAGGATCTGACGAGCCTGCCCGGGGTCGGCCGCAAGACCGCCAACGTGGTGCTCGGCGATTTCTTCCATAAGCCCGGATTTCCCGTCGACACGCATGTGCGGCGCGTCACCTCGCGTCTGCGCTGGCACAGCGAGTGGGATAAGAAAAACCCGGACGTGGTGCGCATCGAGAAAGAGGTGACGCCCGTCTTCGACCCGTCCTGCTGGGCGGATCTGTCACACCGTCTCATCTATCTGGGCCGGGAGATCTGCCATGCGCAAAAGCCCGAGTGCGAGGTGTGCCCGCTCAACGCGACGTGCCCTGCCGCATGTCAGATCATGAAAAAGCGCGGGACGAAGCCTGTGGCGAGCGGCGAGGCCGCCGTCGACCTGCTGCATGCGCAGGGCAGGGGAGTACCGCTGGAGACCGCCCGGCGGTAAGTCCGTGCGGTGAGCTTGTGCGGTAAGTCCGTGCGGTGAGGCTCACGCCGCGCTGCGGCGACGGGGCGCCTCCTGCGCGTCGGGCGTGATGCTGCGCTGGCGTGCCGCCTGGGCGCGGGCTTTCTCCAGCTCCTCGCCGTCGGCACGACGTCCGTCGATGAACGGGTCATAGCGGTAGCCCACATTGCGCACCGTGGAGATCATGCCGGACTCCTGTGCGCCGAGCTTGACGCGCAGACGGCGCACATGCACATCCACCGTGCGCGTACCGCCGTAATAGTCGTAGCCCCACACGGACTGGAGCAGCTGGTTGCGCGTGAAGGCGCGGCCGGGGTGACGGGCGAAGAAGTTGAGCAGCTCGAACTCTTTGTAGGCAAGACGGATCCCGCGTCCCCGCACGCGCACGCTGTAGCCCTGCTCGTCGATCTCCAGGTCGCCGGAGGTGAACACGGGGTCGGGCGCGGGAGTGGCCTGACGTGCGGAGGCTGCCTGCACGGATCCTGCGCCGCCCTGCTGTGCGGATGCCGCCTGCTGCACGCCCTGGCGGTGCTGGCCGGGAGAGGCGAGCAGCCCGCGAAGGCTGCGCTCGTTCATCAGCCGGATACGTGCCTCCACCTCGGCCGGCGAGGCCGAGGCGAGGATGAGCTCGGAGACGCCCCATTCGGAGTTGATGGCGGTGAAGCCGCCCTCGGTGAGGATGAGGATGATCGGGATGGACAGCCGCGCGGAATGGATCACGCGGCACATCGCCTTCGAACGCGCGAGATCCGTGCGCGCGTCGAGGAAGAGGATGGTGTACTCGGGCATTTTCTGCACGGAGGCCGGCACGGGGGCGAGCACCCGCACGCGGTGCGAGAGGACGGCGAGGGCCGGCAGGACGGTCGCGGGGTCTTTGGCCGCGGTCATCAGCGTGATATCAGTCACAGGAGTGCCTCTCTGTCGGGGTCATCCGCTTTTCATCACGAACAGATGACCGGTGTCACACGTCGTGTCGTTTCTGTTTACATTTTAGACGCAGATAGGTAAAAAACTGGTGATCGCCGGGTGCATTACAACCCGGAGTGTGCGGTGCGGCCGGGAGGCGATAAGCTCGGAAGCAGTCTGACGCGATCGCGCTCGATGCGGGCGCGGCGGGTGCAGGGTGTGGTCGGACCGGCACAGGCCGGCATCATGCCGTACGCCGTGCCGGTCCGATATGCCGCGGCCGCAGCCTCAAAGGGGCTCAAAGGAGAGTGGGTTTTATGACACGCACAGATTCGCCGGCCTCCCCGGCAGCACGCCCGTCCTCACCGGCACGCGCCTCACAGGGGGCCTCGCGAGGAGTTTCGCAAGGGACCTCACAGGGCGCTTCCGGCAAACGCGCCGACGGCACGCGCTTCGGCGCGCTGGTCGGCATCGGCCTGCTCGAACTGGCCGTGCTGCTCGTCCTGCCGCTCATCGCCGTCTTCACCCATACGTGGCAGACGGGCCTGGCGGCCATCATCGTGATGGCGGTCCTCCTCGCCGCGCTCGCCGTCTGGCAGGTCCTGCTGCTCGTGCGCTCGCAGGAACGGATCCTGCATGCCCCGGGCATGTTCTGCGCCGTCACCTCGCTCGCCGGTCTTCTCTGGCCGGCCATCGCGCTCGGGAGGCTGACGGCGTATGAGGGCGGGCGCCGGGCGATGTGGCCCATGTTCGGCGGGCCCGCAAAGGCCGATCCGGACACCCTGCGTCTGCAGGTGGAGGGCGCCGCCGCCTCGTGGCTGCGCGTCAGCCTCGGCGTGCTCGCCGCGCTGCTCATCGCCGGCTTCCTCTACGAGATGCTGCGCCGCGACCGCTCCAGCCTCATCCTTTCGCTCGGCACGATCCTGCTGCTGGGCACTGCCGGCTGGTGCGCGGGCGGCTGGCTCTTCCTGCCGCTCATGCTCGCCGCCTGCACCACGCGCATCGTGCTGCTGTTCGTCGTGGTCATCTTCGTGTTCGCGCTGGCGCTGCTGGCGGGGATCCGGTTCGTCTGCGCGGCGCCGGGCTCGCTGCCGCAGGACTTCGTCCGATCGCACGAGCGGCAGACGAGCCTCGTGTGCGCGGTCGCCTGCCTCGGTCTGCTCGGCCTGATGGTGCCGGTGCTGCTGGTGCTCTGAGACATCAAGCTGGTGCTCTGAGACGTCAGAGATGACAGTCAGAGATAATAAAAGCCTCCTGCCATGCCGCGCGTGGTATGACAGGAGGCTTTTTGATGTCTGCGCTTTTTGATGTCTGCACCGCCCGTGACCGCTGTCGCAGTGGCGCGGGAGGCGTGCGGGACTCAGTTGCGCTTGGCGTTCGGATCGTTCACGCGGTCGAAGGCGGCCTTGACGGTGGCGAGCGCGTCATCGTGGTCGAGCCACTTGGAGCCCGGCTGGACGGACTTGCCCGGCTCGAGCGTCTTGTAGTTCTCGAAGAAGTTCTGGATCTCCTTGAGCTTGAACTCGTTGAGGTCCTTCAGGCTCTGGATCTTGTCGAAACGCACGTCATCCGGGACGCAGAGGATCTTGTCGTCCTTGCCCTCCTCGTCGGCCATCTGGAACTGGGCGACCGGGCGAGCCTTGACCACGCAGCCGGGGAACACGGACTCCGGCAGCAGGACGAGCGCGTCGAGCGGGTCGCCGTCCTCGCCGAGGGTGCCCTCAATGTAGCCGTAGTCGGCCGGGTAGCCCATGGAGGTGAACAGATAGCGGTCGAGGGTGATGCGGCCGGTGTGCTGGTCCACCTCGTACTTGTTCCTGCAGCCCGCAGGGATCTCGACCAGGACGTGGAGATGCTCGTAATCCGCCATAATGCTCCTTTCGGTGCCCGGTCGCACCGGCGGCCGGACGTCAACGACGGCAGATGAAGACGCCCCCAGCCTACCAAGAGGTGGGGGCGCCGGTGATGTCAGTCAGGTCGGGGCAGACAGGCAAAGCCGATGGTCATATCCGGACGGACGCCTGCTGTCCGAGTCACTCAGTGCTCCTGGCCTTCGGGGTAGCGCACACGCAGGATGTGGGCCACCTCGCTCCACGGGTCGAGCCGCACCCACGGCCGGTCGTTCCACTCGAAGTTCGCGCCGGTCAGCTCGTCATGCACTATGAAGCGCGCGGCCGGGTCGAGGCCGATCTTTTCCAGGTCGAGATGCAGGTTGCCGGCCTGGGCGTTGTGGGGGTCGAGATTGACGACCACGATGAGCCCGTCCTTGAGACCGTCCGGCGTGACGGCCCCGGGCAGGTAGCGCGAGAACACGAGCAGATTCGGGTTGTCGGTACTGTGCGTGGCGAGGTCGAAGTAGCTCGTCGTGCACGGATGGTCGCGGCGGATCCTGTTGAGCGCGGCGAGCATGGTGGAGATGCCGATATCGCCGGCCTTGTCCCAGTCGCGCACGCGGATCTCGAACTTCTCGTTGTCGGCCGGCTCGGGGCTGCCGGGCAGGCGCTTGTTCTCGCACAGCTCATAGCCGGAGTAGATGCCCCAGTTCGGGCTGCCCAGCGCGGCGAGGATGGCACGGATCGAGTAGGCCGCCGGGCCGCCGTCCACCAGATAGTCGGTCAGGTTGTCGGGCGTGGACGGCCAGAACGTGTCATGCTCGTAGAACGCCGCATCGGAGTTGACCTCGTCCAGATAGGTGGCGAGCTCCTTCTTGGTGGTGCGCCACTGGAAGTAGCAGTGCGACTGGTCGAAACCGGCGTCGGCCAGCGCCCGCCGCAGCGCGGGGCGTGTGAACGACTCGGCCAGGAAGAGCACCTCGGGGTGGTCGGCGCGCACGCGCTCGATCACCTGCTGCCAGAACGCCATTGGCTTTGTATGCGGGTTGTCCACGCGGAAAGAGGTCACGCCGGTATCGATCCACTGCTCGAGGATCTTGACGCAGGCGTCGGCGATCCCGCCCATATCCGCGCCAAAATACAGCGGATAGATGTCCTGATACTTCATCGGCGGGTTCTCCGCGTAGGCCACCGACCCGTCCGCCTTGCGCTTGAACCAGCTCGGATGCTCGCTCACCCACGGGTGGTCGGGCGAGCACTGCAGGGCGAAGTCGAGCTGCACCTCCAGGCCCAGCTCATGGGCGCGGCGCACGAAATCCTTCCAGTCCTTCATGGTGCCCAGCTGCGGGTCGACGGTGTCGTGGCCGCCCTCGGTGCTGCCGATGGCCCACGGCGAACCCGGGTCGTCGGGCGTGGTCTCCAGCGAGCCGTCCTTTCCCTTGCGGAAGCTCCTGCCGATGGGGAAGATCGGCGGGATATAGACGGTGTCGAAGCCCTCGGTCTTCGCCCGCTCAAGGCCGGCGACGGCGGTCTTCAGCGTGCCGGGGATGATCCGGCCGTCCGCCTGCCTGACCGCCCCTTCGGAGCGGGGGAAGAACTCGTAGGTGGACTGGAACACGGCGTGCGGACGCTCGACGCGCACGAACATCTCCGGGCTGATCGCGCTGCGGCGGCGCAGCGGCTTTTGGGCGTTGAGATCGGTGATCCGCCGGTCGAGCGCGGCCTGCAGGCGCGTGACGTCATCGTGGTCGCGGTTGCGGATGGCGCGTGCCGCCGCGCGCAGAAAACGCTTCTCCTCGCTCGTCAGACCGGAGTGCTTGGCGCGTGCCCAGTGCTCCAGATAGGTGGCGCCCTCGGCGAACGTGTTCTCCGTGTCATCGCCCGAGCCGATCTTGATCTTCGCGTCATGCTGCCACAGGGCGAGGGTGTCCTCCCATGCCTGCACGCGGAACGTCCACACGCCCAGATCGTCGCGGATCTGCGAGAATTCGGGCTGCCAGGGCAGGGCGTCGCTGTGCGGGCCGAGCTTGGCCGTGGCGGTGAAGAGGTCGTCGCCGGGGGTGAGGGGGCGCAGCGCGATCTCGCCGCGGCTGTTGCCGTCCGGTCCCGTCAGCAGGACGCGCCCGCGCACCGGGGCGCGCCCCTCCTCGAAGAGCGTGGCGCGGAAGGCGAAGGCCTCGCCCAGCTGCACGCGGGGGATCACGCCCTCGCGGTTGGGGCGCGGGGACACGCCCATGATTCCGATATTGGTGAAGCGCATGCCAGACGGCTCGATAGCGGCCATGTCGACTCCTTGTCCCGGCCCGGTTCTCCATCGAATCGGGCGTTGTTTCGGCTGATTTTCATTGTATGCGCGTCAGTGGGGAACACGCTCTGCGGGCGTGGGAATGGGCGCAGAACAGCGGGAAGACCGGCGGAGAACAGCAAGAATCAAAACTTGAGCCGATCCATATCAAGATTTTCACTGTGGGGATAATTCGGGAAGCATCCACGCCCGGCGGTGTTGGTCGTAGTGGACGGGGTGACCGCCATGGAACCGATCGAAGCGGCGCGTGCCGCGACGACGCACAGGCGTGCGGCGGGGTCCCCGGAAGGTTTTGTTCTAAGGAGTATGGATTATGGCTCTGCTTCCTGCACTTTTCACTGACTTTGATGATGCGTTCGACGACCCGTTCTTCGCCAACCAGAACTGGACGACACAGGCGGCCAACGCCATGAGCACGGATGTCAAGGAGAACAACGGCAACTATGAGCTCAGCATCGAGCTGCCGGGCTTTGACAAGAACGACGTCCATGTCCAGCTGCGCGACGGCAACCTCGTCGTCTCCGCGGTGCGCAACTCCGATCAGGAGAAGAAGGACAAGGAGGGTCGTGTGATCCGCCGTGAGCGCGTCCAGGGCTCCCGTACCCGCAGCTTCTACGTCGGCAACGATCTCAAGCCCTCCGACGTGCACGCCTCGTTCACCAACGGTGTGCTCACGCTCACCTTCCCGAAGGAGCTCGAGGCCCCGAAGCAGGAGGATCAGACGGTCCAGATCGGTGACTGATCCAAACCGATCACTGATCCGTATTCTGATCACTGATTCCCGCTGATCGATGACGTCATCATTGGCGCCATCGCTGATGTCAGGACCGCCGGCTGATGGGTACCGTCCCTCTGCCGGCGGTTTTGTCGTGCCGCACGGCTGCATCGAGGATCGTCTTCTTGACAACGTCGTCGGAAACATGCATAATAGCTGTTGCTGTCTTGAACAGCCATCGCGGGGTGGAGCAGCTCGGTAGCTCGCTGGGCTCATAACCCAGAGGTCTCAGGTTCAAATCCTGACCCCGCTACGAACAAGCCGGTCGGTCTGACCGGCTTTTTTCATATCGTCTCCCCTTTATCGTCCTCCTGTCCCTCACCGCAACGTGAAACGTATCGTTATGTCGTGCGGCACCGGGTAGGCTGACGTGGGGTTCGGCCGGGTCCGCCCGTCATATGCCTGTCACATGGCGGGGAATCGGGCCATCGGAGGTGTAGACTGCACCTTTGGGTTGTGGCTGACCGTCACGCGACTCTCTCAAGGAGGCGATATGGGTCTGTTTGACCTCGGCGCAGGAATGACGCTCGCTGCCGGCATGAAGATGCCGGGCATCGACGAGTTCCTCCCGCAGCCGCTTCTTTTCGCGGGCACGCCGTTTGCCATCACGCGCATCACGCTGATCCGGCTCATCATGACGGCGATCATCCTCATCGTCCTCGGCATCACCGCCCATCGTGCCACTCTCATCCCCGGCCGCTGGCAGGGCTTCGTGGAATACGGCATGGATTTCGTGCGTGAGCAGATCGCCGTGCCGGCACTCGGTGAGAGCCGTGCCGACCGCTATACCGGCAATCTGACGATGATCTTCTTCGTCATCTTCCTGTTCAACCTGTGCGAGGTCATCCCGGGCTTCGACATGCCGGCCACCGCCGCCATCGCCTGCCCGCTCGTCTTCGCCATCTGGTCGGTCATCAGCTATGTGGGCGCGGGGATCCGCACCCGGGGCCTGGGCGGCTTCCTCAAGGAGGAGCTGTTCCCCTCAGGCGTTCCGTGGCCGATCTACATCATCCTGGCGCCGATCAACCTGCTCGAGGTCTTCATCGTCCGCCCGTTCTCGCTCACCGTCCGACTCTTCGCCAACATGATCGCCGGGCACCTCATTCTGGCGGTCTGCTACGCGGGCACGCAGTTCCTGCTCTTGTCCGCGCAGCCGCGCGCGCTGGCCGGCGCGAGCATCCTCACGCTCGCCGGGGGGCTCGCGATGACGCTGTTCGAGATCTTCGTCGGCGGTCTGCAGGCGTACATCTTCGCCGTGCTCACCGCCAACTACATCGCGCTGTCCACCCCGGAGACCGTCTCGGGAGACGCCCCGGAGCAGGTGGACAAGCGTGCTGAGCGCAGCGCGCAGGTGGCCGGCAACGCAAGGCAGGCCGCCCTCGCCACCGCGTGAGCGTCGCACAGGGGCGCCGGCCGGGCACACGCATCGCCCGGAGACAGGCGTCCGGCAAAAAGAAAACGCGGTAACACAGCTTTCCGTCCTGCGGGGCGGACAACAATTGTTGTCAAAGCCGGTTCGCCGGCCACAACGAAAGGATCAAAATGGGTATCGTCACTCTTGCAGCCATCTCCGGCGACATCAAGTTCATCGGCTATGGCATCGCCGTTCTCGGACCGGCTATCGCCGAGGGTCTGATCGCCTCCAAGGCGCTCGAGTCCACCGCCCGCCAGCCTGAGGCCGGTGGCCACCTGCAGACCGTCATGCTCATCGCCCTCGCCTTCGTCGAGGTCATCGCCCTCCTCTCCTTCGTCCTCGCCCTGATGTGATCCTTCCGTCCTATGACGGAAATGATCAGAGCATCAAAGCAAGTGACAACGGAAGGAGGAGACAGTGCTGACAATCGCAGCGAGTAGTGGTCTGTCGCTGTTCCTGCCCGATACCGCCGACCTTCTGTGGTCGACGGTGGTGCTGGTCATCCTCATCATCTTCTTCGCCAAGTTCTTCATGCCGAAGTTCAACGCGATCTTCGACGAGCGCGCCAAGCGCATCCAGGGTCGCATGGACGAGGCGGAGAAGGCCCAGGCACAGGCCCGCAAGGCCCGTGAGGAGTATGAGGACAAGCTCGCCCGCGCCCAGCAGGAGGCCTCCCACATCCGTGACGACGCCCGTGCCGAGGCGTCCCACATCATCTCGGACGCCCGTTCGCGCGCCGAGGCGACGAGCCGCCAGCTGACGGAGAACGCCCAGAAGGCGATCGACTCCCAGCGCGACAAGGCCATTGAGCAGCTCAAGTCGGATATGGGCAATGTGGCGACGACGCTCGCCGGCCAGATCCTGGGCCAGAAGCTCGAGGACTCCGACGTGCAGTCGGACATGATCGACTCGCTCATCTCCGATATGGAGAAGCGCGGGAACGCCGACAAGGCCGACGAAAAGGCTGACGCACACAAGTGAGGGGAGGCGCGCATGCGCGGTGAGACATCGCTGATCTCGGATCATGCCGCACGCGAGAAGTTCGCCGCGGCCATCCGCGACAAGGGGGAGGACGCCGTCCAGGAGGCGGCGCAGCTCTTCGACTTCACGCAGACGCTCGACGACAACCCCCAGCTCGAGGCGGATCTGACCGATCCCGCCCGCTCGCAGCAGACGAAGACGCAGATCGTCAGCGACATGCTGCGGCAGGCCGGCGCCACGGATCTGACGGTCGAGATCGTCTGTGATCTCGTCAGCCGTCCGTGGAGCAAATCGGCCCATCTTGCCAATGGCGTCGAGGACCTCGGCATCGACTGCGTGCTCTACGCCGCCGACGCCAAGGGCGTCATCCAGCAGGTGAGCTTCCAGCTCGCGCAGATCAACTCCGCCGTGCTCAACCTGCCCACCGTGCGCTCAGATCTGTCCGACCCGCGCGCCGACCCCGACGAGCGTGTGCGCCTGCTGCGCACCATCTTCGCCGGCAACTCGATGGACCCGCTCACCCGAATGCTTGCCGAGCACGCCACGCGCTCTTTGCGCGGACGGCGCTTCGTGCCCACCATCCGGTGGATGATCGGCAAGATCAGCCACCATCTGGGGGCGGAGGAGGTCACCGTCACGGCGGCCGTCCCGCTCTCCGACACGCAGGTCGAGCGCCTGCGCGCGGTGTTCGCCAAGAGGCTCGGCCACCCGGTCCGCATCAACACGATCGTCGACCCGTCGGTCATCGGGGGCATGCGCATGCGCGCAGGCTCCCTCGTGATCGACAACACGGTCGTCGCCCAGCTGCGCGCGCTGCACGCCCGGCTGGACGAGGCGAAAGCCGCCTGATGCGGCCACTGTGCAGAACAATGTCAACAAAAGGAGTGATTCATGGCTGAACTGACCATCAATCCAGCCTCGATCCGGAAAGCGCTGAACGACTTTGCCAGCTCCTACAAGCCTTCCGACACCCCGGCCCAGGAGGTCGGGCATGTCGTCACCGCGGGCGACGGTATCGCCCACGTCTCAGGTTTGCCCGGCTGCATGGCCAACGAGCTGCTGACGTTTGAGGACGGGACCCAGGGCCTCGCCTTCAACCTCGACGAGCGCGAGATCGGCGTCATCGTCCTCGGCGATTATTCCGGAGTCGAGGAGGGTCAGGAAGTCCGGCGCACCGGGGAGGTCCTCTCCGTGCCGGTGGGCGACGGCTATCTCGGTCGCGTCGTCAACCCGCTGGGCGAGCCGATCGACGGCATGGGCGCCATCAAGCCCATCGAGGGCCGGCGCATCCTCGAGGCGAAGGCCCCGGGCGTCATGCAGCGCAAGTCCGTCTCCGAGCCGCTGGCGACCGGTATCAAGGCGATCGACGCGATCACGCCGGTGGGCCGCGGCCAGCGCCAGCTGATCATCGGCGACCGCCAGACCGGCAAGACCGCCATCGCGCTGGACACCATCATCAACCAGAAGAAGAACTGGGAGAGCGGCGACCCGACAAAGCAGGTGCGCTGCATCTACGTGGCCATCGGCCAGAAGGGCTCCACCATCGCCTCCGTGCGCAGCGCCCTGCAGGACGCCGGTGCCATGGAGTACACCACCATCGTGGCGTCCCCGGCCTCTGATTCCGCCGGTTTCAAGTACATCGCCCCGTACACCGGCTCGGCCATCGGCCAGCACTGGATGTACAACGGCAAGCACGTGCTCATCGTCTTCGATGACCTGTCCAAGCAGGCCGAGGCGTACCGATCGATCTCCCTCATGCTCCGTCGTCCGCCGGGGCGCGAGGCTTACCCGGGTGACGTGTTCTACCTGCACTCCCGTCTGCTCGAGCGCTGCGCCAAGCTCTCCGACGAGCTCGGCGGCGGCTCCATGACGGGTCTGCCGATCATCGAGACCAAGGCCAACGACGTCTCCGCCTACATCCCGACCAACGTGATCTCCATCACCGACGGCCAGATCTTCCTGCAGACGGATCTGTTCAACGCCAACCAGCGCCCGGCCATCGATGTGGGCATCTCCGTCTCCCGCGTCGGCGGCGCGGCACAGACGAAGGCGCTCAAGAAGGTCGCCGGCACGCTGAAGATCTCCCTGTCCCAGTACCGCTCGCTGCAGTCATTCGCCATGTTCGCCTCCGATCTGGATTCGGCGTCCAAGGCGCAGCTCACCCGCGGCGCCAGGCTCATGGAGCTGCTCAAGCAGCCGCAGTTCCACCCGTTCGCCATGGAGCAGCAGGTGGCCTCGCTGTGGGCCGGCACGCACGGCAAGCTCGACGATGTGCCCGTCTCCGACGTCCTCAAGTTCGAGAAGGAGATGGGCCAGTACCTCGCCGAGAACACCAAGGTGCTCGACACGATCCGCGACAGCGGCGACCTGAGCGCCGACACGGAGAAGCAGCTCGGACAGGCCATCGACGCCTTCCGCCTGACCTTCATCAAGTCCGACGGCACACCGCTCGTGGGCACCAAGCCCGGGCAGGCGCCGCAGGTCAAGGTCGGCCAGGAGAAGTTCGTGCGCCCCAAGAACGCCGACAAGGATGACAGCGCCCCGGCCTCGGCCTCAGGCGCGTCCGCCTCCGCAGATCAGGGGAAGTGAGCCATGGCCTCTCAACTTGCGCTCAAATCGCGCATCTCGTCCACAAAGGCACTGGGCAAGATCTTCAACGCCCAGGAGATGATCGCCTCCGCGCATATCGCGCAGTCGCGTCGTCAGGCCCTCGAGGCCAAGCCTTTCACGGATGCGCTCAATGACGCGATGCTGAGTCTGCTGGCCCACACGGATATCACCCACCCGATCTTCAACCAGGAGCCGAACAACAATCGCGTGGCCGTGCTGGCCGTCGCCGCCGATCGCGGCATGGCCGGCGCGTACACGTCGAACATCATCCGGCAGACGCAGGATCTGCTCACGCATCTGGACAGGGACGGCAAGGATCCCGAGCTGTTCGTGTTCGGCCGCCGCGCCGTGGACTACTACAAGTACCGCAACCGCGACGTCGAAGGCACCTGGCAGGGCGAGTCCGACCGGCCGAGCGTGGCCACGGCCCGCGCGATCTCCGACCGCCTGCTCGAGGCGTACATGAAGCCGGGCAGCGAGGGCGGCGTCTCTGAGCTGTTCATCGTCTACACCGAGTTCATCAACATGGTCTCGCAGAAGGTGCGCGTGCTGCGCATGCTGCCGATCGAGCTGGTGGAGGACACGGGCGAGAAGCAGCCGGACCCCTTCAACGCGAAGCGCGACCTGCGCTCCACGCAGGCGGTGCCGCTCTACACGTTCGAGCCCGACGCGCAGACCGTGCTCGACAAGGTGCTGCCGCTGTATGTGCGCGCCCGCATCCACGAGTGCCTGCTCACGGCCGCGGCCTCCGAGACCGCCTCGCGCCAGAACGCGATGCACTCGGCCACGGACAACGCCAACAAGCTCATCGATAACCTCACCCTGGAGCTCAACCAGTCGCGCCAGGCGCAGATCACGCAGGAGCTCACGGAGATCGTCTCCGGCGCCGATGCACTCAAGAAACAAAAAGACTAAAGGAGCGTCATGGCTGAAAAGACTGTGAAGGCACATGAGGATAAGGCCGTCCAGAGCGAGGTCAGGGCGGAGAACTCCGCTGCGAAGACGGGCAGGGTCGTCGCCGTCCAGGGTTCCGTCGTCGACGTGGAGTTCCCCGTCGGCCACATCCCCGACATCTACAACGCGCTGACCGTCGAGATCCGCAACACCTCCAAGGAGGAGGGCGAGCAGGCCGTCACGACCATCACCCTCGAGGTCGAGGAGCATATGGGCGACTCGATCGTGCGGTGCATCTCGCTTGATCCGACCGACGGCCTCGTGCGCGGCTCCGCCGTCACCGACACCGGCTCCCAGATCGAGGTGCCGGTCGGCGACGTCACCCTCGGCCACGTCTTCAACGCCAAGGGCGACATCCTCAACAAGAAGCCGGGCGAGAAGATCGAGGTCAAGGAGCGCTGGAACATCCACCGCGACCCGCCGGCCTTCGAGGATCTCGCCCCGCGCACGCAGATGCTCGAGACGGGCATCAAGGTCATCGACCTTCTCACCCCGTACGTGCAGGGCGGCAAGATCGGCCTGTTCGGCGGCGCCGGCGTGGGCAAGACCGTCCTCATCCAGGAGATGATCCAGCGCACCGCGCAGAACCACGGCGGCGTGTCGGTCTTCGCCGGTGTGGGCGAGCGTACCCGCGAGGGCAACGATCTGATCGGCGAGATGACGAGCGCCGGCGTGATCGGCAAGACCGCGCTCGTGTTCGGCCAGATGGACGAGACCCCGGGCACGCGTCTGCGTGTGCCGCTGACCGCCCTGACGATGGCCGAGTACTTCCGCGATGTCGAGAACCAGGACGTGCTGCTGTTCATCGACAACATCTTCCGGTTCACGCAGGCCGGCTCCGAGGTCTCCACGCTGCTGGGCCACATGCCCTCCGCCGTGGGCTACCAGCCGAACCTCGCCGACGAGATGGGCGCCCTGCAGGAGCGCATCACCTCCACGAAGGGCCACTCGATCACCTCCATGCAGGCCGTCTACGTGCCCGCCGATGATTACACCGACCCGGCCCCGGCCACGACCTTCGCCCATCTGGATGCGACCACCGTCCTCTCCCGCGATATCGCCTCGCGCGGTATCTACCCGGCTGTGGACCCGCTCGCCTCCACCTCCCGCATCCTCGACCCGCGCTACATCGGCCAGACGCATTACGACTGCGCCACGCGCGTCAAGGCGATCCTCCAGCGCAACTCCGAGCTGCAGGACATCATCGCCCTCATCGGCATCGATGAGCTCGGCGAGGAGGACAAGACGATCGTCAACCGTGCGCGCAAGATCCAGCAGTTCCTCGGTCAGAACTTCTTCGTCGCCAAGCAGTTCACCGGCCTGGAGGGCTCGTACGTCCCCGCCGAGGAGACCATCGAGGCCTTCACCCGCATCTGCGACGGCGTGTACGACAAGCTGCCGGTGCAGGCGTTCGCCAACGTCGGCGGTATCGACGACGTCGAGCGCAAGTGGCACGACATGCAGAAGGAATACGGTGACTGATGGCCGATACGAAGCCGACTGAGTTCTCGGTCAATCTTGTGGCCTCTGACCGGCCGGTCTACGCCGGCCAGGCACGCTACGCCGTCATCCCCGACCCGTTCGGGGCGATGGCGTTCCTGCCGGGGCACGAGCCCATCCTCTGCACGCTGCAGAAGGGTGTGGTGCGCATTGACAGCCCGGACGGCACGCGTCGCCAGTTCGACATCGACACGGGCTTTGCCTCGTTCGACTCGGACAAGCTGACGATCGCCGTCGGCCATGCCAAGGAGCATGGCGCCGGTTCCGCCGCTGCGGCCGCGGGCGCGGCATCGTCCCATGCGGCCTCTGCCGAGGGGCAGAACGCGACAAAGTGACGCTCGGCGACGCGCCGCGCGTTCACTGACATAACGCGCGTCCGCAGTGCAATCCCGCTCATCTAATGATGGGCGGGATTTTTTATAGTGGGTCCTGCTGTGATGGCTTCCTGCCGTGCGCATCCGCAGAACAAAAAAGCTGTCAGACAATGCCGTAGGGTGGGGGACCGTGAGAATCATCGTCGCCGATTGTGAGGCCGAATATACCGGTCGTCTGCTCGCCCGTCTGCCACGCGCCCGCCGCGTCATCATGGTCAAAGCGGACGAGTCCGTGCTCATCTTCTCCGAGGCAGGCGCCTACAAGCCGCTCAACTGGATGGCCGCGCCGTGCCGCTTCCGCGAGACGAGGCTCGACGATGAGGACCAGACAGTTGCGGATACCGACGGCGAGGACGCGGCTGCCGAAAAATCTGACGTTGATGCGGACACTGACCAGCCGGATATCGATATGGACGCCGATGTTGATGCGGACACTGACCAGCCGGTCTCCATTTTGCAGGCGACGGCGCTCAAATCTTCCGACGCGCTGGTGATCCGCCTCTACCGCGTCTATTCCGATGAGAGCTTCGATCTGGGCCGCGAGCCCGGTCTCGTCAAAGACGGCGTGGAGGACAATCTGCAGCATCTGCTCGCCGAGCAGATCGGGCGCATCGGCCATGGGGCACGTCTTGTGCGGCGCGAGTTCCCCACGCCGGTCGGGCCGGTCGACATCATGGCCGTGGACGGGCAGGGCCGGCACGTGGCCATCGAGATCAAGCGTCATGGCGGCGTCGACGGGGTCGAGCAGCTCACCCGCTATGTCCACTTCCTCAATGAGGATTCCACACTGCGGCCGGTGCGCGGTATGTTCGCCGCGCAGACCATCACCCCGCAGGCGCGCACATTGGCCGCCTCGCGCGGGTTCGAATGCCTCATCCTCGATTACGACGACATGAAAAAAGAGGGCGAGACGGATCTCACCCTTTTCTGAGAAGTCAGAGATGTCTGAGAAGTCAGACGGATCTCACCCTCTTCTGAGCGGTTATTTTTGACGCCGCGCCGCCATCAGTCGAGGCCGGCCTCCGTCCGACGCGCCCTTTCGCGCTTCTCCTCCACATACCGATGGATCGGCACATAGATCAGGTCGATCACCACGGCCCCCGCGATCACCACGGCCGCCACGAGCAGCAGGTCGATCCAGGAGATCGCCGTGCCCATCGCCCAGCCGGTCAGCACGAGGACCGAGGTGAGCACCACCTCGGCCAGCTGCGTGCCCCACACCGGCCTGCTCGGCGCCGAACGCCAGAAGTAGCCGTCGGTGCGGGCCGTGAGCATGATGGCGATGGCCGTCAGCTCCATGTAGACGAACAGCATCACCTGGATGCTCGCCAAGGTGTGGCCGTGCGCCTGCAGCACGGCGAACAGACCGAGGCCGAGCGCCATCCACGCGCCGGCGAGGGCGAACGAGATGCGCGAGAGATGGCCGATATCCCACTTCTGCGGATAGTCGGAGACTTTCGCGTTGTCGGTGCCGAGCATGAGTGTGACGAGATTGTTCATGATGGTGAAGATCACCATCGCGTTGAGGTCGATGGGCAGCTCGCGGAAGAGCAGATAGGCGAACGTGATGAGCATCGTCAGCTCGGCGGTGCGCGAGAGCTTGGAGATGGCCCACGTGATCATGCGGTGGTGCACGCGCTGGCCGGCATCGAGGATCTCGAGGATCGGGGAGAGGCCGTCGGTGAGCAGCACCATCTTGCCCGAGCGCTTGGCCACATCGGCGGCGTTGCTCATGGCGATGCCGACCTCGGCCTGCTTGAGCGCAGGCGCGTCGTTGACGCCGTCACCGGTCATGCCCACGATATGGCCCTGTTCCTGCAGCGCCTTGACGATCTCCAGCTTGCCCTCGGGCAGCACATCGGCGATGCCGCAGATGGCCGAGGCGGTGATGTCCGTGTGCGCGAGATCCAGATCCGCCCGTGAGACGACGCCGCCTTCCAGCCCGACCTTCGTGGCGACCGCCTGGGCGGTGCGCCGGTTGTCGCCGGTGAGCATGATCGTCGTGATGCCGCGGCGGCGCAGCTGGCGCAGGGCGTCCGGGGAGTCCTCGCGGATTGTGTCCTGTGTGAGGAACACGCCGGCGAGCCTTCCGTCGATGAGCACGGCGACGGAACGGCCGAGCGTGAGATCGACATGCGTGCGGTCGAGCTTTTCCTGCGCCTGCGGATCTTTGCCTGCGAGCACCTTGAGCGAGCCGAGCAGCACCTCATGCCCGCGTGTGAGGGCGCGGGAGTAGCCGGTCTGCGGGGAGAAGGGCGTGAACTCGTCCGGCTGCGGCACATCCACCCCCATTTTTGCCGCGTAGCCGAGGATGGCCGTGTCGATCACCGACTGGTTGCGCCGGTCGGCGGCGCTCGCCGACAGGGCGAGGGTCCGGCTGCGGCCTGTTGCGCCTGTCGCACCTGTTTCCCCGTCCGCGTCCGGTGTGGCCGCGCCTGTGTCCGTCGCGCCCATATCCGACATATCCGTCCACGAGGAGACGGAGGTGGCGTTCTGTGTGATGGTGCCGGTCTTGTCGAGCAGCAGGACGTCGATGTTGGCCGCGTCCTGGATGCCGGTCAGATCCGAGGTGAGCACGCCTTTGGCGGAGAGCCGCTTCGCCTCAAAAGAGTTGGAGACGGCGAAGGTGGAGGGCATCGCCACCGGGATGGAGGCGATGAACATCATGGCGAAGAACGGCAGCTGGGCGACGATGCCGTTCCAGCCCTCGCCGCGGATCGCCATGGCGACCACCAGCACGGCGGTGAGCGCCGTGTCAAGCAGGCACAGGTAGTAGATGATGCGGGTGAGCAGCACCTGCAGATGGCCGGGGGCGGCGGATTTGTTGATGAGGTTGACCGTCTTGCCCGAGCGGCTGTTGCGCCCGGTCGCCGTCACCACGGCAAGGCCCGATCCTTCGGCCACGGTGGTGCCTGAATAGGCGGTGTCGCCGATCTTCTTACGGATCGGCTGTGACTCGCCGGTCACCGAGCTCTCATCGCACGACAGGCCGCCCGAGACGAGCCGTGCGTCGGCGGCCAGCACGTCGCCGCGCCGCAGCCAGACGAGGTCGCCTACCACGAGGTTCTTCGAATCGACCTTTGTCCACTTCCCGTCGCGCTCGACCGCCACGACCGGGGTGAGGTCATGGGAGATATCGGCCAGGACGCGGTTGCTGCGCCTTTTCTGCACCGCGCCGTTGGCTGCGGCGAACAGGAGCATGAACAGCACGAGCAACGCCTGCGGGACTTTGCCGAGCACGAACTCAAGCAGCAGCGCGCCCTCGAGGATCCATGCCGACAGGTTCCACAGACCCTTGAAGAATGCCTTGGCGAAGCTGAACTTCGGCTGCGGCACCTCGTTGGGGCCGTCCTGCTCGAGCCGGCGCGCGGCCTCGGCGCCGGTGAGCCCGTGGGGCAGCGGCGTGCGGGTGCCGTCCGGCCGTGCGATATCCGCCGCGCCGGCCTGCGTCGGGTCCTCCTGCGCTGCATCGGCGGGAGTGGTCGCCGCGTCGGCGGTGATGATGTGATTGCTCTGATCGTTCTGATCGTCGTTCTGATTGCCCTGCATGGTTCCAAAACTAGCGGGGCGAACAGAGAAATCAGCCACGAAAAAACGGGCCGCTTGAAGGCGGCCCGTTGTCCATAGCCCGTTCGGGGTCGGATCAGTAGGCGGCGAGGATGTCGACCACGAACACGAGCGTCGAGTTCGCCGGGATCGACCCCTGTTTCTTGCTGCCGTAACCCAGGGTCGGCGGCACGACGAGCAGTACCTGCGAGCCGACCTTCTTGCCGGCCAGGCCCTGCTGCCAGCCCTTGATCACGCCGCCGGAGAGGCTGAACTCGGTGGCGCCGCGCCCCCAGGAGCTGTCGAACTGCGTGCCGTCGAGCAGCCAGCCGGTGTAGTGCACCTTGACGGTCTGGCCTTGCTTGACGGTGGCCCCGTTGCCGCGGATGAGATCCTGCGAGACGAGCGTGGAGCTGCCCTTATAACCGTTCATATCGATCGAGGGCTTGCCGTTCTTGGCGCGGGTGACCTTGGGCAGATCGGAGGGCACGTCGGTGACGAGCGTCCCGGTCGCCTTCTTCAGGTCGGTGACGGCGCCGGAGAGCTGGATGACCCACACGCTGGCGCCCTGCGCGTTGGCGCTGGTGGTCGAGCTGCTCGAATCCGCCGGGGTGGACATGGCCCAGATGGTGCCCACGCGCTCCTTGTCGAACATCGTGCGCAGCGGCTGGCTGTCCGAGCCGTGCGTGGCCGAGCAGTCGGGCTGCTTCGTCGACCAGGTCGACATGAGCTTCTTGCCGGTCTTGGCGTCATAGGCGGCCATGTTCAGGCACATGCGCTGGCCGTCCTTGAGCACCGCGCCCGTGCCCTCCTTGAGACGGCGGTAGGCCACCGAGTTGTCCACGCTCACAGGGGCGTTGATCTTGATCGTCGGCTCCTTGCCTTTCTCGGCAGAGACGAGGCTGACCTTGTTCGTCAGATCCCCGCTGGCGTTGGCAGAGTCGTGCGAGGAGGAACCGGCATTCCTTGTCGCGGTGATGGCGAGGACCGCCACAAGGGCGATGACCGCGAGCACGGCGATAACCGCCACCACGATGGCGATCGCGCGCTGGCGGCCGGCAGATTTCTGTGCCGTCTGTGTGGCCGTGTCCGTATCCGGGGAGGAGGCCGGCGATGTCTTTTTCGCTTTCTGTGATGTCATTGGGCCAAGTCTAGGCGCGCCCCGGCATGTGACAGACCGGCATGCGGCGCCTTCCGCCGTTCACAGCGGATACAGGCGGGGGCGTTAGAATGGCGGCACTATGGATAAGAAGAAGACTCCCGCACCCGCCGTTCCGGCCGACAGCGTCACTGCTGACGGTATGCCGGACAGTGACGCCCGCGCTGACAGCGTTGCCGGAAACGACAGTGTCGCCGGCACTGATAGTGTCAGCGGCGTCGGCACCGCCGCCGACGCCGCACCGACGGACGGTGCCCCCGCGGCGAGCCGCACCGAGCGCCGTCGTCGCGCCCATGCCGGCCAGGTCCGCTCGCGCTCGCGCATCATGCGCTTCGTCGTCAGCCCGATTCTGCTCGCCGCCGCCCTCGTGTGCGCGGTCTTCGCCGTCCTGACGATGACGGTGTGGAAGCCGGCGCCCACGGTGACCGCCTCCGCGGCGATCTCCACCCGTTACGCCGTCACCGATCCGG
Source organism: uncultured Aeriscardovia sp. (assembly GCA_903789535.1). Taxonomy (GTDB): domain Bacteria; phylum Actinomycetota; class Actinomycetes; order Actinomycetales; family Bifidobacteriaceae; genus Aeriscardovia. The sequence continues at coordinate 19,479 of CAIFES010000002.1, read as the reverse complement.
GCGTGCTCGTCCTCATCGGCCGGCAGGCCGGCGCGGAGCTGACCTCCGACCACCGCGTGTGCGTGGCGCTGGCCACCTCGCAGGATGCCTCGGGCTGGGTCTCCGGCCGCCGTCATACGCGCGTGACGGGACTGTCCTCGTGGACCGAGCTCTCCACCCGCACGCTGACCGCCACGAGCGTGACCGGCGCGGGCGGCCCGGTCGCCTTCAAAGACTCCGATCTGTGGCGGAAGGTCTCCTGCGGCACCTCCGTGAGCCTGCGGACGACGGCCTCTGCCAGCTCGCCGCTCGTGCTCATCATCGATACGAACCCCGCGGCCCCCGCCTCCTCCACGGCCGGACGGCCGGCGCGGCTGAGCCTGACGTGGACGCGGACCCACACGACGGACACGGCGCTGCCGCTGTGGCTGTGCGCCGGTCTGCTTCTTCTCGCCGCCCTGCTCTGCTTCTTCATCTTCTCCCTGTCCGACCGGCGTCGTCGCAAGGCACGCGAGCGCGTGGAGGGCGAGACACGCGGTGATCCGGAACTGGAGCATGAGCGCGAGCAGGACAACGTCGCCGGCGCGGATGCGCCGCGCTGGGCGAACGACCACCTGCGCTCGCATCGCCGGCGTGACTCGCGCCATCGCCATTCACGCCGTCATGGCGGGATCTTCTCCTCCCGCGCAAAGCCGTCGGCCGCCGGTTCGTCCTCGTCGGACAAGGACGGGGGCAAGGCCCACTCGCCGGTCATTGAGGAGCCGGGCAGGGCCAATATGGTCGCCCGCCTGCAGGAGACGCAGACGATGGCGCCGATCTCCGCCCCCATCCGCTCCGACGGCGTGGGCAGCGAGATCGACAACGGCGAGGGCCGTCCGCCCTCCTACACGCCGCCTTCCAACGAGGAGGTCCAGGATTATCTGCGGCGGCTCGCCCAGGAGCGCCTCGGCGCCGACGAGACGCTGGCAGATGGCGGCCAGACGGCGGACGCAGATGACACGCACACGGATGACACGCACAAGACGGAGGAGGATGAATGAGCGCACTGACCATTTCCCATCGCCAGACCCCTGGTCGCCCCTCGCGCCGGCGTGCGGGACGGATCCTGCCCGCCGTGCTGTCCTGCCTGCTGCTCAGCGGTCTTCTTACCGGCTGCGGGTCCGTCCCCCAGCCCTCGGCGCAGGCCGGCCAGCAGCAGTCCCAGGCGAGCCTGACCGCCGCCCAGGCGCGTCGGATTGAGAAGGCGGTCCATCGCGTCCTCGATGCCGCCGACGGGTCGAAAGACCCCTCCGGCCTGTCCGAGCGCCTGTCCGGCCCGGAGCTGGAGATCCGCACGAGCCAGGTCAACGTGCTCAAGTCGACGAACAAGGCCGACGCGCGCATGATCCTGCCCACCGGCATCCGCCAGCAGGTGCTCACCCAGACGAGCGGCTGGCCGCGCAACATGCTCGCCATCACGTCCACCACCTCCGACCAGCAGTCGGAGCGTCTGCTCGTGTTCAACCAGGCCTCGGCGCGTACCAATTACAAGCTGTGGGGGCTGGTCCGCCTCTTCTCGGGCGTGACCATGCCGAGCTTCGCCGTCTCGGAGCAGGGCACCAAGGAAGGCACCGCCGCCGACTCAGGCCTCGTCTCCACCCCGCGCCAGGCGGTCATCGACTATGCCGCCGCACTCAACAACATCCAGCTCACCTCCGCCGACAAGGTCAACGCCTCCTCGCTGTCCTCCGCCGACAAGGCGCGGATCCTGCGCGTGACGACCGACCAGTTCCGCACCGAGCTCGCCGACCTCGACTCCAGCGTGAGCAAGGGCGTGGCCGCCAACGAGGGCACGCAGAAGCAGGTGTTCACCCCGGATCTGGACAGCATCAAGGTGTTCCGCTCCTCCAAGGGCGGCGACCTCGTGGTGGCGCGCCTCGATTCCACCTGGACGCGCACCGCCGGCGACGGCAGGCTCTCGCAGCCCGCCTCGGATGCGGAGAAGGCGCTGTTCGGCGACGGCAAGGCCACCTCCACCATGCGCGTGCAGTATGTCAATGTCGTGGCGCTCTACGTGCCGCCGGCGTCCAAGACCGCGAAGATCCAGGCCCTCGGCGCCGAGCGCCAGCCCGTCAAGGTCGAGGCGGTCGGCTGATCTCTTCCGACTTTTCCCGACCCGTTTGCCCGGTCATCATTCTTTGATTCCTCGTCACTACACAGCTTTTCCAAGGCTTTTCCAGCAAGGAGGCTCTCATGCCGGATACACAGTCATCGAATTCGCAGACATCGCGGCAGCAGCCGCGTCCGGGCATCTCGCTCGCCGGCGCCGTCGATCTGTCGTCCATCAAGCACCAGGTGCAGGCACAGCCCGGCCAGAAAGGTGGCGCGCCCGCGGCCGGCGGCTATGTCATTGACGTGAGCGCCGAGAGCTTCCAGTCCGTCGTGGAGTCCTCGCGCACCTATCTCGTGCTGCTCTACGTCTGGGTGCCGGATGACGACCGGCTCTTCGACTTCACCCGCGAGCTGCAGGACGCCGTCGACAAACTGGACGGCAAGATCCAGCTCGCCCGCATCGACGCGAAGAAATATCCGGACGTCACCCAGGCGCTCGGCGTGGCCGGCGCACCGGCGCTCATCGCCGTCATCGGCGGCCGGCCCATCCCCGTCACCCAGGGGCTGCCCGGCCCGGGGCAGGACCAGCAGATCCTCGGCCTGCTGCCGCGGCTCGTGCAGGTGGCCGAGCGCGCCGGTGTGACCGGCACCGCGCCGAAGATGGACGCCCCCGCGGACGGCAAGAGCGATGGTGCCGCCGGGGACGAGGAGGAGAAGATCCCGCCCGAGCATGCCAAGGCGCATGAACTGGCCATGCAGCATGATTACGCCGGTGCGGCGCTCGAGTACAAGAAGGTGCTGGAGAACAACCCTGATGACCGTCTCGCCGCCCGCGAGCGGGCGAAGGCGCTGCTGCTCGCCCGCAGCGGCCAGGCGGATGTGAACGCCGTGCGCACCGCTGCCGCCGCCAAACCGGATGACGAGGAGGCCCAGCTCGCCGTCGCCGACGTGGACATGATCGGCGGGCAGGTCGACGACGCGTTCTCGAGGCTGCTCGACTTCATCGCCGCGCATCCCGCAAAGCGTGACGAGGCGCGCAAGCGCCTGCTCTCGTACTTCCCGATGCTTCCTGACGGCGACCCGCGCGTAGACCGTGTGCGCCGCAGGCTCGCCGTGCTGCTGTACTGAGCACCCATCCATCCCGGCGGCCGGACCACCGGGAGCGGTCGGTCAGAGAGACCGTGCTCCCCAGTGCCGGCGGCCGGACCGGTTCCGCGCCCCGCATTTCATCTGCGTCGGCCGATGCGCTAAAGTGGCATGGTGCGCGCGTCAGGCGCGCTTGGGCTCGTAGCTCAGTGGATCAGAGCGTCTGTCTCCGGAACAGAAGGTCATGGGTCCGAATCCCACCGAGCCCACGGTGAGCACAGCCCCGTCGAGGACGGGGCTTTTTTCATATTTCATATCGGGGCTTTTCATAGTTTGTACGATGATTTTCGCATGATGGCGATTTTCGGGTGATGCTGATTATCCGTGTGATGGTGATTACTCACACGCGGACTATTCTCGCGTGATGATCATTTCGTGCGGCGATCATTGTTCGTGCTCTGACGGGACGGATGACGAAGGAGGGGCCATGGCAGGCACAGTGCGCAGCAATCCGGCGGATCTGCCCATCGGCGTGTTCGACTCGGGCGTAGGCGGCATCTCCGTGCTGCGCCGTCTCGTCCAAAGGCTGCCGGGCGAGGACTTCCTCTTCTTCGGAGACTCGGCCAACGCCCCCTACGGCACCCGCACACCGGACGACGTGCTGCGCCTGTCTGAGGCGATCGTCGACCGCTTCCTGCAGGTTCCGGTCAAGGCGGTCGTCATCGCCTGCAATACCGCCACCTCCGCCGCCGCCTCGACCCTGCGCGCCGCCCATCCGGATCTGCCGACCCTGGGCATCGAGCCGGCCGTCAAGCCCGCCCTCGAATATGTGCGCGCCCATGGCGGCGACGTGGTCGTCATGGCCACCCCGCTGACCCTGCGCGAGAAGAAATTCGCCGACCTGCTCGACCGGCTCGGCGCCGGTGTGCGCGTGCACCGGCTGCCCGCCCCGCGGCTCGTGGAGCTTGTGGAGGCCGGCAAGGCCGATGACCCGGCCACCGAACGCTATCTGCGCGGCCTGCTCGCCCCGTATATGCCGGATCTGGGCGCCCTCGTGCTCGGCTGCACACACTACCCGTTCGCCCTGCCGCTCTTCCGGCGCATCGTGGGGCCGGGCGTGCCGATCTTCGACGGGGCGGACGGCGTGGCCCGCCAGCTGCGCCGCGAGCTCGACGCCCACGGCCTGCTGCGAGCGCGGCAGGCGGGCGGGACGGTCGGCTTCGACAATTCCGACCCCGGCCAGATCGCGCTCGGCCACAAGCTGTTCATGGCCGATCTCGGCCCGGACGACTGAAAACCGGGCGTCGTCTCAGCTCCTTAAAATCGGTGGAATGAGTCCTGAACAGCTGAGTTCCCTGCTTGTGTCCATCGTCCGCGACCTCGTCGCCGCCGGCAAGGCCGGCACCCTCGAGGAGGATCAGATCCCCGAGCCCGCCAAGGCCCCCGTCATGCGCCCGCGCGACCGTGCGCACGGCGACTGGTCGAGCAACCTCGCCCTGCGTTTGGGCTCCAGAACGGGCATGGCGCCCCGACAGTTCGGCGAGCTCATCGCTGATGAGCTCAAGACGAAGCCGGGCATTGAGGCGGTGGAGATCGCCGGCCCGGGCTTCATCAACATCACCCTCTCCGCGGCCGCCTCCGCGCAGATCATCGACGACATCCTCGACCAGGGTGAGGATTTCGGCCGCAACGACCATCTTTCCGGCCGCCGTCTCAACCTCGAGTTCGTCTCCGCCAATCCCACCGGCCCGATCCACATCGGCGGCGCGCGCTGGGCGGCCGTGGGCGACTCGATGGCCCGCGTCCTGCAGGCAAACGGTGCCGCCGTCACCCGCGAGTATTACTTCAACGACCACGGCACGCAGATCGACCGCTTCGCCAAGTCCCTCGTCGCCGCCGCGCATGACGAGCCGGCGCCGGTCGACGGCTACAAGGGCGCCTATATCGGCGAGATCGCGGGCAGGGTCATCGACCAGGCGAAGGCCGAGGGCATCGACATCCTCTCCCTGCCGCGCGTGGACGGCGGCACCGACCAGGACGGCAACCCCCTGGGCGAGGGTGACTCCGCTCAGCGCGAGGCGTTCCGCGCGCGCGCCGTGCCCATGATGTTCGACGAGATCAAAAAGTCGATGGAGGATTTCCGCGTCCACTTCGACGTCTGGTTCCATGAGCAGAGCCTCTACGACGACGGCGAGGTGAAGAAGGCCATCGACCGTCTGCGCGAGCTGGGCAAGGTCTACGACAAGGACGGCGCGATCTGGCTGCGCACCTCGGACTACGGCGACGACAAGGACCGCGTCATCATCCGCTCCAACGGCCAGGCAAGCTACTTCTGTTCTGACGTGGCCTACTACTGGAATAAGCGCCACCGCGCGGACAACCCCGCCGACGAGGCGATCTATATGCTCGGCGCCGACCACCACGGCTATATCGGCAGGCTGCGGGCCATCTGCCAGGCGTTCGGCGACGATCCGGACACGAACATGCAGATCCTGATCGGCCAGCTCGTCAACGTGTACAAGGACGGCAAGGTCGTCAAGATGTCGAAGCGCGCCGGCAACGTCGTCACGCTTGAGGATCTCGTCGACGCGGTCGGCGTGGATGCCGCCCGCTACTCGCTCGTGCGCACCAGCTACACACAGCCGCTCGAGATCGACCTCGACCTGCTCGCCCGGCACAGCAACGACAACCCGGTCTATTACGTCCAGTACGCCAGCGCGCGCGGCGCCAACGTGGACCGCAATGCCGCCGCGGCCGGCATCAGCCGCGAGGGTGCCGATTTCAGCCTGCTCGACCTGCCCGACGACGAGGCCGTCCTCGCGCTGCTCGCCCAATATCCGCAGGTCGTCACCAAGGCCGGCAATCTGCGCGAGCCGCACCGCGTGGCACACTACCTCGAGACGCTCGCCGGCGCCTACCACACGTGGTACGCCAAGGAGCGCGTCGTGCCGATCGGCGAGCGGGAGCAGGGCGAGGGCGATGACAGCGCCAAGAACCCGTCGCCGGCCTGCTCGGCCGCGCGTCTGCGCCTCAACGACGCCGTCCGTCAGATCGTCGCCAACGGTCTGGGCCTGCTCGGCGTCACCGCGCCTGATCGGATGTGAGGCCGATGCGCTCGCTGAGGGTCTCCGTCCCCGCCCAGATTGCCGGCGTCGGCCCGGCCGTGGCCAGCCAGGGCCTCGCCGTGGGGCTGCGCGACCAGTTCCTCCTCGAGCCGGTCGCCAGCCCGCAGATCTCCGTCTCCGTGCTGGGCCGAGAGAAAAACTCCCAGCCTTCCGACGAGCGCAACCTCGTCATCACCGCCCTCCACGCCGCCCAGGATTATCTCGGCGCGCCGCGGTTCGGGCTGCGGCTGTCCATCGACACGTTCATCCCGCGCCAGCGCGGGCTGGGATCGGCGGTGGCCTCCGTCGCCGCCGGCGTGGCGGGCGCGCTCGCCTTCGCGCCGCACGGCCCGCAGCCGGGCACCGATGATTTCCGGCACGGCGTCTTCGATCTGACCGCGCGGCTGCTGTCCCGGCCCGTCGGCGCGGCGACGGCGGTCTACGGCGGCCTTGCCAACGTGTGGCACACCGATCCCGCCTACGACATCCCGCGCTCGGTGGTCGACAACGATGCCTCCGCCGTCACGCACCGCGCCTTCGTCTCCACCTACCATCCCGCCTGGCACGCCGCCACGTCCCGGGTCGCCCCCGCGGTCGACGCCTACCTCTTCCTGCCGCTCAAGGCGCGTGACGCCTCGCTGACGCCGGTGCCCTCGGACGTGCCCCCGTCCTCCGGCCGCGACCCGGCGCTGGATCTGCTCCGCCGGGAGGCAGGGCTGCGCACCGACGTGCCCTCCGGCCTGCTCGTCTCCAGTCTCACGCGTGCGGCGCTGCTCGCGCCGGTCCTCGCCGACCCGCGCACCGGCTCGGCCAACGAACGGCTGTACGAGGCCACGCAGCCCGATATCACGCTGGGGCGCCTGCGGGCGCTGATGCCGGACGCCGTGCAGCTGTGCGAGCACCTGCGCTCGCTCGGCTATGCCGCGCTCATCGCCGGCAAGGGGCCGACCGTCGTCGTCCTGCGCGCCGGTACAGACGATGTGGCACTCGTCGCCGCGCGTCTGCGCGGGCTGACCGCCTCCGAGTGGCTCGCCGGCGGCCGGTGGACGATGGTGCACACGCCGCTCTCGCCCGAGGGGATCGAGGTCGACCCGCTCGACTGAGCCCGTCCAGCACAGACCGGCGCCGAGGCGGGCGCGGCTGGACGATGGCGCGGCCGCTGAAAGGAAAAGATCATGGCTATCCCGTTCATTCTCGCGAGCTCCTCGCCGGCACGGCGATCTGTGCTCATCAATGCCGGCATCGAGCCGCTCATCCGCGTCTCGCATGTCGACGAGCCGGCGCGTATCCGTGCCTTCGCGGCTCAGACGGGGGTGGATCCGTCACAGATACCCGCCTATCAGCGGGTGATGGTCCTGGCCGATGCCAAGGCCGACGCGGTCTATGCCGATTACACGGCGGGCGAGCAAACGCTCGGGGCCGCCCGCGGCACGCAGGAGACGTTCAATCCCCTTCTGGCGGACGATGACCCCGCCCGGATCGCGCGCACGGACCTGGCCGGCGCGATCGCCGCCGACCGTGGCCTCGCCTCGCTCGCAAACGGCCCGCTCCTGCTCGGCTGCGACTCGATGTTCGAGCTCGACGGCATCGCCTATGGCAAACCCGACTCCGTCGATGAGGCGATGCGCCGGCTTGTGGGCATGAGCGGGCGGACCGGTACGTTGTGGACCGGCCACAGCCTCATCAATCTGGCCACCGGCGCCCGTCGCCATGCGGTCAGCTCCGCCCAGGTCAGTTTCGCCGAGTTCACGCCCGAGGAGATCCGCGCCTACGCGGCCTCCGGCGAGCCGGTCAATGTGGCGGGCTCGTTCGCCCTCGAGGGGCTCGGCGGCGCCTTCATCCGTTCCGTTACCGGCGACCCTGCCGGCATCATCGGCCTGTCGCTGCCGCTCGTGCGCACGATGGCGGCCGATCTGGGCGTGCGGTGGACGGATCTGTGGAACACGCCCTACGCGCTCGGCGAGTCGTCCGACCGCCTCCGCGTGCCGGAAGGAACGGACCCCGCCTACGTCTTCCAGCCGGGCGACGGCTGGTACGACTGCGCCTGCGGCACACGGCACTGGGGTGTGCACGGCGGCGCGGGGCTGCTGCTCGCCCGGCGCGACGCGACGAGCGGCGCCGTCACGCACGTCCTGCTCCAGCATCGCAGCCCGGACAGCGTGCAGGGCGGCACATGGGGCGCCCCCGGCGGCGCGATGGCCGATGGCGAGAGCCCGTACGAGGGTGCGCTGCGCGAGAGCCTGGAGGAGGCATCCGTCCACCCGGGCGATGTCGAGATCGTCGGTGCGCGCATCGAGTCACACGGAAACTGGAAGTACACCACGCTGCTCGGTTTCGAGAAGCCCGGCCATGCGGTCACGCCCTCGATGAGCGACAACGAGTCGATCGAGATTTCCTGGGTGCCGGTCGACGAGGTGCCGACCCTGCCGCTGCTGAGCTATTTCCGCGAGCAGTGGCAGGGCCATCTCGCCGTCCTGCAGGCCGCGGCACGGCGTGCATGAGCATGCGGGGGCGGTCCCTGTGCCGAAAGTGTGCCATACTGGTACAGAACGATTCCGCACAATCGCGCAGATCGGGCGTTGATCCCCTCGTCTGAGGTCGGTGTCCGCCGGATCCTTTGTTTTGGACTTTTGCCCGTCTTGACGACAGGTACCAGGGAGACGCGTGCGGGCACTCCGGGGAGATGCTTGCAGTGAGCGAGAAAACAGAAAACAACGAAAACAGTCCGGCATCCGCGCAGGCGGAACCACTCTTCCTCCAGCCGCGTCGCAGGAGGACCGGCCGGCGCGTGGTGCGTGCCGCCGGTGCCGCCGGTGCGCGGCATATTTCCGTGCAGGTCGACCAGACGCCGGCGGAGGCACAGACGCCCGCACCCTCGCACGATGACCAGGTGCACGCCCGGCAGACCCATCGCGGTGGCACGAATACCGCCGCAACACTCCATACCGGAGAGGAAACGGACCGTCTGGAGATGCCGGCCGCCCATCCGCGTCGTCGTCGCGCGCATCGCATGAGTCTGGACGACATCAAGCTCCCGGAGGCCTCCGCCACGCGGGCTTCCCGTCATACTTCCTCTGCCGCGTCCGGCGATGGCGATGCCGTCCGCGCCGATGCGCACACGGATTCTGATGCGCGTGCACAGCAGACAAAGACACGGAAGACAAAGACGCAGCAGACAGAGGCGCAGCAGGAACAGCAGGATCGTTCGCGCCGTACCGCCGCCATCGCCGCCGAGCTGTTCAGCGATGCCGGCGTGGCCGAGCCGAGGACCGCCCCGGCCGCCGCCTCCTCCGCCCGTTCCACACGTTCGGGTTCCTCCCGCCGGCCTGTCGTCTCGCAGCACAGGCCGATGGCCTCGCTGCTCTTCCAGGCCCCGGATCTGGGCGTCTCCTCCGACCAGGACCAGTCCTCGGACGACGAGGATCTGCAGGGGCAGACTGACGCCACCCCGCAGGATTCGCAGGAGGCGGGCACGCGTCTGCGCCGTCGCCGCCGCTCGCGCTCGCATGCCCATCGTTCCGAGCGCCATACCGCCGATCGTGCCGAGGAGGACGCCGTTGTGCGTTCTGCCGGGGCATCGGACGAGGATCGCGCCGGCAGCACCGAGGCCGTGGAGAATGACGATGCGCGAACCACGGTCCGCCGCCGTCGCCGCACACGTCTGAACGCCTCCGAGCGCGCGGCCGCCGCCGAGGTCAAATTCATCGAGGATGACATCGCCCGTGATGCCGTGCGCGCCGAGGCGCTCGCCGAGGATGAGGAGGCCGGCGTCTCAGGCGTCGCCCGGTCCGAGGAGGAGCCTGAGACGCATGACGGGCTGCGCGTGCGCCGCCGTGCCCGCCGTGAGCATACCCGCGAGGACCATCGCTCGGCCGTCTCCGAGCGCACCGCCACGGCCGCCCGCCCTGCCGCCGGCTCCCGCCGCCAGCGCGAGAAGGCCTACATCTCCAAGATCAAGGATGTCTCCGGTTCCACCCGTCTTGAGGCAAAGCGCCGCCGTCGCCGTGAGACGCGGCGCGACCGCACCCGCCAGAGCTTCCTGCTCGAGCAGGAGGCGATGGCCCGTCGCGAGCACGTCGACCGGCAGATGGTGGTGCGCGAGCGCGGCCGTCACACGCAGATCTCCGTCATCGAGGACAACATCCTTGTCGAGCATTATGTCTCGGACATCGATGAGGTCTCCACGGTCGGCAATATCTACGTCGGCCGTGTCCAGAACGTGCTGCCCGGCATGGAGGCCGCGTTCGTCAACATCGGCGAGGCGCGCAACGGCGTGCTCTATTCCGGCGAGGTCAACTGGGACGCGGCGCGTCTGGAGGGCAAGCCGCGGCGCATCGAGCTTGCCTACCATTCCGGCGATCCGATCATGGTCCAGGTCACCAAGGACCCGATCGGCCACAAGGGCGCGCGCCTGACTGCGCAGATCACCCTCGCCGGCCGCTATATCGTCCTCGTCCCCTCGGGCGCGATGACCGGCGTGTCGCGCAAGCTGCCCGAGCGCGAGCGCACGCGTCTGCGCCAGATTGTGGCCAAGCTCACCCCCAAGAACATGGGCGTCATCATCCGTACCGCCGCCGACGGCGCGTCGCAGGAGGCCATCGAGAAGGACTTCGAGACGCTCCTGACGCGCTGGAAGAACGTGCAGGACCGTTACGAGGAGTTCAAGGACACGCACCGCCCGCATATCCTGCACCGCGAGCCGGATGTGGCCATCCGCGTGGTGCGCGACATCTTCAACGATGATTTCCGCCGTCTTGTGGTCGAGGGTGACTCGGTTTACCGCCGTATCAGCGACTATCTCGAGGAGATGAGCCCGGACCAGCTCGACAAGCTCGAGAAGTGGGATCCGGAGGAGCATCACGGCGCCGACGTGTTCGACGAGTGGAAGATCGACTCGCAGCTGCGCAAGGGCATGGAGCGCAAGGTGTATCTGCCCTCGGGCGGCTCGCTCGTCATCGACCGCACCGAGGCGATGACCACCATCGATGTCAACACGGGCCGTTTCGTGGGCAAGGGCAAGTCGCTCGAGGAGATCGTCACGCGCGTCAACCTCGAGGCGGCCGAGGAGATCGTCCGCCAGCTGCGTCTGCGCGATATCGGCGGCATGATCATGATCGATTTCGTCGATATGGTGATGGCCGAGAACCGCGACCTCGTGCTGCGCCGACTGATCGAGTGCCTCTCGCGCGACCGCACGAAGCACCAGGTCGCCGAAGTGACGAGCCTGGGGCTGGTGCAGATGACGCGCAAGCGTGTGGGCCAGGGCCTCGTCGAGGCGTTCTCGCAGGAGTGCCCGACGTGCCATGGCCGCGGCTTCATCCTCCACGACGACCCGACGATCGAGATCAACGCCGCCGACCCGTACGAGGCCAAGGGCGGCGACCCGTTCGAGAAGAGCCGCGACGCCCGTCGTGAGGTGCATCGCCGTGAGACGCACGAGACGGCCGCCCCGAAGGGCTCGAGCGCCGAGGTGCGCCGCAAGCTCGCACAGATCGCCGCGGCGGCCACGCGTGAGGACGAGGCGCAGGAGCAGCAGCACACGCAGGATCGGGCCTGAGCCGGGTCGTCACCGGCCGGTAGGTTGGGGGCATTGTCCCGGCTTACCGGCCTGCTTGGTCAGGCCAGGGTGTATTTTAAAGAGTCGGTGCCATGCCCGCGCAAGACGTCCGGGTGTGGGGAAAAAGCTTCATGAGCAAGGTAGGGGCTATGTACGCGATTGTTAAGGCCGGCGGCCGTGAGGAAAAGGTCGAGGTCGGCAGCAAGATTGTGGTGAATCGTCTCGAGGCCGCCGAGGGCCAGACCGTCACCTTCCCGGCAGTCCTCGTCGTCAATGATGGCAAGGTCACGTCCAAGGCCGACGAGCTCGCCAAGGTCACCGTCGAGGGCAAGGTCACCAACGACGAGGCCAAGGGCGACAAGATCGTCATCCAGAAGTTCCACAACAAGACCGGTGGCGCGCGTCGCGCCGGCCACCGTCAGAAGCTCTCTGTCGTCGAGATCACCAAGATCGCCTGAGCCGCAGCCTCTGCCCCGCTTAAGCATCGTCAATCAGGAGGAATCATGGCACACAAGAAGGGTGCATCCAGCTCCAGGAACGGCCGCGATTCAAACGCGCAGTATCTGGGCATCAAGCGTTTCGGCGGCCAGAGCGTCGTCGCCGGCAACATCCTCGTCCGCCAGCGCGGCACGAAGTTCCACCCGGGCATGAACGTCAAGGTCGGCAAGGACGACACGCTCTTCGCCACCGCTGACGGCACCGTCCGTTTCGGTGTCCGTCACGATCGCAAGGTCGTCGACGTCGTCTCCGAGTAAGACGCTGATTTTCAAGGGGTCGCAGCCCGGCAATCGGAACGGTTGTCGGTTGCGGCCCTTTTTTCGACCCTGAAACACCCAAACCCTGAAACATTCAGGCACAACGGCAACACTGACCGCAGACGGTCACGACAACGAGGACAGACATGGTTGATTTCGTCGATCGCGTGAGCATCCACCTGCGCGGCGGCAACGGTGGGGACGGCGCGCATTCCATCCGCAAAGAGAAGTACAAGCCGCTCGCCGGTGCCGACGGCGGCAACGGCGGTCGCGGAGGCTCGGTCATCCTCGTCGCCGACGAGGGGGAGGAGTCGCTGCTCGACTTCCGTATGCTGCCGCATCGCGCCGCAGGCGACGGCCATCATGGCGAGGGTGATTACCGTGACGGGCAGCAGGGCGCCGATGTGGTGCTCAAGGTCCCGGTCGGCACCGTCGTCTTCGATGCCGTTGGCTCTGCCGGCCAGAAGAAGCAGCCGGGGCGGCTGCTCGCCGATCTGCGCCACGACGGCGACCGTTTCGTCGCCGCGCGCGGCGGCCGGGGAGGCGCCGGCAACCATGCGCTGGCGAGCAAGTCGCGTCGTGCCCCGGGGTTTGCCCTGCTGGGCGAGCCCGGCCAGGAGCGCGATGTCATCCTCGAGCTCAAGTCCATCGCCGATGTCGCCCTTGTGGGCTTCCCCTCGGCCGGCAAGTCGAGCCTGATTGCCGCCATTTCCTCGGCGCGGCCGAAGATCGCCGATTACCCGTTCACCACCCTCGTGCCCAACCTCGGCGTGGTGCAGGCAGGCGACGACCGCTATCAGGTGGCCGATGTGCCGGGCCTGATCCCCGGGGCGTCGAAGGGCAAGGGTCTCGGCCTCGACTTCCTGCGCCATATCGAGCGCACGCAGGTCATCGTCCATGTCATCGACTGCGCCACCTATGAGCCGGGGCGTGACCCGGTCTCCGACTACGAGGCGCTGGAGAAGGAGCTGGCCTTCTATGACGCGCATCTCGACCTGCCGATCGGCACGCTGCCGCTGTCGAAGCGCCCGCGCGTCATCGTGCTCAATAAGATCGACGTGCCCGAGGCGCGCGAGCTGGCCGAGATGGTGCGCCCCCAGTTCGAGAAGATGGGCCTTCCCGTCTACCTGATCTCCACCGCCACGCACGAGGGGCTCAAGGAACTGACGTTCGCACTCGCCCGGCAGGTGGATCATACCCGTGAGCTCGTCGCCCAGCTTGCCGCGCAGCAGGAGCAGAAAGCCGATGAGGACCGTACCGTCCTGCACCCGCTCGCCATGCGCCGCAACCGCGCGAAGAACCCCGCCCCGGCGTTCACCGTCGTGCGGCAGGGCGACCGGTCCGGAAAATATTGGTTTGTCGTCGACGGTGACAAACCACGCCTGTGGGTCGTCCAGACTGATTTCTCCAACAACGAGGCCGTCGGCTACCTCGCCGACCGTCTCGCCGCCCTCGGTGTGGAGGACGCGCTGCGTCGCGCCGGCGCGCTGGAAGGCGACGAGGTGCATATCGGTCCGAAGGGCAATGAGGTCATCTTCAACTGGGAGCCGCAGATCTCCGCCGGCGCCGAGGGGCTGGACGAGGCCCCGCTCGTCTCGCGCGGGGAGGATGCGCGCCTGCGCGACTACGGCTACGCCCACCGGCGCAGCACCCAGGAGCGGCGCAAGGATTACCATCTGCGTATGGATCGACGTGCCGCGGCCCGTGCCAGCCAGGAGCGCGAGCGCAAGGCCGGCCATTGGACCGACCCGTCCTCGGACGAGTGAGACGTGGCGGACGGGGCCGGTGAAACGGCCCGTGCCTGACGCGGCCTGATAGGCGATATCCCGCAGTCCGGAAGGCAGGCGGGCAATCGATGCCGGCTGGCCGATAACCGGCTGATAGAGGCGAAGGCATGGAGGAGGAGAGTACGGATGGGTGACGTGACGCAGGAGGATTCCCTCGGTTCCGGCGCGGACCAGACGGATCCGTCATGGGCGCCGGCGGTGGATCATGTCTGGAACAACGCCCCGCTCGACCACCTTGACCCCGCCCGCGGCGTCGAACCGGACCAGGATCCTGCGCTGCTCGCCCGTATTGACGCCGATTCTGCCATCGATCGCACCGATCCCACGGCCGACCCCGCCGCCGGCCGCAAAAACCTCGTCGCCCTGCCCAAGGCGCATCTGCACCTGCATTTCACCGGTTCGATGACTGTCGAGCGTCTCAAGCAGATGGCCGGCGCCCATCACATGCACCTCGACGAGGAGCTCATCGACCAGCAGCCGCTGCGCGTCCCGGCCGACAGGCGCGGCTGGTATCGTTTCCAGCGTCTGTACGACATGGCACGCCGGTGTGTGACCACCGAGCAGGATATCCGTGCGATCGTCGACGACGCGGCACGCATCGACGCGGAGGAGGGCAGCCGGATCCTCGAGATCCAGGTCACGCCCGACTCGTATGCGCCCATCATGGGCGGGCTCACCCCAGCGCTCGAGGTCATGCTCGACGAGGCGAGGAAGGCCTCGGACCGCCACCACATCGCCGTGGGCATCATCGTCGCCGCCTCGCGCATGTCCCATCCGCTCAAGGCGCGCACGCTCGCGCGCCTGGCGGCGCAGTATGCCGGTGACGAGCCGGGAACGGTCGTCGGCTTCGGCCTGTCCAATGATGAGCGCAGCGGCAGCACGCCGGAGTTCGCCCCGGCCTTCCGCATCGCCGCGCGCGCCGGTCTGCCGCTCATGCCGCACGGCGGCGAGCTGCTCGGCCCGGAGCATATCCATCAGGTCATCGAGAGCCTGCACCCCACGCGCATCGGCCACGGTGTGCGCGCAGCCTCCGACCCGCGTCTGCTGCGCCTGCTCAGGGCGCACGGCATCACCCTCGAGGTGTGCCCGGCCTCCAATGTGGGCCTGGGTGTTTTTGCCCGTAAACAGGATGTGCCGCTGCGCGCGCTGTACGATTCCGGCGTGCCGATCGCCCTGTCCGCCGACGATCCGCTGCTCTTCGGCGAGCGGCTGGAGCACCAGTATCAGGACGCCCGCACCATCCACGGTTTCTCGGATCATGAGCTCGCCGAGCTTGCCCGTGACTCCATCCGTGGTTCGGTCATGGCCGGGCGCTATCGTAAAGAGGCGCTCGCTGGAGTGGACGAATGGGAGCGATCCCAGTAATCTTGTCCAGTGTCCGAGCAGTTTCTGCTGCGCAGTACTGCCTAGGGGAGTGGCACAACTGGTAGCGCAACGGTCTCCAAAACCGTAGGTTGTGGGTTCGAGTCCCGCCTCCCCTACCACATTCTTTGAGGAGATGAACATGGCAGCAAGTTCCGCGAAGGCGTCCAAGAGGGCGGCAAAAACAAAGCGTCCGAACGTTTTCGCCCGCATCGGCCTGTTCATCAAGCAGATGTTCGTCGAGATGCGCAAGGTCGTGGCCCCCACCCGCAAGGAGCTGTGGAACTGGTCCGTGGCCGTCTTCATCTTTGTCGTCCTGCTGATGCTGCTTGTCACCGCACTTGATTTCGGTCTCGGCAAGCTGATGCTGCTGATCTTCGGCTGATACGGCCGGGTGTCGCACACTGTCACACTGTCAGGAGTGAGTTACCACATGGTCGATGAAAACAATGTGTCCGCTGATCCGATGGACTCCGAGTCGATGAACGCCGAGGAGCCTGTCCAGCCGCAGCAGGCATCGCAGGCTGCGGGCGCGGAGATGTCCCAGACTGATGCCGCACAGGCATCCCAAGGTCAGGCATCCCAGAACTCTGATGCCGGCACACAAGAGGAGGCACAGGCCGATCAGTCCGTCTCGCAGCAGTCTTCTGAAGCGTCGCCGGACGACGCCCCGGCCGCTGATTCTTCTGCCGCCGGCGAGGATGCCGGTCAGAAGGCCATCGACGATTTCACCAAGTCGCTGCGCACCCTTCCGGGCAAGTGGTATGTGCTGCACACGTATTCCGGTTACGAGCGTCGTGTGAAGCAGAATCTCGAGGCGCGCATCCAGAACTTCGGGCTGGAGGATCGCGTCTATCAGGTCGAGGTCCCGCTCGAGGAGGTCGAGAAGCATACGGAGAAGGGCCGCAAGGTCATCAACCGCGTGCGCATCCCCGGTTACGTTCTCATCCGTATGGAGCCGGGTGACGAGGACGCGTTCCGCATCGTCCGCGAGACGGAGGCCGTCACTGGCTTCGTCGGCCTGCAGTCCGAGCCGATCCCGCTCTCGCGCAAAGAGGTCGTCTCCATGATGGGCCCGATGATCTCGCAGCGTGCGCTCAAGGCCGCCGGCCAGGGCGAGGAGGCTGCCAAGAAGCGCGTCCAGGAGGTCAGCTTCAAGGCCGGCGATCAGGTCACCGTCACTGATGGCCCGTTCGCCTCGATGCCGGGTGTCGTCTCCGCCGTCTCGCCGCAGACCCAGAAGGTCACCGTCACGATCTCGATCTTCGATCGTGACACGCCGGTCGAGCTTGGTTTCAACCAGATCGAGAAGGCCGAGGACACGCAGAAGTAAGGCGTACCGCCATTGCGCGTCTGCCACCTGTCTCTGGCCCCCATCTGTTGCAGACGGTGTTGCAACCGGTTCGGAGCCGGTTGGTGTATCGATCAGTGGATTTGACCAGCCTGACGTCAGAATCCAGCCCGACGTCAATGTTGTGATGAGAAAGCCTCCCGCGCGGGAGGCTTTTTTGATGCTGTCCCACTGTGCGGTCGTCCTGCCGCATGGCCGTCCAGCCATGTGATCATCTAGCTATGTGATCGTCCCGCTGTGCGGCCGTTCATTGTGGTCGCCTGCCTGACTGCCCGTCGTCCGGTTGTCCGTCGCGCTCCTAGAATGGAAAAGCTTGCCTTTGGGCGCAGTGCGTCCATCGGCGGCCATTATCCGCGGCGGGAGAGCGGGCATGTCCGTTCGTTACCGCTTCAGAGAAAGAAGAACAATGCCTGGAAAGAAAGTCGCTGCTCTGATCAAGCTTCAGATTCCAGCAGGCAAGGCTACCCCGGCCCCGCCGATCGGCCCGGCCCTCGGTGGTCACGGCGTGAACATCATGCAGTTCGCGCAGCAGTACAATGCCGCGACCAAAGACAAGATGGGCCAGATCATCCCTGTCGAGATCACGGTTTACGAGGATCGCTCCTTCACCTTCAAGCTCAAGACCCCGCCGGCCGCCATGCTGCTCAAGCAGGCCGCAGGCGTCGACAAGGGCGCGGGCAATCCGCTGACCACCAAGGTCGGCTCCGTCACGATGGACCAGTGCCGCGAGATCGCCAAGACGAAGATGGCCGATCTCAACGCCAATGACGTGGACGCCGGTGCGCGCATCATCGCTGGCACCGCTCGCTCCATGGGAATCACCGTCACCGGCAAGTGAGCCTGGAGGAGAAGCAGATGTCGAAGAAGCATTCGAAGATTTACCGCGCAGCAGCGGAGAAAATCGAGAAGAACAACCTGTACACGCCCAGCGAGGCCATCGAGCTGCTCAAGAGCATGCCGACCCACAAGTTCGACGAGTCCGTCGAGGCTGTCTACTGCCTGAACGTCGACCCGCGCAAGGCCGACCAGCTCATCCGCGGTTCGATCAGCCTGCCCAACGGCACCGGCAAGACGGTGCGCGTGGCGGTGTTCGCCCGTGGTGCCCAGGCCGAGGCCGCTGCCGAGGCCGGTGCCGACATCGTCGGTGACGCCGATCTCGTCGCCAAGGTCCAGAAGGGCGAGCTCGACTTTGACGCCGTCGTCGCCACGCCGGATATGATGGGCCAGGTCGGCCGTCTCGGCCGCATCCTCGGTCCGCGCGGTCTCATGCCAAATCCCCGCAACGGCACCGTCACCATGGACGTGGCCAAGGCCGTCAAGGAGATCAAGGGCGGCAAGATCAACTTCCGTGTCGACAAGGACGGTAACCTCAGCTTCCTCATCGGCAAGCTGAGCTTCGACGCCAAGGCGCTGGAGCAGAACTTCAGCACCGTGTCCGCGGAGATCGACCGTCTGCGTCCGTCGACCGTCAAGGGCCGCTACATCACCAAGGCCTCCATCGCCTCGACGATGAGCCCGGGCATCCCGCTCGATGTCTCTGTGCTCTGAGGAGCATTCTGAGATCAAAGCACTCTGAAAACTGAACTGGCAGGTGACCGGGTCCTGACGGGTCCGTCGCCTGCCTGATCTGACGGCATGATGCTCGTCCATCGATATTCCATCGATAGGCACAGGTGGCAGTCAGGTCTGAGTGTCAAGGCAGGTGTCATCCGGCACCTGCCTTTTTGCATTTCGCCGTCGTGTATTTCGCCATGACGGTACTCCGCGGTTACGTCCCTGGTGGGGTGTGCATGCCCGGGAGATGATGAGTTCTGACACTGTCGTCAGTAACTGGGGCACCAGCAACTGGTTTGCCGGTAAAGTAACCGGGTCATCGGTGGGTAATCGGCGCTGCCTGCGTTTTCACACCTGCGTAACCGGTATCGGGTCATGGAGTCGCATTCTGGTGTGTATCGGGTCACACAATCGCATTTTGGTGTGTATCGGGTCATGGAGTCGCATTCTGGTGTGTGCCAGGTTATGGAATCGCATTCTCTTGGATACATGTCGTCGATTCACAGGGCGGTGATAGTGATGCATGGATGTTACATGAAATAGCGCTGATTGTTACAAATAGGCGTCCAGATACTGTGCCGACTGGGATTCTGGCATGTGGAAGGAGTAAACTTTGTTTTAGAAGCGGGAACCGCCAAGCGAGGGTACAGTCTAACCTAAATTGTGGCGACACGCCGATGAAGGCGTGTATTTGCAGCGGTTAGGAAATTACCTTTTGCATTGGTTCCAATGTGTGTGTAAGTTTACTTCTTGCTGCCTGTGGGGTGCTGCTGCCGGGGTTTCCGGTTGGTGGTGGTCTTCCGGGTTGGTTGGTTGAGAACTCGAGAGCGTTGATTGTGCTACTTTTTTGTGT
>CAIFES010000001.1 GCA_903789535.1 uncultured Aeriscardovia sp. | reverse complement strand
GGGCTGCCGTGACCCCGGCCACGGGTTATAAACACCACGAAATGTCCTATAACCCTGAGCCTGGGCTCTTGCCTGTGCCTCGGCTTGAGCTTGCGCCTGCGCCTGTTGTTGTGCCTGCTGTTGTGCCTGAGCCTGGGCTTCCGCCTCTTGCTGTGCCTTGGCCTTTTCGGCGGCTTCCTGCTTCTGCTTTTCTTCCTGTTCCTTCTTTGCCTTCTCTTCGGCCTTCTTCTTGGCTGCCTCCTCTTTTCTCTGTTTTTCTGCCGCCTCGTAGTCAGGCTTCATCTTCTTGACCTGGGCGTCGAGTTTCTCGTTTTTCTCGGTCAGCTCTTCGATCTGCCGAGCGTCGTCCTTTTTTGCAGCAAGAACTGACTCATAGTTGGATTTGAGGTCCTTATATGCTGAGGATTGTCTCGGATCTGCAGATGCACCGATTCCGATGAGCAGTCCGATAATCAGTGCCACGACGAGGCAGATCACGCTCGTCGTGTTGAAGGAGGAGAAGAACTTTTGGGCGGCGGTCTGCTTTTTCGATGCCGTCGGCTTGTTCTGTTTGCCGCCGAAGGCAGGCGGGCGCTGATAATTCAAAGAAGCTGCCGAGGTGGTGACGGGTGCGCTGACGGGCGGCATTTTCCCGGTATCGGCGGTCGGGTCGGTCAGAGTCTGCTTGCCCTTAGTCTGCTTGCCTTTATGAGTGTGATCTGAATCCGCATTATTCGAGTGAATGCGCTTCGTCAATTTCCAGCCCATGTTTCTCTCCTGCAAACGGCCTTCACACATATCGTACAAAGAAGTGATGCTCTGCCGATCAGAGCGGGGCCGGGGAGGGTATCCGTCGGCGATTTGAGGGGCCGGACCGTCATTGTCAGACGATCCGGCTGTATCGGACAGTGCGCGATGGCGAAAATGGCGCTGTCAATTCGTCGACAGAAAAGTTACTTTTTGATAACCATGTAGAAGCGGTCCTTGCCGACCGACCTGCCGAGCTGCCTGAGCCTGTAATTCTTACCTGCCGACGGGCGTTTCCCGGAAGAATCCATCACATACCTCACCCCGAGGGTGTGCAGTTCATCCGGTGTGAGCTTTACCGAGAAGTGATCGGGGTACAGAAGCTGGAACTTCTGTTTTTGATCAGCATCGGAATTCACCCAGGCGGTGATGGAGGCGTAGCGGTTGTACACCGTTTTGTGCGCGGCCCCCGGATCAATTTTCTCCCACGTTGCGAGATCCGGTGTCACAGCGAGTGAGTTGAGGGTGGTGATGCCGTTCGCGGGGAGGAGATTGCCTGTCAGCCAGCTGTCGTCGCCGGCTGTCAGCCATGTTCCTGAGCCGTGAGCCTGTTCGATGGCCTTGACGGTGGTCGTCTGCGGCTGCTGCGTGAGCGGGCGTGCGCCGAGCTGCACGGGATTGACGCTCAGCCCGGTGCAGACGAGGATCATCACGGCGAGTGTGGCGGAAATCGTGTGGGTACGACGTAGACCCGGGGCGGTATCCGCGTCAGTCCGTGCGATCGCCCGATCACCCGTGCAGGCGGAGGCGCCCTGCGGTGGTGTCAACACCGCCAGCAGCAGCGGGAGTCCGAGGACCACGATCAGCACACAGAAATACCACACGCGCGCCATCTGGTACATCCGGATCGCTGCGAGGCTATAGACGATGAGAAGAACGGTCACCGTGACGCCGGCGAAGATCCTGTCGGCCTTCTGTGTGCGCCGGTCTATCGATGACGCGTTATTTGTGATCCCCGTCGTCTGTGTGAGTCCTGCCGACCCGATGACGAGCAGCAGGATATTGGTCAGGCCGAATGCCGCGCGTGCCCGTCCGCCGCTGGTCTGCGTCATCAGTGTGATCGTGCTGAGCCAGCGCGGGACACCGACACAGATATAGATGAAGAGAAAAATGCCGACCACGACGAGCGCGACAGACAAGACATCCGCATGGCGACGGGAGAACCATTTTCTGGCGCATAGGATTAGGCCGAGTGGAAACAGGTCGATGAAGCAGCTCAGCTCGGTCGGGCTCCATGAGTTGAAAGGCTTCATATCCATATAAGGGAACAGTAGCTGTGACGTACCGGCGAATAGGCCTGTCACCCCGTAATCCCCACCGGTGTTCTTGCGGACACCCGGATAGGAGGTCCCGAGCATTGCCTTGATCGTCGGCCGAGAGAAATAAACGACAGTCGCCAGCAGGGCGACCAGCACCAGAATGGAGACAAGGACGGAGATGGCGTCTTTACGCGTGAATCTGATCGAGCCCCAGAAACGGGCGATGATGCCGATGAAAAGCGCGAGGAGTACCCAGACCAGGGGGATCTGCCATGCCGGATACAGCGTGATCAGGAATGTACCGGCGCACCAGGCGATGAACATGCTGTAGCCGAAACGATGGAGCGAATCATGGTCGGCGCAGAACCTGTCGCAGACGACGGTCGCCAGGCTCATGGCGATGATCATCTCAGGCAGCGAGTTGATGGCGAACCACCATTGGACTATCGGCGCGAATGTCACAAGGCAGGCACCGATGAGTGAGAGGTCGCGACGGCTCGTGCCTGTCCGGTCATCACGTGTCAGCAGAAGGCACAGTTCGTAGACCGCCAGAAACAGGACAACGAGGCGGGCCGACCAGTAATAGGCGAGGCCGCGAGAGCTTCCCAGCAGCAGATAACCCCAATGGAACGGGCGGAACACTTCGGCGATGACCCAGACCGGGGCGTCCTTGATCAGGAACATATCGGAGGATGTCGCGCCCTGAAGATGATTGAAGTAGGAGTAATTTGAATAGTCCTGTGCGAAGGCGCGCGGCGTCATGACCGAATACTCATCGGTCCGGCTCGCCCGCGGGGTGCCGAACACGACATCCTGAGAGAGGTCGCTGCCCATCCAGAAGTTCCACATGCCCAGTGAGGAGCCGCTGATATCGAGTAGCACGGCGACAATAACGATCCCAGCGCCGATCTGCCAGCGATGGTTATGCAGCCATTGATTCACGGTGGAGAAACCGAGCTCAAACCAGAGAAGTGGTACGAGAAGGAAGGGGAAAAAGAACAGCACACGGCACAACTGAGCCCTGACAGTCAGACTTGCAGGGCCCAATCGCAGCTGGAACAATCGGGCTGATGCGGAAGGGTAAAAATGTGTGACAATCAACGAAAGTGCGAAGGCCGCACACACAGCCAACACAAAGCGCTGTCGAAGATGCCTTTTATGCCGTGGGGCCACTGGACTTGATGTCGTGAAATTCCGCATAAAGACAGTGTATAAATCGCATCATATGAAATCGATTGTTGATGCGGTTTATTCGAAAATGAATTGATTCTTGTGAAGCAGTATTCCTATTCTCTAAATTAAAGAGGGATAGAATCCGATCGTTATTTTCAAAGCAGGCAATCACATGTCAGAATCTTCGGAAACTGCTCTAGACGGGCAACCAAATACGGATTCCCGCCATTCCCGGCATGTGCCACAGCATCGTGGTTACGATGATGAAAGAAAGTTATCCGCATATCTCCATCCTGGGCTGGCTGCCTGGATGTTTATCATTGTGATTGCTCTTGCGACTATTCCTGCGATCTTGTGCATGCCTGCTGGTGGAGGGGCTGACGGTGCCACTCAGATCGCCCGTGTTGATCAGATCTCCCGTGGTGTCGTTGCACCAGTCCGGATAGGATGCCGTCATCATAGTCGTCAACCACATGACCAGATTTATGGCGGGAAAGTTGATGACGCTCTGTGGGAGCAGGCGAATAGCGCGATCATTGTTTCCCAATTGCAAAGCTTTCCTTTTAATTTCCCGACATTTAAAGATCCGCATGCGAATTTTCATGGTCGTTATGGAAAGCGTGCCACAATTCATGCATTCACCAATACGGCTGTTTATTCGCCGATTGTCTATGCGCCACAGGTCATGGGGCTTCAGATCGCACGGCATCTCACGTCCTCGCCTTACATTCTCATCATGGCGATGAGCCTCTCAGGAGTGATTGCCTATATGCTGATCGGTTGGTTGGCAATCAGCTTACTTCCTTGGGGCAAATGGATTATGGCTGTCTCGTTGCTCGTACCGGCTGGGGTAATGACGATCTGCAATGTTAGTGCCGATACTATGACCATCGCCGCTGTCGCCCTGCTATTTTCTCTTTCTCTGAGAGCGACTTTGTTAGGTCGTCTTTCTCATGCGGGCTGGCTGTTATTTGGCATCTCTGGAATTCTGGTGGCAGGTGTTAAGACGACGTATGCACCAGCATTGGCGTTGCTCATGCTTCCCCTATTCTCAAAATCGATGCGCCACCGTACAAGTATCGTCAAAATGTGCGTATCGGTAGTGATGTCGGCGACGGTTCTGTTCTCGTGGTATTTACAGGTTTCCTCCATCAACACAGGAGTGACGGACGGCCCCGGCTCCCAGCCGGGGCTGCAGAAGGATTTTATTCTCAATTCTCCTTGGCATTCGCTTGCAAACCTATTTAAGGAAGGATTTGCAAATAAGAATTTTTTTGCGACCGGACTTCCCAATTGGGGCTCGCGGACTATTTTTCGCCCTCAGACGTTGGTAATACTTGCTTTTATCGCCGCGGTCGCCTGTGAATGTCAATATTCGCGCCACAAGTTTAGAGGCGTCAACTTTACCGCCGTTGGTACAGTTCTGCTTCTCATAGGAATAATGTCAATTGTGTTGATGGAGCTTGCCGAATGGCTTCATTTCACGCGTATAGGTGTGATGTCCATCAATGGCGTGCAGGAACGCTATTTCATCCCAGACCAGCCGTTCTTTATGTTTCCGCTGGCATTTTTGTTGTCGATGCAGACCGTGGATGTTTCTTCTCGTTTCCCCAAACGGATAAATCCTCACGAGATGACAGCCGGTGTACTGGTAGGGTTGCCCGCTGTAGCAACTTCTTGGATTGTCTGTTTGTCGTTTTACTTCCCACAAACCGTCTGATCGGTCGTTTCACCATGGAAATGTGATATCCGGTTTCGTGCTCGGTGCTCAGTAGACTTGAGGGCATGACTGACTTCCACCCGAAGAACATTCTTGTGACCGGCGGCTGCGGCTTCATCGGTTCGAACTTCGTCCATTATGTGGTCAACAACCATCCTGATGTGCATATCACCGTGCTTGACGCGCTGACCTATGCGGGCAATCTGGCCAACATCGCCGGCCTGCCCAAAGATCGCGTCGAATTCGTCTACGGCAACATCTGCGATGTGGACCTGCTCGAGCAGGTGGTGCCGGGCCATGACGCCATCGTCAACTATGCGGCCGAGTCCCACAACGACAACGCCATCGCCGACCCGAACCCGTTCCTGCACACCAACGTGGAGGGCACATACCGCCTGCTGCAGGAGGCGCGCAAGCACGACATCCGCTTCCACCACATCTCCACCGATGAGGTCTACGGCGATCTCGCCCTCGACGACCCGCACAAGTTCACCGAGCACACCCCGTACAACCCGTCGAGCCCGTATTCCTCTACGAAAGCGGCCTCTGACATGCTCGTGCGCGCCTGGCACCGCACCTATGGTCTGCGCACCACCATCTCCAACTGCTCGAACAACTACGGCCCGTACCAGCATGTGGAGAAGTTCATCCCGCGCCAGATCACCAACATCCTCGAGGGCATCCGCCCCAAGCTCTACGGCGCCGGCCTCAACGTGCGTGACTGGATCCACACCGAGGACCACTCCCGCGCCGTATGGACCATCCTCACCAAGGGCGAGTATGGGCAGACGTATCTCATCGGCGCCAACGGCGAGAAGAACAACATCACCGTGCTGCGCGAGATCCTCAAGCTGATGGGCAAGGATCCCGACGACTTTGAGCATGTCAAGGACCGCCCGGGCCATGATCGCCGCTACGCCATCGACGCCACCAAGCTGCGCACACAGCTGGGCTGGGAGCCGATCCACAACGACTTTGAGGAGGGCCTCAAGCAGACCATCGACTGGTACACGCAGCATCAGGACTGGTGGAAGCCCGTCAAGGACGCCGTGGAGCAGCGCTACGCCGAGCAGGGGCAGTGAGACCCCTCTTTGGGCATAAAGAAAACAAACGGCTGACACAGACAGCCGATACGCGACAATTGAGCGGAGGCTTTAATGGCGATCGAGTTTGAGAAGCAGCTGGGCGTGCAGAAGACGAACATCCCCGGTGTACTTGTCTTCGACCTCTCGGTGCATGGCGACAACCGCGGCTGGTTCAAGGAGAACTGGCAGCGCGCGAAGATGACGGCGCTCGGACTGCCCGATTTCGGGCCGGTGCAGAACAACATCAGCTATAACACCCGCCGGGGTGTGACGCGCGGCATCCACGCCGAGCCGTGGGACAAGTTCATCTCCATCGCCAAGGGCTCCGTGTTCGGCGCCTGGGTGGATCTGCGTCCGGGCAAGAGCTTCGGCCAGGTGTTCACCACCGTGCTTGACCCGTCGAAGGCCATCTACATCCCCCGCGGCGTGGGCAACTCGTTCCAGACGCTCGAGGATGACACCGTCTACACGTATCTCGTCAACGCGCACTGGTCGCTCGAGCAGAAGAAGACGTACACATTCGTCAACCTGACCGACCCGAGCCTGGGTATCGACTGGCCGATCCCGCAGGACGAGTGGGTCCGCTCCGAGGCGGATCTGCACCACCCGCTGCTCAAGGATGCCAAGCCGATGCAGCCGCGTCGCACGCTCGTGGTGGGCTGCAACGGCCAGCTCGGCCGTGCCATCCACGAGTACGCCGACGCGCACGGGCTGCAGAACTTCGAATACCACGACATCGACACGATGGATATCTCCGATCCGAAGGCGTTCGAGGGGATCGACTGGGATCTTTACGGCACCATCATCAACGCCTCCGCGTTCACCGCCGTCGACAAGGCGGAGACGCCGGAGGGCCGTCGCATTGCCTGGAAGGCGAACGTGCAAGGCGTGGCCAACCTCGCGCGTGTGGCCACCGAGCATCGTCTCACGCTCGTGCATGTGTCCAGCGACTACGTGTTCGACGGCACCGCCGAGCAGCACACCGAGACGGAGGACTTCGCCCCGCTGGGCGTGTACGGCCAGACGAAGGCCGCCGCCGACCGGCTCGTCGGCAACGTGCCGCGCCATTACATCCTGCGTTCCAGCTGGGTGATCGGCAAAGGCCACAACTTCGTCAAGACGATGAAGATGCTCGCCGGCAAGGCGAAGGAGAGCGGCAACCCCATCACCGTGGTCGATGATCAGTTCGGTCGTCTCACCTTTACCGACGACATGGCCAAGGCCATCTTCCATCTGCTCGATTCCAAGGCACCGTACGGCACATACAACTTCACCGGCGACGGTGCCATCAAGTCGTGGCAGCAGATCGCGCAAGAGGTCTTCGAGCTCTCCGGTGCAGATCCGGCTCTCGTCAAGCCGGTGTCTACGGCCGAGTACATGGCCGGCAAGGAGAACATTTCGCCTCGCCCTGTGCATTCGGCGCTTGACCTGACCAAGAGTCATGAGGCGGGGATCATCACCCCTGATTGGGAGGACTCGCTCAGGCAGTATATGGCCACGCTCGACTGAGCGGCGTCGAGTCTCAGACTGTCTGGTGCATTTGGTGATGGTCTGTGACTCGGTTTTGCTGTGAAGGGGAGGGAAGAATCGGTGTCCCGCCGGTTCCTCCCTCTTTTCATGC
The DNA here is from genome assembly GCA_903789535.1 of uncultured Aeriscardovia sp. GTDB lineage: Bacteria > Actinomycetota > Actinomycetes > Actinomycetales > Bifidobacteriaceae > Aeriscardovia. The sequence continues at coordinate 405,495 of CAIFES010000001.1, read as the reverse complement.
CGTACGATAAGCAATTGACAAGAGCGATATCTGACGAAAGGTCGAAACAGTGAAAGGCATTATTCTCGCCGGAGGTTCGGGTACGAGGCTGTATCCGCTCACCACTGTGACGTCCAAGCAGCTGCTGCCTGTGTACGACAAGCCGATGATCTTCTATCCCCTCAGTGTGCTGATGATGGCGGGCATCCGCGACATCCTCGTCATCTCCACACCGAAGGATCTTCCCAATTTCGAGCGCCTGCTCGGTGACGGCTCGCAGTACGGCATCTCGCTGAGCTACAAGGTGCAGCCGCATCCGGACGGCCTCGCCCAGGCGTTCATCCTCGGCGAGGACTTCATCGACGGCGACTCCTGTGCGCTTGTTCTCGGCGACAATATCTTCTATGGCAATGGCCTCTCGCTTGTCCTACGTAAAGCCGAGGCTGTGCGTCACGGTGCGACGGTGTTCGGTTACTATGTCGATGACCCGCAGCGTTATGGTGTCGTCGGTTTCGATGAGAACAAGAAGGTCATCTCCATCACGGAGAAGCCGAAGAATCCTGCTTCCAACTATGCCGTCACCGGCCTGTATTTCTACGACGATCGCGTCGTCGATTTCGCCAAGAAGGTCAAGCCCTCACCACGCGGTGAGCTGGAGATCACCGATCTCAACCGGATGTATCTGGAAGACGGTTCACTCAACGTGATGACGCTCGGCCGGGGCTATGCCTGGCTTGACACCGGCACGATGGACAGCCTGTACGAGGCGGGCGAGTTCGTGCGCACCGTGGAGCGCGCGCAGGGCCTGCCGATCTCCGTGATCGAGGAGATTGCTTACGAGCGTGGCTGGATCGACCGCGAGCATCTGCTCGAGGCCGCGAAGCGTTATGGCAAGTCGCGTTACGGTCAGTATCTGCGCCGTGTCTATGATGCCAAGATTCTGGCGACCCCCGAGGATCTGCCGCTCGACTGAGCAGTTCCGAGCAGCGTTCGACGTCTGCCGCAATCCGCTGAAAAGAGACCTATGCCCTTTTATTCCATCATCGTGCCCGCGTACAACGTCGGTGACTACATCGATGGGTGCCTCAGCAGCGTGCTGGAGCAGGATTTCGACGATTATGAGCTGATCGTCGTCGATGACGCCAGCACGGATGGGACGGCGGCGATTCTACAACGTTATGCCCAAAAAGACGGGCACGTGCAAGTCATCACCAAGCAGGTCAATGAAGGGCGTCATCTCGCGCGGCTGACAGGCCTTGAGAATGCGCACGGCCGCTGGGTGCTGTTCCTCGACGGGGACGACCAGCTCCATCAGGGCGGCCTTGCCGCTCTTGCGCGACGGCTTGCCGGTACACAGGCGGATCTCGTGCGATTCGCAGTGAATGTCGTGCCGGAAGGCACTGTCAGCGCCAAACAGGCGAAGGCGATCGAACAGTCCTACAACACCGGCGAGGGGACACTGACCGGTTCTGCCATCATCACGGCGAGCTATGGGGACGAGGGCGGTGCACGGGTGCCGTGGTCGGTCGTCAATCTCGCTGTCGCTTCCAATGTGGCCCGCACGGCTGCGCGTCTGATGACCCGTCGCCGTCTCGACCGTCTGGAAGACGCCTATGAGAACTTCGTGCTCTGTGCGCTCGCACAGACAGAGGAATTCGCCATGGACATCCGCGTCTATGACTACCACTGGGGGCGCGGGATCACTGGTTCCTCGCGATTGTCGCTTGAGGAGCAGCAGAGGCATTGCCGCCAGATCGCCGCTGTCGGCGAGGCGATGACGGCCCTGCGGCTGGAGAGGCTCACAACTGATCCATCAGTCAAGGAGAGTCTTGTCCGTGCCGGGCAATGGTTCATACTCGAAGCCGCGCGTCATGTGTCCACCGAGCTCATCCTGCGTCTCAATGCATCGCAGCGTATGCAGGCATTCCTGACCTTTTCCCGCGTCTGGGGCTCGTCGATCGCCGTCGGACAGCTGAACCGCCTTCTTCATGAGCGTTTTGCTGATCTGGGCAGTCGTGCCGTCGGCCCGGATGATGAAGTGTTCCACCTCGCCGATATCGCACGCACACTCTGCCTCGGCTGGTATCCGTGCCCGTTGACAGGGGGTGATCCCGACACGGCGCAGGTCTTGGGCGGAGATCCGACCCACATGGTCGTGGTCTGCGGCAGACCGCAGTATCTGCTGCCATCGGATCCTGCGCAAGAGGAACACTATCTAACTCAAATCATGTCCGGTGTCGTGCGTGAGAATAATCCGGTTGCTGATGACGGAAATGGTGGGAAGGAAGCCGGGCGGATGCGCCGAATTGGTATTTTCTGCTTCTTCAACAAGAACGGGCATGCGGATGCCTATCTCAAGCCGCTGCTTGACGACGTGATGCGCCATGTCGACGATCTCGTCGTCGTCTCCAACGGCAGCGTCAGTACGCAGGCCCGCGAGTTTTTCCGTCAGTACACGACAACCATCATCACCCGGCCGAACAAGGGTCTGGATGTTGCCGCCTACCGTCGTGGGCTCATGGAGGTCGGTTGGAAGAAGCTCGAGACATACGACGAGGTCATCTGCTTCAACGACACCATCATGGGCCCGGTCTACCCGTTCTCCGAGATGTTCGAGACGATGGACCGCAAGAATGTCGACTTCTGGGGCATCACTGCTTATGCGGGAGAGACGGTCAACGAGGAGACCATCCCGACGCATATCCAGAGCTACTGGCATGCGTACCGTCGACGCCTTGTGAGCTCCCAGCAGTTCCACGACTATTGGGAGAAGATGCCGCTCTACAAGGATTATGCCGAGGTCACACGCCAGCATGAGATGCGCTTCACCCAGCGATTCGCTGATCTCGGTTTCACCTGGGCGACCTATATCGACCCGCAAAAATATGCGGGTTACACGTCGTACCCGATGCTCTATATGCCGGCACGCCTGCTTGAAGAGGATAGGTGCCCGGTGTTCAAGCGCCGTGTGTTCTTCCTCGACTATTCCGTATTCCAGGATCAGACCGCCGGGCAGCCGGCCCTTGAGCTGTTCGATTATCTGCGTGATCACACCACCTATGACACGGATCTGATCTGGGACACGCTCCTGCGCTCGTACAATCTGGCCGACATCCAGCGCACGATGCACCTCAATTACACGCTGCCCAAGCAGGCATTGCTGCCGGCGGCTCGCTCCGATGCTGCCGGAAAGCCGTCAGATGTGACGAGACGCGTGCGTTCGGCCTTCGTCTTCCATATTTATTTCATGGATCTGCTGCCGGAGACGTTCCGCTACCTGTCCTCCATCCCTCAGGGGACGGATCTGTACATCACCTCGACGCCGGACAAGATCGATCAGATCCGCCAGTATGCTGCCGATAACGGCTTCGCCCATCCCATCGAGTACATCCCTGTCAAAAATCGTGGGCGCGATGTCTCCGCGCTGTTCGTCGCCGCCCGCCCGGCCATCACCTCCGGCAAATATGAGGTGGTCGGTTTCGCGCACGACAAGAAGTCGACGCAGGTGACGGATTCGGGCCATCATGGCACCGAATCACAGGGATTTGCCTTCAAGCTGCTGGAAAATACCCTCGGATCCGAGGACTATGTGCGCAACATCCTCGGGCTGTTCGCCGATAACCCGCGTCTCGGCCAGGTATCGCCGATTCCGCCCTACCATGCCCTGTATTTTGCACACACGCGGCCGGTGGACTGGGGACCTGACTTCGAGATCACACAGAACTTCCTTCGGGATCGTCTGCACATCACTGTCCCGCTCGACCCGGCCAAGCCGACCGTCTCAGCTATCGGCTCGTGCTATTGGTTCCGTGTGGACGCGCTGAGGCCGATGTTTGATCTCAATCTGGAGTATGAGGATTTTCTGCCTGAGGGCGAGATGGGCGCTGACGGCTCCATCTCCCACGCCATCGAGCGTGCCAACGGCTATATCGCACAGTCACGCGGCTACTACCCGGCATGGGTGCAGACCGACTGGTACTCGCGCATCGAGACGGACTCGTTGCTCGAATCCACCGACACACTCTTGTGGGCACTCGGCTCGGCACGTTCAGGTGAGACACTGCTCGCCACGGCGGCCGGTGTGAAACTGATGGCACAGCACAGTCGGTCGCTGACTGCGAGAGTGCGCAGGAAGGTGCATCTCGGGCTGCGCAAGATTGCATCGGTGACAGTGCGCAGAATGCCGCAACAGGTGCAGGATGTGGCGTATACCGCAGCGTGGGCGCCGATCAATGCCTACCGGCATACGCGGGACGCCATCACGCATATCCTTTCGAAGAAGAAGTAGGGCCAAAGTGGAAAATGGCTGGTGATGTTTGCATCACCAGCCATTCGTTTATTAGTTCATGTGAGAAATCAATCTTTTTCTTGATCGGGTTTCTGGATTTCCTGCGGTTCATGGAAACGGTTGCTGAGAATCCAGAACAGATGATGTAGGCCAGTCTTTACGTAGGATTGTTTTGTCTCACCGAGCCGGATTTTTTGCGTGATCTTGACCTCGCCAAAGCGTTTCCCGAGATACTTATGTGCATTGAGCTTGATCTGTGGGGACAGATTCCAATCCCCCTGGGTCAGATGTAGCTGGGGAACGACCTCACGTTTGAAGACCCACATGCCAGACAGCGAATCATGGAGATGGAAGCCGTAGAGGACAGCGATCTCGCAATTGAGAGTGCGGACGCCGAGCTGTAGAGCATGGGGAATGGAAGGATCCGGATAGCGGGTGCACGATGCAAATGAAAGACGGCGACGAGACATTTCGTGGAGAATATCCGGCACACGATCAATCGGGTAAGTGCCATCTGAATCAGCACACACGATGATGTCGCCTGTCGCGGCATCAATTCCTGTCATGTGTGCATAGCCATAGCCGATGCCGTCTGCGCTTCTGTCGTCGACGATCAGATGGAGGCGCGGGATTCGGTCTTCCAGGTTTTTACCGACGCTAACCGTGTCATCTGTGGATTTGTTACTGACAAGGAGAATCTCGTCATAATAGTCAGGCACATCCATGATGAGCGACTCGAGATGAGATGCCTCATTACGGCACGGCATGACGAGGGAGATCGAATAATGGCCGATCATGCTTCTCCTTATTATTTCTGAGTATCTCTCACAAAGATATTCGTCATAAAAGACGTTGGCCAGAACAGGACAGTGGAGCACGTCTATCTATGATTATTCCGGTGCCAGTAGAGAAGGATGATCAGTTCAATGCTCGATAAAATCATTGCTGCCATTGTCGCTGTTATGCTGATCCCGCTCGGAACGGGAATAGAGCAGGATAGCCACCATAATGTCGAACATATGACTACCGTGAGCAATCGCGGATCTGTAACAGTTGCGGATAGCGAACAATCGGGCGATTCGACCTCAGGTCGGTCCGACGCCAGCCCCTCTGGCGCTTTTCCGGGGAATCCCTCGTTCAGTCTTCCCAAGCATGTGGCTTCGTCTGTCCCGAACACGGCTATGGCAATTTCTCCGAAATATGCTGCTTTGCCCTCAGGAACGGTCGTTGATATCCGTTCTGGCAAGAAGGTGACAGATCCAGACATCGTCGGTACAAAGAAGGCCCCGATTGACCCGCTCTCGCTGACAAACGGGAAACGGTTTATTGCCGCACCGGTCAAAGATGTCCGCGGACAAATTCGCAAGGAGCATGAGGCAGAGTCTGACACTGCCAGAACAATCGTGTGGAATCGGCATCCAACGCATGGTCAGAGCTCTTCGAGCACGGTCGTGTCTGACGATCTTCGCGTGGGCGTATCTACTAAGGTTGATAAGGAGACGAGAAGCAGAATTCTCGAGACCCCTGTTCCCCAATTGCAACCGGTCATTGATAAAAGCCCCTGGGGCCCTTACTGGTCCACCTCGGATGGCCAACGGGCGTTCTTCGATGCTCGCAACAGGCGGATTCTCACCCAGGCCCGATATGTGATCGATGTGTCGGAATGGCAGGGGAATATCAATTGGCAGGCGGTGAAAAATAGCGGTGTCCAAGAGGCAGTTATCAGGCTAGCTTTTGGGACGACCCATATCGATGACCAGGTACAAAGAAATATCACCGAAGTAAAGCGACTGCATATCCCGTTTGGTGTGTACTTGTATTCGTGCGCAGGGAATGCATCTGAGGGCCGTGCTGAGGCGGAGAAGATGAATAATATCCTGCGGCGATATGGTGTCTCTCCCAGCGATCTGTCGCTTCCTGCCTATTACGACGTCGAATATTATGCCGGTGCCGCTGGTGGCGCGGCTCGCACAACAGCGGTCAACGCATGGTGGTCTCGCATGGGGCAGCTTGGATGGACAGGTCGTGCCCTTTATGCGAATACGGCATATCTTGACGGACCGCTCAACCAACCGGGCATTCGTGACAAGGTCGGGTGGATCGCGCAATACGGTTACACACTCCAATATTCGCCGACATCGAATTTTTATGGATGGCAATATTCCTCATCTGGCCGGGTGAGCGGCATCTCCAGCAACAATGTTGATGTGAATGCTTTCGGCTACCGTTCGCCGGTCAGCTCACCCTGGGATGGTTCTCAGGTATCTTCAGATTTTCTTGCGGATTACCGACTTCCCAACGGCACGTATTATCTCAACAGCTCTTTGAACACCGACCGTGCGCTGATGATAGATGGTGCGTCCCGTTCAAATGGCGCACGCATCGTCGTCGGTCGGGCGGACCAGAGCACATTCCAGAAGTTCCGTTTTACGAGGCAGGCAGATGGAAGCTATATCATTACTAACAGTGCTTCTGGGAAGGCACTCGAGATATATGCGAATCAGGAACGTGACGGAACTCCCATTGACCAGTGGGATGCCAATGGTGGCGTGAATCAGCGCTGGAGATTGCTGAAGCGCCCCTCAAGTGGCCGCATCTACCTTCGGTCGGAGCTTGATCATCGTATGCTTGATGTGTCAGGCGGGAGCAGTCAGCCGGGAACACCTGCCATCAGTTATTCTCTGACGGGTGGAAACAATCAAGGCTTTTATCTTTGTGCTGCTGATGACACAATCCCAGTGAACAAGCCGGTCAAGATCGTTTCGCACCAGAAAGCAGGAATGGTGTTTGACATCGTCGGCAATAGTCGTGCTAACGGTGCGTTGCTCGATCTATACCGATGGAACGGCGGGGAAAACCAGCAGTTTGTCTTTACTCGCCAGGGTAATGGAATCTATCGCATCACAAATGTCCTGTCCGGGAAGGCGCTTGATCTTCCTGGCCAAGACGGTGGCAAAGGTGTGCGACCCCAGCAGTATCAGTCCAATGGCGGAATGAACCAGCAATGGTATATTCTGCGTGCCAATGATGGTGGGTATATGATTGCTACACTCCTGACCGGCAGAGTGCTTGATATTCCAGGGGCAAAAGCCGTATCCGGAGCATCAATCAGCCTGTGGGATCCTGATTACAATGCCAACCAATCATGGTCTGTGGAGAATATCAATACACCGGAAGTGCCATCACCCTCACACACGGATCGCGCATATTTGAATCAACAGGCTCAACAGCATAGAGACGTGCTGAAGGACGGAGAGTATTCTCTTCATCCACATTCCGCCCCTGCAATGGTGATGGATGTCGTCGGTTCATCACTCCAAGATGGTGCGAATGTCATGCAATGGTCGTGGAACAGTGGGGACAACCAGCTGTGGCAAGTCAGCCATGATTCTCTGGGGTATGTCACGTTGACGAATGCGCATTCGCGCAAGGTTCTTGCTGCCTCAGGCGTACAGACGAGAAGTGGCTCGAATATCGTTCAGCAGACGGCAAATGGAAGCTATTCACAAAAATGGATAGTTTCACAACAAGCCGGTGGATTTGTACTGCTGTCAGCCACCGATGACAGACTTGCTGTCGATGTCAGCGGAGGGCTCGCTGCTGCTGGTACGAATATTGGTGTCTGGATCAGAACGAATGGGCTGAATCAGATCTGGCGGTTTGACGCATCCCAGCGAGTTTTGACCCCGCGAGAGAGATTAGACCAGAAAGCTGCCGCCTCGCGTTGGCTTATCGCAGAAGGGACATATACACTCAGGCCTTTGTCGAATACGGGGCTTGCGCTGGATGTGACAGGCAACTCGAAAGAGAATTCTGCCAATGTCATCCAATGGGCATGGACAGGTCAGCCGAATCAACGGTGGACGGTGAGCCATGATTCAGTCGGTTATCTGACATTACGGAATGTCAATTCCGGCAAAGTGCTTGATGTATATGGCGGCCTTTCTAAGCCGGGAACAAACATTGACCAGTATTCTGAGCACAATGCCTACGGGCAGAAGTGGATTCCGGAGCGTTCTGGAACAGGATTTGTCCTTCATTCTGCGCTGGACGACAGACTGGTCATCGACGTGAGCAATATGTCGGTCACTGCCGGTGCAAATATTGCCGTTTGGTCTGTTACTGGTGGCAAAAACCAGATTTGGAGATTTGATACTGCCAACTGACAGAATCAATGTCTAATGGGGATGGATCGAATTTTCGGCCCATCCCCATGATTTTTCAGTAAGCTTCGTAGGCTTTCGTTATTTCATCGTGAGCACGGTATGGTCATAGACAAGATTCTCCGCCTGGCGCAGACGTGTGAGCAGATAGCAATGTATCCGCTGTGTGGGTGTCAAGCGCTGGCGTAGTTGACGAAACAGGGATGATTGCCGGGCAAACGCCTTCTGATTGTCGGCGTCGCGGAAATCTGCTGTTCGCCGCGCTGAGGCGAGGGAACCGAGAATCTGGTAATAGCTGCGTGCCGGAGTGACGTCCAGATCCAGGCAGTCGGCGAAATTGCGTAGACCGGTATTCACGTTATCCGCGTAGTAGGCAAAATTCTGCTTCTTGTGCGTGACGGACCCGCCGCTCTGGCGCCAGAAATAGAGGACGGCATCCACATCCGCCACCGTGCCCGCCCGGGAGTACAGCGCCGTCGTCACCGCCACGTCCTGCGCATAGCTGCCTTCCGGGAAACGGATGCCGTTCCACAGCTCGCGCCGGTACAGCTTGCACCAGTTCGCCTCGTTGAAATATGATGCCTCCGCCCGGTGGCCGCCAAGCAGACGCAGTGTTTTGCAGAAGGTGTTCTGATAACTGGCCAGCGGGTGAGGCACAAGCGTCAGCCGACTCGGTTCGGCTGGCACAGTGCTGTGCCGACGAATCTCGTCCGTCTGCGAGAGCCCGAACTGCTGCCAGCGTCCTTTCGAGATATCCGCCCCGGATCGTTCCAGTGCCTCCACCAGCACGCCAATGGCATTGACGGCGAGCAGATCATCGTTGTCGCAGAAAGTGATGTAGTCGCCGCGGGCGGCATTGAGTCCGGTGTTCTGGGCGGAGGCGATGCCGCCGTTGCGTTTGTGCAGCGCGCGCACGCGCGGATCGCTGTGTGCGGCCTCGTCGCACAGGTGAGGGGAGGAATCGGTCGAGCCATCATCAATGAGGAGAATTTCCACATGTTTGTATGACTGCCGACGCAGGGAGGCGATGCAGTCGGGCAGGAAATTCTCCGAATTGTAAACGGGGACAATGATGCTGACCAGTTTGCTCACCTGTCCAGCTTATCAGCCGGAGTCCGTGGAAATCGGTGTCGTTGGTAGCATGGAATCTCGTGAAAGAGCTGAAACAAAAGGTCTCGCAGCATTACGGCTATGCGATGACGGTGCTGAAGGGTCTGGTCAAGACTGATTTCAAGCTCCGTTACCAGGGATCGTTCCTCGGTATCGCATGGTCCGTCCTTGAGCCGCTCATGCTGTTCTGCGTGATGTACCTTGTGTTCGCGCGCTTCCTGCGCGTGTCAGATGGGACCTCGACCTACCCGGTCGTCCTTTTGCTCGGCATCTGCTCCTGGCAGTTCGTCACTGATTCGACCAATGTCGGCCTGCGCTCGATCGTCGACCGCGGCGACCTACTGCGCAAAATTCACTTTCCTGACTACATCGTTGTGGTTTCGGCGACGGTCGGCGCGCTCATCAGCTACGCCATCAATCTCGTCGTCGTCCTCGTCTTTGCCCTCTTCTCGGGGGTCCATTTCACCTGGCGTGTGCTGCTTGTGCCGCTGAGCATCATCGAGCTGTATCTCATCACGCTCGGCCTGACGTTGCTGCTGGCGACCATGTACGTCTATTTCCGTGATGTGCTGCACATCTGGGACGTCTTGATGCAGGTCATCTTCTACGGCATGCCGATCATCTACCCGCTCACCTATGTCACAGCGCGCGGCGGTTGGCTCGCGAAGGTGGCGCGGCTCGAGCTGCTCAATCCGTTCGCCCAGACCATCCAGGACATCCGGCACAACCTCATCGCCCCGCAGACCCAGCCCACGATCTGGAGCGAGTTCCACAGCTGGTGGGCGAAGCTCATCCCGCTCGTCATCGGTGCCCTGTTGCTGTGGCTGGGCGTGCATGTGTTCCGTAAGAACACTCGTCGTTTTGCGGAGGTGATCTGATGACCACGATGTCGTCAACCGCGGTTGAGGCGACTGATACCTCAATCGATGTGGATTTTGATTTTCCGCAGAGGAAGGCTCCGGTCGTTCTGTCCGTCAAAGACGTCTATAAGGATTTTCGCCTGCCCACCGAGCAGGCGACGGGCCTGAAGCAGGCGTTCATCAACTGGATGAAGGGCGTGCGAGGTTACAAGATCCAGCATGTGCTGCGCGGCATCAGTTTCGACGTGCGCCAGGGCGAGTTCTTCGGCATCGTCGGGCGCAACGGCGGCGGCAAGTCCACGCTGCTCAAGATCATCTCGCAGATTTATTACCCGAACCAGGGCTCGGTGAAGGTCAAAGGCAAGCTCGTGCCCTTCATCGAGCTGGGCGTGGGCTTCAACCCCGAGCTGACAGGGCGCGAGAACGTCTATCTCAACGGCTCGCTCCTCGGGTTCACCCGTGCGCAGGTCGATGCGATGTACGACGACATTGTCGACTTTGCCGAGCTGGGCGACTTCATGGACCAGAAGCTGAAGAACTATTCCTCGGGCATGCAGGTGCGTCTCGCCTTCTCCGTCGCCATCAAGGCGCAGGGCGACATCCTCGTGCTCGACGAGGTGCTCGCCGTCGGCGATGAGGCGTTCCAGCGCAAGTGCAACGACTTCTTCACCAAGGTCAAGAAAGACCCGACGAAGACCGTCATCCTCGTCACGCACGATATGAACGCGGTAAAGCGCTACTGCACGCGGGCCATGATGATCGAGGACGGCAAAATTGTCTCCGAAGGTGATCCGGAGACTGTGGCGGACAGGTATACGCTCTCCAATCTCGAAGCCGAGCAGGCTCGGACGCGCAAGGAGCAGGGGCAGAAAGAAAATGCCGAGAAGGTGTATCCGGAAGGTCTGAACGCGCAATGCCCGCTCCTGCGCGTCACGCCGGTGTCAGGCCGTGTGAGCGACGGGACAAAGCCGTTCGAATTTCAGATCGAATATGAGTATGACCAGCCTGGCGACTTCTACCTCGCCATCTCCCTCAACGACACACGACGCGGCGGCATTACCTATGACTCTGGCCCGAAGGTGTTCCGCATGAAGAAGCGCGGGCATCACACCGTGCGTTTCTCGCTGCCGCTCGATCAGTTCAACAACGGTGATTTCACCCTCGTTGCCTCGCTGCGCAAGCCGAACACTGAGCATCCCGACGAGACAGACATGGTCGGGGCGGCGCTTGGCGTCAATTCGTGCTCGTTCGTCATCCGCAACAGTCGCAACGGCGACTATGCGCTGCTCTCCGACCGCGCGCTGCGGTTCACGGCACAGGAGGATGCGCAGACTGTCGAAGTGCTCGATATGGGGCAGTGGAAGAATCCTGACTCTGTTGAGCGCAAGGAAGAGGCACGCAGGGCGGCGACTTCACGCCAGTAATGGGTTCCGCCAGTGACTGGCGCACCAACGACAGATGCAGCCGAGCGACTCAGGTGCATGCAGATGACACGGGCTATAGGAGTGTGGCACATCCAGTCGGTTTACTTGTTTGAGGCGGCGGAACTGTCTGCCGCAGAAGGCGCGGTCAGGAACCCGTCCTTCACCAGATAGTTCTTGCCGACAGTCATGTCGTAAGTCACGAGTTTGTAATCGTTGAGCAGTTCTTTCTGGGTATTTGTAAGTTTGTCGATTTCTTTTCCGTCAAGGTCGATATAAACCGGCTTTCCTTGATTTTCGGTCGACCAATTTGAAGTATTCAACGGGGGCTCCATAGCAGGAATCTGTTGATGCAGCTTCGTTAGTAATGCGAGATAAGGGGAGACCTTGGCATTCATCTGGTCGGCACCTTGAGCAAGAAGATAATTCGGCGACGTGTAAGCAGCGTCTTTAAGTTTGACGCCTTGTTTGTGCGATGCTGCATTTGACCAGATAAAGTAATTGGTCTCATGGAGGGTCAGAAGGTTCTGGGCATTCTGCATTTCGGCGGAATAGATGCCAGGAAGGTGATCTCCGTACCAGATGATGGTGATAGGGCGGTTTATCTTGTCAATTGATGCCAAAAATGCTGTGGTTGCAGAATCGGTTCGCTTGACTCCTGCCGAGTAGGCCTCAATATTGCCTGTCTCATCACGATCGTTCATCCCGAGGCCATTTGTCTGTTTGATGGGGTCACTGTAGTACCCCGTCAGATACGGCATATGATTTTGCATTGTGGCGACTTGGATGAATGATTGTTTGTCTTTCTTGTCTTTATTGAGATAGTACAAGACGTCTTTGTATGTCGATTCATCGCTGACATAAGGATTGAGTCCAAGCCGATCCTTGTATTTGACATATTCAGGACCGTCGAGTGTCCAGAAGTGCTGGAAACCAAACTTCTTGTAATTTGAGGAGCGTTGATAAGTACTACCGGAATATGGATGAATAGCGACTGATCCTCCGCCCTGCTGATTCCAAATCTGGTTGAAGGCATATGGCGAGGTTTGCCGCGGCACTAATTGCTGGTATGGCGAATTCAGTGATGGATCCATGTTTGCCATACTCAGTCCAGTCAATGCCTGATATTCGAGATTTGCGGTCCCCCCCCCGTAACCGGAGCTGAGGAATAATCCACTGGTCGTATTTGCCATGATTGAACGGAGATTCGGCATCGGGTCCTCAGAGAGCTGGATGCCAGGCACGCGCAGTGGATCAGAGAATGATTCTGACAGAATAAGAATGACTGTTTGATCGGTAAGATTGCTTGAACGCGTGGAATTGATGGTGGTGGCGACTTTCGAGTACTTACTGGCGATGGCCTTCATCCGCTGCTGGGAATATCCTGCAGGTTTATCCATAACCTTGGTGAAAGAATTACGGATAAACGCATAAAGAGTCCCATTTAACTGTGAATCTTCTTTGGCGTCCCACATGCGTGGTGTATCGCCCATTGAGGTTGCAAGTTGGCGCCCCCAAGCATTGGTGTCACTTGTTCCTGCGACAAAGGCAATAAATAGTGCCGCAGGAGCACAAGAAATGAGTATTTGCATGCCGATCCGTTTAACCGATGACGCGATATGCAGTGGTTGTGCCTTGCCTAGTAGCCAGCCACATGCCACGGCGAGAATGATATATAGAATGATTGCTGTAACGGTAATAGCAATAAGGGAGTATGACGAATTTGGAATAAAGCCGGCAACATTTTTTGTGTTATGGATGGCTAACGTAATATCGCTTGGCAGCACAGGCTCAGAGCGAAGATTGATTTTAATTCTGTTTGCGACACTGAAAACAGCGACTACCACGACAATAATTCCGGTGGATACGTAGAACGAATTGCAGAGAAACAGAAGAAATAGATAAACAGTAACAATGAGGAGAACGTTGAGAAGAAGAATAAAGCGGCGCGATGCAGAATTTGTCCCGAATGTATCTGGGAGTGCGTTAGCGATGACTTGTGCAAAATGAAGATCAGGATTGACGCCCCATTGGAGCAGAAACATTGAGCCAAAGCTCACGCCAATGAAGCCAAGAACATAGAGCGTGTCGATGATGCCGCGGATCCACTTGTGGCTTTTCTGTGGGTCGGTGATTCGCATTTGGGCTGGACGTGTGAATGGCAGCTCACGTTTCGGCCGTTTGGCGATATGCTCACCGATAATATTCTTCACTGGAGCATCATTCCGATCTGTTGCGATGCTGGCTGGCTTGGAAATATTGGGGTCTTGGGGGGTGTTATCCGCATCGCTGTCAGCAGTAGAATCTGTCCTCTTCTGCGCGTCTGCTGCTGTGCTGTTGATGGCAGTATCATTCGCTGTCATACCGTCAGCAGCTCCTGTGTGCGTGTCCTCCGTATCGTGGAGGGAGTCATTGGCGTCTTTCCTCAGCATCCGTCTGCACTCCTATCCAGTCGTGTCTGTCCTTTGCCGTCTCATCAGCCCGGCAGAGACAATAACTGCCTAACATAGTCCAGAAAGCTGATGATGACGGATGCAGGTAATGAACGGACATGGCTGAGATCATGTGCAGTAGTTTGCGGGATCTCATCCGCATGCGGTAACATAAACACGCTCCCACGTGGCGATATGTCACCCAATCCCCCCAGGGCAGGAATGCAGCAAGGGTAAGTGGCCTCTGTCGGGTACGCGGGAGTTTTCTTTTTCCAAGGCTGCTTCTTCGTGTCTCTATTTTTCTTTTCCCGAAGCTGTCTTTCCCTAAGCCGCCTTGCACCGATCCATCCGGTCGGTTTTGACCTAATCCACATATCTGTCCGTCGCGCGCCCGATAGTCTGGAAACGTGACTGATACGACAGACGATGACCGGTTCGCCCGGCAGCACAGGCCCGACGGCGACTCTTTTGTGTCCGGATCGGACCAGGACCGGCCCGGACGTGACCAGTCTGGCCGGATGACGGATCGCGGTCCGGATGGATTCGTGTTGGACCCGGGTGAGACTCCGCAGGTCCCGCAAGCCCTGACGACGGACGAGGGCCAGCCGGGCCTGCCGCAGGCGTTCGAGCAGCATACCGTGCCAAGCCAGACCACACCGGACGGCGAGCTGGATCTCGGCGACTGGGGCACCGGTCTGCCGGATGACGATGAGCATGCTGAAGAGCATGATAGGCGTGACAGTCTCAATGGTCGCCGTGACGCGGACGATGACAACGTGCTCGATAGCGACGGTAACCGCGATGGTAATGGCGATCGCGATCCGGCGTCTCCGGCGGCTCCGGATGGTTTCCACACGTCGCATGGCATACAGTCGCAAGGCATGCCGGCCGGGCAGGAGGCCGCTCGTGCGGATGGCGGCCATGGCGGCAGCGACGCGGAAAGCAGGAATAAGTCTGGATCGCGCCGCGCGAGCCACGCCGAGACCCCGTTGAAGCAGTCCCTGCGCGACCCGCTGCTGGTGCGCCCGCGCTGGAGCGCCGTGGCCTGGTCCGCGGTGCTCGGCGTGCTGCTCCTGCTCGCGGGGGCGGCACTGTGGTGGGGCAGCGTGCGCACCCTGCCGGGCCAGGTGCTCGACGACCTCGTGTGGCAGAACCTGTACAAGCACTCGCCGTCCTGGCTCGTCCCGCTCGCCTCCGTCATCACGAGCCGGTATGTGATCGATACGTTCATCGCCCTGTGCGGGCTGGGCTCGCTGATGATCGTCATCATCCGTCGCCGCTGGGTCCTGCTCGTGCAGATGACGGTGTTCACGGTGCTGGCCGTGGGCGTGCATCTGCTCAAATACGTTTTGCCGCGGCCGGTGTTCGACCCGCACCTTCCCAATCCGTCCAACACCTCGCCGAGCGGCCATACGATGGCGATCCTGACCGCCTGTCTGCTGCTGGTGATGGCGTGCTCGCTGTCCTGGCGCGTGTGGACGGCCCTGTTTGCCGCGCTTGCCACAGGTGTGGGGGCGGTCAGCCTCGTCATCTGCCGCTGGCACCGTCCCTCGGACGTGACGGTCTCCATCCTGCTCACCGGCGGGCTTGCCCTGCTCACCCTCGCCTTCACGCGCGGCAGCGGGATGGACAGACCCGGTGCGCGGCGCTCCAGCGCGGGTATCCAGATCGTTTCCGTCCTGCTGCTCGTCACCGGCGTGGCGGGCATCGCCTGGACCGTCTATCTGCTCGTCCAGCTCTGGCCCGGGCTGTCGATCCCGGCACGGTGGGTGACCGCCCCGGCCTGCCATGCGGCGCTGCTGGCCATCGTCTCCGTCGACCTGCTCGTCAACGCCCTCGTGCTCATCTGCCGGCAGGCCACCGCCTCACCGCTGTCCACGCTCGGCCTGCTCGGCGGCCCGCCCAAGCCCGCACGCAACAAGACCGCGCGCACAGATCACCGTCGCTCGCATGCGGCGTAAAACGCGGCAGAGTCGTCAAAACGCGGCTCCTCGTCCGCATCGCCAATAAGGTGTTGTAACGAAAGGGGTGCCGCGCGGCGCGACGACAACGACGAAAAGCCGCCGGCACGCAGACAGGGGGAGTGATGGCCAAGACAAAGCTCGTCATCGTCGAGTCTCCGACCAAGGCGAAGAAGATCCAGTCGTTCCTTGGCAAGGACTACACCGTCCTCGCCTCGGTCGGCCACATCCGCGACCTCGCCCAGCCCTCCCAGGTGCCTGCCAGCAAAAAGAAGGAATACGGCCGCTTCGGCGTGGACGTGGACAACAAGTTCGCGCCCTACTACATCATCGATCCCGGCCATAAGAAGACTGTCGCCGAGCTGAAGAAGGCGCTCGCCGATGCCAGCGAGCTCTACCTCGCCACTGATGAGGATCGCGAGGGGGAGGCGATCAGCTGGCATCTGGTCCAGACGCTCAAGCCGAAGGTGCCGGTCAAGCGCATGGTGTTCCACGAGATCACCAAGCCGGCCATCCTCGACTCGCTCAATCACACGCGCCAGGTGGATGAGAACATGGTCTCCGCCCAGGAGACGCGCCGCGTGCTCGACCGCCTGTTCGGTTACGAGCTCTCGCCGGTGCTGTGGCGCAAGGTCGGACCGCATCTGTCCGCCGGCCGCGTGCAGTCCGTGGCGACGCGCCTGATCGTCGAGCGCGAGCGCGAGCGCATGGCGTTCGTGCCGGCTGTCTACCGTGATCTGCTTGCCCATCTCTCGCCGACAGGCTCTGCCGCCGACGCCTTCGACGCGCGTCTGACCACCCTGGACGGTCGTCGTCTGGCGGTCTCCAAAGACTTTGATGACAAAGGCAATCTGACCGCCCGTGCCGCCAAGGAGAACCCCGTCCGGCTTGAGGAAGATGAGGCACGCGGGCTGGCCACAGAACTCGCGGATGCTGATTTTGCGGTGAGCGAGGTTTCCTCGCGCCCGTATTCGCGCCGGCCGGCCCCGCCGTTCACCACCTCCACGCTGCAGCAGGCGGCCGGCAACAGGCTGTCGATGAGCTCGCGGCAGACGATGCGCGCGGCCCAGAGCCTGTACGAGAACGGTCTGATCACCTACATGCGTACCGACGCCGTCACCCTCTCGCAGCAGGCCATCCATGCGGCCCGCGAGCAGGTGGGGGCGATGTTCGGCGCCGAGTATCTTTCCGAGAAGTCCCGTCAGTTCCACACCACCACGGCCGGCGCCCAGGAGGCGCATGAGGCCATCCGCCCGGCCGGCGACACGTTCCGTAGCCCCGACGAGCTGGCCGCGAGCCTGCCGCCCGACCAGCTGCGCCTCTACACGCTCATCTGGCAGCGCACGCTCGCCACGCAGATGGCGGACGAGAAGGGCCGCACCGACACGATCCGTCTCGAAGCGGCGACGAAGGATCACGGCACAGCGCAGTTCCAGGCCTCGGGCACGGTCATCACCTTCCCGGGCTACATGCGCGCCTACGGCCTGACCGCCGAGAAGATCAACCAGCGCTCGGAGCAGTCGGCGACCTCCTCCGGCCAGACGAATCTGCCCGATCTTGCGCAGGGGGATATCGTCCGCCCGGTCGCCGTGACGGCCACGGTCAAGGAGGATTCGGCGAAGAAGGGCGCGGCGGTGGCCCGCTCGGTACAGGCTGGTTCTGCCCAGTCGGGGGAGCAGGCGACAACAACCGTCACGCTCGACCCGGTCGAGGTGCAGGACCACTCCACCCAGCCGCCGGCACGCTACACCGAGGCGTCACTCGTCAAGACGCTCGAGGCGCGCGAGATCGGCCGCCCGTCCACTTACGCCTCCATCATCTCCACCATTCTCTCGCGCGGCTACGTGTATGAGCGCGGCCGGGCGATGATCCCCAGCTGGCTGGCGTTCTCGGTCATCAAGCTGCTCGAACAGCACTTCCCGCAGTACGTGGACTACGAGTTCACCGCGCATATGGAGAAGGGGCTCGACCGCATCGCCCAGGGCAAGGAGACGAGCCTCGACTGGCTGACGAACTTCTACTTCGGCACGGGCGAGGGCTCGGCCAAGGATGAGCGCGACGCCACAGAGGGCCTGCACCAGCAGGTCTCCGAGCTGGGCGACATCGACGCGCGCGCGGTCAACACCATCTCGGTGGGCGACGGCATCAACGTGCGCGTGGGACGTTTCGGCCCGTATCTGGAGGACACGAAGAACCTCGACAAAGATGGCAACCCGCGCCACGCCTCCATCCCTGATGATCTCGCCCCTGATGAGCTGACCGTCGACAAGGCCCGTGAGCTGCTCGCTTCCAACGCGGGTGGTGCGCGCGTGCTCGGCACGGACGCGCAGGGCAACACCATCGAGGTGCGCAGCGGCCGGTTCGGCCCGTACATCGCGCAGGTCGCCCCGCAGGAAGAGGATTCCGGCTCATCCACGTCGGCAGCGTCCTCGGCGACGGCGGGTAAGACGGCCAAGACGGCGACGAAGAGCGGTTCCGCCGCAAAGGCTGGTTCCGCCGCTTCCTCGTCGCGCAAGAAGACGACGTCGGCCGCCAAGCCGAAGATGGTCTCCCTCTTCAAGACAATGACCCCGGAGACCGTCACGCTCGAGCAGGCGGAGAAGCTGCTGTCTATGCCGCGCACGGTCGGCAAGGATGATGACGCCGTCATCACTGCCACCAACGGCCGCTATGGCCCTTATCTCACGCGCACCGACGCCGAGGGCAAGAAGGACACGCGCTCGCTGCCCGATGAGGAGCAGATCTTCACGATCAGCCTCGACGGGGCGAAGGCGCTGTTTGCCCAGCCCAAGTACGCCGGTCGTCGCGGGCGCACGGCCAGGCCGCCGCTGCGCGAGCTGGGCACCGACCCGGAGAGCGGCAAGCCCGTGGTGATCAAGTCCGGCTTCTACGGCGACTACATCACCGACGGCACCACCAACCGCACGCTGCCCAAGCAGTTCACGCCCGCCTCCATCAGCCCGGAGGAGGCGTACAGCCTGCTTGCGGAGAAGCGTGCGCAGGGCCCGCGCAAACGCACCACGCGCTCGCGCACCTCGTCGGTACGGTCCTCGGCACGCAAGACCGTGAAGACCGCGACGAAGCGGACGGGCACAAAGAAAACGACGGCGAAGAAATCGACGACCCGTACCGCAGCCGCGAAGAAGACGGCTGCAAAGAAGACGGCCACGAGGAAGACCGCCACCGCGCGTTCCTCCCGTACGTCCTCGGCGAAGAAGGCCGCATGAGCGACAACACCGCCTACCCCGGTCTGTTCGTCACGTTCGAGGGCATCGACGGCACCGGCAAGACCACGCAGATCGAGCGCGTGGCCACCGCCCTACGGGCGCAGGGCCGGCAGGTCGTCGTCACCCTCGAGCCGGGTGGCACCGCGCTCGGACGCGAGATACGCCACATGCT
Source organism: uncultured Aeriscardovia sp. (assembly GCA_903789535.1). GTDB lineage: Bacteria > Actinomycetota > Actinomycetes > Actinomycetales > Bifidobacteriaceae > Aeriscardovia. The sequence continues at coordinate 385,882 of CAIFES010000001.1, read as the reverse complement.
CCTCTCGTTCAAGGAGAAGGCGACCGTCCTGCCGCGCACGGAGGCGCTGCTGTTCGCCGCCGACCGCGCCGAGCACGTGGACGAGGTGATCCGTCCCGCGCTCCGGCAGGGGAAAATCGTGCTATGCGACCGCTACATCGACTCGTCCCTCGCCTATCAGGGCGCCGGCCGTGAGCTGACCGTCGACCAGGTGGACTGGCTCTCCGCCTGGGCCACGCAAGGTCTGTGGCCCGACCGCACGTATTTGTTCGACATGGATGCCCGGGCCGCCCAGAAGCGCGTGGCCGTCAACCGCGGGGGAGCGGCGGACAGGCTCGACGCCGAGTCGATTGGCTTCCAGCGCCGCACACGCGAGGGGTATGTGCGCCTCGCGCAGCAGGATCCGACGCGGTATGTCACGCTCGACGCCGCCCAGCCGGTCGAGCAGATCACCTCTGCGATCCTCGACGATCTGAGCGCGCTGTTCACCGACGCGGGGCAGGCGAAATGAGCGTCTGGGACAGTCTCGTCGGGCAGGACAAGGCCATCGCCCAGCTCAAAGAGGTTCTCGCCGCCCCCAAGGACCTCGCCCAGTCATGGCTCATCTGCGGCGCACCCGGCTCCGGCCGCTCCAATCTTGCACTCGCCTTCGCCGCCGCGCTCGAATGCCCCAACGGCGGTGACGGCACGTGCCCGCAATGCAAAGCCGTCCTCGCCGGCACGCATCCCGACGTGAGTGTGCTGTCCACCACGACTGTGGGCATCGATATCGACTCGGTCCGTCGCCTTGTTGCCACCAGCGAGCAGATGCCGCAGATGGGCAGGTGGCGCATCCTGCTCATCACCGACGTGGACCGCATGGCCGAGCGCACCACCAACGTGCTGCTCAAAGAGGTGGAGGAGCCGGCGGCCAACACCATCTGGCTGCTGTGCGCACCGAGCGCCCAGTCGGTGCTGCCCACCATCCGCTCGCGCTGTCGTGTGCTCACGCTCGCCGTGCCCACCAACCCGCAGGTGAGCGATTTCCTGCTCAAAAAGTACGGCAAAGGCTCGGGCTTCGAGCCGCCGCTGACTGATTCCCAAGCGCATCAGGCCGCGCGTCTGGCACAAGGGCACATTGGCCTGGCAAGCCTGTATGCCACGCACCACGAAATGGTGACGAGCCGGCGGGAAATTCTCGAGAAGCTGCTGCGCCTTGTGCGCGCCTCCGATGCCGTGCTGCTGGCCGATGACATTCTTAAAATCGCCGATGACCAGGCACAGCAATCGGTGGAGGAGCGTGCCCGTCGCCGTCAGCAGGATTTCCGCCGCGATAACGGCCTGGGCGCGGACGAGACGATGCCCCCGCGGCTGCTCGCCCAGTATCGCCAGCTTGACAAGAAGGCGGATCTCAAGCGCGAGCAGACGCGTGCCACACGCGACGTGCTCGACCGCTTCCTCAATGACATCTCCTCCCTCTACCGCGACGTGGGGGTGGTCCAGGCCGGTGCCATCGACCAGGCCGGGCTCGTCAATCTTTCCTTGCGCGACCAGGTGGTCGCCCTCTCGTTGAAATTGTCAGGACGCGAGGTGATCGACCGGCTCGACGCGGTGGAGACCGCGCGTCGACGGCTCAACGGCAACGGCAGCCCGCAGCTCGTCTTCGAGGCGCTGCTCACCGCGCTCGTGCCGCCGTTCCGTCCGAAGAACTGAGTTTTCCGCATCGCACAAACCTTCGCAGCCGCCACAGAGACCGTCCGAACCACCACAGGAATCGGGTTATCCACATTTTGCTGATCGGACGATATCCATTTGCGTTTGTGGGACAATGGGACTATGCGCATCACCACTGATTTCACCCGTATTCCCGACGAGTACGCCAAGGCGGCGCCGGCGGCCAACAAGCTCGACGGCCAGCCGATCGTCTCGTTCCCGTTCTATATCGACCAGCTCGATCCCTCCGCGCACTACCTGCACTGGGCGCTGACCGACCCGGACTCGATCCCCGTGTGCGGTTTCGAGTGGATCCACTGGAGCGTGGCCAACCTGCCGGTGGACGCCCTCATGTACGACTTCAACGACGCGCACGCCCTGGCCATCCCCGCCGATTTCTCCCGCACGATGGTCTCGATGATTCCCGAGGCGCTGCAGGGACGCAATTCCGAGGCGTCGCGCTTTGTGGGCAAGACCGACCCGGCCGTCATCGCCCGCTATGTGGGGCCGACCCCGCCGGATAAGGATCACGACTATCTGCTGCGCGTGTGGGCCACCGCCGAACCGCTCGAGGGGCTGGACCAAGGCTTCTGGCTCAACGAGCAGTTCCACGCCCTGCTCAAGGCCGGTGCCGGCGATCCCGCCTGGATGCTGCTGACCGGCGCCTGCTGAATCCCTTTTGAGACCCTGCTGAGGCTGCAGGGTCCCAGAGTCGGGGTCCTTGGCGCCCAGGGCAGAAATCTGATCTGACCGGTTTCCTGCTCTGGCCCATTTCACCTTTTCTTCTTTGCTCGCGCTCGGCCGGTAGGGTGGGACGCGAGGAACAATCTGTCAACCAAAACCTCTCAACAAAAGGAAGTCGCATGGCCTGCACCACGATTCTTGTCGGAAAAGACGCCAGCTACGACGGCGCCCCGATCATCGCCCGCAACGAGGATTCCGCCAACGGCGAGTTCAATCCCAAGCGTTTCATCGTCACCCAGCCGGACGAGCAGCCGCGCCTGTACCACTCCGTCCTCTCGCATCTCGACATCGAGCTGCCGGACGACCCGCTGCGCTACACCTCCACCCCCAACGCCGACCTCAAGGACGGCATCTGGGGCGAGGCCGGCATCAACGCCGACAACGTGGCGATGACCGCCACCGAGACCATCACCACCAACGAGCGCGTGCTCGGCGCCGACCCATTCGTCGAGGTCACCCCGGCCAAGGGCAAAGAGGGCGAGGACGGCTACCAGCCGCTCGTGCCCGGCGGCATCACCGAGGAGGACTTCCTCACCATCGTGCTGCCGTACATCCACACCGCGCGCGAGGGCGTCGAGCGCCTCGGCTCGCTGCTCGAGAAGTACGGCACGAGCGAGATGAACGGCGTCGGCTTCTCCGACTCGCACGAGATCTGGTGGTTCGAGACCGTCGGCGGCCATCACTGGATCGCCCGCCGCGTGCCCGACGACTGCTACGTGACCATGCCGAACCAGCTGGGCATCGACGACTTCGACCTCGATGACGCCTTCGGTGCCAAGGCCGAGAACATGTGCTCCGCCGATCTGCGCGAGTTCATCGCCGATAACAACCTCGACGTCACCATCGGCGGCGAGAAGGGCCACATCAACCCGCGCGACGTGTTTGGCTCGCATACCGACACAGACCACGTGTACAACACCCCGCGCGCCTGGTTCATGCAGCGCTACCTCAACCCGCTCGACGACGACTGGGACAGCCCGGACGCCTACTACACGCCCGAGTCCGACAATCTGCCGTGGGCGCGCCAGCCTGAGCGCAAGGTGACCATCGAGGACATCAAGTATGTTCTCAGCTCCCACTATCAGGGCACCCCGTACGATCCGTACGGCAAGAAGGGCGACCACAACACCCACACCATGTACCGCCCGATCGGCATCAACCGCCAGTCCGAGCTGTCCGTCATGGAGATCCGTCCCGACAAGCCGGCCGCCTACGCCGCGCTGCAGTGGATCTCCTTCGGCTCCAACCCGTTCAACACCATCGAGCCGTTCTACACGAACGTGGACTCGACCCCGGCCTACCTCGAGTCGACCACCACGCGCGTGACCACCGAGAGCCACTACTGGGAGAACCGCATCATCGCGGCGCTCGCCGACGAGCACTTCGCCGACAACCAGCAGACCATCGAGGCCTACCAGATCAAGACCGGTGCCTACGGCCATGCCTCCGTGCGCGAGACTGACGCGAAGATCACAGCCGATGCGGCGCTCGCCGGCAAGCTCGACAGCACCTCCGATCAGGACGTGCACCGCGTGCTTGAGGCCGCCAACCAGGCCCTGGCCGACAAGCTGAAGAAGGACACTGACGCCCTGCTCGACAAGGTGCTTTACACCATCTCGATGCGCATGCGCAACGGGTTCTTCCTCTCCGACAACTGATCCTGGCATCAGAATCCGGTAACCGGTGGCCAAAGACCGTCGTTGATGCCGCTGGCCTGACCACAGTGCCGGGTCGCGGCATCGGAGCGGATAACCATCGCCCCGGATGACCATCGACCCGGTCCGACCATCTGATCGGTCCGACCATCTACACAAAGGATGACTATGAGCTATCAGCAGCCTCCCCAGCAGCCGCAGCAGCAGTTCCAGCAGCCGCCGCAGTACCAGCCCTCCTCGCCGAACGGCGTGGCGAACTACCAGGGGCGTTTCGGCTATGTCGGCCCGCAGCAGTTCGAGCCGCTGTCCGCCTGGATGTATTTCTGGTACGGCGTGCTGTTCGGCATTCCGCTCATCGGCTGGATCTTCCTCATCATCGACTGCTTCACGACAAAGAACTACAACCTGCGCAGTTTCGCGCGTTCATATTTCTGCGCGCTCGTGATCGGGATCATCGTGTCGGTGATCCTCCTGGCCACCGGCGCGATCGCGGGACTGGCTGGCTCCGCCGCCAGCGGGTTTAGCGCCTCGGTGTGACGGCGTGTGACGGCCAGGTGACAGGACAGCCGTCATCTATAGCCGTCATATGACGGCATCGACAATGTGATGGCATCGACACGGGCCGGGTGGTACATTCCACCCGGCCTGTTTAGGCTGGAAGATGGGCAGCGGGGCTCCCCATCCCCGTTCATCGACGAAAAGAGATCAATGAGCACAGACAACCAGCCGATCAACACACCGTTCGAGTCCCATCCCGCAGCGTCCGAGGGCAGCAACGCCGGCGCTGCTTTCAGCGTTTCTGGCAACAATACGGGTTCTGGCAGCGCCGCTTCCTCCACTGTCTCCGGCACTGAGGCCGGACAGGACGGAATGAGCAAGGAGGCTGCCTCGGCCGTCGCTGCCGTGGCCGCCGCGCGCGCCGTGCTGCAGCGCCAGTTCCAGAGCGAGGGCGCGGGCTCGGCCGCACAGCGCCGCAGCTTCACCAACGGCCTTGCCAACCAGCTGCCGCCCACCAGCTCGGATCCTGCCGTGGCGGCTGCTTTCAACGATTTCATGGTGCCCTACGGCCGCAAGAACGCCAAGATCGATGCGTACGGCTGGCTCGAGCATCTCAAGGCGAGCCCGGAGGCGCCGCACAAGCACGGCGTCATCCTGCTCGTCACCTCCGACACCCCGCTCAAGGCCTCTCGCGGCGAGGGCAAGACCACCGCGCTCATGGCCCTGGTGGACGCCCTGCGCGCTAACGGTATCGATGCCGGCGCGGTGCTGCGCCAGCCGAGCATGGGCATCACCTCCGCGGGCAGCAAGGGCGGCGCCTCCGGTGCGGGCAAGGCGAGCCTGTCGCAGCCGGAGCTGGCCGACTGGGGCCTCTTCGGGGAGATGAGCCGCATCGCCACCGCGCAGAACCTCATCGTGGTGCGCGGCGAGAAGGCGCTGCTCGAGGACGCCGAGGAGCCGGGCACCATGCTCCTGCCGCGCGTCTCCGAGCTGCCGAGCAAGGAGAGCCGCAAGATCGCCGTCGGGCAGAGCGTGGCTGACGGCCGGCGCGTCGGAGGCTATCCAGAGACGACCGTTCTCACGCCGACGAGCGAGATGATGGAGATTGTCACCCTCTCGCGCTCGGTGGAGGAGCTGCGCCGGCGGATCTCGCGCATGGTGGTGGGCCAGAAGGCCGACGGCACCGTCGTGCTCGCCAAGGACGTGGTCGATATCGACCGTGTGCTGCGGCTGCTGTCCGACTCCATCCAGCCCGCGCTGCTGCAGACGCGCGGCGGCTCGCCGGTCTACGTGCATTGCGGCCCGTTCGGCAACGTCTCGCTCGGCATCCCTTCGCTCGTGGCCATCGAGACCGCGCAGAGCCTGCACGACGTGGTGGTGGTCGAGGCCGGTTACGGCACCGACGCCGGCGCACAGAAGTTCCTCGACATCGCCTGCCGTTATTACGGGCTCGACTGGCCCAGCGCCGCGGTGATCGTGGCCCGCGCCTCCACGTGGGACACGCCGCACCTTGGCTGGCGGTACACGCACCACATCCATCGTCTGGAGAATTCCGGCATCCCCACCTTCCCGCTCATCAACCTGTGGACGGGCGATGAGGGTAAGGTCGACGCGCTGCGCGAGCGCGGCAGGAAGGACGGTCTGCGCCCGATGGCCCTGACCAACCTGTACGAGCAGGGCGGCGACGAGCTGACTGGCCAGCTTGACGCTCTGATGGACACGCTCACCGCGGCCCAGGGACATCAGGCCAATGCCAACGCGCACAAGCCCGCCGACCTGCGCGGCCAGTCCATCCTCTCGCGCGTGGAGGGACTGTGCCAGCAGTCGTACGGCGTGCCACCCGAGCGTGTGACGAAGCGTGACGACTACGAGCCGAGCCTCGCCAAGGCGGCACAGATCGCCGAGGGCGCGGGCACAAAGCTCGAGGATCTGGTGATCCTGCCCGTCAAGTCGCCGGCGACCGTCACCGATGACGACACGCTGCCGGAGGATCAGCGCACGGTGCAGCTCAAGATGAGCGAGGTGCATGCCGGCGCCGGTCTGCTGCACCTGCATCTGACGAAGTCGCTGACCACCTCGATGCCGCGCATCGTGGACTGAGCAACGCAACACGCGGTCTGCAAGGGGCATTTCCGGCACGTTTTCAGGCGTGTCCACAGTTTTTGGAATTGCCCCTTGCGGATGTCCGCATGGGGGTTATACTTATTTCTTGGTTTTGGTTCAAAGCCATTGCCCCTGTAGCTCAGCTGGCTAGAGCAGCGGACTCTTAATCCGCGTGTCCAGGGTTCGAGTCCCTGCGGGGGCACAAATGAAGATGATGAAGGCGACCGGTTGGTCGCCTTTTTTGTTATTGGCTAACGGTGCCGAGCATGTTGGCGGAGCCTGTGCGTGACACAATAAGCCCGGCATCACGATCATGCGACCGCGAATGCCGGGCTTTGACTGTTTATCTTCTGTCAGACCGCCACGCGGCGATCAGCCAGATGATAAGGACGAGCAGGGCTATCCCCGCCGTGATCGGACCGGCCCTCCATGCGAGGATTGCCAGTACTGTCCCGATCCATGCGGTGTCGCCGCCGGATCTTCTACCTTGATCGTGGCCGTTCATAAGACCACTCCTCTTATCGGTTCCACCCGGCCCGGGCGGACCGGGCGAGTCGGCTTTTGCCCATTCCACTGGGCACCGGCCATGTACCATGCTATCGGCGTACGAGGATGGCCGGTGATATGATCAAAAGTGCCAGTGAGGGCAATTCCACCCACCTGTCGTAAGCGCGGGCATTGAGCTTTTCAGGTGGTGTCCTCCCGGTAGGGCGCACTATCCGTCCTTCGGTTTAGGGGAGTGCCTTAGCCTTGCGGCTGGGCACTCCCTTTTTCATGCAATTGATTGTGCGGTAGGAACCGGGGTTGCGGGTCAGGGGGACTGCTTTGTTGCTGATGGCCTTACGATTCTTGGGGGTCGGCAGAGTTATCAGCAATGAAAAGGTTCTCTCACTCTCACTGCATGCCCCTGCGCTCATAATGACTTCCACGCAGCCAGTTGTGTGGCCATAGATGGCTTGAAAGTCAGCGTCACTATTAGTGGGTGTTTGTGCGGGGATGGTCGGACAGGTAGTGCATTCCCCACTCGTGCATTGAATTGATGATTGGTCGCATGCTCTCACCCATCTCAGTGAGACTGTATTCGACTTTTGGCGGGATAACGGGGTATGAGTGACGCTGGACGATGCCGTCATCCTGCATCTGTCTGAGACTCTGCGTCAGCATCTTTTGGCTGATACCGCTCACGCTTTTTTGCAGCTGACTGTATCGTTTTGTGCCTTTGAGCAGATCACGCATGATGAGAATCTTCCACCCGCTGTCCAGAAGGGAGATGGTTGTGGCGACCGGGCAGGATCCGAACTGGGCTAATCTCTTCATGGCGAAAAACTTCTTTCTTGCCGTGATTGGTGTCAAATATCAGTTCTTACCAAATAGAGTGTACCGCACTTAAAAGTGCCTACTTACTAATAGTAACTTTTTGGCTCATGATGGAGCAGTCAGTTAGAAAAGCATAGATAGTGAAAGGAGACAACTATGCAGATCACGATCCTCGGCCATGGGAACATGGGTTCGGCGATTGGCAAGAACCTCGAGGTGGCGGGGAATGACGTCACCTACTACACATCCAAAGACGAGGCAGACACGTTTGGGGACATCATTATTCTTGCCGTTCCCTACGCCGCTCTAGATTCACTCGTCGAAAAGTACGGGCAGCAGCTGGCTGGCAAGGTCGTTGTCGATATCACCAACCCGGTCGATTTCCAGACCTGGGATGGGCTTGAGGTTCCCTCCGACAGTTCTGCGGCGCAACAACTTCAGAAGAAACTGCCGGACAGTCATGTCCTCAAGGCTTTCAACACGAATTTTGCGGCGACCCTTCAGAACGCGGTGATCGGTACCGACAAGACGACCGTCCTCGTCGCGGGTGACAGCCAGGAGGCGAAGCAGATCCTCCAGTCCGCCCTGTCGGACAGCCCGCTTCAGGTGATTGATGCTGGAAGCTTGAAGCGTGCGCGTGAGCTTGAGGCCACCGGTTTCTTGGAGATGACTCTCGCTGCCCGCAAGCAGATCAGCTGGAATGGAGGTTTCGCCGTTATTCGGTGAACTGCCTGACCAGCACAAGGCCTGCAGTGATACTGCGCAGTGACTACTCCGCCTTGGGGGAGTTCTGTTGAGTTTCTGACCTGGGCCGGAAACTTTCTCGCCCTGATGGCTCGGAATCGTGAACCGCGTGTCCAGGGTTCGAGTCCCTGCGGGGACACAAATGAAGATGATGAAGGCGACCGATTGGTCGCCTTTTTGTTTGCCTAATGGCCTGTATCTGCACGATTTATGTGTATGTGTCGCGCGATGAATGATCGCACAATGTGTTACTTCGAATTTGATGTGGGGGAAGGCGTTGTTTGCGGAAGGACCGCGGTGATGGCGTCGTGGATCATGTCCTGTGTGATTTTGTCGGTGCCCTGTGCGGCGAACAGCACACCGCCGACGATGAGGTCCGCGGCGAGTTCCGGTTTCGTGCGGCTCAGGAACGCGCCTGCGCGCTGGCCTTCCTCGATGAGCCGGATCATGCCGGTGACCAGCTCGGAGAGGATCTTGTGCCCGACGGCCATCAGAAACGGCGTGCGCGCGAACATGAGCGAGGCCATCTCCGGCACGGTGATGTAATCCGCGTACGTCGTCTCGAGCCAGAGCGCGTATTTTTCGAGACCGGCGGGGGTCGCCTCGAATCCGGAGGGGCCGAAGTCCTTGGATTCCACGCCTTTTTCGAGCTGGGCGAGCATGTCTGCGCGGTTTTTGTAGCGCCGGTAGAGGGTGGTTTTCGCCACGCCGGACTGTTTGGAGACGGATTCCATGGTGACGGCGTGCTCGCCTTTTGACAAGGCGATATCGAGCACGGATCGCAGGATCCGTTTATCGGTGAGATGACGAACCTTTTCGCCACGCCGCATCACACCACCGCCTTCCGTCTGCCTTCCACCATTTGTCTCGCGGATACTACTCCCATCATATGGTGCACGGCCTTGGGGTGGTGGGGCAGGGGTGGGATGAAGGGATCTTTGGCACATAAAACACAAAACATGGGAAAGACGAATACGGAAGATGGACATGCGAGACGGACGTGAGAGACGGGTAGGGGGAGGCGCCAGCAGCTGGAGGAGGGGGGCAAACGCGACGAATGGGTATAAAAAAGCCGCAGACCGGGCGGCCTGCGGCTGTGTGGTCTCAGAAAAGGCAGCGCCCGCTCACTCCTTGTGTGCCTGCATTGACCAGATGGCCATGATGAGGGCGATGACGGCGAGGATCCACATCCACCAGCCGCCGGCCACGGATGCGGCGCCGACGCACCACGGCAGGATGAAGATGATGATGTCAATGACGATCTGCGTCCACTCGGAGGCCTTGGAACCGACCGTCGCGAGCGACCACAGGGCGACGCACGCCATCACGATGCCGCCGATGATCGCCCAGGTCTTGCCGGCGCCGTTGCCGTAGGCGGCCCATGCCGGGCTGATGGCGAGCAGGACGCCTGCCACGAGCGTGACCCAGTCCTGCCAGCTCTTCCACTTCAGATCCTCATTGTTCTCGGAAGCCATAATCAAGTCCTTTCGTCAACGCTACGTTCTTCGTAGCGACCGAGATCACTTTATCACTACGGAAGATGTAGCGCGAAGAAAAGAAGGAGAAGTATAGGGAAAATGGATGCTCGCGAACAGCAGGAGAAAAAAGCGGGAACAAGGCGGGCGTCGTGGTCGTGATGACAGTCCATGAATGGGGTAAATAATGGTATTTCAGTGGTATTTGCTGAGAGCAGGAACGGCTTTATGGCAGACTGCTGTATAGTAGAATATCGTGATTTGAATACGCGAAATGTCTGACGCAGTTTATAGATAACGATACGGTATACGTCTCTTCACGGTGTGTCGTTCGGGTTTTCCGTGTGTGGACATGAAGTGCTGTCGGCCTCTTTGACCGGATTCCAACGCGGACTCGCTCATTTTGCAATCGATGTCAATGCTGCTTAAGCTTGAAGCGCCGTATGGTTTTTCCTGCCGCACCCCGTCTTTCGCCGAAGAACGCGGGAAAAGGCCGGAAAATGAGAGAAAGACTCAATGGAGAGGTTTTGATGGGTTATATGCAGACTCATGGAAACGTTGGCAGACGGTGGTGGCGCACCGCGTCGGCGTGGCTGGCGGGCGTCGCGATGCTCGCCGTCCCGTCGTTCGTGTTGCCGTCCACCGCCCAGGCCGCACCGAGCACCCCGCAGACGGGGACGAGCGCAGCCGGCAACGGCTCGGCTGCAGGCGGCTCGTCCGTCGCTGCAGGGGCGCATGACGCCGCGAACGCGAAGGCCGGCAAGGATGTCATCGCCATCGCGTTCCAGGAAAACTGGAAGTCCGTCGCCAAGGAGTGCACGGACGTCTACGGACCCGAGGGCATCGGCTATGTGGAGGTGTCGCCGGCCACCGAGTCCATCAAGGGCAAACAGTGGTGGACCAGCTACCAGCCGGTCTCCTACAAGCTCGATTCCAAGCAGGGCACCGAGCAGGACTTCAAGAACATGGTCCAGACCTGCCGCGTGGCGGGCGTGGGCGTGATCGCCGATGTGGTTCTCAACCACATGACCGGCGGCACCAAGGGCCAGAAGCTGGAGGGCGTCGCCGGCTCGACGTACCAGACCGACAACGAGGCCGCCACGCATACCGAGGATTACCCGGGCGTGCCGTACACGTCGTCCGATTTCCACGACTGCACGAAGAACATCAGCAACTACAAGGACGCCGATGAGGTCCGCACCTGCCGTCTGACGCGTCTGCGCGATCTGAACACCGGCTCGGCCGATGTGCAGGAGAAGGAGGCGTCCTACCTCGCCCATCTGTGGGATCTCGGTGTGGCCGGCTACCGCGTAGACGGTGCCAAGCACATGGATCCCGCTGACCTGCTCGCCATCAAACAGAAACTCGCCACAAAGACCGGCGTGCCGATGGCCCAGATCCCCTGGACGCAGGAGGTCATCGACAACGGCGGCGAGGCAGAGGCCCTGCAGCCGAAGTACTACTACCAGACCGGCCGCGTGACGGAGTTCTCCTTCGCCTACCAGCTGCGCCAGGCATTCAAGGGCGATGTGGCCAACCTCAAGAACATCGCCGTCGACCCGGACTCGCACACGAGCGTGGACTCGGCACATGCCGACGCCTTCGTGGCCAACTGGGACACCGAGCGCGGCTCCTCCACGCTCAGCCTTGCCGACGGCCGCCAGTACGAGATGGCGACCGCCTTCACCCTCGCCGATGACTACGGCCAGGCGCGCATCTACTCCGGCTACGACGTGAACAACCATGATGACGGCGCGCCGGGGGCGACCGACACCTCCGTGCCGGACACCGTCTGCCCGACGCAGAGCGCCAAGACCGGCTGGACCTGCCTCGAGCGCTGGACCAGCGTGCGCGGCATGGTCGGCTTCCACAATGCTGTCAACGGTACGAAGGTGGCCGACTGGCAGAACCCGGCAAACGGCGTCATCGCCTTCAACCGCGGCAATAAGGGCACCTTCGCCCTCAACAACAACGCCACCGCGCAGAAGGTGACGCTCACCACCCAGCTTCCTGACGGCCAGTACTGCGATGTCTACTCAGCCGGTGACTGCTCCAACACGGTCACCGTCTCGGGCGGCAAGGCCGAGGTCACCCTCGAGCCGCAGGCGGCGCTCGCCTTCTACGCCGGCGCCACCAAGGGCTCGTGGAAAGGCACCCAGAAGTCGGATCCCACCGATCCGGACTTCAAGGTCACCGTGCCCGACAACGACCAGACCGATGGCACGACCACCGTCTACTACAAGCTGCCGCAGGGCCAGAAGACCGCCTACATCCACTATGGTGTGAACGGCACCTGGACCACCGCCCCCGGCGTGAAGATGAATCCGGCGTGCGACGGATACGTCTCCGCCGACGTCGACAACCAGCATGCCGCCAGCATCGAGGCCGTCTTCAACGACGGCAACAACAGCTGGGACCATCTCGACGGATCCGATTCCAAGAACTATGTGCTCTCCGGCTCGTTTGTGACCGTCAAGGACCACAAGTCCAGCCTGGGCAACCCGTGCCCGATCGAGTACAAGCCGACCACCACCCTCACCGTGCACTACAAGCCGCAAAATGCCTCCGACACCCGTGGCGTCTACGTGTGGGGCGACAAGAAGGACGGCGGCTCGCTCGCCGGCGAGCACCACGCCTTCACCGGCTCCGACTCGTGGGGCAAGGTCGTCACGCTCACCCTGCCGGGCGCCTATGACAGCGGCAAGCTCGGCATGATCGTCACCACCCCGAACTGGGACAAGTTCGGAGGCGACCGTCACCTTGACGCGAGCAACGGCTCGGCCACCGTGTGGATCGACGGCACGAACGAGGCCGACAAGGACGCCACGCCGACCGCCATCCCCTCGTCCATCGCCATCAAGAAGCTGGACGTGACGGTGCATTACAACCGTGCCGACGCCGATTACGCCGACTGGGACCTGTGGCACTGGAACGCCAGCGCCGACGGCACCGCCTCCAAGTTCGACTCGCATGATAGCTTCGGCGTCATCGCCAAGTACACGGAGACCGGTGACAACATCACCGGTTCGAGCATCATCCTGCGCAACGGCGGTGACAGCTGGAAGGGCAAGGACGGCCAGGACAACCTCGCCATCCCCTCCAGCGCCATTCATGTGACCGATCCTGAGAAAGGAGAGGCTGTGGCAGAGGTCTGGATCTCCTCCTCGCAGCGCGATTCCAAGAACGACCCGATCCTCTATGCGAACGGGTCCGTCATCAACTTCGGCCATCAGGTCCGCTCGGCCTCGGCCACGGGCATGCGCACCATCTCGGTGACGCTCAGCTCGCCGCTTTCCTCGGCCGACCCGGCCTCCGCCGTCATCCTCGAGGGTGCGGACGTCAAGTCGGTCACCGCCGACGGCGCGAAGCTGACCATCACCACCACGGACGACCTCGATCCGTCCAAGCTGGTGAGCGTGGCCGTCAAGGGCTATGGCACCAAGAAGATCAACGTCAATATGACCCCGCTCGTGCGCACGGCCGCCTTCGACAAGAAGTACGACTATGACGGCAAGCTCGGCCCGCAGTACTCGGCCGGCTCCACGCAGTTCCGTCTCTGGGCGCCCACGGCGGCGAAGGTGAGCCTCAACACCTACGTCTCCGACCGCTCTGCCGACGCGAAGCTGAAGAAGTCGTACACGATGACCCGCGGCACGAAGGCCGGCGAGCTCGGTCTGTGGACCGTCACGCTCGACGGCGATATCAAGGACACCGCCTACGACTTCACGCTCGACTTCGCCGATGGCACGAGCAACCATTCGCCGGATCCGTACGCCACCGCCGCAGTCGTCAACGGCGAGCGGTCCGTGGTGCTCTCCCCGCAGGAGACGAGCATCAAGGACTTCAACCGTATGGCGAGCTTCACCGGCGGCCCGACCGCCGCGGTGATCGGTGAGACCTCCGTGCGCGATCTGACCAACAGCGCCACCTCCGGCGTCTCGGTGAAGAACCGGGGCAAGTTCCTCGGCGTCATCGAGAAGGGCACGAAGAACAAGGCCGGCCTGCCCACGGGCCTCGATTACCTCAAGAAGTCGGGCGTCACGCACGTGCAGTTCATGCCGATGTACCAGTTCTCCTCCGTCGACGAGTCCAAGCCGGATGCCGACCAGTACAACTGGGGCTACGACCCGAAGAACTACAACGTGCCGGAGGGCTGGTACTCCTCCGATGCCACCAACCCCGCCATCCGCATCATCGAGATGAAGCAGATGGTCGACGGCCTGCACAAGGCCGGCCTGCGCGTGAACATGGACGTGGTCTACAACCATGTCTACGACGCGAGCAAGCAGGCGCTGGGGCTGACCGTGCCGGGCTACTACTTCCGCTATGACGCCAACGGCGCGCTGACCAACGGCTCCGGCTGCGGCAACGACGTGGCCTCCGAGCGCGGCATGGCCCGCAAGTACATCGTCGACTCCGTCACCTACTGGGCGAAGAACTACAACCTCGATGGCTTCCGCTTTGATCTGATGGGCCTGCTCGACCAGACCACCATGAACAAGGTGAGGGCCTCGCTCGACGGCATCGACAAGGGCATCCTCATGTATGGCGAGGGCTGGACCATGGCGACCGGCGCGGACGCGTCGACGCTCTCCGACCAGCAGCACGCTGACAAGGTGCCGGGTGCCAGCTTCTTCGACGACGCCCTGCGCGACGACGTCAAGGGCTCCGTGTTCGACGCCCATGGCAAGGGCTTCGTCAGCGGCAAGAACAACGAGGCCGACATCGCGCGCGACATGCTCGCCTGCCTCTCGGACTCGACCAAGAAGGGCGATGCCTGCGGAGATGTGAGTCAGAAGAAGCATTACGTCACACCGGGCCAGCTGCTCCAGTACGTCGAGGCGCACGACAACCGCACGCTCTACGACACGCTCGCGATCAGCATGTTCGGTGACCCGAAGAACGAGGACATGCCGGCACTCACTGCCGACCAGAAGGCCCAGGTGATGAAGGCCGTGCGCCTGTCCAACTCCGTGGTCGCGCTCGCCCAGGGCATGCCGTTCATCCAGATCGGCCAGTCCTTCGGCCGCACCAAGGGCGGCAATGGAAACAGCTACAATGCCTCCGATACGGTCAACGACATCAACTGGGATCTGGAGACGGACAACAAGAGCACCGAGGACTACACGTCCGCGCTGCTCCGGCTGCGCCAGTCCATCCCTGCGCTGCGCATGACCAGCTATGCGGACATCGTCAAGAACGCGACGGTCCTCCAGAAGTCCGATGGCGTGGTCGCCCTCAGTCTGGCGGATCCGTCGGATTCGTCCAAGAAGACGATCATCATCCTCAACGCCGGCAGCAAGGACGTCGACTCCGTCAGGGGCATCCCGGCGGGCACCTACTCCGTGCTCGTGCGCAACGGCAAGGTGTTCGGCAAGTCCGACGCCCAGACGCTGACCATCCGCTCCACCTCCGCGGTGGCGCGGGCGCTGCGCCGGCTCACGCGCCGTGCGGCGAAGACCTCCTCCGAGGCGCTCGCCCCGGCGATGTCGGCCACCGTGCTGCAGACTGTCTCCACCACGCCGTGGACGCCGTTGCAGCCGAGCAAGCCGGCCAAGCCGGGCACGTCCATCCCGTGGACGCCGCTCACGCCGGCCAAGCCGGGTGAGTCCGGCCAGTCCGGCCACGCCGGTGACAAGGGCACTGCCGGCAGCAAGGGCACCAACGGCTCGAAGAAGACGAACGACAGCACGTCCGCCTCGTCGAAGAAGGGCGCGGTCAACCCGCTTGCCAGCACAGGCGCCAGCGTGCGCATCGTCGGCATCGCCGCCGCTGTCACGCTGCTCGTCGCCGCCGCGATCGCTGTGGCCGTCTCGATTCACCGCAGGAAGTCTGGCAATCAGGCTGCCAACGGTTCTGACGCCCGGTGAGCGCAGATATCAGGTGAGCTCAGAGATCTGGTGAGTTCGAATATTCGGGCCGCCTGAATGCCCTGAGCGGGTGTCCAAGTTGGTCTGGGTATCTGACTGACGAGGTGTCTGACAGCCTGACCAACCGCGTTCCTGCCGTCTGCCGCTTTCGGGCGGGACGGCGGGGACGCGGTTTTGTTTTGCTGGTCGATTTATTCTGACCATGCCGGATCTCGGCAGCATCGGCCGGATCCACTAGTTGCGCTGCACGAGTCCTTTCATTCCTGTGGAGCCAATCGCATCGGAAGATTACCCGCCCTCATCATGGGCGGGCTTCTATCATGTGGCGTATGAAATACGATTTCGTCCGTGCCACGCGCGCCGATCTACCGGCCATCGTCCACATCTACAACGAGGCGATCCTCACCCGCACCTCGACCGCCGATCTCCATACTTTCACGCCCGAGCAGCGTGCCGGGTGGTTCGACCAGTTCGATGACCGCCACCCAATCTGGCTGATCCTCGCGGCGGCGGATACCGCCTCGGCAACGGGCGTCAATCCTACAGCCGCCGCTCCCGCAACCAGCGCCGCCGGTGCCGGAAACGGCCAGGACGGTCATGACAATGCCCCTGCTGATGATGGGAATGCCGGGAACATTGCCAGCGATGGTAGTTCAATCCTCGGCTGGGTCTCGCTCGAGCAGTACAGCGACCGTCCCGCCTACGACCACACGGCCGAGATCAGCATCTACCTCGACCAGAAGGCGGTCGGCCATGGCATCGGCTCCGCCGCCATGTCTTTCGTGGAAAGCCAATTGGCGCGGCTCGGCATAACCGCCGTCATCTCGCGTGTGTTCGCCCGCAATGCGGCAAGCCGCGCGCTGTTTACGAAGTTCGGCTACGAGCAGTGGGGGCACTACCCGCGTGTCGCTGTCCTCGACGGCGAGCCGTGCGATCTGCTCGTGCTGGGCAAGCGCTACGACGCCGACCAGCAGGCGTGACACTGTCAACCGCGTCCGTACGCAGGCTTCGCCGGTCCATCCTTTGCGCGAAGAGCTGTATCTGCGTTCAATGGGGTGGATTTGCGGTTGCGGAGGGATTTATCTGCGTTCGTTGGGGCGGCTCGTGGTTGAGATATCCGTCTGACTCACCATCGTTGCGCGGGTCTGTGACGCGGTGACCGAAAGCGTCCACCCCACTGAGTGTGAATAGAACTTTCGCAGAGTCTGAATCTGCCCCACCGGGCGTGAATAGAGTCTTTCTCTCGCCTAAACCGGTCCACGAAACGCTGATAGGCCAAAAAGATTTCGAAGGGACGGCCGAGGTACCGAAAAGGCGATAATAGAGAAGAACCACGATCAAAGGTCCGAATCATGACATTCACACAAGAACCGGACGGTACTGCGACGACAGCGCCGTCGTCACTGTCATCCTCATCGCCTGCATCTCGCGCGGATGTATCCCGGTCGGGCACTGCCCACTTCTCGTCTGTGCACTCTTCCGAATGCGCTGTTCCGGCCGGATCATCAGCAGTCACACTGTCCGTGCGCGACGCGCGATGCGTCGTGCCGGCGGATGACGGCGGCACTCGCACCATTTTCGAGGGGATCAATCTCGACATCATCGGCGGACATATCACCGACATCACCGGTCCGTCCGGCTGTGGAAAATCAACGCTCCTGACCACCATTGCCCGGCTCAACCCGGGCGGCAGCGCCCGCATGAGCCTGGACGGCACGGACTCGACCACGATGAACCCGCAGCAGTGGCGTCTGCGGGTGGCCTATGTGAACCAGCGGCCTGTGCTCATGGGCGAGACGATCCGTGAGACCTTGCTCTTCCCGTGGACGCTCGCCGTGCGCAAGGACGATGCCGGGGCCGCCCGACCCACCGACGACGAGCTGCGCCAGGCGCTCGACCGCGCCGGCCTCGCCGACATCAGCCTCGACCGCCCCGTGCATGACGTCTCCGGCGGCCAGTACGCCCGCGTCGCACTGCTGCGCACACTGCTGACCCGCCCGCGCGTGCTGCTGGCCGACGAGGTGGACGCCGCGCTCGACGACGCCTCGGACGCCCAGATTGAAAAGCTCATCGCCGAGGCGGCACAGGCCGGCATGGCCGTGGTCCGTGTGCGTCACCGCGCCTCCGACGGTCTGGAGGACCGGCTGCTGCGGCTTGAGAACAGCACGCTGACGGACATCACCGGGGCCGTCTCCAAGGCTGTAGGTAGTACCGGAACAGCTGCAGGGACGACTGCTGCATCAGCGGATGCCGGTCAGATGCCGGACCGGGGGACTCCGTCTTCTGCACAAAGTGGCACGAATGCTGGAAGGAGCGCACGATGAAGTATTACGCCATCGACCAATGGGGCCTGCTCGTCGCCCTGCTCATGGTGCTCGCCGCCGCAGGGCTGGCCGCCTACATGCGTCTGCACGTGAGCGGCAGCCTTCTGCTCTCCTGCCTGCGCTCGTTCCTGCAGCTCGTGGCGATGGGCTTCATCCTCGGCTGGGTGATCAAGCAGGGCACGTGGTATATCGTCGTCGCGCTTGTGGCCCTCATGATTACCGCCTCTGTACAGATCACCATCTCGCGCGCGTCGGGCATCCCGCAGGGGCTGGGTTGGCCGATCTTCCTCACCCAGTTCATCACCACCCTACTGATGGTGGGCATTGTGGCCGAGGGCATCGTGCGCCCGAAGCCGTGGTACTCGCCGCAGGTCATCATCCCCATCACCGGCATGATGCTCGGCAACACCGTGGGCGCGACCGCCGTGGGCCTGACGCGCTTCTATGAGTCGATGAAGTCACGCCAGGACGAGATCGAGTCGATGCTCGCCTTGGGTGCCACGCCGTGGGAGGCGAGCCGGCCCTCGGTGCTCTCCTCGGTTAAGCTGGGACTCACCCCGACCATCGCCACCCTGGCTTCGAGCGGCATCGTGATGATCCCGGGCATGATGGCCGGCCAGGTGCTCGCCGGCGCGAACCCGGTCAACGCGGCCGTCTACCAGTTCGTGATCCTCGCCGCCATGTCGTCGCTCACGCTCGTCTCGACGGCCCTCATCCTGCGGCTCGTCTACCGCACCTGCTTCACCACGGACGACCAGTACAAGCCGGTTGTCCCGCGGCAGAAGACAAGCCGTGGTCTCGGAAAAGCTGGGAAGGCTGGCAAGGCCGTAGCTAAGAAGGCATAAGAGAATTCGGGTCAGTTCCTCTTCGTGCAGATGGCGACGTGTTGAGCCGGTCGTTCGCCTCGTCGGGTGTGATCACTCCTTGACCGCGCGGATGGCGAGGAACGAGGGGATGCCCAGCCTGTCGAGACGGCCGTCGCCGTTCGTGTCCTCGAACACGTCGGTCACACGCAGACCGGCGTGCAGCACTGCGGAAATCTCCTCGCCGGCGGTGTGCGAGAACTGCACACCGTCATCGTCCGCCCGCGCCTGTTCGAGCAGCTTCGGGTCGGCGACTGGGTCGTAAGGAAGACCGCGGATGATCCGCTCCTCGGCATCATCGACGATGTAGTTGATGCCGCTGTCCTGACCGGTCAGCACCACGCCGCCGGGGCGCAGGATGCGCGAAATCTCGCGGAAGACAGGCTCAATCTCGCGGATATAGCACATGCTCACCGGGTTGACCACAAGGTCGAAGCTGGCGTCGGGCAACGGCAGCGGCTTTGTCATGTCGGCGCGCACGCAGGTGATGGCGTAGCTCTCGCGCCCGGCCATCTGCCGCTCGCTTTCCAGCTGGGCGGGGGAGTAGTCGAGCACGGTGCACACCGCGCCCGCCGCCGTCAGGATCGGCATCTGCTGGCCGCCGCCCGATGCGAGGCCGAGCACCCTCGCACCCGTCAGGCCGCCGTCGGGCGTGGGAAGGCCCTCAAACCATGAGCGAGGGACGGGCTTGGTGGGCGTGAGCACGATATCCCAGTCGCCCTTCTGCGCGGCGGCGAACTGCTCATGGGTGACGGGCCTGCCCCACTCCCAGCCCTCGCTCACCCAGCGGTCGATGGTCTCGGCGTTCTCCTGCTGGTAGTCGAAGCCCGCGGTCTGTCTCTCGTGCGTCCGGGATGTCATGATGCCCGCCTTTCTGCTGTCGTCCGTTTGCCGTGCCGGGCCCAGATGTCTGATGGCACATGATGTGTCGCAGATCTGTCATCGCGTGTCTGATCAAAACCGGATACGTGAAATCCGTCATCTGGGCAGACAACCTACAGGAAGTGTGAAAACGGCCTGCAAACAGCATCGCTCTTAGAATTGTCCTGCTCAGATCTTCCGGGCGAGGCGGGCAACCTTCTCCAGCATCTTCTGCCGCCGGGCGGGCGTGCTCGACTTGAGCGGGGCGAGCGAGGTGATGCGGCACGGCTTGATGCCGCACGCGGCGAGCACCTGCCGTTTGAGCACGCTGCCGTAGTCGGGCATGAACGGCACGGCGATGGCCGGTGTGTCGTGCGAGGTGACGATCCACGCCGTCCGACCGTTCAGCTTGGGCGTCATCCCGATCTTCTTGCCCTTGTAGGCAAAACCGGAGACGAACACGCGGTCGACGAAGCCTTTGAGCATGGCCGGCATCCCGCCCCACCAGGTGGGATAGACGAAGATGAGCTTGTCGGCCCAGATGATGAGGTCGCGGTATTTCTTCGTGGCCGGGTCTTTGCTCAGATCGCGGCGGCGATGCTGTTTGTCGAAGAAGAGGACCGGGTCGAAATGCTCGGCGTACAGGTCCACAAGCCGGACGGTGTGCCGGGAATCGAGATTGTTCTGGATCTGCTCGAGGACCGCGCCGTTGAAGCTTTCGTGGTTGGGATGGGAATAGATGATGAGAATATTCATGCCGCCTCCTGGGCTGTGACCGTCGTGCGTCTGTTCGCTGTTGTGCCCACAGTACGGTCCGATTGAAAAGCAACGGTGGAGGATCGGCGACAGGCGAAGAACCGATACAAATATCCAGAGGGTGTGGCTTCGTCGCTGCCGTGAGTAATTTCGCAGTATGAGCTCGTTCAAACAGCGCTACGACGCCTTCGCCGATGCCGTCATCGCCATCATTCTCACCATCATGGTGATGGGGCTGCCGGTCGATGTGGTGGGTGGCAAGATCGATTACCGCAACCTGTTCATGTCCATCGGCATCTACGCGGTCAGCTTCTTCTTCGTGGCAGCGGCCTGGTACCGCCACACGCTCGTGACGGGGGAGGCGGCATCGCTGACGAACTCGGACGTGTTCCTCGACTTCCTCTTCCTGCTCTTCCTCTCGCTCATCCCCGCGTTCACACGCCTGATGACGGTGCGCAGCGAGACGCTGTCGGTGGTGCTGTTCGGCACGGACTCGCTCATCGTCATGATTCTGCAGTACGTGGAGATGAACGTGATCTTCAACCGCTGCTTCGAGGACCGCGCGGCGGTGCGGCGTGCCATGTCGGAGATGTTCGGCCGCGTGCAGATCGCGGGCATGGTGGCCCAGGCGGTGTTCACGGTGGTGGCCATCTGGGCGCCGCGCGTCTCGCTCACGTTCTTCATCCTCATCTCGATTGCCGGCTTCGTGGCGATGATGCGCAGAAAGCGTGATTTTGACGCGGTGGAGAACTTGGACGCCGCCCAGTCACAGCGCTACGAGAGTCTCTCGCCGGCCGACAAGCGCCGCTTCGAGCATCGCATGGCCCGCTACTACGCGCTGTTGCAGCGTGCGAAGGAGGGCACGCTCGAGGAGCGCGGGCGCGCGCTGCGCCGCTGGCGTGACGAGGCCGACCGTGCGGAGGCAGATCGCGCCGGTTCCGATCAGTCCGACCGCGCAGAGAGCGATCGTGCCGGTTCTGATCAATCCGGCCGTGCGCACAATGAGTGATTTTCTCCGGCGTGTCCCGCGCCGATCAGCGTAGCATTGTGTGATCGTCGGCACCGGGCACAGATGGCCATTGGCGCCGGCAGAGCCTCGATCCCACCAGATATCTCCCGTATCCTCTCTGACCAGGGTGCATGAAAGAGTTCTGATGCCACACATGTCCGGCGTGCGTTCATCAAGCCTGTACCAGCGTCTGTTCTCCGGCTACGCCACACTTCTGTCCATCCCCGGCACGCGGCGCTTCACGTTTGCCGTGCTGCTGGCCGGCATGCCCGGCCCCATGGTGGGTATGTCCGTCACCATCGGCATCCAGCATTATTACGGCTCGTACGGCCTCGCCGGCAGCCTGACCGGCACACAGGCCATCGCCACCGCCCTCATCGGCCCGCTGCTCGGCCACCTCGTCGACCGCTATGGTCAGAAGCGCGTCTCCGTACCGGCGGTGGGCATGTGGATGGCGTCCGCCGTCGCGTTCGTCACCTACCTGCTGTGCCGCGTGCCGCCAACCGTCTATTACTTCATCATGCCGTTTCTGGCCATCCTGCCGCCCTGGGGCGCGATGTGCCGGGCGAGGTGGGCGCACCTGCTCGCCGGGGATGCGGCATCGATCGACCGTTCGCTGGCCATGTGCTCCATCATCGACGAGATGATGTGGATCATCGGCAATCCGCTTGCTTCCATCCTCGCCGTCTGGTCCGTGCCCGGTGCGTTCGCCTTCACCGCCGTGTGCGTCATCATCGGTGCCGTACTCTTCCTCGGTGCGATCGGTGAGCCCGACTCCGAGCTCGACCGGGCGCGCAAGGCCGGTATGAGCCTGAACGACTATCGGGGCTCTGCGAAGAAGGCGACAGCAAAGACGACGGCCTCGCAAATGACGGCCTCAAAGGGCACGGCCTCTCTGCTGCTCAGCCCCGCCATCATCGCCCTGTGCGTCACCTGGTTCGGCCTGGGTGCCTTCCAGTCCGCCACCTCGATCTCCATCATCTCCTACGCCCGCCAGCTCGGCGTGCCGCAGGTCACCGGGTTCATCTTTGCCTGTTTCTCGTTCAGCTCGCTCGTCGGCGTCACCTTCTACGGCGCCCACCAGTGGCAGGTGCCGCTGTGGAAGCGTTTCTACATCTGTCTGGCGGTGCTGGCGGTCGGGCTCGGCTCGTTCAGCCTCATCACCGCGCTTTGGCAGGTCATCGTCATCTACCTGCTCGTCGGCGTCTGTCAGGGGCCCACATGGGTCAATGGCAACCAGATCGTCATGCGCCTGGTGCCCACCTCACTGTTCACCGAGACGGTGGCGCTCATGAACGCGATGAACTCGGTCGGCAGCTCCGTCGGCTCGGCCACCGCAGGGCATTTCATCGATATTGCCGGGCCCCACGGCGGTTTCCTTACCGTGGCCGCGCTCGCTCTTGCCGCTGTGGTGATCGCCTTCATCGGTTTCCGGCAGATCAAGGCTGCCACCTCCCATGCCATTATCGGCGAGGAGAAGGTGGAGATCGACGGCTGAGACGCGGCCGGAACATGGCAGGGATACGGTTTGGACCCGGCCCCTGCGGTGGGTCGGCGCCGGTAGGATGGAGGGGTTGGAAAACAGACGGCCCGGGCGGGCGGGGAATACCCGACGGGCCGAGGGGGAGTGAGCACGGACATGGCATACGACGACGATTTTGACGATGCCGAAGACACGTTGCGGATGCGTCCCATCTCCGTGCCCGATCCCACCCTTCCGGGCAGCTCGAACCGTGCGGTCAGCCAGGCACAGGAGCGCGAGGAGGCCGCCGCGCGTGCCGCACAGGCACGGCAGCCGGGCGTCCAGCCCGGTGCCCAACCCGTTGACGACGAGACGCGCGTGATCTCCCTTCCTGACGGCACTCCTGCCGGCCAGACTCGTCCCGACGAGGCCGCGGTCGGTCTGCGCGGTCTGGAGTCCGGCGCGTTCCAGGAGGAACCGGAGGACGGCGAGGAGGCCCTCACCCCCGAGCAGCTCGCCGCCCGCAAGAAGGCGAAGGCGGCCAAGACGCGGCTCATCGCCATTGTGACCGTCGTCGTGATCGCCATCCTCGCCGTCGGTGGCGTGGCGGGCTGGCTCATCTGGCGCAACAAGGCCACCAACGCCGCCATGACCAACTGCCGCAATGCTGCCAGCAGTCTTGAGGAGGCGACCCGGAACTTCACCGCCGAGCGTGACGCCGCCGCCACGAAGTCGGCGCTGGCCGTCACCAGCAGCCAGGTGGTGGACGGCTCCTCCATCTCCAGCCTGCACGACATCACCTCGCGTACCCCTCCGTCCGTGCTGTCGTGCTCGACGAGCCTGAGCATGGACAAGCTCACCGAGCATGCGACCACCATGGCCGGCGATGCGGCCGATCTGACCAAGGCCGTTTCCACCATGAAGGCGGATGTCAAGTCGATCACCGCCTCCAAGAACGCCAAGCTCGTCTCGGACGCGCGCACGAGCCTGACCCAGCTCATCTCCTCCGCCCAGCAGACCGCCACCCAGCAGGTCAACAACGTGCAGGACTCGTCGACCATCTCCACGCTGCAGTCCGCCATCGCCTCCGGGCAGAAGCTGCTCGCCGGCAAGAGCGCCACGCTCTCTGAGCTGACAAAGGCAAGCCAGAACATCAGCACCGCCGTCGCCGCCGTCAACACATCCGTGCAGGCCAAACAGAAGGCGCAGGAAGAGGAGAAAGCAAAGCAGGAGGCCGAGGAGAAGGCGAAGCAGGAGGAGGAGAACAAGAACTCTGACTCCGATTCGTCTGACTCGGACAGCAACAATTCTGACAACAACAATCAGAACAGTCAGAACAGCCAGAGTAACCAGGGCAATCAGGGCGACAGCAATCAGAACAACGGCCAGAACAACGGCTGAAGGCCGGCCGAGCGTACGACTGCCGGGCGCGGGGGCCGTCAGTGTCCGGAATGGTGCTGTGGTCTGTCATCGTGCCGGCAGTGCCATGATGCCTGACGGTGCCATGATGCCTGAAAGCGCCTCCGGGATGCGGCAGTGCCGAAGGGTCTGATGCCGCCGCCATGTGGTCATCTGGCGGCGACGTAATTCCGCGCTTTAATTCTGCGCTTTTCGTGCCGCGCGGATCTGCTGCAGCGTGAGCGTGTGCAGATGGCCGGCGTGGCTGCCGCGCACGCCCACCAGCGCAAGCACCACCATCACCAGGCACACCACAGCGGAGATGCGGAACGTCCACTCGATGGCGGCGATGTTGCACAGCTCCACTCTCATACCGGTCTGGCTGAACGCGCCCGTCATCGCCTCCATGATGACGATGAGCACCGGCGAGCCGATCGCTCCCGAGATCTGACGCGCGGTGTTCGTCACCGCCGAGCCGTCGGAGACCGAATGCGGGTCAAGCGCGTTGAGCGACCAGGTGGTGACGGGCATCATCGTGAATCCCATCCCGATCTGACGGATGAACTGGCACAGCGAGACCCACCACACCGGCGTCGTCGCCGAGAGCAGACTCATCATCACCGTGCCCACGAACAGCGTCACCGTGCCGAAGACGACCACCGGCCGGGCGCCGAGACGGTCGAGGAAGTGCCCGCCGTAATACTGGGCGATGATCTGGCCGAGCGCGCCGGGCAGCAGCGCCAGGCCCGAGAGGGTGGCGCTCTGATGCAGGTCGTTGACGATGTACTGGGAGATGAGCACCATCACCGAACTGAACGCGAAGAACGACAGCGAGGCGATGGCCGTGCCCACCGCGAACGAGCGGTTCTTGAGCACGCGCAGGTCGAGCAGCGGGGCCGCCACATGCAGCTGGCGCAGCACGAACCAGACAATGCCCACGATCCCCACGAGCATCGGTGCCCAGCAGATGGGCGCGGTGATCGGATACTGGCGGATATTGGTGAAGCCGAAGAGCAGCGCACCGAAACCGATGGTCGACAACGCCGCAGAGAACAGATCCGCCCGCGCCGAGTGGTTCTGCTCGCTGAAATTGCGCAGGAACAGGGCGACGAGCACGACGGCGACCGCCCCCACCACGGCGAGCGAGCCGAAGATCGAGCGCCAGCCGTTGTTGTCGGTCTGCCAGCCGCCCAGCACCGGGCCGAGGGCGGGGGAGACGGCCATGGCGATGCCCACCGTGCCCATCGCCACCCCTCGATGGGTGACCGGGTACGTCTGGAAGATGACGATCTGCAGCACCGGCCACATCACACCGCCACCGATCGCCTCCAGAATGCGCCCGACCAGCACGAGGCCGAACGAGGGCGCGAGCCAGGCCACCACCGAACCGAGCGTGAAGGTGATCATCGAGGCAAGCACGATCTGCCGGGTGGAGAAGCGCAGGGTGAGGAAGGCGGTCAGCGGCACCATGATGCCCATCACCAGCTGGAACACGGACGTGAGCCACTGGCCGGTGAGCAGCGGGATGCCGAAATCCTTGTCGATCTGCGGCAGGGCGCTCGTCAGCTGCAGCTGGGTGAAGTTGCCCAGAAAGGTGACAAAGGTGAGGATGGCGATGGAGACGAACGCCGGGCGGGTCAGATGCCCGTTCTTGTAGGCGCGCTCGCGGGTGAGAACGACGCTCTCACGGCGGACGGGCGCGAGGCGCTGCACCCACACTGGTTTGTGGAAGGCGTGATCCGTGGTGTTGTGCGGGTGCCCGGTATCGGGGGAAGACTGATTATCGCTATCGTTCCCGTTTCCCCGACTGTTGCGGTTGTCGTCCCTGTCTGGCTGTCCTTGCGTGGTCCCTGCCGTGGTGATGCGCCTTCTTCCCCTTACCGCGCGTTCAGAAGGGTTCAATTATATCGGGCGTGTGGGTTTTTATCGATCGTCCATGGGTAGACGGTTAACCTGCCGGTCACTTGGCTGCCGATGGCCGATAGAAAGAGACGCCTTATGGGTGGTGGGGTAGGACATCGAAAATGTCACTGTCCTCACAATTTGCCTGCGTCGATCTTGCGCATGATGTCTTCCGCCTCCTTGCGGGTTTGAGGATCGGCATCAGGGTTCTGCGACGTCTTGCGCAGACTGCCGATCAGCCCGAAATGCGAGGAGAGCAGGAAGCAGCCGACAACAAAGAGGATGCCGAGCGTCCACCACAACCATGTGAGATCCATCATGGCCTCCTTTGCCATTTCCCACGATTGTATGGTCGGCTCCAGCGGTGGGATTCATGATATTTCCTTGAATGCGTTCATGAAAGCATGGGACAGGGATAGCAGACATGAAAAAGGCACCGGACGCGGGAAACGTCCGATGCCTGATGAGGAGAAGAGAACCGGTCAGACGGTCAGCGACAAGCCGCAGCCTGACCGGCGGCGATGATCGGGATCTCAGCCGATGCCAGCCGAAATCCCAGCCGGCGATGAGGACCCCGACAATGCCAGCCGAGATCCCACCGATTCAGCAATCTCAGCCGACGATCGCCTGCAGCGCGAAGTCGAGGATGAAGAGCGCGGAGACGGTCCAGATGAGCCAGTGGACGTCCTTCGCCTTCTTCTGGAAGACCTTGACGAGGCAGTAGGAGATGAAGCCGGCGGCGATGCCGTAGGAGATGGAGTAGCTCAGGGCCATGAACACCGAGCCGAAGAAGGCCGGGATGGCGACGCCGAGGTCGGTCCAATCGATCTCCTTGAACGAGCTCATCATCATGCAGCCCACGATGACGAGGACGCCGGAGGTGGCGGCCGACGGGATGGCGGTGAACACCGGGGCGAGCACCAGCGAGATGAGGAAGCAGACGGCGACGACCACGGAGGTCAGGCCGGTGCGGCCGCCCGCGGCGATGCCGGCGGCGGACTCGAGGTAGGTGGTGGTGTTCGAGGTGCCGAGCAGGGCGCCGATCGAGGTGGCGGTGGAGTCGGCGAACAGGGCCTTGTCCATCTTGGAGGAGAAGCCGTGGCCGTTCTCGAGCGCGTTCTCATCCTCGGCGGAGAAGATGCCGGCGCGGCGGCCGGTGCCGATGAAGGTGCCGATGGTGTCGAAGATGTCGGAGAGCGAGAAGGCGATGATCGTAACGATCACGAGCGGGATCTTGTTCGGATCGGCGAACAGTGCCGGGAAGCCCTTCGGCCCGAAGATGGCGAACACGGTCTGCGGCATCTCGCTGAACGCCTGGCCGAGATTCATGGACTGGCCGAAGTTGGTCACACCCATCGGAATGCCGATGAGCGTGGTGATGAGGATGGCGAACAGGAAGCCGCCGCGGTTGAGAATGCCCCACTTGCCCGGGAACTTGAAGATCTGGAAGAAGATCACGATGGCCAGGCCGATGAGGAAGAGCAGCAGGGGCTTGCTGTTGAAGGTGGACAGCGACGGGGCGCCGGACTTGAAGTTGATGCCGCCGACGTTGAGGATGCCCACATAGGCGATGAAGATGCCGATGCCGCCGGAGATGGCCGACTGGATGACGGGCGGGATGGAGAGGATCAAGAGCTTCCTCACCTTGGTGACGGTGATGAGGATGTTGATGATGCCGCAGATGAACACCATCGCCAGGGCGCCCTGCCACGAGAAGCCGAGGCCCTTGACCACCGTGAAGGTGAAGAAGGCGTTGAGGCCGACGCCTGGTGCCTGGGCGTACGGCACGTTGGCGACGAGGCCCATGATGAGCGTGCCGATGACCGAGGCGAGGATGGTGGCGACGAAGACGGCGCCGCGCGGCATTCCTGCCTGTCCGAGGACCTGGGGGTTGAGGGCGATGATGTAGCTCATCGCGAAGAAGGTCGTGATGCCGGCGATGATCTCGGTACTGACCGAGGTGCCGTACTTTTTGAGTCCGAAGAACTTTTCCATGTCTCTCCCGTTTGTGTTCCGGTGATGTGCCGATGAACCCCGCCACGGTAAAAAACGAATGTTTCGGGATACCGAAATGTGACATCGGGGGAGCGGGGACGGATCGCGGTCATCCGGTCGCGGTGGGTGAGGCGGGTGATGGTGCGCGACCGGGGCGGATGGTCGTTTTGTTGTCCGGAGCGTAGTGGTGAGATCGGCTGGATGTCGGCTTTTTTAACGGATTGATGACGTGTTGATATGAATATCGTGCAGTCGCGGGGGGATGCGGAGGAAGAGGATGACCGGTCGCCCGGCCACTTCTTCGTAGCCGTCGAGGTTATCTATCACCTAACCGCCTGTCGTGGACAGAACAGGACATCTGCGGGTCATAATTAACAATTGAGATACATATGTGAAATATCTGGTCGACTGGCCGGGCGTGTCGCTCTGATGCTGCCGCCGACGGCGGTCGGAAGAAATAAGTGGGAGAAATAATCCGGTGAAATATACACGGTCAGGAGAAATCAGGGAGCCTGGTGATTTGGAAGCGGCGGCGTCGGGCCATAGATGCATGACAACTGAGATGCATGACAACTGAAATGCATGACAACTGAAATGCATGACAGGCTGAGAAGGCATGAAAAAAGCCGGTCCGAAGACCGGCTTTTCACGTTATCACGGATATTCCGTATCCCGCGCCGCTGCTGGTATCCCGGCCGCGGTGGGAAAGGATGGGATCAGTACCACCCCATGGAGTTGCTGTGCGAGAGCGCCCCGCATGGGTTGGTGTAGCGGCCCTGGATGTAGCCGAGGCCCCAGTTGATCTGGACTTTCGCGTCCGTCTGCCAGCCGGCGCCCATCTTGGAGCCGGGCAGGGCCTGCGGGATGCCGTAGGCGCCGGACGGGTTCGAGGCGGTCACGCGCCAACCGGACTCGCGCTGCCAGAGCGTGACGAGGCAGGTGAACTGATCCTCGCCCCAGCCCTTGGCGAGCACCTGCTGGTGCGCGTAGCTCTGCGCCTCGCCCACCGGCATGGTGGTGCCCACGGAGGCGGAAGAAGACGAGGACGATGAGGAGGAAGAGGATGAAGACGAAGAGGAGGTGGAGGCCGAGCCGGTGCCGACGAGGACGACCTTGTTGACCGGCGCGGTCTTCACCCAGCTGGCGAGCGTGTTGACGGAGACGCGCTTCGTGCCCGCCTTCTGGACGAGGTTCGTCTGCTCCATCACACCCTTCTTGCCCTCGGTCTGCACCTTCGTGGTGCCCTTGGGCAGGGACGGGTCCTCTTTCTGGATGGTATTGAAGTCAATATCGGTGTCGACGGTCTCGATGGTCGTGTTCGCGCGCGTGATGGTGATGACCGTCTTCTCGCTCACCCTGCTGGTGAGAGAAGGGCTGACCTCATCCTCCGGCTCGAGGGTGATGCCCGCCTGCTGCAGCACGGAACGCACGGTGGTGAAGTTCGAGCCGAAGACGAGCCGCGAATGGCCGTTGATGCTCACACGCACATAGCTCGTGTCCGCGGTGGCGCCGCCCATACCGTCCTTGATCTCGGTGCGGGCGGTGGAACGCGAGGCGACCTGCCGTCCGTCCGTCACACTGAACGACGACTGCGTGGCGAGCGTCTTCTTGCTGTGATTGCTGTAGGCACCGGCCGTGAGCGCGCCCGCGACGATGAGGACGGCGATGACGGCGATGGAGCCGATAAGGGTGATGAGCTGTCGCTTGGAAAGATGCCTGGTCTTGCGGGCCATACGATGACCGGCCATAGATCTCCTCGTGATGGGTGCAGAATTGTCAAATAGTTTAAACGGATGAACAGACGGGCGCCACAGTCCCCGCAAGAGTGGAAGACTGCGACGCCCGTCAAAAATTCCGTCGCCCGGCAGCAGGCCATACGCCTGCCGCCGACACGCCTCGACACCCTTGAAGGGTTATTGCGGGCGCGCCGGTGCAATTAATTATGGTGACGGATGATACGCCCCGCCCGGCGGCTCAGGCGCGGTTGTACTTCTTCGCCGCGTTGATGACCTGCTCGAGCTGGGAGGCATTGAGCGCACCGACCTGCTTGCCGATCACCTTGCCGTTCTTGGTGATGACGAGGGTGGGGATGGCCTGCACCTGCGCGGCGGAGGCGAGCGCCTGCTCCTCGTCGACGTTGACCTTGCCGTAGTAGATGTCCGGGTGCTTGTCGGAGCTGTTCTCGTAGATCGGGCCGAAGGCCTTGCACGGGCCGCACCATGTCGCCCAGAAGTCGAAGAGTGCAATATTGTTATCTTTGATGGTGTTCATGAACTCATCGGTCGTGACGGTGTGGGTTGCCATGGTGTCCTCCTCTGAAGCAGTGTGATTACTGGGGATTGTGGTATTTTCCGCAGTGTTCCCTGTTGGGTCGCATCCCGTTCGTCAGTGATTCTTCTTGCTTCAATCTTATATGGTGTCGTGATATTCCCGTTTGTTTCTTCAACAGAGAAAAAGCACAATAGGATACGGTGACACGTTCGGCGGACGTGCCGATCATGGTGTGCTCTGGCGGAAGGAAGCGGATATGCCGGTTCTCAATGGGGATATCCCCAATCCCGATCACTTCAACGGCGATGACGGCGGGGATGACTCGGTCGACAGCTTCGATTCGTTGCTGGGCGGTGCGGACACGCCCACGGGCTGGCTGGGTGACGACGAGCTGACGCGTGTGCGAGGCGAGGTGCCGATCGCCTATGTGGGCGTGGTGCCCGTGCACGCCGACGACCAGAACCGGGTGGTGCAGGTGTGCACCCTCACGCGTGTGGTGGGCGGGGGTGACGGACGGCTCTCGCGCACGCTCGTGATGGGCCGGATCCGTCTGAACGAGACGATCCGCGAGGCGCTCGTGCGCTGTGTGCGGCATGATCTGGGTGATCTGGCGACGCCGGTGCTGCCGGTCTCGCTGCAGCCGTTCACCGTGGCCGAGTTCTTCCCCTCGCCGCTGGCCCCGCTGCGCGACCCGCGCCAGCATGCCATCGCGCTGTGCTATGTGCTGCCGGTGGAGGGCGTGTGCGCCGCCTCGGATGACGCGCTCGACCTGGAGTGGACCGAGCCGGCCAAGATGGGGGAGGACTTCTTCGCCTCCCTGCCGGACGGGCAGGACCGGATTCTGCGCGCGGGACTGTCGTGGGCCGGCGCCTGGCGCGTGTGAGAATGTGATACAAAGCAGAGATGCGGGAGCAGACGAGGATGGGAACCAGCGTGGACACTGACACTGACACTGCGATGACGGGCAACGCGACGGCGGCGGAAAAGCTTCTGGATCCGGCGCTGTTCGAGGGCGCGGCCGCAGGGGATCTGCGTGCCGTCCGGCCGCAGGAGGCCGGCCCGCAGGGCGCCGCCGTGGAAGACGGGACGATGACGGTCGGTCTGCGCACCTTCCGGCAGGGGTCAGGCCCCGTCCCGCTCGTGCTGCTGCATGCGTTCCCCGTCGACGGGCGCATGTGGGCCACCTCAATGAGATCGCTGGAACAGCTCACAGAAAAGATGGGCGGCGCGCTCGCCTCCATGCCGATCCTCGGCTTCGATGTGCCGGGCGTGCCCGGTGTGCCTGTGCCGCCAGAGGACGAGTCCGGTCCCGCGGATGCCGATGGCGGCTATCGTGAGGCATTCGACCGGCTCGCGGACACGTTCGTCGCACTGCTGCGCTCGCTGGGCTATGAGAAGGCCGTGTGGGCAGGACTGTCGATGGGCGGCTATCTGGCACTCGACATCGTCCGCCGCCACCCGCAGACGGTCGCCGGCTTTGCCCTGTGCGACTCCAATCCGTATGCCGACAATGCCGCCCATCGTGCGAACAGGCTCGCCATGGCGGATCGCGCGGCCGGTGCGGACGGCCCGGGGGCGGTGATGCACTTTGCCCGTCCGGGCGAGGGCGACTCCGCGCTCAAACGTTCCGATGCCTATATCGCTCTGTTCACGCAGTGGATCCGTTCCCAGCCCGGACAGGGGCTCGCCTGGCGCGAGCGCATGGCCGCCGGCCGCGCGGACACATCCCAGGCGCTGGAAATCCTTGATTCCTCGGCTGTTCCCGCGCTGTTCGTGTGCGGCCAGCGCGACCATTCCTCCGGGCCGGACGTGATGCGCCCGCTCGCCGAGCGCGTGCCCGGCTCGCTGTTCGTCGAGATTCCTGATGCCGGCCATTTCACCGCCGTCGAGAGGCCGGACCAGTTCGCCGCCGCGTTGCTGCCGCTGCTGGCATGTGTATATGGCCGTGTGGATGAGGAGGAGGCGTGATGCCCAGCCCGTATGACCGTCTCAACGGCGAGGATGAGCGCCGTAAAAAGGGCGGGAGGAAGAAGTCCGCCGTCTCGAAACAGGCGATCGACATCATGCTCGCTGTCGCCGTTCTCGTCGTCGGCGTCGCGATCGGCGCCCTGCGCGGAGGACTGGGCGGCAACGGATCGGGGTCGGCCGATACGGGCTCCCAGGGCTCCTCGTCGTCGCAATCGGCGTCAGGCTCATCGGGGTCGAACTCTTCGTCAGGCTCATCGGAATCCGGTTCCGGTGACGCGACCGGCACGACACAGCAGGCGGCAGGCGACGCGCAGGCGGATCTGGCCGGATCCGCCAAGGCAACAGACGTCCTCGCGCATCTTGCCGTCAAAGGCCGCGCGCCCAAGACCGGCTACTCGCGCGAGCAGTTCGGCACCGCGTGGGCAGACGTCGACCACAACGGCTGCGACACGCGCAACGACATCCTCAGCCGTGACCTGACCGACAAGACGTATAAGCCGGGCACGCACGAGTGCATCGTGCTCACCGGCACGCTCGCTGACCCGTACACCGGAAAGACCATTCATTTCCAGCGCGGGCAGAAGACGAGCTCGGCCGTGCAGATCGACCATGTGGTCGCCCTCTCCGACGCCTGGCAGACCGGCGCGCAGAAGATCGGGACCGACAACCGCCGCCGTCTGGCGAACGACCCCTACAATCTGCTCGCCGTGGACGGGCCGGCCAACCAGCAGAAATCCGATTCGGACGCGGCCAGCTGGCTGCCGTCGAACAAATCGGCGCGGTGCGGCTATGTCGCCCGGCAGATCGGTGTCAAGCGCAAGTACGCGCTGTGGGTCACCTCCGCGGAGAAGACGGCGATGGGCCGTGTGCTCTCCTCCTGCCCGTCGCAGACCGTGCCGAAGGACTCGACGGGCATCTGAGACGGCAATCTGAGCAGGTGCCGGAACTGTTGCGGCGCTGATCCGTCTGATGGTAGATCTGGCGCAGTCTGTCCGTCTTTGTCTGTCTCAGTCGTCGAGCCGGGCGAGACGGACTTTGAGCAGATTCGCGTTGATGACCACGATGACGGTGGACAGCGCCATGAGCGCGGCGCCCACGCTCATCGGCATCATAAAGCTGACCGGCGGCCAGGCGAGCACACCCGCGGCCAGCGGCACCGAGATGAGGTTGTAGCCGGCCGCCCACCACAGGTTCTGGCGCATCTTGCGCACGGTCAGACGGGACAGCTCGATGTCGCGTGCCACCTGTCGCGGGTCGGAGCCGGCGAGCACCACGTCCGACGAGCTCGCCGCCACATCCGTGCCGGCACCGATGGCGATGCCCACATCCGCCTTCGCCAGCGCGGGCGCGTCGTTCACACCGTCGCCGACCATGGCGGTCTTCCCGTCTTTTTGCAGTCGGCGGATCAGATCGCTCTTCTGCTCTGGTCGCACGCCGGCAAATACCTGTTCGATGCCCAGGCGCTCGGCGATGGAACGGGCGACCGGCTCGGCGTCGCCGGTGATCATCACCGTGCGGATGCCCAGCGCCGTGAGCCGTGCGATGGCCTCTTTCGACTCGGGGCGTACCTGGTCGGCAAGGCGTGCCAGCGCCTCGATGCGGCCGTCGACCACCACCCACAGGCGCGTGTCGGCGTCGTGCGCGCCGTCGTGAAGCGCAGCCAGATCGGCCGGCGCGGCCAGGTCCAGCGAGGCGAGCAGGCCCGGGCCGCCCACCTGCACCGTGTGCCCGTCGACGCTCGCCTTCACGCCCAGGCCGGGCGTGGAGACGAAGTCCGAGGCGGTGGGAAGCGGTTTCTGTGATGTCTGTGTCGCCGTGGCCGCGGTGCCGTCCGACGAAGGATTGCCGGTGCCCGTGGCCGCGCGCACGATGGCACGGGCGAGAGGGTGCTCCGAGGAGGATTCGACCGCCGCCGCAAGGCGGAGAAGGTCGCCGCGTGAATACGAGGAGCCGGGACGCGCGTCGAGGCTCTCGAGCGCCGGCGTGCCCAGGGTGAGGGTGCCGGTCTTGTCGAACGCGACGGTCCTGACCGACCCCAGGCTCTCGAGCGCCTCACGCTTCGAGAACAGCGTGCCGTGCGCGGCGGCATCGCCCATGGAGATCGACACGACGAGCGGGATGGCCAGGCCCAGCGCGTGCGGGCAGGCGATGACGAGCACGGTCACGAGCCGCTCGATCGCCACCGTCCAGCCGGCGCCGACGAGCATCCACACCAGGAACGCGGCCGCCCCGGCGAGCAGCGCGTACCAGAACAGCAGGGCCGCCGCCTTGTCCGCCAGCAGCTGGGTGGGCGTCTTGGAACCCTGTGCCTCATCGACGAGGCGCCGGATGGTCGAGAGGGTCGTGTCCGCGCCGGTGGCGGTCACACGCACCTGCAGCGCAGAATCCGTGGTCACCGAGCCGGCCACCACCTTCTGACCCGGTCTGCGTGTGACGGGCATGGACTCGCCGGTGATGAGCGACTCATCCACGCCGGCCGTGCCGGAGACGATCACACCATCGGCGGGAATCGCCTCGCCGGGGCGCACGAGCACGATCTGGCCCGCCTTGACCTGGTCGAGCGGCACATCGCGCACCGTGCCGGGATCAACCGTGCTGGAATCATTTGAATCACCTGCACCGGGATCCGCGGACATGTCGCCGTTCCTGTTCTTG
The DNA here is from genome assembly GCA_903789535.1 of uncultured Aeriscardovia sp. Lineage (GTDB taxonomy): Bacteria > Actinomycetota > Actinomycetes > Actinomycetales > Bifidobacteriaceae > Aeriscardovia. Next base: position 350,341 of record CAIFES010000001.1, on the reverse strand, counting down.
GTGCCCTTCGTACTCGCGCCCTTGAGCACATGCGCGCTCGCGGGCAGCAGGTCGGCGAACGCGTCGAGCGCGGAGGTCGTGCCGGCCACCGAGCCCATCTCGATCCAGTGCCCGGCGAGCATGATGACGATCAGCAGTGCCAGCTCCCACCAGAATGTGGGGGTGTGCAGCAGAGCGAGCGTGGAGAGCCAGCTCGCCACGAACGCCACGGTGATGCCAAGCAGGATGAGCAGCATCATCCCCGGTTTCTTCTGCCGGATCTCGTTGATGCCGCCGGTGATGAACGGCTTGCCCGGCCAGAAGTACAGGATGGTGCCGAGGATCGCCGGGATGAGCGACCACGGCAGCGCCGTGGGCACGCTGTAGTGCAGCAGCGAGGCGAACATCGGGTCGAGGGCGACGGTGGGCACGGCGAGCACCACCGAGATCCAGAACAGACGGCGGAACATGGCCGCATGCGCCTTCATCATCGACTTTGTGGCGGCGGTCATCTGGCTCATGTCGTGGTGCATGTGCGACATCTCATGCGAGGACATGTCGTGCATATTCATTCCCATGTCCATCCCGTCCATATCCGGCATCGCCATCGCGTGTTTGCTGTCCACGTGCCTGCCTGCCATGTTGCGGTTCGTCATGCGCTCATGTGCGTCGCCCATCCGTGAGTGATGATCTGTCTCGTGACTTGTCTGATGGTCTGCCTGCCTCTGATCCGTCTGATTCATCGTCACCATCCTCCTCTGAATTGCTCCCGTATGAATATCTACAAATGTAGTCTGTATGCAACGACAAATGTAGACCCTGAGGGCAGACAATTGATCGTTCCCCCATCGGCGTAACCGGGTAAACCAGAAGCATGAACATCTTCTCGCAGATCAGCCCCGCCGACCTCGCCCGCCGCACGGGCCGAAAATGGCGCGATCTCGGCCCCGGCGTGCTGCCGCTGTGGGTGGCCGACATGGATCTGCCCGCCCCCGACGAGGCAAAGCACGAGGCCGATTTCCTCTTCGACAAAGGCGACCTCGGCTATATCTCCCATCTGGACGAACAGACGTACCTCGACGCCTATCGCCGCTTCGCGCATCGACACTGGAACGCCGATCTCGACGTGTCGCACGCGCGTGTGGTCAGCGATGTGATCTCCGCCATGCGTGCCGTCATCGAAAAGACGCTCGGCCACCGACCCAACCGCGACATGACGGCCGCCGGCCCGGACGGCGCGGCCCGCTGGCAGGGCACGGTCGTGGCGCTCACCCCCGCCTACCCGCGCTATCTCGGCCGACTCGCCGAAGGCTACCGGCTCGAGACGGTCCCGCTCGTGCGCACACGCGACAGCGCCGAGCTGCTGCCTGATTTCCCCGCCCTGAACGCGCTGTTCGAGAATCTGAAACGCAATGCGCCGGAAACCGCCTCGCTGACCGGCTACAACACCGTGCTCGTCATGGCCTCGCCCAACAACCCCACCGGCACCGTCTACACCGCCGATGTGCTGGCCCGGCTCGCGCTCGTGTGCGAACGCTGGCATGTGCGTCTGCTCGTCGACGAGATTTTCTCACCGCTCGTGCGCATCCCCGCCGCGCAGATGGAGGATGATCCCGCGACCCGGTTCGTGCCGGTCCTCTCGCTGCCGCAGGCGCAGTCGGCCATCTCGTTCTTCTCCGCCACGAAGGCGTATGCGATGGCCTCGCTGCCAGCCGCCGCGGTGCTGGCGGGGCAGGACCCGGACTGCCAGGACCTGCTCGCCGGGCTGACCCGCTCGGACGTGGAGCGCGGCACGCACCTTGGCGCGCTCGTGCAGGCCTACTGCCTGGAGAAATCCGATGCCTGGCTCGAACGGGTGATCGAAGGGCTCATCAGCAACGAGAAGCTGTTCCGCGATCTCGTGGCCGAGAAGCTGCCCAAGGCGCGCTGCGAGTTCGGCAAGGGCACCTATCTCGCCTTTCTTGATCTGTCCGCTTACACACGCTATTCGCCCGCGGACGGGGATGTGGCCGGCTGGCTGCTCGAGAAGGCGAAGGTCGGCGTCAACCCCGGCGCGGACTATGGCGGGCGCGACTGGGGCGACTGGGTGCGCGTCAACATCGCCACGAACCCTGAGGTGATGCGGGCGGGGATCGAGCGGATCGCCGCCGCGGTCACGGCACTGTGAGGCGGTACCACGCGGTTAACCACAGGGTGCTCTGAGGCGAAGATGTCCGTGAGGTGCCGTCAGGCGTAACGCGGGCGTCAGCTGATACGTGTGTTGGTGACGACGATGGACCGGACAGGTCCGCGAGTTTTCCACAATTGTTCAGCTGTGGACGGGAAAAATACGCCGGCGATAGGCTTGGGACTATGAGTACTGAGACACCCGAACATCTGCACTACACCAAGGCCCACGCCTGGCTCGACCGATCCGTCGACCCGGTGGTCGTGGGCATCACCGACTACGCCCAGGACCAGCTCGGCGACCTCGTCTTCGTCGACCTGCCCTCCGTGGGCGAGCCCGTCAAGCAGGGCGAGCCCGCCGTCGAGCTGGAGAGCTCCAAGACCGTCGACCAGCTCATCAGCCCGGTGACCGGCACCATCGCCGCCGTCAACCAGGCGCTGGAGGACGATCCCACGCTCATCAACCGTGACCCGTACGGGCAGGGCTGGATCATCAAGGTCTCCGCCACCGACGCCGACGACTCCAACACCTCGCTCATCTCTGCGGCCGAGTACGCCTCTTTCGTGCGCAGCCTGTGAGGCATCGTGGAACAACCACACTTCCCGCCCGCGGCGAAAATCCCGACCGCCCGCACGTTCCACGGTGACACGTTCGTCGATGACTATGAATGGCTGCGTGATGCCTCCTCGCCGCGCACGAAGGACTTCATCGCCGCCCAGAACAGGATCGCCGCACGACGCCTCGGACGCCTGAAGCCCTTGTCCGACGCGCTGTTCGACGAGATGTCGCACAGGATCCGCCAGAGCGACATGTCCGTGCCGGTGCGCATGGACGACTGGTGGTATTTCGCCCGCACGGTCGAAGGCGAGCAGTACGGACTGCAATGCCGCGTGCCCGTGACCGGGCCGGACGACTGGACCCCGCCCGCCGTCACCGGCGCCCCGGGCAGCATGCTCGGCGAGCAGGTCTACATGGACGCCAACGTGGAGAGCCGCGGGCACGACTTCTTCGCGCTCGGAACCCTCGACGTCTCGCACGACGGCACGCTGCTGCTCATCGGTGCCGACACGACCGGCGACGAGCGCTATGACCTGTGGCTGCGGCGCATCCCCGCCGATGTGGCCCGTCCCGGCTCCGCGCTCGACCTGCCTGACCGCATCGAGGGCACGGGCGGCGGGGCCTGTCTGACGCCCGACGCGCGCTGGGTGTTCTATCCGCGCCTCGACGCCGCGCACAGGCCCTTCCAGATCTGGCGGCACAAAGTCGGCACCCCGACGGGCGACGACGCGCTCGTCTACGAGGAGAAGGACGGCCGGTTCTTCATCGGCGTGGGCCTGAGCTTCGACGAGAAATGGATCGTCATCTCCTCCTCGTCCAAGACCACTTCCGAGATACTGCGCCTGTCAGCCGATGACCCCACCGGCACGTTCGAGCCGGTCATCGCCCGCCGCGACGGCGTCGATTATGATGTGGCGTTCGCGCGCCTGGGCGATCAGGACGGCACGGATGACGATGAGGCCGGCTTCCCGGTGGCGTTCGTGATCCATGACAGCCGTGACGAGAACTATGAGATCGACGTCGTCGACCTGACGGCCAGCCCCCTGCCGCTGTCCATCGGCGAGGGGCGCGTCATCGCCCGCGGCTCCATCCCCGCCGAGGACCCGCATACCCGTGTGGGGCTGCGCATCGACGGCATCGAGATCTACCGGCGCTTCATCGTGCTCGGCTACCGGCGTGGGGGAGTGGCCCGGCTCGCGGTCTGCACGAAACAGGCGGCCACCGACGCGTTCCGGCAGGGCAGGCCATGGCCGTTCCGTGACGTGGTGCCCGGCAAGGGCATCGGCGGTCCGGCCGACCTCGACCCGGTGGACCGCTCGGGCGCGCAGGAACCCGCGCACCTTGGCGGCGCGGAGGCAAGCCACGGCGTGCTGGGGGATATGCGCACGCAGATCGACGGGCCCGTATGGTCGATCGACTCGGTGGGCATGCCCAGCTACGACGAGCCGCATCTGCGCTACGCCTACGGCTCGTGGACGCGGCCCTCGCAGCTGCACGACCTCGATACCGCCACCGGTGCCGACCGTCTGCTCAAACGTCAGGAGGTGCTCGGCGACTTCGACCAGTGCGACTACCGCGAGCGGCTCGTGCGTGTGCGTGCCCGCGACGGCGCGTGGGTGCCGGTCTCGCTCGTCTGGCGTCCTGGCGCACCCGGCATGGGCGAGGGCGGGCCGGAACGCCCGGCGCCGCTGTTCGTGATCGGCTACGGCGCTTATGGCTCCAGCTCCGACCCCGGTTTCTCCGTGCCGCGCCTGTCGCTGCTGGACAGGGGGGTGCTGTACGCCACCGTCCATGTGCGCGGCGGCGGCGAGCTCGGCCGGCGCTGGTATGAGGACGGCAAAAAGCTGCACAAGAAGAACACGTTCACCGACTTCATCGACGCTGTCTCCGCGCTGCAGCACCACGGGTTGGCTGATCCGGCCCGCACGGTGGCCGAGGGCGGTTCGGCCGGGGGCCTGCTCATGGGGGCGGTGGCCAACATGGCCCCCACGCTCTTCCATGCCATCGAGGCGGACGTGCCGTTCGTGGACGCGCTCACCTCCATCCTGCGCCCCGATCTGCCGCTGACGGTGACCGAGTGGGACGAGTGGGGCGACCCGCTGCACGACGCGGACGTCTACAGGTACATGCGCTCCTACTCGCCCTATGAGAACGTGCAGACCGCGGCACAGCGCGAGCGGCACTGGGGGACCCGTGCCTTCCCGCACATCTTCGCCACCACCTCGCTCTCCGACACGCGCGTGCTGCCCGTCGAACCGCTCAAATGGATCGCGCGGCTGCAGGAGCCGAAGGTCGGCGCCGATGCCTTCATCCGTGTGGAGGAGGAGGGCGGCCATGCCGGCGCCTCCGGCCGGTACACAGCCTGGCACCGGCTGTGCGAGGAGAACGCGTGGTGCCTGGACCAGATGGGCATCCACGCCTGAGATAACGGCCGGGCCAACTCCCGATTCGCCGCTCAAAGGAGCGAAGGGCGATGCCCGGCCCGTCATCCGGGCGGTGCGGGTGCCGACGGCTCAGCGCCGCGGCATCGGACCCACCGAGCCGCGACGGACGAGGTCCATCGGCACGAGCCGGTGCTCGGGCCGCGGCGGGCGCCCGGTACGCTGCTGCGCGCGTGCGGCGCGCAGCGTGAGGTCGACCGCCTGCCGGCCGATCTCGGTGAAATGCTGGTCGAGCGAGTCGAGCCGCAGATTGGGGATCGACTCGGAGAGGGAGTTGTCCACGCCGATCAGGCTCACGTCCTGCGGGATGCGCAGACCTGCGCGTGCGAATGCCTGCCAGATGCCGTTGGCCATGTTGTCGTTGGCGGCGAGCACGGCGGTGACGCCGCCGTCCCTGACCTGCCGCGCAAGGGCCGTGCCGATGCGGTAGCCCGAGTTGGCGGTCCAGTCGCCGTGGTCCTGCACGAGCGGCGCGAGGCCGAGCGCCCCCATCTGCTGCTCATAGGCGTGCAGACGGGTCTGCGAGGCGACGGAATCCTCGGGGCCGGGCACGAAGGCGATGGCCGCGTGCCCGTTGGAATGCAGATAGTCCACGGCGAGCCGGGTCCCCTGCGCCTGGTCGGCGTCGAGGGTGGAGCACGAACGCACGGCCGCCGGGGTGATGATCGTCATCGGCGTGTTGAGCCGGCGTGAGAAGGTATCCAGATCGGTGAGCAGGCGCTCCATGACCACGATGATCCCGTCGACGGGCAGGCGTGCCATGGATTTTTCCACCCGGGCGAGGGTGCGGTCCTCGTCGCCGAGGATACGGATGGTGACGGCGTAGCCCTGCCGGCTCGCGGCCTCGGCGATCCCGTCGAGCAGACCGATGTTGCCGGTGGCGGTGATGTCGAACATCGCCACGCCGATGGTCTGGAACGTGCCGCGTCGCAGCGCCTTGGCGGCGTAGTTGGGCCGGTAGCCCACCTTGTGCATCGCCGCGCGCACCTTCGCGCGCGTGGCCTGGCTCACCTGGCCCGTGTCGTTGGCCACACGCGAGACGGTCTGCTGGGAGACGCCGGCCTCGCGCGCCACGTCGGCCAGTGAAGCGTTGAGTCCCATCGTCCGCCTTCTTTCTGTTCTCAGTGCACCGTTGTGTGCGGTGGCATCTGTGCGATGGCGTTTCCGCATTCCGTGCGAGATGGCATTTCTGCGTTCCGTATGACGGTCTGCATTCTGTGCGACGGCATCTGTGCCGGGCGACACGCCGGAAAGGACAGGCCTGCGCCGAATTCGCGTTTCCACCTCTTGCATTCTGCGAGGAGTGTTGTAGTGTTAACGATAACAGTTAACGTTAACAGGTTCCAGTGGAATCGCCCGGGAAAGAAAGAGGGCGGTCATGGGATCTGCCCACGCCGGGTCAGCGACGACACGGCGTCTTCAACGCAGAAGGCTTTAAGGGGGAGAAATGACGACTGCTCAGCAAGCGGTGCGCTCCTCGGCATCGGATGTGCCGGTGAACAAGCACCGTCGCGACTGGCGCGGCTGGAAGTTTATGTGGCCGTTCGCCGTCGTGTTTGTGTTCGTGTTCATCATCCCGATCATCTATGCCATCTACATCAGCTTCTTCCAGGAGAAGATGATCGGCGGCACGGTGTTCGCGGGGTTCGCCAATTATGACCGCCTGTTCCATGACGGCAACTTCTGGTACTCGGTGGGCAGGGTCGCCCTGTTCACGGTCGTCCAGGTGCCGATCATGCTCGCCCTGGCGGCGCTGGTCGCCCTGGCGCTCGACTCGATGCGCCTGCACGGCATGCGCTTCTTCCGCATCTCCACATTCCTGCCGTACGCGGTGCCGGCCGTGGTCTCCACCCTCATGTGGGGCTTCATGTACTCGGCCAAGTACGGTCTGATCGGCTCGATGAACGCGGCGCTGGGCTGGCACCTTGACGCGTTCAGCCCCGACTGGATCCTCGTCTCGATCGGCAACATCAACACGTGGGAGTTCACCGGCTACAACATGCTGATCTTCTACGCGGCGCTGTCCACCATCCCGCATGACCTCTACGAGGCGGCCGCCATCGACGGCGCCAGCGAGTGGCAGATCGTGCGCAAGATCAAGATGCCCGAGCTGAGGGGGTCCTTGGCCATCACGGTGATCTTCTCGATCATCGGCTCGTTCCAGCTGTTCAATGAGCCGCAGATCCTCAAGACGATGGTCCCCGGCAACGTGATCACGACGTATTACACGCCGAACATGTACGCGTACAACCTCAGCTTCATGGGCGGCGAGTCCAACTACGCGGCCGCACTGGCCATCGTGATGGCCGTCATCACCATGGTCCTGGCCTACGCGGTCCAGCTTTCGAGCATGAAGGAGCAGATGAGATGAGCAGCACTCGTCAAAATGCCGCGCAGACCGCAACGGCACAAGCCTCCGATGGCAAGCGCATGATCGGCCTCGAGATGCTCCAGGGCGCCAACGCCGCCCGCACCGGGGCAGAGCCCGTCTACCTGGAGGGCCGCGCCGCCAAGAAAGCGGAGAAGAAGCGTCAGAAGGCCATCGAGAAGGGTCTGGCCGAAGAGCGGAAGCGCTCGGCCAAGACCGGTTTCTCCAACCCGACCAACCCGCGCCGCAGCTGGGGCCTGACCCTCGTGACCGGCATCTTCGCCGTCTATTGCCTCTTCCCGTTCCTGTGGCTGCTCATCAACTCCACCAAGACCCAGAAGGACTTCGTCTCCACGTTCGGCCTCGGCTTCGGCAAGAGCTTCAACCTGTGGCAGAACATCCAGACGGTGTTCACCTATCAGGACGGCATCTTCGGGCGCTGGTTCCTCAACACGCTCCTGTACGTGATCGTGGGCGCCGGCGGTGCCACGCTGCTGGCCATCATGGGCGGCTACGCGCTGGCCAAGTTCGACTTCCCGGGCCGCAAGGCGGTGTTCGCCGTCGTCATCGGCTCCATCTCCGTGCCGGGCATCGCGCTGGCCGTGCCGCAGTTCCTGCTCTTCGCCAAGCTGAACCTCACCAACACGCCGTGGGCCATGATCATCCCCTCGCTGATCAGCCCATTCGGTCTGTATCTGATGTGGATCTTCTCCGACCAGGCCGTGCCGACCTCGCTCATCGAGGCGGCGCGCGTGGACGGCGCGTCCGAGTTCCGCACGTTCTTCACCATCAGCCTGCCGCTTTTGGCACCGGGTATCGTCACCACGGCCCTGTTCACGATCGTGGCGACATGGAACAACTACTTCCTGCCGCTCATCATGCTCAAGGATCCTGACTGGTACCCGCTGACCATCGGTCTGAACCAGTGGAACAGCCAGTCCACCACCGCCGGTGCCAAGGCCATCCAGAACCTCGTCGTCACCGGTTCGCTGCTGACGATCATCCCGGTCGTCGTCGCGTTCCTGTGCCTGCAGAAGTACTGGCAGTCCGGCCTCGCCGCAGGCGCCGTCAAGGAGTGAGCATCATGACCGATCAGACACAGACATCGCAGAAGCAGCAGACACGCCAGCCCTGGCGCTGGCCGCAGCCGCTTGCGGGAAAGAACAGCCGCATCTGGTATGGCGGCGACTACAACCCCGAGCAGTGGCCGCGCGAGGTATGGCAGGAGGATGTGCGCCTGATGAAGCAGGCGGGCGTCAACATCGTCTCCCTCGCCATCTTCTCCTGGTCGCGCCTCGAGCCGGCCGAGGGGCAGTGGGACTTCAGCCTCTTCGATGAGGTCATTGACCTGCTGGGCAGCAACGGCATCGCCGTCGACCTGGCCACCGCCACCGCCTCGCCGCCCATGTGGCTGGCCAAGGCGCACCCGGAGATCCTGCCCATCGACGAGGACGGCCGCACCTTCTGGCCCGGCGCCCGGCAGAACTGGCGTCCCACCTCGCCGGTCTACCGCCGCTACGCCCTCGAGATGTGCCGGCATCTGGCCGAGCACTACAAGGACAACCCGTACGTGGTCGCCTGGCACCTGGGCAACGAATACGGCTGCCATAACCTCTACGACTACTCGGATGACGCCAACGCCGCCTTCCAGAAGTGGTGCGAGGAGCGCTACGGCACCATCGACGCGGTCAACAAGGCCTGGGGCACCGATTTCTGGAGCCAGAGGATGACCTCCTTCGACCAGATCCTTGTCCCGCGGCACGTCAACGGCTTCCCCAACCCGGGCAAGCTGCTCGACTTCAAGCGCTTCAGCTCTGACGCGCTGCTCGACTTCTGCAAGGCCGAGCGGGACGCCATCGAGGCCGTCACGCCTGACAAGCCATGCACCACCAACTTCATGGTCAGCGGCGCCATCGCCACCGGCATCGACTATGACCGCTGGGGCGCCGACATGGACTTCGTCTCCAACGACCACTACTTCACCCCGGGTGACGACCACCTCAGCGAGCTCGCCTTCTCCGCGAGCCTGATGGACGGCATCGCCCGCAACAAGCCGTGGCTGCTCATGGAGCACTCCACCTCCGCCGTCAACTGGCGGCCCGTCAACTACCGCCAGGAGCCGGGCGCCATGCTGCGCGACTCGCTCGCGCACCTCGCCTTCGGCGCGGACGGCATCCTCTACTTCCAGTGGAGGCAGTCGCAGGCCGGTGCGGAGAAGTTCCATTCGGCCATGGTTCCCCACGCCGGGGCGGATTCGCAGATCTTCCGCGACGTGTGTGACCAGGGGCGCGTGCTTTCCGACCTCACCGACGCCGGTGTGCTGGGCAGCCGCGTGGAGTCCTCGAAGGTTGCCATCCTCTTCGACAACGAGTCCGGCTGGGCGCTGCAGCACCCCACCGTCCCCACGCAGAAGCTCGCGCAGTTCACCGAGCCGTTCTCCTGGTGGAAGGCGATGGCCGACCTCGGCATCACCGCCGATGTGGTGCCCGTGGACGGTAAGTGGCAGGACCGCGGCGTGGTCGTGGTGCCGAACGTCTACCTGATGGACGAAGGCCTCGCGGACCGTCTGCGTGACTTCGCCCGCGAGGGCGGCACCGTCATCGTCACCTACATGTCCGGCATCGCCGACCGCTCCGACCGCATCTGGCTGGGCGGCTATCCGGGCGCGCTGCGCGACCTGACAGGCGTGCGCGTCGAGGAGTTCAGCCCGATGGGCGACGACTTCCCCGGCGTGCCCGACCACCTCGACCTCGACAACGGCGCCACAGCGCATGACTTCGCCGACGTGGTCACCGACACCGCCGACGACGCGCGCGTCGTCAGCCGCTACACGGCCGACAAGGCCAGCGGCATGGACGGCGTGCCGGCCATCGTGCTCCATCCGTATGGCAAGGGCCGCAGCCTCTACGTGGGATGCCGGCTCGGCGATACGGACATTGCGGGCAGCCTCAAGCCGCTGCTCGGCGATCTCGGCCTTGCCGGGCTCGTGCGCTCCACCCCGCAGATCCTGCGGGTCGTGCGCGTCAGCCCGGACGGCACCAAATTCGTCTTCCTCTTCAACCGCACGCGTGAGGCAGTCTCCGCGCGGGTCGAGGGGGAGGTCCTCGTCGCCTCCCAGGCGGACGCCGGTACAGCGGCCGCCGCACAGGTGGCCGGCGAGCCGGAGACAACAGAAGGAACAATTTTCCCGGCGGGCCTCATCGTCTCCCGGGTGGATGACTGATCAGAGAAGATCAGAAGGCTGGTCGCAACAGACCAGCGGAGGAAAGGAACAGCCATGAAGCTGTCTGTGAAGAAGACGGTCGCCCTCATCGGCGCCATTGCGATGGCGGGCTCGCTCGCCGCCTGCGGCAATTCGAACTCCGCGTCGTCGGGCTCGTCCTCGTCGTCCTCGGTGACCAAGTTCGACCCGAACAAGAAGGTCACTGTCAACGTGTGGGCCTGGGAGCCCACGCTCACCCCGGTGGTCAAGGCCTTCGAGAAGAAGTACCCGAACGTCACCGTCAAGCTGACCAACTCCGGCACGAACTCCGCCGCCTACACCGCGCTCGACAACGCGCTCAAGGCCGGCAAGGGCGCCCCGGACATCGCGCAGATCGAGTACTACGCCGTGCCGCAGTATGCCATCAACCACAAGCTCGCCGACCTGTCGGCCTACGGTGCCGAGAAGTACAAGAGCACCTTCACCACCGGCACGTGGAACTCCGTCCACTGGGCGGGCAAGCTTTACGCTCTGCCGCAGGATTCCGGCCCGATGGCCTTCTTCTACAACAAGGAGGTCTTCGACAAGGCGGGCATCTCCGAGGCCCCGAAGACCTGGGACGAGTTCTATGAGGATGCCAAGAAGATCCGCCAGGCCGGCTCCTACATCACCTCCGACTCGGGTGACGCCGGCTTCTACGACTCCATGGTCTGGGCCTTCGGCGGCCGTCCGTTCAAGACCTCGGGCACGAATGTGACCGTCAACCTCACCGGTGACGCCGGTGCCAAGAAGTTCACCGAGTACTGGCAGAAGATGATCGATGAGGGTCTCATCGACACCAAGACCAAGGGCTGGACCGATGACTGGAACCGTGCCCTCGGTGATGGTTCCATCGCCGGCCTGCTGACCGGCGCCTGGATGCCGGCCAACCTCGTTTCCGGCGCCGGTGCGGCCGCTGGCAAGTGGCGCGTCGCCAAGATGCCGACCCTCAAGGAGGGTGAGAAGGCCAACGCTGAGAACGGTGGCTCCTCGCTCGCCATGCTCGCCGGCTCCAAGGGTGCCGAGGCTGCCGCGGCCTACAAGTTCCTTGAGTTCGCCACCGCCGGCGATGGCGTCGACATTCGTGTGAAGGCCGGCAACTTCCCGGCCTCCGCCAAGGCGATGAAGGAGAGCTCGTTCCTCGACGCCACCACCGTGTCTGATTCCAACGGCAAGCCGGTCGAATACTTCGGCGGTCAGAAGTTCAATGAGGTGCTCGCCGAGGCAGCCGAGGATGTCACCTCCGGCTACCAGTTCCTGCCGTACGAGGTCTATGCCCGTGGCATCTACGGTGATACCGCCGGTGCCGCGTTCACCGGCAAGACGACCCTGACGAAGGGCATCGCCGACTGGCAGGCAAAGATCATCAGCTACGGCAAGCAGCAGGGCTTCAACGTCAAGCAGTGAGGCACCTGATCCCTTTCAGTGCCGCAAGGCGCTGATCATCATCGATCCCTTCCAGGGCACGACCGATCCGTCGGCCGTGCCCTTTTTCTGTTTCGCGGTCTGCTTTTGCTTTCCCTGTCGTACGTCCCCGTTGTTTTGTCATGCATCCCCTTTTCGTTTCCGGCTTCTTTTCGTCCCCGGCTGCGTAGACTTTGAAGCATGTCTGACACCTTCCTGTCCGTCCTTTTCCTGCTCGTCGGCATCGCCGCAGGCTTCGGCCTGGGCTGGCTTACCGCCCGGGCGCGCTCGCAGTCCGCCGCGACCGCCGCCGGGACCGCCGATCCGCGTGTGCTCGCCGAACAGCTCTCCACCGCACAGCACACGCTCGAGCAGACGACCGCCGAACGCGACACCGCCCAGCGCGGCCTCGCCGCGGCGCAGGCCTCGCTCGCCGCGCAGAACCAGCAGGTCGTCTACCTACGCGACCAGCTCGCGCAGACCCGGCAGGCCGAGCAGGAGCGCGTACGCGCCCAGCACGAGGCGGAAAACCGGCGTCAGGCCGAGCTGGCAGAGCAGCGCGAGCACGACCAGGCGGCCATCGCCGAGCAGAACAAGCGCCATCAGGAGGAGCTGCTGCGTCGCGAGCAGGCCACCGCGCAGGAGAACGAGCATGTGATCAAATTGCTCGCCCCGGTGGCCGACCAGCTCACCAGGCTCCAGCAGCGCGTGACCACCATGGAGGAGGGGCGCAAGAAGGAATCCGGGCAGATGGGCGAGCAGCTGCGCGCCCTGTCGCAGTCCGGCCATGACCTGTCCGAGCAGACGCGCATGCTCGCCGGGGTGCTGACCAACAACCAGGCGCGCGGGCACTGGGGGGAGATCTCCCTGCGCAACCTCGTGGAGGCCGCGGGGATGCGCGAGCACGTCGATTTCGACACGCAGGTGGTCATCCCCACGGGCGTCGATTCCTCCTCCCGGCCGGACATGGTGATCTACCTGCCCGGCGGCAAGCAGATCCCGGTCGATTCCAAGACCCCGTTCCAGGCGTACGAGACCGCCGTGCACACGGATGACTCGACGCCCGAGGGCCGCGATCGGCGTGCAAAACTACTGGACGACAATGTCAAGGCCATCAAAAAGCACATCGATGACCTCGGCAGGCGTGATTATTCGGGCATCCTGAGCGATACCCCCGAGTTCACCATCGCCTTCCTGCCCACCGAGGCCGTGCTCTCCGCCGCGCTGCAGACCGACCCGGATCTGCTCTCCTACGCGTTCGCGCACAAGGTGGCGCTGTGCTCGCCGGTCAGCCTGTGGGCCGTGCTGCAGGCAACCGCCGCGAGCTGGCAGCAGCAGAGCCTGTCCGACGATGCCAAGGAGCTGTTCCGCCTGTGCCAGCAGCTCTACGCCGGCTTCCGCACGCTCGGCGGCTATGTGGGCTCGATGGGCGGCCAGCTCGAGCGGACGGTGGACACGTACAACAAGCTCGTCGGCAATCTCGAGCGCACGATTCTGCCCAAGGCGCGCCGGCTCGACGAGATGGACCCGAAGAAGATCACGGTGCTCAAGGAGATCGGCCCCGACAAGGCCCAGGTGCGCCGGCTCACCTCCTCGGAGCTGACCGACGAGGCCGAGGTCTCCGTCACGCCGGTGGAAAGGCCGGCCGCGCGGGTGGCGGCGACCGATCGGGCGGAAAAGACAGAACAGACAGAGACAGATCGGACAGAGTCGGCGACAGAACAAACAGCGTCGGCGACAGACACAGCGCAGGGCACGGACCTGACGCAGGGCACTGACCCGACGCCGGACTCGGCAGAGGAGGACGCATGAGCGCGATGGACGAGAAAACCGTTGGCCGCACCACCGGCCGTGCGGTGCAGGGGGATGCGGACCGGGACGAGCTGCGCGCCATTGTGGCGAAGGCCGTGGGCTCCCGGCCTTTTTCCGAGCTGTACGACGTTTCCCTCGACCAGCGCGGTGCCGCCCTGTCCGGGCGCGCGCTGCTCGCCGCCCTCGAACAGGCTGAGCGATCAGGCCGCGTGGCGCACGTCGACGCGGTCGGCGCGCTTACCGCGGCCGCGGTCCCGCTCGCTGTGGCGATGATGGGTGCCGCCGGGCAAAAAGGCCGTTCGCTGGACGCCTTCTGCCTCGATTTCGTTTTCCCTTCCACCAAAGGCCCGGCCGTGGCGGGCAAAAATGTGCTGCTGCTCGACGCGTGGCTCTCCGAGCGCTCCTATATCCAGACGTCCTCGATCGTCACGCTGCATCGCGGCAATGAGCTCGGCCTTGATTTCGGGATTCTGAAGGCCAAGGGGGCCAACCCCGTCGCCATTGCCGCGCTCGTGGGTGGCACGGGGGCGCTGACGGGGCAGCGCTCCGGGCAGATCCGTGTGATCAACCCGACGGACGGGTCCGCTCAGGACCTGCCGTTCCTGCGCGTGCTCGAGGTGGGACAGGTCAGCACGTTCGCCTCGCCGAGCCTCGAGAAGACGGACGGGTGCTGATGTACGAACCCAATCCTGTGACCGCGGCGGCGATGGCCTCCGGCGAGCCGCACTTCCGTCAGGTGGGCGTCGGCCCGTGGGCTGAGGAACATCCCGGTCTGCCACGCCCCGATGACCCGTCCAGTCCGCTGTTCGTCCCGGGCCGCTGGGATTCTGACCTGCTCGACGAGGGTGACGCGCGTAACGTGCTTGACCGCTACCGCTATTGGAGCGTCGAGGCCATCCGCGCCGATCTGGACGCATGCGGCCGCCACCGCTTCGAGGTGGCCATCGAGAACTGGACGCACGACTTCAACATCGGCTCCATCGTGCGCAGTGCCAACGCCTTCGCCGCCGCCCGTGTGCACATCGTCGGCCCGCACAAGTGGAACAAGCGCGGCTCGCTCATGACGCAGCTGTACGAGCACGTGGAGCATGAGCCCACCATCGAGGACCTCGTCACCCGGATCCGCCGCGAGCAGCCCGGTATGCGCGTCGTCGCGCTCGACAATGTGCCCGGATCCGTGCCGATCGAGACATACCGCTTCCAGCCCGAGAGCCTGCTCGTCTTCGGCGCCGAGGGACCGGGTCTGACGAAGAAGGCGCTCGAGCTGGCCGACGACGTGGTCTACATCTCGCAGTTCGGCTCGGTGCGCTCGATCAACGCCGGCGCGGCGGCGGCCATCGCCATGCACACGTGGGTCGCCCAGAACGCGGGCATCGGCCGTGCAGGGGGAGAGGAAGGCCAGCAGTCGCCGCGTGCGTGAGGGCGTGCGGGCGCGTCGATTCAGGCCGATAGCATTGGCCGTATGGCTCGATTTACGAAAGACCAGGTCAGGC
Organism: uncultured Aeriscardovia sp.; assembly: GCA_903789535.1. Lineage (GTDB taxonomy): Bacteria > Actinomycetota > Actinomycetes > Actinomycetales > Bifidobacteriaceae > Aeriscardovia. Next base: position 334,878 of record CAIFES010000001.1, on the reverse strand, counting down.
ACCTCGGTTCCCTCGTGCGCATCGCGCTCAGCGACGACGAGGCCGACAGGCTCAAGAATGACCTGAACGTGATTTCCCAGTCCATCACCCACGTCCAGGACGTGGCGACGGCGGACGTGCCGCCGACCGCCAACCCCGTGCCGCTGGAGGCGCCGCTGCGCCCCGACGTGCCGGCGAAGACGCTTGACCGTGATGAGATCCTCGCCCAGGCGCCCAAGAGCCAAGACGGGCAGTTCGTGGCGCCGCGCATTCTGGGAGGCAAGTGATGGCAGCAGACACACAGATCGTCCGGCTCTCCGCCGCGCAGATGGCGCAGAAGCTGAAGGACAAAGAGATTTCCAGCCGTGAGCTCACCCAGGCCGAGATCAATGTGATCGCCGCCGCCGAGCCGAGCCTCAAGGCGTTCCTCACCGTTTCCGCAAAGCAGGCGCTCGAACAGGCCGACGCGGTGGATGAGGCCCGTGCCAAGGGCGAGGAGCTGGGTCCGCTGGCGGGTGTGCCGATCGCCGTCAAGGACATGATCGTCACCCGCGGTATCGAGACCACCGCCGCCAGCCGCATCCTCGACGGCTGGATCCCGCCCTACGATGCCACCGCCGTGCGCAAGCTCAAGGCTGCCGGCATGCCGATCCTGGGCAAGACGAATCTTGATGAGTTCGCGCAGGGCTCCTCCACGGAGCACTCGGCGTTCTACCCGACCCACAACCCGTGGGATACCACCCGCGTGCCAGGCGGCTCGGGCGGCGGTTCCGCCTCGGCGGTCGCCGCGTTCGAGGCACCGCTCGCCCTGGGCACCGACACAGGCGGCTCCATCCGCCAGCCGGGCGCGTTCACCGGCACGGTCGGCGTCAAGCCCACCTACGGCGGTGTCTCCCGTTTCGGCGCCATCGCCATGGCGAGCTCGCTCGATCAGATCGGCCCGGTCTCCCGTACTGTGATGGACGCCGCACTGCTGCACGCCGTCATCGGCGGCCATGACCCGGCCGACTCCACCTCCATCCCGGAGGATGTGCCGCCGGTGGTCGAGGCGGCCACGGCAGGCCAGAACCAGGACCTCAAGGGTCTCAAGGTCGGCGTCGTCAAGGAAATGCAGGGCGAGGGCTACAGTCCGGCCGTCAGCAAGCGCTTCGAGCAGTGCGTGGACAAGCTGCGGCAGATGGGTGCCGAGGTGCGCGAGGTGAGCCTGCCGCGCGTCTCCTACGCCCTCGACGCCTACTACATCCTCATGCCGAGCGAGGTCTCCAGCAATCTCGCGCGCTATGACGGCATGCGCTATGGTCTGCGTGTGATGCCGCCGGCCGACCAGCCGCAGACGAGCGCGGGCATGATGGCCTGGACGCGTGAGATGGGCTTCGGCGACGAGGTCAAGCGTCGCATCATCCTGGGCACGTACGCCCTCTCCGCCGGCTTCTACGACGCGTGGTACGGCTCGGCGCAGAAGGTGCGCACGCTCATCCTGTGCGACTTCGAGCAGGCGTTCGGCCAGGTCGACGTGCTCGTCAGCCCGACCTCCCCGGTCACCGCGTTCCGCCTGGGCGAGGAGATCACCGACCCGATGACCATGTATCGCAACGATATCTGCACCATTCCGGCCAATCTCGCCGGCATCCCGGCCATGTCCGTGCCGGCCGGTCTGGATGAGAACGGCCTGCCGATCGGCTTCCAGATCATGGCCCCGCAGAAGCGCGACGACCTCATGTACCGTCCGGCCGCCGCGCTGGAGAAGGCGCTCGAGCAGGAGTCCGGCTCGCTGCTCGACAAGCTGTCCGCCCCGTGGCTCGACAAGGCCGCCAAGGCCGGCGACGTCGATGCCGATCAGGCTGCGACGATCGGCAAGGCCGAGCAGAAGGCCGTCATGGACGAAATCGCGGACCGTATGAAGGAGGAGCGCTGATATGGCCGAGAAACTGATGAGCTTCGAAGAGGCGATCAAGCGCTACGACCCTGTGTGGGGCCTGGAGACGCACGTCGAGCTCAACACGAAGACGAAGCTGTTCTGCCCGGCGCCCTACAGCTTCGGCGGCGAGCCGAACACGGAGCTGACCCCGGTCAGCCTGGGGCTTCCGGGCAGCCTGCCGGTGCTCAACAAGCAGGCCATCGACGACGCCATCCGCCTGGGACTTGCCCTGCACTGCCACATCAACGAGTGGAGCCAGTGGTCGCGCAAGAACTACTTCTACCCGGATATGCCGCGCGACTACCAGATCTCGCAGGACGACAAGCCGCTCAACGGCGAGGGCTACCTCGACGTGGAGCTCGACGACGGCAGCACCTTCCGTGTGCCGATCCTGCGCGCGCACGTGGAGGATGACGCCGGCAAGAACACGCATATCGGCGGCGCCGCCGGCCGTATCGAGGGCGCGGCGTACTCGCTCATCGACTACAACCGTGCGGGCGTGCCGCTGGTGGAGATCGTTACCCAGCCGGTGACCGGCACGGGCGCCAAGGCCGCCGAGATCGCCGGCGCCTATGTGCGCATGCTGCGTGACATCGCCCGTGCGCTCGGCGTGTCCGAGGGCCGCCTCGAGCAGGGCAACATGCGTGCCGACGTCAACGTCTCGCTGCGAGAGAGCCCCGACGCGCCGCTGGGCACGCGCTCGGAGACGAAGAACGTCAACTCGTTCCGCGGCATCGAGAAGACCATCATCTATGAGATCCGCCGTCAGGCGACGATCCTCTCGCAGGGAGGCGAGATCCTGCAGGAGACCCGCAACTGGGACGAGTCCACGCAGACGACCGCCAACGGCCGTCTCAAGTCCGACGCGAACGACTACCGCTACTTCCCTGACCCGGACCTCGTCCAGGTGCACACCACCCAGGAGCATATCGACGAGCTGAAGGCGACCCTGCCGGAGATGCCGCTGCACCGCCGTCACCGCCTGCAGAAGGAGTGGGGCCTTGACGACCGCCAGATGCACGCCATCCTCAACGCGGGCGCGCTCGACCTCATCGACCAGACCGTGCAGGCCGGCGCCTCCGCCGACGGCGCGCGCAAGTGGTGGCTCGGCGAGATCTCGCGCGTGGCCAACGAGCAGAAGCTCGCCCTCGACGAGCTGCCGGTCACGCCGGACGATGTGGCCGAGCTCGAGCAGATGATCGCCGACGGCAAGCTCAACGACCGGCTGGCGAAGAAGACGATCGCCGGCGTGCTGGCGGGTGAGGGCACCCCTTCGGAGGTCGCCGACGCGCACGGCTACAAGGTGGTCGAGGCCGGCAGCGAGCTCGGCTCCATCATCGACAAGGCCTTCGCCGACAACCCGGACGTGGTCGAAAAGCTCAAGAGTGGCAACATGAAGCCGATGGGCGTGATCATCGGCGCGGTGATGCGTGCCACGCGCGGCCAGGCGGATGCCAAGGCCGTCAGCGCCGAGGTCATCAAGAAGATCCGCGGCTGAGCCGCAGGCGCACACGGAGCGCGTCGAGGGGCATCTGGGCGCGGACAAGGCGGGGGACCACTGGTCTCCCGCCTTTTTCATGTCGTGCGCCAGTTTTCCACATTCACCTTTTTCCCATCCACTATCCGGCGCCCTCGTCTATGGTTGGAAGAAGAAAGCTGCCCGATCAGCGCCGACCGGGCGCGCACGAAGAGACCGCGAGCATACAAGGAGTTGTGATGGACACGGCTATCGACGAAGGCACAGCGCAGTCAACGGATCCTTCCTCACCCATCGCCGCCGCGCACGGCAAGGATGAGATCACACGGGCCTTCCAGACCCGTCACCTGCCGTCCTCGATCATCGTCCCCGAGATCAAATGCGAGATGCAGCTGCTGCGCCCCGTGCGCCTGGAGGATCTGGAGGCGATGGACGAGCTGGACGCCTTCGCCCATTCCTCGCGCATCACCGGCTATTCCCAGAAGGCAGAGCGCGCCATCGTGGGCACATGGGTGCATGACTCGGTCGCCTGGTCGATGGGCGACGTTGACGTGCTCTCCGCCATCGAAGCACGCGGCTACGAGCGCACCATCGGCTGGACGATGATGACCCGCATCTCCGGATCCGTCGACCCGGACGAGCTGCGCCCGATCGGCATGATCTTCCTGACGAGCATCGACGCCTGGAGCCGTGACGCGCGCCTGCAGGTGATCCTCGGCCGCGATTTCCGCTCGCGCGGCTACTCGCGTGACGCCATGCCGCGCGTGATGACCTTCGGTTTCGGCCCCACCACCGCCAACGACGGGCTCGGGCTGCACCGCATCTCCACCTTCGTGCCCGGCTCCAACCAGCGCTCGCTGTCGGTCTACCAGTCCATCGGCTTCACGCTCGAGGGCGTGCTGCGCGACAAGCTCTGGGATGACGAGAATGACGAGTACCAGGACCTGAACATCCTCTCCACGCTCGCCGACGAGTATGACCCCATCCGCGCGCTCGACGCGTGGGGCATGCGGATCATCCCCGGCAACCCGGGGGTCAAGGAGGCGCTGGCCGCCCACGGCCACTCCGTGGCTCTGCAGAAGCAGACGGATCTGCGTGCCGTCGCCGATTCCACTGCTTCCTCCGAGACGTTCAAGACCCCGGCCGACTTTCATGACGCGCGTGCCGTGGCCGGAGAGCCGGAGAAGAAGCGGCCGATCAACCCGCGTGATGCCAGCCCCGATGCCGATCGTGACGCGTGGCAGCAGAGCGAGGCACGTGCCGACAGGGCCGCCGGAGGGCGTCCGCGCTGGCAGGCGGCACAGGCCGCCGTGCTCCACGACGGCGGGGAACAGCCGAGTGCCGGCGTCGATGCGTCCTCGGACAACCATGACCAGCACCACGAGAAGGCCGGCGACAGCGCCGACGGCGAGGCCGACGTGGCAACGGACGGCGTCGGTGCTGATGGCGTGACACGCCACAAGTCCAAGCGTGCCTGGTGGCGTCGCTGGTTCCACGGCGAGGCGTCCGCCCGGGAGGAGGATCCTTCCCCGGAGGCCCAGACAACGCCGTCGAAGCGGTCGGCACACGGCTCCTCCCATGCGTCATCCCCGCGGTCCCAGATGCCATCCGGCCCGTCCGACGGGACCTCGTCGGCCAAAGCCGGGCATGGCCGCAAGACGCACCATCGGCAATCAGGTCATGGTGATGGCGCACAAAGCGCAGATACCGCAAAAATCGCCGGTGCCTCCTCCACAAAGACCGTCGACAAGCCGTCGCACGACGCACGGTGAGTAAAGTAGCCTGTGATGAGTGCAGAAGATCTTGACGACTACGAGACGGGGGCGGAACTCCAGCTGTACAAGGAGTATCGCGACGTCATCAAGCTTTTCAAGTACGTGGTGGAGACCGAGCGCCGGTTTTATCTGTGCAACGAGGTAAACTTCCAGACCCGTTCGGCGGGCCAGGATGTTTTCTTCGACCTCACCCTCACCGACGCGTGGGTCTGGGATGTGTACCGTCCCACCCGCTTCGTGAAGAGCGTGCGTATCGTCACATTCAAGGACATCAATATCGAGGAACTCCAGCATCCCGAGGGGGATATGGATATTCCTGAGAGCCTGTGAGCCGGCTGCGAGCGAAAGGACACGCATGGCCAAGAAGAAGATCGTCATCATCGGAGGAGGCCCGGCCGGACTGACCGCGGCCTATGAGCTGCTGCGCGATGGCGGCAGCGCCGATTACGACGTCACCGTGCTGGAGGCCACCGACCAGTTCGGCGGCATCTCGCGCACCGTCCACCATGACGGCAACCGCATGGATATCGGCGGTCACCGCTTCTTCTCCAAAGACAAGCGGATCATGGACTGGTGGCAGCAGATCCTGCCGCTGCAGGGTGCCGGCGCCTATGACGACAAGAAGCTCGGACGCCATGTGGACGTGGTCGAGGGCGGCCCGGACCCGGACAAGACCGACGAGGTCATGCTCAAGCGCCACCGTCTCTCACGTATTTTCTGGCACCAGCACTTCTTCGGCTATCCGATCTCGCTCTCGCCCGACACGCTCAAGGCGATGGGCTTCGGCATGACGATGCGCGCCGGTTTCAGCTATCTGTGGTCGATGGTCCACAAGCTGCCGGAGACCAATCTTGAGAACTTCTATATCAACCGCTTCGGCCGCGTGCTCTACGAGAACTTCTTCGAGGGCTACACCGAGAAGCTGTGGGGGCGCCATCCGAGCCAGATTTCGGCCGACTGGGGCGCGCAGCGCGTCAAGGGCCTGTCGATCCTCTCCGTGCTCAAGAACGCCTTCGCCAAGCTCTCGCCCAAGAAGCGCGACCCCGAGCATGTGGAGACCAGCCTCATCGAGGAATTCTGGTACCCCAAGCTCGGCCCGGGCCAGCTGTGGGAGACCGTCGAGAAGCGCGACGTGCAGATGGGCGCCACCGTGCTCACCAATGCCCGCGTGACCAAGATCCTCTCCGCCGACGGGCACCTGACCGGTGTGGTCTACGTGGACAAGAAGGGCGCCGAGCACACGCTCACCGCCGATGACGTCATCAGCTCGATGCCGCTCAAGAACCTGCTCGAGGCGTTCGATGCGTCCGACAACCCGGCGCCGAAGGACATGACCGCCATCGCCGAGGGTCTGCCGTACCGCGACTTCGTCACCGTGGGCCTTCTGTGCAAGCGTCTGCGCATCAAGAACGACGACTTCGAGGCAAACCCGACGCTGGGCAACCCGCCGATCGTGCCGGACAACTGGATCTACGTGCAGGACCCGGGCTACAAGGTCGGCCGCATCCAGGTGTTCAACAACTGGAGCCCGTATCTCGTCGCCAAGCCGGACGACACCGTCTGGATCGGTCTGGAGTACTTCACCGACGAGGGCAGCGACTTCTGGAATATGACCGACGAGCAGGCTAAGAAGCTCGCCATCAACGAGATGGTGCGCATGCGCGTGATCTACTCGCCTGACGACGTGGTGGACTACCACCGTGAGCGCGTCCAGAAGGCGTACCCCGCCTACTTCGACACGTACAAGGACATCGACCAGCTCATCGAGTGGCTCGACAGCTGGGGCAACCTGTACTGCGTCGGTCGCAACGGCCAGCATCGCTACAACAACATGGACCACTCCATGGCCACCGCGATGGAGGCCGTCGCCAACATCAAGTCCGGCAAGACGTCCAAGAAGAACGTCTGGGCGGTCAACACCGAGAAGTCCTACTCCGAGGAGAAGGACGCTCCGGCAAAGAAGTGAGCCGGAAAGTCACGGCGAAGAAGAGAACCGCGGTCACATCGCGAAGAAGTGAGTTATTCTCCCGCGTCTGGCGGCGCGGGTAAAGTCAGAATGTTCGTCAGGGCCGTTCCCGCCACAGAGGGAGGGCCCCTCGGTCCAGGCGTCGCAGACGCCGGATGGGCGCACCGGCGGCAGGCAGCCGTCGGGGATTGATGTCCCGCGCGGGGCAGGGGACCGGCATGGTCCCCGTCGATCCGCGAGGGCGGGTATGTGGCTGTTCTGTGGCAGCGCAGGAGGAAACACCCATGGGTGCTATTGAGAATTTTGAGGCCGCACAGGTCAAGAAGGCCAATTTCGAGGTGCCGGAGTTCCGTCCGGGCGATACCGTGCGTGTCAACGTGCGCATCACCGAGGGCAAGAACACCCGTATCCAGGCCTTCGAGGGTGTCGTGATCGCCCGTCAGGGCAAGAAGTACCGCGAGACCTTCGTCGTGCGCAAGGTCAGCTTCGGTATCGGCGTCGAGCGCCGCTTCCCGGTCTATGACCCTGCCGTCGAGTCCATCGAGGTCCTCACCCACGGCCGCGTCCGTCGCGCCAAGCTCTACTATCTGCGTAATCGTCACGGCAAGGCCGCGAGGATCGCCGAGCGTCGCGTCGACGAGAAGCAGAACTGACGTTCCTGTCTTCTACGGACGAGTGAATCTCATGCAGGCCCGAGTACCGAACACCAACGACGGTACCCGGGCTTTTGCGTCCTCCGGGCGATCCGACGGCACATCCGTCCGTCCGCCGAGGACGGTCACGTCCCCGCGCGCGCAGCACCAGAAGGCACCGGAGAAGAAGCCGGAGCCCACGGGCCACCGCAGCGCCTCCTCCACGGCGAGGGAGATCACACTGGCAATCCTCATCCCGGTTCTCATCGTCGTCCTCATCCGTCTGTTCATCGCGGACATCTACGTCATTCCCTCCGGCTCGATGCTCAATACCCTGCAGATCGGTGACCGCATCGTCACCTCGCGCATCGAGGGACAGCACGGGCAGATCCACCGCGGCGACGTCATCGTTTTCAAAGACCCCGACAACTGGCTCTCAGGCGAGTCCTCCGGGGGCATCCTCTCCTCCAGTTATCTCGTCAAACGTGTGATCGGGCTGCCGGGTGACACCGTGGCATGCAAAGGCTCCGGCTCACCGGTCACCATCAACGGGCACGCCATCGACGAGAGCAGTTATCTCAAACCGGGCGTCAACCCCTCCGACATCAGCTTCTCGGTGAAGGTGAGCGCCCACCATCTGTTTGTCATGGGCGACAACCGCGCCAATTCCGCCGACTCGCGCTACCATCTCTCCGACGGCCAGGGCGGGCTTGTGCCGATTTCCGATGTGCAGGGGGTGGCCAAATTCGTCTACTGGCCGGTCACGCATTGGCGTGGTCTCGGCCGCGATGATGCCGTCTACAAGGGCGTGGGCGGCGTTTCTGGTGCACGATGAGCCGCGTGAGGCCCACGTGGCGGCTCGAACGCCGTCTCGCCCAGAATGGCGCGCCCGTCATCTTCGGTTTCGACGAGGTGGGCCGCGGCGCGCTCGCCGGGCCCGTCATGGTCGGCTGCGCGGCTATCCTCTCTGACCGGCTCGAAAAACGTGGGCCGCGAATCCCCGACCATCTCGCCGACTCCAAAATGCTGACCGAGAAGGAGCGTGAACGCCTCTTCGGCCCGCTCGGTGATTTTGTGGACGCCTGGGCTGTCGGCGCGGCAAGCAATGCGGAGATCGACGAGGCCGGCATCACCCATGCGCTCGGGCTGGCAGCGCTGCGGGCGCTTGCCGCCTGTGAGAACAAACTGTGCTGCCGGCCGTGCGAGGCCGAACCTGGGCTTGCCGTGGCAGACCTGCATGGTGCCGCCGGCATCCTCGACGGGCCGCATGACTACATCACCCCCGCGGCGAGCACGATGGACGCGCCGGACGTGCCGCTGCTGCCTGCCATCACCACGCAGGTGAAGGCGGACGCCTCCTGCGCGATCGTGGCCGCGGCGAGCGACCTCGCCAAAGTGACGCGTGACAGGCTCATGGAGCGTCTGGCACTCCAGGACGCGTACCGCGCCTACGGCTGGGAATCCAACAAGGGTTATGGCACCGCCGCGCACAGGGCCGCCATCGCCGCGCACGGGCCCAGTGACCTGCACCGGCTCACTTGGCATCTCGTGTGAGGCGGACGGCGGTAGGCTGGGATCGCACGGTCCGGGTCCGCACTATGGCAGACGGGCGTGCGGCGGAAGGACATCATGGCAGATCACAGCGCTTCAGGCACGGGCAGGCGCCGCGTCTCCATCACCCAGGTCGCCCGTCAGGCAGGCGTGTCCTACCAGACCGTCTCACGCGTCATCAACCATTCGCCCAACGTCTCGCCCACGACCCGTGCCCGTGTGGAAGAGGCCATTGCCGCGCTTGACTACCACCCGCTCAACTTCGCGCGGGCGCTGGTGACGAGCCGGTCGCGCACCATCGGCTTTGTCGCCGGGGGCGTCAGCTATTACGGCCCGATTTCGACGATCGGCGCATTGGAGGCCCGTGCCCGTGACCACGGCCTCGCCGTCTCTGTCGCCGTCTACAACGAGCGCCGTGACGGTCGCCCACAGTTCGATTCGATCATCTCCGCCTTCTCCGCACAGGGCGTCGATGCGCTCGTCTGCCTCACCCCGACGACGCGGCTGCTGTGTGCGGCGCTCGCTGTCCGCTCCCAGCAGCCGGCTGTGTTCCTCACATCTGCCAGCCAGCCTGCCCGGCAGGCCGCTGTCAGTGCGGATCCTGCCCGTCGCCGGTTCGTCGGCATCGACCAGGCGGAAGGGGAGGGGCAGATCCTCGACCTGCTCGCCGGGCTCGGCAGAAAGCGTCTGCTGCTGCTGGCGGGCCCGCAGGAATGGGCGGATGCGAGCGTGCGTCTGGAGGCGCTGGAAGCCGGCGCGATCCGGCGCGGGATGCGTTACCGGGTGATTGACACCGGCTCATGGCAGTCGAAGGCCGCCGAGAAGGCGGTGGCCTCGGCGTTCGCGGGCCGGACGATGCCCGAGGGGCAGGCCGATGCGCCGGACGCCGTGGTGGCGGCGAATGACCTGCAGGCGCTCGGTGCGCTGCGGGCGCTCGCCCGGCTCGGCATCCAGGTGCCGCAGGAGGTGAGCGTGACCGGTTTCGACGACATGCCCGGCGCTGATGCGGTCATGCCGTCGCTGACGACGGTGCGCCCTGATTTCCAGGCGCTCGGCGGGCTTGCCATGTCGCAGGTGCTGGCCATGCTCTCGCCGGGGGAGGCGACGGGCGGGCCTGACCCGGAGCTGCCGGCCACCCGCACGGTGGACGGCATCCGCCTCATCCGCCCGCGCATCGTGGTGCGCGAGTCCACCTGCGTCGTCGATTCTTTACGCTGAGAGGGACCGCCGGGCGCGAAGAATCGGCGCCATTGAAGGCGGCACGCCGTATGCGGCAAATGGTTGAAAAGTGCCGACCTTCGGCTATCCTTGGAATAGTTGTGAACGTTCACATATGTGCAATGACGCCTATCGTGACATTCACTGGCCATCGCTTCGAAGGAGGGTCAATGGCGGGCTTCGACACCACTGCGGCGGCACAGGCCATCGCCTCGGCACGCACGAGCCTGGGTATCGAATTCGGCTCCATGCGCATCAAGGCCGTGCTCATCGACGAGAACTACAACGTCATCGCACAGGGAGACCACGAGTGGGAGAACCACCTCGTCGACGGTGTGTGGACGTACCCGCTCGAGGAGGTGTGGTCCGGCCTGCAGGACGCCTACGCCAACCTGCGCGCGGACGTCGCCGACAAATACTCGCTCGAGCTGACGCGCGTCGGCGCGATGGGCTTCTCGGCCATGATGCACGGCTATCTCGCCTTCGACAAGGACGACAATCTGCTCGTGCCGTTCCGCACATGGCGCAACACCATGACCGAGGAGGCGAGCCGTCGCCTCTCCGCGCTGTTCACCTACAACATCCCGCAGCGCTACTCGATCGCCCATCTGTATCAGGCCGTCCTCAACCAGGAGGAGCACACCCCGCGCGTCGCGTTCTTCACCACCCTCGCCGGCTATGTGCACTGGCGGCTCACCGGCAGGAAGGTGCTCGGCATCGGCGACGCCTCGGGCATGTTCCCCATTGACCCGTCCACCCACGACTACAACGCCGACGATCTGGCAAAGTTCGACTCCCTGCCCGAGATCGAGGCGATGCCGTGGAAGGTCGAGGATCTGCTGCCCTCCGTGCTGGTGGCCGGCCAGGACGCCGGCACGCTCACGGCCGAGGGCGCGCGCCTGCTCGACCCGTCCGGCACGCTTGAGGCCGGCATCCCGCTCGCCGCGCCGGAGGGTGACGCCGGCACCGGCATGGTCGCCACCGACGCGGTCCGTCCGCGCACCGGCAACGTCTCGGCGGGAACCTCCATCTTTGGCATGGTCGTGCTGGAGCGGCCGCTGCGCAAGGCCTATGAACAAGTCGACCCTGTTGCCACCCCCGCCGGTGACCTCGCCGGCATGAGCCATGCCAACAACTTCACGTCCGACCTCAACGCCTGGGTCGGGCTGTTCGGGCAGTTCGCCAGGAAGGCCGGCGCCGACCTGTCCACCAACGAGCTGTTCAGCCTGCTGTTCAACCAGGCGATCAGCGAGGAGGCCGACAACGACGGCGGTGGTCTTGTCAACTACGCGCTCTACTCGGGCGAGCCGCTCGCCGGTCTGGATGAGGGCCGTCCGGTCCTCGCCCGCGGCCCGCGCGCGAGCCTGAGCCTGCCCAACCTCATGCGCGCCCTGCTGTTCTCCGCGTTCTGCCCGGTCAAGATCGGCATGGACGTGATGACGAAGCAGGACGGCGTGAGAATCGACTCGCTTGTCGGCCACGGCGGCATCTTCACCACCCCGAAGGTGGCGCAGTCGATCCTCGCCGCCGCGTTCGACGCCCCGATCACCGTGATGTCGACTGCCAGCGAGGGAGGCCCGTGGGGCATGGCGGTGCTCGCCGACTACCTGCGTCACACGGATCTGCCGCTCGCCGACTACCTCGACGACGTGGTGTTCAAGGACGCGAAGTCGACCACGATGCGCCCGGATCCGACGATGGTCGCCGGCTTCGAGAAGTTCTTCAAGCACTATATGCGCAGCCTGCCGGTAGAGCAGGCCGCGATCGACACCATCGGCCAGCAGCAGGACTGACACGGGACCGGCACACAGCAACCGGCACACAGGACTGACAGACAGTACTGACAGGCCGGCGGAACAGCAACCGGCACCCGGTCCATCGGTCCGGAACGCAGCTTGACACCGCAGGAGAAACCGGGCGGCAGAAAGGAACACAATGGCAACTCTTGAGGATTACTCGCCGCAGGTGCGCGCCGAGGTCAAGGCCGTGCGCGAGGTCGTGGCAAACCTCCACCGGCAGCTCATCAAGTGGAATCTCGTGGTGTGGACCGCGGGCAACGTCTCCCAGCGTCTGCACAGCGCCGACCTCATGGTCATCAAGCCCTCCGGCGTGCGCTACGAGGACCTCACCCCGCAGAGCATGGTCGTCACCGATCTGGACGGCAACGTGGTCGACGGCACCGAGGCACCCAGCTCCGACACCCTCTCCCACGCCTACATCTACAGGCATCGCCCGGACGTGTTCGGCGTCGTGCACACCCACTCCACCTACGCCACCGCTTGGGGTGCGATCGGTGAGAACATCCCATGCGGCCTGACGATGATGGGCGACGAGTTCGGCGGCCCGGTGCCGATCGGCCCGTTCCGCCTCATCGGCTCGGAGGCCATCGGCAAAGGCGTGGTCGAGACGCTCGAGAAGTACCCGCACTCGCCGGCAGTCATCATGCAAAACCATGGCCCGTTCACCGTCGGCAAGGATGCGGAGGCCGCCGTCAAGGCCGCCGCGATGACCGAGGAGGTCGCCCACACCATGTGGGCCGCACGCCAGCTCGGCGACATCATCCCGATCGACCCGGCCGACATCGCCAGGCTCAACGACCGCTACCAGAACGTCTACGGCCAGCACTGAGCACGGCCGGCACTGAGCACAGAAGAATTGTTCCCGGCCGGCATTGCCGGCCATGAATCGTCGTCCGGGCGAGGAAGCCTGCGGCGGAAAGGACACACAATGGCATTCGAAGGCAAAGAGATCTGGTTCGCCGTCGGCTCCCAGGACCTGTACGGCGAGGAGGCGCTGCGCCAGGTCGCGCAGCAGTCCAAGGACATCGTCGACACCATCAACAAGTCGGACGATCTGCCCATCAAGATCACCCTCAAGCCCACGCTCAAGGACTCCGATTCCATCAAGCGCTTCATGATCGAGGCAAGCTCCCGCCCGGAGGTCCTCGGCGTCGTGGCGTGGATGCACACGTTCAGCCCGGCCAAGATGTGGATCCGCGGCCTCAAGGAGCTCAGGAAGCCGCTGCTGCAGCTCTCCACGCAGCACCACTTCGAGATCCCGTGGGACTACATCGACATGGACTTCATGAACCTCAACCAGTCCGCTCACGGCGATCGCGAGTTCGGCTACATCCTCTCCAGGATGGGCATCCGCCGCAAGATCGTCTTCGGCCACTACACCGACCCGGAGGTCGCACGCCAGATCGGCGTGTGGGAGCGCGCCTGCGCCGGCTGGGACGCCGCCAACAACATGAAGGTCATGCGCTGGGGCGACAACATGCGCAACGTAGCCGTCACCGAGGGCGACAAGGTCATGGCCGAGGAGGTCTTCGGCACCTCCGTCAACACCTGGACGTCCACCGAGCTCGAGAGTTGGGTCAACAAGGCGAAGAAGGAGGACGTCGAGGCCGTCATCGAGGAGTACAAGAAGCTCTACGACATCGATCCCGTCCTGCTGGGCGAGAAGTACGACAGCCTCTACTACGCGGCCCAGGAGGAGGTCGGCATGAAGAACATGCTCGACCACTACGGCTGCACCGCCATGGTCGACAACTTCGAGGATCTCGCCGGCCTCAGGCAGCTGCCGGGTGTCGCCGCGCAGCATCTCGTCCAGCTCGGCTACGGCTTCTCCGCCGAGGGCGACTGGAAGACGTCGATGCTCGTGCGCATCGGCCAGGTGATGGGCGAGGGCTTGCCGGGCGGCGCCTCCCTCATGGAGGATTACTCCTACAACTTTGTCGACGGGCGGCAGATGGACATGGGCTCGCACATGCTCGAGGTCTCGCCCTCGCTCGGCGCCGCCGGCAAACCACGTCTGGAGATCCACCCGCTCGGTATCGGCGGCAAGGCCGACCCGGTGCGCGTCGTCTTCACCGCCAAGGAGAAGAAGAACGTGCCGATGATCATCTTCACCGACCAGGGCGATCGCTTCCGCTTCACCATGCAGATGGTGGACATCGACCATCCTGGCGGCTCGCTCAAGGTGCTGCCGACCGCCCGCGCCATCTTCAAGCCGCGCCCTGACCTGCACACCGCCGTCAAGTGCTGGCTGCTCGCCGGCGGCGCTCACCACACGTGCATGACCACCAACGTCGGCCGTGAGGAGTGGGAGGACTTCTGCCGCATCGCCGGTGTGGAGCTCAACACCATCGACGAGAACACCACGTTCGATTCATGGGTGCAGCGTCTGCGCACCAACGACCTCTATTTCCATACGAACAACATCCCGTCCGTCGCGTGAGATCGTCCCAGATTTTTCTGCTGGGATTTCTCGCGGAGAACAGGCGGAAGGCGTCGGCCGGATTGCCGGCCGGCGTGCGCTGTGTGAATCGAGGATCCGTTCTCCAGCCATAGGAAACGGTCGGTGGCGGATCGTCAGCAGGACGGCCGGGCCTTCGGGTCCGGCCGTTTTGTTGTTTCCCAGTTATCCACATTCACCTGTCCGGCTTCTCTGACTTTTCAGTACCGATATTCTTGGAAATATGACGATGACGAATACACATGACGATAAAAAACGTGCTGATGAAAACCATTCTGATGGGGCGGATGATTTTCGCGTGAGCATCAGCGGGACGACGAGCCTGCCAGGCTCGGCGGCGATCCCGCCCACACCGTTCGTCCACCTGCGTGACGGACGTGCCATCCCGCAGATCGGCCTCGGCGTGCTGCGGGTGAGCCAGGAGGAGGCGCCGCAGGTGGTCGGCCAGGCGCTCGCCGCAGGCTACCGGCACCTGGACTGTGCGGCCGGCTACGGCAATGAGGCGGCTGTCGGCCAGGCACTGCGGCAGACCGGCTACGACGCGGGCGAGAAGCGTGACACGCTGTGGGTGACCACGAAGGTCAAGGACTCCGAGCAGGGCTACGATTCCACACTCGCCGCCTTCGACCGGCAGAGCCACGATCTCGGCCTCGACTACGTGGACATGTACATGATTCACTGGCCCACACCGTTCGACTGGCGCAGCGACGAGACGTGGCGCGCCTTCCGCCGCCTGCGCGACGAGGGGCGCGTGCACACGCTCGGCGTGTGCAATTTCCTGCCCGAGCACCTCACGCGGCTGCATGAGCAGACAGGGGAGTGGCCGGCCGTCGACCAGATCGAGCTGCACCCCACCTTCCAGCAGCGCGAGGTCGTGGATTTCTGCCGGGCGCACGGTATCGCCATCGAGGCATATGAGCCGCTCGCCCGCGGCGCCGACCTCACGGCCGGTGACGGCTTGCTCGGGCGTATCGGTGCGGCGCACGGTGTGAGCGCGGCGCAGGTCATCCTGCGCTGGGAGCTCGAGGAAGGCTTCATCATCATCCCCAAGTCAGTGCACGCCGACCGCCAGATCGAGAACGCGAGCCTTGCCGGTTTCGCGCTCACACCGCAGGAGCATGCGGCCATCTCCGCCCTTGATACCGACACACGTGTGGGCCACGACCCGCAGACCTTCTCGTATGCATGATTTTCTCGTGCCCTCCGTCCGGGCACGGTGTGGCGCGTGGTGGCAGCGGCATTGTTCCGGTGCCCTGCTGTCCATCGCCCTCCTGACCGGCGTCGCGCTGGGGCTCCTCGGACCCGGGCTCATCCCGGCGCTTGGGCATCTGATTGGCATCGACTGGCCGCGCGGCGAGGCCGCGGCGGCACTCGCCGCACTGTCTGTCCGGCAGGGTGAGGAAAGCCTGACCGATGATCCGTTCGGCTTGTCGTCCGGTTTTGCTTTTGGCGCGTCCCGAACCGGGGCATCAGCCGGTACGTCGGACGGGACAGGCTCCGCCGTCTTGTCGGATTCAGACACCACAGGTTCCTCCCCGGTCTCCTACAGCCGCGACGCGTTCGCCTACCAGCAGATCGATGCCGACGGCGACGGCTGCACGATCCGCGAGGATATCCTCCATCGCGATCTGACAGGGATCCGTACCGCGGCCGCAGGATCGGGCAAACTCTCCTGCACCGTTCTGACCGGCAGACTGCGAGACCCGTATACCGGCACGACGATCGCCTTCCGACGCGGACGGGCCACCAGCTCCGCCGTGCAGATCGACCATGTCGTCGCACTCCACAACGCGTGGGACAGTGGTGCCGCGGGCTGGGACGGCGCAAAACGCCGGGCACTGGGCAACGACCCGCAGAATCTGCTCGCTGTCTCCGGGCCGGCCAATCAGGAAAAATCCGACGCGGACGCTTCCGGATGGCTGCCGGGCAATCAACGGTTCCGCTGTGAATATGTCGCGCGCCAGATCGGGGTGAAGGCCGCCTACGGCCTGTCCGTCACCACGGCGGAGAAGAATGCCATGAGGAGGGTGCTGCTCGGCTGCCCGGGCCAGCCGCTCGTCACACACTATCCGCGTGCGGGCGGCAATGGACACGACGCCTGACGGTTAGTGTGGTTTGCGGTGGCCAAGGGCGGCCTGACACGGTTGGATACCGACATGAACGGTTCTTTCTGGCCAGACGGGGATCCGGACAGAAGTGGGTGCCGGCAGCCAGGCCAGTCTCTGACGGCCGGCTCAGGGTGAGACAGTATCAACGACGACAGGGGAGATCACACAGTGAGCGACACAACACTGAGCGGCACAGCACAATCAGTGGCACCGCACAACGACCGGCAACCGTCTCCGGCAGGGGACAGGCCCCTCGAACCGTTCGAGCGGGGGATCGTCTCATTCGTGCGCCGCAGCGGGCGTCTGTCGCCCAAACTGCAGAAGGCGTGGGACGAGCAGGGGCCGCGTTTCCTGCTCGATCTGCCGCGCGACCCTCAGGGCAGGAGCCTGTCCGTCGACCCGTCGCTCGTGATCGACGAGTCGTATATCGAACAGCACTGGGGCAACGACCATCCGCTGATCGTCGAGGTCGGCACAGGCCAGGGCGAGAACATCGCTGCGGCAGCGCAGGCCCATCCGGATCTCAACTTCCTGGCCCTCGAGGTGTTCCCGCAGGGTATCGCGCATCTGCTGCACCGCCTCGGCGAGGCGGACACCACCAATGTGCGTATCGGCGAGGCCAACGCCCCGCTGCTCTTCGCCCACAACTTCGCCAGTGGTCTGCTCGAACAGGTGTGGGTCTGGTTCCCCGACCCGTGGCCGAAGATGAAGCACCATAAGCGCCGCATTATCCAGCCCGCCTTCGCCGCCGACGTGCGCAGGTGTCTGAAGAAGGGCGGTCTGCTGCGCATCGCCACCGACATCGATGACTACGCCCTGCACGTGCATGAGGTGATGGACCACGCCGAGGGCTATCGCAACATCGGCACGAAAGAGGTCGCGCTCGCCACCGAGCATGTGGGCAAGGGTGACGCCGACCGTGCCGCGCAGATGCCGCATGCGACATTCCTCGAATCAGAGCGGTTTGAGGGCCGTGTGCTCACCAGCTTCGAGAAGAAGGGTCTCGCCAAAGGCCACACCATCCACGATTTCGCCTATCAGACAATCTGACAGGACAGTATGGCCAGGCGGTATGCGGTATCACTGTGCAATCTATCACTGTGCAATCTGATTCGAAATCTGTGCAACCCGATCCGGCAATCTGTGCAATCTGACTCAGCAAGCTGAGTAATCCGATTCAGCAAGCTGTGTAATTCGATCCGATAATCCGGCGCACGGCAGACGCCCAGGAGGGGCCATAATGGTGACTATGAGTTCTTCGCACGATTCCGGTACTCCGATCCCGCAGCTGTCCTCCGCACAGCGCACACGGCTGACACAGCGTTTCCTGCGCGGCAGTGGGAAGAAGAAGACGTACGTCGTCGACTCGCCCGTCCACAACGCCGTCAACGAGCTGTCGACCGATCTGTTCACCTTCGGCTACAAGCATGTGGTCAAGCCGATCATCTTCTCCATGGATCCCGATGCCGCGCACGCGCGCACCATCTCCTTCGTGCATGCGGCCGGCTTCATCCCGCCGCTCATGGGTCTGCTGCGGGGGATGATCGACTACACCGACCCCATCCTCGAGACGAACGTCATGGGCCTCGATTTCGACAATCCGTTCGGTCTGTCCGCGGGCCTCGACAAGAACGGCGAGATGGCCGTCGGGCTGGACGCGCTCGGCTTCGGCTTCGAGACGATGGGCTCGACCACCGCCTATCCGTGTGAGGGCAACCCGCATCCGTGGTTCCACCGGCTGCCGCAGTACGGCTCGCTCATGATTCACGCCGGGCTCAACAATATCGGTTCCGAAAAGGTGATCCGCAATGCGGAGAAGGCCTACACGAGCGGACGGCCGATGCGCGTGTCCGTCTCGCTCGCCCGCACCAACTCCACGGATGCCGGCGATGACGCCAAGGGGATCGCCGACTATGCGACGAGCATGCGCCGCGCGGCCGGGCGCACCGACATGATCGAGATCAACATCTCCTGCCCGAACACGTATGTGGGCGAGAGGTTCGTCGAGCCGGAGCCGCTTGACCGGCTGCTCACCGAGCTTGACACCATTGATCGCACACAGCCGGTGCTCATCAAAATGCCGCAGGACAAGGACTGGGCGCACTTCCGCGATCTGCTCGACGTGATCTGTGAGCATAACGTGCAGGCCGTCACCATCGCCAACCTGCGCAAGGACCGCACGGGCATGGATATCCCCGCTGACTGGCAGGGCAACCTCTCCGGCCTGCCGGCCGCGCCCGCCTCCAACGGTCTGCTGGAGAACACATTCCGCGACTATGGCAGCAGGCTTGCCATCGCCGGCGTGGGCGGCGTGTTCACCCCGGAGCAGGCGTACTGGAAGATCCGCCACGGCGCGAGCCTTGTCATGTTCGTCAGCTCGCTCATGTTCCGTGGCCCGCAGGAGATCACCATTCTCAAGCGAGGACTCGCGCGACTGCTGCGCCGAGACGGCTTCGACCACGTCTCGCAGGCCGTGGGCATCGACGTGGACTGAGCCGCCGGCGGGTGCAGCCGGTCACCAGCCGGTCGCCGGCCAGTCACCTGTCGGGCACTGGCGCCACCGCCCGCATCAGTTGTACTTGGAGCTGGGCTGGCCGTAGTCGCTGTGGTTGGGCAGGTTCTTCTGCGCGGTGTACTGGGTGAGCATCTCCTTGATGATCGGCGAGGACATGTTGACGCCGTACCAGTATGGCTCGGTACGCCCGCCGATGGTCATGCCGCTCATGTCACGCGGATACTCGGCATTGCCAGTCAGCGAGAACACGGAGATCTCGTATGGCAGCACCGAGGCGGTGGAGATGGCCGTCTGCTCGTTCGTGCCGGTCTTGGCGAACGACTTGTAGTTGTTGAGCTTGACGGCGCTTGCCACACCTTTCTCGGCCGACTGGTTGAGCGCGTAGCCGGCGGTCTGGGCGATCTCCTGCGAGACGGCCTGCGTGCAGTTGGCGCTGGGCACCTTGACCGACTTGCCCGTCGAGTCGGTGATGGACTTGATGGCGATCGGGTTGCAGTGCACGCCGTTGGCGCCGAGGGTGGCGTAGACGTTGGCCATGGCCAGCGGTGAGGTGCTCAGCGTGCCGATCACCATGGTCGGGGTCATCGTGTCGTGAATGTCCTCCTGGCCTTCGATAGCGTTCTTGTAGCCGAGCGCGGTGGCGGTGTCGGCGATCTGGCACAGACCGATCTGCTGGGCCATGGTCGCCTGGGTGGTGTTGTGCGATTTAACGAAACCGGTGAGCACGGACTCATAGGAGGCGCCGCCGGTCGTATCGTGCAGGTTCCACACCTGGTGCGTCTTCGTGGCGCACGGGAACGAGTCGATGGGGAACGAGTTGCCGTTGTGCAGCATGGTGCTGATCTTGCGCCCCGCCTGCATCCACGACACGAGGTTGATGACCTTGAATGAGGAGCCGATGGCGAAGCCCGAGCCGCCGCCCCACTTCTGGTCGACGTTGTAGTTGATGGAGGTGGAGGTGCCCTGGTTTGTCGTGGTGCTGTAGTTGCGGTTCTGCACCATGGCGAGGATCTCGCCCGTTCCCGGCTTGACGGCCGAGAGCATCGTCTCGATGCCCGAGGGGTCGTCGACGGGGTCGTAGTGGGTGACGGCGCTGTAGGCGTCATTCTGTGCCTGCGCGTCGAGCGTGGTGACGATGTTGAGACCGCCCTGGTAGAGCAGGCGCCGGCGCTTCTCGGCGGTCTTGCCGAACTGGTCGGAGTTGAGCATGATGCGCATCACGTAGTCGCAGAAGAACGCGGCGTTGCCGGCCGCCTCGCAGCCCACGGCGGTGGAGGAGACGTGCAGCGAGCTCTCCACGCTCACCGCCTTGGCGGCGGCGACGTCCTTGGCGGAGGCGAACCCGTATTTCTGCATCTGGCTGAGCACGATGTCGCGCTGCTGCTGGGAGGCCTTGGGATTCTGTGTGGGATCGTAACCGGACGGGTTCTTGGTGACGGCGGCGATCGTGGCGGCCTCGCCGAGCGTGAGGTCCTTGGCGGACTTGCTGAAGTAGCGGCGAGCGGCGGCCTCCACGCCGTAGACGCCCACGCCGAACTGGGCGATGTTGAGATAGCCCTGGAGGATCTCCTCCTTGGAGTGGTGCTTCTCCAGCTGGACGGCGATGAGCATCTCGCGCAGCTTGCGGGAGATGGTCTCCTCATGGGCGCGGTACTCGGCGATCGGATCGTTGGCCTCGATGGCCTGGTCCATCAGCGCGTTCTTGACGTACTGCTGCGTCAGCGTTGAACCGCCCTGGGTGGATCCGTGGCGCACATACGTCTGCACGAAGGCGCGGGCGATGCCCTGCGGGTCGATGCCGCTGTGCTCGAGGAAGCGGTGGTCCTCGCGGGCGACGACCGCCTTCTGCATCGGCTCGGAGATGTCCTTGAGGGCGACGACCACGCGGTTCTGGTCATAGAACGTGGCGAGCAGCGTCTTGCCGTCGCTGGCATACATCTTGGACTGCTGGGGCAGCTTGCTCAGCTCCATGTCCACGCTCTGCGTGCCCTCCGGCACGAGCGAGGAGCCCGCCACCTTGTTGATGCCCACGGCGAGCGGCATGAACAGGCCGGAATAGACGAGGCCGCCGGCCGCGCACAGCACGATGAACGCGAGCAGGAGCACCAGGAAGCGCCGCAGAGTCAGACGTGGGGAATTCATACACGCCAGTCTACAAATCGCCCACCATCTTTCCGGGCGGATTTCGGTTCCCGCGAAGATTTTTCACACGCCCGACGCAGTCTGTCTCCCAGCGTCTTTTCAGCATTTCTTTGGCTTTGTGCGCTGCGCGCGGTGTGGGATATGTGAGAGACGACGTGCGAATTTGTCCGTTTCATGTTCGGAACTGTTCGCTTCTGTGATTTTGAGTGATAATGACACCATGATTGCCTCACAACGTCGACTCTTTATCCTCAACCGGCTGCGCACCCAGGGGGCCGTGCGCATCACCGACCTGTCCGAGGACATGGGGGTTTCGACGATGACTGTGCGGCGTGATATCAACGATCTCGCCGATCAGGGCATGCTCCGGCGCGTGCATGGCGGGGCCGTCTCCACGAGCTCGCTGCTGGCCGAGCCCCTGTTCTCCGTCAAATCCCGCCAAGCGACGGGCCTCAAGGATGCCATTGCGCGCGAGGCCCTGCAATTCGTGCATCCCGGCGATGTGATCGCCATCGGCGGGGGCACCACCACCTACGTCTTCGCCCAGCGGCTGCTGCGCTCGCCGAAGGTGGAGGGGCTGACGATCCTCACCAATTCCACCCCGGTCGCCGAGCTCGTGCAGGCAAGTGAGGCGCACGGCGCGGAGGTGATCGTCACCGGCGGCGTCGTCACGCGTTCCAACGCCCTTGTCGGACCGATCGCGGACAAGGTGATCGGCTCCCTGCGCGTCAACTCGGTCTTCCTCGGCACGCATTCGGTCTCCCTGCCGCGCGGCTTCCTCACCCCCAACTCGCTGGAAGCGAGCACGAACTCGGCGCTCATCTCCATCTCTGACAAGGCCTACATCCTCGCCGACCACACGAAGTGGCAGAACACCTCCCTCTCGCTGTTCGCCTCGCTCGGCCGGGTGGACGCGGTGATCAGCGATGACGGGCTGCCCGACGACACGGCCGAACGCACCCGTGCGGGCGTGCGCCGTCTGCTGCTGGCCGATACAAGCATGATCTCCGTCCTTCCTGCCAAGGCTCCCTCTGATGACAAGCCGGCAAAAAGCACGGCCGGGGGCAGAACAAAGACCGGGCACAAAGCAAAGACTGCCGGCAAGACCGGGAACAAAACACGTGCCAGGGCGGGTGTTAAAAACGGGACCCGCAGCAGAAGAAAGACCTCCGCCAAAGCCGGGACCGGCGCAAAAGGCAGGACCGTCGGTAGGAGGAAGGCCACCGGCAGGAGCACGACTGCCAGGAAAAGCACGGGCGAGAACACCACCATGAACGCACCAAAGGGCGCTGCCGACACGACGACGGCTGATTGATGTGGACGGACCGGTAGCTGGGGCAGAACAATACAGAACAAAAATGAAAATAAACAAACAAAAGTGAACAAAATCGATCATTTGGAGGCATAATAGTCGGGTGGCGTGCCCGCACCGGCCATGACCGAGGGATCGGAAAGACGGCCGACGCCGCCGGCACGCAGAGCAGAACGTGCAGTACCGGAAGGAAGAAAGGCAATGATGACTGATCCGTACATCCCGGAGCATTACACCCCCACCGCCTACGAGCAGGCGCACATCCGCATCACCCCGACGACGCTGGCCGACGGGCGTGACTTCTTCTACCTTGACGACGAGCCCGACTACGTCAGCGGCAAGAAGACACGCGAGCTGCATGATCCCCGTCATCTCGCCGACCGTTTCGCCCCCACGCGCGACAAGGACGGCAACCTCGTGCCGCCGCAGTCGCCCATCATGCGCAAGGACCCGCTCACCGGTGACTGGATTCCGATGAATCCGGCGCGTATGAACCGGCCGATCACCGCCGGCAAGGGCGCCACCGCCAAAGGCAACCCGCTCGCCGCCCGCAAGCCGGGCGACCCGTATCAGGACGGCGAGGTGCCCGACACCGATTACGATGTCGTCGTCTTCGAGAACCGTTTCCCCTCCATGCGCCAGATCCCGGGCGTGACCCCGGCCATCACCTATGTGGACGGCAACAAACTGTGGCCGCAGCGCGAGGCGAACGGCCGCTGCGAGGTCATCTGCTTCGACCCGGATGAGAACTCGCTGCCGGCCGCGCTGCCGGTCTCGCGTCTGCGCACCGTGGTGGAGGCGTGGGCGTTCCGCACCGCCGAGCTCAGCCGTCTGCCGGGCATCAAGCAGGTGTTCCCGTTCGAGAACCACGGTGAGGAGATCGGCGTCTCGCTGGCCCATCCGCACGGCCAGATCTACGCCTACCCGTTCATCGCCCCCAAGCTCGAGGCCGAGCTGGAGCACACGCAGGCCTACCACGACAAGACCGGCGGCAATCTGCTCCACGATCTGCTCCACGCCGAGCTGGACGCCAAGGAGCGCGTCATCCTGCGCAACAGCACATGGGCCGCCTATGTGCCCGCCGCTGCCCGCTGGCCGCTCGAGGTGCACGTCGCCCCGCTGCGCGACGGCATCCTCACCCTCGACCAGCTCAACGACGACGAGCGCTGGGGGCTCGCGCAGATGTACTCCACGCTGCTCAAGCGCGGCAACGCCTTCTTTGACAAGGGCGATGGCAAGGGCATGAACCTGCCCTACATCGCCGCCTGGCATCAGGCGCCGGTCGACGACCCCCGCCGTGAGAACTACCGTCTCAACCTGCAGTTCTTCAGCTTCCGCAGGGCCGCCAACAAGATCAAGTACCTCGCCGGCTCCGAGTCGGGCATGGCCGCCTGGATCTCCGACACCACGCCGGAGGCCATCGCCGCCCGCTTCCACCAGCTCGGCCCGGTCGACATCGCCGACGAGGGCTGAGACGAGCACTGTCCAAACCGATAAAGACCGTCACGGCCGGGCAGACAGTGCCCAAGTCGGCACATCCTTGTGATGCTAGGCATCCGTCTCACGCGGATACCCGCCCGGCAGCAGACGGCAACAATATGTGAAAGGCATATCATGACCGAACCGATCGAGTTCATCGACCCCCTCAGCGACGAGGAGGGCGCCGACCAGGCCGCCGACCTGTTCCGCTCCGCCTACGGGCAGGAGCCGCAGGGCGTGTGGGCCTCGCCGGGGCGCGTCAACCTCATCGGCGAGCACACCGACTACAACGCCGGACTGTGCCTGCCCATCGCCCTGCCGCACAGGACGTTCGTCGCCATCCGTCCGCGCGCCGACACCACCGTGCGTGTCGTCTCCACCCTCAGCCCCGATTCCGTGACCACCGCCGATCTCGACGGTCTGCAGGCACGCGGGGTGAAAGGCTGGGCCGCCTACCCGGTCGGCGTGGCATGGGCGCTGCGCAAGGCTGGCTACAGCCAGGTGACGGGCTTCGACGCCGCCTTCGCCTCGTGCGTGCCGCTCGGCTCGGGCCTCTCCAGCTCGGCCGCCATGACGTGCTCCACCGCTCTCGGCCTTGACGGCGTGTTCGGCCTGGGCAAGGGCGACAGCGACGAAGGGCGCCTCGCGCTCATCGACGCCGCCATCGACTCCGAGAACAATATGGCCGGCGCCTCCACCGGTGGCCTCGACCAGTCCGCCTCGCTGCGCTGCCGTGAGGGCCATGCCCTGCTGCTCGACTTCCGTCCGGGGCTGACCGCGCAGCAGAGCGCCCATCAGGAGGCATGCGACTTCTCCAAGTACGGTCTGGAGCTGCTCGTGCTCGACACGCAGGCGCAGCACGCACTCAACGACGGCCAGTACCTCAGCCGCCGTCAGGCATGCGAGAACGCCGCCCGTCTGCTCGGTGTGGACAACCTGCGCGAGGTGGCCGATGAGGTCAACGAGTCCGCCGATCCCGCCTCCGCGCTGGAGGAGGTGCTCGCCAAACTGCCTGATGACGTCACGCGCCGGCGCGTGCGCCACGTGATCACCGAGATCGGCCGTGTGCCGCAGTTCGTCGACGCCTTCGCCCGCGGTGACATGGAGCAGGCAGGACGCCTCATGGACGCCTCCGGCGACTCGCTGCGCTACGACTACGAGGTGACCGTCCCCGAGCTCGACACCGCGGTGGAGGTCGCCCGCTCGTGCGGCGCGCTCGGCGCCCGTATGACCGGCGGCGGCTTCGGCGGCTCAATCATCGCGCTCGTCAAGGAAGGCACCGGCCGCCAGGTGGCGCAGAAGATCGCCGACGCGTTCGCGCAGAAGGGCTTCCATGCCCCGCGCGCCCTCTCCGCCGTCGCCTCGGCCTCCGGCCATCGCGTCCGCTGAGAAAACGCGTGGTCTGACCGCTGCACAGGCTCAGGCTTGTGGTAGGCAGATACGCAACGTATCTCTGATACAGACACAGGGCCGACCGGTATTCCCGGCCGGCCTTTTTGCGATGTGCCCGGCTATGCCGGTCAGCCGCTGCACGTTCCGTGTTATTTGTCAGCGGCGTGAGGACGCGGGACCGATCTTCGTCGAGGCATGGACGGGTAGTGTCCCGCAACTACGAAGTCGTGCGGCGCGGCACAATGAGAACGGCACTTTAACGGCACAATAAGAAAATGCACGGCAGCGGCGCCGTGCCATCGAAGGCAGGAGACATATCATGGCGGTCAAGGATCTTCCGAAGTCAAAAATCTGGGCGTTCGCGGTCGGCCAGTTCGGCTGGGCGCTGCTCTCGGGCATCATCTCCAACTGGCTCGTCTACTTCTACCAGCCCGATTCGGCGGCAGTGAAGGCGGGCCAGACGGTCTTTGTGCCGCAGGGCCTGGTCATCCTCGGCTTCATGACCGTGGTCGGTGCCATCACCGCCTCCGCGCGTCTGCTCGACGCCTTCGTCGACCCGGCCGTCGCCTCGCTCTCTGACCGCTCGACCGCCAAGGCCGGCCGCCGCTTCCCGTTCCTCAAATGGGCCGCCGCCCCGCTCGCCCTCGTCACGCTCCTTGTCTTCTTCTCGCCGGTCAACCAGACGAGCTGGATCAACGTGGTGGTCCTGTGGATCCTCGTCTTCGCCTACTACGTGGCTCTCTCGTTCTACTGCACGCCCTACAACGCGCTCATCGCCGAGCTCGGCCACAGCCAGGGCCAGCAGCTGACCATCTCCACCACCATCTCGTTCACGTTCATCGCCGGCACCGCGCTCGCCTACGCCGGGCCGGTCATCTGGACCCCGCTGAGCTCCGTGATGGGCCGCGTGCCCGCCATCCGCCTCACCTTCGCGCTGTTCGCCCTTGTCGCCTTCATCTGCATGGAGGTGCCGGTCTGGGCCATCAACGAGCGCGAGTACGTCGATTCCAAGCCGACGCAGGAGACGGCGCTGCGCTCGCTGGGCCAGACATTCTCCGACGGCCAGTTCCGCACGTTCGTCCTGTCCGACATCGTCTACTGGATCGCCATCACGAGCTTCCAGACGGGCCTGCCGTTCTTCGTCACCAGCCTGCTCAAGCTGCCGGAGGCCGATTCGACCCTCCTGTTCGTGCTGATGACCGCCTGCTCGGTGGCGTGCTATCCGCTCGTCAACCATCTGGCGCGCGTGTTCTCCAAGAAGAACCTCATGCTCATCGGCTTCGCCGTGTTCACGCTCGCCTACGTTTTCACCGCGTTCATCGGTTTCCCCGGCGTGCCGCCGCTCGTGCAGGGCGTGATCCTCGCCATCGTGTGCGCCTTCCCGATGGCCGTGTTCGGCATCCTGCCGCAGACCGTGGTGGCCGATATCGCCGTGGCGAGCTCGGTGACGACCGGCCAGGACCGGCAGGGCATGTTCTACGCGGCCCGCACGTTCACCATGAAGCTGGGCCAGTCGCTGGCCATGCTGCTGTTCACCGCCCTGTCCACCGTCTCCGTGGCCACAGGCGGCGGCTACCGCCTCGCCGCGGCGGTCGACGCGGTGCTGTGCCTGGCCGGCGGCATCATCTTCGCCTTCTACAACGAGAAGAAGATCAACGCCATCCTCTCCGGTGCCGGCAAAGCGGGTGCAGGGGCCACAGCTGCCAAGGCAGACAGCGGGAAGTGATGGCCGCCGGCGTGTGACGTCGCGCATGGCACATGCCTCCAGGGCAGGCAGCGGGAAGTGAGATGCTGCGCTACGCTTGCCTCATGGCAGCACAATCAGCAGCGTCAGAAAACACGGCCTCATTGACTTCATCAGCATCGGCCTCCTCCCTCTCATCGGCGACGGCCCCATCCGTCTCGTCGTCCTCGTCGACACCCGGCCGCGCACGCGCGGTCATCAGCGTCGTCGGCAAGGACCGTGCCGGCATCATCGCCGGCATCACCGCCATTCTTGCCGGCAGCGGCGCCAACATCCTCGACATCTCCCAGACCATCCTGGACGGTTTCTTCACCATGATGGCCATCGCCGATATCTCCCATGTCTCCTGTTCGTTCGCCGACCTGGCCGACCAGCTCAGCAATGCCGGCGCGAAACTGGGCGTGGATGTGCGCTGCCAGCGTGAGGAAATTTTTACCAGCATGGAGCGTATCTGAGATGATCACCATCGACGAGGTCAGCGAGATTGACCGGATGATCCACCAGCAGAAGCTGGACGTGCGCACCATCACCATGGGCATCAGCCTGCTTGACTGCGCCGACCCGGATCTCGACCGGCTGTGCCACAACATTTACCGGCGCATCACCACCAAAGCCGCGCATCTCGTGGAGGTGGGGGAGGAGATCTCCCGCGACTACGGCATCCCCATCGTCAACAAGCGCATCACCGTCACGCCGATCGCGCTCGTCGCAGGGGCGGCCTGCCACAGCACCGACGACTGGGTGCGCGTGGCGAGGACGCTCGACGAGGCGGCCGCGCATGTGGGCGTCAACCTCATCGGCGGTTTCGGTGCGCTCGTGCATAAGGCGATGACCGACGCCGACCGCGGGCTCATCGAGGCGCTGCCCAAGGCGCTCAGCCAGACGCAGAACGTCTGCTCGTCGGTCAACGTGGGCTCCACGCGCACGGGCATCAACATGGATGCCGTCGCGCTGATCGGCCGGATGGTCAAAAAACTCGCCTGGCTCACCCGCGACAACGATTCGTACGGGTGCGTGAAATTCGTCGCCTTCTGCAACGCGCCCGACGACAACCCGTTCATGGCCGGCGGGTTCCATGGCGTCAGCGAGGGTGACACGGTCATCAACGTGGGCGTCTCCGGGCCGGGCGTCGTCTCCCGCGCGCTCGACATGGCACGGGGCAAGAGCTTCGACGTGCTCGCCGAGACGGTTCGGCGCACCGCGTTCAAGATCACCCGCGTCGGCCGGCTCGTGGGCATGGAGGCCGCGCGGCGCCTCGGCGTGCCGTTCGGTATTCTCGACCTCTCGCTCGCGCCGACGCCGGCCATCGGTGACTCGGTGGGCGAGGTGCTCGAGAAGATGGGGCTGTCGCAGGTGGGGGCGCCCGGCACCACGGCGGCGCTCGCCCTGCTCAACGACCAGGTGAAGAAGGGCGGTCTGATGGCCTCCGGCTCGGTGGGCGGTCTGTCCGGCGCGTTCATTCCGGTTTCTGAGGATTCGCGCATGATCGACGCCGCGGCGGACGGTGGGCTGAGGATTGAGAAGCTTGAGGCGATGACGGCTGTCTGCTCGGTCGGGCTCGATATGATCGCCGTTCCTGGTTCGACGAGCGCGCAGACCATCTCCGGCATGATCGCCGACGAGGCGGCCATCGGTATGATCAACGGCAAGACGACCGCCGTGCGCGTCATCCCCGTCGAGGGCAAGGATGTGGGTGATACCGCCGAGTTCGGCGGGCTCATGGGCCATGCGCCGATCATGCCGGTCAGCACTGCCTCGTGCGCGGACTTCGTCGCCCGCGGCGGCCGCATCCCCGCGCCCGTCCACAGCTTCAAGAACTGAGAAGACCGGGGAAGCGAAGCCTGCCCTCAGCCGAGCAGGCCCTTGAAGAAGCCTTTGACCGCCTTGCCGGCCTTCTTCGTGCTGTCGGCGATGTCCGCGCGCGCGTCCTCGGGCACGACCTTCTTGTACGTGTCTGAGACGGCGTCGCCCGCCTTGCCGGCAAAATCCTTCGCCTTGTCGAATTTGCCCTCGGCGTCGGCTTTCCTCACCTCGGCGTTGAGGTTGTGGGCGGCATCCTTGAGCGCATGGCCCGCATCGGCCAGGAACGCCTTGGTGGAGGCGGCGGCCTTCTGCCCGGCCGCATAGGCGTCGTCGGAATCGTGATGGTCATCTGCAGTGGTGCGTGATCCGTCGTGGGCGTCACTGCCCGTCGCGGCGGACACCACCTGCCCCTCGATGATCTTTTTCTTATCGTCCTCGTCGCTCATCGGTCCTCCTCGGCGTATCTGCTAAATCGATTGCCTGTTCATTATCGTTCCATGTTAATTTGTCCTCTCTGTCTTGAGATACGCTGAACAAACCGAGACCACTTTGGCGTGCGG
The DNA here is from genome assembly GCA_903789535.1 of uncultured Aeriscardovia sp. GTDB lineage: Bacteria > Actinomycetota > Actinomycetes > Actinomycetales > Bifidobacteriaceae > Aeriscardovia. The sequence goes on along the minus strand of CAIFES010000001.1, from coordinate 305,050 downwards.
GCTGCGGTATCACGGTAAATCGGATAGGACAGAGGCGGGAGAGAAATAATGGAGCAGGCGGCAGCTGCTTCGGTGACGGATAAGAGAATCACCGGCACAGCCAACAGGTCTCAAAATGTGTCGACTCTGGTGAATCGGCTGCTTTTCTCGTTGTATGTGTCGTTTGTCTGGTGCTCGTTCTTTTTCCTGATTCTCGATCATTCGATTGCGCTGCAGGTGCTGTTTGTTATTGCGGCTTTTGCTGTGACGTTTCTCATCTCTGGTCCATTGTTCCATGTGATACAACGTGCGCGTCTCAGTTCTAGAAAATATAGAGGTAAGAAGCGGTTCTTTTTCTTCGCAGGGATGAGCGTCCTCGCCTTTGTTGTTTTCTTTGTCTGGTATCTCGCCTTCTACCCGGGTGCGTTTTCCATCGATTCGATCACGCAAATCCATCAGGTGTTGTCGGGGCATTATTCCAATTGGCACCCTGTGTGGCAGACGCTCATCTCCATCGCCTTACCGCTGAGACTGACTGGAAAATATGCTTCGATCATCCTCTTTCAGGTTATTTATTTTGCGCTTGCGCTCGGTTATATGGCACTGATTATCTGCGATTATGCGGGTGTGAGGATAGCTTTGATATCTCTCGCCGTCATCATTTTCAACCCGTATATTGGTTGCATCACCATGTATCCATGGAAGGATGTCGCTTTCTCGATTGCTGGTCTTGTTCTGATGACGATGGCCGCGCGCATCTATGAGGATAAGCCAGATAATGACGCGAAAAGGTGGTCGAGAAAATTTGTATTTCTCGTCTTGCTCGGCCTGATTGCTGCCAGTGCGACCATGTTCCGGCACAACGCGGTATTGTTCACGCTCCCGCTCATCCTGTCGCTGTTCTTCTTCCTGACGAAGAAGGAATGGCTGACAGTCGTCGCCACGTTTGTTGCCGGTGTTTTTCTCGTCTCAGTGCCGCTCTACCACGCGATGAACGTGCAACAGCCGGGAAATCGTGTGATAGAGACGATGGGCGTGCCGCTCACCGTGCTGGGCAATGTGGTGACACAGACCCCGGAGCGCATGGATCATGAAATGCGCGATTACGCGTATTCCATCGCTTCTCCCAAGAAGTGGAAAGATAACTACCAGACGGGCAATTTCAATTCGCTGAAGTTCCGTGGTGTGCGCACAAAGTATATCGAGCGAATGGGGAAATCTTACTGTCTTCGGATGATGCTCAAGTGCTTCAAAAGATCACCCCATGCGTCCTTTGAGGCGCTATTCGCATTAACGAGCTTGGTGTACGGCATCGATCTCGGGTATTCTGCTGTCGGCTATCAGATTGTCGACAATGATATCGGTCTCGCCCCGCGTCCGCACAGACGGCTCCAATCGATTGTGACGAATTATGCCAAGGCGGTTGATTCGAGTTTTCTCAAATATGGCGAGCAGATCGGCGTCATGCTGCTCATGATGCTCACCGTTATTTTGGCGAGGCTGCGGTGGGGGAGTGCTGCGAATAGAAAGAAACTGTGCTTGTTGCTGCCGATATTCATCTATGACTTCGGCACCATGCTCTTGCTCACCGGGCCGGATTCGCGATTTTTTGCGATCACCTTCTGCGTCTGTCCTCTGACCGTCGTTCTCGCGCTCGCGGCTGATCGACCAAACAATCCGAACAATGGTGTGTCCATCCCACACAGTTCCGGCAGACACATTGCCGCACATCCTGTGCCTTCGGACACTGTTTTGCCCCCGCAACCCCCGTCTGGGGATGGATCGCCGGAGCGAGTGGCAGCGGATAAATCGGATGCGGATGAAACAGCCTCGGTACAGCAGAGGATGGGGACTTATTCATCCGCACGAGCGATGCTCGATGATTTTGACCGGCTCATCGCTGAGGAAGACGGGCGGCGCGGCTGACAATCGTGCTTTCCGTCTCAATCACGTGCCGTCGAATCACTTGCCGCCCTGGAAGCCGAGCTGGCGCCACGCCTCGTAGATGGCGATGGAGGCGGTGTTCGTCAGGTTGAGACTGCGCATCGAGGGACGCATCGGCAGCCGCACCTGCTCGGCCACGCGCGGGCCGAACATGATGTCGAGTGGGTCGGGGATGTCGCCCGGCTCAGGGCCGAAGAGCAGGATGTCGTCCGGCCGGTAGTCGATGTCTGTGTACAGTTTCGTGGCGTGCGCGGTGAAGGCGATGATGCGCGAATTCGGCATGGAATCGGCCATCTCGTCGAAATCAGGGTGGATGACCACATGCGCCATGTCGTGGTAATCGAGGCCGGCGCGGCGCAGCTTCGTGTCCTTGAGGTTGAAGCCGAGCGGCTCGATCAGATGCAGGATGGTGCCGGTGACCGCGCACAGGCGGATGGCCGAGCCTGTGTTGCCAGGGATGCGCGGCGAATAGAACGCCAGATGCGGGGTGGAGGTCTTTGTCTGCGCGGCCTGAAGCGAGGTGAGCATCGCCTGGGCGACGGTGATCGGGTTGCCGTGCGCGTCGGTCACGAGCTCGTCGGGGCCATAGTCATGCTTGCGGTAGCCATATTCGAACATACCGGTCACACCCGTGCCGTTCATCCCGCTCTCGCGCAGCTTCTGCTCGCGGCGCTCGCTGATCTGCTTCTCCCGCTCGGCCTTGCGCTCGTTTTTGAGTTCGACGTTCGCCCGCTGGACGGCCTTCGCCCGCGCGCGACGGATCGCTTTTGTGACGCGCCGGCGCTCGATCTGCTCGGGATCCTGCGTGGTGGCCGGCTCGCGGTCCTGTGCGTTGCTGCTGCCCGCCGAATTTTCGCCGTTGGTGTTCTCGTCTGCCATACCCCTCACTCTAAAAAGAGGTGACGAAGCGGGCGGCGGCGTGATCTGTCATGTCTGTCAGGCTGACAAAGAGACGGATAAACAAAGCGACGGATAAAGTTGACGGGCCGGATACAAACGGTCTGGGCGAAGAAAACAGTCGCAGAGAAAGCGGGGGCAGGGCGATGGGCTATACCGTGCATCACTGGACGCGGCAGGAGGCCGGCAGGCTCGTACCCGTGCTGCGGCAGTGGTGGGAGGATAATGCCCGTGACTTTCCGTGGCGGCATCCCGACCGCCCGCCGTGGGGTGTGCTCGTCAGTGAGGTGATGAGCCAGCAGACGCCGATGGAGCGCGTTCTGCCTTATTGGACCGAGTGGATGGACCGCTGGCCCGAGCCCGCCGCGCTCGCCGCCGCACCGCAGGCGGACGTGCTGCAGGCGTGGGGGCATCTCGGCTACCCGCGCCGGGCGGTCAACCTGAGAAAAGCCGCGCAGGTCATGTGCGATGACTTCGACGGGCACGTCCCGCAGGCGATGGACGACCTGCTCTCGCTGCCGGGCATCGGCCGCTACACCGCCTCCGCCGTGCTCTCATTCGCCTACGGGCGGCGCGTGGCCGTGGTGGACACGAACATCCGCCGGGTGATCGACCGCGTGTTTGACGGCCACGAGAGCCTGGGAGGCGCCACACGTCCTGCTGACTGGAAACGCGCGGAGGAGCTGCTGCCCCTTGACTCCGCCGACTCGGTGGTGTGGAACCAGTCGCTCATGGAGATCGGCGCGACGATCTGCACCGCCTCGGAAACGGCGGGCGAGGCCGGGCCGCTCACAGATGTCAGCGAGTGGCGCAAGGCCGGCTGCCCGCGGCCGCAGGCAGGAAAAGGAAAGCGCGTCCGCACACGAAAGCCGCAGGCATGGGCGGGCACCGACCGCCAGTGCCGGGGCCGCATTCTCCAGGCATTGCGCGACCAGAAGGATCCTGCACGGGCACGGCTGGAACCCGAGCAGGTGTCCGCGCTCTGGCACGACGCGGGTCAGCTCGCCCGCTGCGTGGATGCGCTGGAGGCGGAGGGCCTCATCCGCGTCGATGCGGCCGGCGTGATCCGCTTCGCCTGAGCGGTCCGCCGCAGTAATTTCTCAGCAACCACGATCCTGGCCGGTTTCGGTGTCTCGCCGGCTGTCGCTGTCACGCCCTATTCATCATTCTTCGCTGTATCCGCCGCCAAAGATTCGCTGGCCGTCCTCGTCAAACCGCCCGCCTGTGCGTCCGCTGGAGCGTGGCGGGAACGGGTCGTCGGAGGCCACCGTCCCGTCGCCGGCCCACTGTTCCAGACGCTGCCGGTATGAGCGGGAGCGGCCGCCCCTTCTGCCCGTCCGCATTCCCGTCCCCTCGGTATCGGCGAATCGTTCATCAGAAAGCGAGGCGCTCTGTGACGCCCGCCCTGACTGACGGAAGCGCGCGGATGACCCGGAGCGTGCGGACGACCCGCGTGACCCTGCGGCAATCCCCAGTTGCCGCAGTGCCTGGGCGATGGTGCCCACGCGCACGATTCGCAGTCCGCCGAACCGCTCGGGATGGCGAAGCCGCTCGTGCGCGGGGATGAGCGCGGTGGTGAAACCGAGCCGCGCCGCCTCCAGCAGCCTGTTCTCCAGCCGCGGCACGGCACGCACCTCGCCGGTCAGGCTCACCTCGCCCAGCGCTGCCGTCGTGCGCGGGATCGCACTGCCGGCCGCCGCGGAGGCCATCGCCACGCAGATCGCGAGGTCGCAGCCCGGCTCCCGGGCGGACGCCCCGGCGATCGTGGAAATATAGAGATCTTTGTCGAGCAGCCGCACGCCCGCATGCCGGTACAGCACCGCCACGAGCATCGCCACACGGTTGTAGTCCACGCCGTTCGTCGCCCGCCGCGGCGCGGGCAGCACCGAGGCCGTGGCAAGCGCCTGGACCTCGATGGGCAGCGCGCGCTGGCCCTCCATCGTCAGTGTGACGCACGTTCCCTCGCTCGGTGCGTCGGCGGAGGAGACGAACAGGCCGGTCGGGTCGGTCACCTGCTCGATGCCCTCGTCGCTCATGTCGAAGCAGCCCACCTCGTCGGTGGCGCCGAACCGGTTCTTCACCGCCCGCAGCAGACGCAGGTTGGTGGCGGTGTCGCCCTCAAACTGGCAGACCACGTCCACCAGATGCTCGAGCGTGCGCGGCCCGGCGATCGAGCCGTCCTTTGTCACATGGCCTACGAGCAGCACCGGTACGTCGAGCGTCTTGGCCACGTCGATCACCCCGCGCGCCACCTCGCGCACCTGCGCGCTGCCGCCGGAGATGCCATCGTTGTCCTCATCCTGGATGGTCTGCACCGAGTCGACGATCGCCAGTACCGGGTTGTTTTCCTGGATGAGCGCCAGCGCGGTGCCGAGGTCGGTGGTGGAGGCGAGCAGCAGGTTCGGGCTGGAGGCGCCGATACGCCGTGCCCTCAGCCGGATCTGGCCTGTCGATTCCTCGCCTGAGACGTACAGGACTTTATGGCCGGCTGCGGCGATGTTGCTCGCCGTCTGCAGCAGGAGCGTCGATTTGCCGATGCCTGGCTCGCCGGCCACGAGCGTGACGGATCCGGGCACGATGCCGCCGCCGAGCACGCGGTCGAACTCGGTAAAACCGGTGGCAAGCCGCTCCTCCTCCCGTGCCGTCGGACCGTCGCTCACCGGCTCGGCCTGCACGGAGGGATGCTCGGGGATGGCGACGGTGGAGCCGGCGAACCGCCCGTTCGAGGCCGTCTGCCGGCCTGTGCGCGTGGTGCGCCGGGCGGCGGGGGAGGCGGGCTTGGCCTCGTGGAACTCCTCGATGGTGCCCCAATGGCCGCAGTTGGGGCAGCGGCCGTACCATTGCGGGCCGGACCAGCCGCAGTCGGAGCACAGATACGTCGTCGATCGCTTTGCCATACCCTGACGCTATCGCCCTGAACCGACCCTCTCAGCCCAGAACATCAATTGTGGAAAACCGGCGGCCTGAGCTGATGCCGGCGCGTGTCCGCATGCCGAGACGACATGTGTCCGTGCGTCTCGGGCCGGTCCGCGCGTCCGCGAAACGTGGGAGAATGCCGTTTATGAGCACTCAGAGGAACACCACGACGAGGAACACCGTCACCGCGCAGACCACCCCGCAGTCGGCAAAGAAACCCGGCAACGGTCACAAGGCCGCGGCAGGGGTGATCATCGGCGCCGTCGTCCTCGTGGTCGTCGCCCTGCTCACCGCCTTCGTCTGGCCCGGCTGGGCGAACCGCCTCATGCCCGGTGCCGTGCAGGAGACCTCGCAGACCACCGGCACGAAGACGAAGAAGAAGACGGGTTCGGCCACACCCGTTCCGCTCGCCTCGGATGCCACCACGCTGCTCAAGGCCATGCCGGATGAGGTCGGCTCCTTCGCGCGTCAGACCGTCTCCGACACCTCAGAGTGGAAGGATGCCTCTCCGATCGAGGAGCATTCCATCACCTATTCGACCGGCAGCAACGACGACGGCACCGTCACGCTGCTCGTGGCCCAGTGGGCCAGCGGTGACGACGCGGAGAAGCAGTACCAGTCGGTGCTCTCCATGCTCAAGGGCAAGAGGATCGCGGCCGGGGCCGTCAAGGTCTCCGGACAGCAGACCGGCTCGTATGAGCTGCACGACACGAGCAAGGCCAACCAGGTGGTCGCGCTATGGCGCAACGACACATGCCTGTTCCAGGTGACCGGCCCGACCGACGCCGTGGAGGACTTCTACAAGAGCTTCCCGCTCTGAGCGTGCAGCGGGTCATTCGCCGGTCGATCCGTGCCGCAAACGTCGTTCAAACGGAGTAAACTCGGCACACGTTAGAAACTGTCGGCAAGTGTAAGGAGGTCTCGCCATGGGATCTGTCATCAAGAAGCGCCGTAAGCGCATGAGCAAGAAGAAGCACCGCAAGATGCTGCGCAAGCGTCGTCACCAGCGCAAGTGAGTCGGCGGGGCTTTCCCTACCTTTACAGACGACAAAGGCCGTCCGCAGGATGTCAGATCTTCCTGTGGACGGCCTTTTTGTATTCGGAATTACCTTTTTGTATCGGAATTACCTGTGGGTGCTCACCTGCATGCGGGCGACTGGTCGAGCGCGAGGCCCTGCGTGGCGTCCGGCGAGGTGGTGACGGTGAACGTGTACGTGGAGGACTGCTCCGAGCCGATCTCGTACGCCGTGCGCTGCAGCTTCTTGCCGTTCCACGTGAACGGCGTGAACCCGGTCGGCGCGCCCGTCGCCTTCACCGTGCCGCCCTTGGGCGCGTAGACGAGCAGGAACTCGGTCAGCGCGTCCTTACGGCCGCGGCCGCCGAGAATGTAGCCCGGTGTGGAGGCCACCTGCGAGGTGGGCAGTGTGTTGGCGATTGTGAGGCTCACCGTGTAGGTGCGCCGTCCCCTCACCCCGTTTTTGGTCGGTCCGGCAGTCTGCCGCACGCGTACGGTCCGCTTGTTGTAGAAGTCCATCTTGGACGAGTTGTACGAGTCGATGTACAGTCCGAGCACCGGTTTCGCGGCGCTGCACTGCGGCCCGGGGGTGAGCCCCAGTGCCGAGACGAGCCGCTGGGTGGCGGCATCGGTGGAGTACATCAGCACATGACGTGAGCGGATGAGCGAGGGTAGATCCTTGACGAGGCCGACCATCGTCTTGCCGTTCAGATCACCCATGAGCCGGTCGGCGGTGAGGGCGACGGCGGAGGCGAGGATCGCGTCCTGCTGGTCGTTGCTGTTCGGATAGCTCTTGTAGACGCCGTTGGAGAGGTAGTCGGCGGCGTTCTGCCCGGTCAGCACGGTGCCGTCGGGCAGGGTGACGTCGCCGGTGAGTTTGATGAGCTCCTGCACAAACACCGGGTCGACGACGATGGTGCCTTCGGGATTGGTATTTTTGCCGGCCTCCGAACCGGTCCACGCGGTCATCAGGCTCTGTGCCACGCCGGAGAAATCCGGATCGACGCCCACATCGCGCACGTCGAACGAATAAACGACGCCGGGATTGCTGAAGATGCTCGTCGCCTCCTGCGACTGGAGGATCGGTCCCTGGCTCAGGAACGTGCGGTTGGGGGAGAACGAGCCGATGGACAGCTTTCCCCTGCCCACTTTCAGCAGGCCGATGGAGCCGGTCAGTCCTGTGGAGGAGCGCAGCTCGGCGGGTGTGGTACCGGTGATCACATAATCCAGCTGTTTGTCCGAGCCGATGAGCCGGACGAGCAGGTCGAGGGCTTTCGAGCCGGTTTGTGCGGTCGTCGAGGCTTTGGTCAGTGCCGAAGACGCTTTGGAACGCACAAGAGAGACACCGCTGATGGAGCCGTGCGGCAGCCCGGCCACCTGCGATGCGGCACTGCCGAGCGCGGCGGTGGCGGGCGAGAGCGTGGAGCGCACCTGAGAGAGGACTTTTGTGTTGATGGTTCCGTTGTTGGTGAGTCTGCTGTTGGTGAGGGTGGCCAGCGCGGACAGATAGGCGGGCACGGTGCTGTTGGCCACCTCGTTGCCGGCGTGGACGAGCCCGCGCACCTCGGTCACGTCCGCTCCATAGCCGGGCAGGAGCGTCAGCGGCGACCACAGCGGGCCGGAGAGTGTGGAATCGGCCTTGGAGAGGCTTGCCTGCGCCTTTTTCAGATCGTTGCTGGAGCGCAGGGCGGCGAGCTGGCCCGCGTCGCCGGAGGCGGCGGCCTTCTTTGCCGTGGCGGCAAAGGCTGACAGGGATGTCTGCGCCTGTGACGCCTGCCGCATGAGCGAGCGTGCCTGCACGAACAGGGTGATGCCGTAGGCCACGAACAGGGCGAGCACGGTGAGCAGGACGATGGCGACCGTCCTGCCCACGTGCGAGCGACTCTGCGGGTTCTTATGACGTGCGATATGTGATGACACGGCCCGGGTCTCAGTTGTTCTTGTTCGGGTTCTTGAGGATGAGCGGCTCGCCCTCGTTGCCGACGATCACCTCGTCGACCATGTTGAGGAACAGGCCGTGCTCCACCACGCCGACCATATTGATGAGATCCTCACCCAGCTCCTGCGGGTGATCGATGCGGCCCAGGTGCAGGTCGATGATGTAGTTGTTCTCGTCGGTGCGGATCGGCTTTCCGTCCTCGCCCAGGCGCAGCACCGGCTTGTAGCCCTTCTTCTCCATGCGCTTGATCACGTGACCCGCGCCGAAGGGGATGACCTCCACGGGCAGCGGGAATTTGCCGATGGTGTCCACGCGCTTGGAGGAGTCGACGATCCACACGTAGTAGTTCGAGTTGATGGCGACGATCTTCTCCCACAGCAGGGCCGCGCCACCGCCCTTGATGCCGTTGAAGTTCTTGTCCACCTCGTCGGCACCGTCGATGGTGATGTCCATGTGGTCCACGTCATCGATATCGACGATTTTGATGCCGTAGCCTTCGGCCTGCTTGGCGGTGCGGCGGGAGGTGGTGGTGCCCGTGAACTTGAGGCCCTCCTCCTGCACGCGGCGGCCGAGCTCGTCGACGAGATAGCGCACGGTGGAGCCGGTGCCCAGGCCCACGACCATACCGTCCTTGACGAGCTGGGCGGCTTTGATGCCGGCCTCTTTCTTGAGCTTGTTCTGTAGCGTCTGATCCATGACGTCTCCTTTTGTACTTGTCCGTTGTGTACGGATGCGTTTGCACGGAATATGTTCCGGATTGTCTGGTCGCGATCGGGCTTCCGGACTGCGGCATGCCCGCGCGTTCCTGCCGTGCTCATTGTACGGGCGGGCGGTGTACGGGTCTTGCCCTGCGAAAAGCAGACATGGGTACGGCGGACCGGCGTGGCTGGCAAGCATGAGTGCCAGACTGGGCGGAAGGCCGAGTGGTGCGTCGGGAAGGTGCGAGCAAGCGCGCTGAGCAGATGAAGGACGGCAATGACGGCGGGGGGGGGGCACTATGTATATTGGCTGTGGAAAAGAAGCGGTGAATCGAGGGCAATTTTCAATGAGCACGGGTGACGCTGTCTCAGGTGCCGACCAGCCGACGGTCGTGCTGCCGCGCTCTGTGCGTTCTTCCTCGTCCTCGTCCTCATTTTTTGACCGCACATACATGGCGGATCCTGACGAGCTCGCCAAGGTCGACCAGTTCGAGTCGACCAATTATCACGTGGCGTTCGTTCGCTGGACCTTCTTCTTCGCCCTCTCGCTCGTGCTCTCCGACGCGCTCGTAGCCGTCGCGGCGGCGCTCATCGTCTCGGCGTGCTTCAGCACCGAGTTTGCAGCCATCGACCATGTGGGAACCGTGCATTACGTTCCCGTCCCGGCTCTGGTAGCCCTGTGCGTGGTTGTCTGGGTCCTCTCACTGTGGACGGTGGGCTGCTACCACCGTCATCTGATGGGTGAGGGCTACGACCTGTATGCGAAGATCGTCTCCGCCGCGTTCGTCGCCGTGCTGTTCGTGGGCGCGGCGTGCCTGCTGTTGCGGCTGCAGCTGCCGCGCCGGCAGATTTTCTGGATCGTCGTGCTCTTGCCCCTGCTCACCTGCTTCGAGCGCTGGGTGTGGCGACGCATCGTGCATGCCATGCGCGTGCGCGGGCGTATGCGCTACCCGGTCACCCTCGTTGGCAGCTGGGGGGGGTGACCAACGCTCTGGCGGACATCCGTTCCAACGTGGGACTGGGCTACAAGGTGATCGCCGTGGCGCCCATCACCCGCGACGGGGATGGTGCCCCGCGCGCTGACCAGTCCGCCGTCACCGGTACCCGGCACAATGCCTGGGCGCGGGCGAACCATCTGCGTCTGCTCGCCTTCGACTCGCATCTGCCCGCCACCGCCCGCCAGCTCGGCTCGCAGGTGGTGCTGCTCACCGACGGCATCGACCGCGGCTCGCGCGAGTACGCGGCATTCTCCCTCGCCGTGCAGGCCTCGGGTATGGAGCTGAGCATCCCGGTGGCCACCACCGGCGACATCAACGGCGGGTTCATGTTCTACCTGCACAACACTGCCGACACCATGCCCGTGCTCACCTCTGGTCTGCCGCAGTTCCGCTGGTTCCGCCAGCTGACCAAGCGGGTGTTCGACCTGCTGCTCTCGATCATCGCGCTGGTGCTCGCCGCCATCCCCATGACCGTCATCGCTCTTGCCATCAAGCACGATGACGGTGGCCCGGTGTTCTACACCCAGACGCGCATCGGCCAATACGGCAAGCCGTTCACCATGTATAAGTTCCGCTCCATGCGCGTGGGCTCCGATCGGCTTGAGCAGAAGCTCGCCGCGAGGCTCGGCCAGAGCGGCAACAACACGTTCAAGGACAAGCAGGATCCGCGTGTGACCAGGGTCGGCCGGTTCCTGCGCAAGACCTCGCTTGACGAGCTGCCCCAGCTGTTCAACATCTTCAACGGCACGATGAGCTTTGTCGGCCCGCGTCCGCAGCTGCCCTACCAGCGCGACAACAACAACGCCGTCTACGCCTTGCGTCTGCTCGTCAAACCCGGGCTGACCGGCCCGTGGCAGATCTCCGGGCGAGCGGACCTCTCTGACGCTCAGGGCGAGCAGCTTGACGTGTGGTACGTGACCAACAACTCCTTCGCCGGCGACATCGCCATCCTGCTCAAGACGATCCCGGCGGTGCTGAAAGGCACAGGTGCGTACTGATGCCGTTTGGATATGAACTTGTTACCGTTCAGAGAAATAGCGTCTGCCCATTTTTTGCACAAAACAGATTATTCGTGACAGGAAGGATGACACTCCATGTCTGAAGCTCGTCCACGATTCAGTGTTATTGTTTCTGTTTACAATACGAAGCATTATCTTTCGCAATGCGTCGATTCATTACGTCGTCAAACGCTCAAAGATATTCAAATCATTCTTGTGGATGATGGTTCTACAGATGGGTCGGACTACCTGATTGATCAGCTTGGTCGGGAAGATTGTCGTATCACCGTTATCCATCAGGAGAACGGTGGTGTGGCAGCAGCTAGAAATGCAGGAATACTGCAGGCAAAAGGTGACTATATCGGGTTTGTCGACTCGGATGACTGGGTGGAACCCGATATGTTCGAGGGCTTGTATTCTGCTGCTGAGCAGTCTAAAGCAGATATCGCTATAACCGGAGTAAAAACAGTTCGATTCGGTATCGTCTCTCATGTGCTTGAGCAGTCGCAGACTGTCAAGGAACTTTCGACCGATGATGCAATATTTGCGTATAGAAAATATTGTTATGGCGCTGGTTCTTCTCGAGAGGACAGGAAGACCGTACCACATTATGTCTGTAACAGCGGATTTCGTAGAGCATTTGTTGAACAGAACCATCTGACATTTAAAGATGCATTGTCTGAAGACGATATATTCACTCTCCAGGCGCTTCAGTCTGCAGTACGTGTTGTCTTAGTTCCAGGCTCTCCATACTGTTATCGACGTGATGACCAGACGTCGATTACACATTCATTCGGTCCAAAAGATCTCAATTTTTATGGTAAAAATATGAGAATTATCCGACGACTTGCTGAACTTGAGAAGGCGCCGCATCAAGAAGAATGTCTACGGAGATCATACAGGCATGTCATTGATCTCAACCGTGCGCTGATTCATAGGATCGTGGAGTCTTCTTTGTCAGCAAAGCAGAAAATGCACTATATTCGGGCGGTCAATGCGAGCCGCCTCTCTCGAAATGCTTGCTCCCATTACTCATGGCAATATTTGCCGTTTCCAGACGTTCTTTTCTACTTCTGTCAGAAGTATCAGCTGACGGTCGCATCATTTGCCATGATGTCGCTCTGGGTTGTAAGTGCCCGTGTTACTCGATCAAAGACGGTCTTACAGATCAGAGCAAAGATCAGGCATCATGCGACGAGCTCTTAATACTTTTGAATCTACAGTTTCTGAACTAATGGGAAATTCTTATATCAGGAGTTGAACATATGACGCTGAGAGAATTCTTAGGATTACTTCGACGGCATCTTGGATTGATGATTATATTGCCTTTGACTATCGCAGTTGCTGCAGTCATTATTTGCCTGTTCCTGCCAGATCAGTATACGGCTACCACAAATATGTATGTGCTTTCTAAGAACACGGATAGCCAGTCTGATTCAAGCACCGATTTCAACAATCTCAATGCTGGGCAACTTCTTGCAAACGACGTGACTTCTATCGCCAAATCAGATCGTGTGGCATCTGAGGTTGCAAAACAAGTCGGACTCAAATCTCTTGCCGGCTACGACATTGATATTGAGAACTCTGCGAATTCACGTATCATCACACTCTCGATAACAGGCACCAGTCCCAAGAAAACCGCGGATATTGCTAATGCGTATGTGAGGACAACAGCAAAAGTTGCCCAGCGAGTAATGGGGCAGCCTGCCGTCAACGTGGTGGATGCGGCCTCCGTGCCGACCGCCCCCTCCGGTCCGCGCCGCACGCTGTACGTGGTGGTCGCCTTCCTCGTCGGCCTGCTGCTGGCCGCTGTCATCGTCGTCCTCGCCGACCGCCTCAATACGAAGGTGCGCGGCGACGAGGAGGCACAGCGGCTCACCGGGCTGCCGATCGTCGCCCATTTCCCCAAGATCCGTTCGTGAGCGGGGGTAGACATGCCGCATAAGACCAAGAAACAGAGGATGAACGATCTGGTCGCCGATTCGGCCCAGTCGCTGCTCGCCAACATCCGCTTCACCGATGTGGACCATCCGATCCACACGGTCGTCATCACCAGCTCCATCCCCAATGAGGGCAAGACGTTCGTGTCGGTCAACCTCGCCAAGGCGATGGCCGGCGCAGGCAGGACATGCCTGCTGGTGGAGGGCGATCTGCGCAAGCGCAGCCTTGCCGCCACCATCGGCGTGCATCCGCGCCATGGCATCTATTCGGTGATCTCCGGTCGCCGGCCCATCGAGGAGGTGGCAGCGCCGACCGCGCAGAAGGGTCTGTTCTTCCTCGACGCCGAGCCGCGCATCCCCGATCCGCCCGACTTCCTCGGCAGCGAGCATTACGAGCGCTTCCTCGCCGATATGGCCGACCGCTTCGACTACGTGGTGATCGACACGCCGCCGGTGGGCACGTTCGTGGATGCCGCGGTGGTGGCGGCCAAAGCCGACGCCACATTCCTCGTGCTGCGTGAGAACTTCACCAAGCGCAACATCCTGCGCCACGCGGTGGAGCAGCTGACGACCGCCGGGGCACGCGTCAAGGGCGTCATCATGAACGACTGCGACACCACCGATACGAATGCCTCCAGCTATTACGGCTACTACGAGTACTACAGCAAGGACGGCAAGGATGGCAAGGTGAGCGCGGCAGGAAGCTCCTCGTTCCGCTCGTCGACGCAGCAGCCCGCCGTGCCGCAGACCGTTCCGGCAGCCCACAGCGCGGCTGCTGCGGCGGCGTCTGCCGGTTCCCGAGCAGTTTCTGCCTCGACGGGTTCCTCGGCATCCGCCTCCGCTTCCGCTCCGACCGGTTCTTCTACGTCGGCTTCGACAGCCGGCTCGTCGTCGGCCCGTCCGAGTGCGGATGACCTCTTCCGTTCGGCGTTCCTCACGGACCCGCCGAGCCCTGCCGATCCCTCGATAAGCCAGGCGAAGCATGCGCGACATTCACGCTCATATACTTCCCGCGGTTGATGACGGTGCCACGAGCATGGACGAGTCCCTCGCCATGCTCGATGCCGCCGCACAGGCCGGGGTGACCGAGCTCGTATGCACACCCCACTGCCGTGAGCCGTACTTCGACTACGACCGGATGGTGTCCGCCTATCAGGTTTTTCGCGTCCAGGCGGAGCGTCGCCATCCGGAGGTTGACGTGAGTCTGGGCTGGGAGGTCAACCTGCGCACACTGCGCCAGATCGGCTTCGACTGGGCAGCACGTTTCGGCTTCGAGCGCCCGCGCCCTGCCCAAGGACTCGAGACAGGCGAGACGCACGAATTCCTGCTCGAGCTGCCCGTGCAGGCGAGGGCCGACGACTACACAGGCATTGAGCGCGTCATCTTCGCGCTGCAGGGGATGGGCTATGAGGTGATCATCGCCCATCCGGAGCGCTACCTCGCCATCCGTGAGGACATGGCGCTCGCACAGCGCCTGGTGGACATGGGCTGCAAGCTCCAGGCCTCCGGCGACTTCCTCAAAGGCGGCCGCCTGGCCGGCTCGCGTCGCCCGGCAGTGAAGATGCTCAAGGCTGGTCTGTACAGCTATATCGCTAGTGACGCGCACAACGTGGAGCACTACAAAGTGTTTGCCAAAGCGTGGTACAAGTACTCGGGATTTCTCAGGAGCTGACATGGTGCAAAAGAGTCAGAGGCCGATTCGTGTGGCTCAAGTAGTCGGCAAAATGGTTGGCGGCGGTGTGGAATCTGTCGTCATGAACTATTATCGCCATATTGATCGAAACAAGGTTCAGTTTGACTTTTTAGTCGATTCTGACTCGACACTTGTTCCGCGTTCCGAGATCGAGGCTTTAGGCGGCCGCGTATTTGTCATTCCTCCCTATCAGCACCAGATTGCTTATCAGAGAAAGCTGTCGATTCTATTCAGCAGCGAGAAATGGCCCATCGTCCATTCACATATCAATACTTTGTCAGTTTTCCCGCTTGCAGCAGCCAAGCGAGAAGGCATCGCTGTTCGGATTGCTCACAGTCACTCCACCGCAGGGAAAGGTGAGTATGTCCGTAATGTAATGAAATACGCATTGAGATTGGTGGCGAATCTATATCCGACTGAGCGACTTGCATGCAGTCGATATGCTGGGCAATGGCTGTTCAGGAATGCTCCTTTTCACGTGATGCCCAATGCCTTTGATATTCGCTCATTCAGTTTTAATGCCGATAAACGTCATGCGATGCGTCGTTTGCTCGGGATTGATGACTCAGCATTCGTTATCGGACACGTCGGTCGTTTCACTCAGCAAAAGAATCAACTGGGACTGATCTCTTCCTTTTCAAACACAGATTTGGCGAGAAGGAGGAATACCTATCTCGTACTGGCGGGGCAAGGACCGGATCTGGCAGCTTGCAAAAGTCTGGCATCTGAGCTAGGGGTATCAGATCACGTTATTTTCGCAGGGCAACAATCCGATATGCCAGCCTTTTATTCCGCGCTGGATGTATTTGTACTTCCCAGTAGGTATGAGGGACTTGGACTTGTCCTTATTGAGGCGCAGGCGTCAGGTTTGCCATGTATTGCCTCACCAGCTGTTCCACGGGAATCAAACTTGTCTGGACAGGTCAAATATCTTACGGAGAACAATGAGCGTGCGTGGACGAAGGCGATATCCTGTGCTAGCCCAAGCTCGTCTCGTACTCTCAATGAGAAGCAAAGAGCATCCTTACGACCTTATGACATAGAACAGGCTGCTCCACGGCTCGTCGCATATTATCAACGGCTTATCTCTGGTTCTCGCTCGTTTATGCATTCCGAAGGGGTTATTTTTTGATGTGCAATCAACATGACCGATGCATCGGATCTTCGTCTGATTTTCCTCTCGTCTCAGTTATTATGGGCGTTTATCGTTGCGGAAATCTGACCGCTCTTGAGAGAAGCATTCATTCCATCATTGATCAGACGTATCGGAATTGGGAATTCCTCATTGTTGATGACGGATCTGGCGATAACGATCGAACCTATAATGCGATCAAACAGTTTGCTTCTGGAGACGATCGAATTGTCGCGATGCGTTATTCCCATCATCGCGGTCTTGCCTATGCCTTGGATTACGGCTTGGCACATGCGCACGGTCAATATATTGCGCGTCAGGATGACGATGATTTTTCGGTGCCGACTCGTTTGAGTACAGAGATTGCATATTTGTCCAAACACCCTGATGTTGCTATCTGTGGCACTAACGCTGTCATCTTTGACGAGGATGGTGAATGGGGTAAGTTAACTCTCCCCCCGAAGCCGACCAAACAGAGTTTTCTCTGGAATAGTCCTTTTCTACATCCAAGTGTCGTAATGCGTGCTGATGCACTCAAGCAAGTTGCCGGCTATCGTGTGATTCGCGAAACACAACAATATGAGGATTACGACCTTTTCATGAGGATGTATGCTCGAGGCTTTCGAGGCGTCAATCTCCAGCAGCCTCTGTATCGTTATCGCTCCGACCGAAACGTCATGAAATACCGGCCAATGCGTCGACGGTTTCAGGAAGTCAAAATTCGATCAGATGGCTTTAGAGCGCTAGGCCTTGGACTTCGCAGCATCCCCTATATTGTTAAGCCGCTTGTAATTGGCGCTATTCCAAAGCGCATTTATGCACGGATCCAGAGAAGGAGGTTTGTCGCATGAGCAAAAAGCGGCTGTCTCTTTCCGCACCTGTGAAGGCGGCGATCTGGTTCACCATCTGCTCGTTCCTCCAACGAGGGATTCTGGCGATCACCACACCGATCTTCACGCGGCTGCTGTCAACGCAGGAATATGGCATCTACACGTTGTATCAATCGTGGTTCAGCGTCATCACCATTCTGTGCACTTTGAATTTGAGTTATAACGTCTTCCATCGTGCAATGGTGAAGTACCCGCAGGATAAGGATGGGTATACGGCCTCCATGCAGAGCCTCACCATTGTCATGACGCTGGTCGTGTTCCTGACATTTTTCATCTTCCCTCACACATGGGAACATGTGATGAAGCTGCCGGCCTCCCTCATCTTTTGTATGTTCTTGGAGATGCTGTTCGCACCTGCGTTTTATTTCTGGCAGACTCGGCAGAGGTTCGAGTATAAGTACATCGCCCTTGCCATAGACACCGTGATCCTCACACTTGGAGGAACGGTCCTCGGCGTCATTGCGGTTATCGCGACGCGCGGAGGGGCTGAGGCTCGTATCTTTCCTGTTGTTGCGCTTGATGTCCTGTTTGGCATCTTCTTTATGATTCTCCAATATGCACGGGGACGGAAATTTTATTCCCGTGAATACTGGAAATTCGCACTGGCGTTCAACCTTCCGTTGCTGCCTCATTATCTGTCGACTGTCATTTTGAACCAGGCAGACAGGATGATCATCGGTTCGTTGTGCGGCCATAATGAGGTCGCTTACTACGGTGTCGCCTACTCATTGGCCATGGCGTCGTCATTGTTTATCTCGTCTGTCAACTCTTCTTTGATCCCGTGGACCTATAAGCAGATGGCGACCGGCGAGGAAAAACAGATTCGCAGAATCGGCCATGTTGGTTTTTCGTTGTCCTCTGTGCTGGCAGGAATTCTCCTATTGGTCATTGGCCTCGGCCCGGAAATTATGCTCTTTCTTGCACCGGCAAAGTACCAGTCCGCGGTCTGGGTGATTCCGCCCGTTGCTCTTTCGGTGCTCGCCTCTATGTATGTCTGGTTGTTCGTGAATGTCGAGACTTATTACGGTGAGAACGGCTATGTCGCGCTGGTCTCTATCGCCGCTGCTGTTCTCAACATTGTGCTCAACTACATATTCATTCCGCTTTTCGGCTATCTTGCCGCAGGCTGGACGACTCTTGCCGGTTATATCCTGATGGCTTATGGACATGCGTTTTTCACACGCCGTATCCAGCGACAGCGCAGCGCTGTCAGTGCATACAACGTCAAGAAACTCACCTTGCTGCTAATCGGAACGACAGTGCTCTCCTCTCTGTTTATGGTCCTTTATCGCACGACGATTGT
The DNA here is from genome assembly GCA_903789535.1 of uncultured Aeriscardovia sp. Taxonomy (GTDB): domain Bacteria; phylum Actinomycetota; class Actinomycetes; order Actinomycetales; family Bifidobacteriaceae; genus Aeriscardovia. Next base: position 286,708 of record CAIFES010000001.1, on the reverse strand, counting down.
TCGTTACGTGGTTATTGGTGTGCTGTGTATCGTCGCAATCTGGCAGCGAAAGGCAATCATAGGAACTCTGGCGATTTTGCGAGGAAGGAATTCTGATGAACCAGCTCAGCGCGACTGAGACAATCAGCACATTCCCGCATTCGTATGAGGCCCATTCGGTAAATCGAATCCTGTCATGCCTTATGCAGGGATTACTGATTTGTGTCTCTTCGCTATTGGCGGGTGGCGCTGTACAGCATGTGTCATGGAACGCATATATCGCTTGGTGCCGGTATGGGACGCTTATCGTCATTGCTGATGTCATTCTGTTTTACTATGCGTCAGGTCGATTTATCTCATCGATGATGCTGATCATCTTTGCCTTCATCGCATTCCAGTTCGGAATTCCGATCCTTTATGCGTTTGATTCTAGGTATTCAAACTGGTATATGCAGTTTGTAGAGTTGCCGTATCTGATTGCAGGAGTTATTTATACTGTTTTTTGTATTCAGTTCTTTATTCTGGGCGCCAGTATATGCAGCTATAGTGCCTCAGAGGGCAAGCGTAAACTGTTGTTTGACGCTCCTTTTCTCACAGATGTATCAAGCGTCACAAACATCGCATTTATTGGCTTCATAGCAACTGGCCTTATTGCAATTCCTAGAGCAGCTCTATTTCTTCGAATGAGCCTAACAGCTGGTATTGGCGTAGCTCGAATGACATATCCTACGGGCGGCATCGTCAACATTGCCCGAGGACTATTTATTCCTTTTGGACTTCTATTACTCGTTTACCTTCCGAACAATAGAAGAAAGAGAATTGTGGCGAGTCTTCTTATTATATATTCTCTTCTCTCTGCACTTGCTGGAGATCGAACAGAGGGCCTGACACTTATGGCGTGTTTGGTTCTGTATTTTCTTTTCAGCAGTAAAACCCAAACTCAATTCACGCCATTTGTCCGCGGAATTATTCTTTTCGCTGCTGGTGCCGCGTTGCTATGGCTCCTTTCTGTCATAGCTCAGATCCGAATGGGGTATTCGGCGCGCGGTATGTCGATAGGAAATTCGATTGAGGCCGCATTAGGAGAAATGGGCTTCAATTCACTGACGATTAGTTTCCAAATGCAAGTTGCGCCTCAGCATACTTATGGTCTCTCCTATCTTTCATCACTGACCACGCTGATCCCGACTTCTGTGGATGTTGCCGGAATTAACCAAGCGGTAGCCAAGTTTGCAGCAGCTAGTAATTATCAATCTGTAATGGAACAAAACTATAGCTGGGCGACATTCGGTCTTGGCTACTCATTAATAGCCGAAAGCTGGGTTAATTTTGGTTTCGCTGGCTGCTTGGCCATTAGCGTGATAGGCGGTTTCATATCACGATTACTTTCTGTAAATTCGGAATCACTTTTTGGACGCTACATGTCGTTTGTGTTTCTCTGGGCATTTCTGACTTTGCCCCGAAGAGACATCGGTTGGTTGCTCAATGCCCTTGAGTGGGATTTTCTTATTATTCTTCTCTGCCTATGGGTGTCATATTCGCTGACCAATCGGAATGGAAAGCCGCACCCTTTTGTCGATAAACACTTGGAGGTCAAATAATGCGCATATTGGTTACAAGTTTTACATATGCACCTCAGCGAGATGGTGTGCAGTTTGTTACGCAGTATTTGTGCGAAGGATTGGCGTCAAAAGGCCATGATGTTACTGTAATCACACAACAACACGAAGGGCTTCTCCAGCACGAAATCATCAACGGGGTAAAGATTGAGCGATGGCCAGTGTATACGCACCATATGCGCCATCGTGGTCCGCGACAGCAATACGTTCGACGTGTTCTTGATGGACAAGGTTCTTTTGATGTTATGATCAACGTCGGAACAGAAACTGCACTCACGGATTGGCTTCTTCCGTATTTATCCGAGATACAGATACCTAAAGTTCTTCATATCCATTCAATCTGGGATTTTCAGATTTATGGCTGGGACTTTGACTCTTTCAGCTCACTCGCCAAGAAAGTAGCCGGCAACATTCGTTGGGGAATATATTACCTGACAAAGGCGCGAGCTTTCAAACAATACGACCGCGTATTGCAGTTGTATCCTCAGGATTACAGTGTCAAGGATTTTCAGCGGTGGTATCACATTCATTGCTCAATCTTAGAGAATGCGGCAGAGGATGCCTTTCATGCGGGAGGACCGGTGCCCGTTTCCAAAAGGAGGCATGCGGTTATCTACGTCGCCAATTTCAATCGTTTGAAGAATCAAGATGGTGTCGTCAAAGCGTTTCTCCAGTCGGATATCGATTATGACTGGGAATTGGATCTTGTAGGATCATCACCTACTGATGAGATGCGTCTGACCAAACAAATTGAATCGGAAACGCGTAATGCGTTGGGCCTGTTACCAACTCAGCGTCCTGTCCGATACTTTATTGGAGTCAATCGAGACGATATTATTCGTCTGGTCCGAACTGCTTCTGTTTACGTCTCGGGAAGTAAGCGCGAAGCTTTCTCAATCTCACTTATTGAGGCTATGAGTGCAGGTATTCCATGGATATCTACTGATGTTGGGATTACTCGATATCTTCCCGGTGGAATCGTCGTCTCAGATGCAAAGAGTATTGGGGATGTTCTTCCAGGGCTTGTTCATGATACGAATCGTCAATCCGAATTGGCGGAGAAAGGATATCAGTACGCATTACAGAATTTCAGAATTCAGGATAAAGTTACAGAACTTGAGAAATTGCTTGTTCAAACTGTAAAGGAATATCATCATGAGAGATAAAATGCTAGCTATTGTCGCACCATATTTTGGAAAATTACCAAAGCATTTTCAGTTTTGGCTTGATTCCTGTTCTAGAAATCCCCAAATAACTTGGTTGCTCTTCACAGATGATAAAACGCCTTGGAACTATCCCTCCAATGTTCGGGTTACCTATTGTACATTGGATGACCTGCGCGAAAGGTTCCAGCAGCAACTCGGCTTTAAGATTGCTCTGAGCACGACTCAAAAGCTTGGCGACTACAAACCGCTCTACGGTTTTTTGTTCCAGGATGAGCTTGCAGGTTATAAGGAATGGGGACATATTGACGTTGGTGATGTGATTTACGGCAGTTTTGATCGTTTCGCCATCACCAAGCGTGCGCAGGAATTTGACAGGATGGGCTGTGTGGGCCATCTCACGATCTATCGCAATACGCCTGAGATCAATCGCCGTTTTATGGCATCAAGTCGTTCAGGCATTGGTTATCGCGAAATCTTTTCGACGCCTGTTTTCAAGAACTTTGAAGAAATGGCTCCTGCTAGTATCGGCCAGATTTGGAGCGACAATGGCTGGGTGACTGGCAGTCTTGATGACTGTGTGGCCGATATTTCTTCGAAGGCTTACCCGTTCCGTATCAGCATGGAGTTTGCTGCAGGTGGTATCCAGGGGAACAATCATCACCTTATCTTCGAATGGAATAATGGCAGGCTGCTTGGGCATGAAATTGCGCCATTTGGTGGAGTGCTGACACGTGAGTTCTTGTATGTGCATTTCAAGAGGCGTCCCATGAAAATGTTTCCAGGGATCGACCCTAACCACTATCTGATTGCTCCAGATGGATTCCATCCTTGTACTGGTGACATTAATGTAGAACTGCTAAAGAAGCTGACCAAGGCACCATTCCCGGATCCAGTATTCATGACGAATAAATGGCGAAATTTGAAGGCAAGATTTAAGCACTAATGGAGTCAATCCAGTTAATCTGCCCTTTGTAGATTCCATGAAGGTACCGTGGAGAGGGGTGGATGAAATTCAACGGAGAGGGGCGAGAGGGAAATCCGGAGTTCTGGATGGCTTTCGTTTGAGTCGATTCAGAACTCCGGTGCCGTTGAATATCATATTTTAGAATTCAGGAATGATACGAAGTCGAATGCTTCAAACTTTCTTTTACCGACTCGAAGTTGATGCTGAGTACAGTCTCCAAGATGTCCATTCTCTTCGCAGTGTGGGATCAGAAAAGCACAAGCAATCTCAGGATGAGGACGACCAACAAACAGCACCTTGTGCTTGAAGGGCAGATGATCAAACGCAATCATCTGTTCTTCGGTCATACCGTCACGATCTGTCGTGACGAAGTACAGATGCTGCATGTCCAATCTCTTCATGCGGCGCATCCATGCTGCCTTTGCAGTCCTGAAGTCAGGATAATGGGTGAAATGAAGCGTTATCGACTGATCCCCCTCACCAAGTCTGCCTATCGGATGGCCATCATCTGTCTCGCCGGTATCTGTGAGAATGTCACAATGACGGTAATAGTCGAGATTCGTGATCAGACGGAGATAATCGTCGGAATTCACCCACAAATTGATGGTGGGGGAGTCGAATCGGTGTCCGACAAGGTGATACATGACTCCGCCGATGCAGTTGGAAGAGATGATGGAAAACTGCTGATTGGTCAGGCGTGATTGATATTTCTTGATGCGATGTTGCTCAAGATCATCTCTAAGTTTGCGAACGCCGTGCTTGAGCCAATCAGCCATGATTCTCCCGTACGATGTGAATGAGATTCCTATGGCTTGATTGTATGAGGCGAGTAGGGCAAAAGACTCGAACTCATTACCAAAGCCTGTTCGAACTTATCATGAAAGTTTGCATGGCGTTCTGAGACCGATCGCAGAATCTTGATATATGTGTGTGTGGAAGTTGAGATCATCTGTGAGGAAGCGGATCCAGACAATACATTTACGATCGCCTATTGGCATCCATAATCGTGAATATATTCATAAATGAGGCATTGAACATAGATGTTGATAGGTATTGTCGGCTGCCTAAATCCAGATTTCTTGATTCATCATGCTGTGAGCGGCTGCCCATGGCCTCATGATGTTTGAACAACCATCAGAAAGATCGAGACTTGTGCGACCTTGGTCATCGCTGTTAATCATTATTTTATCCTCTTGATGATACGTTCTGCTATCTTGATCAAGCTTAGGTAGTTAGTTGAATAATTAAAGATCTCGATAATATTATTAGCGGCTTATAGGCCGACTTCATTCTCGATCGCTTCAATCAACTTGCATCATTCGATTGCTATATCTAATGCCATTGCCTTGAGCCGTTAATACACCAGTTATCGTAGACAATATTAAGCAAGATATCCTCTTAATCATGAGGAGCTGAATTTGATGGACAAGTTTAGGAAGATCGCGGTTCTGTTCTTCAAAGATTCAAAGTATAAGTATGTCCGATATGCCCTTGAAGCCGTTATCATGATTATCTTTGCCGCGGTGCTGTTCTGGAGCGGCTACGGAATCGAGGCCACAACAACTCACACTAACGCCGCGGAACTCAGTGCCCAGGTCGCAAATCTGAAGGAGCGCAATAGGAATCTGACATCCCAAATAGACAATCTGGTATGCAACAATAACCGCCTTGAGAAGAAGAACAGGAGCTACACGGACAAGTATCGTGATCTCAAGGCGTAGATTTCGGATCTGGAGGCGAACGAAAAGGAGCTGCAGACCTAGCCGACCAAGGCCTAGTCGGACACGAGTCGGTCCAACAGAAGGTGGACGGCCTTCAGTAGCAGCTCAGCGCCGCGCAGGCGCTCGCAGGCGAGTTCTGCAGAGAGCTCGAATTACGGTCCTACGCTATCGAACACTTCGGGTGCCGGGGCGTCGGACCGGAGAAGGATCCACACCGGCGCATTCTGCTCACCACAAGGCGCGATGGGCATCAACCAATGAGCGTCTGTCCTATCGCAGGGTCGCCAAGGACTGACGGCTGCGTTGGATGCGGTGAACGAATATATGGAGACTTTAAAGTCGCCTTGTCACCTTGGCGCATTTACAAAAGAAACTGGACTGTGAGGGAAACGTTATAATCCAACCTATGAATCAAGCGTATAGCTTGGATTATAACGTTTCCCTAGGGGATTCAGCTATTAGATTAAAGAATTAATACCTTCTTATCTCAAGCCAAATCCTTGTAGTGCTTCAAGAAAGTGATGCTGGTCAAGGCGGTAATTCGGGTATGCGCGCTCGAGATTATCGCGACCATTCGCGTATGCCAGGACTGTATTGGTGTTCAGCTCCAGCTCGTGGTGTGCCTGAACATCTGTACTAACGCGTTTTTGTTTTGTGCGTATTCCTGCGTCTTTGGATGAGAGACTCGGATTCTCGGATTTGTCGTAAGCTTCCAACGCTGCAACCATATCGCTGAAAGCCTGTACGTTGATCATCTGATCATCGGGGGAGAATTCCAGGAGAAAGAGTTTCGTGTTATCTGTCCGTGAAGCTTGTGGGGGCGCGCTGACCTCCGCTTGCGCGGCACCGAGCTCGTCGATGATGGTATGGAAAACTGTTGAGTCTTGCAGATAAGATTTGATATCCTTCTCATTCGACGGTATCCCGCTGATCAGTCCGGTACCTTCTTGAAGAGCAAACAGCTGTGAGACGTAGGCGAACGCGGTTTGATAGGCCTTGATTTTTGATGGTGGTGCAACCGATGTATGACCCAGCACCTCAGGGTCTTTGAGATTGATCCCGCTGATCTCGCTGAAGGTCTCGAGTGCTGTTGCCCAATAATGTTCCAGAAAGGTCCTGATCTGGATCTCGATACGATAGTTCTTACCCGGATCCTCTGGATTCGCGATACGCGAGAGGTAGTGGTAAGACCTGTATCCGCTTATCTCTGGTGTGAGGATGTAATTCTTGTGCTTGGTTAAACCCTCGTACCCGAGCAGACTGTCTTGCTGAATGGCGGTGACGATGCGACGAAGGTCTGTGAGATTGTTGACAATGAGACGGCATCCGCCGATATCATCGAGTTCTCCGAGCTTGTAATGTGAGTGTTTTCTGCAGAGTTTCTTGACGATGGATGTCTGTCTCTTCAGACGATACGAGGCGACAACGGGAACGGCTCCTTGGTTTGCATCATGGATAAGGCAGGAGAAAGCGTTTTCCGTCGGCCTGAGAAACTGACTCCTCCATGTCTGGAGTGTCTCAATGGCTTGGGAATAGTCAGTCTCAGAATATTCAGGATTTCCTTCAGAGAATTGTGCGATGACCCGTCCTGCCCTCGTCGCCTGGGTTCGGGAGATCGCCATGCCCTCTGTCTTTGCCATAGATCCATTATAAAATCCGCCGGCAGCCTCAATGGATACGACGTCGCGTAGAATTATGAACGTCTATCACTGAATGAATGATGAATAAATGGAAAGGGGGCCTGAAAATGGTGGATGTCATCGACGTCGCGTCGTACATTCTGACAAAGACCGGTCGTATCACGACGATGGTCTTGCAGAAGCTGTGTTATTACTCTCAGGCCTCGTATCTGGCCAAATATGGGAAGCCGCTATTCCCCGAGGAGTTCGAGGCATGGCGGAATGGCCCGGTCTGCTACAGGCTGTTTAAGGAACACCAAGGCAAGTTCTTCATTATGCCAGGGGAGCTTTCTAAGCGGGCCACCGAGAGCGATTTCACCGATAGACAGCTTGAGGTGATCAATGCTGTCTGCCAGAAATACGGCAAGACAACCGGCCAAAAGCTGAGTCAGAAAACGCATCAGGAAACTCCTTGGCTTGACGGGCGTGAGGGGCTTGCTCCTTTTGACGTCGGGTATAAGGAAATTCCTATGCAAACGATGAGACAGTATTACTCCGCAAATCCGGTGATTTAGGTATGCATCCTGCCTGACCTGTCCGGTACGGTGTTGAAAGAGCCTTCGGCCTCGGTCGGAGGCTCTTCTTGACTCTGGAGGTTCTTCTAACCTCTGGGCTTTGTTGTTTCTGTGTTCCTGATTATGTTTCTGTGTTCTTGATTAGCAGGCTTTCGGTCTGTGACTCACATCCCGAGGCTCTGGGCCTGATCCTGGGTGAGGCGGCCCTTGGAGACGGCCGAGCGCAGGGCGGCGTCCACGAGGCCCTTGGCGTTGATGCCGGTCGTCTTCTTCGTGGCCGAGTCGAGCAGGTCGCGCACCTGGGAGAGGACGGCGTCGATCGCGCCAATGTTCGCCTTCGGGGCGGAGTCGAGGCTCTTCGTGGCGGACTTGAGCCCGGCGGAGGCCTTGTCGAGCGACTTCTGCGAGGTCGCCTCGGCAGTGCTGATCTGCTGGCGCAGGCTGTCCAGCGTCGACTGGTCATTGAGGTTGTCGGCCACGCCGGTGGAGAGCGACTCGTCCAGCTTGACGAACGGGGCGACCGCGTCGCCGTAATCATCCAGCACATCATGGCTCAGGCTCGAGGCGGCGCCGGTCAGCGCCTGCAGGGCCTGCACGTCCGAGCGGGTGAAGGGGATGTGCGAGAGGAACGTCCAGTTGCCGTTGTGGGCGATGGCGTCCGCGGCGGCCGTCTCCCTGCGGGCGGTCTTGAGGTCGGGGGAGTCGAACGCGTCGGAGAGGTCGGAGACGTTGCTGCGCTGCAGGGCGCTCGTCACCTCGTCGCGCACGTTGGTGAGCGACTCGTAGGCGTTCGTCTCATGGTTGGCGATGGAGACGGCCTGGTTGAAGCTCACCACCGCCTCCACAGCCACGCCGAGCAGGAAGGCGAACAGGATGATGAACACCCACAGGACGATCCTGTGCCGGCGCGTCGCGGCCGGGTCGATCTCGCGTTCTGCCATGGGGTTCTCCTCTCGTTTTTGATCTTCTCCGATCCCGTTTTCTTCCCTCTTTCTGGTTTTATGATATTCACATCCATGTGAACGACTGTGTCCAATGAGTCATCAGGCAACCGGTTCCATCGGCCGGTTCCATCGGCCGGTTCCATCGGCCGGTTCCTCTGAGGAAAAGCCGGAGCAGTCGAAAGCGGCATCGCGCGCAAGGAGACGGACGGGCAATGGGTGACGGGCAGACAGAGGGTGACGAGATCATGGGCGACGAACAGACAGAGCGTGACGGACAGGAGAACGATGGACTGACGCAGGACGACGATCCGCGCATCCCAGGGGATCTTGCCGATCGCTATCGCGAAAAACCACGGCGTCTGGCCGACGTCATCGACGACTTCGTGCAGACGCTGGATTACAAGAAGCAGGACGCGACGATCGACCGGATCCTCTCGGCGCGCGATCTCGGGGACTATGACCGGGCGGCGATGATCGCGGTGTCAGCGCTCGCGGACAACCGCTGCGTGCCGGAGCTCGGCGACCTGCGGGCCGTGCTGGACATCGTCAGACGGCATCCGGGGATGTATCCGGAAGGGGAGAAGGCGGCAAAAAGTCTGATCGATCCCTCCACGAAGCGGTTCGGCCGGTGGTACACCAAGCCGTGGTGGCAGAGGCGTGGGCTCGTCCGATTCGACAATCCGACCCCGCGGTCCGAGCACTATATGGCTGTCGACCGCATCGCCGGGCTGCTGCGGAAGGCCGGGAGGAAGGAATCCGCCGAGGAGTTGCTGCAGCTGGCGTACACGCCCGGCGAAGACCTCGGCCTGACCTCCTTCGCCGACGAGCTTCTGGAACAGCAGATCCCTCTCAGCGTGGCGGATGCCGCATCCGTCCTGGCCGCGCAGCTCAACGATGATTATCCCCGGGTGGAGAGCAGCCTGAGGCTCGTCCTCATGGCGGTGCGTCGTGCCGGTGTGACGCAGGTCCCTCTGGCATGGGAGCCGGATCCGCAGGATCTTCCCATGCCGGTCATCTACGAGCCGTATCTGGACGATCTGATCCGGCGACGGGAACCGCAACTCAGAAAGGCGGGTGATACGGACGCCATCCTTGTGATGAATGTCCTCGCGAATGCCGGCGAGCCGCTGGCGGCTTATCTCATCGGCTTTTACAGAAGTGTGCAGGATGATCTCCCCATCTCATTCAAGGAGATTGGTGACGTGCGCGACTATATCGATTATCTCATCGTCAAAGATGACGATATCAGCGACGCGGTCACGCAGGTTCTTGCCCCTGCTCGTGCCGTGGCGGAGAAACTCATCCCAGCGGCCGGACAATTGGATGGGAAGGAGGCTGGCGTCCAGAGGAAGACCCGGTCGGCGGTCTCCCATGATGCTGCGACTTGTGGTTCTGACGTGTCTTGTAATTCTGACAACTCTCATTCCGACAGCCTCGACTCCGGTTCTGACAGTTTTGATTTTGCTATGGCGAGTGGCGATTATGCCAAGGTGGTGAATCAGTGCATCGATATTCTGCATGACCATCCTGTCCCACTCCATCTGGCAGAAGAGGAAATCGAGACAGCGGCCAGGTTGGTCCGATCGGTGACCTGGACGGAGGATGAGGCGGCGGAAACGCGCTCGATACTGGAAGCGGCAGAGCGGCGTTATCAGGACGAAGGCTCAAAATGAACCAGACTCGTACGGGGCAAAGTCGGTCACTAAGACAAATCTGTAGGTTCAGATCCGCAGCCCCTCCTCGAGGTGATAGGTGCGGATGGCGTCGATCACGGCCGGATCGACGTCGCCCGTGGTGACGAAACCACCGCGCAGCAGCTCGGTCCAGCCTTCGAGCGGCATGCGCCCGGTTTTCTGCTTCGCCTCGATCGCCGAGGAATAGCCGTGGGCGAGGCCGTCGACGATCTCGTTGTAGGTGTTGCCCGCGTGGCCCTTGACCCAGTGGAAGGTGACCGAGCCGCCCAGCGACTTCTTCGCCTCGATCTCGTCGTTGATCGCCTTGACGAGGGTGATGTTGCTGATCGGCTTCTTGTCAGCCTTCTTCCACCCACGCCTCTTCCAGCCTGCCACCCACGTGGTCGAGCAGCCGATGGCGTACTGCGAGTCGGATTCGATGGTCAGCGCCCTCACGTCGCGGTGGTTGCGCAGTCCTTCGAGCACGGCGCACAGCTCGCCGATCTGGTTCGTACCGTTGATCGCGCCGCCCGCGTCGCGCCGGCCGCCCACACGGTAGCCGGGGGCAGGGGAGTCGGTGTGCTCCACCCAGCCCCAGCCCATCGGGCCGTTCGGATTGCGCAGGGCCGACCCATCGGTCGAGATGGTCATCGCCGCGATCATGTCACTCATGGCTCCAAGCCTAGCGGACGGGGTCTCGCAGCTTGTCTGGCTCACATTTCTGGACGAGGTCCACTTGATAAACGGAAAATCTGTTTATATATCTGCGAACATGGGTATAGCTCTTCAATTGGCAGGCATATAAACGAATTTTTCGATTATGAGTTCGCGTTTTCACTGAGCCGGTGTAATGGTACTTCTCCGGGGCTGGCTCAGGAACAAAAATCCCGTGACCCTTCCAGAAGGAAGAATCACGGGATTGGCTCGATCAGATCATGCCGACCGAGATATCAGATTCAATTACAAAGACCGATCGGAACGAAGCGACTCAGTCCTTGGTGGCGGCGGCGACCACGTCCTGGGCCTCCGAGAGCACCTTGTCGAGCGCGTCCTCGGAGACGAAGCTCTCGCCGTACACCTTGAGGATGTTCTCGGTGCCGGACGGGCGGGCGGCGAACCAGTTGTCCTTCGTCGTCACCTTGATGCCGCCGATCGGCGCGCCGTTGCCCGGGGCCGTCACCATCTTGGCGGTGATGTCCTCGCCGGCGAGCGTGGTGGCCTCCACCATCTCGGGCTTGATGGCCGCGAGCTTGGCCTTGGTGGCCAGATCGGTGGGGGTGTCGATGCGCTTGTACCAGCTCTCGCCGAAGCGGGAGACCTGGTCCTTGTGCAGCTGCGCCGGGTTCTTGCCGGTCTTGGCGGTGATCTCCGCGGCGAGCAGATCAGGGATGAGGCCGTCCTTGTCGGTGGTCCACACATGGCCGTCCTTGCGCAGGAAGGTCATGCCGGAGCTCTCCTCGCCGCCGAAGGCCACCTCGCCGGTGAAGAGCGGGTCGACGAACCACTTGAAGCCGACCGGCACCTCGATGAGCCTGGCGTTGATGGAGGCGGCGACCCGGTCGATGAGGGAGGAGGAGACGAGCGTCTTGCCGATGCCCGTGTTCTTCGGCCAGCCCGGACGGTTGCCGCCGAACAGGTACTCCACCACGACGGCGATGTAATGGTTGGGGTTCATCACGCCCCAGTCCGGGCAGACGATGCCGTGACGGTCGGCGTCCGGATCGGTGCCGCCCACCAGGTCGTACTTGTCCCACGCGCCGGCGTTGAGACGGTCGACCAGGCCCTTCATCGCGTACGGGGAGGACGGGTCCATGCGGATCTTGCCATCATGGTCGATGGTCATGAACGGCCAGCGAGGATCGACGACCGGGTTGAGCACCTCGATGTTGACCTTGTACTGCTCGGCGATGACCGGCCAGTAGTTGACGGACGCGCCGCCCAGCGGGTCGATCCCGAGACGCACGCCGGCGCTGCGGATCACGTCGAAGTCGATGACCGAGCCGAGGTCGTCCACATAGTTCTTGCGGAAGTCGAAGCGCTCGATGAGCGGGCTTGTGATGGCCTGCTCATAGGGCACGCGCCTGACGGACTTCCACTGCGGCAGCAGCTGGTTGGCACGGTCGGCGATGGCGGTCGTCAGCTCGGCCGGGGCCGGGCCGCCGGTGGGCGGATCGTACTTGAAGCCGCCGTTGGAAGGCGGGTTATGGCTCGGGGTGACGACGATGCCGTCGGCGATATCCTCGCCCTTGAAGCGCTGCGAGCCGTCGGCCGCACGGTTGTGCGTCAGGATGGCCTGGGAGACGACCGGGGTGGGTGTGAAGTCATCGCGCGAGTCGATGCGCACGTGCACGCCGTTGGCGACGAGCACCTCGATGGCGGTCTTCATGGCCGGCAGGGAGAGCGCGTGGGTGTCGCGGCCGAGGTAGAGCGGGCCGGTGATGCCGGCCTTCTTGCGTTCCTCGGCGATGGCCTGGGTGATGGTGACAATGTGGGCCTCGTTGAACGAGCCGTTGAGGCTCGTGCCGCGATGGCCGGAGGTGCCGAACGAGACCTTCTGCGCGGGGTTCGACACATCGGGGACGATGTCGTAATACTTGCCGATGACCTCGTCCACGTCGATCAGATCTGCTGGTGTGGCCTTCTGGCCTGCATTCTTAGCAACCATGCCGTCAATGGTAGAGGGGGGTGACAACGTTTGCGCAACAATACCGAACACAAACGAACGGAAATGAACATTATTGCGTTTGCGGCAGATTTGTCTCACGCCGCCTTCGGCACGCGCACGGTGAGCGCCTGCTGGTCCACGCTGATCTCCACGTGCCGCGTCTGGCCGACCACATCGCCGTCCACCTCGGCCAGCGCGCGATGATGCAGATCCACAACGGCCCGCGTGCCCTGCATCTGGGCAAGGGTGGAGCCGTGCGACCACGGGCGCATCCCCGGGTGGCGCCGCGCGGTCTGGTAGAGCACGTCGTTGGCGAGGTTCGTCCAGCCGAGCAGTCCGTGGCGGGTGTCGATGAGCTCGAAATCGAGCAGGCCGTCGTCGAACCGCGCCTCGGGCATGAGCGAGACGACGGGGATCGTACCGCAGTTGCCGATGAGGAAGGTGCGGAAGCTCACGTTCTGCACGCTGCGCACGCTGCCGTCCTTCTGGGTGATGGTGATGTCCGCCTTCTCCTTGCGGTCGAAGAGGTGGGAGAGGGAGCTGATCGCGTAGGCGACCCAGCCGAGCGCGGCCTTGAGCTGGGCGGGGGTGACCTCCATCATCGTGGCGTCGAAGCCGATCCCGCTCATCAGGAGCGTGCCGTGGCGGCTCGTGTCCCCCTCCTTGTCGGTCACGTCCATCCAGCCCATGTCCACCTTGCGTGAGCCGTGCGAGACGGCCACCTTCAGTGCCTCGGTGAGGTCGGTGGGGATGCCGAGGTTCTTGGCGAAGAGATTGGCGGTGCCGATGGGGATGACCGCCAGCGCCCGGTCGGTGCCGGCCAGCGCCTCCGCCACCGTGCGCACCGTGCCGTCGCCGCCGGCGGCGAGGATGACCCGCGCCCCGCGCTCGACCGCCTCCTGCGCGCAGGCCTTGCCGTCCTTCTCGAGGGTCGTCTCGATCACCAGCGGCGCGGGCAGGTCATGTTCTTTGAAAAATGCGAGGATGTCACGGCTGATCCGATCGGCATTGTTCTTGGAGGGGTTGATCACCAGCGCGTAATCCGAGTGGTCCTGCGGGCGCTCGTCGATGGTGCGCACGAGGCTGTCCCACTCATGCTTGCCGCGCACGGCGCGCACGATCCCCCAGCCGGACAGGGGGCAGACCACGGCCGCGAGGATGCACAGCCAGACGATCCCGGTGACACTCATAATCATAATTATTGCGCATGGAGGTGCCCAGCCATGCCGGGGGAAGAACCGTGACAGAGACGCTCTGACGGTTCGACGGGTCTGGTGCCCGTCCATGCTGATGGGCAGGGGGCCGAATCATCCGTTTTCGCCGCATTTATTCCAGACGCCGGATGGATATCGGATACAGGAACCGGATACAGGAACTGATGCCGTCTGCGGCTTTCGTGGCACGCGTCGGCGTCACGCTGCGGCGGTAATCTGGCCGCATGCTTGATATCGCATTTATCCGTGAGAATCCGGACGTCGTGCGCGAGTCCCAGAGGAAGCGCGGCGAGTCCGTCGAACTCGTCGACGAGGTGCTCGACCTCGACCGCCTCAACCGCGACGCGCTCAAGAAGTACGAGGACGCCCGCGCCCAGCAGAAGCAGATGGGCCGCAAGGTGGCCGCCGCCCCCAAGGACAAGAAGGCCGAGGTCCTCGAGGAGGTCAAGGAGTTCTCCCAGGAGGTCTCCCGCCTCAAGGCCGACGCCGACAAGGCCCACGACGACTACGAGGCCCAGGCGTGGAAGCTCTCCAACATCGTCGAGCCGGAGGCCCCCGAGGGCGGCGAGGACGACTACATCGTCCGCTCCACGCACGGCACCCCGCGCGACTTTGCCAAGGAGGGCTTCGAGCCCAAGGATCACCTCACCCTCGGCGAGGGCGTCGACGGCATCGACATGAAGCGCGGCGTGAAGGTGGGCGGCACCCGCTTCTACTTCCTCAAGAACGACCTCGCCCGTATGGAGATCGCCATGCACACCATGGCATTCGAGCAGGCGCGCCAGCACGGCTTCCAGCTCGTCATTACCCCCACGCTCGTGCGCCCGGAGATCATGGCCGGCACCGGCTTCCTCAACGCCCACGCCGACGAGATCTACCGTCTGCGCGAACCGGACCAGCAGTACCTGGTGGGCACCTCCGAGGTCGCGCTCGCCGGTATGCACGAGAACGAGATCCTCGATCTGTCCAAGGGCCCGCTGCGCTACTCGGGCTGGTCGGCCTGCTATCGCCGCGAGGCGGGCGCCGCCGGCAAGGACCAGCGCGGCATCATCCGCGTCCACCAGTTCTACAAGGTGGAGATGTTCGTCTACTGCAAGCCGGAGGAGGCGCGCGAGCAGCACCAGGACCTGCTGCACATGGAGTGGGACATGCTCAACAAGGTGGACGTGCCGTTCCGCACCATCGACACGGCCGCCGGCGATCTGGGCGCCTCCGCCTCGCGCAAGTTCGACAACGAGGCATGGTTCCCCTCCGAGGGCCGCTACCGCGAGCTGACCTCCACCTCCAACTGCGACGAGTACCAGGCGCGCCGCCTCAACATCCGCTACCGCAAGGACGACGGCACCACCGCGGCGTGCGCCACGCTCAACGGCACGCTTGCCACCACCCGCTGGCTCGTCGCCATCCTCGAGAACCACCAGCAGAAGGACGGCTCCATCGTGATCCCGGAGGCCATGCGTCCGTACATGGGCGGCCAGGAGGTCATCGAGCCGATCACCGACCGCGACAACGCGTGAGACATCTGGCACGGAGATATCTGGCGTGCTGACCGGTGCGGCGCGGAACATGTACCGTCGCGCCGGTCAGAACAGGTGAAATCGGCCGGATACCGGCCACTGCCTGATAAATCGCCGGACGAATTCAGAAGGATTTCTGCGCAGGGGGATATCCCGTGTGATACGCGCGCGATGCGCCTGCGCAGAGGATCTTCTGCTATGCTGACTGTGGTCGCAGTGTTTGCCGACCGGATAAATCAAGATCATGGATAGGTGTCCGAGCGGTCGAAGGAGACGGTCCTGAAAACCGTTAGGCCCTTACGGGTCTCGCGAGTTCGAATCTCGCCCTATCCGCCAGCAAGGGTTTCGGGAGCAGTCCCGGAACCCTTTTTTATTTTCTGCTTTTATTTTTCCGTAGGTCGTCTCTTTTTCGCGTTTTCCAGGGGTCGTCTCTTTTTCCCGCGATCGTCAAACTTATGCGGGCATACAGCACGCGTATATTCGCGCCCGCATATGTGTCTGTGTGGGCTCTTGGGCGACGAGCAGACTTTTTATTCGCCGAGGAAGGCACGGATCTGCTCAGCGGTGCCGTACGAGGCCTGCGCGCCACGACCGGTTGCCACATAGGCGGAGACGGCCGAGGCAAGCCGGGCGGAGGCGACGAGTGAGAGCCCGCCGGCCAGACCGGCGAGGATCGTGCCCATGAACGCATCGCCGCAGCCGGTGGTATCGACGGGGTTGACGCTGACGGGGTCGATATGGGTGATCGTCTGTGCGTCGGGGGCGGAGACGTCCAGCACGACCGAGCCGTCGCCGCCGAGCGTGACGATGACTTTGCCGAAACCGAGGCGGACGAGACGGCCGAGGGCATCGCCCCAGCCGAACGTCTTCCAATCACCATGCTGGGGGAGGGCGACGCCGATCAGCTGCGCCAGCTCGATCTCATTGACGAGGAGGACATCCGTGCTGTCGATCAGTTCTGCCGGCAGATCCGCAGTCGGCAGGAACGGCGAGTCGTTGAGCAGCACCGTCACGCCCGCCTCATGGCACATTCTCGCGCAGGCGGCGACCGTGCCGACCGGGCTCTCGAGGCACAGACCCAGCACTGACGCGCCTGTGAGCGCCTCGCGCTGCGAGAGCACATACTCCGTGCCGGCCTGCGCGTTGGAACCGGGGGAGTAGACGATGGTGTTGCGCGCCTCGTCGTCGACGGTGATGACCGTCAGACCGCTCTGGCCGTGCGTGCGCAGGATGGACGACGTGTCCACGCCGGCTTTCGTGAGGCTGGAGAGCAGGATCTGCGCGTTGCTGTCGTCGCCGACCGCGCCGAACATACCCACCCGCGCCCCGAGCAGGGCGGCGGCCACCGCCTGGTTGCCGGATTTGCCGCCGGGCAGCAGCCGCAACGTGCCGCCCCGCACTGTCTCGCCGGGCTGGGGCAGGCGGTGCGTGGCGATGGTGTAGTCCACGTTCATGGAACCGACGACCGCCACGCGTCCGTCGGGCCTTCCCAGGTCGTCGAGGGATGTAAGGATATCCTGATTGATCTCCGTGCTGTCTGTGTCGCCCATACTGTGCCTTTTGCCGTCGTCGCATCGACTGTGTGCCGAGGGCGTCCACCATCGGCACCGTTGCCCGGCGCCTGTGCCGGGACCGTCGCTCTGTTACCCAGAAACAGTGTATCCGCCGGATCCATGGTCCATGGATGTCCGATGCGGGCCCGCGGGACGGAAAGAGGGGAGTGCAGGGTGCCGAGGAGGTCCGGTGACGTGTGAGGTCAGGATGCCGCCGATGGCAGAAAAGGAGACGTTCACGCCCGTGAATTTTCTAGCATTGGGGTAATCGGCCCTTATCGGGACGGCAGGAGAAGGGGCGGCCATGGTTCTCGGCAGGAAGGCAGACCGGACACAGACGGAGACGACCGCGCTGCCGGCCCGGATGGTCAGGGTGCTGGAACAGACGCTGCATCTGGACCGCGACGCCACACAGCTCGTGGTCGAGACGCTGTTCGCCGGCGGGCACCTGCTGCTCGACGATGTTCCCGGTGTGGGAAAGACCACGCTCGCCCGCGCGGTCGCCCGGCTCGTGGGCGGCACCACCCACCGCATCCAGTTCACCTCCGACCTGCTGCCGGGCGATCTGACAGGCGTGACGATCTTCGACCAGTCCACGCGCACCTTCTCCTTCCAGCCCGGACCGCTGTTCGCCAACGTCGTCATCGCCGATGAGATCAACCGCGCCAACCCGCGCACGCAGTCGGCCATGCTCGAGTCCATGTCGGAGGGGACGGTGAGTGTGGACGGCACCACGCACCGGTTGCCTGATCTGTTCTTCGTGGTCGCCACGCAGAACCCTGTGGAGCACCAGGGCACCTTCCCGCTGCCCGAGGCGCAGCTCGACCGGTTCATGACATGCCTGTCACTGGGCTACCCGAGCCGGCAGGTGGAGGTCTCCATGCTCCGATCCGCCTCGCAGACCGACCCGCTCGCCGGTCTTGAGCCGATCGGGACGAGACAGGACGTGCTCGACGAGCGTGCCCGCATCGCCCGCGCCTATGTGGGACAGTCCGTGGCGGACTATGCGTGTTCGATTCTCGGGGCCACGCGCACGGACAGCCGTCTGGTGCTCGGCGCCTCGCCGCGCGCCGGCATCGCGCTCATGGCGATGGCACGCGTGAGGGCGGATATCGACGGCAGGGACTTCGTCACGCCGGAGGACGTGCGCTCGCTGGCGGTGCCCGTGCTCGCGCACCGGCTGATGGTGGGCGTCTCGGTGCCCGGGGGCGAGGAGGAGGCTACAGGTGAGGATCGTGATGACGCCGCGCGCCTGCTGACAGAACTCGTCGGTCAGATTCCTGTGCCGCGCGGGGAGGAGTGATGGC
The DNA here is from genome assembly GCA_903789535.1 of uncultured Aeriscardovia sp. Classification (GTDB taxonomy): domain Bacteria; phylum Actinomycetota; class Actinomycetes; order Actinomycetales; family Bifidobacteriaceae; genus Aeriscardovia. The sequence goes on along the minus strand of CAIFES010000001.1, from coordinate 268,192 downwards.
ACGGCGGTCCGGACGGGTGCGGCGGCCGTTCTGGCACCCGGTGGTCTACCCGCGTCCGGCGGGCTGCGCCTGTCTGCTCTTTTCCGCCCTGCTGATCGTTTTCGCCCGCCTGCTCGCCGATCGTGCGCTCATGGCGGTCGGTCTGGCGCTCGCCGGGCTGTTTGTTCTGTCCCTCGTGCTTGTGCTGCTCGGCTGGCTCGTGCCGCTCGACGGCGATGGCGTCCGCGATGACGGCGTGCTGCGGGCGCATGGCTGGCGCCGGCTCGTCTGCCCGCGTGCGGTCACGGTGGATGCGCGGTGGCGCCGGTATGACCAGGACGGCCGGATGGTCGCCGATCGGATCTGCGTGACACCGTCAGACCGCGGCGTGTGGCGGCGCGTGGGCCGGCGCGTGCGCTGGATCGGCCCGTTCGGTCTGTGGACAGCGGTGCGCATCGTTGCCAGCCCTGCCGAGAAAGTGATTATGCCGCGACCGGCCAGATCGTCGGCGGGCGGCGCGGGTCGGCCTGCCACGGGGGTGATCCCTGATGACGGCGATACGGGCCTTGTGCGCGAATATGCCACCGGTGACGCGCTCCACCTCGTCTCATGGCGTCTGAGCGCGCGGCACGAGCGGCTGATGGTCCGGCAGAAGGACCATCGGGCCAGGCCGCGCCTGCTCATTGTTTTTGATGCCGCGCCCGCCGTGCAGGAGGACTACGACCGTGCGGCAGGCGTGCTGTACGGTCTGTGCCGTCGAGGCAGGAAAAACGGCTGGGAGGTGGTGCTCTCCGACGGCAGGCGCACGCTGGTCCGCGCGTCGGATCAGGACCGGTACTGTGCCGCCGTGCTCCCGCCGGACGGCGACGCGCGCCACACGCTCAGCGCGACAGCCGTGCGGGCGCAGTGCCGGCCGGGCACGCTGGTGTATCTGGTCAGCCCGGGGCATGTGGCCGATGCGGCCGGAGACCTTGCCGCCGATCTGCGCCGCCGGGGCATCCGTGCGATGCCTGTCGTGCCGGTGCCGCCGCGCGCAGCGGCACCACACACGGCAGGCGCGGCACATGAGGCGCGCGACGGTCATGGCTCGCATTTGTCCCGCCTCGTGCGTTCCGTCGTGCTGCCGCTCATCGGGCTTGCCGGCCTGCTCGGCCTGTCGGGCGTGTATCTGTTCCGGTTGTTCGCCGGCGGGCTGTGGCTGGGCGCGTTTGTGACGCTCATGGCCGTGGCGGTCCTGACCGCCTGGCTGCCGCGTCCGGGCCGGCGTGCGCTCTGCGTTCTCGCCGTCGTCGGGCAGATCCTCCTGCTCGCGCTCATCACCGTCTGCTTCCTCGAGGCGGTGGCGCAGTCGTCGTATCACAGCGGTTTTGTGCCACTCCTGCCATCGGGTCCGTCCGGCGGAGCGGCAGATCCCGCGGGTGCGGCCGGCCCGCGCCTGCAGACCGGGGCATCCTCCTCGGCAGGAGGGCCGGTCGTCGCCTCGCCGAGCATGATCGGACTGCTGCGCTCAGGAGCCGAGGATTTTTCCGTCGCCGTCCTGCCCGTCGAGGCGGATGCGGGGCAGCAGGCCCTCCTCATCGTCGCCTGCGCCGCCGTCGCCCTGGTCGTGCGGCTCCTGCTCATCTGGCATGGTCTCGCACCGTTCATCGCCCTTGTGCCGCTCGCGTGCATGGACATCGACTGGCAGGTCAGCGGCACCACCGTCGCGGCGTGGGCGCTTGTCATGCTGGTGGCGTGCGTGGTGCTGCTCGTCTGGGCGCCGCATATGCACCGTCTGCCGCTGCCGTTGCCCGCCCTCGTCAGCCTCGCCGTCGTCGTCTCGTCCGTCACCGCCGCGCCCGCGCTGTCACAAGGCTCCCCGGCACGGTTCGACTTCGCGGCAGGCGGCGGCTCGCTTTTCTCCAGCTCGGCGATCAACCCGCTCGTCGATCTCAAACGCGGACTGACACGCAACTCCTCGGCGGTCGCCTTCACCTACACGTCGCAGCGTCCCCTGCGGTTCCGTCTCGCCACGCTGACCGATCTGAGCGGGGCGGTCTGGTCGTTCGACCAGTCCCTCGGCACACAGGCAGGGCTGTACTCGCCCTCGCAGTCCGCAGGAAAACAGCCGTCGGACGGCTCCTCCGGCCGATCGGGCTCTTCTGCCTCGACGAACAACTGGGAGCAGTTGCTGACGGCGGATTATCCGAGCTCGGCGCAGAGCCCGTACCCGCGTCTGAGCCCCTACGAGCGGACCGTGCGCGGCCTGCGGCTGCTGGATGCCGCCGACGCCGATGCCCAGAAAGATGCCTCCTCGTCGGCACAGAACGACGGCGATCAGGAAAACGGCTCCTCCACGTCCTCGGGTGCCGGTGCTTCCTCGTCGGCACAGACGGGCGGCTCGTCCGGCGCGCACAGCCCGTGGGTCGTGACGGCGGACGCCGCGACCCGCGCGCGGCAGAAAGCGGAGCGTGACAGCCTCTCATCGGCTCTCTCCTCTCGCACCTCGGTGCGCATCGCCGACCTGTCCACGCGGTTCCTGCCGCTGGCCGGCTCGCCGCAGAAGGTGACAGGACTCAAGGCGCGCTGGACATGGAGCCGTGACCGCGTGGTGTACAACACCGAGTCGTCCACCGACTCGAGCATGCGCTACTCGCAGCGCTCGCTGTATATTCCTGCCGTCTCTGCCGAGAGCCAGCTGGACGGCTCTTCCGATGTGGCGCGGATGGCCGCCCTGCGCGCGGATTACCGGCAGCGCTGCACGACGGTGCTGGATGCCGTGCCCGACCCCGCCTCCATGGACCAGGGCGAGTGGGCCGACTGGTATCGCCGCGCGAGCCGGCTCGGTCGCAGTCAGATCGAGGCATGGCAGTCGTGCGTCGTCGACTTCTCGCATGAGGCCGGAAAGGACGCCGGCCCGTCCGCCTCCCGCGACAACTACCGTTCGTGGTTCTCCTCAACATTGCGCAACGGCCTGTGGGCGCTCGATGATGACCCGGATTCGTCCTACACGGACGCCGCGGGCACGCCGGAGATGGTGGCCGGCACGGGCGCGCCCGTCTCCGGCGGGCGGTCACAGGCGGCGGGCAGGCGCGGCAGGGACACCGCCTCGATCAAGGCGCTCATCGGACGGCATTACCGCACGCTGCCCGCGCATCTGCCCTCTGCCATCACCGCCGTGGTGCGGCAGGCGCGCTCGGAGGGCATCCGCGTGGGCGGGCAGGGCGCAAACCGGCAGATCGCCGCCATGGACTGGCTTGTGCGGTATTTCTCCGACCCGCGCTTCGTCTATTCGCTCGACGCCCCTGACGGCGGCGGGACTGACAATCTGCAGGTCGTCGCCCGTTTCCTCGTTGACGGCCGCGGTTACTGCGTGCACTACGCCTCCGCGCTGGCGGTGCTCGGCCGCGCGCTCGGTGTGCCCACGCGGATCGTGCTCGGCTATTCGCCGGCATCGGCGATCGTCGACGGTGCTGATACCGACTCGGCATCGTCCGCCACCACCTACGCGACGGCACAGAACCAGCTGCATGCGTGGACGGAGGCGTATATCGACGGTGTGGGATGGGTGCCGTTCGATGTCACGCCCGGCTATTCGGATGCCTCGGCGGCACAGACATCGGTCAGCGCCGACGAGGTGGCGCGCGCCCGTGAGCGCGGCAGCAGGACGACGAACGATACGGCGACGGACGCCGACAGGCGTCAGAGGCGCCAATCGCGTGATGGCGGGCAATCCCGGCAGAACGCGGATCGCACGAAGAAGTCGGACGCCGCCGGCACGAAGGGCGGATCCTCCGCGGCGCGCGGGCGCGCACGGGCACGCGGGACGGCGGTGCCCCCGCCTGGCGACGCGGCTTGTGCCCGCCAGCGTTCGATGGTGGTCGCGGTCTCGGCGGCGGTGACGCTGCTCGTGCTCGCCCTGCTTGCGCTCGTGCCGGCGGGCGTGCGGCGGATGCGGCGGCGCAGGCGGCACCGTCTCATCCGTGACGCCGGTTCGGATGGGTCGGCGCAGCAAGGCGCCCTCGCCTGGGACAGCGTGTGGCGCCATGCAGTGCGCGAGGCGCGGGCGGCAGGTATGAGGCCGTCGCCGACGGGCGGCATCCGCGATGCGGCGCAGAATCTCTTGCGTCTCGTGCCGGAGCGCGCGCCGTTCATCCGTCTCCTCGCGCGCAAAGAGGAGATGATTGCCTTCGCCGGTCCTGACCAGCGCGAGGGACTGCGGCTGACGCCGGATCAGGCCGACCGGCTCTGCGCGGCGGATGACGCGCTCGGACAGGCATTGCGCAGGGCGGCGCGTCGGGCGCGGTGACATCCCGTGGCCATGATCATCGCCGGGCGATGACCGGCGCCCGGTGACGCCCATGGACCGGCGACGTGCGTGGACTGGCGAAGCGCGACGCCGGCGCACGGTGGCAGTCGGTGCGGTTAGAGTGGGGGCGGAAGAGGGGCAGCGGATATGACCGCCGCCCCATCGACACGTGTGATACGGGCCGCCCGTACAGCCGGACGGCCCACGACAGGGCAGGAGCAACTGTGATCGAGATCAAGACACCCCAGGAAGTCAAGGAGATGCGTCCGGCCGGCAAGTTCGTGGCCGACGTGCTCACCGAGCTCAAGGACATGGTCAAGCCGGGCATGAACCTGCTCGAGATCGACGACTATGTGCACCGGCGCATCGCCGGCCGCGAGGGGGCCAGCTCGCCGTACGTCGACTACGCGCCCGACTTCGGCCACGGCCCGTTCGGCCACTATATCTGCACCTCCGTCAACGACGCGGTGCTGCACGGCAAGCCGTACGACTACGACCTCAAGAATGGCGACCTGCTCAGCCTCGACCTCGCCATCACCGTCGACGGCTGGGTCGGCGACTCCGCCCTGTCCGTCGTGGTCGGCAAGGATAAGGACCCCTCCGACCTCAAGCTCATCAAGGCCACCGAGGACGCGCTCGCAGCGGGTATCGCCGCCGCGCGTCCGGGCAACCACCTCGGCGACATCTCCCACGCCGTGGGCGAGGTGGCGCACAAGAACGGCTACTCCGTCAACCTCGAGTTCGGTGGTCACGGCATCGGCCACGTGATGCACGGCGACCCGTATGTTGCCAACGACGGGCGTGCCGGACGCGGCTTCCGTCTGCGCCCGGGCCTGGTGATCTGCATCGAGCCGTGGTTCATGAAGACGACCGACGAGATTTATCAGGATGAGAACGACGGCTGGACCATCCGCTCGGCCGACGGCTCCAACGGCGCCCACTCCGAGCACATGATCGCCGTGACGGACGGCGACCCGATCATCCTCACCGCGCGCAAGTAAGTCAAGTAAGTAATCCCTCCTGTCTGCGCCGCCGCAGGCGTCTTCGTCGCCGTGCCATATGCTGGAACGGTGGCAGACGTAGATTTTTCCAATGACCTCGCGGCGGTCAGGCAGACCTTCCAGACCATCTCGGACGCAATCCGTCCCGAGAGGCTCAAGGCCACCATCGCCGATCTTGAGAAGCAGGCCTCCGCACCGGATCTGTGGAACGACACCGATCACGCGCAGGAGGTGACCTCCGCCCTTTCCGCCGCCCAGGCACAGCTGCGGCGCGTGACTGAGATGCGGCAGCGCATCGACGACTGCGAGACGCTCGAGCAGCTCGGCGCGGAGATGGAGGACGCCGATTCCCTCGCCGAGGCGAAGAAGGACCTCGCCAAAATCACCGAGGATCTGAAGGATCTGGAGATCAGCACCCTTCTCGACGGCAAGTACGACGAGCGCCAGGCGGTGGTCACCATCCGCTCGGGTGCCGGCGGCACCGACGCTACCGACTTCGCGCACATGCTGCTGCGTATGTATCTGCGCTGGGCCGAGCGGCACAATTACAAGACCCATGTGCTCGACACGTCCTACTCGGACGAGGGCATCAAGTCCGTCACTTTCCAGGTCAACGAGCCGTATGCCTACGGGCGCCTGTCGGTGGAGGCCGGCACGCACCGTCTCGTGCGCATCTCGCCGTTCGACAATCAGGGCCGGCGCCAGACGAGCTTCGCCGCCGTGGAGGTGCTGCCGCTCGTGTCCACCTCCGACCACATCGAGATCGACCCGAAGGACATTCGTGTGGACACGTTCCAGGCGTCCGGCCCGGGCGGCCAGGGCGTCAACACCACGTACTCCGCCGTGCGTCTGACGCATATCCCCACGGGCATCGTGGTGAGCATGCAGGACCAGCGCAGCCAGATCCAGAACCGCGCGGCCGCCATGCAGGTGCTCGAGTCGCGCCTGCTCGTGCTGCGCCGCCAGGAGGAGCAGAAGAAGCGCAAGGAGCTGGCCGGCGACATCAAGGCGAGTTTCGGCGACCAGATGCGCAACTATGTGCTCCACCCGTACCAGATGGTCAAGGATCTGCGCACCGGCTACGAGACCGCCAACACCGCGGCGGTGTTCGACGGCGACATCGACGGGTTCATCGACGCGGGCATCCGCTGGCGCCACCAGCAGCGCGTGGATGCCGACAAGGACGAGGACAGCGACGACTGACGCCGCCGCGCGTCACCGTGCGCGGGCCGCGTCGGCATGGCGGCCGTGCGGACAGCGCTCAGGCCGGACCGCGGCGGGCTGCCGCCTCCGGCCGGCAGATCGTATCGGGCGGTCCGGGCGGTCATATCATGGTCGTCGCGGTCGTATCAAACAAGGGTAGGACGGATCACACATGGCGATGATCTCACTGCAGGACGTGAGCAAGGTGTATCAGGAGGGCGCGCGTCCGGCTCTCAGCCATATCAATCTCGAGATTGAGCATGGCGAGTTCGTCTTCCTCGTGGGCGCCTCCGGCTCGGGCAAGACCACGCTGCTGCAGCTGCTGCTGCGCGAGCAGCAGGCCACCTCCGGCCAGATCCACGTGATCGGCGAGGATCTGCGACGGCTTCCCGACCGACTCGTGCCGCGCTACAGGCGCAACATCGGCTTCGTGTTCCAGGACTACAAGCTTCTGGCCGGCAAGACCGTGTGGCAGAACATCGCCTTCGCGCTGGAGGTGATCGGCGCCCGGCGCTCGGTCATCAAGACGCGCGTGGCACAGGTGCTCACCACCGTCGGTCTGGACGGCAAGGAGAACAGGCTTCCTTCGGAGCTCTCCGGCGGTGAGGCGCAGCGCGTGGCCATCGCCCGCGCCTACGTCAACCATCCCAAGATCCTGCTCGCCGACGAGCCGACCGGCAATCTGGACCCCACCACCTCCGTGGGCATCATGGAGGTGCTCGACGCCATCAACCGCACCGGCGGCACCACTGTGGTGATGGCCACGCACAACGAGGAGATCGTCAACTCGATGAAGAAGCGCGTCGTCGAGCTGCACAACGGCGTGATGGTGCGCGACGAGAAGAAGGGCGGCTACGATTCCGCCAAATACTTCCCTGATGCCGAGGTGGAGAGCAAGGCGCGCCGGATCAACGGTGTGGGCGGTCCGATCCTTGCAGGTGCCGCCGGAGCGGGATGCGCGGGCTGTGGGGCTGGCGCGGATGCCGGCTCAGCCGCTGTCGCCGGTCCTGGTGCAGCGGATCCATCGGATTCGACGGGGCCGATCGCGTCTGATTCTGCTTCCGATGCTGTTCCTGCTGCGACAGACCCCGACCTGACACAGAGACCGGCACGCAGAGATGACAGCGCCGTCGCACGTGGTGGCGGTGATCGCCGCGACGGCATCGGCGGCCCTGATCGCGGTGCCGGTCGCCGCAGCCGGCGTGCCGCCGAGCACGAGCAGGTGGACGACGACCTCATCGAGGCGGCGGGCGGCGATCCCGGCATCGCGCGTCTTGAGAAGTCCATCCACTCGGGCCGGACCGGCCGCTACGAGGAGAGTTTCCGCCCGGTGGAGGAGACCCTGACGTGGGGGACGGGTCTGGACGCGGCCGAGATCTCCGAGGAGATCCATCGCCATGAGACGCAGGACCGACAGCCACGCCGTGACTCTCCGCAGGAGCCGCACGAACAGTCCCGGCAGGAGCAGCCGTCACAGGCACACGGGCCGTCGATCAGCCAGTACACGCGGATGGATGCCGCGGACGATCGCAGGCGGATGGACCATACGCAGACGAAGAAGAATGAGACGGCCGGGTGTGACGGCCACGACGGTCAGAGGCAGGGGAGCGACAGATGAGACTCGGATTCATCCTCTCGGAGACGTGGAACTCGCTGCGGCGCAACATGGCGATGATCCTCTCCCTCACGCTCGTCACCTTCATCTCCTTCGTGTTCATCGGCGCCTCCGCCCTCATGCAGGTGCAGGTCCAGCGCGCGCAGACGCAGTGGTACGACAAGGTCGAGGTCGTCGTCTGGCTCTGCCCGGACGGCCAGTCCACCGCCGCCACCTGTGCCTCGGGCACCTCGCCTACGCAGTCGCAGATTGCCCAGATCGAGGAGACCATCAAATCCGAGCTGCCCGACGCCGTGGCCCGCACCACCTACGTCTCCAAGCAGCAGTTCTTCAAGCAGACATTCCTCAAGCAGTATCCGGGCGGCGTCTATCAGGGGCGCACCCTCACCGCCGACGACATGCAGGCCAGCCTGCGCCTCAAACTCAAGGACCCCACCAAATACCGCGAGGTCTCGCAGGTGCTCGCCGGCCGCAACGGCGTGGAGGAGGTCGTCGACCAGCGCCAGATCTTCGAGCCGGTGTTCACCGTGCTCAACTCGGCGACGACGGTCACGCTCGTGCTCGCCGTGGTGATGGTGATCGTCGCCATCCTGCTCACCAGCACGACGATCCGCATGTCGGCCGCGTCCCGGCGTGAGGAGACGCGCATCATGCGCTACGTGGGCGCCTCCAACTGGACTATCCGTATGCCGTTCATGCTCGAGGGCGGGATCGCCTCGCTCGTGGGCTCCGGACTGGCCTGCATCGTGCTCGCCGTGCTCGTCGACCGGTTCGTCACCAACGGGCTGGCACAGTCCATCCGCTGGATCGACTTCATCAGCGTGGGCACGGTGGGCTGGCTCAGCCCGATCCTCATCATCGGGGCGCTGCTGCTGTCCGCCATCGCCTCGGCGATCTCGCTGCACAGGTATCTGCGCGCGTGAGGCACACGGCCGCTCCGGCCGCCTACCGGGCCGGGCGAACGTTTGCCGACCAGAGCGAACACCGCACGCGTCGCGCCGACACCCGGTAGGATAGAGACGTTGTCAGTCACGAGAGGTGGGTCAATGCGCTATTTCCAGCACAGGCACGCACAGCAGAAGGCGATCGGCATCGATCGCGGCACGCAGCGCCGCATGGCCCTGCGCCCGGCCATGGTCGCCATCGTCGCGGCAGTCAGCGCCCTGTCCATCGGCTCGGCACTGTTCATCCCGCCGGCCGCGCCGGCGATGGCCGTCACCGCCGGGCAGATCCAGTCGGCGCGCAACCGTGCCGCGGCAAGCCGTGCGCGCGAGGCGCAGCTCAAGAAGCAGCTTTCAGGTGTCAACAGCACCCTGGCCAACAAGATCCTCGAGCTGGACGATCTGACCAACAACCAGATCCCGGCCGCCGAGGAGGCCGCCTCGAAGGCCCAGTCCGCCGCTCAGGATGCCTCGGACGCCGCGACTGCCGCCGGTGACCGCCTCACTGCCGCACAGAAGGATCTGGCCGACCTGCAGCAGCAGATCAAACAGACCGGCAAGGATTACAACGACGCGCACGCGGCCGTCGCCCAGGTGGCGCGTGACTCGCTGCACGGCTCCTCCGCCGGCGACGCCATGTCCATCCTCGTCGGCTCCAAGTCGACCTCCGACTTCATCGCCTCCATGCAGTCCTCGGCAGCCGTCGCCCGCTCCGAGTCCAACCAGGCCAACAAGTCGGCCAACGCCCTCTCACTCTCCGAGAATCGTGAGGACCGGCTCGACGCCATCAAGCAGCGCATCGCGACCCTCAAGCAGCAGGCCGACCAGCAGGCCGCCACCGCCAAACAGGCCGCCACCGACGCTGATGCCAAACAGCAGCAGCTCACCCAGCTTCGCGAGCAGGGCACTTCCGAGCGCGCCCAGCTCGAGTCGCAGAAGTCACAGCTTTCCAGCGCCGCCGCACAGCAGGCGCTGCAGTCGGTCACGCTCGCCTCGCAGATCGACTCGCTCAACCAGCAGTATCAGGCCCAGCAGATCGAGGCGGCACGCAACGCCGCCCATTACGCCTCGCAGGGGCAGTCGGCAGCAAGGCCGTCCACCCCGTCCAGACCGTCGGGCAACACGTCGCATTCGGGCGGCACCTCCTCGGGCGGCTACACCCCGCCGGCCGTGAGCGGGGGCGGCTCCACCGCCGGCAACACGTATCCGTGGGGCCAGTGCACATGGTGGGCATGCCAGCGCCGCCACCAGCTGGGCCTGTGGTGCGCCAATTACATGGGCAACGCCGCACAGTGGCCGGGATCGGCCCGTGCCGCCGGGCGCAGCGTCTCCGGCGTGCCGTCGGTGCACGCCATCGTCGTGTTCCAGCCGGGCCAGTACGGCGCCGCCGCCTACTATGGCCACGTCGGCGTCGTCGAGAGCGTGGGCAACGGCACGATCACCTTCTCCGAGTCCAACGCGCGCGGACTGGGCGTGATCTCCTACCGCACCGTCCCCTCGGCCGGTCTGACCTACATCCAGTGAGGCGCCGATGGCCGCAAAGAACACTACCGAGACCGGCACGCTGATCGCCCGCAACCGGCGTGCGCGCCACGACTACGAGATCCTCGACCGCTACGAGGCCGGCATCGCGCTCACCGGCACGGAGGTCAAGTCCCTGCGCGAGGGGCACGCCTCCATCGCCCAGGCGTTCATCGACATCGACAAGACCGGCGAGGTGTGGCTCGACGACGCCAACATCCCCGAATACCTCGACGGCACATGGACGAACCATGCGCCCAAACGTCGCCGCAAGCTGCTGCTGCACAAGCGACAAATCGCCAAGCTCATGCGCGGATCCGAGGCGAAAGGCTTCACCATCATCCCGATCAGCCTGTACTTCAACGAGGACGGCCGGGTGAAGGTGGAGATCGCGCTGGCCCGCGGCAAGAAGGAATACGACAAGCGCGCCACACTCAAGGCGGATGAGGCGCGTCGCGAGATGCAGCGCGCGCTCAGGGCGCGCAACCTGCGTGACTGGGGCGGCGGCAAGAGGGCGTTCTGACCACCGCCGTCTGACCACCACGGTCTTCAGTCCCACCCAGCAAACCAGCACAACTTCATCGTCCACGACTCGTCGAGGGGCCGCCACGGCCCTACGGGAGGAAACTATGTGCGGAATCGTCGGCTACTCCGGCAAGACAAAGTGCGGCAAACCACTTGAGGTGTGCCTGCAGGGTCTCAAGCGGCTCGAATACCGCGGCTATGACTCAGCCGGCGTGGCGCTCGTCGCCCCTGGCATGGAGCGCGTCGCCTACGCCAAGAAGGCCGGCAGGCTCTCCAACCTCGTGGGTTATGTGCAGCGCCATCCGCTGCCCGACGCACTGTGCGGCATCGGCCACACGCGCTGGGCCACCAACGGCGAGCCGAGCGACGTGAACGCCCACCCGCACGTGAGCGAGGACGGGCGTATCGCCATCATCCACAATGGCATCATCGAGAACGCCGGCAAACTCAAGTTCGACCTGCAGTCCGAGGGCTACTCGTTCGTCTCCGACACCGACACCGAGGTGGCCGCCAAGCTGCTCGGCAAGATCGCCGACGACATCATCAAAAAGACCGGCAAGCCCGACCTGTTCACCGCCTGTCGGCGCATGGCCAAGATGCTCGAGGGCACCTTCACCATCCTCGCCGTCGACGTGCGCGAGCCAGGCGTGGTCGTGGGCATGCGCCACGACTCGCCGCTCGTGGTCGGTGTGGGCAAGGACGAGAGCTTCCTCGGCTCCGATGTGGCCGCGTTCGTGCAGTACACGCGCGAGGCCATCGAGCTCGGCCAGGACCAGGCCGTGCGCATTGAGGGCGGGGATATCACCATCACCGATTTTGACGGCAAGCCCGTCGAGGACAAGCATTTCACCGTCGACTGGGATGCCTCCGCCGCCGAGAAGGGCGGCTGGCCGAACTTCATGGACAAGGAGATCCATGAGGATCCCTCGGCCGTCAACGAGACGCTCATGGGCCGCTTCGATCTGGACGGGCGCATCAAACTCGACGAGCTGCACGTGGATGAGGATGTGCTGCGACAGATCGACAAGATCATCGTCGTCGCCTGCGGCACCGCCTCGTACGCCGGACTGGTCGCCAAGTACGCCATCGAGCACTGGGTGCGCATCCCGGTGGAGGTCGAGCTCGCCCATGAGTTCCGCTACCGTGACCCGATCCTGACCCCGCGCACGCTCGTGGTGGCCGTCTCACAGTCGGGCGAGACGATGGACACGCTCATGGCCATCCGCCATGCACGCGAGCAGGGCAGCAAGGTGCTCGCCATCTGCAACACCCAGGGCTCGTCCATCCCGCGCGAGTCAGACGCCGTGCTCTACACGCATGCCGGCCCCGAGGTGGCCGTCGCCTCCACCAAGGCGTTCGTCGCCCAGATCACCGCCGCCTATCTGCTCGGTCTGTATCTCGCGCAGGTCAAGGGCGTCATGTTCCATGACGAGATCCAGCTCCAGCTCAGCGAGCTGCGGGCCATGCCCAAGAAGATCCAGTGGGTGCTCGACAACGACGACGACCTCATCCATCAGACCGCCGACAGGCTGGTGGACAAGAACGGCTTCCACTTCCTGGGCCGTCACGTGGGCTACCCGGTCGCGCTCGAAGGCGCGCTCAAGCTCAAGGAGATCGCCTACACGTTCTCCGAGGGGTACGCCGCGGGCGAGCTCAAGCACGGACCGATCGCGCTCATCCAGGAGGGCACGCCGGTCGTGGTCATCGTCCCCTCGGCCCGCAACCGCAACATCCTGCACTCCAAGGTGATCTCCACCATCGAGGAAGTCAAGGCGCGCGGCGCCTACACGATCGCCATTGCCGAGCAGGGCGACCCGGACGCGGGCAGGTACGCCGATGTCACCTTCACCGTGCCGCAGTGCCCGACGCTGATGAGCCCGCTCGTCGACGTGGTGCCGCTGCAGCTGTTCGCCATGTACATGGCCGAGGCGAAGGGCAATGACGTCGACAAGCCGCGCAACCTTGCCAAATCGGTGACGGTCGAGTAAACGAGTCGATAGGGCGGATCTGCCGGACGGTCTGCATACGGGGCGTCGTCGGATCCGTCCGGAAGACCGACGGAGGTTACCCGGGAAGATGTCCGGCAGCACGGATGTCGTGGCAGGATATCGGCGAGCAAGGAGGCATGGTTCATGTCGGTGCGGTTCAGGCTGCGTGACGCGGTGGGGATGCTTCCTTCGCCCACCTCGCAGGACTCGAAGTACACGCGCGGCGTCGTCGGGCTCATGACCGGCTCCGAGCGCTACCCGGGCGCCGGCGTGCTCTCTGCCTCCGCCGCACTGCGTGCCGGTGCCGGCTATGTGCGCTATGTGGGGCCAGACGAGGTGGTCCGGCTGCTGCTCGCCCGTCATCCCGAGGCAGTGGTGGGCGAGGGGCGCGCCGATTGCTGGGTGATCGGCTCCGGGCTGCAGGGCCTGGGAACCGGCCAGCGTGCCGATGAGATGCGCGCCCTGCTCGACCCGGCAGCATTGCACAACGGTGACGCGGATGTGGCCGAGCTGCTCGAACGTCTCGAACCCTCCGGCGCTGTGGGTGATGATGCCGCGCCGGCCATCCGTGTGGTGGATGCCGGTGCGCTCGTCGATTTCGGCTCGCTCGTGCTGGCCGCGCAGAAACGCGGTCTCGGCCCGGGCAGCGTGGACAGTCGGCCGGGCACAGGCGCCCGCACGGGCGATGCTGAGACGGCCGCGGGCCAGGGCAGACAGGAGTACCGCCCTGCCAGGTATGCGGCGGCCACCCATGACGTTCAGGAGGACGGTGTCGGGGACACGGCATCGGATGACAGGGCGAGTGTCGTCGACCGGCGCGCCACGGCTTCCCGGTCCGACGCAGCGGGCATGGGCGCGCGGTCTGTCTCGGCGGGCATGGATGCACGGTCTGTTCCTGCGGGCATGGATGTCCGACAGGAACGCCGACAGGAGCGTCTTTCCGCTGGTGAGATTGCATCGGCACCGGCCATCTCCGGAGCCGTCAACCCGTTCGCGCCGAGGACCGGTAAAACAGCGAACAGACGTGTGTCGGCGGCGCGGCTGACCCCCGCCGTGCGCCGTGGCGGACTGCCGTCGCGCTCGGCGGCGGACAACCCGCTGATCCAGACGGCCGACGACGACAGCCCGGCTCAGGAAGGCCAGGACGTGCTTGACCCGGCAGCCTTCTGGAAGACCCCTGCCGCCGCCGCGAAGACGACCGCCGACACCGCCTCTGTCCCTGCCGCACGGAGCGCGGACAGAGGTTCCGGCAGCCGTGCCGATCGCCTGACGCCCCCGGCACGACAGTCCGAGCTGCAAAAAGAGCTGGAGAACGCCCGTCGCGGTCACTCCCACCCACTGCCGGGCGTGCTCGCGCGCAACATGGTCGGTGTCTCGCGCTCGCCCGTGCGGCCCGCGACGACCGATCCGGCACTGCGCCGACCGCTGACGGCCGGGCAGGCGGGTGTGCCTTCCGGTGCCATGACACCGGGTGTGCGCACCATCAGCCGCACCCCGCGCCGGCCGCAGGGCACCGGCAACCGCAAGCTCTACGTCATCACTCCGCATACCGGCGAGCTGGCGCGGCTCATGTCCTCCCTGGGCGGCCACGGCGTCAGCCGTGAGGAGGTGGAGTCAGACCGCCGCGCCTGGGCGCAGCGTGCCGCCGACCGGCTTGGCTGCGTGGTCGCACTCAAAGGCGCCCATACCTTCGTCGCAGCCCCCGGACAGCCGCTGCTGGAAGTGGTCGCGCCGACCTACTGGCTCTCGACCGCCGGCACCGGCGACGTGCTCGCCGGCACGCTCGGCACCGTCCTCGCCCAGCTGCGGGGCGACATTTCCACCGGGCGCACGGATCTGCAGCACGCCGTCGCCCTCGGCGTCTATCTGCACGGCTACGCCGGCGGGATCGCCTCCGGCGTCATCGCTGCCAACCCCTCCCACCCGCTGACCGCCGAGCCGCTCGGCATGGCGGGCGAGTCGGATCTCGTCGGCAGACCGCTGCTGGCCATGGATGTCGCCTCCGCGCTGCCGTACGCCGTCCACGCGCTCCTCGACGCCTCGCGGTCGATGGGGCCGTCCGGGCTGCCGCCGCGCCGATGAGCAGCCTCGACAGCCCCCGGCCTGCCTCTGGGCAGTCGGATGGAGGGCCCCGTCATCGCTTTGTGACGGACGAGCCGGATATCCCCTTCGACTGCCCGGTCATCTACGAGGATGAGCGAATCCTCGTGGTCGACAAACCGCACTTCCTCGCCACAACACCGAGGGGCATGTGGTACCGCCAGTCCGTCGTCATCCGTCTGCGCTCACAGCTCGGGCAGCCGCAGATCAGTCCCGCCAACCGGCTCGACCGCCAGACCGCTGGACTCGTGCTGCTCACCCGGCACAGGCAGGATCGTGGCGCCTACCATAGCCTGTTCGAGCGGCACGAGGTGCGCAAGATGTACGAATGCCTCGCCCCGGCGCCCCGGCCCGGGCAGATCTTCCCGCGCGTGGTGCGCTCGCGGATCCGCAAACAGGTCGGCGTGCTGCAGGCCCAGGAGGTCCCCGGCGAACCGAACGCCGTCACCCGCATCGAGCTCAAGCCGCAGACGGATCTGACCGATCAGGACCGTGCGGCGATCGCCGCCTTCCCGGGTAGCGCCGTCTACCGGCTTTATCCGCTGACCGGCAAGACGCATCAGCTGCGCGTGCACATGAACGCGCTCGGACTGCCCATCGTCGGTGACGAGCTGTACCCACAGGTGCGCACACGGGCGTACGACGATTTCTCGAGCCCGCTGCACCTTGTGGCGCGATCGCTCGCTTTCACCGATCCGTTCACCGGGCAACGGCAGCGGTTCTTGTCGGCTGCTGCTGTGTAAACTGACCGGTTCGCTCCTGCCGCGTGGCAGGGCAGGGAAGGAGGACGATCATGCCGGATCCGACACGTCACATACCACGTCAGGGCAGGCGTGATGACGCCCATCGCGGGCGTCTGTCACAAGTGATCGCCATCCTCCTCGCCGCGGCCATCCTCCTCGTGCTCGGCATCCTGCTGTTCGTTCCCGCCCCTGGCGCCGGGTCTGCCTCCGGGTCAGGCGCATCGGGCGCCTCTGCGGCAAAGGACTCCGCCGGGGATTCCTCCTCGAAGAGGTCCGCGGCGCACAACGGCGCCTCGCACGCGGGGCGGCCGACCGTGGTGGTCAGCGTCAACCAGTGGCAGTCCGTCGTCTCGCGTGTGGCAGGCGACACGGCCGAGGTGACTACGATCCTGACCAATTCGGGTGTGGACGCCCATGACTTCGAGCCGGGCGCGTCTGACCAGTCACGTCTGGCCGGGGCGGACATCGTGGTGGTCAACGGCGCGGGGTACGACACCTGGGCGTCGAAGGCCGCGAAAGGCGGTTCGACGGCGATCATCGACGCCGCCTCGCTCATCGGCGTCAAAGACGGGGATAACCCGCACGTCTGGTTCTCGCAGAAAGCGCGAAAGGCCGTCGCCCGCGCCGTGCGCGACACGCTGGCGGCACGGATGCCGTCCCAGAAGAAGACGGTGGAGAAGCAGTATTCCGCCTGGCTCGCTGATGAGAAGAAACTGGACACGAAGATCAATGCGGTCAGAAAAAGCCTGAAATCCGCCTCCGGTTCCGACTCCGATGGGAAGACCGGCTCGACCTCGGATACATACGCCGCCACAGAGTCGGTCGCCGACTATCTTGCCGCCGACCTTGGCCTGCGGGACGTGACGCCGACCGGCTACGCCAACGCCGCCCGCAACGAGGCCGAGCCCGCGCCCGGCGACATCGCGCAGTTCACGCGGCTGCTCACAAACGGCTCGGTGCGGCTGCTGATCGTCAACACGCAGGAGGAGGACAAGACCGCGCTCCTGCT
Organism: uncultured Aeriscardovia sp.; assembly: GCA_903789535.1. Classification (GTDB taxonomy): domain Bacteria; phylum Actinomycetota; class Actinomycetes; order Actinomycetales; family Bifidobacteriaceae; genus Aeriscardovia. Next base: position 251,279 of record CAIFES010000001.1, on the reverse strand, counting down.
CGAACAAGCGGCGAAGAGAGGGGGTGTGCCGCAGATCCGTCTGACCGAGACGCGCCCTGCAAAATACCGCACCACCATCGCCTGGATCAGCGCGCTCGTCGACCAGTTCTCCAAGGCGCTCTCGGCGGCTTAATTTGCGTTCGTTGGCTTTAGTCGGCGTCCGATTCGTCTGTGGGCGACTGCCAGGAGTCGGCGGGGGCGGACAAGGCGATGCGGTATAGGCCGCGATGCAGGAAATACGGGTCGACGAGCGTGAAACCGAGCTGCTCGTCGGCCAGAAGGTGCGAATAGCCGCCGGTCAGCACGGTGCGCGTCGTGTCGGGCAGCAGCTGCAGCACACGGGCGAGCGTCTCACGGATGCCGCCCAGTGACTGGTAATAAATGCCCGAGCGCATGGCGGAGACCGTGTCGCGACCCAGGACGGTCGTCGGTTTTTCCGGCACGATCTGCGGCAGCTGCGCCGTGCCCGTGCCCAGGACGGTGCCCAGTAGCCTCGGGCCGGGGCTGATCGTCACACCCATGAATGTGCCGCGCTGCAGGGCGATCACCTTCGTGGCGGTGCCCGCGTCGACAATCGCCGCCGATTCGAGCTCGCGTGCCGCCACGCAATCGGCGATGAGATCCGTGCCCACCTTCTCGGGGGCCGGGATATCGACCGAGACCCCGTAGTCGCGGGCAAGCACCGCCCTGACCTCATGCACCCGCGCGCCGAGCACGAGCAGCGTGGAGGTCAGAAGAGGGGTGAGGGCCGGCACGACCGAGCAGAGCACCGCGCGGCCCGGCACACGGCCCGCCGTCTCCAGGCAGAATTGACGGATCCGGGCGGCGAGGGCGGACTCGTCATGCTGTGCCTGCGTCTCGAGCCGCAGCTCGCCGTCGATGCGCACGCCATCCGTCTGGGCGGCATCAGGGTGCAGCAGGGCAAGGGAGATGGCGGAATTGCCCACATCGACGCCCAGAAGAAGATCGGCGTCGGCATACGCCCGGGCGTCAACGATGACGGTTGCAGGGCGTGAAGAGGCGGTGGTGCTGTTCATGCCTCCTTATTGTGGTCAGCACCGTAGAAAACACGCACGCCATCCAGCGCGTCGCCAAGCTGCCTGTCCGGCTCGTCGGCCGCCGACAGGTGCACGACCGGCTCGTCGGAAGTGGGAGGTTCCAGCGTGTCGAACTGGCTGCGCAGCAGGCTTTCCGGCATGAAATGGCCTGTCCTGTGCCGCATCCGGTCGGCGATCAGATCAAAGTCGCCGTCGATCCACACGAACAGGACGGATCCTGCCGGCAGATCCTTCTCCAGCCGGCGCCGATATACCTTCTTGAGCGCCGAGCACGCCACCACGCTGTCATGGCCGTCCTTCTCCTGCCCGCGCATCCAGGCGTTGATGGCATCGAGCCAGCCCCAGCGGTCCTCATCGGTGAGAGGGTGGCCGGCACGCATCTTGGCAATATTCGCCGCGGGATGCAGATCATCCCCCTCGCAGAACGGGCAGCCGAGCCGGTCGGCGAGGGCGGCGGCGAGCGTGGATTTGCCGCAACCGCTCACGCCCATGACGATGATGTGTCTCATAGGGCCAGACTAAACCGGGCCGGTGTGCCGGCGGCCGCTTTTTCCACGCGATGCCGTAAGGCCGCCGTTGCGGGTCGAGCGGTGCGACAATGGGAGCAGAAAGGAGCGCTGACGTGGACAGCATCGATGACGGCGAGGCCACCCCGCGGCTGCGGCGCGAGGGCTACGGCCCGCATGACGAGGAGCGCTGGGCGCCGGAGAACCGCAAGTCGCGCTCACGCACCGCGTTCGAACGGGACCGTGCGCGCCTCATCCACTCCTCCGCGCTGCGCCGGCTCGGCCAGAAGACGCAGGTTCAGGCGGCGGGCAGTGACGATTTCGCCCGCACGCGGCTGACGCACACGCTCGAGGTGGCGCAGATCGGCCGGCAGATCGGCGAGCTGCTCGGCTGCGACCCCGATGTGGTGGACTGCGCCTGCCTCGCCCACGATCTCGGCCACCCGCCGTTCGGCCACACCGGCGAACGCGAGCTGGCCGACATCGCCAAGGATATCGGCGGGTTCGAGGGCAATGCGCAGACGTTCCGCCTGCTCACGCGCCTGGAGCCGAAAGTCTTCTTCCCGATCCAGGGCGAGCATCCGGCGGGCCTGAACCTGACGCGCGCCTGCCTGGACGCGGCCGTCAAATATCCGTGGACCATGGCCGACGCCCCGAAGCATCCCAAGGGCGAGGGCGGACGCAAGTTCTGCGTCTATCCCGATGACGAGCCGGCCTTCGAGTGGCTGACGTCCGGTGTGCCGCAGGAGCAGGGCGATTTCGACAGGCGGCCCATGGAATGCCAGGTGATGGATCTGGCCGACGACATCGCCTATTCCGTCCATGACGTGGAGGACGGCATCGTGATGGGCACCATCGACGCGCGGGCCATCGGCGATGACTGGGGTCGCAGCGGCATCGTGGAGGCGACGAGACGCTGGTACGGCGAGCAGTACAGTGCCGATCAGCTCACCGCCGCCCTGGAGACGCTCGCCGCGCAGAACCTGCTGCCGGGCGAGTTCTCCGGCAGCCGCCGCGATCTCGCCGTGCTCAAGAACCGCACCTCCAGCCTCATCGGCCGTTTTGCCACCGCGGTGGAGAAGGCGACCCGCGCCCGGTGGGGGCAGGGTGCGCTCACACGCTACAAGGCCGACCTCGTCATCCCCGAGCAGACGCGCTACGAGATCCTCGCGCTCAAGGGCATCAGCGTGTACTTCGTCATGGCGCCGCGCGGCCAGGGACCCATCGAACCGGAGGAGCGGCGCATCATCCGCCGGCTCGTCGACGCGCTCATGGACGACTCGCCCAGGCCGAGCCCGCTGCTCTCGCCCGGTTTCCGCGATGACTGGGACCAGGCGGTCAGTGACGCCGAGCGGCTGCGCGTGGCCGTTGACCAGGTGGCGAGCCTGACCGACGTGTCCGCCAGGAGGCTCGCGGCGGGTCTGTAGACGGATCTGCTGTAAACGGGATCTGCATAAAGCGGATCCGCACAGGAAGATCTGTACGAAACGGATCCGCACGAACTGGCCATCAGCAAAACTCACCCTGCCCGCGGATAAGCTGGGAGCCATGGCAGGGATGATCAGGCACGAGGACATCGAACGGGTGCGTCAGGCCGCCGACCTGTACGAGGTGGTCAGCGACTCTGTCTCGCTCAAGCGCTCCGGCAGCGGCGAGTTCATGGGGCTGTGCCCGTTCCACGACGAGAAGACGCCCAGCTTCGCCGTGCGCCCGGGCATGGGGCTGTGGCACTGCTTCGGCTGCGGACTGGGCGGCGACGTGTTCGCCTACGTCGAGCGCCATGAGGGCGTGGGTTTCGCCGACGCCGTGGAGATCCTCGCCGACAAGTTCGGCATCACCCTGCATTACGTCGACAGCCGTGAAGGACAGCATCGCAAGGGCTCCTCGCGCACCCGGCTGCTGCAGGTCAACGAGGAGGCGCAGAACTTCTTCGCCAAGAATCTGCTGAGCAAGGAGGCGCTGCCGGCCCGACAGCTGCTCGGCGGCCGCACGTTCACCGCCGCCCAGTCCCAGCAGTTCGGCTGCGGCTATGCGCCCAAAGGCTGGGACAACCTCGTGGGCTACCTCGCCCGCAAAGGCTTCACCCAGAAGGAGATGATCGACGCGGGCGTGGCCCGTCAGGGCAAGAACGGCGGGGCGTACGACTATTTCCGCGGCCGGCTGACCTGGCCGATCCGCGACACCGCCGGTCGCACGCTCGGCTTCGGCGCCCGCAAGCTCTACGACGACGACACCATCGCCGCCAAATACATCAACACGCCCGACACGCAGCTCTACCACAAGGAGCGCGTGCTCTACGGGCTCGATCTGGCCCGAAAACACATCCTGCACGACCACGAGATCGTGGTGGTGGAGGGCTACACGGATGTGATGGCCTGCCATCTCGCCGGGATCCAGACGGCGGTGGCCACCTGCGGCACGGCTTTCGGCGAGCAGCACGCCAAGATCGCCCGCAGGCTCATCGGCGACACGCAGATCGGCGCGCAGGACACGCGCGTGCGGGCCGACAAGAAGCTCGCCAACCCGCATATCATCTTCACCTTCGACGGCGATGCCGCCGGGCAGAAGGCCGCGCGCCGCGCCTTCCGTTTCAACAACGACTTCCTCACCCAGACGTTCGTGGCGGTCATCCCCGGCAACCTCGACCCGTGCGATCTGCGCATCCACGGCGAGACCGTTCCCACCCGTGACCTGCCGGTTCGCCCCGAGCCCGGAAAAGACGGCACGGTGCCGCCCACCACACGCCTGTCGGGCGACGAGGCGGTGCGCCATGAGATCCACGACATGTCCCGGCCGCTCTACGACTACATGATCGACTACACGATCGGCCAGTATGATCTGCGCCAGATACCGCAGAAAACCAGTGCCATGGTCGAGTCGGCCGCGCTGCTGGCCCAGATCTCCGCCAAAAGCTCGCTGCTCGCCCAGATGTACACGAAGAAGGTGTGCGACCGTCTGGGAGTGGAACCATCGCAGATACTGCCGGTGATCCGGCGCAGCATGCAGAGCATGCACCTGCGCCCGTTCGCCGACGGGACGATGAGCGAGGAGCAGCGGCGCGCGCACAACATGCTCGGCACGCTGCCGCTGGCCGACCGGGCGCGCGAGGGCGAGCCGGGCGCGCCGACGGACATCATCCAGAAACGCTACCTCGACCTGCTGGTGATGCAGGACGACTATCGGCGCGACTACCAGCGGCTGCGGCTGGGCTGGGTGCAGGACCCGGTCTATACGAGCGAGCAGCAGCTCGCCTCGGTGCTCGTGCAGATGCCTCAGGCGATCGATCCCGCCGGGTGGGCGCGGCTGACCGCCGGCTCGTTCTCCGTGCCCATGTTCAAAGCGCTCTACCAGGCGGTGCGTGTGATCGGCCGTCTGCCGCGGGCGGGCGAGCAGATCGCCGGCTGGGACCAGGAGCTGCTCTCGGCGGGCGGCCCGCAGCTCGAGTCGGTCATCACCGCGCTCGCTGTCACGCCGCTGCCGATCTACACGGAGGACGGGTATCTGCCCGCCTCGCGCAGGGCGGGGGAGGAGCCAGGACGCGGCGCACGGGGCGGCATGACGGGCGCGGGCATGCCCGGCAGCCCCCGGACGCTGCCCTCGCAGTCCTCCCAGACGGGCGAGCCGGAGGCGCTCGAGCGGCGCCGTCAGGCGAGCTTCGCCGAGCCGACCGCCGAGGAGACGGCGTACGCGGCCAAATGCCTGGACGTGCTCATCGATGCGGGCGCTCGTGCGAGCTTGGCAGACCTGCGCACCCGGTACGCTTCCGAGACCGATCCGGCGGCAAAATCCGAGCTGTTGCGCAAGATCGCCGACATGCAGCTGGAACAGAAGAGGCGCCGTCAGAGCATGTTCGACCAGTCGTTCGGGCGCGAGCAGGGTGGCGGCCCTGCCGGCGTCACACCGGCTGCCTCCGCATGGGACGAGCCTGCGGAGGAGATGCCGGGCCGGCAGGAAGCGGTTCCCACGATCTCGCCGGGCATGCCGGACGCGTTCCGGCAGGTCCCTGGGCAGGCTCCCGGGGCGGCACCCCTGCCTGACGATCCGGAGGACTATCCGCCCGATCCCGAGGGGCCGGACGGTCTCGACGATCCCGATTTCTGATGTCTTTGAAGGCTGGACAAACCGGCAATCGTGTCTATCTCGTGTCTGGAAACAAGAAGGCCGGACTATCAACGATTCAGAATCGTTGGTAGCCCGGCCTTTTTGGTGCCCCGGGAGGGATTCGAACCCTCGACACCGAGATTAGAAGTCACGTGCTCTGATCCCCTGAGCTACCGGGGCAGGACGGGCAGCACACCCGAACCATCGCCCAGCCTACTTTTTCACGACGACCGGTGTGCCGCACTGTACGATGTACCGTCCGCCGTCGAACAAAGACAGTGCGTATAGGTCGGCGTGTGATAGGGCGTAGCGGCGTCATTTTCCCGTATGCCCTAAAGTGGGTGAAATGGGAAAGACGGAGAAGAAGGATCTCATGGCGCGGGGTGGCATGGCGGTCGACTCGACCGGCACAGCGGCGCCAGAGGACGACCGTGTCTCTAATCGTGCCTCTTCCGGGACGCAGGCTCGGCAGATGCCGGAACCCGTCGCGGCGACAAGGAAGACAGGCACTGTCGAATTCGCCGCCGGACACGGCCTTGAGACAACGACAACACACAACGACCCGTCGAGCCGCCCGCTGACCATCGTCCTCGTGTGCGACAGCCTCGGCCACGAGGGCAACGGCACCTCCAACTCCGCCCTCCAGTTCGCCGCCGAACTGGAAAAGCTCGGCCATCATGTGCGCTTCGTGGGTCTGGGCAGCCACGAGTATCCCGCCCAGCCTCTATGGATCCCGCTCGTCAGTCGCATCGCCTCCTGGCAACAGATGCAGTTCGCCCGGCCCGATCCTGCCCTCTTCCGCCGTGCCTTCGAGGGCGCCGACATCATCCACTGCTATCTGCCATTCTCCTTCGCCCGGCAGGCGGTGCTCACCGCCCGGTCGATGGGCATCCCCGCTACCGCCGGCTTCCATCTCCAGCCGGAGAACGTGCTCTACTCCGCCGGCCCCCTGCGGTTCATCCCCGGCGCCGCGCGGCTCATCTACCGGCTCGAGCGGCGCGAGCTGTATTGCCTCATCCGGCATGTGCACACGCCCTCGCGCATGATCGCCGACCAGCTGCGCCGCCACGGTTATACCAACACGCTGCACATCTTCTCCAACGGCTACGACCCGCATTTCCGTCCCGCCCTCGACGAGACGGAGCGCCGGGAGGCCGAACGGGCGTGGACAGGACCGGATGGCGTGGGTGGCAGGCAGGAGACGGATCGCACGGATGGCGACAGCCGTCTTTTCCGTCTCGTCGCCTCCGGGCGCCTGTCCAACGAGAAGGACCAGGCAACCCTCCTGCGGGCCGTCGCGCTCAGCCACCACAAAGACCAGATCGATCTGCGCATCTGCGGTATCGGGCCGGTCGGCGCCCGTCTGCGCCGCGAGGCAGCGCATTCAGGGATCCGTGCCCGTATCGGGTTCGTCCGCCATGAACGGCTCGTCCACGTGCTGCGCGGAGCCGACCTGTTCGTCCACCCCTCCATCGTCGACATCGAGTCGATCTCCGCCCTCGAGGCCATCGCCTGCGGGCTCGTGCCGGTCATCGCCGAGGCGCCGCTGTCCGCCGCCGGGCAGTTCGCCCTCGACGGGCGCTCGCTCTACCCGGCCAAGGACGCCCGGGCACTCGCGCAACGCATCGACTGGTGGATCGAGCATCCGCGGCAGCGGGCGGAGATGGGGCCGCGTTACGCTGCTTATGCGAGGGACGAGTTCTCGCTTGAGACGAGCGTGCGTCGGTTCGTGGCCATGGAACGCGAGGCCATCGCCGATTTCGATGCGGATCGGGCACAACAAGGCTGACGGTCCAGAAAGTCTGATCGGTCGGGAAGTCTGATCGCCCGACAGCCCGGTTGGGGTCTTGGGTCTCCGGGGTTTGAGCGTCTCTGGTCTGGGGTTTTACAGTCCCATCGCACCGAGCGTGAGGATGGCCGCGAGGACGGTGACCACGCCTGCCGCAAGAACGCCATCCCGCCATGTCATCCGCAGCGGCACAAGATGCGTACGGATGATGCCCTCCTCGTAGCAGCGGGCGTCCAGTGCCAGCGCGGTCGTGCCGGCATGGCGCGCGCAGGCCGCGAACACCGGCACACACAAGGCAGGCAGGGAACGGATCCGGTGCGCCGGACCGCCACGGGTGATATCCGCTCCGCGCGCACGCTGGGCGAGAAGGACGTCCTGCGCCTCCTGCGCGATCAGCGGCAGGAACCGCAGCGCCAGGGCAAGCACCAGACCAATCTCCTGCACATGCACGCCCATGCGTGCAAGCGGCGAGAGCAGCCCGGTCAGTCCGTCGACGAGCCGGACGGGGCTTGTCGCCTCCACCACGGCGCAGCCGAGCAGCAGGATGATGACAAGCCGCGCGCTGTAGACGACGGCCGTCCACAGCCCGTCGCGCGTGAGCGGGAGAGCGCCGATCCGCACGAGCACCGGGCCTGTGCGCACGACGAGCAGATTCACCACGGCAAGCAGCACGACGAGCGGCAGCAGCGGGTGGAGCACACGCGCGAGCCGGCGCGGGTTGACGCGTCCCAGAACGAGGAACACGGCAGCCCCCGCCAGTGCCGGCATGAGCTGTGCGGGACCGGTGAGCACGAACGCCGTGAGCATGGCGGCGAGCATGAGGATGAGCGTGGAACGCGGGTCGGTGCGGGCGAGGAACGGTACCTGTCTGGTGCGTGCCTGTGTGAGGTTCGGCCGCGCGGATGCCTCGTATGAGGCCGCTTCCTGTGCGGTTGCATGATTGATCCGGTCGATCCGCACGCTCGTCGCACCCAGCCGCCGCACCTCTTGATCGGAATGGGTGACGAGCAGGATCGCCGTCCCCTGCGATGCGCACCCGCGCAGTGCGGCATACAGACGCCGGCGTGCGGACGCGTCCAGACCGGCGGACGGCTCATCCAGCAGGAGCATGCGCGGGTGGCAGGCCAGCACATCCGCCACTGCGACGAGCCGCTGCTGCCCGCCGGACAGGCCGAACGGCGACCGGTCGGAAAGATCGCTGATTCCCAGCAGCTTCAGCGCGTCATCGGCGAGATCGCCGCCCTCGCCCTCGCCCAGGCCCGGCAGGAGGTTGCGCGGGCCGAACGCCACATCCTGTCGCACGGTGTCGGCGAAGAGCTGGCGCTGCGGTTGCTGCATGACGTAGCCAATCGCGGGGCGTATGGCACGCTCATCACGCCTTGAGGGGCGGTGGTCGGCGCGGATCGTCGTCCCGCACAGCGTGATGCTGCCCTCAGCCGGCCGGGCGAGCGCGGCCAGAAGCCGGACGAGGGTGGATTTTCCCGACCCGTTCGGCCCTTGCAGGGCGAGGATCTGCCCCGCACGCAGCCTCAGGCTCACCCCGCGCAGCACCCACGGCTGATCCTTCGAATAGCGATAGGAAAGGTTCCTCGCCTCCAGCACCACCGGGCCGGCGGGGCAGGAGACGCCGGATGGTGTCGATGCGCCGGCAGGAGGCAGGGGTGTGGCAGAAAACGTTGAGGACGCGGCAGGAGACAGGGAATGGGCGGCAGACCCGGTCATCCCATCGGATTCGTCCGACCCATGGCCGAGTCGGATCACCCGAGAGGCATGCGCGACAATGCGAGGATCATGGCTGACGAGCAGGATCGTGGTGCCGCGCCTGTGCAGCCGGTCGAGAATATCGAGCACCTGGTCGCGCGCCCGGGCATCGAGCATCGCCGTCGGCTCATCCAGCACAAGCAGACGCGGGTGCATGGCGAGCATCCCTGCCAGGGCGACGCGCTGCTGCTGCCCGCCGGAGAGCCTGCCCGGGTCGGACCCGTCCAGGCCTTCCAGCCCCACATCGGCCAGCGCCTCGGCGACCCGGCCGGGCAGTGCCTTTTCGGGGACGGCGAGGTTCTCCGGGCCGAAGGCGACATCCTCGGCCACGCGCGTGGTGAGGATCTGGTCCTGCGGGTTCTGGAACACGGCGCCGATCCCGCGCCGGGCGAGCCGGTAGTCCTGCGGATGCGGTCCGTCGGCATCGAAAACCATGTGCCCCAGCAGCTCGACACGCCCCTCGTCGGGCGCGAGGAGCCCGGCGACCACGCGCGAGAGCGTCGTCTTGCCCGCGCCATTCGGTCCGACGAGTGCCACGTACTCGCCCTCATGCAGGCCCAGGCTCACATGGCGGACCGCCCAGCTCGTGCCGCCGTCATAGGTGACGCCCACATCGGACAGGCGCGCGAGCAGAGGAGTCGGGCTGCCTGACGCACCGGCAGTCTGCATGGCGGTCCTCGCCTGCCTCACCTCGGCAGCCTCGCGCCGACCGGCCGGCACAGCAGGAAGGCGCAGACCGTGTCGAGCGTGAATTTGAGCAGATTGAACGGCAGCAGCACCGGCAGGATCATCGCCGCCACCTGTGAGACGGTCATCTTCGCATACAGCGGGGTGATGAGCAGGTTGAGGCCGAGGGCGACGAGCACAGCGAGCAGCCCGCCCAGCACGAGCGAGCCGCCCACGGCCGCACGCGAGGTATGCCGCCGGGCCACGAATGAGGGCGGCAGGACGAGGGCGAGCGTGACGAGCACGTCGATGAGCGCGCCGACCGGATTGGTGAACACGTGCGGCACAACGCCGAGCACCCCGACCGTCGTGCCGGCGGCAGGCCCGTAGACGAGGCCGGCGACGAGGGCGACGATGCCCGACGGGTCGTATTTGAGGAACGGCGCCGCAGGGAAGATCGGGATCGAGACGAGGCTGAGCGCCATGGCGAGCGCGGTGAGCAGCGCATAGACGGCGAGGCGCCGCGTCGACCAGCGTCCATGATCGCCCACACCGGTGGAGTGGCCGCTCGGATGATGGGCAAGATGGTCGGTGTCGGTCGGGGACGGTTTCTCGACCGACGAGGGCCGGATGGAGGGTGTCATGGAATCTGACATGGTGATCTCTTTCATCCGGACTGTGACCGTTGGCCCCGGATTCCCACCGGATCTACCGCTTGCGCGGGTTGCGGGCTCGCCGCGTGTGACCCTCACGGATCGCCGCCGCTGACCGCCAGTAGGGGATTTCACCCTGCCTTGAGATACGTCTTCAGTTATCTTTCTCGGTTATAGCCCCGGGTCGTCACGTCTGCGCTGTCAGCGGGGCGTCTTCACCCTCAGCGGGCGGAGTCGAGATTGGCCTGTGTGCCGGCGGTGCTGCCCTCCTGTGCCTGCTGCTCCTTGACGGCGTTGAGCTTGGAGCGCACCTCGTCGAGCAGCCCCTGGGCGCGGCGGGCGAGCGCCTCGCCGACCTCCCATTGGCGCATGGAGGCGTCGAGGTCGAGGCCGCCGTTCTCGAGTTTCTGGACGACCTCGATCAGCTCGTCGCGCGCCTGCTCGTAGGAGAGGGCATTGATGCGCTTGAGCTCTTTCTGATCGAGGTCGGCGATGGCCCGGTCCTGCAGGCTGTCGGTCTGCGCGGCGTCGTCGGTCGTGTTCGCGTCCGAGGTGGGGGCGGTCTTCTTCGTCGTCTTCTTTGCTGTCATGATTTCTCCTTGATGATGTGCGGTGTTGATGTGCGGTGGATGAACCGTATGCGGCGGCTCGCCCGGCCTAGTCGCCCGTGCCCACGGAGGTGACGGTGACGCCCGCCTCGCCGGTGCGCAGACGCAGTGTGAGCGCCTCGCCCTCGGACAGGTCGGCGGCATCGGAAACCACCCCGCCCTGCCTGTTCTGGACGATGGCGTAGCCGCGTTCGAGCGTGCGCAGCGGGCTGAGCGCCTCGAGCGAGGAGAGCCGCTTCTCCAGCTGCAGGTTCTCGTCGTCGATCTGCAGGCGCAGCGCGGTGTCGAGCCGGTCGAGCGCCTGGCCGATCACACGCGTGGGCTCGTCGAGCAGCCGCTCGGGCTCTGTGAGCACCGGGTGGGTGCGATAGCCGTCCAGCAGCCGTTGCTCGCCATCGAGCTGGTTTTCGAGCTTTCCGTCAAGACGGCCGGCAAGGTCGGCGATGAGAGCCGTCTGTTCCATGACATCCGGCACCACGCGTTTGGCGGCGTCGGTGGGTGTGGAGGCGCGCAGGTCGGCGGCCTGGTCGGCGAGCGTCCAGTCGGCCTCATGACCGATGGCGGTCACGATCGGGTGACGGCACGCGGCGATCTGGCGGACGACGCCCTCGTCGGAGAAGCCGAGCAGGTCCTCGAACGAGCCGCCGCCTCGGGCGACGATGATGACATCGATATCATCGCGCGCGTCGAGCTTCTTGAGCGCGGCGATCACCTCGGGCGGGCAGTGGATGCCCTGCACGGCGGCCGGCTCGACCACGAAATGGACGGTCGGCCAGCGCAGCTGCGCGTTGCGGATGATATCCGATTCGGCGCGGGCGCCCGGACCGCAGATGATGCCGATGGTGGAGGGGAACTCGGGCAGCGGCTTCTTGCGCTCGGCGTCGAAAAGGCCCTCGCCCTTGAGCTTCTTGCGCAGCTCGTTGATCTGTTCGATGAGCTGGCCGCGCCCGACGGCGCGGATCTCATCGGCGCGGAAGCTGAATTTGGTCTGCTTGAGCCACACGTTCGCCCGGCCATGCAGCAGGATCTGGTCGCCCTGCTTGAACTCGCGCGCCTTCATCGCCACCGGCCCGAAGGCCACGACCTGCATGGAGATGTCCTCGGTGTCGTCATGGACGGTCAGGTAGGCCGAACCCTGCCGGCGGACGTTGATCTCGACGATCTGGCCGATCATCCACAGCGCGGGCCAGCGGTTGATGGCGGTGGAGAACACCTGTGCCACGTGGGCGACGGGCCACGGGTTCTCCGGTGTGGTGTCCGCGGCGCGCCGGGGCATGGGCGCCGCCGCCCCGCCGCCCGGCTCCTGTGTCGCGTCGACGCGTGCGGCTGCCTGGCGTGCCCAGTCGGCACGGGAGGGTGCGGCGGTGGAGGAGACAGCCGCCGGCACGGCATCTGCATCAGCGGAGGACATGTGGACGGAGGAGACGGACGGTGCGCCGGGAATCTGCCCGGCCATGTCATTGTCTGTCGTCGGGCGATGATGCCCGTCGATCGGGCTTTCCGGGAAGAGGTCGGGCACGGAGAAGTGCGCGTTGCGCGTGAAGCCCGCGGCCGCCAGCGAGGCGGAGGTCGGACCGGCGGCCGACGGACCGCCCTGTGCCGCCCTGTCGCGCTGTGCCCTCGTCGTGGCCGTCGCCATATCGCCCGTCGCTGACGGCGTCCGCACAGTGGCATCGGCGTCCGGGCCGGTGCCGGGCGCGGAGGAGATCGGATTATCGGAACTCATAGTCTCAGGGTCGCCGGCCTGGGGGACATGCCACCCGAATCGCGCCGTCAGGGCAATCGCCTCCCACAGGCCCTGCCGTAGAATGGTTCCGACAGTATCTCACCGGCGATGGGGCAGGAGGATTATGACCGGATCATCAGAAAATGTGGAAAACTCGGCGACCACGACCGATGTGCCGGCGCCGCTCGCGCAGGCCGGGCATCTTCTCGAACACGCGCTGCTGCCCGGCGTCCGCCCTGTGCCCGCCGAGCGCACCGGTTTTCCGGCGATGGCGCCGATCGAGCCGGTCAGCCCGATCGAACCGGAGGATCTCGCCCACACGATGGACACGCTCGTCGAGCCGATCCTGGCCTCCATCCGTCAGCATGACTGGACCAACGTCGGTGTGGTGGGCAAACGCCTCGACGGCGAGCTGGGCGAGGACGCGACCGGCCGCTCCGTCCTGTCCGAGGAGGAGGTCGACCCGTCGGCGCACGGCATCCACTCCGTGTACTACGACTACGCGCGGTTCAGCGAACAGGCGCTCATCCGCTCCGTCGCACCGCTGGGCATCCCCGCTGGCAGGCCCGGGACGGTGGCCGGCGATTACGGGCTGCATGAGGCAAGTGCCTCCCCGCGGCTGCGGGACAAGGCCGCCGGGACCGTCTTCATCGCCCACGGCTACACGGGCTCGTGGCAGAAGTTCGATGAGGTCGCCTGGTACATGTTGCGTGCCGGTTTCAACGTGCTGATCGTCGAGCATCGCGGGCACGGCGGCTCGCTGCGCGAGACGAGCGACCCGGAGCTGGTGCGCATGCGCGACTGGCACAACTATGTCAGCGATTTCGTCACGGCGATCGGGCACGGGCAGCGGCGCTTTGGCTTCGCCCGGCCTTATCTGCTCATCGGACACTCGATGGGCGGCGGCATCGGTGCGGCGCTGATCGAGCAGCACCCGGGCCTGTTCGACCGTGCCGTGCTCACCTCGCCGATGCTCACGCCCAGCACGCCCATCCCGGTGGATACGGCGCTCGCCGCGGCCGACCTCATGGTCCGCAGCGGTCATGGTGCCGACCCCGTGCCGCATATGGACGATTACGACACCTACAGCACCAAACTCCTCGACCACAAGGCGGCCACCGGCTCATACGAGGACGGCAGCAACGCCGCGCTTGACGCGCGCACCGGCTGGTATGCCGCGCACCGCACCCCCGACTTGCGCCGCCACACGATCCGCCCCTCGTGGGACTGGCTTGCCTCGGCGCTGCACATGGACCGCGAGGTGCTCAAAAAGAGCGCCATCGCCCGCATCACCACCCCGACCATCGTCTTCAACGGCGGCAAGGACACGATGGTGCGCCCGCAGGCGGAGGGCCTGTTCGTCACCCGCGCCCGGCGGGCGAGCGCACCGGTGCGCTTCTACCATTTCGATGACGGCCATCACGAGCTGTTCAGCGAGACGCCCGAGATCACCTCGCGCTATTTCACGACGATCCTCTCGTTCTTCCTCGCAGCCGCACAGGAGGAGTGAGCCGCAGGCCGGATCACCGAGGGCCCGGGCAGTCTTGCGAGTGATTCGGCTTCAGATATCCGCATATACACGAAGGGCCGGCATCCCGTCTTCAGGATGCCGGCCCTTCGTGTTGTCCTCTCAGACAGACGCTTTCACCAGATGCTGTCAGGCAGTGGTCTCAGTGCCGTGCGGCAGCCTGCTGCTGGGCGCGCTTGAGATCGCGGATGAGCCCGAGCACGTGCAACGCCGCGCTCTGCAGCTCGGCACGCGTGAGCGGGTACTGCGCCGACGGATCGTGCAGCGCGGCGAGGATATCCTCCACATCGGCATCCTCACCGGGCATCGTCACATCATTGCCGGCCTTGACGCAGCCTGAGGCGAACGCCTTGGGCCACTTGAGCGTGTCGGCGCCCGAGAAGGTGAGCGTGTCGCGGCCGGAGAAGGTGTGGGTGGTGAACCAGTCGGTCATCACAAAGCCGGTGAATCCCCACTCGTCGCGCAGCACCTGCGTGAGCAGATCATGGTGGCTGTTCGTGTGCACGCCGTTGACGAGGTTGTAGGAGGTCATCACTGTGGCCGGGGATGCCGTCTTGACGGCGATCTCGAAGCCGCGCAGATAGATCTCGCGCAGCGCGCGCTCGCTGATGCGGTTGTTCTCGCGCATGCGGTTCGTCTCCTGGCTGTTGGCCACGAAATGCTTGACGCACACGCCACGGCCCGGATGCGCCTGGACGCCCCGGGTGATGCCGGCCGCGGTCAGACCGGCGACGAGCGGGTCCTCCGAGTAGTACTCGAAGTCACGGCCGCACAGCGGGCTGCGCTGGATGTTCATGGCCGGGGCGAGCCAGATGTCGATGCCGAAGCGCTCCATGTCGCCGCCGGCGATGTCGGCGGCCTGACGGGCCACCTCCGGGTCGAATGCCTGGGCGAGGGCCGTGCCGATCGGGATGGCCGTGCAGTTCTGCCAGTAGACGGTCGCCCCCTCGGGCGCCTGCGGGTCGTCGGCGATGCCCAGACGCTGCTGCTCGTCGGGGGTGAACATCAGGTCACGCTGGTCCTTGGCGATGGCCGGCGAGAGGGAGACGGCCCGGCCCGGCGCCAGATAGTAGGCGCGGCGCAGGCGCACGCCTGCGGGGCCGTCGGCCTCGGTCAGCGGCGGCACACCCAGCCCGCGCAGGGCGGACGTCGTCTCGCCCGCGGTACCGGCGATCTGGAAACCGCTGTCACCGATCACCTGGCCGTTGGCGCTGCTCGCGTGCCGGCCGACCGCCAGCTGTGCGAGCTGCTCGTCGGACAGCCCGCCGACGAACTCCTCGAGCGTGCGGCTGCCGTCCAGCACACGGCGGAAGGCGACAGGATGGCCGGCCGGGATCTCACCCGGCTGCCCGCTGTAGCGGACCGCGCGCGTCACGATCGCGTCGCCCGGCACCTCGAGCACCGGCGCCTGTGCGATCTCCTCCTGCTCGCCTTCGTAGCTGATGGGGGTGGCGGACGGAACATCATCGGTGAAGCCCGGATCGCCGCCGATCGAATGGTCCTGCTCGACCACCATGTCCTGGGCGACCTCGAGCACGGCGGCCACATGCGTCGAGCGGGACGAGTCGCCCACGCGCACGATGTAGCGGCCGGCCTCCAGCACCCACGCCGAGGTGGCAGGGTCATAGGAGGCGAGGCGCGAGAGCGGGAAGGTGACATCCAGGTCCTGGCTGCCGCCCGGTTCGACCGTCGCGCTCTTGGCGTAGCCGGCAAGACTCTGGTAGGCCTTGGCCAGGCCGCGTGTGCCGGCCGGCTGGGAGACATACACCTGCACCACCTCGCGCCCGGCGCGCGAGCCGGTGTTGCCGACCGTCACCGGAACGGACACGCGGCTGTCGCCGCCGTCCTTCGCCAGGCTCACCGTCCCCGCCCGCAGCGAGAACGTCGTGTACGACAGACCGAAGCCGAACGGCCAGTCGACCTTCACGCCGCGCGTGTCGAAATCGCGGTAGCCCACGAGGATGCCCTCGCGATAGTCGTTGTCATGCAGATCGCCGAAATTCTGGTTCGTGCGATAGTCCTCGGGCCGTGCCCACGTCATCGCAAGGCGCCCGGAGGGCTCCTGCCTGCCCAGCAGCACGTCCGCGCATGCCTCGCCCGTGGCCGAGCCGAGCTGGGAGAGCAGCAGGATGGATTTCACATCGTCCTTGACGGGGGAGAGGTCGACGAGGCCGCCCACGTTGAGCACGAGCACGAAGCGGCGGTACAGGCTGGAAAGCGAGCGGATATCGCGCACCTCCGAGTCGGTCAGGCGCATGTCGCCTTTCGTCATCGTACGGTCCATGCCCTCGCCGGAGCTGCGGGCGAGCACATAAACGGCGGTGTCCGTGCCGGCCACCTCCGGGGTGGGCAGGGCGATCTCATAGTCGAACTGCGGCGGGTTGAGCATCCATGCCGCCGCCTGTAGCCCCTCGGCCCCGCCGACCTGCGCGCGCAGGCCGTTGTAATAGCTGCGCAGGCTCGTGGCCCGTGCCCGGTCGAACTGGTCGAGCCAGTCCTTCGTCGTCACCTCGACGCCGGCCTTCTGCAGACCCTCCTCAACGGTGACGAAATGACGCACGTTCACGTCGCCCGAGCCGGTGCCGCCCTTGATGCTCTGGCGCGCGCCCGCGCCGAACAGGGCGATCTTACTCGCGCCCTCGAGCGGCAGCACGCCCTCGTCGTTCTTGAGCAGCACGACGCACTGCGCGGCGAGGTTGCGGACAGCCTCGAGATTGCTGTTCTCGAACGGCTGGATTGTCGGATCTGAGATTCTGACGACCATTGCTCTCCTTTGATGCTGGTCGGCGGTCGGCTGGGTCCCCGCCGCCAGATGGGCGGGACGGCCCTGTGCAACCGGTCTGTGACGATTTGTTCGACGTTCTGATTATCCCACGTCTGATGGTCCCATGTCCGTCTGGCGGTCGAGGCGATGGAGGGTGAAATCGATACGGTCGTCGATCTGGCGGCCATGCCCGGCTGTGCGTACCGGACGGTGATCTGTGCAGGTGAAACAGTCGGCGCGGCACGACCGGCCGCGGTGCTAATCTTGGTCGCATCGTGGCGATGATCCGTCATCAGCGGGGAGTCTCCGGAAGAACAGGCATCACCTGCCCGCACGCGGTATGAGGATGCCCCAGTAGAGCCGGCGGGAAAGGCCCGTCACAGCCTTTTCGAGTGGCCCGCCCGCGCGGGCAAGCGGGGTGGTACCGCGAGCGGTCGCACGACCGGTCGTCCTCGCGTTGGAAGTCGGAAAATGATATCCAGCGAGGAGCATCATGGGCGATAACCGATCAGATACCCAGACCACAACGACGCAGACCACGGCAGAGGGCGCCGCACGGCACGGTACGCAGACAGAGTCCTCCGCGTCCGTCTACCCCAAGACCGTCTGCCCGGGGCTGGAGCGCACGATGAGCGCCAGCCCGGACTTCCCCCGCCAGGAGGAGGGCGTCCTGCGCTACTGGGACGGCGACGACACGTTCGAGAAGTCCGTGCGGCAGCGCAAGACCGGCCCGCGCGATTCCAACGATTTCATTATTTATGACGGCCCGCCCTTCGCCAACGGCCTGCCGCACTACGGCCACCTGCTCACCGGCTATGCCAAGGACGTCATCCCGCGCTACCAGACGATGCGCGGACGCCATGTGCGCCGCACCTGGGGCTGGGACACGCACGGTCTCCCCGCCGAGCTCGAGGCGGAGAAGGAGCTGGGCTTCACCAACAAAGACCAGATCGACGAGATGGGCATCGCCAAGTTCAACGACGTGTGCCGCAGGTCGGTGATGAAGTACGCCGACGAGTGGAAGAGCTACGTGCATCGCCAGGGCCGCTGGGTCGATTTCGACGCCGGCTACAAGACGATGGACCTGGGCTACATGCAGTCGGTGATCTGGGCCTTCAAGCAGCTCTACGACAAGGGCTTGATCTACGAGGGCAACCGCGTGCTGCCGTACTGCCCGCAGGATGAGACGCCGCTGTCCAACCACGAGCTGCGCATGGACGCCGACGTCTATCACGACGAACAGACCAGCACCGTCGTCCTGGGCGTGAAGCTGCGCGATGAGGACGCCTATGTGGTGTTCTGGACGACGACCCCGTGGACGGTCCCCTCCAACCTCGCCATCGTGGTGGGCAAGGACATCGACTACGTGGAGGTCGAGCCCAAGAGCGGCGATCTGGCGGGAAAGAAGCTCTACTTCGCCAAGGCCCGCGTGGGCGATTTTGCCAAGGAGCTGGGCGAGGACTACGAGGTGGTCCGCACCCTCAAGGGCGCCGATCTGGTGGGCCGTCGCTACTGGCCTGCCATGCCGTATCTCGAAAGCGATCAGGCCAAGGCCCGCCACGCCACACCCGGCCCGAACGCCTACACCATCTACGCCGCCGACTACGTCGACATCGTCGAGGGCACCGGCATCGTGCACCAGGCCCCCTACGGCGAGGATGATATGAACACCCTCAAGGCGCACGACATCAACGTCTACGACGTGACCGACGACGCCACGTGCTTCACCGACATGGTCCCCGAGTACAAGGGCCTGCAGGTATTCGAGGCCAACACCCCGATCCTGCGCGATCTGAGAAACGGCACCGGCATCCTCGCCACCGAGCCCGAGGACCGCCGCCCGGTGCTCGTCCAGTCCAAGTCGATGGTCCACAGCTACCCGCACTGCTGGCGCTGCGGCACCCCGCTCGTCTACAAGCCGGTCTCCAGCTGGTTCGTCAAGGTCACCGCCCTCAAGGACCGGATGATCGAGCTGAACAAGAAGGTCAACTGGATCCCGGAGAACGTGCGCGACGGCCAGTTCGGCAAGTGGCTGGAAAACGCGCGCGACTGGTCGATCACCCGCAACCGCTACTGGGGCTCGCCCATCCCGGTGTGGATCTCCGATGACCCGCACCACCCGCGCGTGGACGTGTACGGCTCGCTCGATGAGCTCAAGGCGGATTTCGGCCGCTATCCCACCGACGACAAGGGCAACGTCAACCTGCACCGGCCGTGGATCGACGAGCTGACCCGCCCGAACCCGGACGATCCGACCGGCAAATCGATGATGCGCCGTGTGAGCGACGTGCTCGACGTGTGGTTCGACTCGGGCTCCATGCCGTTCGCCCAGTTCCACTACCCGTTCGAGAACAAGGAGTACTTCGAGGAGCACTTCCCCTCGGACTTCATTGTCGAGTACATCGGCCAGACGCGCGGCTGGTTCTACGTGCAGATGGTGCTCTCCACCGCCCTGTTTGACAAGGCGCCGTTCACCAACGTGCTGTGCCACGGCATCGTGCTCGGCTCCGATGGCGAGAAGATGAGCAAGCACCTGCACAACTATCCGGACGTCAACGGCGTGTTCAACACGTTCGGCTCGGACGCCATGCGCTGGTTCCTGATGAGCAGCCCGATCCTGCGCGGCGGAAATCTGATCGTGACCGAGAAGGCGATCCGCGACACCGTGCGCCAGGTGCTGCTGCCGCTGTGGTCGAGCTACTACTTCTTCGGCCTGTATGCCAACGCCGCGAACAAGGGCAAGGGCTACGAGGCGCATCGTCTCACCGTCGACGAGGGCAAGAGGCTCACCCGTATGGACCGCTATATCCTCGCGGCCCTGCGCCAGACGATCACCACGATGACCGCCGATCTGGACGCGTTCGCCATCTCCGATGCCTGTGCCACGGCCCAGGGCTTCATCGACACGCTGACGAACTGGTATATCCGCAATTCCCGCAAGCGCTTCTGGGCGGAGGACCCGGTTGCCTTCGACACGCTGTACACCGTGCTGGAGGCGTTCAGCTGTGCCGTCGCCCCGCTCGCGCCGATGGAGGCCGAGCAGATCTGGAGAGGCCTGACCGGCGGCGAGTCCGTGCATCTTGCCGACTGGCCGGAGCTGGCAGAAAAGGATGGCACGCCGACCGAGCTCGGCCGTCTGCTGCCAGATGACCCGCGGCTTGTGCGCGTGACGCACCAGGTGCGCGAGGTGGTCTCCGCCGCGCTCGGCCTGCGCAAGTCGGAGAAGATCCGCGTGCGCCAGCCGCTCTCCAAGCTCACCGTGGTGGTGGAGGACGCGCCGGCGCTCACGCCGTACACCGACCTGCTGCGCCGTGAGCTGGACGTCAAGGATGTGGAGCTGACCGACCTCGCCGATGCGCAAAAGCACGGGCTGCGGCTCATCGACGAGCTGTCCGTCAACGCGCGGGCCGCCGGCCCGAGGCTCGGCAAGGCGGTGCAGTTCGCCATCCGTGGCTCCAAGTCGGGCGCCTGGAAGCTGGTGGACGGCGTGCCCACGGTCGACGGGCCGGACGGGCCGATCGCCCTGCAGAAGGGTGAGTACACGCTCACCCACCGTGTGGAGGAGGCCGATTCCGCCGCCCAGAAGCAGACCGCCTCGACCGCGCTGCCCGGCGGCGGTTTCGTGCTGCTCGACACGGCGCTCACGCCGGAGTTGGAGGCCGAGGGCTGGGCGCGTGACGCCATCCGCGTCATCCAGGACGCGCGCAAGGCCGCGGGGCTGGACGTCTCCGATCACATCAATCTGACCCTGACCGTGCCGGCCAGCGACGCGACGGGTCTAGCGGCGGCGGAGCGCTTCCACGACCTCCTCTGCTCCGAGACGCTCGCGGACAGCCTTGAGGTGATGCCGTCGGAGCAGACGAAGGCCGTTTCGGCGGCCGTCGCCCGCGCCTGAGCAGGACGACGATCCATGCGTCCGCTGCTGCACTTCGTCCCCCGCACGGGCTGGATGGGCGGCCCGGCGGCACTGTGCCGTTTCCAGGGCCGCTGGCATCTGTTCTACCTGACCGGCCCCTCCAGGCCGGTACAGGACGCAGGACCGTCCGCACCGGAACAGACGACAGACGTGTCAACTCCGCCGCCGGAAACAGTGCTCTGGGGCCATGCCGTCTCGCTCGACCTCGTCCACTGGAAGGATGAGCCCCAGCCCGGTGAACCGGGCCAGGACAGTCGGCGGCAGGACGCGGCGGCAGATGCCGCCGGTGAAAGTGGCGGTCTGCTCGGCTGCGTGCTGACGGTCGATGCCGAGGGGCGCCCGTGCGACGGTGATTCCGCCGCGGCGATGAGGATCTATGTGGCAGGGATGTGCCTGACATGCACCGACGGCGTGCATGTGGCCGGGCAGGCGCGGATTCTTGATGCTCCCCGGGAGAAGCACCAGAAGGCGGGTCCTACCCGGACCACCGGCCTGTCGGACGATTCTGACCGTCAGTGCCGCGACCCGCAGGTGGATCTGTCCCACCAGGGTCAGGCCGTGATGGTCATGGGCACCAGCCTGCCTGATTCCGCGGTGCCGCTCGAGCATCTTGCCGGCCGCAGCGATGTGCCCGACGAGGTGCGCCCGGACGGGCGCCACGGCTGGTTCGCCCGTGGGCCGCACCGCATTGCCGGCGAGGATGCGCCCACCGCGCAGGAGAGGGGCCGGCATCCCGCGATCACCGCGTTCATCAACCTCGATCCGCGTCTGGATGACCACTCCTGGGTGCCCGCCGGCGCGCTGCTCACGGATGTCGGCATCGGACAGGCCGGTCCGGCCGTCTGCCCGGATCTGTTTCTTCTCGACGGCGCCAGCGTGGCGCTTGCCGGGCTGGACGATTATCGCGATGGCATGGGTGGCCGTTTCCGCCCCGTGCGCTGGTATGTGGGTGATCTGACCGACCGTCAGCGTGTCAACACCGTCCCGGCGCCGAGGCTGCTCGTCCGCTCGGCCGGCTGGCTTGATTTCGGTCCCGATCTGTCCGGCGTGCGCACGTTCCGCCATGACGGGCGGCGCATTCTGGTGGGCCGCATCGCTGACACGTTCGGGGTGACGGGCGGGGACGGGAAGGACAAGGCCGCCCAGGGGCCCGTCTGTGTGCCCAGCCTGCCGCGCGAGCTGCATGTGCGCGACGGGCGTCTGTTCCAGCATCCGGTCACCGAGGTGTATGCGTACGGTCTGGGCGACATCCTCACCCAGACCACGGTCCCGGACCTGTCAGACTCGCCTGACCATATGCGGATCCATCTGGACATTCCCGCCAACGCCTACTACGCCGATCTGCGGTTCGTGGATCCTGACCGGTACAGCGATTTTTCTCTCACCCTAGGGGCCTGGACGCGACCGGGGGCACAGACGCGAGCGGAGGCAGAAGAGGACGAACGGCAGCGTCTGGGCCTGACCAACACGTTCGAGGATGGTCTGGCACGACTGACCACCGACGGCATCCAGCCGCTCGCGAGCGTGGACGCGGTCTCGCAGGTGCGCCGCGTGCGCCGTGTCGAGGTCTTCTATGACCGCGGGATCGCCGAGATCTTCCTCAACGACGGGCAGGCGGCCGGCACCATCATCGTGCCGGACCCGCGCACGGGGCAGGGGGCGCTGGAGGCGCTGCTGCCCAAAGGCGCACAGCTGACGGTGCGCACGCTCAGCGGAAGATCGCCGGACCGTCTTTGGCAAGAATGAGGACGACGAGCAGCACCACCCAGCCAAGCTCGATGAGCAGATCGATGTTGGGCCGGTAGAGATCGTCCATGAACCGGCGCAGACCGGCGAGTCTGCCGTCCTCGTGCGGCTCGCCCCGCAGCACGACGGTGGCGTGCGTGAGGGCGAAGAACTGCAGCGTGGTCATGAACATGAGCGTCAGGCACCACGGGCACAGCGCGTTGATGACGAACAGCGACTGCGTGGTCAGCCAGTAGGAGTAGCACAGCGCGGCGAGACCGCCCCACCACCAGGCGACGCTGAACCAGCGCGGCAGCCGGGCGCCGGTCATCCCGACCACGCCCACGGTGACGAACACCGATTCGGCGGCGATGCCGAGGAAGGCGTTCGGGTAGCTGTAGCGGCCGATGTGGATCAGCTCGGCCTGCCAGCTCTGGGCGACGGCGGAGCAGGAGAGCGTGCCGTTGATGTCGCAGCCCAGGCTCTCGCCGGGGTGGCGTGCCGAATATAGCGCCTCGGCGGCGAGGATGAACGAGGCGGCGAGGGCGACGAGCGAGACGAGCACGTAGAAGCCGTAGACCCAGATGCTCGAGTGCCGCCACGACGCCTTCCAGGTGTGCCGCCAGGAGGTGTCGGCCTCCGGTGCCTGTGTGATGCCCATTGCGCTCTGTGTGATGTCGCTGCCTGCTCTGTCCTGCGTGATATCGGTGTCCGCGGACGATCGTGCCGCGTCAGTGCCCGTTGTGCGTGCCATAATGCCAGCCTATCCGCAGACCACGTCTGTCATTGTTTCTGGCGTGGACGGTTTGGCGCAGTGACGTCTGGATGGCCTGCCGTACTTATCCGCGCGGCGGCACTTTCATGACCCTGCGGTGCGCGTGATGCCAGTGGTGCCGTGATATCCGTCGTTCTGCCGTCAGGGAACCGTCCGTAAGATGGGGGCCATGGAAAAGACGGGAAAGGACGTTCGAGCCGGCGCGGTGTGCGGCGCGCCGCGTACCGGCTGGGACCTGCACTGCCACACGGTGTTCTCCGACGGCAAGGCGAGCCCGGCACAGATGCTCGGGCAGGCACGTGCCCTGCCCGATCTGACAGGGGTGGCCATCACTGACCACGATTCCACCGCCGGCTGGCCGCAGGCACAGCAGGCCGCCCGTGCCACGGGCGTGCCGCTCGTGCGCGGCGCGGAGATCACCTCCGACTGGAAGAACAGGACGAGCGTGCACCTGCTCGCCTGGCTGTTCGACCCCTCCGAACCCACCCTCGCCGGTCTGTTCGCCCGCACACGCGCCGAGCGCGTCGAACGCACGCGCCGCATGGTCGAGGCGATCTCGCACGATTACCCGATCACCTGGGAGGATGTGCTCGCCCAGGCCGGCACCGCAGGGCTGACCACGATCGGCCGGCCTCATATCGCCGACGCGCTGGTCGCCGCCGGCGTCGTGCGCACGCGTTCCGAGGCGTTCGCCACGATCGTCTCCGGATCGTCCAAATACTATCTGCCGGTCAGAAGCCCCGAGGTGACGGAGGTGATCGCCGCCGTCAAAGCGGCGGGTGGCGTGATCGGCATCGCGCATGCGGCCTCTCCCACGCGCAATGCCGTCATTCTCACTGACGACGACATCGCATTTTTCGCCTCACGCGGTCTGGATGCCCTGGAAGTGTGGCATCGTGAGAACACGGCAGAGGGCAGGGCCCGTCTGCTCCGCCTGGCCGACCGGCTCGGCCTGCTCGTCACCGGCGGGTCGGACTGGCATGGAACAGACGGCAAACCAAACAGGCTGGGGGAGAACCTCACCGCCGACGACGTGGTCGAGCAGATTGAAGAACGGGGTGCCATCGCGATCGTGCGATGACACCCCGTCCCACTGCGCCGGACGTTGCCGTTCGTTGTCCTGTTGACGCTTTTCCGCGTTCTTGCGTTCCTGGCCTGTCTGTGGATGTTTCCAGGCGGGCGGATCAGCCTTCCAATGCGCCGAAACCGACCGGACGGCGTGTCTCCGATCCGATGACCGCGTAGCCGATCGCTGAGGTGGGAATAAGGATGTGACGGCCCTTGTCGTCCACAAGATCCGCCATGCCGTCCTGGGCCTCGTGCGCCTGCCGCAGCGCGGCGATGACCTCGTCGGCGGACTTGTCGGTGGTGAAGCTCACCGGGCGGGCGACGTTCTGGATACCGATCTCGACGTTCATCAGTCCTCGTTTCTGTCAGCGGTTGTTGACGATTACTGTTGGCGACCATTTTCTTTGATAGTCGTTGACTGGTCTCATCGTACGGCGGCTGATCGCGCCGCAGCCGCTGTTCGGCTCTCGGCGGTATGGCGGTCGATCGGCGTATGACGCCCGTGACGGGCCGTTTGCCCGCCTACTGCCCGGTCTTGCCGTCGTTTCTGCCGGATTCATCAGAGTCGCCGGCATCATCGGATTTATTGATCCCGTCGTCGGCACCGTCCTTGCCGCCATGGAACAGCTCCTCGCCCGGATCATCGGGGAAGAGGCGCTCGCGCACGCTCGTCGAATGCGTCACGCGCACGGTGCCGTCGGGGGCATCGGTGTCGATATACGCCTGTGTCTGGAACGGCAGCGTCTGTGCCTGCTCGCCTTTCTGCGCCGAACGCGTGTCGGCCACGGCCGCGAGGCTTGTGCGCGTGCCGTCCGGCTGGATGGCGGGCATGTTCGTGTTGGTGGCGAACCGTGCGGAGGATTCGGGCTGCGCGTCCGTCCTGTCGCTCCCGGTCCGGGACCCGCTGTC
This sequence comes from uncultured Aeriscardovia sp., assembly GCA_903789535.1. GTDB lineage: Bacteria > Actinomycetota > Actinomycetes > Actinomycetales > Bifidobacteriaceae > Aeriscardovia. The sequence goes on along the minus strand of CAIFES010000001.1, from coordinate 225,726 downwards.
ACCGGTCTGGAATCCGCTGTCATCGTTCTGGGCGCGGTCGTCATCCGGGGCGGCCTTCACCCTGCCTGTACCGGTGAAACTGAGGCTGTCGGCAGGCTCGACCGTCTCGTCATCGAGCTGCGAGAGCCGGGAGAGCGGATGGGAACCGGAGACGGGCGCACCGGACGAGGCAGGGGAGGAAGATGCATCATCCCGCGCGGCTGCTGTGCTTGCCTCACGCGTGTCGTCGGAGACATCGGTCTCGTTCTGGCCGTCCTGGCCATCCTGTCTCCCGCCTTCCGAACTAATCGCCTGGCCGGCGGCGGTACTGAGGGTCTGTGTCCCCGACCGGTCCTGCTCCTGCGATGCGGGCTGCTCGGCGCGCTCGGCCTTCGTCGCCGTCCTGCCGGTCCCGGAGCCGGGCACCGCTGTCACCGGGTGCCCCGTCCCCACGGCGATGACGGGGGAGAGGGCGGAGGCGATCGCGTTGATGCCCCGGCGTGCCGCGGCCAGCCGGTCATGATCACCGGCGGAGAGCGCCTCGAGGAACTCGCGCACCGCCGTCAGCTGACGCCACAGGCGCGCGCGCGGCACGATGCGCGGGTCCATCCGCTCGCCCAGCATCTGCCCGTAGCCGGAAAGCACCTCGTCGCGCTGCCACTGCTGCACCCCGTCATCGAAGAGCCAGGCGAAATCGGAGGCGGGATCGGCCAGGGACAGGCCCTGCCACCTCCGCAGCGTCGTCACCGTCGAATCAGCGGCATAGAGGATGTCATCCGGGGCGAGGCTGCCATGGGCGACGACCGGCTCGAACCGCCACAGCGCGTCGATGCGCAGCAGTTCTTGCCAGCGCATGGTGATGGCATCCGGCACGCTCGCATTATGGGCGAGCGCCCGCGTCCAGGCGGCGAGCTGGTCGCGCACCTGCGCGCCGGGATAGCCCGTGTGACCCGCCTCGAGCAGGAAACGTGTGTCAAGCGCATGGATCCGCGCGATCGCCGCGCCGAGCGACTCGCATTCCTCCTCCGTCAGATCGCGGAAATCAAGCGGGATGCCCTCGCTGTGCCGGCTGATGACCACATAGACCGGCTCATCGGCCTCGTCGCGCGTCATGCCGTGCGCGAGCGGGGCGGCGACGTCGATATCGAGTCCCGTCGCCCGGATCTGCGGGGCCAGAAGCGCGGAATTCTCCGCATCCTTGCGCAGTCCGTCTGCCGCGTCCAGCGCACCGATCCGCACGTCGAACAGCCGTCCGCGCGCATCGACGAGGCAGGCCGTGTCGACCAGCGGGTCAGGACGCACCGGCCCAGGAAGGCTCCTCGCGCCGGACATGCGCAGCTGCGGGGCGACGGCGGAGGCGAGCGCGGCACAGACAAGGGCAGAACGTTTTCTCACAGTCCCCACTCTAGCCGGAAGACCAGTTTGACTTGTCCGGCAGCCGCCGGTTATCCACATTTGTGCTCTTGGCGTCAGCCACCGTCATGCGGGTGCCACAATGGAACAGACAGAGAAAAGAAGGAGGAGGGATGGATGCTGCCGTGAAAGATCCTGACCGGCTGCTCGAAGGCCTTGACGACCGTCAGCGACAAGCCGCCACCGCCCTGACCGGCCCGGTGCGCATCACCGCCGTCGCAGGTGCCGGCAAGACGCGCACCATCACGCGGCGTATCGCCTATGCGTGCGCCAAAGGCGTGTGGAGCCCCACGCGCACCGTCGCTGTCACCTTCTCCGTCAAGGCGGCGCGCGAGATGCAGCGGCGTCTGGCCGCGCTCGGCGCCACGGACGTCACCTGCGCCACCATCCACTCGCTCGCCCTGCGCCAGCTCTCCTTTATCTGGCGTGACATGGTCGACACGCCGTTCCCCCAGCTGACGCCGCATCCCGTCGACGCCCTCAAACGTGCCGTCACCGCGGTGACAGGCGCCGCCGCCGACACGATCAGCGCGCGCGACTGCGATGACCTGCTCGCCGAGACCGCGTGGATGAAGGTCAGCCTGCTGCCAGCCGACCAGTACCCCAAGGCGGCCGCGCTCGCGCACCGCACGCCCCCCGCCGGTCTGTCCGCAGACCAGATGGCCGCTCTTGCCGACCGGTTCGACAGGGAGAAGGCGGCCCTGGGCCAGATCGACTTCAACGACATCCTGCTTATCCTCTGCCACCTGATCGAGTCGAGCCCGGAGGTGGCGCAGAAGATCCGCCGGCGCATCGGATGGCTGACCGTGGACGAGTATCAGGACATCTCGTCCCTGCAGCACAGGATGATCCGCCTGTGGCTCGGCCGGCAGAACGAGAACATCTGCGTGGTCGGCGACCCGGCGCAGACCATCTATTCGTTCAACGGTGCCACGAGCTGGTTCCTGCTCAATTTCGACAAGGAGTTCCCCGGCATCCGCGCGGACATCCGGCTGGGCCGCGACTACCGTTCCAGCGGTTCCATCGTGCGCTACGCCAACCGGGTGCTCACCGCCTCGCCGCTGTCGGGCGAGTATCTGCGTCTGGGAACGCCACAGCCGGACGGCCCGGCGGTCAGCCAGGACACGTACGGCAGCGACGGCCTGGAGGCCCAGGGCGTGGCGCGACAGATCAAGGACCTGCTCGACCACGGGGCCGGGGCGGACCAGATCGCCGTCCTCTCGCGCCTCAACTCGCAGCTGCGTGCCGTCGCACGGGCGCTCGACCGCCTCGGGGTGGCCTATCTGACGCGTCGTGGCACGGATCCTGCCGACACGCGCCCGCAGGAGGACCGGCTCTCCTCCACCTCTGTGCAGCACATCGCCGAGCAGGCGTTCGCCGCTTCCGGCACGCTGCCATCACGCATCGAACGGGTGACGCTCTCGACGCTGCATGCGGCCAAGGGCCTGGAATGGGACACGGTCTTCCTCATCGGTGCGAGCGACGGGCTGCTGCCATTCGCCTCCGCCTCCGCGCCGGCGCAGATGGAGGAGGAGCGCCGGCTGTTCTACGTGGGCGTGACACGCGGGCGCAAAAAGGTCGTGGTCAGCTGGGCCCGCAGTCAGGACGGCACCGGCACGCGCACACGGCATCGCAGCCGGTTCCTGCCCTGACGCTGTGGTGCGGCCCCTTCCTTGATGCTTCCGGCTTGAGGCTACTGTCGGGCTCAGTCGTTGTCGCCGGCATCCTTGTCGTCGCCGGCGGACGGGCCATCCGTATTCCCGCTGTCGTTGTCGTGGTGCACGTCACCGTCGGGATGGGCGGTCCCGTCGCCGCCCTTGCCGTCATCGCCCTCCTCGCGTAGCAGCTCGTCGAGGCCGGCATCCCAGTCATGGTCGCTCTTCTGTTCCTCGCCGAGCGAGGGGAGGGTGTCAGGGTGGTGCCAGAGCGCGTCGGCCGCCGGCCCGCCCTGTGCGTCCATCACGCGCTCCCACGCCGCGCACGCCTGGCGTGCCTCGACCGGCCGCAGATCCAGTCCCATCAGCTCGCGGAACGTCTGCTCCGCCGGACCGCCCGAGGCCCTGCGACGACGCATCATCTCACGCAGACGGGCGATATGCGGCAGGGAGGCCTGGCCGGCGCGCCAGGTGACGGCGTCCACCCAACCCTCGACGAGCGCGAGCATGCGCTCCAGGCTCGCCTTCGCCTGCTTCTGCTCGGGCGACTCGCTCATCGCCACGTTCGAGATATTGACGGCCGCCTGCAACCCCTCCGGGCTCATCTCGCCGGCCTCGCGCAGCTGGTCCTCGATGGCGTCCAGGTCGATGGTGATGTACTGCGCGTACTTCTCCACCAGCGTCTGGATCTGCGTGGACAGCCACGGCACGTTCTCATACAGGCGGGCGGTGGCCAGCTCGCGCAGCGCGAGGAAGTCCAGCACCTCCTGGCCGGGAACGGACAGTCCCTGCGCGAAATTCTCCGCGTTCTGCACCACGATCGCCCCGGCCGGCGAGTCGGACAGGCGCAGCCCCTGGTCGAAGCCGCCGAGCACCTCGGTGGCGAGTTTGGCGGCGGACTGCCCCAGCTGCATGGAGAAGGAGGCCGTGCCGATCGCCTCCATCAGATGCTGCGGGTCACGCAGATTGTCGGGCAGGCTGATCTGAATCGGGCCGGCGAAAATCCTGGTGGTCGTCTCGTCCATGCTGCCGCCCAGGCGTGAGGCGAAGACCGATCCGAGCGCCTGCGCGGTGGCCTTGGAGACCGGTGAGACGAGTGCCGCCCAGCGGGCGATGGTGGAGGTGATCCAGTCCGCACGGGTCAGCGCCGTCGGCTCCTTCGTGCCCGGGTCGAATCCCGTCGCCGAGTCCAGCCACAGGCTCGCATGTGAGAACGCCTCGCGCACCTGCCGGTCCTCGGCCCCGCTCACCACGCTCGCCGAACCCGAGGGCAGCGAGATGAGTGCGATCTGCCGGGCAAGATCCACGTTGATGGCGCTCGGCCGGGCGGGGGAGGATGCCTGCGAGGCACCGTCGGAGGAGGAATCGTCCGAGGCGTTCGGCATCTGGAAGCCGATCGGATTGCCCGTCTGCGGATCAGTGGCGAGCGTCGCCCCCACCGCCTTTTTGTCGGCGTCGTTGTCGGAGGAACCTGCCGGGGCGGAGCCCGGCGCGCCGAAGCCGGCGTCGGCGAACGCCTGCATGAGCCCGCGCATCTGCTCGGGGGAGGGTAGCTCGGAGGAGCTCGCGGCCAGCATCTGCTGACGGATCTGCTCGGGCAGCTGCTGGAACTGCTGCCAGGCGCTCTCGCCGGCGGTCGGGCCGAAGGTGCTGAGCATCCACTGATGAAGTTCGTCGCTGGTCATGGTCCTCCTTCATGGTCTGAGGCCATATTATGGGAGACCGACGGCGAATCAGCCCGGATTATCCACGAGCCGAAAGAAGGCAGCATGGCACGCACACGCACGCACACGGACGGCAAGACCCAGACCCGTCGTGGTTTTCTCCGGCGTGTACCGCCCGCGCTCTGGCTCACCCTCCTGCTCGTCGTCTGCCTTTTCCTGCCCACGTCGCTGACGATCGAATCGCCCGGCCCGACCCTCAATGTTCTGGGAAAAGTCGATGATTCCGTCACCGATAATCTCAGCGAGTCCGAGGCGAGAAAGGTGACCGGCACGAATGTGCTGCGGCTGTCCGGCGTGCCGCGTCACAATGATCCGGGCCGGCTGCTCATGACCACCGTCAACGCCAACGGCATCCCCGGCCAGCCGGCGCTCGTCATTGAGGCGCTGTGGGGCTGGGCGAGCCCGGATGCGGCGGTCATGCCACGCGAGGCGTTCTTCGACGTCAACCAGACCCATGAGCAGTACACGAAGCAGGAGACCAAGCAGATGACCGGCGCCCAGACGTCCGCCGCCGCCCAGGCCAAAAAGTTCCTGGCCGCGCACGGCTACGACGTCTCGAACATGAAGGTGGATGCGAGCGCCGGCGACGTGGGAGGCCCGTCGGCCGGCCTGATGATGACGCTCGGCATCATCGACCTCGTCACCCCCGCCTCGGAGACCGGCGGCAGGACCATCGCCGGCACCGGCACCATCGGCACGAACGGCAGGGTCGGCGCCATCGGCGGCATCCGTTTCAAGATGATCGGCGCGCGGCGCGCCGGCGCCACATGGTTCCTCGCCCCGGCCTCCAACTGCGACGAGGTGGTGGGCCATGTGCCGGCGGGCATGCGCGTGGTCAGGGTCTCCACGCTGTCCGACGCCTACTCCGCGCTCGTCAAAATCGGCAAAGGCGACACTTCCTCGCTTCCCGCCTGCACGATCACACCATCGAAGTCTGTCTGAAGTCCGCCAGAGGCTGTCACGCACTCGAAGTCCGTCTCAGACGGCTCCTGCCACGGCCGGTGATGCCTGTTTGGGCGTGTCATCCGCGCAGATCCGTCTGGGCGAGCCTGTCTGATTCCTTGTTTTTGCTATGCTTTGGTACGTGGCTAATTCAACCGCTGTAGCAAAGGAATTTGGTTTTCGTCACGGCGATGTCATCCAGGAATGGATGTGGGACGAGGATGTCGATGATGCCCTCCGCGCCGATATCCAGGATCTGACCGGCGAGGAGCTTGCCGACGAGGACTGGGACGGCGCCCCGGATGGTGCCATCATCTGGTGGCGTGACGGTGATGATGAGGACACGCTCTCCGACACGATCGTGGACGCCTCAGCCGTGCTCGATGATGATGCGCCCTTCTGGATCCTCACTCCGAAGACGGGCCGTCCGGGTGCCGCCTCCTCCTTCACTATCCGCAATGCGGCAAAGACGGCGGGCATGAACATCGAGCAGCCGCTGACCGTCAGCCCCAACTGGATCGCAGTGCGCCTGCTCCACTTCGGCGGCCGCGAGCACTGAGACCGGGTACCGGACCGCGCTCGGTCTGCGGATCATCTGATACGGATCAATCATCTGATACGGATCATCTGAGACCGGCTGCGGTACGGAAGATCATTGAACAGTCAAAGAAGATCACTAAAAAGGGCGGGATCCCCGTTATCGAGGAATCCCGCCCTTCGCGTATCCCGGCCGTGACGGCCGGTGCCGGTCTCAGTCCTGCAGCTGTAGACCGTCGGCATCCTGATGCCAGTGGCTGCCCGGATGCGAGCCGAGGATCTGGACGCCCTCGACAAGACCCCAGACGGCGGAGGCGACCGGGCCGATGAAGAAGAGGATCGAGCCGAAGATGGTCAGCAGCAGCTGGCCGACGGCCTTGCCCGTGTTGCCCAGATAGAAGTTGTGCACGCCGAACATACCCAGGAAGATGCCGAACAAGCCGGCGACGATCTTCGAACGGGTGCTCATGCCCGGGGCGTTGATGTACTGCTGCTGCAGCATCCAGCCCGGCTGCTGGGGCGGGACCTGCGAGGCCGGCGGTACCTGCTGGGTAGGCGGCACCTGCTGCGCGTTCTGCTGCATCTGCGGGGCGCCCATCGGCATGGCTTGCGCGTTCTGCTGCGGCATGGCCTGCGTAGGCTGCGCCGTCTGGTTCTGCTGCGGCATCGTCTGCGTCGGCTGGCCCTCGACAGGCGTCTGGGCCATCGGCTGGGTGGGCTGATACTCGTTGTCCATGATTCCTCCTTGCGGGCGGCCGTGCGGGCCGTCGGGATATTCCGATTGATTGTCTGATTTCATCGTATCGTCCACAGGAAGGGCGTCACCATTCTTAAGACTGATTTTTCCGGCCGGTCGTCTTCTTCCTGACGGCCGTCACCACATACGTGGCCGCCACCGTCGCGATCAGGCCGAGCAGGGCGATGACCTCCAGCAGCGAGGCGGCTCTGCCGATATCCGTCGACCCGGCGAGCGCCCCGACGAGCCCGACAAGCAGGCCGGCATTGAGCACGATGAGCGGGGCCCACATCGCCCTGGGCCAGGAGACGGGCCGGCGCAGGATCGCCGGGATGATGAGGAAGGCGTGGGCGATCACCATCGACATGACGAACCCCAGGTCGAAGCAGTCGAGCGCGAACGTGGACCAGCCCGCATGCAGATCGGCCTGCGGCAGCACGATCCACAGCGCTGAGCCGAGCAGGCCCCAGAAGTAGGCCATCAGCATCGCGCAGCCCATGAAGCCGGTGAATCCGGGAAGATGCCATGTGTGGCGGGCGATGTCATCGTGCACCATCACCACCAGCATCACGAGGAACGCCGCACCAAGGACCATATAACCGGCACGACGGGCGAAGAGCGCGAGGAACGAGCCGACGACGGCGACTATTGCGCCGGCCAGCAGCGTGGGGGTGACATATTTTTTCTGGAAGGAGACGCGAGCCAGCTCGAGGCGCTCGCCCAGGATCGTGAGCACAAGGAACACCATCCAGCTGGGGGCCAGCACCGTCGCGCTCCAGCCGCACGACCACAGCACCATCGACACGGCGCCGGTTGCCGCCCCGAGCATCTGCAGCAGCAGCGTGGGGGAGTTCTGCCAGCCCCAGATGCCGATGTAGACGGCCACCAGGGCGGCCATCCCAAGGGCCCAAAACGTTCCCGGGACGGCCGTCCACCAGGCGGGCAGCGAGGGCAGCAGACCCAGGACGAAGAGGCTGACCACGCCCAGGCCCGTCAGCAGCGGGGCGAGGAAGCCCCAGCGCGGGTTGCGCGCGCTGCCGGCGTGGTAGGCCACGCCGCGCTCCATGCCGATCGCGGTGCCGAGGAATCCGAACACCATGAGCGCCCCGTGCGCGGCGATGAGCTGGCGCGGCTGGTTGAAGGCGGGCAGGCCGGCACGGTTGAGCGCGGTGAGCGTGCCGGTGATGGCGGCGATGACGCCGAAGGCGAGCAGCAGCAGGCGCTGCCAGGGGAAGGGGACGGGTGTGGAGGATTTACCTGTGCTTGTGCGGAAGGCTTTCTGCGGGGTGTCATGCGCCCGGGTGCTCGGCGTCTGGGCCGTTTGCCCGCCTGTGGTTGTTGCATGGGTCTGTGCATGATCGGTCTGTGCGCGATGAGTGCAATCAGTACTCGAAGTATTGGCGGGCATGATGCTGTGTGCGGGCATGATCCACCTCCATGGTGGGCGATGAGGGGTTCGAACCCCCGACATCCACGGTGTAAACGTGGCGCTCTGACCAGCTGAGCTAATCGCCCGACCCTCCAACATTATCGGCATGGCCGAATGACGTTCGCGGGATGCCGCCTCACCGCACAGACTGTTCGACATATGAGGTGCCGCGGCGGTCCGGCAGAGGGGCATGCGCTCTCAGATGGGGGGGGATTGATCCTATCTATCAGACGGGCCGATGCAGACATGATGCATGATCGGGGTTCAGATTGGGGTTCAGGAGGTCGCGTGTTCGCACCGGTGCAGGTGTGATCGTGTGGGCACTGCGACGGGTGTTGCGCTGGTCTGCCCGGCCATGTATATTTCTTGTGTTGCGTCCGGTGCGATATGCATCGAGACAGCATGGTGGATGTAGCTCAGCCGGTAGAGCACCTGATTGTGGTTCAGGAGGTCGCGTGTTCGAGCCACGTCATCCACCCCACGAAAGCCCGTCGTTCCAACGGTTTCGCACCGCTGGGGCGGCGGGCTTGTTTGGTTCCTGTAGTTCCTGGACACGATCAGACACGATTTCCTCCGGCTGTTTCCTCACTGTGCTGTCTGGGATCGTGCCCCGGCCTGTTTTCACTCGTCGTTGTCGCGGAAGGTGATGGCACCCGTGTTCTCGTCCATCGCGTCGACGATCGCCAGTGAATGCAGCTCGATGCCGGCGCGGCGCAGGTCATCGCCGCCATGCTGGAAGCCCTTCTCGATGGCCACGCCCACGCCCTCGACGGTGGCGCCCGCCTGATGGCACAGGTCGATCAGCCCGGACGAGGCGGCGCCGTTGGCGAGGAAATCGTCGAGGATGAGCACATGGTCATCGGCGGTCAGGAACCGTTTGGCGACGATCACCGTGTAATACGCCTTGTGCGTGAACGAGTACACCTTCGTCGTCCACTGTTCGCCGTCGAGGTTGATCGACTCGGTCTTCTTGGCAAAGACGACGGGGATATTGCCGAAATGCTGGGCCGCGATGACGGCGATGCCGATGCCCGAGGCCTCGATGGTCAGGATCTTGGTGATGTGACGGTCCTTGAACAGGCGCGCCCACTCGGCGCCCATGTCGTTGAACAGCCGCACGTCGATCTGATGGTTGAGGAACGAGTCGACCTTGAGCACGTCCCCGGCTCGTACGATGCCGTCCCTGCGAATCCTGTCCTCGAGTTCCTTCACGTCGATCCCTGTGCCTTCGCGAGTATGGATGATTGCTGTGCGTCCCAGTCTAGCGGGCGGGGCGGCGGCGCCGCACGCGCCGGGAGCGAACGGGAGTTTTCCTCAAGTGCTTGAAGCTTATAACGTGTAGATCGGATGCGTCAGCACGGCTGTGTCGCGCACATACCGCACAAGCGGGGTGCCGGTGCACGGGCTGTCGCGACACGGCCCATCACCAAACTGGCAGGAGGTCTCTATGGCACAGGAATCACAGACACAGGCCACCCTCTCCGAGGGTGCGGGCGAGGCGATCGCCGAGCTGCTCAAGAGTGAGATCGTCAGCAACGGCGGCCTGTTCGGCCGCGGCGCCTCGAATGACGCGTACGCGCAGTATTTCACCGGCAGGAGCTATCTCAAGCCGGTCGTCGTCGACCCCGCGCTGCCGTTCGGCGTGCACAATGTCACGTTCGAGCCGGGCTGCATCAACCACTGGCACAGGCACAACAACGGCTGGCAGATCCTCATCGCCACCGGCGGCAAGGGCTGGGTGCAGGTCGAGGGCCAGGACCCGGTGCTCCTGCTGCCCGGCGACAGCTTTGTGATCCATGACGGGCAGAAGCATTGGCATGGCGCGGCGAAGGGCTCATGGTTCAGCCACATCGCCATCACCACCGGCACAGCCGAGTGGCTCGAACCGGTCGATCCTGCCGTCTACGACGCGCTGCCGGCGGATCCGACGCGCTGATCTCTTCGCCCCGGCGGCTCCCCATCCCGGCGGTTGTCGGAAGACGGCCCCGTGGATCCGGCTGATGGCCGATCCGGTCCCGGATCATTCCCGGATCATTTTCTTCGCGGGCCCTCCACATGGGGGCCCGCTTTTCTTTCCCCCATCTCCACACGGCTGCTTTATGGTGGTCGGCGATTCACACGTCCGCGCTGATCCTGATCGGCCGCTGATCAGGCACACGCGGCGCATCGGCCCGCATCGAGGCGGGCAGGAGAGGGGAGAGCGATGCCGGGAAGACCCGTCACCACCAAGACCACCACCAACACAGCCGCCATGCCGTGGCTCATCTTCGCCGGATGCTGCGTGCTCAGCTTCCTCGGCTTCGGCATCATCGTCAACACGCCGGGCCTCTATTTCACCTCCCTGCGCACAAGTTTCGGTGTGGACCAGTCCGCTGTCTCGCTCACCGTCACCGTGCAGATGATCGTGGGCTCGCTCATGCTGCTCGCCGGCGGGCGGATATTGGAGAAGATCGACTCGCGGCTCGTGCTCAGCGTGTGCGTCGCGGTCATCGCCCTGTGCTTCATGGGCTGCTCGCGGGTGACGGCGTTCTGGCAGTTCTACGTGCTGTTCGCGCTCATCGGCGCCGCTTACGCCGTCCCGGTCCTCCTCGCCCCGCAGGTGCTGCTGTCCAACTGGTTTCATGAGCGTCTCGGGCTCGTCATGGGTATTGCGCTGGGCCTGTCCGGCCTGTCCGGGGCGGTCGCCCAGCCGCTCGTCACGCTGTTGATCGACCGGTGGGGCTGGCGCGGCGCGTATCTTGCCACGGGGATCGCCTTCCTCGTGCTCGCCCTGCCGTTCACCCTCTTCCTGCGCTTCGCCCCCGACCCTGCGCGTGGGGAGAAGGCGTACGGCCAGAGGAACGCCTCTGCTCTTGGTGCCGGTTCTGCGGCGCGGGCTGCCGGCAAGAGCGGGAGAGTGCAGACACCCGCCCGTGCCGTCTCGCTTGAGCCGTCCGCGGCCTTCCGCACGCCGTCATTTGTGCTGTACGTGATCGTGATGATCCTGCTGCAGATCGCCTCCGGCCTCGTCCAGCACGTGGCCACGTTCGAGAAGGATGCCGGGCTGACGGCGCTCGCCGCCTCGGCGGTCGTCACGGGCATCATGCTCGGCGCCGCCGCGGGCAAAGCCTCGATCGGCGCGCTGCTCGACCGCCTCGACGTGCGCGTGGTGGTCCTGTCCTTTGTCGCCGTGGCGCTCGTGGGCTGGTCGGGCATGTGGCTGTGCCATCAGCCCGGCGTGGCGGCATTCCTCGGCTTCCTCGCGGGACTGGGCCAGGGCTATCTGCTCGTGGCCGTGCCCTGGCTCATCCGCGGCAGCTTCGGCCCGGCCCATTATTCGCGCATCCTCGCCCGCGCCAACGTGTTCAGCCAGCTCATGCTCGCCCTCGCCACCGGGCTGCACGGCGTGCTCTACGATGCCACCGGCGGCTCGTTCGCCCTCTCGTTCACCCTCGTCGTGGCGGGTTATGTCATCTCTGCCGTACTCGGCCTGCTCGCCTGGCATCGTCGCCCCGTCCGCGCCGATGAGGGCAGATGGTGATCCGCGCCCGCGGTTATTGACGAAAGTGTAAATACTTCTTGTCCGCTTCCGTTTTTCTCGGGTTTTGAGTGAAAAGCCCTGTGATTTCACAGGGTAAATGGCTACCTTATAGGTATGCCAGCAATTAATGGAAAAGAATATATGACGATCCAGCAGGCGTCGATCTCGGTCGGCCTGCCGGCATCGACCATCCGGTACTACGAGAAAGAGGGGATCCTCCCCTCCGCCAGGCGCGACGCGGGCGGACGACGCATCTACTCGTCCGAGGACATTGAACGGATGATCCCGGTCTCCTGCCTGTCCGCCACCGGTATGAGCCTCAAGGACATGCGCGCCTACCTGCGCCCGCAGGACGGCCAGCCTGATGATCTCTACGCCCGGCTGCACCTCGACCTCATCGAGAACCAGAAGAAGGCGCTCGCCAAACAGAAGCAGCTTCTGCGCGTGCGGATGCGCTATCTGCAGATCAAGACGCAGTATTGGAAGGCGCGCGAGGCAGGCGACGAGGCGACGGCGGAGAAGCTCTCGCAGGAGGCGAGCAGGCTCGTCATCCGCATGCAGGGCTGACGAGGGCCTGGCCCCAAACCGCCGGCTGCTGCCGATACTTCCCGACATGCGTGATTGATGCCGTTTGGATATCGCGTGATATCGCTGATTCTGACGGCAAGACACCGACCCGGTACCGCATGGTGCCGGGTTTTGTTTTGCACGATGGCGGCCGGGACGCCGGCTTGCGCGCTTCGCGGCTTGTCCCATGCCCTGCCATGCCCCGCGGTGGGCAGCGGTTTAGGCTGGTGGGGTGCGATACATAGTTGACTGCGATACGGGCATCGATGATGCCGTGGCACTCGTGAGCCTCATCCGTCTGCTGCGGGGCGAGCCGGATTCCCGTCTCATCGGTGTGACCGCCAGCTACGGCAACGTGACGATGGACACGAGCGTGCGCAACAGCCTCGCCGTGCTCGCGCTGTTCGGCGCGTCCGATGTGCCGGTCTATCCCGGGGTCGAGCACGCGCTGGGCATGCGCAGTTTCGAGGTGTCGCCCGGCGTCTCGTTTATCCATGGCCGCAACGGCCTGGGAGGGCAGCGGATCCCCGACTCGTCCAGAAAACCCGAGCAGATGCACGCCGCCGAGTTCATGGCCCGCGCAGCAAAGAAATACGGGCAGGATCTGACGATCATCGCCACCGGGGCCTTCACCAATCTCGCCGACGCCCTGCGGCTGCGCCCGCAGATGGCACAGGAGGTCAGCCGCATCGTGCTCATGGGCACCGCGCTCGCCGTGCCCGGTTCCGTCAACCAGTGGACCGAGGCGAACGTGGGCCAGGATCCCGAGGCCGCCCGGCAGGTGCTGCAAAGCGGTGCGAACCTGCTGGTCGTCGGCCGTGACGTGACGACCACCACCCTCCTCACGCGGCGGCAGACGCAGGCGTGGGCACGGTCGGGCACCGACCGCGGCGCGTTTCTTGCCGGCATGCTCGACTGGTACATCCACACGTACGAGATCAACTTCTCCGGTCTGCCGGGCTGCTATATCTCCGACCCGACCGCCGTCGTGCTGGCGGTCCATCCCGAGCTCGCCACGCTCTGCCTGCACCGTCGCCTGACCGCGCTGACAGGCGGACCGGCCTGCGGGCGCACGCTCGTCGACGTCTCATACCATCAGGGGACTGATCCGCGCACGAGCGTGGTGCTGGAGATCGATAACGACAAGTTCATGACGCTGCTGCTCGGCGCCCTCTCCGCCGCCGTCGCGTGAAAGATCGAGGCTTCTCGAGCATTTCAACGGCTATGCCCGATATGTGATCGTGCATACGGCATCTGCCGAACAGCAATGAGATGCCGGCTTGTTCAGCAGATACGCGAGGCAACAGTCAACCCGAGGCGACAGTCAACGGGGTCTGGCGGTTGTAGATGTCCGTCCGCGGCTTATTCGCCACCGAGATTGTCTCCAAAGGTCTTCTGGATGTAGTCGTCCAGCTTTCCCTCTTTGGCAAGTCGTGCGGTGTCTGCCATCGCAAAATGAGCATTGGTGATGTCGCCGACCTCCCCGTGGTAACCGAGAATGAAGTGGGTGGCGATCTGGTAAATGATCTCGCTCGGAGCGACGCCGAACACCTGATGGCGGAAGATGTGATCAAGCCGCTGACGGTCGTCGGGGAAGAGGCTTTTCATTTTCTCGCTGTTGAACAGGCGTTTGACGATTTCGGTGATGAACAGTCCCGATTTCATATACAGATCGGCAAACGTGTGGTGCGGATCATCAAAGCAGCCAGGGTTCTCCTGTTCAAACAGATCGATCATTTTGATGACGACCGGGCGAGGGGTAAAGATCTGATTCGTTTTCTGCGGTGGGACGTAATCGAAGATGTCTTCTTCCTGGTCTTTGTCAAAGTAGTTTGCCAGCTTCGTGCGCAGCGAGATGAACTCTCTGACAGAATCATTGAAGACGATCGGATCAAACAGCTTTCCGTCGAAATGAGCCGGTTTGCCGTCATCATCGGTATAGTCCCCGCCGTCACGGAGGAAATGGAACTGTTCGACGGTGATGCTGGTGACCTCATGGAAGACGTCGGCAGGAATGATGGTGTCAAAGTTCTCCAGCGTGGTGTCCTCGTCACCATAGGCCATGAGGAATGAGGAGATGGTCCGTGAGAATCCACGCAGATGATCACGAATACCGGTCTCGATGGACTCTTTGACCTCTTCTCGCCGCGCGGTTTCCATCTCGCGGACGACTGTCCGGCTGGTCTGCTCGATCAGACTCGTGCGAGACGTATCCAGAAGCGCCTGGCGAAGTCCGTCACGGGCTTTTTCAAGCTGCTGGTCCCGTGCGGCGTCGATTTTCTCGACATCCTCCGCCGTCTGGGCAGTCTCCAAGGCTTTCTCGTGCGCGAGATTGATCCGGTTGCGCTCAATGGTGTAGTCGCCTTGCTGGCGGTTGAATTCGATGTCAGCATCGGCTTTGATCTGACGTGCGATTTTTGCCCGTTGCGAGGGCTTCATCTGCGGACCGTAATGTTCCTCGGCAGCATCGAGCAGCGGTTCGGTGATGAGCGAGCTGAACTTGTCGCGCAATGCGTCGAGCTCTTTCGGGAGCAGTTCATGTCCGGTGTGCTCTTTTGGGGAGAGGCTCTGGGTGATTTCTTGTGTGAGATGTGCACCGACATCATCGAACTTCTTGCTGCCGAACACATCTTTTTCTGTGCCGATGATGATGTCATCGCTGACATTGACCTGGCCGTCGTCGTCCAGCGAGAGATCATCGGCGGTTGTGGTGCTGATCTTGAGATCGCTGTCTGATTTTGAGACGGGCTCGAATTGATCCAGAATGTCAACAACGGCAGAGGGGGCACGGAAGATGTTCGAGATGTTCTGGAAGAGAAAATCGCTCATAAATCCGCGGTGGACCACCTCATGGGCGTGGATGGTGCGAGGAATGGACAAGACGCGCGCGGCATCCAGCTCGGTCATCTTTCCGTCCGGATCCTCGCCGATTACCGGGAAGAAATTCAGCAGACGGCGCACATGTTGTTTGCGTTCGGCGGATGTCCCGTTACCAGAAGTCGTCTCCGCGCTCAGATCGTTCGCGAATTGCTCAAAAATCGTGAGGGTTCGGGCAGGATCGAAATCGAACACATACGCATTCTTCTTACGCTGATACGAGCTGCCGGTGCGGAACAGGCAGGGATTTTGTGCCCGGAAGGCCGCCTGCATATACAACGCGGGACTCTTCATGTTGCTGAGCATGAGCACAGCCGTCCACTCAGGGATAGTCACACCGGTGGTCAGCTGTCCCACGGACAGGGTGATGGTTCTGTCATGGGTGGCGATCGCTTTGACCACCCGGTCGTATGACCTTCGTGTCTCATCGTCGTCATCAA
Organism: uncultured Aeriscardovia sp.; assembly: GCA_903789535.1. Lineage (GTDB taxonomy): Bacteria > Actinomycetota > Actinomycetes > Actinomycetales > Bifidobacteriaceae > Aeriscardovia. Next base: position 209,907 of record CAIFES010000001.1, on the reverse strand, counting down.
GCCGCCCGTCGCCGGCGGCAAGCACGATCTCGTAGTTCTTGAACACGGGGTGGTTGCGAAGCTTGCGTGCCAGTGCGCGTGCGGAATCGACCCGGTCGAGCATCCACAGCGTGTGCCGCAGCTCGTCACGCAGCTGCGGTGTGGAGAACGGGTATTTCGTCTGCGTGGTCAGGGCGTCAAGGAACTTGTCGACTTCTTCATTGTGCAGGAAGGTAGGAGTACCGGACGAGCCGGATGGCTTTGTGGCGAAGAATTCGTTGAGATCGAAGGCATAGTCGGTTGTGGAGCCGTCATCCTCCAACTGGATGCCATGCGCGACCTTGTCGCGGATGATGTCGGACATCTGGTACGTGAACATATTCAATTGAGGCATGTCCGCATACGGGTTGGGCAGATCCGGGTTGTCCCAGTCGCGTTTTGCCTGCTGCTCGTCGGCATATGTCCAGTTGAAGATGGCGTCCTCAGGGAACTTGTCGTTGGCGATGGCTTTGAATGGCGTGCCGGAGAGGTGGAGCGTGAACTTTCGGTTGATGTGATCGAACGCCACGTCGGTCTTATATGTATCGACGCCCTCATGCGCCTCATCAACGATCAGCAGATCCCAGTCAAGATGGGCGACCTCCTCGAGCTTGTTGAACGGGCCGCCGAACCAGACCGAGCCTTTGAGATCTTGGAGGCTGACGAACTCGATCATCCGCAGAGAAGAGTCATCGAGCAGAAGACGTTGAAAATCGCGACGGGGAAGGCACAATTCCTTGTCGGCGATACCTTCCACCGAGCTGACAAACCTATAGCCGCTCTGCGTGCCGAGGAATTTGGCGTAATCGTCGTACCACGAATTGGCAATAGCGGGCCTGTTCGTCACGATCAGTACATTGACCGCGCCAAGACGTTTGGCGAGATCATAGCTGGCGAGCGTCTTGCCGAAACGAGGCTTGGCGTTCCAGAGGAATTCACCGTGCTCGTGCAGTCGGGAATAATCGAGGGCAGCCAGAACGGCCTGCTCTTGCTCCCGACGAAGACGGTAAGGCCGTGGGGCCGGTGACTCGCTGATAATTCCGTGATTCTGGCGAAATGCGTTGAAACGCGAATGGGCATCATCGGGCGAGATATGGAACCATTCTGTACCCTGATGGCCTTGGACTCCCAGACGGTGCAAATAGTTATGGAAGTCTGTATCCATGAAACTGCCGGAGCCATCTGACCATTGGGCCAGATCGCTCCATTCCAGATGGAAGCGGATGTCTGCGGTGTGCGTCTGCTCTTCGATGCGTGTCCTGACGTCACGCTCGGTATACCCGATTTTCGTCCATCCATCATGGCGTCGGATTTCCGGGGTCGTGTAGGCGTAAATCTGTGGGGTGGCGGAGACAGCACTTTTGACGTGTGAGGTGATATCCGAATACGACATCTCAGTTCATCTCCTTCACATGCGATTCGATGAACGAGATCTCGTTGTCGCTCAGCCCGTACTTGTGGTAGAGCTGCTGGTCGATGTCGGCCACAGGTTTCGACCAGTCGATATCCGAGCGGTCGGTGAAGTCCTGGAGCGGGACATAGCGCCATGTTGATGGCGTCAGATCCTGTGTCGTTTTCAAGATATCCAATAACGTGCGGCTAAATTTGCACTTGATATACTTCAATGCATTTTCTGCTTCAGAGGAGGTGTGAAAATTCCCGATGCTGATGAAGGTCTCGGTGCATCCTTCGTTGGGCATTCCAATAGCAGGGTCGGCAAGTATCTCGCCAAAGGCGCCAGTACCATTGGCTTTCGGTATAAAAACCTTGTAGTGATCGAAATTGATCACATTATTGATGTAATCGCGCCTAATCCATTTACGAGTGCGGCTATTGTCTTGACGGCCTAGGATGACGGCGTATTGTGCTGAATCGTCTGGTTTTGTGTCATGGAAGACTTCTGGCAGGCGGTCGAAGATATTCGTCGACATGTCGTACGCATGTCCATGGCTGAGCTTGTTGGCGGCGTCAGGCCAATCTTTGTGCAGCGAGTCTGTCAGGCGATAGGCAGTTCGGGAGACTGCGATGGCCTCCATGCTCTGTTGCGGGGGGGGGTGCCTACTTTTTCGACGATTGTGCGCAGCTCGCCAAAGGGCATAAAGACGCCGATAGGGCCGACTGTTCTGTCACTGTCACGATAAGTGATGGCAATGCCACCTTTGATGTCCTGAGAGGGAAAGAATTTCCGGCTGTCTGATTCATAACAAACGACTTTTACGTGAGGATCGCTGACCATCTTCTTGTTCCATGCTTTAGGAGTGGAGCCGGCATTGAACAAAAAGCGGGCAGGGTGGATGAGCTCGACATGATCGGCCACCTGATAGGCGCCGTCAATGAACTTGTCGTAAATCGGCTTCTGATAAGTCTTCTGATCTCCCACTGACTGGTCCTGATACGGCGGGTTGCCGATCACGGCATAAAACTTGCTCATGCTGCCTACCTCTCCCAGCGAGGCAAAGTCTGCCCTGCGGTTATTCTTCCAATCGTAAATCACGCTCAGCGGCGTCACCGCGTTCTGCGGCAAAGCGGCACTGCCATGCGTCGTGTCGGTGAGATCAAAAAGTGTCAGAGGAGCCGATGACGTTGAACTGTGAAGGGTGGAGACGATCTTCACGCCTTCCTCGTTGGACGGTACCGCGTTTGTCAGGCCATCCATCTGCCACAGATTCCAGGAAATGATCGTGGCTAGGCGTTGTTTTTCGGACGGAGTGAAATCATCGCCCCAGCGATCTTCGTGTGCCTCGCACAGTGTCTCGAACATGTTGATACGGGCGATGAGGAGGTTGTCTCCTTGATATTCATAGCCGTATGTGCTCTGTGCCGCCGTGAATGCCCACTTCGTCCAGTTTTTCTTGCTGGCCGCTCTCTCGGAGACAATGCGGAGTTTCCTATCGAGAAAACCGATGCGATCGCGCACGGGGATGACATCACCCGTCACGCTGTCATAGCGGGAGCAGATGAACGGTGCCTCGCCGCAGGTGAGCTCCAGACGGGCGGAGGCGACGTAGGCATGCCATCCCGTCCCCTTCTTTTTCTCGGTGAAAGCGACTTTGCTCCCGTTCGTCCTCCATGAAGGGCCGTTCTCCGTGTTGAAGGCCCCGTCACGATGGAACCAGACGCGGTCCAGGTCGTTGTTCATCCGGTTGCACAGCCAGGAGGGGGTGAATACCTCCGCATGTGTGCGTGTGCGCTGGGAACGGGCCGCGCCGGCTTTTTGTGCGCGCGTGCGGATGAGGCCGGCATTTTTCCCGCTGATACGGTCGATGGTGATCTGGTCCATCGCCCCATAGCCGGCGCCGTGGGCGCGGTACTCGCCATCGGCCCACAGAAGATTGTTGCCGGTCGTCCGATCGAGAAGAAGAATAGAGAGGATGGTGCTGCCGTGTCGTGTGACGAAGGAACTGATGAGATCGTCTGTCTCGCACATTGCAGCCTGCCATCCGCGGGCGGTCGGCAGATCGAGTGCGTTCGCCGACCGCGAGGCGGCAACTGATGCTGCCACCGGTGGTACCCCCGGAGAGGATCGAACTCTCGTTGTCAGAGTGAAAGTCTGATGTCCTGACCATTAGACGACAGGGGCATACAGCGGATAAGTATACAGGTTTCGCAGAATTTCCGCAGGGCAGGCGCCGTCGGCGCCGGTGCGCCGTTCGCGCCCGCCTTCGCCGTCATCTGCCAGTGTCGCGTTTTCTGCCGGAATTGATGGCCGGCAGGGGCAGGGCAGAAGCCGTTGGGCGGCCCGCAGAAAAACAGGTGCGCTCCGTCGAAAAACGAGTATGATAAAAAACGAACATAAACGAACAGAAACGAACAGTGTGCAACAAAAACGCACATGTCACGCCTTGTCTCCTCGGAAAGGACTCTTATGGCTACTGTTCTCGTCACCGGTGGCTGCGGCTATATCGGCGGTCACGTCGTCCACGCCCTCAAGCAGGCGGGCGACAAGGTCGTCATCGTCGACGATCTCAGCTACGGCAAGCCGGACCGCACCCAGGGCTTCCCGCTCGTCGTCCAGGACGTCGCCGCCCCGGAGGCCGCGAAGGTCCTCACCCAGGTCATGAAGCTCTACAAGGTGGACGCCGTCATCCACTTCGCCGCGCGCAAGCAGGTGGGCGAGTCCGTCGAGAAGCCGATCTGGTACTACCAGCAGAACATCAACGGTCTGCTCAACGTGCTCAAGGCCATGGTCGATTCGGGCGTGACCAACAAGCTCGTCTTCTCCTCCTCGGCCGCCACCTACGGCATCCCGCCGGTGGCCGTCGTGCCGGAGGACGTCTCGCCGATGGTGCCGATCAACCCGTACGGCCAGACCAAGCTGTTCGGCGAGTGGATGGGCAACGCCGTCGCCAAGGCGCACGGCATCCGCTTCGTGGGCCTGCGCTACTTCAACGTCGCCGGCTGCGGCCCGGTGGAGCTGGAGGATCCGGCCATCCTCAACCTCATCCCGATGGTGTTCAACAACCTCAAGAAGGGCAAGGCGCCGGCCATCTTCGGCAACGACTACCCGACCCCGGACGGCACCTGCGTGCGCGACTACGTCCATGTCTCCGATCTGGCCGACGCGCACGTGGCCGCGCTGCGCTACCTCGACCGTGACGACGCCGACCGCCCGTATTCCGCCTTCAACGTCGGCACCGGCAAGGGCACCTCGGTGCGCCAGATCGTCGACGAGGTCAAGAAGGTGACCGGCCTGCCGTTCACCGAGAAGATCGAGAAGCGCCGCGCCGGCGACCCGCCGCAGCTCATCTGCAGCCCCAAGCGCATCAACGAGGTGATGGGCTGGCACGCCAAGTACGGCGTCGAGGACATCGTCGAGTCCGCCTGGAAGGCTTGGCAGGCCAACCCGGAGCATCACTTCGACACCGAGGGTTGGAAGCAGGTCGACTGAGGCCTGTCATCACGCGGTCTGGCCGCATCGGTCGGCCGGCGGCCTGAACCGGTCAGAGAAATTAATCAGAACAAAAGGGCAGGGGTCGTGGCCTCTGCCCTTTTGCTATCCGCGTTCAATTCGTGGGTCGCCGTGATTCTTGCCCGCGTTCAATTCGTGGGCTGCGGTAGCCTCGTCCCGTGTCAGATCCGCGGGCCGCTTTCATTTTTCCTCACGTCAGATCCGTGAGTTTTTCTTGTTGAGCGCCTTGATCTGTTTGCGCACACGCTTGGAGCGGGCCTTGAGCTCCTTCGTCGTCACCTGCTTCTGCTTCTTGATCTTGCGCATGGCGACTTTCTTATCGGCCTTGATCTGCTTCGACTCCTCGCGCAGCTCTGACTTCTGGCGGCGGATCTCCCGCTTCTTGCGCCGGCGCTCCAGCTCCTGGGGGCTCGGGCGGAACAGATCGGCAAAGAACGAGTTGATCTGCGAGGCGGCGGGGGAGAGCTCATCCATGGCGGTCTGCTCGTCCAGCTCGTCCGGCTCTTCGCCGTCCGCGTCCTGACCCTCGTTATCGAGGGCGAGATCGTCGTCGCTGCCCTGATCGTCCTGCAGCAGCTGCATCTGCTGCTTCTCCCACACACGCTCGGCCGGGTTCGTGTCCGTCGAGCGCAGGTAGCGCTGGTAGCCCGGGTACATCATGTGCAGCCACGGATACATGGCCGTGAGCAGGTACTCCGGCCTGGTGGTGCGCGTGTGCGAGGGGTGGGCGGCGAACGTGTTGTGGAAGCGGTCCATGTAGTCGCTGAAGCTGGCGAACGAGGTGTCCATGCGCCGCGCCGAGATGGCGACCACGAGATGACGAGAATAATAGGTGCGGAAATCGTGGCTGAACAGGTGCAGGGAGACATCGATGTCCTCATGCATGATGTCCGCCTTGTCGCGGCACACCTCCGAGGCGATCACCTTCCACGCGCTGGCGCGCAGGGCCATGTTCGAGCCGAAGAGAAGCGACTGGCCGCCGTCGGCTTTGTAAATATGCCGGCGGATCGCGTTGTCGCCCTTGAGGCTCACCTTGGCGGCCGGCATGTCGTAATAGGCTACCGGGCCTGTGGCGCCCATCACGTCGGGATGTTCGGTGAAGATGCGCGTGGCCTGCTCCACCCAGTCCGGGCGCAGCATCGAGTCGGCGTCCACGCGGCCTAGGATGTCGCCGGTGGCGTGGTTGAGGCCGTAATTGCGCGTGGGGATGAGGCCCTGCTCGGCATCCTGGTGCAGCAGACGCACATGGGCATCAGGATGCTCGGCGATGAACCGCTCGACGATGCTGACCGTCCCGTCGGTCGAATTGTTGTCGACCACGAGGATCTCCTTGGCCGGCACGCTCTGGCGCGTGGCGCACAGGAGGCAGTCGGCAATGTGCTCCTCCTCATTCCACGCCGGGATGATCACTGAAACAGACAGCATGCTGTCTAGGATAGACTCTCAGCGCGAGACACCGGGAATTTCGGCCCACACACAAGCGCAAAACCAACGGAAGGCGGTGCAGATGAGCACGACCGACGCATCGGCACAGGCGGCAGACACGGCCCGTCGCGACGCCGGCGACTCCGACGGACAGACAAAGAAGCGCCGCAAGCTCAACCTGACCGGCATCGTGCCGGATGAGGGCGACCCCCGCCGCCCGCCGCTGTGGCTGCCCACTGCTTTGGTGATGGTCGTCATCGCCGTCTTCGTGGCCATCTGGGTGTGGTGGGCGCTGGGCGACCTCAAATCCGTCTTCGTCGACCTTGTTGTCTGCTTTTTCCTCGCCATGGCCATCGAGCCGGCCGTGCTCGCCCTCGTGCGCCACGGCTGGCGGCGCGGTGTGGCGTCGATGACCGTGTGGATCGGCGTGCTGCTCGTCGTCTTCCTGCTCATCTGGCTGTTCGGCCAGATGTTCGTCCAGCAGGTGGTCGGCCTCGTCGGCCAGATTCCCACCATGTACAAGGAACTGGGAACCTGGGTGCGCTCGCATACGCCGTGGAGCCTGCCCAAGATCTCCGACCTCGGCTCGGCCATCAGTTCCTCGTTCAGCTCCCAGTGGATCTCCAACATCGCCGGAACCGCCGTGTCCACCATCTCCTCGGCCACCGGCGTGGTGATGTCGCTGATGATCATCCTGTTCGTCACGTACTACATCTCCGCCTCCGGCCCCGCCTTCCGACGCACGGTGTGCTCGATGCTGCGCCCGAGCAGCCAGCGCACGTTCCTGGTGGTGTGGGACGTGATCTCCGGCCAGATCTCCTCGTTCCTCAGCTCCCGCGTGGTGCTGGCGGCCATCTCGGCCGTGTGCATGAGCGTGTTCATGGTGGCGATCGGCATCCCGTACTGGCTGCCGATGGCGCTGCTGTATGCGGTCATCAGCCAGTTCGTGCCGATGGTGGGCGGCATCATCGGCGCCATCCTGCCGGTCATCGTCACGCTGTCGAACAAAAGCTTCCTGTGGGCGGTGATCCTCGTCATCTATGTGACCGTCTACCAGCAGATCGAGAACATGCTCATTGCCCCGCACGTCCAGCAGCGCACGATGGATATCAACCCCGCCGTCGGCCTCGTGGCCGTGTTCGCCTTCGGAGACGTGTTCGGCTTCCTCGGCTCGTTCCTCGCCCTGCCGGTCGTCGCCTCCATCCAGGTGATCATCGCCGCCTACACGATGCGCCAGGACCTGGTCGACAGCCCGCTGCTCGATGACCCCAAGCCGAAGAGGAAGTCGAAGATGGTGGAGGCGTCCGAGAAGATCGGCGAGAAGCTCAATCTCGGCCGCCGTGCCGCCGGTTCGAGCAGGCGCGCGCCGCGCAGCACGCGCGAGCAGCTGCTCGAGTCCGCGCATTTGTATGATGTGACCACCTCGATCCCGGTGCGCCAGGACCTCGGCGAGGATCAGGCCGAGGGCCGGGAGAGCGGATCGGGTCCGGCCGCCGCGCCGTCGGAGGCTGATTTCCACACGGACGAGCAGATGGACTCCGCCACGACCGTCGCCATCACGAAGCGTCCCTCGCTGCGCCGTGCCTGGAGACACGATCAGGAGGCCTCCTCGAACGGGGCGTCCGCTGATGGGGCGTCTGCGGACGGGCACAGCACACAGGCTGATGACGGGCAGGGCGATCGCAACGCTGACAGCCACGTCCATCAGGCTCGGGAAACCGGCGACGATACCCGCGCCGATACTGCCCGGGACGACAAGCGCGCGCGGAAGGGGGAGTGAGGATGGGCCTGCTCTCGCTGCTCGATCTCATCATCCTTGTCACCGGCGGCCTGTCGGTCATCTATCAGGTCGTCACCGTCCTTGTCGGCCTGGTCAACAAGCCCATGCCGTTTCCGCAGTCTCCCAAGGACAAGCGCTACGCCATCCTCATCTCCGCCCGCAACGAGGCGAACGTCATCGGCAATCTCATCGCCTCCATCAGGGCCAATGATTATCCGCAGGAGCTCGTCGACATCTGGCTCGTGGCCGACAACTGCACCGATGACACCGCCTCGCTGTGCCGGGGCCTGGGCGTCAACGTCATCGAGCGGCACGACACGGTCCATATCGGCAAGGGCTATGCGCTCACCTATCTGCTCAACCAGATGAATCTGCGCGGGGTATCCGCCCGCTACGACGCCTTCCTCGTCTTCGACGCCGACAACCTGCTCGACAAGCACTATCTCTCGGCCATGAATGACAGCTTCCACGCCGGCTACGAGGTGCTCACCAGCTACCGCAACTCGCGCAATTTCAGCGCCAACTGGGTCTCGTCCGGCTCGGCGCTCTGGTTTATCCGCGAGTCGCGCTTCCTCAACAATTCGCGCATGGTGTTCGGCACGAGCTGCCATGTGGGCGGCACCGGCTTCCTGTTCAGCCAGCGCATCATGCGCCGCAACGACGGCTGGAAATTCCATCTGCTCACCGAGGATATGGAGTTCTCGCTCGACTGCATCCTCCACGGCGACAAGATCGGCTACTGCGGCGCGGCCATGCTCTACGACGAGCAGCCCGTCAGCTTCGCCCAGTCGTGGCGCCAGCGCGTGCGCTGGTCCAAGGGCTTCTACGAGGTCTTCTACTACTACGGCTATGCCCTCGTGCGCCGGGCGATCCGCGAGCGGGACTTCTCCTGCATTGACCTGTCGCTCATGCTCTGCCCGTTCACGCTCGTCTCGGCCGCGCGCATCATCCTCGGCTTCGTGTTCGCCGCGTGCGGGTTCGTCACCTGGGGCTCGCAGATGCAGCAGGTCACCGGCTGGCTGACCGGCATCGCCACGTATCTGCTGGGCATGGTGGTGCTCGCCGCGTTCACGGCGGTCGCCGAGAGGAAGCATATCGGCGCCACCAACAAGGAGCTGCTGGCCTACTGCCTCTCCTTCCCGTTCTACATGCTCAGCTATGTGCCGATCGCATTCGTCGCCGTGTTCTCCAGGCCGCAGTGGAAGCCCATCGTCCACCACGGCCAGGGCCAGACCGTCTCCGGCCAGAAGGCGTCGGATCGCCCCGTCATCACCGCGAAGGCAGGGGCGTGATGGACGATCAGAAGGTCAAATCTGACAACCACGCCGATTCCGAGAAGTCCCACAAAGGCCACGAAGAGGCGGCCGAGCAGGTGACGGCTGGCACCGATGCCGCGGTGCGTCGTCCCACTGCCCGTGGCGCGTGGGTGGGCTGCGTGGTCACCGTCGCGGTGTGCTGCGTGCTCGCGGTGGCGGCCCTGTGGGTGTTCGATGTGATCGACCTGCCCGGTCTCGGACGTTTCGCGGATCGTGCCGGGCTGTCGTCGGGCCGATCCACGGCAGCCGGATCCGATCGCGCCGAATCGGCCGCCACTGGCCGGAAACAGACAGGGAAAGCGGGCAGCGCGTCCTCCTCCGTCACGGGACTCGAGGATGGCGGCGGCTGGCCGGCGGTGACGGGTGCCGCAGGCGTCGATACGAAAGGCCTGTCGGAGGCGACGCAGAAATTCCTCTCCGACACCGGCTCGCCCGCGCAGGAAGGCTATGTGATCGCCAACGGCGACGGGACCGTCATCTCCTCCTCCAATGCGGACAAGCTGCTCGAACCCGCCTCCACGCTCAAGACGCTCACCGCGCTCGCCGCCACGACCGTGCTCGACATGGACTCTACGCTCGACACGCAGGTGATCCTCCTGCCTGCGGCACCGGGCTCCACAACCGGCTCCGGTTCCTCCGCCCGCACGATCCTCCTGCGCGGCGGCGGGGACATGCTGCTGGGGTCCGGGCGGTCCGACCCGTCACATGTCAACGGCAGGGCGGGCCTGGCAACGCTGGCGCAGAAGACGGCGAAGGCGCTCGCCGCACAGTCCGTCACCTCCGTGCGGCTCGTCGCCGACACCACGCTGTTCGGCCCGGTGCGCCGCCCGGCGACCATGACCGAGGACTACGTGCAGATCGGCTATTTCGCCCCCACAGCGGCGCTCGCGGTCGACGAGGGCCGGCAGAGCGTCGTCGGTTCCGACCCGGATTCGGCCGCCCGCAGCACGGTCCCGCGCACGTCGGACCCCGCCGCCGCGGCCGTCTCGGTGTTCGCCGACCGGCTGGCGGGCGAAGGTGTGCGGCTGGCGAATACCCGCTCCTCGGACGGCACCTACGCCGTCCCCGCCGCCACGACGGCCCAGAGAAAGGCGGCGGCGGGCGCTCGGTCCGCGGCGGACGTTTCCGCCTCCGTTTCGGGGCCAGGCAGGAAGAAGACCAGAGGGGACAGGCGCGGCGCCTTCTCGGCATCCGGCACTACCGCCGTGCGGCTCGCCACGGTCAGCTCCGCGCCGCTGCGACAGATACTGCGGCTGACGCTGCGGCTGTCGGACAACACGCTCGCCGAGGAATTCGGTCGTCTCGTCGCCCTCAAAGTCAAGGCCGACAACAGCCCTGCCGGGGCGGCCAAGGCGGTCGCCGCACAGGTGCGCGTGCAGGGCGTGGATCTTTCCGGGGCAAGCCTGGCCGACTGCTCCGGCCTCTCACCCGGCTCGCGTCTGAGCCCGCTGATGCTGCTGCAGGTGATGCGACGGCTGCGCACGCACTCCGAGGCGTCGGCCATGCGCGGCCTGCCGGTCATCACCGCCGACCGCCACGGATACGGCGACAAGGCTGCAGGCCGCGTGCGGCTCAAGTCCGGCTCCCTTGATTCCGTCACCTCCGATTCGGGTGTCGTGCTGCGCACCAATGGCGGTTTCTTCTACTACTCGGCCATCGTCAACGTGCCCGAGGGCCAGTGGGGCGCGCGCTCGAAGGGACTGTCCGCGCTGCACGAGCTCGCCGGAAAGCTCGTCAGTCTCTGACAGCAGTGTGAGGAATGCGTGGGGGACCAGTTGAGGAGCGGGATATGACGGGGCGGGCGACAAGCCAGACACAGCGTCAGGGCATCGGTCTCGTGCGCTCGGCGCTCGCCGGCATTGGGCTGGTACGCCAGTCCGACCGGTTCCGCCGTCACGGCAGCCACGTCCCCGCGCCGGATGCGCCGCTCGTGCTTGTGGCCTGCTCCGGCGGGCGGGACTCGCTCGCCCTCGCCGCGCTGACGGCCACGGTCGCCGGCGAGCTCGGGCTGCGTGCCGGCGCCGTGCTCGTCGACCACGGGCTGCAGGCCGGTTCCGACGCTGTGGCCGCACGTGCCGCCGACCAGTGCCGCCGGCTCGGGCTCGACCCGGTCTGTGTGAGAAAAGTCCGCATCGACCCGCACCACCCTGACGGCACCGAGGCCGCCGCACGCTCCGCCCGATACACCGCGCTCTGCGATGAGGCCCGACGTCTCGGGGCAGGTGCGGTGCTGCTCGCGCACACACAGGATGACCAGGCGGAGACGCTCCTGCTCAGGTTGCTTGCCGGCTCCTCCCCGTCGGCGCTGGCGGGCATGCCGGCGGTGTTCGAGCGCGGCAGCGTCCGGTTTCTACGGCCGATCCTCACGCTCTCGCGTGCCCAGACCACGCGGATCTGCCGTGAGCGCGGGCTTGCCTGGTGGGATGACCCGACCAACGGCGAGGGCATCGGCACGGATGACCCGCGTTTCGACACGCTGCCGTTGCGCTCGCGCGTGCGCGGCGCGTTGCTGCCGCTGGCCCGGCGCCTGGCGGGGGAGGCGGTCGACGCGCATCTTGCCGACGTGGCCGCCTCGCAGCGGCAGGACCAGCAGGCTCTGCGCCGGCTCGCCGATGAGGCGTTTACGCGTCTGCGCCGACAGGGCGGGCAGACGGCACCCGACTCGGAGCACACGGGGTGCCGCGCGATCCTGCTCGACACGGCGGGTTTGCGTGCGCTTCCTACTGCGCTGCGCACCCGCGTGCTCGTCACCGCGCTTGTCACACTGCTGCAGGGTGGCGCTGAAGACAACGCAGACGACGGCGAAGACGTGCTGCGTCGGGCCGGAATCGGGCGTGTCGTCATTGAAGGGCTTGACCGGTACGTGCTCGGCCGCATGCCCGTGCCCTCCTATCGGATTTCCAGCGGACTTTCAGCTTCCCGTCAGGGAGCCGTCACAGTTCTGTGTCAGAATGGCTCTCATGCAGATCGCTGACGTTCAGGACGATATCGAAAAAGTCCTTATTTCCCATGACCAGCTCGAGAAGCGTCTTGACGAGGTCGCGGCGCAGATCAGCCATGATTTTGCCGGTGATGACGATCTCCTGCTCATCGCCGTGCTCAAGGGCGCGGTCAACACCATCACGTCCATCTCGCAGAAGATGAGCATCCCCACGCCCATCGATTTCATGAGCATCTCCAGCTACGGTCGTGGCACGGAGACGAGCGGTGTCATCAAGGTCCGCTCCGACCTGACCACCGATGTGCGCGGTCGTGACGTGCTCATCTGCGAGGACATCATCGATACCGGCGTCACCCTCGACTGGCTGCGCAAGGAGCTCAAACGCCGCGGGGCGAAATCCGTCACAATCTTCACACTGCTGTCCAAGCCGAGTCGCCGCACCGTCGAGGTGCCGGTCGAGTATGTCGGCTTCGAGGTGCCCGACGAGTTCGTCGTCGGCTTCGGCCTCGACTTCAATGAGAAGTATCGCAATCTTGACTGCATCGCGGTCCTCAAGCCGTCCGTCTACGAGGAGGATGCCGCATGACCTATCCGCGGGGGCGGCCCAATCCGGGCCGCAACACCAACAACGGCCCCTTCGGCGGGCAGAACCAGAGGAAGAACACGTCCTCTGACAAACAGCCGTTCTACAAGCGCGCATGGTTCTGGATCGTGCTCGCGCTCGTGGTCATGTTCCTGGGCTACGGCGCCTCGCAGCTCAACGCCCCTAAGACCATCAACACGCAGGACGGCCTGGAGCTGCTTGAGCAGAACCAGTCCGTGCAGGTCACCTCCTCGACGATGACGGAGGGCGACCAGTCCGTCGAGCTGAGACTCAACGGCGACTATAAGAAGACCGTCAACGGCAAGAGCCAGAACTATGGCCGTCGCGTGCGCTTCTATTACACCTCCGGCCAGGCGCTGCAGGTGGCCCGGGCCGTGGAGGCGGCGGCGAAGAACCACCCGAACTACTCGTTCAACTCGGTGGTGCCGCAGACGAGCATGATGACGCTGTTCATCACCTCGATCCTGCCGCTCATCCTCATCTTCCTCATCTTCTGGTGGTCGATGCGCAGCCTGCGCGGCACCGGCGGCGGGCTGCTCGGTATGGGCGACAACGGCAACAACGGCCGGGTGCCCGACTCGGAGATCCCCAGCACCAAGTTCTCCGACGTGGCCGGCGAGGACGAGGCCGTCGCCGAGGTCCAGGAGATCAAGGACTTCCTCAAGGACCCGCAGAAGTACCGCAGGCTGGGTGCCCGCATCCCGCGTGGCGTGCTGCTCTACGGCCAGCCGGGCACCGGCAAGACCCTGCTCGCCCGCGCCATCGCCGGCGAGGCGGGCGTGCCGTTCTACGCCATCGCCGGCTCGGACTTCGTCGAGATGTTCGTGGGCCTGGGCGCCTCGCGTGTGCGCGACCTGTTCGACGAGGCGAAGAAGCATGCCCCGTCCATCATCTTCATCGATGAGATCGATGCCGTCGGCCGCCGTCGCGGTGCCGGCATGTCCGGTGGGCACGACGAGCGTGAGCAGACGCTCAACCAGCTGCTCGTCGAGATGGACGGCTTCAACAACGACACCGGCGTGATCGTCATCGCCGCCACCAACCGTCCGGACGTGCTCGACCCGGCACTGCTGCGTGCCGGCCGCTTCGACCGCCAGGTGGCCGTCTCCGCCCCGGATCTCGAAGGCCGCGAGGCCATCCTCAAGGTGCATGCCAAGGGCAAGCCGTTCGTGCCGGACGTCGACCTGCACACCGTGGCCGTGCGCACGCCGGGCTTTACCGGCGCCGACCTCGCCAACGTGCTCAACGAGGCCGCACTGCTCACCGCCCGCTCCAACGCCCAGCTCATTGACAATCGTGCGCTGGACGAGGCCATCGACCGTGTGCTCGAGGGCCCGCGCCGCCAGACGCGCGGCATGGCCCTGACCGAGCTGCGCAACACCGCCTATCACGAGGGCGGGCACGCACTCGTCGCCGCGGCGCTGCACCACACGGACCCGGTGACGAAGGTCACCATCCTGCCGCGCGGGCGTGCCTTGGGCTACACGGCCGTTATGCCCACGCGCGACCGCTACTCCGAGACGCGCGACCAGCTGCTCGACCAGATGGCTTATGCTATGGGCGGGCGCACGGCCGAGGAGATCGTCTTCCACGACCCGTCAACCGGTGCCTCGAACGACATCGAGAAGGCCACGCAGATCGCCCGCAAGATGGTGCTCGAGTATGGTTTCTCGGCAAAGCTCGGCGCGGTCAAGTGGGCCAGCGCAGACAATGACAATGACTCCATGGACGACATCGCCCCGCACCCGTACTCCGATGAGACGCAGAACATCATCGACGAGGAGGTGCGAAAGCTCATCGAGACGGCCCATCAGGAGGCGTATGACATCCTGATGGACAACCGTGACGTGCTCGACGAGCTCGTCACCCGGCTGCTCGAGAAGGAGACGCTCGGCGAGGCGGAGCTCAAACAGATCTTCTCCACCCTGAAGAAGGCCCCGGAGCGCACCGAGTGGCTCTCTGATCCGAACCGCCCGCTGCCGGACCGCGCACCTGTGCCGATCCCGGAGTCGCTCAAGAACTCCGTGCTCGGACATAATGCGCATGTCGACTGAGGCGGCGCGGGGATAACCAACGAATGAGCGCGGCAACAGCCCGGAGGATCGGTATGATTCCCCGGGCTGTTGCATACGTAGGGTTGATATGGGAGTACATGCGGATCAGACGAGATGAGAAGTGGGGGATACAGGCATGACGCAGATGAGTGAGCAGGTCAGTGGCGGACTCGATTCGGCAGATGGGTCCGGGCAAGGCGGTGCCGGCGTCCCGCGACGCATGGTGACCATCCGCGTCCCCGCGCCGGAGAGCTTCGAGGCGGCCCACGAGGACGGTCTCGAGCATGGCATCGACCCCCGCACGGGCGTGGACATGGATGCCGCCCGCCAGGCCGCCTGGCTCTACCTCAAGGCGATCGGGGAGGACCCCGACAGGCCGGGCATCCGTCAGAGCCCGGATCGCATCGCCCGCGCCTCCCGCGAGATCTTCGCGGGGCTTTCCCAGGATCCGGCCACGATTCTTGAGAAACGTTTTCCGGTGCAGAGCGAGGAGATGGTGCTGGTGCGCGACATCGACTTCTTCTCGGTATGCGAGCATCATCTGCTGCCCTTCTTTGGCGTGGCGCATGTGGGCTATTTCCCCGGCAAATCCGGGGTTGTCGGCCTGTCCAAGTTGGCCCGGCTCGTGGAGGTGTACGCCCGGCGCCCGCAGGTGCAGGAGCGGATGACCCAGCAGATCGCCGATGCGCTGATGAAGCAGGCCGGCGCGCGCGGGGCGATCGTCGTCACGCAGGCCGAGCACCTGTGCATGGCCATGCGCGGCGTGAAGAAAGAGAACGCGCGCACGATCACCAGCTCGATCCGCGGCATCATGCGCAACCCCACCACCCGTGCCGAGGCGATGCGCCTCATCCTCGCTCAAGGCTGAGGCTCGATCGATCGACGACCGATATCAGCGATCACTGACCCATATCCAATCCACAGGAGGGGATCAACCCACAGGAGGAGACGACAATGAGGCCTTCCACACACCTTCTCGCACTGCGTGACGCGGACCGCACGCTCATCATGGGCGTGCTCAACGTCACGGCTGACTCGTTCTCCGACGGCGGGCGCTATCTCGACCCGCGCGACGCCCGGGCGCACGGGCTGGAGCTGATGGAGGCGGGTGCCGACATCGTCGACATCGGCGCCGAATCCACGCGTCCCGGCGCGGTGCGCGTGCCGGCGGGCGTCGAGCGGGAGCGCGTGGTGCGGGCGGTCACCGACCTGCTGCCGCAGGCGCACAAGCGCGGCGTGATGCTCAGCGTGGACACCGTCAGGGCCTCCACGGCGAAGGCCGCTCTCGAGGCAGGCGCGGGCATCATCAACGATGTCTCCGGCGGCCTGTCCGACCCGGCGATGATGTCGCTCATCGCCGAAAGCGACTGCCTGTACGTGATCCAGCACTGGCGCGGCTGGATGGACGGGCGGGGAACGAATACCGGCACGCGCGCCGATACACCTGCCGCCACGAATACCACGTCGGACGAAAGCCGGCAGGCTGACGGGCAGCCGGCTGCACAGACGGCCCCCTCGCACGTGTATGAGCATGGCGTGGACAGGGATGTGCTCACCGAGCTCGCCGCGCGCGTCGCGGCCGCCCGCGCATCCGGCATCGACGATCGGCAGATCATCCTCGACCCGGGTCTGGGATTCAGCAAGCCGGGTCCTGTCCCCAATTTCACGCTCCTTTCCCATCTCGACCGGCTGGCGCGACTAGGCTTCCCCGTCCTCGTGGGCGCCTCGCGCAAGCGCTTCCTCACCACGCTGCTCTCGCAGGATGGCGGACAGGCGCCGGGGCAGGCTCGGCTCGACGAGGCGACGGCGGTCATCTCGGCGCTCGCCGCGCAAAAAGGCGCGTGGGCCGTGCGCGTGCATGACCCTGCCCGCAGCGCGGACGCGATCCGGATCGCCGCGGCGATGGGGGCAAGACCCGCAGTCGGAAGAAAATAAGACGGACGACGACAAGCAGATACGACGTACGGATCAGAAAATCGGCTATGAGACCGATCACGAAACCGGATCAGAAACGGTCGGCGACACAGGAAGGCGGATATGGACTCGATCACCATCACCGGCATCACCGCGCAAGGCACGCACGGGGTGCTCGATTTTGAGAAGCAGCGCCCGCAGACGTTCGTCGTCGATGTGCGGCTCTTCCTCGACCTGTCACAGGCAGGGCGGGACGACGACCTGACGCGCACCGTCGACTACGGCCAGATCGCCCGACGCATCGTCTCGGTGATCCAGGGCCCGCACTGTGACCTCATCGAGACGCTCGCCACCCGCATCGCCGATGCCGTGCTGCGCTCCAGCCTCGTGCGCTCGGTGGTCGTCACCGTCCATAAGCCGCATGCGCCCGTGACCGTGCCGTTTTCGGATGTCGCCGTCACCATCGAGCGTTCCCAGCCGGGGGTGCGCGGCGCGGCATATTCCGTCGTCCATGCACACCGGCGGGAAGGCGGTGACGATGGCGAGACGGCCGGGGCGGGGGCGGTCTCTGACGCCTCGGTCGTGTCCGGTGCCCTCAGCGCTGAGAAGGCCGCCGCCTCTCAGGAAGGCGGAAGGCAGGCCGACGGCGACAGCGCCGGCCCGGACGGCGGCCGTCAGAAGATCCACCATGCGGTCCTCTCCCTGGGCGGCAATCTCGGTGACGTGGCCGAAGCCATGCGCCAGGCCATCGTCTCGCTCGACGGCATCGCCGGCGACCAGATCATGGGCATCTCCCCGCTCTACCGCACCACGCCGTGGGGGATGGAGGCAGGCACCCCGGATTTCCTCAACTGCGTGGTCGAGCTCGAGACGCTGATGCAGGCCCACGAGCTGCTGCACACGATTCACCTGATCGAGGCCGCCCACGGCCGCACGCGTCAGGTGCACTGGGGCTCGCGGCCGCTCGATATCGACATCATCGACTTTGACGGGCGGGTGAGCGCCGACCCGGACCTGACGCTGCCGCACCCGCGGGCATGGCAGCGCGCCTTCGTGCTCGTCCCGCTGGCCGACCTGGAGCCGGACTTCCTGCTGCCCGGCCCGCACGGCGGGCGCGTGGCCGATCTGCTCGATGCCTGTCCGGACAAGGACTCGGTGGTGCGCGCGGGCGACGACTGGATCCTCTCGGCGGGCCGCCGTCCGTCTTCGCCCTTTGTGGACGGGCCGTATCATGAGGACGACGACCGGCATGACGATCACGGCGGGCGTGACGACAGCAACGCCGTCGGGACGGACACGGAAGGGGACTGACATGACCGCACGCCGCACACCATGGACGACGCTGCTCATCGCCTTTGTCATCGGTCTGCTCGCCGGCGGGCTGCTGGCGCTGACCACCAAGAACACGGGTGTCAACCTGCTCGGCACGACGATCGTCGTGCCCATCCTGCTGGTGATCCTCGCCCTTATCGTGCTCGTCCTCGCCTGGCAGGTGCGCCGCTATGCCAAGGGCAAGAACAAGAAATACGACATCCGTCACGCCACCACCACGCTCGTGATGGCCAAGGCCCTGGAGATCGTGGGGGCGATCCTCACGGGCTGGTATCTGGGCCAGATCCTCGTCGTCGCCGTGCATCCGGCGTCCGACTGGGCCAAGGACGTGCTCGTGCAATGCGGCGTGGCGGCCGGCGCGGCGGCGCTCGACCTCGTCGCCGGGATCATCGGGGAGTGGTGGTGCACACTGCCGCCCGACGAGGGTGCCGACAACCCGCATCGCAAGAAGACGCAGCCGGTCTCGCCGGTGACCGCTGGCACGGCAGGCAGAACACAGGCATGAGCCCGCGGAAAGACGGCACGACCGCACCACGGCGCGACCGCCGGCAGGACAGGCGCCACCGGTCTGTGCCTGTGCGGACGGGCAACCGCCGCAGTGACACAAAACGGGCGGGGATGCAAGAATGGGAACCATGAAGAATTTTCGACTGACTATCGCGCGTGACGGCTCGGCCGTCGCGCTCATCACCCGTGACGCGGGGCAGCAGGACGGCCCCGAGCAGGTGAGTGTCTACGGAGCCGACAGGCTCTACCCGCTCGCCGCGCAGCGCTATCACAAGGATCTGCCCAACCTGTTCGTCGACGTGCTCGACACCATCGACGGGCATGGCCCCCAGCCCACAGCAGACGGCAAGGAGAAGGCCGCCCTCTCGTACCCCGCCGTGACGGTGCGTACCCTCGCACGGCGTGCCACCCGCGCCGTCAGCGACGGCTCCGGCACGGTCAACGAGCGCTTCGACGACGCCGGCGCGCTCTGGCAGAAGATGCAGCAGCATGCCGTCGCCTCGGTCGTCAGGACGCAGGACGCGCCGATCCTCGAGGTGCGCAAGAACCACAACTGGCGCAAGAACCAGCCGCTCGCCGACGTGCGTGCGGACCCCCAGGCGTGGTATGTCACCGATGCGTTCTCGCGCTCCAACAAGGCCAAGGACGCGCTGCACGCCTACCGCGGGCTGACTGCCGTGCTCGACGCCGTCAGCCTCGACGGTGATGACGAGGGCTCCGGGGCGGCATCGGCACAGCAGGCGCAGGAGCTGCGCAAGGCCGTGCTCGGCAACCTCGACTATCCCACCTACCGGCAGGTGGCCGCACTGCTCGCGGACTCGAACATGCTCGTCTTCCATTCCGACGCGGATCTGGCGTCATGGATCCGCCACGAAGCCGGGCAGACGGAGGGCTGCCTGGAGTCCGGCACACCGGTCATCCTGTGCCTGCGCTCCTCGCGCGGGGCGCAGATCGTGCCGGGGGACACGCACAACGGCTCGGATGCGGATCTGGACGGGTTGCACTCCGGTGACAGTCTCGCCGTCTCCGCGCTGGCCAACAGGCTCGCCCCCAGGAAGACGACAGGCGGCACGCGTTCGTCCGGGAAGGCGTCAGGCACCTCCCGCCGTCGTTCGAGGCGGTGAGGCGGGGGCGGCAGGATTCCGCAGCGTCTCGGTTTGTGGCTTCTCCGCCCATTTCCCCGCCTGTTTCCCGTCTTTTCGCCTCGTGGGTCCGATTCTGTTCGCCCTCTGAGCCCGATTTGTCAAGAGTCGGCATTACAAGCGCCGTGGTTCCGGTCCGTCCGGTTCCACGGCGTTTTCTTGTTTCGTGGCGTTTTTTATCTGATCCTCCCGGCGGTCTGTGTCTGGCTATTTTCTGCCGTGACGCGGTTGACAGTTCACACGGATTTTCCATTTTTTGGCACACGCGACTCGCCGACGATTAGTTCGATTCTTTAATTATGTTTGTTAAATGGTTGAACAAAAGGGGCTTTTCGGTTTATAGTGAATCCCATCACGGGCAGTTTTCGCTGGTGAAAATTGCGTGACTCGTTCGAAACCGTGAGAAACGGGGTCAGTGCTGATCCCGCTGCGAAAGAAGGATCATCATGATGAATTGGGCCAAGAAGACGCTCGCCGTGGCCACCGCCGCGACGGTTCTGTTGGCAGGAGCAGCCTGTGGATCAACGCGATCCGGGTCGAGCTCGTCCTCCTCCACCAAGAAAGACGCGAAGGACATCAGCGTCGGCATCTCCATGCCGGAGCAGATGCTTGAGCGCTGGAAGAAGGATGGTGACAACCTCAAGTCCGCCCTCCAGAAGTACGGCTACAAGGTCACCCTCCAGTATGCTGATTCCAAGACCGATCTGCAGACCTCGCAGATCCAGAACATGGCGAACAACAACGTCGATTACGTCGTGATCGCCTCCATCGACGGCACCTCCACCGGCCGCGCGGCCGAGCAGGCAAAGCAGAACGGCGCCAAGGTCATCGCCTACGACCGTCTGATCATGAACACCGACGCCGTCGATTACTACGCCACCTTCAACCTTGAGAAGGTCGGCAAGATGCAGGGCCAGTACATCGTCGACAAGCTGGGCGTCGAGAACGGCAAGAAGGGCCCGTTCAACGTCGAGCTCATGGCCGGCTCGCCCACCGACAACAACGCCGGCATCTACTTCAAGGGCGCCTGGAGCGTCCTGGGCAAGTACTTCAAGAACGGCACGTTCAAGTCCCTCTCCGGCAAGGTCCCGAAGAGCGCTGACGACTGGCAGTCCATCGGCATCGACAACTGGGACCGCAACAAGGCCCAGGCCGAGATGGAGAACCGCGTCAACTCGTTCTACAACAACGGCGAGCATCTTGACGCCGTCCTCGCCCAGAACGACGCCGAGGCAATGGGCACCGTCAACGCCGTCAAGGCAGCCGGCTGGAACTACTACCCGGTCATCACCGGCCAGGACGCCGAGCAGGCCAACATCCAGGCCATCGCCCACGGCCAGCAGAGCATGACCGTCTACAAGGACACCAGCAAGCTCGCCAAGGCCACCGCGGAGATGATCCACGATATGGCCGAGGGCAAGAAGCCGTCGACGGATACCTCCTACAACAACGGCAACAAGGACGTCCCGACCGTCTCGCTCAAGCCGGTCGCCGTCGACAAGGACAACCTCAAGGCCGTGCTCGTCGACTCGGGCTACATCACCGCCGAGAAGGCGGGTCTGACCGATTGATCACGCCGATCGGGGTGACGCGCCCAGTCGCACGCCCCCGATCGATCCGCATAATCCGGTCCGGCAGACGGGGCGGGCGCGACGGTAACGCCGCCCGCCCCTGCCATGCCGGAACGCCCTGTTCCTCTGTGCCCGTGACGGCGGCAGCGCCCGCGGGCCCCGGCCAGAACTCGATGAGGAGGTAATCGTGGCTGGAAAGAACGACGTCATCCTTGAGATGCGCCATATCACCAAACGTTTCGGGCCCGTCACCGCGCTCGATGACGTCAACATCCGCGTCAACCGGGGGGAGATCTTCTCGGTGTGCGGTGAGAACGGCGCCGGCAAATCGACGCTGATGAACGTGCTCTCCGGTGTCTACGGCTATGGCACCTACGAGGGAGACATCGTCTACAACGGCGAGGTGTGCAAGTTCCGCTCCGTGCGCGACTCGGAGCAGAAGGGCATCGTCATCATCCACCAGGAGCTCGCCCTGCAGCCGTACCTGTCGGTGCTCGACAACCTGTTCCTCGGCGACGAGCGCAAGAAAGGCCTCGCCATCGACACCGCCACCGAGCGCGTCGAGGCGAAGAAGGTGCTCGAGCAGGTCGGCCTCGACGTGGACGTCGACACGCTCATCTCCAATCTCGGCGTCGGCAAGCAGCAGCTCGTCGAGATCGCCAAGGCACTGCTCAAGAACGTCAAACTGCTGATCCTGGACGAGCCCACCGCCGCGCTCAACGACGAGGATTCCGAGCGACTGCTCAAGATGATCGACCATCTGCGCCGCACGCAGGGGCTCACGGCCATCATCATCTCCCACAAGCTCAACGAGATCGCCGAATCCGCCGACGAGGTCCAGGTCATCCGCGATGGCAAGACTATCAGCCACATCAGCGTGGATGCCGAGCACCCGCTCGACCAGAACATCCTCATCCGCGACATGGTCGGCCGCCCGCTGACCAACCGTTACCCGGAGCACACCTCCCACATTGGCGGCGAGGTTCTGCGCGTGGAGGACTGGAAGGTCCACCATCCGCTCGACACGCACCGCCTTGTGGCAAAAGGCGTGAGCTTCAACGTGCGCGCCGGCGAGATCGTGGGCCTGGCCGGCCTGATCGGCGCGGGTCGCACCGAGACCGCCATGTCGATCTTCGGCCACCAGTACGGCGTCGAATCCTCCGGAAAGATTGTCCTGGACGGCAAACCGGTCACCTTCCCGACCGTCAGCTCCGCCGTCGAGCAGGGCGTGGCCTACGCCACCGAGGACCGCAAGGTCTACGGCCTCAACCTGCTGCAGAACATCCGCGAGAACACGTCGATGGCCAACTTCCGCCATCTGGCGCACATGGGCGTGATCGACCGCGTCAAGGAGCGCAAGATCGCCCAGAAGTATCTGCACGAGTTCAAGACGAAGGCCCCCTCCATCGAGACGCCGACCGGCAACCTCTCCGGAGGCAACCAGCAGAAGGTCGTCCTCGCCAAATGGGTGTCGACCGACCCCAAGGTGCTCATCCTCGATGAGCCGACCCGCGGCATCGATGTCGGCGCCAAATACGAGATCTACGAGATCATCGACCAGCTGGCCGACTCGGGTTCGGGCGTGCTCATGATCAGCTCGGAGCTGCCGGAGCTGCTGGGCGTGTGCGACCGCATCTACACGATGAGCAACGGCATCATCACCGCGTGCAAGAAGGCCGATCAGACAAATCAGGAGGAGCTCATGCGCTACATGACCTCGTCCGTGCCGATCAGCAAGGAGGACGTCTTTGCGTGACGCGCGATCGCGCATGCACAGGACGCTGATGAAAAGGACATTGACATTATGACTGATTCAACCGCAACCACGAGCAAGAAAGAGGTCACGCAGCAGCGCACGCTCAAAGACATGCTGCTGGCCAACGTTCGCTCGTATGGTATCTTCCTCGCCCTCGTCGTCGTCATCCTCGTCTTCCAGGGGCTGACCGGCGGCAGGCTGCTGACGCCGAACAACGTCGTCGCGCTCTTCCAGCAGAATGCCTACGTGATGATCACCGCCATCGGCATGCTGATGGTCATCATCGCCACCGACATTGATCTGTCCGTCGGCTCGGTGATCGCCTTCGTCGGCGGCATCGGCGCCATCGCCATGCGCGACTGGGGGATGAACTGGTTCCTCGCCGTCATCATCATGCTGCTCATCGGCCTGCTGATCGGCGCGTTCCAGGGCTTCTGGGTCGCCTACGTGGGGGTCCCCGGCTTCGTGACCACCCTGGGCGGCATGCTGCTCTTCCGCGGCCTTGCCACCGTCATCGCCGGCGAGTCCATCCCGGTCTCCGATAACACGTTCCGTTCCATCGCCAGCGCCTACCTGCCCAATATCTTCGGCTTCTGGGGCAATCTCGATGGTCTGACGGTCGTCGTGGGCCTGGTATGCATCATCGCCTACATCGTTCTGCAGTTCCGTGCCCGCAACAAGGCCGTCAAGAACGGCCTGCAGGCCGAGCCGACGAGCTATGTGGTGCTCAAGTGCGTCCTCGTCGCCCTCATCGGCGGCTACTTCACCGTGCTGCTCGCGCAGTCCGGCAATGAGACCTCCGGCGGCATCCCTGTCTCGCTGCTCATCATCGTCCTGCTCATCGCGATCTACTGGTTCGTGCTCAACCGCACGGTCTACGGCCGCAATGTGTACGCGATCGGCGGCAACCGCCGCGCGGCCATCCTCTCGGGCATCGACACCCGCCGCACCGAGTTCTGCATCTTCCTCAACATGGGCTTCCTCGAGGGCGTCGCCTCGGTCATCACGCTCTCGCGCCTTGCCTCCGCGACCGCCCAGACAGGCCAGTCGTTCGAGATGGATGCCATCGCCGCCTGCTTCATCGGCGGAACGGCCGTCACCGGCGGCATCGGTACGATCCCGGGTGCCATGGTCGGCGCCCTCATCATGGGCGTGCTCAACCAGGGCCTGTCCATCATGGGCGTCAACGCCGCCTGGGTCAGCGTCATCAAGGGTCTCGTCGTGATCTTCGCCGTGGCCTATGACATCCTGAGCAAGCGCAGCAAGCACTGACGCCCGATGTCCGGACGGGCCGGGGGAGGGGTGCCTCCCCCGGGCGGCCCGGGCTTTCCATCTGTGCCGCCGGTCGCATTGTCGACCGTGACCGGCGGCCGGTTCATCTGCCCGGTCGGCCCTCTGCCCGCTCCGGAGGCGTGGCGGCGGCCGACCGGGCGTTTTTGTGATACGGTGCCCGAGGATATGAGACGGTTCTGAGACGGACGGGAGAGGGATCATGACACCGAAGAACAAGAAAGTCTCCGACAAGTTCAGGGCAAACCTGTATGCCTTCACCTGTATCGCCTGTGTGCTCTGGTTCGCCCAGTCGTACACCGATTTCAGCAAGGCGGGCACACTCTCGAGCGCACCGAGCATCTTCCTGCTCGTCTGCATCGGCATCGTGGTGGTCTACACGGGCGTGGAGGCGATCGTCTATTGGATCCGTCCTTCCGACAAAGAAAAGGCGGAGGAGCAGTCCAGGGACGACCGGGACGAATCCGCCGCCGACACCGCCGGGACGGACACCGGGACCCGTGGAACAGGCGCCGCCGACACGGACACGATGACGAACGATACGGACACTGTGACGGACAAGGAGCCGCGCGCATGAACACGCAGATCGTCATCGACATCCTGCTGGGACTTGTCTGCCTGGCGGGCGGGATCTTCCTTGGTTTCTTCCCCGGCAGACGCGAGGAGATGACCTCTTGGCAGGAGCGTGTCTCCTCGGCCGTCGGATTCGTCTATGCCGTCGTCTTCGTCGTCCTGATGGTGATGAATAAGACGGTGGAGACATGGGTGATCGTCATCGCCCTATTTTGCGGCTTCCTCATCGGCAAGATCCCGCCGTTCTCGCGTTGGGCACGGGCGAAATGGGACATGTTCCGTCCCCGCCCGGTCAAAAAGCGCTGATGGGTGAGAAGCGCTGATGGGTGAGAAGCGCCGATGAAGAGCGCCGATGAACAGCGCTGATGAAGAGAGGCCCCGTGCGAATCGATGATGATCCGCACGGGGCCTCAGATTTATTCCGCCGGCGATTTTCCGGCTATCGTTTTGCCGGCTATGTTGCCGATTTATTCCGTCTCGGGACGCGGCACGCGGATCATCGCCTCCTGGGCGATTTCGGCCACGAGGTCGCCGTCCTGATACACGCGTGCGCGGCACAATGCCCTGCCATGCCCGGCGATCGGCGCATCCTGCACATACAGGTGCCAGCGCGTCACATCCAGCGTCCCATACCACCACATCGAGTGGTCGATCGTCGCGAACCGGATGCCCGGCGTCAGAAAGCTCAGCCCGGCCCGTCGCAGTGCCGGCTCCATCATCAGCTGATCACAGCCGGTGGCGAGCAGCGCCCTCTGCAATGTCTGGTCGGTACGGATCCTCTGCAGCTCGTCCTCCGGCAGGTGCGAGGCATCGGCGCGCATCCACACACTCTGCTCGCGTCGGTCCTCCTCGGCGGACATGTCCGGTCCGAGCAGGACCGTTTTCTGCACATGGCGGATATCCCACGGCGACTTGTTGACGAAGAAATCGGCCATGGGGTTCTTCGACGCGAACGGGCGCAGCAGGTCGAACGAGCTCGTCAGACTTTCGGGAGAGGGGACGCTTGGTGCCGGGTCGGCAAAGCTCATCCCGTCCTGGCCGGCCGTCTGGAAGCTGGCGATGGCGGTGAGCACCTGACGGCTGCCCTGACGGGCACGCACCGTGCGGGCGGAGAAGGAATGCCCGTCACGCAGCGTGTCCACGTCGTAGCACACGCCGTGGCGCAGGTCGCCGGGGGTGGTGAAGTATGTGTGCACCGAATGGGGCAGGCGTCCCTGAGGCACCGTTTTCCGTGCGGCGGCCACCACCTGGGCCACAATCTGGCCTCCGTAGATACTGCCGGTGGGGAAGTCGAGGCTGTCGCCACGGTACGTGTGGATCCTGCCCGGCCGCACGGTGTCATCCGGTGTGGGCTCGGCCTGCATGTCGAGTGCGTGCAAAAGCCCGGAAAGCGGTGAATCAGTCATCATCCCTCTTTCACCCGCGGGTGAGCTTGCGATGCAGACGGTGCGGCTTGGCCGCATCCGGCCCGAGGCGCTCCACCTTGTTGTCGAGATAGCCCTGGAAGTTGCCCTCATACCAGAACCAGTTGCCCGGATCATCGTCCGTGCCCTCCCAGGCGAGGATGTGCGTGGCAAGACGGTCGAGGAACCAGCGGTCATGGGAGATCACCACGGCGCAGCCGGGGAACTCGAGCAGCGCGTTCTCCAGCGACTTGAGCGTCTCGATGTCGAGGTCGTTGGTCGGCTCGTCGAGCAGCAGCAGGTTGCCGCCCTTCTGCAGGGTCAGGGCGAGGTTGAGGCGGTTGCGCTCGCCGCCGGAGAGCACGCCGGCCTTTTTCTGCTGGTCGGAGCCCTTGAACCCGAACGAGGCCACCCACGCGCGGGTGGGGATCTCCATCCCGCCCACCTCGATGATGTCCTTGCCGTCCGAGGCCGCCTCCCACAGCGTCTTGTCCGGATCGATGCCCGCGCGGTTCTGGTCGACGTAGCTGATCTTGACCGTCTCGCCCAGACTCAGCTCGCCGGAGGTGGGCTTCTCCTGGCCGACGATCATCTTGAACAGCGTCGACTTGCCCACGCCGTTGGGGCCCACGACGCCGACGATGCCGTTCCTGGGCAGGGAGAACGACAGATCGTCGATGAGCACGCGGTCGCCGAACGCCTTGTGCAGATGCTTCGCCTCAAGCACCTTCGTGCCCAGGCGCGGCCCCGGCGGGATGTGGATCTCGGAGAAGTCCGGCTTCTGGAACTTGCGCGCCTCGGCCTCCATCGCCTCGTAACGCTCGAGTCGTGCGTGGGACTTGGCCTGGCGGGCCTTGGCGGAGGAGCGGACCCACTCGATCTCGCTCTTGAGGCGCTTCTGCAGGCGGGCGTCCTTCTGGCCCTCCACCTTCAGACGCTTCTCCTTCGTCTCCAGATAGGTGGTGTAATTGCCCTTGTACGGGTAGAGCTGGCCGCGGTCGACCTCGCAGATCCACTCGGCCACCGAGTCGAGGAACGAGCGGTCGTGGGTGACGGCCACCACGGTGCCTTTGTAATCGTGCAGGAAGTTCTCCAGCCAGAGGATCGACTCGGCGTCCAGGTGGTTGGTCGGCTCGTCGAGCAGGAGCAGGTCCGGCGCCTCGAGCAGCAGACGGCACAAAGCCACGCGGCGCCGCTCGCCGCCGGAGAGCACCTTGACCGGCGTGTCGGGCGGCGGGCACTGCAGCGCGTCCATCGCCTGGTCGAGCTGGTTGTCGAGATCCCAGGCGTCGGCCGCGTCAATCTGCGTCTGCAGGTCGCTCATCTCCGCGCCGAGCTTGTCATAATCGGCATCGGGCTGGGCCATCTCCATGGCGATCTGGTTGTAGCGGTCGAGCTTGGCCTTCATGTCGCCCACAGCCTGCTCGATGTTCTCGATGACGGTCTTGTCCTCGTCGAGACCAGGCTCCTGGTCGAGGATGCCGACCGAATAGCCGGGCGAGAGCTTCGCCTCGCCGTTGGAGACCTCCTCCTTGCCGGCCATGATCTTGAGCAGCGTGGACTTGCCCATGCCGTTGGGGCCGACCACGCCGATCTTGGCGCCCGGATAGAAGCTCATGGAGACGTTGTCGAGGATGACGCGCTCGCCAAAAGCCTTCCGGACGTTGAACATCTGGAAGATAAACTCTGCCACTGCGTTTCCGTTCTCTTGGAATTGATACAGCCGTGGCCGATTATCTCATATGAGGTCGCCTGTTGCCCGTGCGGCGATAGCGGGCGGCGCCTGTCCTGCCGGTGTGGCCCTGGCGGCCAGGCGGTCTCAGGCGAGCACGCCGGTGCCGATCAGGATGCCGAAGAGCACGCCCATGAACACCAGCGCGGCGAAGTTGATGGCGAGGAACACCTTGAGGAATCTGCCGTTCTCCTCCGGGAACTCCTGCCGGTGCAGGCTGATGGTGATGAGGTTGGCGAGCGAGGCGATCGGCGAGCCGAGGCCGCCGATATCAGCACCGTAGAACAGGCCGGCGGCGAAGGCCGGTGTCTGCTGGGTGAACTGGGCGAGCAGCACGGTGATCGGCACGTTGGAGATCACCTGGCTGAACAGCAGGCCCGAGACGAACGTGGACAGCGGCGAGTGGACGAGGGCGTGCATCGCCTCCTGCAGGAAGGCCATGTTCGCCACGTTGCCGATGAAGATGAAGATGAAGAACAGGGTGAAGAGCAGATTCCAGTTCAGGTGGAAGATGACGCGCGGGTCGAAGACGAGCATCACCAGGCAGGCGAAGAGGATGCACGTCACGCTCACCGCGGTGGTGTTCACGTGCAGGTTGACGATGAACGCGATGAACACGAGCACGAACGGGATGGCCCGCTGGGGGCGCACGAGTCTGGGGATCTCGTCGCGGCTCAGATCGATCGGCTTGTTGGGCACAAAGGCGAGCATCACGAGAATCAGGATGACCGAGACGGCGAACAGCGGCAGGGAGAAGCCCATGAACTGTTCGACGGAGAGATGGTAGTGCGTGTAGATGTACAGGTTGTGCGGGTTGCCGAACGGGGTGAGGCAGGAGCCGAGGTTGGCGCAGATGGTCACCATCGTCATCTGCACGTACATGTTGACGTGCGCCCGCCGCTTCATCACCAGAATGAGCGGGATGAGCGTGAGGATCGTCACGTCGTTGGTGGCGAACATGGCCAGGAACAGTGCGAGCAGTCCCATCGCGATGGACAGGCCGCGCTCGGATTTGCAGCGGTTGAGGATATGCAGGGAGATCCAGCTGAGGATCCCATAGCGCTCGAGTGCCTCGATGACGACCATGAGCTGGAAGAGGACGGCAAGGATGTGCCAGTCGATCTTGTCGGTCTGCACACCGTGGGCGAAGGAGGTGAGGATGGTGCCGACGATGAGGACGGCGAGGAACAGATGGTTGCGGATGAAGCCCCACGCCGCCTTGCCGAAGCCCTCGGCGCGGATATGGTCTGACAGGCGGGTCAGGCGCTGCTTCGCCTCCGCTTTGTGGATCCAGTGCGATTGGCGGGCGGGATAGTTGAGGTGCAGCGCGCCGTCGTCATCTTTGACGATGAGATCGGGCTTGTCGGATGAAGGGTCGTTGGAGGTATCGCCGGCCTGGTTCCGGTCGGGACGACTGCTGCTGTCTATCTTCGTCATCGCTTGGTTTTTCCGTACACATCCGGGCGCCGGATGGCGCCGCACCGTTCCAGACGGCTGGCTGTGCGCGTCCTGCTGCGAGGAACCGCGACTGCATCCCGGTGTCGCACTTCTTTCTGGATGACCGGCAAAACCGCCTGTTCCCATCCTCCGAGGCCCTGTCCGACCAGGGCTCTGCCGGCATCAACCTCGAGCCGGCCGTGCAGTGGAGGGCGCACCCTCCTGCGGAACACCCCTTCAGTATAAGCGCGAGGCGGTCACCGCGGCAGGACGGTCGGCGCGCACTGCCGACAACGTGGTCACAGCAGTGCGCGAGGCGCGGCAATAGTAGGGACGCTCGGACTTGAACCGAGGACCGACGAATTATGGGTTCGCTGCTCTAACCGACTGAGCTACATCCCCGCCCATCAGTGTACCGGTTCGCCAGTTTTCCACAATTGAGGTTTGTGCTTCTGCGTCCCGCGACGGCGAGCGAGGCTGGAATCACGGCGCACGGGCGCCGGCTGCCGCGAAGAAATCGGCTTCGGTTTCCCAGGGGAATCATGGCGTCATGCTTTCCGCAGGGAATCCGCCGATGCATCCGGCGGATGGAATGTTTTTCAGAGAAAGGCAGAAAATGTCACAGGCGGATATCGCGATGACGGGGCTCGTGGGCACCGATCCCGAGCCGTTCAGCACCAAATCATGCGAGGGGTGCAGCTTCCGGCTCGGTTCGACGCGCCGCTACAAGGACCGCCGCAGCGGAGAGTGGAGGGATGCGCCTACCGTGTGGATCACGGTGCGTGCCTACCGCGGGCTCGCGAAGAACATGGCGGCGAGCCTGCGCAAAGGCGATCCCGTCACCGTCACCGGCCGTATGGTGATGGACTCCTGGCAGGGCGAGGACGGCACGAACCGTTCTGCGCTCGTGCTCGAGGCGCGGACGGCCGGGCATGACCTCGCCTACGGTGTCTCCAGCTTCTCGCGCCTGCGCGAGAAGCAGGACCCGGAGGAGGAAATCCATGCCACCGGGCCCGACGGCGGGACGGCGGAGGATTTCGCCGTCCCCGAGGAACTGGAACCGCAGGGGCAGCCGGCATGAGCCGGAATGCCCCTGCGGCGAGTCTTCCGGCTCACCAGATGCGCACACGCTTGTCCGGGTCAAGCCACATCTTGTCGCCCGGCTTGACGTCGTACGCCGCGTAGAACGCGTCCACGTTGCGCACGATGCCATTGGTGCGGAACTCGGCGGGGGAGTGCGGGTCAATGGCCAGGTACTGCTCCGCCAGCTCGTTACGGCGCACACCGCGCCAGATGAGCGCGTAGTTGTGGAAGAAGCGCTGTGCGGCGCTCTTGCCGTCGATCACCGGGCTCGACTCGAGGGAGTCCTCGAGATCCTTCTGGGTGTCGGCCTTCTTGCCCTCGCTGATGACGTACGCCTTGAGCGCGATGTTGACGCCGGACAGGTCGCCGATATTCTCACCGATGGTCAGCGCGCCGTTGACGTGCGGTGCCTGGTCGGCCTTGCCCTGTGCGGCGTAGGTCTTTTCGAGATCGAGCGGGACGAACGCGTTGTACTGGTCGATGAGGGCGTGGGTGAGCCTGTCGAAGTTCTTTCGGTCCTCGGCGGTCCACCAGTCGTGCAGACGCCCATCGCCGTCATATTTGCTGCCCTGATCGTCGAAGCCGTGGCCGATCTCATGACCGATCACGCAGCCGATGCCGCCGTAATTGGTGGCGTCGTCGGCGTCAGGGTCGAAGAACGGGGGCTGGAGGATGGCGGCGGGGAAGACGATGACGTTCATGTCCGGCTCGTAGTAGGCGTTGACCTCCTGCGGGTTCATGAGCCATTCGTCCTTGTCGACCGGTCTGCCGGCCTTGGACAGCTCGTGCGCATTCTGGTACACGCTCACCGCACGCAGATTCTCGACGATGGAGTTGTCGCGGCTGACGTGCAGGGCGGAATAGTCGCGCCAATGCCGCGTGTAGCCGATCATCGGCGTGAACTTGTCGAGCTTGGCGAGGGCCTTCTTCTTCGTCTGCTCGCCCAGCCAGCCCGAGGTGGTGATGGAGACGCGGTAGGCGGCGATGAGGTTGGAGACGAGTTTCTCCATCTTCTTCTTGGAGGAGGCGGGGAAGTAGCGCTGCACATATTCCTTGCCCACGTCCTCGCCACAGGCGGAGTTGACGAGGCTGACGCCGCGCTTCCACCGGTCGCGGATCTTTTTTGCGCCGGAGAGCACGCGCCCGGTGAAGTCGAACCCGGCCTGGACGAAGTCGTCGGACAGGAATGAGGCGTCGGAGATGATGACGTGGCTGACGGCCCACAGGCGCAGATCCTCCAGATCTGCCTGCTGCCAGACTTTGTCGAGACCGTCGAAGAAGTCCGGCTCGCGCACGATGAGCGTGGAAAGCGCGTCCTTCAGATCCAGCGGGATGTCCGTGGAGGCGGCGGTGCTGTCATACGCCTGCTGCCAGGCGTCGGCCCAGGCATCCAGATCGAAGTGGGACAGGCGGGCGGCCAGCTGCTTCCATGTCTGCTTGTTGTAGGTCTTGGAATCATCACGGTCGGTGACGTTGTCCCAGTGGCAGCCGGCGATTGTTGTCTCCAGGGCGAGCACGCGCGCCGCCTGCGAATCGGCGTCCTTGCCGCTGTCGGCACGATGGGCGAGCAGGAGCAGACGGGAGATCATCTGCGCGTACGCCGTGCGGATCGGCTCGTAGCGCTTCTCACGGTAATACGCTTCGTCGGGCAGACCGATGCCGCCCTGGCCGATATAGGCGATGGCGTTATCCGGGTCGCCGGCGTCGGCGGAGACGAACAGGGAGAACAGGTCCGGGCCGCCCTCGGGGTTGAGTGCGCCGAGCACGCGCGTCAGATCCGCTTTCGTCTGTGCCCCGTCGAGCGCGGCGAGGACCGGTTTGAGCGGTGTGGCGCCGGCCTTGTTGATGGACTCGGTGTCCATGAACGTGTCGAAGAGGATCTTCGAACGGGTCGCCGTCGTATGCGGGTCGGTGAGAATCGAGTGGATCGCGTCCTCGGAATCCTCGTTGAGCTTCATGAACGAGCCGTAGCTCGACTTGTCATCGGGCAGGATGTACGAGTCGATCCATGAGCCGTTGACGCTGCGGAAGAAGTCATCCTGCGGGCGCGGCTGGGATGCAGGCTGGGATGTCGTCGTGGAATTGGACGATGCCGTCGAAGCAGAGTTCGTCAGGCCGGAGGCGTCATCAGCATCGACCGCCGCGAGAGCGACGATCCGCCGGCCGCCGGGGGCCGTTGTATATGCGTGAATATGTGAAAGAACCATACCCCCAGCCTACCGGTATTGTGACGGCGGAAAGCGGCACTAGGCGGAAGGAAGAAATCGAAGAAATCAGAGAGAAAGAAAATAAAACGAAATAAAGGGTGAGGAAAGAGAAGAAGAATAAGACTGGAGCGGGCGACGAGAATCGAACTCGCGTAATCAGTTTGGAAGACTGAGGCTCTACCATTGAGCTACGCCCGCAAGCACCGGCAAGTATACACGGAGGAGAGTCCATGGCAGAATCACGCAGCACGTCACGGTCGGCGGAGCAGACGTCCGACCCGCTTCTCGTCCATACGCTTGCCGCCGACAAGGCCGGGAAGAACACCTTCGTGCTCCGTCGGGCCGAGAGCGCCGATCTCGACGGCATCATGGATATCATCGCCGCCAGCCGCGAGCTGCTGCGTCGTGACGGCATCCCCCAATGGCAGGATGACGCCACCACCCCCACGCGCGGAGAGTTCGAACAGAGCATCGCCCGGGGCGAGACGTATGTGCTCGTGCCGCTGGGCGGCGGGCCGATCGCAGGACTCGCCAACCTCGTGCCCGGTCCGGACACGTCGTACAACAAGATTTACACGGGCAGCTGGCGTGAGCCGGACGAGCCGTACATCACCATCCATCGCGTGGCAGCGTCCAACGCCTATGCTGGCCAGCACATCGGCTCCCGGCTCCTGGCGGCGCTGCTCGAACAGTCGCTGGCCCTAGGCTACGAGCAGGTGCGCATCGACACGCACGACAAGAACGGCCGTATGCGCCATCTCATCACTAAGGCCGGGTTCCGCTATGCCGGCAAGATCCTCATCCACGGGGACTCATACAACTCACGCCGCGCCTACGACATCCTGCTCTGACGGCCCGGGCCGCCTGAGGCGGTCATGCGCGGTACGTGGCACCCGGCAGATCGGTGATGGCGATCCGCAATTTTTCATGAGTTTGTTCTCAGTCCGGGCTTGAACGACTGCTGATTTCCAGGGATGTGGACTGATATATTTTGTGTTATCGGATTTGCAAACGCTTGCAAATATTGAACTGCGACACGCTGGAAAAATGCTGTGCCACGGCTTAATAATTTCTGTGTCTATACTGAACTCAACATTCATCGATGGCAGTTTTGCGTGTGAAAACGTTGTCCAGTTCTCTGATGGACACTGTCGACACATGCGGAACCCATCGGAGAATGCCGCGCGTCGTGCGATGAGGAACACGCGCGTGAAAAGATAATAAAAGAGATTCCTACAGGATCCACGGGGCAGTGTCGCACCCGGCACGATGTCTGTGTCGGCAGTGGTTCCTGGGCTCGAGCGTATGTTCGCGAAAGGAGCGAATGTGCCTGGACGCATAACAAAATCGCGGCAGCAGGGTGGCAAACTGATCGCCCTCGTCGCCTCGACGGCCATGGTCATGGCCTGCGGCATCACCGGTCTGGTCGGTGCAAAAACGGCAAACGCCTCAACTGGCCGAGACAGCTATTCCGATACCGTCGGCAATGCGGCTTTCGAATCCGCACGGCAGAAGTACGGTCTGGCGAAGAACATGAGCGAGGGCGCCACCCTGCACACGTTCGAATGGTCGTTCAAGACCATCGAGAACGCCATCCCCGCCATCGCGGAGGCAGGATTCACCTCGGTGCAGACCGAGCCGGTCTCGGCCATCCATGCCGGCAGCAACGGGCGGCGCTTCACGCAGAACTGGTACTACGCCTACCAGCCCACCGATACGACGGTCGGCAATTGGATCGTCGGTTCGGAGGAGGATCTGCGCAGCCTGTGCGCGACCGCCCATTCTTACGGTGTGCGCATCATCGTCGATGTGGTCGCCAACCACATGACCTCCGACACGAATGCCATCGCCGCGCGCTGGAGGAATGGCGGCTATTATCACCATGACTGCAATGACGGCAATGTCTCCGATTGGAACAACCGCTACCAGGTCACGCACTGCAAGCTCCTGGGGCTGCAGGATCTCAACACCGACGGCAATTCCGCCGTGGGTGACATGATGTCCGATTTCCTGCGCCGGCTCGTCGATGACGGCGTGGACGGCTTCCGCTTTGATGCGGCCAAGCACATCGAGCTGCCGGGCGAATACAACAACTCGTCCTACTGGACGCGGATCCTCGCCAACGGCGCACAATACCAGTATGGCGAGGTCCTGCATGACGGGATATCCCGCGACGCCGATTACGCCCGGCTGTTCTCCTCCTCCGACAAGGCAGGCGGTGGCATCACTGTCTCTTCCTATGGGGCAAAGCTGCGTGGCGCGCTCAACTCGAGGAATCTTGATGCGGGATCGCTGTCATCCTGGGATGCTGCCGGTGTGTCCGCCTCGAACCTGACGAGCTGGGTGGAGTCACACGACAACTATTCCAACGGCGACCGCGAGTCAACCGGCATGAGCCAGTGGCAGATGACGATGGGCTGGGGTGTGATCGGCTCGCGCGCCAAGACCATGTCTCTGTATTTCGACCGGCCTGCCGGCTCGGGCGGATCCTCGCCGCAGTTCTCCGAGCAGACACAACTGGGCGACGCGGGCTCGGACTCGTGGAAGGACCCGCAGGTCAGCGCGGTCAATCATTTCCGTAACGCGATGGACAACGAGGACGCGGCGGAATATCTGCGCAACTGCGGGCCGACATCATGCCTGATGGTCGAACGGTACAAAGCGGACGGCTCCGCAGACACCGATGGCGTGACCGTGGTCAACATGGGCGGGCGCCAGTCGCTCGCCGGACTGTCCACCACGCTTGATGACGGCACTTACACCGATCAGGTCGGCGGCGGGAAGATCACCGTCTCCGGCGGGCGGATCACCTCCGGTGACGCCGAGGGCGGCAGGGTCAGCGTCTTCTTCAACCGTAACGCCGTCGCTTCTCCCTCCGTGTCCGTGTCGGCCAGCCGAAAGGCTTTTTCCTCCCAGACCCTGGACGTCACGCTCCACGCCTCCTCGGTGTCGCATCCGCGCTATACGACGTCCGAGGGCCGCTCCAGCGAATACCATGACGGGCAGGTCATCACCATCGGCGCGGCCACCGCCGTCGGTTCCACGGTGTCGGTGACGGTGCGCGGCACGGCTGCGGACGGTTCGGTGATCAGCCAGACCTTCACGTTCCGCAAGCAGGACCCGAACGCCAGGACCGTCGTCTATGCGCGGCGTCCCGGCTCATGGAACCGGCTGTACGCCTATGCCTACGTCGATGATCCGTCTGCGGCGCATGTCGCCCGCAATGCCGCCTGGCCCGGTGTGGCGATGAAGCAGGCCGATGCCTGCGGCAAGGCGGCCGGGTACGACTACATGTACGAGATTCCCGACAACCTCTCCGGCACCATCCGCGTCATCTTCGACAACGGCGAGAAGACGGGCACCCTCAAATATCCTGCCGACACCTATGACGGTGAGAATGCCGCCGGGCTCGTGGTCGACGGCGTCGTGGGCTGGAACGGTGACCTGTCCGCCGGCGCCCCGAAGACGCTGGGAAATGTCACCTGCCAGACCGCGCAGGCTGTTCGCTCGGTCAGCCTCGACCGCACGGATGTCACGCTGGATATGGCGCACGGGACGGCATCGACGCGTCTGAGCGCCACCACCGATCCGCAGGGCGCCGCCGTGGAATGGCGGTCCTCCGATCCGGCCGTGGCCTCCGTCTCCTCCGACGGAATGGTGACGGCACACAAGCCGGGAACGACGACCATCACGGTGCAGGCTGCGGACGGGGTCAGCGCCTCGGCGCGCGTGCGGGTGGTCAGGACGACCACCACTTCGTCCGCCGTCATCTATGCCGTCAAACCGGCAGGTTGGAAGAGTATTGACGCCTACATCTACACCGGCGACGGTGCCTCAGCGCGCAGCAACGCCCTCTGGCCCGGCACGGCCATGCATCTCGTGGACGCCTCCGATTCCTGCTCCGGAAAGAACACATACCGTCTCGATGTGCCGGATCTCGGTTCGGGCGATTACCGCGTGATCTTCAGTGACAACGGCAATTCGTTCAATCGTTATCCGGGCAATATGGCGCCGGGTATGGTGTTCCATCGCGGCACACCAGCCAGATGGGATGGGAGATCGACGTCGATGGGATCCGTCCACTGTGATGTCGCCGTCAGATCCGTCACCATTTCGGGCACCGACATCGCCGATGGGCGTCTGAATCTCGAAAGAGGCAAGTCCAGCACGCTCATCGCCGCTGTCAGCCCCTCTGAGGCCACCGACAGGACGGTTGTGTGGAGCTCGTCCGATCCGTCCGTCGTCCTTGTCTCCTCACAAGGAAAGGTCACGGCGAAGAAGGCCGGTACTGCGGTCATCACCGCCACCGCCGGACGTGTGAGCGCCACCGTTGTGGTGACGGTGCATGAACCGCTGCTCGCCATCGCCGGCCCCGGTGTCTCGCATGGCAGGATGGGGCTGTCGGCCGGACAGGCCGTCCAGCTCTCCGGCGTCAACAAGCCGGCACAATCCGTGCAATGGTGGTCTGACGGTGAGGCCGTCGCGGTCACTGGCACCGGATACGTGATCGGCGTGCGCACAGGCACATGTCGTGTGCATCTTCGCTGCGGGGACGCGACCGCGGTGGTGGAGGTGACAGTGCGGTAATACGGTGCGGTAATCGCTCTTTGGGCGGCACGGCAGGTCAATTCGGCACCGGATGGTGATATGTCACCTGCCTTCCGGTCTGCCGGATCCTGTCTGTGCCTGCCCATGAACGGGCCAGGCTTTGTCCGCACAGGCGGCTGCTCGGCGTTGATGCAGCCCGGTTTGTGCGGCCCAGTTATCCACAATCGGCCTTTTCTCTCCCTTTCCTGTTGCCATTCCGGCACAGTGGCAGTAGAGGCAGGCGGAAACCAGGCCGGATCCTTCCCCTGCCATGTCGTCTCGGCGGCTGATCCAGCCGCGACGCGATCAGTACGCAAAAGTCTGTGGTCCGGCAGACGGGGGAGAGGATTCCCGATGAGATTGTTGGACAGAACACGGGCCGGGCACACCGCGCGAGTCCGTGCGATGCGACGGGTGATGGCCATGGGCGCTGCTGCCGCCGCGTTGCTTGCCGGGGTCGGTGTCGCCAGTGCGAAAGGCTGGTATGGCCCGGGATACATGACGAACACGCTGCATGCGGGGCTCGGTGATGTGGCGGATCTTGCCGTCTCCGGCTATAAGGACGGCCACCCGTTCTATTGCACGGATCAGGCGAAACTGCACCTTTCCGGTGACGAGAACAAGGGCGCATGGACCACCTCGACGGATGTGAATGACCGTATCGCGGCCCAGATGGTCAGGGAACATGAGACCGATCAGTCGGATTTGACGCAAGCGAGCGTGGCGTACGCCATCCATGACCATCTGGATGCCGAACGTGACAAATTTCTGGCAGCCATGGCCGGAGGCCTCAAAGGCGGTGATATCAACCAGGTGCGCCGTCTCGCGACGCAATACTGGAATGCGGCGGCCTCTCACACGCCGTCCGTCGTACGCACGCGCCTTGTCAAAGGTAATCTCGCGCACGGGACGGTGACCATTGATCTGCGTGACCAGAACAATCACCCCGTGCCGGGCGTCCCATGGAGGATCGATGTCACTGATGGCGCGGACAAGGTCAAGTTTGACGGTCCTACTTCCGGCACGAGCTCAAGCGCCCCAGTCACTGTGGGCTGGCATGCCGTCGCAAAGGGTTCGTTCCACTGGCGCATCGTGTACAAGTCTGCTGTCGCGCGTCGTATGGCGGCGGCCTCGGGCAACATGCAGCCGCTGTTCACGAGCGGACGAGATGTGCAGGAGTTTCCTTCTGGTATCCAGTTTTCGGGGGAGATCACCCCGTTGTACAGGCTGGGTGTGAAGACGCGGCAGAAGGCGGGCAAGGTCAGGGTGGGTGACAAGACGCCTGTCCGCGACACGCTCACGGTGAAGATGGACCCGTCCTCGCCGGATGCGCAGTTCGACCCGGTCAGTGACAAGACCACCGTCACCCTCCACTTCGACGGCCACGAGTATGTGCCTGCTGCGCAGGCGTCGAAGGTGATGATGATCACTGGCGCGGGTAGTGTCGA
Organism: uncultured Aeriscardovia sp.; assembly: GCA_903789535.1. Taxonomy (GTDB): domain Bacteria; phylum Actinomycetota; class Actinomycetes; order Actinomycetales; family Bifidobacteriaceae; genus Aeriscardovia. Next base: position 170,878 of record CAIFES010000001.1, on the reverse strand, counting down.
CTCGCCGTCGTTCACCCCGGCGGATCTGGGCTGGGGCGGGCCCGCGCGCCACGGCTGGCAGGCCGGAAACTACTGGTTCGACATCCAGGTACCCAAACAAGGCCAGATGAGCGAGGCGGTCGACACACCCGACCGGCAGCCTGCGGAGTCGTTCACGCTTGCCGCGGTGCCGCCGAAAAAGCCGTTCAAGAGGATCGAGGAGGGGCATGCCGCCTCCAATATGCCTGACAGGACGATCGTCTCGACCAAGACGGGGCGCGGCGGCTACCACATGACCTTTGTCGACACGTTCACCAACCCGGACAACCTGTCCTACAAGGTGACGGGCATGAAGGTCACCGACGCCACCGCGGGCATGGATGTGTCTGACCGGTTCAACTTCTCCGACGGGTCGAACAGCCCCGCGAGGGTGACCGCCACGTACAAGGGTTCGGACGAGCTGCCTGTCGACCATGAGTACCGGTTCAGCCTCGATGTGACGGTCACCAAGCCCTGTGAGGGTGACAGCCTCAAAGACAAGGCCACCGTCCTGTGGAACAAGACGGGCGGCGACACCGACGAACACCACTTCGACACCCACGAGCCCAAACCCGACAAAGCCTGGGTCCTCGACAAAAACGGGGCGCTGACCACCGACGACCCCAAGTGGTCGAACAAGGTGGGCGCGGACAATAAGACGTTCCTGCCCGGCGACCCCGTGAGCGCGGTGGCGAACGGGCGCGTGCCCTCCGACCTAGTGCATGACCTCGCCTCCTACGAGATCACCGACGACTGGTCGGACGCCGCGAAGTACGTGGACTTCTCCGACCCGTCCAAGGTGGCCGTCTACTACGACGGCAGGGATGTGACCGACCAGTTCACCATCAGGGTGGACGGCACAAAGACCATCGCCACCGCCAAGCCGGCGTTTCTCAAAGGCACCGCGCACCTGTCGAAGGACAGGCCGGTCAAGCTCATCCTGACCGGCGCGTTCCGCACCGACTACCTCACGGGCGGCAGGACGGAGAGGCTGACCAACTTGGCGTCCGAACAGTGGAACGATCATAAGAAGCCGACCAACATCCCGGCCGTGTTCACCTGGACCCCGAACCCGGACAAGGCGTGGATCCGCAACAGCAAGCCGGACGGTACCGGAAAGTGGGAGGTGGCCATCGACCCCGACAAGACCAACGCTGTCGGCGGCGATGCGAAGACGTATCGTGACGGCGACCCGGTGGGCCTGGTCGTCAACGGCACGGTTCCTACTGGTCTGGCGGTCAAGCCCACCATCGTGCTGAGCGATGATTACGGCAAGGCCGACTACGTGTGGGATCCTGCCGAGCAGTCCCAGTGGCGCGTGTACGAGGCGGATGTGGACGACTACTCCAAGTCGACCGTCGCCGACATCGTGAACACGGGCCGTGATGTGACCGGCGCGTTCACGTTCACGCACAACGGTACGAAGATCACCGCCACACCCACCGACGCCTACGCCAAGAGCCTGATGAACCTCGCCAAGGGCAGGCAGATCGTCCTGCTCGTGCCCGGCAAAATCAATCTCGCCGACGGCAAGGGCAACCAGCAGGTGTACGAGGACACCAAGTACGAGGACAACAGCTCGTGGACGATCACCCGCGAGGAGACCGACAAGGACGGCGCGCACGGCTATCAGGTGTGCGTCAACCCGACCGGCTCCAAGTCCGCCTCGGCGTCCAAGCATGAGGGTGAGAAGTTCCTCAACACCGGCTCGCAGACCGCAGGCAAGGTGACGGTGCCGACCAACCAGCCGCCGATCTGCGTGTGGGTGCCCAACGTCGTCAAGTCCGTCACGGCCGCGCAGGAGCAGGGTGGTGACGAGCATAACGGCGAGAGCCAGCTCGTGCGCCCGGGTCAGCAGATCCGCTACAACCTGCACCTTCTCGACACGGTGAGGACCGCGGATGAGGCGGGCTACCAGGTGGTGAAGGCTGCCGTGGACGACACGTATGACCCGATGGTCAGCCTCGACAGCGATGAGATCATCGTCCAGAACAACCGTGCCAGCGGCAAGCAGCTGGCGATCGGCCGCGACTACACGGTGAGCGTCGACCAGAAGGCGCACACGTTCCACCTCGAATTCACCCAGTCGTACATCTCCTCGCACTGGGCGCCGGGCGACACGATCGACATCACGGTGCGTTTCCTCGCCCGCGTGTCCGAGAAGATCGCCCCGGCCTACGTGGTGAAGAACCACTTCGTGTACACGGTGAACAATGGTGCCAGCATCTCCAACGAGGTGCAGAACACCTACGTCCCGCCCAAGCCGAAGAAGGAGGATACGCAGCACGACAAGCCGTCGATCAACATTAACGGCAAGAAGGCCGTGCTGGGCGACATCCTCGACTACAGGCTGACCCTGTCGGCCAAGGATCTCAAGTACAATCTCGGCGACATCACCGACCCGAAACAGTCTGAGGGCAAACAGATGTACATGGTCCAGAGGCTGGGCATGGTCGACGACTATGACGACGAGTACCTCGACCTCGACGCCAAGAACATCAAAGTCCTCGACGCCAGCGGCAAGGATGCGACCGCGAAGTTCAACACCTCGGTGAAGGACGGGATCGCCTACGTGTTCGCCAAGACGGTCGACACCAAGATCGGCCCGAATGGACATATTGTCCGCGGCGACCCGCAGCCAACCTCCCTCAAGGAGTACTCGGAGCGCCAGCTCGACAAGCTGAACGCCCCGTACATCGACCAGACGCTCCTCGGGCAGGACTACACCATCGTCCTGCCGGTCAAGGTCAGGAAGGTCACGGACGGCTACGACGTGAAGAACACGGCCACGCAGATCGTGGACGACCAGAAGTACGTGACCAACCAGGTGCATAACCCGCTCGTGGTCATCAACCCGAGCAAAGATATCGTCGTCAACGTGGGTGACGCCAGCGTGAACGGTAAGGACATCTACAAGGGCCACTACTTCCTCTACCGTCTCGACAGCTCCAAGAGGCCGAAGGATCTGGCCTACCCGCAGGTGACCGACTGGAGGATCGTCGACAAGCTCGACCCGGTCTACGACAAGTACACGGGCCAGTGGGCGGTGTATGCCAACGCCGACCTGTACTCCACGGACGGCCAGCTGCTCGCCAGGAAGGGTGAGAAGATCGCCGGCAGTGGCCTCGATTCTTCGAAGTTCAAGCAGGGCGGGATTCTCACCGGCACGGACTCGCAGCTGTTCACAGCAGCGCAGACCACGGACGGCACGCTCACCGTGGCGGCCACCGACTCCTATAAGAGGCTGGTGTCCGACGGGAACCACGAGGCCGCGTGGACCGCGTACATCCAGTGCCAGCGCCTCAAGCCTGTGGAGAAGCACGAGAACCGGTTCGACGAGTACATCAACGGCACGAAGCGCCCGTCGAACATCGTGTGGACCCGCACCCCGGATCAGACGCCGAGCATGAGGATCGAGAAGTACGATCTCGCCTCCGGCCTCCAGACCGGCGACAGGAACAAGCCGGCCGAGGCGCTCGACAACGTCAAGGACGGCACGAGGATCGGCCTGCTCATCACCAACACCGGCAAGTCCGACCTGCACAGGTTCGACATGACGGACAGGACCATCGCCGGCACCGGTGACGTGACGTGGGATCAGAAGGACGTGGACACGCTGAAGAACACCACGCTCAAACCGGGCGAGAGCTTCACTGTCCACGGCACCCTGAACGGTGTGAAGGGCTTCCACACGGACCGTGCGAAGGTCACCTCCACGCCGATCCTGCCGTGCCCGACCGAGCAGACCCCGGACATCGACAAGCCGCAGGACGGCACCCAGGTGAAGTACTGCGACTCCACTCCCATCAAGGAGCAGGACGACTGGAACGGCAGACTCACACCGCTGGCCGCCACAGGAACTGCGGTACGGGTGGTCATCGCAGCGGCGATCGCACTTCTGCTGTGCGCGCTCGCACTGATGGCGCTTGCCGCCGGTCGTCGTGTCGACCGGAGCAGAAGGCGTGCCCATCCGGCGCATAAAGCGTGAACGCAGGATCTGAGAGCAGGTGTGACAGACGGTGTGCGTCTGAGCACGTGTGACTGACCGGGTGTTCCGCCGGGGCATGTGTAACAGACCGGGTGTGCCGCCTGGGCACGTGTGACAAGCCGGGTGTGCGCGCCCGAGTAGACCGATAGACTGGAATATCAACCTGTCCCGTATTTCATGGCGGAACAGATATTCCAAGGAGGAACATATGGCGACGGCACTCATTACCGGCGCGACATCCGGCCTTGGCCGGCAGTTCGCCCGTCTGTATGCGCGCGACGGGTACGACCTTGTGATCGTCGCCCGAAACCTGGCTCGTCTCGATCAAGTCAAAAATGAGCTGGAGCAGCGCTATCATCACCGCGTTCTTGTCATCGCCCAGGATCTGTCGGAACCCGAAGCCGCCGCGGCGATCGCCCGGCAGGTGCGCGAGCATGGCCTGAACATTGATGCGCTTGTCAACAATGCCGGTTTCGGTGATTTCGGCAATTTCTGGCAGGGGAATCCGGCAAAGCAGTCCGCCCTCATGCAGGTCAACATGGTCGCGCTCGTCCAGCTCACCCGGTTGTTCATGCCGGCGATGGTCCGTCGCCATCATGGCAGCATTCTCAATGTCGCCTCCGTCGCCTCGGTGTCGGCCGGGCCGCACATGGCGCTTTACTACGCGTCAAAGGCGTTCGTCCGCAGTTTTTCCGAGGCGATCGCCGACGAGGCGCGCGGCACAGGGGTTCATGTGACGGCGCTGCTGCCCGGTCCGGTCTCCACCGGTTTTGAGAAGGCATCGGACATGGAGAAGAAATCGACGATGTTCACCCGTCTGCGCCCCGCCACAGCGGCGGAAGTGGCGCGGGCCGGCTATGACGCCGCACGTCGTGGGCGGGTGCTGCGCTCATACGGCGTGGTGACGAAAGCGATGATCCTGGGCGAGCGTCTCGTGCCCCGTGCCGTCTCGCGGCGGTTCGCCCGCTGGATCAACGGCTGAACGCTGCCTGCACGACCGAGATCGTCTGCCGATAAGGCCGGGCGTGTCGTTATACACGATTCTGATAACGCTTTATCAGTCCTTTTGGGTCCCATCTTCTCGGCAGGTTGATGCGGGTAAAAGGTCATCCCTTGTTTTCCAATGGATTCGGGGTCGAACTTTCTTCAACGACTGTGGCCGATGATGACGGTGTCCTCCCAAATGTGAAGAAATGATGTCATCTTCCTGTAACTTTCTCTTCCCACACTGAATACCACCTTGTTGCCGAAAGCGGGGAGACGGCTTTGCGGCATGCGCCGGTACCGGCCGACCTTCACAAAGGTCGCGAGATACCGCCCATGTGCCGTGTCTGCGCGCGTCAGCAAGCGATTGAGAAGAAGGGAAACTTTATATGGCACATCACAGCAGGTGGGCCACTCTCACGGCGTTTGCCGTGGGGGCGGCGATGCTGGTCAGCCCTGCGCTGACCGCCGTCGCGGCGCCGCAGTCATCGACGCCGAAGTCGGCGAAATCATCTTTGCTCGATTCCGTCGGGGACCAGAAACTTGCCGCCTCGGCCGCAGAGGCCGACGGCAAGGCGACGGTCTTCATCCATATCAGCGGCACCTCGGCCGCACAGAAGGTCGACCAGATTCTGGGCGACAGCCAGCAGACGGCATCAGCCTCGGCCAAGAAGCAGGCCGCCTCAGCCGGCGAGAAGTCGGCCGAGGGCGTGCAGGCAAATGCCGACCAGGTGTTTGCCGCGCTCAAGAAGCTCGACTCGTCCGCGCAGAAGGTATACACCGCGTCGTACTCCATCCCGGGCGTCGCCGTGCGCGCCTCCGTCTCGGCGCTCAACAAACTCGTGGCCGACAACCCCAAGGCGATCTCGGTCCAGAAGATCCATTACCAGGTGCCGCTCACCCTGGCCTCATCCGGCCAGAAGGCAAAGACCACGGCGGATGTGACGAAGTCCGTGGCAAAGCCCGCCAATGTCAACTCCGATGAGCTGATCGGCAATCTCAAGGAATGGAAGCAGACCGGCAAGACGGGCAAGGGTGTCAACGTCGCCGTCATCGATACCGGTCTCGATTACACGCACGCCGATTTCGGCGGCACGGGCACTGAGGCGGTGTACAACGCCGCCATGGCCAAGGCCGACTCGCAGACCTCCCCGCTGCAGGACGACGAGCTCAAGCATTATCTCGATCCTGCCAAGTTCAAGGGCGGCTATGACTTCGCGGGCAGCCTCTACGGCTCGAAGGTCGACGGCCGCACCTACACGACCGCCAAGCCGGATGCGAACCCGATCGACGGCCCCGGCGGCCACCACGGCACGCACGTGGCTGGTACCTCGCTCGGTTATGGCGTCAACGCCAAGGGCAAGACGGTCAGGCACACGCAGAAGCGTTACGCCAGCCTCACCGCCAAGCAGATCGAGAAGATGCAGATCGCGCCGGGTTCCGCCCCGCTGGCAGGCGTCTACTCGCTCAAGGTGTTCGGTGACAAGGGTGGTTCCACCGGTCTTGCCGGCGAGGCCCTCGACTGGGTCATGCAGCACAACCTCGAGGTCGAGCGCAGCGGCAAGATGGAGGATTACATCAAGGTCGTCTCCATGTCCCTCGGCGGAGCCTATGGCGATGCCGACGAGCCGGAGAACCAGATGGTCGACGCGCTGAGCAAGACCGGCGTGATCTCCGTGATCGCCGCGGGCAATGATGGTGACATCACCGATATCACCGGCGCGCCGTCCACCGCCTCCTCCGCGCTGACCGTCGCCGCCACCAATTCCGGCAAGACCCGTCAGGACGCCATCCGCATCAACGCCCCGGCTGGCCTCGTCGGCACGGCCGCAGGCCAGTACTCGGAGAACATCACCAAGGACTTCTCCGTGACCGGCAAGGTGGTCGCCCTTTCCGACAAGGACAACCTTGAGGGCTGCAAGGCCTACTCGGCTGCCGACAAGGCCGCGGTCAAGGGCAACATCGCCTGGATCTCCTGGGATGACAACCATGTGACGTGCGGTTCCGGCCAGCGCTTCAACATGGCCGAGCAGGCGGGCGCCAAGGCCGTCCTGTTCGCCTCCCAGTCCAACATCCCCGAGGCCGGCATCGGTGGCAACACCACGATCCCCGGCTTCCAGCTGAGCAAGAACTCCAATACGGAGGCACTGCAGGCCGCACTCAAGGCCGGCACGCTCAACGTGACGCTCGACAACACGCTCAAGCACGCGCAGAAGGTCGACTACTCCGGTGAGCTGCAGGACACGGTGGCCAACTTCACCTCCCGCGGTTCGCACGGCTCGCTCGACGGCACCGCCAAGCCGGATGTCGCCGCACCGGGTGTGGGCATCATCTCCGCCTCCGCCGGTTCCGGCAACAAGTATGAGCTGATGTCCGGCACGTCCATGGCCACGCCGCTCACCTCCGGCGTCGCCGCGCTCGTCGCCCAGGCGCACCCGCTGTGGAAGTCGTCCCAGATCAAGGCCCAGCTCATCAACACCGCCACGCACGACATTCGTGAGCAGGGCGGCAGCACGCTCGAGAGCCCGCTGCGTGTGGGCACCGGCCGTATCGACTCGCCCAACGCTGTCACCAACCAGGTGCTCGTCGCCTCGAAGGACAACCCTGCCGCCGTCAACGGCCAGTTCGGCGTCGTCCTCGTTCCGCAGGAGGGCTACAAGGCCACCAAGACCTTCACGGTGACCAACGAGTCTGACCACGCGGCCGACTACACCGTGCACTACAAGGCGCGCACCACCACGCCTGGCGTCACCTACAGCGTCGACAAGGACACGATCTCCGTTCCTGCGCACGGCACAGCGGAGTTCTCCGTCACGCTGTCCATCCCGGACCAGTCCGCGCTGCGCCATACCCGTGACACCACCCAGAGCGCGCGTGTCGCAGGTCTCAAGCGCTCGTACGTGACCGACGCGACCGGTGTGGTCGAGCTCGACCCGGTCCTGCAGAATCAGGCCGGCTCCACCTCGCCGCTGCGCGTGTCCATCACCTCCGCGCCGAAGCCGGTCGCCCAGACCGAGCACACCGCCGTCCTCTCCGACGACAAGAAGTCCGGCACCGTCTCCGTCTCCGGCCATGGCTTCAAGCAGGGCACCGGTGACGAGGCCTATGCCTCCAAGTTCGGTGTCTTCACGCTCTCCGGCTCTGATCCGTCGGGTGATTATTTCGCCCACTTCGAGGATTCCGGCGAGGAGTCCGAGCAGTATGCCGGCACGCGAAGCCTGGAGGGCATGGATCTGACCCGTGTGGGCTATGCCTCCACCGCCCCGCAGCTCAAGGCCGCCGGTAAGGATCCGTCGAAGGGCTATATGGCCTTCGCCGTCCAGACCGCCAAGCCGTGGTCTCGCATCGGCAACTTCAACATCGTCGAGATCCTCTATCTGGTCGGCAACCAGGGCTACCTCACCCAGATCACCGGTGACAACGGCAACAGCCAGGCACCGGCCGACACCGCGTGGGTGGAGACGTACACGTTCGACTTCGACTCCGGACAGGCCGGCGAGCTCGTCGACTCCGAGCCGGTGGATGACTCCACCATCTCCGATGCGAACGTGATCATCGCCCGCGTCAAGCTCTCCGCCCTCGGCCTGACCGCCAAGAGCACTGAGGATGATGCCCAGCTCGCCTTCCGTGTCCGCAGCTACACCACGGCCTCGAACGGTTACTACACTGACGCCACTTCCACGCTCAGGGGCAACCTGCTCAAGCCGGGTGTGTGGGCCGATCCTCAGGCCGGTGCCTCGGTGAAGGCGGCAGCCGCCTCCGAGTCGAACAAGAATGACGCCATCTCTGATGGTGATGCTTCCTCTGATCCTGCCAATGCCGAGGGCGGCCAGCTGCTCTTCGACGACCAGGCAGGAGTGCAGGTCGCCTTCCATCGTGAGAACTCCGACGCCCTGCCGATGTTCGTCTCGCTCTCGCAGCATCTCGACGCCGATCAGGCGCCGGATCAGCTGGATCTGAACGCCCTGAAGATCGCCATCGATGAGGTCAAGGATCTCAAGCAGGGCGACTACACCGCCGATTCGTGGTCCCCGCTCGCCAATGATCTTGCCATCGCCGAGCAGGCGCTCCAGAATCCGGGCCTCACGCTCAACGTGAGCGATCAGGACGGCAACGTGACGCCGTACACCGGCCAGTCCATGCTCGACTTCCTTGCCCGCAATTTGGTGCTCGACCGGGATAATCTGGTGGGCATCTCCGCCCTCAAGACGGCGGTCGATGAGGCAGGCAAGCTCCAGCAGGGCGACTACACCGCTGATTCGTGGGCCCCGTTTGCCAAGGCGCTCAAGGCCGCGCAGGATGTCCTCGCGAACGCCTCCGCCACGCAGGCTCAGGTGGACAAGGCTCTTGCCGATCTCCAGGCCGCCGAGAACGCCCTCATCTCGCTGAGGGGTCTCAATGCCGCGATCAACGAGGCCGGCAAGCTCCAGCAGTCCGACTACCAGTCGGACGCCTGGTCGGCATTCGCCGACGCGCTCGCCGCCGCCAAGAAGGTCCAGGCCGATCCGGCCGCCACTGCCAAGCAGATCGAGGACGCGCTCGTCGCGCTCCTCAATGCACAGGCGAAGCTGAATGAGGCCAAGGCGACCGACTTCGCGGTCCTCAAGGCGCTCGTCCAGGCAGCCACCGAGGGTGACGCCGCCCCGCAGCAGGCCTATTACACCGCCGGCTCGTGGGATGCCTTCGCCAAGGCGCTCGACAAGGCCCAGCAGGATCTCGCCAGCGAGGGGAGCGACAAGCCTGTCGCCCAGTCCCAGGTGGATGCCGATGTCCAGGCTCTTGAGGCCGCACGCAACGCGCTCGTCAAGGTCTCCGACCTGAAGAACGCCGTTGACGATGTGGACGATCTGAACCCGGATGCTTACACCGCCGACTCTCTCAAGAAGCTGCAGGATGCCGCCAAGGCCGCCAAGGCTGTCCTCGCCGATCCTGACGCCTCCCAGGAGGATGTCGCCAAGGCGCTGGACGCCCTGCTCGCCGCGAAGAAGACGCTCGTCAGCCTCGTCGACCTGCAGAAGGCCCTTCTCGAGGCCTCGGCCCTGAAGCAGTCCGACTACACCTCGGATTCGTGGAAGTCGCTTGAGGACGCGGTCGCCGCGGCCAAGAAGGTCGCCGCTGATCCGGACGCCACCTCCGACGAGGTCGCGGACGCCGCCAAGAAGGTCCGTGCCGCGATCAAGGCGCTCGCCCAGGCCCCGGCCAAAGACCATTCCGGCTCCGGTGATTCCGGCAACCAGGGCGGCAGCACCGGCAGCCAGGGTGACGGCTCGTCGCAGTCGGGTCAGTCCGGCCAGTCCGGTCAGCAGGGTCAGAAGGGCTCCGGCTCGCAGTCCGGCTCCATCAAGGTCGTCCCGGGCAGCGGCAAGGGGTCGAAGAGCTCTGCCGCCGTCGGCGGCGCCGGCCTGTCGAAAACCGGCTCGGACGTCGTCCTTGTCGCGGTCCTCGCCACGCTCGCCCTCTCGGCGGGTGTCTCCGTGCTCGCGATCCGTCGGCGTCACGCCGACGAGGACAAGGATCCCGCACAGGATCCACTTGTGAGGTAAGGCGGAATCCTTGACGGGGCGGAAGGCTTCGGTTCTTCTCCTTCCTTCCGCCCCGTCTTGTCGGGGTCGTCGTGGATGTGGCCGGTCTGTCCCGGTCGTGCCTGCGACGGCCCCTTTTCGTTTATCTGTTTTGTGTTCATGTGTTTCGTTTTTATCGGGTGGTTTGTTTTTATAAGGTGGAGCCATGCCGGCAGTACGGTTCGTCGGCGATGGATCAATAAATCGGATCATCAATAGATCAGATCACTGAGCAGTGGGGGAGGCGGTCGCCATGACAGCACGTCGACATTGGTGGGCAACGGTGTGCGCACTCTGCGCCGTAGTTGTCTGTGCCGTACTTGTGGTCGCAGGCTTTGTCGCCACGGCCCAGAGTCGGCGTGAGACGGAACGCCCGCAGCAGGAGCAGGCTGAGACCGGCAAGTCGGCGACAGACGGCGACGGCTCATCCTCCTCCGGCATCGGCGACTCTGGCTCGGATACGTCTGACTCCGGCTCTGGCGCGTCCGACTCCGGCTCGGGCGCTTCTGATTCCGGCTCGTCGAGTTCCCAAGACGCCTCCGGGACGACGGACGGTCCGGACTCCGTCGGGTCTGATTCCACCGGTTCGGGTTCTGCGCCCGGCTCAGCGGACGACTCCGGCAGCGATTCCCTCGATGGGATGGGGGCGGGCTCGCCGGTGCGCAAAGGCAAAGGCTCCCCCTACCGGCCCAATCTCGACCGTATCCCCGAGCAGCCGCGTTAGTTTTTATCGCGGGTGTATTTACCGCGAGTTTTGTTATCGCGTTTTATTGCTCGTTTTTATTCCAAGTTTTTGTCGGAAGCCCCGCACCGCCGCCGCATGGCGAGCATATACGGGGCAATGTTTCTCTGCTGCAGCCGCTGCGTCAGCTTGATGACACCCCAGGCGGCGAGCGCCGCCCATGTCATCGCCGGTCTCAGTCGAGGTCCTTCCAGAAAAAATACTGGGCATACGGGCCAAGGCACGGGTTGATCTCGAAGAGGCGACGATAGCCCATCTTCGGATAGAACGCCGGTGCCTGGAAATTGTACGTGTTGAGCAGCACATGGCGGACGCCTGCCTGCCGCGCGTTGTGCTCGGCGGTGCGCAGCAACAGGCTGCCAAGGCCTTTCCCGCGCCATTTCTCGTCGACGAACAGGAATTCCACCTCCAGCGTCTCGAACGTGCTGGCCGCCACGATGCCGGCGACGATCTGCCCGTCACGCTCGATGTGGAGGCTGAAGTCCTTGATGTCTTTCCAATAGCGATGGTTATAGGCGCGCAGCTTGTCGTGGACTTCTTCCTGGTCACGTTCGGAGCTGTGGCACAGGTGAAGGTTTTCGTCGATGTTGTGCAGCGTGCTGCCAGGGTCTGTCGTGCTGGAGAGGTCCGTCATACCGTCGGGCTGTGACGACAGGCTTGCAGACTGCGACGGAGACATTGGTTGTGACTCACCTACAGGCTGCGGCAGGTAGTCCGATTCGTTGTCAGCGCTGTTCTGAGACATGATGTGCCTTCTTTCCCGACTTTTCCGACGTGATGCGTTGCGGCGTTGCGAGTTGTGGCGTGACGAGCAGCACCACGCCCATTATCGACCTTTCTTGGGGCTTCTCGCTTTGTCTGAGGCAGAGGAGGAGAATCGTGGGACAAAAATCATCGTCATACACAGCGGCTGATTGATGGCGATCTTTTTGTTCACTCTTCCCACCGCATCAGGAAAAGACACCTACAGTATGGAAGTGAGGCCGGAAGATCCGGGTGCGTTGCCATGAGCCTCCTTCTGGGGCCGCGGGGCTCGGTTCCCCGCATTCGGCACCATCGGGATCCGGCCTCTTCTCTTTCTTTATCCATGTTCTTTATTCATGACCGTTTTCCCCCCATTATCGGGGATTTCGGTTTCCCTTCGTGCTATTTCGCCGTCATTTTCGCCCATCCCGTTCGGCGAATTGCGGGGATATGCAGTCAAAGGCCGGGTGACCGCCGGGCGAAGTCGGGTAGCTGCCAGGTGAGAGCCGGATGACGCCGTGGCGGCCGACATCTTTGCGGGCGGCTGATTCGGCGACGGTTTCTTTCCGGCGATTCCTAGACTCTGATATATGCCATCCACCCATTCATCTTCCGTGACGCCGGCCGACGCCGACCGACTGGCCACCACCGATAATCGGACCGAGACAGCCGCCGGTCATCGTCATCACGAGCCCGCCACCATCAGCGTGCGGGGCGCCCGTGTCCACAACCTCAAGAACATCAACGTGGAAGTGCCGCTCAATAAGTTTGTCGGCATCGCCGGCCTGTCCGGCTCGGGCAAGAGCTCGCTCGCCCTCGGGGTGCTCTACGCCGAAGGCTCGAGGCGATACATGGACGCCCTGTCCACCTACACGCGCCGGCGCATCTCGCAGGCCGGCCGTGCGGATGTGGACGAGGTGGAGCACGTGCCTGCCGCACTCGCCCTGCGCCAGAGGCCCGGCATCGCCGGCGTGCGCTCCACGTTCGGCACTTCCACCGAGCTGCTCAACTATCTGCGCCTGCTCTTCAGCCGTCTTTCCAGCCATGTGTGCCCCAATGGCCATCGCGTGCCGCCGAGCATGGACGTGGCTCTTGGCCAGCCGATCACCTGCCCGACGTGCGGCGCGCGGTTCGACGGCCCGGGTGCCGAGGACCTCGCCTTCAACTCCGGCGGGGCGTGCCCGCGCTGCCAGGGCACCGGCATCGTGCGCACCGTGGATCCGGCCACCCTCGTGCCCGACGAGAGCAAGACCATCGACGAGGGCGCCGTGGTGGTGTGGGGCACGCTCATGTGGAGCCTGATGAAGGACGTCGCCCGCATGATGGGCGTGCGCACGAACGTGCCGTTCAACCAGCTCACACAGAAAGAGCGCGATATCGTCTTCCACGGCCCGGCCGTCAAGAAGCACATGCTCTACGACAACAAGAAGACCGGTACCGCGGGGGAGATGGACTTCACCTACTTCAATGCCATCTACACCGTGGAGAACGCCCTCTCCAAGGTCAAGGACGAGCGAGGCCTCAAGCGTGTGGCCAAGTACCTCAGGGAATCGCCCTGCCCCGAGTGCGACGGCACGAGGCTGTCGAAGGCGGCGCGCGCACCGCAGGTCCTTGGCATCGACCTCGGCCAGGCGACGGCGATGACGCTCGACGAGCTCGCCGACTGGGTGGACCGCGTGCCCACGAGCCTGCCGGCCGACATGCGCGCGATGGCCTCCTCCATCATCTCGGGCATGAAGGAGCCGATGCAGCGTCTGCGCCAGCTCGGCCTCGGGTACCTGGGTCTGGACCGTGCCAGCTCCACGCTCTCGACCGGCGAACGCCAGCGCGTCCAGCTCTCCCGTGCCGTGAGAAACCGCACCACGGGCGTGCTCTACGTGCTCGACGAGCCTTCGATCGGCCTGCATCCCTCCAACGTGGACGGGCTTTTGGGTGTCGTCGACGATCTGCTCGATGACGGCAATTCGGTGGTCGTCGTCGACCATGACGTGCGCGTGCTGCGCCAGGCCGACCATCTCATCGAGATCGGGCCGGGCTCGGGCGCCAAAGGCGGGCGGATCATCGCCCAGGGCAGCGTGGAGGAGGTGGAGGGCAACCCTGCCTCGAAGATCGGTGGCTTCCTCTCGGGCAAGACCGTCGTGCATCCGCGCAATCGTGCGGATGCCGCGCACATGTTCGACGAGGGCCGCATCGCCATGACGACCGGCCCGATCCACACCGTCAAACCGCTGAAAGTCGAGGTGCCACAGGGCCGGCTCACACTCGTGACCGGCGTGTCCGGCTCGGGCAAGACGACGACGGTTCTGGAGGGGCTCGTGCCGGCGCTGCAGGATCCGGCCCACAAGCCGGCGCATGTCACCTCCGTCGACCCCGCGGGCATCAAGCGCGTCAATCTCATCGACGCCACGCCCATCGGCATCAATATCCGCTCGACCATCGCCACCTACGCGGGCATCCTCGATGACCTGCGCCGCGCCTATGCGCGCACCGACGATGCGACAAAACTCGGTCTCAAGGCCGGCGACTTCTCCTATAACAGCGGCTCGCTGCGCTGCCCGACGTGCCAGGGGACCGGCCAGATCTCGCTCGATGTGCAGTTCCTGCCTGATGTGGAGATCACCTGCCCTGACTGCCATGGTCACCGCTACGCCCCGAAGGCCGACGAGGTGCGCTGGGTGCCGCGCTCGGCCGCGGCGCTTAGGGCGCTGGACGAGTTGAAACAGCAGGCCCGCGACCAGGCGGCGGCCGATGGCACGGATGTGTCCGCGCGGCTCGAGGCGGACGTGGAATCGCAGTCGGAGGATGAGGGTTCCGAGGACGCCGCAGAAAATGTGACAACCACCCGGCGCGTTTCTGATGCATCGGAATCGGGGACAAAGGGTGAGAACGCCGCCGACGCGGGACAGGTCCGTGCCCGTGTGGGCGACCTCGCCACGGATACGCGGCCCGGCATCAGCCTGCCCGAGATGCTCGCTCTGACCGTCGACCAGGCGCTGACCATCACCTCCGGCCTGCGCACCGCCCATGAACGGCTGCGCACGCTGCACGAGCTGGGCCTGGGCTACCTGACGTTGGGCGAGTCGTCGCCGGCCCTGTCGGGCGGCGAGGCGCAGCGCCTCAAGCTCTCCAGTGAGATGAAACGCGACCAGAAGGACACGCTCTTCGTGTTCGACGAGCCGACGATCGGCCTGCACCCGCTCGACGTGCAGACGCTCATCGGCGTGCTGCAACGGTTGCTGGATCATGGCGCGACCATCGTGGTGATCGAGCATGATCTCGATATGATCGCCAACGCCGACTGGATCCTCGACATGGGTCCGGGCGGTGGCGTGCGCGGCGGGACCATCGTCTGTTCCGGAACCCCCGGGCAGGTAGCGGATTGTGAGACGAGTGTGACCGGCCGATACCTGCGGCCGGTGCTGGAGGAGCAGAGGCGGGCGGCGCAGGCCGCCGGATGATCGGCTGCTGCCGTATGTGCCGGCGGTGCCGTGCGACAGGACGGTCGGGCGGGCGTGCAGGGGGCGACGGCCAGCAAGTTACGCTACCGTAACTTGTTGCGGGCGCACGGTATCCTCGTGAACGAGAAGGACCGCGACCGGCACACGGATCCACGATTCGTGTGACAGGACGGCGGGAGGATCATCGCGAGGGGAGGGCGCATGGCACGCACGCATGGCGACGGCCGCCGGCACGCCCGTACGGCAGACGCGCGGCGCATGCGCCGTTACACCTCCACCCAGCAGGACTTCGTCGACTCGCCGAACCAGCGTTTCCGCATCGGCGACGACTGGACGTGGTACCACGGCAACAGTCTGCCTCATCGCGTGCTCTTCTATCTCGTCCTGGCCGTTTTCTGGCTCGTCTCGTTCGTCTACGCGCACGCCGTGCTCCATATCCGTATCGTCGGCAAAAAGAAACTGCGCGTGGCGCGTCACCAGGGCTACTTCATGTACGCCAACCACACCCAGCCGTTCGGCGACATCTGCATCACCGTGCTGGAAAACTGGCCGCATCGGATCACCGCCATCATGGCCCAGGCGAACTTCGGCATCCCGGTGCTCGGGCCCATCCTGCATCATTTTGATTTTCTCGCCGTGCCTAAAACCGACGCCCAGCGTGCCGGCTATAAAAAGGCGATGACGAAGCTTGTGGCGAAGGATCACGTGGCCTGTCAGGTTTATCCTGAGGCGCACGTGTGGCCGTGGGCGACGCGGATCCGTCCGTTCACGCCCACCTCCATGCGCTACCCGGTGCGCTACGATGTGCCGTCCTTCACCTCCACCACCACCTACCAGTCGCGCGGCGCCGGTAAGAAACCGCGTGCGGTGGTCTACATCGACGGGCCTTTCTATCCGCGTGTTGACGGCGACGAACAGGCGCGCAAGAAGGATCTGCATGAACAGATCTACGGCACGCTCGTGCGCCGCAGCCGCCTCTCCACCGTGGAATGGGTGGACTACGAGCAGGCGGATATATCAGCATCAGGGGAGAAGCACCAATCATGAGTATCAACATCCTCTACTGCGGTGACGCGCACATGCGCGACGGCCTGCTCATCTCCACGCTCTCGCTGCTCAAGCACGCCGACGACGAGCTGCACATCTTCGTGTTCACCGCGCGCCTTTCCAACAGCGAGAAGCAGTTCGAGCCGCTCACAGCCCAGGACGTGGAACCGCTTGACGCGCTCGTCAAAAAGAACCGTCCCGGCAATTTCGTCCGTCTGATCGATCTGACCGACCGCTTCATGGCCGAGGAGCCGGTCATCAACATGGAGACGCGCTTCACGCCCTACTGCATGCTCAGGCTCTGGGCCGATGAGCTGGACGAGATCCCTGACCGTCTTCTCTACCTTGATACGGACATCGTCTGCCGGCGCCCGTTCGATGATTTTTACAAGCAGAATATGGACGGCGTGGAGCTGGCCGGCGTGCTCGACTACTACGGCTCGTGGTTCTTCAAACAGCACAAGACCGAGTTCGGCCGCGAATACCTCAACTCCGGCATGCTCCTGCTCAACATGGGCCAGATCCGACGCACCGGCCTGTTCGCCCGCGCCCGTCAGATGTGCCGCGACAAGCGCATGTTCCTGCCCGACCAGTCCGCCCTCAACCATCTCGTGGCGTCCAAGCGCATCGTCGCGCGAAAATACAACGAGCAGCATGCCGTGGAGGACGACACTGTCTTCCAGCACTTCACCACGAGCTTCCGCTTCTTCCCCTGGGTGCACACCGTCACCATCAAGCCGTGGCAGATCGACCAGGTCCATTCCGTGCTCGGCCTGCACGAGTATGACGACATCCTCGCCGATTACCAGCGTCTGCGCACGCAGATGTGGCCCGACCAGGATGCCGCGCAGGAGGAGGGCACGGGTGTGCAGCCGCGTGTGATCGCCTCGCATCCGGTCAGCCCCGACGAGCTGATGCCCGCTGCAATCGAGCCGGTCGACGAAGACGCCGGAGAGGGCGACGAGGAGGCCGCCCGGCGTTTCGCCTCAGCGTTCGGGCTGGAATCCGATTCGTCCGACAATCCGTTTGTCGATCCGTCCGACAATCCCTCCGATAATCCGTCAGATTTCACCAGCATCGCCGCAGCCTCCCATGCGGCAGAAAGGTACGTCATGGATCCTTCGCGCAGCATTCCTGTTTTCTTCGTCAGCGACGAGCCGTATGTGCCCTACCTGTCGGTGGCACTCACCTCGCTCGTGGCCCACACCACCGACTCGCGCCACTACCTGATCCACATCCTCTCCAAAGGCATCACGAAGCAGAGCCAGGAGCGCCTGTCCACCATCGCCTCCGGGCACCCGAACGTGGACATCGTCTTCGTGGAGATGGGCGACAAGATCCTCGATACCCTCAAATCCGACCCGAACAAGCTGCGCGCCGACTACGTGACGCTGACCATCTACTTCCGCCTGTTCATCGCCGAGATGTTCCCCCAGTTCGACCGCGCGGTGTACGTGGACGCCGACACCTGCTTCCTCGCCGACATCGCCGACCTGTACGACACGGACCTCAAGGGCAACGCGATGGGCGCCATCAACGACGGGTTCGTGGCCGGCGACCCGACCATGCGCGCCTACTGCGTGCGCATGCTCGGCGTGGACCCCACCCGCTATGTCAACTCCGGCGTGCTGCTCATGGACCTCGACCAGCTGCGTCAGCTGCACTTCGCCTCCGCATTCGTCGAGCTGATGAACCGCTATCATGTGCGCTCCATCGCCGCCGACCAGGACTACATCAACGTGATGCTCGCCGACCGGCTCCTGCTGCTCGACGGCCGCTGGGACGTGATGACCGGCGCCGGCAAGAAGGTGGACGGCGCGAAGCTCATTCACTACAACCTCTTCGGCAAGCCGTGGCACTACCCGGACTTCCTCTACGGCGACGAGTTCTGGAAGTACGCCGCCTCCTCACCGTTCCTGCCCGAGCTCGAGCACGAGCGTGACACGTTCGACCCGGCGGACGCCGAATCCGACGACGAGAAGAAGGCGCGGCTCGTGGCCGACGCGAAGGACTTCTCCCAGCTGCCCGTCACCTTCCGCTCGCTCAAGGAGGAGGGCGTGCAGGTCAGCCTCTGAGGCATAGCCGGTTGCGCCCGTCGTCCTTTCCCTCCCTATTTGCCTCTCATCCTGGCATCGCGGCCGTCTGCGTCGCCTTGTCGCCCTGACCGTTTGCCATCATCACCAAGGAGATTCTCTGATGACCGATACCATTCCGAACAAGCCCGATGACCACGCTTCCGCACGTCCTGAGGGACTGATCGGACAGACCGTCTCGGAGAACGGCCGCATCAACCGTCCCACCCCCGGCACGCAGGACGGCCCGCGCGCCCTCGAGCCGGTCACCCTCTTCTTCGCCAGCGACGAGAAGTATGCGCCGTATCTGTCGGTGGCGCTTGTCTCCATCGTCGCCCACGCCAACCCGCGCCGTCGCTACCACATCATCGTCCTGTCCAACCAGATCACCGACGAGAGCAAGAAGAAACTGCTCACCGTCACTGCCGCCGACGACAACGTTGACCTCGACATCGTGGAGATGGGCGAGAAGATCATTGACGCCGTCAAGGATGACAAGAACGTGCTCAACGAGGATGCCGTCACCTACGCCATTTATTTCCGCCTGTTCATCGCCGAGCTGTTCCCCGAGCTCGACCGTGCGCTCTACCTCGATGCCGATATCGTGCTCGAGCGCGACGTGGCCGATCTGTATGACACCGATCTGCACGGCAACGCCCTCGGCGCGGCGGTCGACAGCTTCGTGGCCACCGAGCCGCTGCTCAACACGTATGCGCGGCGCGTGCCCGGTGTGGATCCGAACAAATATGTCAACTCCGGCGTCATGCTCATGGACCTCGCCCAGTGGCGCTCGCTGCACGCCGCCCAGCGGTTCGTCGAGCTGATGAACCGTTACCACGTTCGCTCGGTCTGCTCCGACCAGGACTACATCAATGCGATGTTCGAGGGTCGCATCGAGGTGCTCGACCCGCACTGGGACGTGATGACCGCCGGCGGGCTCACCCCGCCGGATGTGCGCTGGCTCATCCACTACAACCTCATCGGCAAGCCGTGGTTCTACCCGGGGGCCGTGATGGCCGACGTGTTCTGGAAGTACGCGCAGGACTCGCCGTTCCTGCCGCGCATCGAGCAGGTGCGCGACGAGGCCGCCTCGCGCAACATGCCCGAGCTCGACCGGAAGAAGAAGACGAAGCTGATCGGCCATGCGCGCGATTTCAGCGAGCTGCCGCTCACCTTCCGCTCGCTCAAGGAGCAGGGCGTCGCCGTCCGTCTCTGATCGGGCGGTCAGACTCTGAACGGCTCTGGCATCGGACTGTCTGACATCGGACTGCGAGGAAGGTAAGGTCGAAGGGTGTTTATCGGAGGAATCAAACGGCCCGTCATCGCCAACATCGAGAAGGCGGCGAACGAGGGGCGCTTCAACGACAAGGTGGAGATCCACGACCCGGTGCTCGACAAGACCGACCGCACCCAGCTCGTCCTCAGCCATCTCGGGCACATGAACACGTGGACGTACCGGTCGAAGAACTTCGTCGCCCGTCACTTCGTACATGTCTACCAGTGGTGGATCAACCGCGGCACGCACTGGGTGGGGCTGGACAATGCTCGGGAGGTCAAGACCGGCGCCATCGTCACCTCGAACCACTTCAACCCGATGGAGAACATGACGGTGTTCCAGGGCATGCGCAAAGCGGGCCACCCGCGCACGTACGCCGTCTCGCAGGATACGAATTTCGCCATGACGGGCTTCCTCGGCTTTTTCATGAAGAACTTCGACACGATCCCCATCACCAAGAACCACGCCTATCTCTCACGCCAGTTCCCGGCCATCATCGACCAGCTGCTCGCCAAGAAGCGGTTCATCCTCATCTATCCCGAGGAGCAGATGTGGTTCAACTACCGTCGTCCGCGCCCGGAGAAGCATGGGGCGTTCGACTTCGCCGCCGCCGCGGGCGTGCCGGTCATCCCGTGCTTCACCGAGCAGATCGACACGGGCAAGCCGCAGAAGGGGACCGTCGAGTTCACGCGCGTGCGCTACGTGTTCCATGTGCTCAAGCCGATCTACCCCGACCCGGACAAATCCGTGGAGGAGAACAGCGCCTGGATGCGCGAGCAGGACTACCGCGAGAAGGTGGCCTGCTACGAGGAGTGCTACGGCCAGAGCATCGACGCCCCGTTCAGCCTCGACGACGTGGTCGGCTGGATCGGGGGAGACCCCACCAAGCCCGCGGACCCGGATGAGGGTCTGGCGGCGCTGAGCGAGCAGGATGCCCGACAGGCCGAAAAGGACATCGCCGAACAGGAAGGACGTGCCTGATGGCAACGACGGCTGCTGATTTCACGCTGCACGACGAGGGGATTGAGATGGCCGACGGCACGGTGATGCCGTTCGACCGGTTCGACGAGGAATACGACTATGACGGCGACGACCTGGGCGTGTCGTACATGCCCGACGCCTCCACGTTCCGTCTGTGGGCCCCCACCGCCGTGTCGGTCAGCCTCAACCTGTACGAGGACAGCCGCCACGCCGATGCGCCGCTGGCGAAGAGCCTGGCGATGACGCGTGGGGAGCACGGTGTCTGGTCGCTGACCGTGCCCGAGGATCTCAAAGGCCGGGCGTACGACTACCGGCTCGACTTCGGCAAGGGGCGTGTCCGCCTCTCGCCCGACCCGTACGCCACGGCCGCGGTCATCAACGGCCACCGCTCGGTCGTCCTCGACCCGCAGAGTGTGGAGGTGCCCGACTTCGAGCGCATGCCTGCCTTCTCCACCCGTCCGACCGACGCCATCATCGCCGAGCTGTCCGTGCGTGACGCCACCATCAGCCCCTCCAGCGGTGTCCGCCCCGAATGGCGGGGCAAGTTCCTGGGCCTGACCGAGCACGGCACGCACACAAAGGCCGGCAGCCCCACGGGCCTCGACTATCTGGCCGATCTGGGCATCACCCACGTCCAGCTCATGCCGATCTACGACTTCGAGAGCGTGGACGAGACCCGCCCGCTTGCCGACGATAACTACAACTGGGGCTACGACCCGCTCAACTGGAACGTGCCCGAGGGCTCCTTCGCCACCGATCCCGCCGACCCGGCCTGCCGCATCCGCGAGGCGAAGCTCATGGTGCGCGCCCTGCACAAGGCCGGCCTGCGTGTGGTGATGGACGTGGTCTACAACCATGTCTACTCGCTGGACAGCCACCCGCTCGCCCTCACGGTGCCCGGCTATTTCTTCCGCACCAAGGACGGGATGCCCACCTCGCACTCGCGCTGCGGCAACGATTTCGCCTCGGAGCGCCCCATGGCCAGGAAGTACATCCTCGACTCGCTGCGCTACTGGCTCGACAACTTCCGTCTCGACGGCTTCCGCTTCGACATCATGGGTCTGATCGACATCGATACCATGAACGCGGTGCGCGACCTGCTCGACAGCGTCGACCCCACCATGCTCTGCTACGGCGAGGGCTGGGACCACGGCGCCGATCTGCCCGAAACCATGATGAGCGTGCAGTCGCAGGCGTTCCGTCTCGACAACCGCGAGGGCCGGCGTACGAACACCGACTCGACCGTCGGCTTCTTCAACGACTCGCTGCGCGATGCCGTCAAAGGCCAGTCATGGGCCGGCTTCTTCGATGGGCGCGGCTTCGCCTCGGGCGAGCATGGCACAGAGCGGCTCGTGGCCTACAACCTGCTCGGCTGCCAGCCCACCCAGGACAGGCAGATCCTGCAATCGCTGCCCGCGCCCATCCATTACGCCGATGCCAGCCAGGTGCAGCAGTACGTGCAGATCCATGACGGCATGACGCTCTTCGACAAGATCGCCACCTCGCTGGGCTACGGCGTGCGCCGCGACGAGGAGGGAAAGCTCGTGCGCCTGACCGGCGGGCAGTCCGTGCGCCGTCTCGAAGGCGCCGACCTCGACCGGGTGGCCCGCATGTGCAAGATCGCCGACGCGGCTGCCGTGCTCGCCCAGGGCGTGCCCGAGATCGAGCTCGGCCAGGAGTTCCTCTCCTCCAAGGACGGCGAGGGCAACAGCTACAACACCTCCGACACGATGAACGCCGTCGACTGGGACCGTCAGGATCAGCCGATCCTCGCCGACTGCGTCACGTTCATGCGCTCGCTGTTCGCCCTGCGCGCCCGTGTGGCTGCTTTCCGGCGCTCCTCCTATGGGCGCATCAACTCGCACAGCTCGGTGCTGTGCGCGGCCGATGGCATCATTGCCTGGCAGGTGTGGGACAACATCGCCACGTTCACCGTCGTGCTCAACGCCAACGACGCGTGGACACCCGTCTCCGCCCTGCCCGACGGCGTCTACGGACGCGTCGCCTTCGACTCGACCATCGATGACGCGCTGCTGACCGATGCGGGGGAGGGCGCGGGGGTGCGCACGCTCTCGCACATCTCCACCACGGCACGGCGTGTGGAGGAGAGCCAGGTACCCGGCTTTGACCTGTCGAAGGCACGGCCGGTGTCCGTCAAAGACGCCCTGATGGTGCCGCCGATCTCGGTCACCATTCTCTCGTCCGCACCGCAGGTCTCCGCACGCTGATGAACGAACGGCAGGAGCGCGACGAGGCGAGGCTCGAGGAGCAGGCGCGGCAGGAGGGGCTCTCGCTCATGCAGGAGGAGTCCGTGCACACACTGCACGACTCCCTCTCGCTGGCACAGGAGCGCAGCCGCTCGAGCCACCCCGTGCGCCTGACCGTGGGCATCGTCCTCTTCTTCGTCGCCGCGCTCGTGCCATACGCCGTGGGCCGCGCGATCGCCGTGGACCATACGGATGCGCTCATCGACGTGTTCTCGCGGTTTGACCCGCGTGGGCTCGCCCTGTTGGCGTGGATGGACGTGACCCTCGCGTGGATCACGCTCATCCAGGCGATCATCTCCCAGCGGCACCGCCGCAGCGGGCTCGTGCTGACGCTGCTGCTGTTCATGGTCGAACAGCTGCTCGCCGGGCTGGCGCTGCTTAAATGGAATTTCTGGAACTCGACGTACGTCGTCTTCCACGCCCACGCCATCTATGCCAATGCCATCAACCTCGGCATCCTCTCTTCCGTGGTCGGTGCGCTCGCCTTCGGGCTGCTCTATATTGTGCTGCTCGTGTTCGTGCGCCCCGGCTCGCGGGCCGATTTCCTCACCACCGCCCCGGCCGCGCTGAGCGAGTATCTCGTGCTCGAGCTAGTGGCCATCCTCGTGGTGATCTTCGGCGGGCTGCTGACGATGGGCGGCGCGTGAGGATGTCAGGCCAGTCGGTAAAGTTGATGCTCGTGGCGTGTACCGCCCGCGGATAAACAGCGCGCTGCCAGAAGGGCAGTCGCACCGCGCAGCAAGCAAGGAGGGGCCCCATGGCTCTCAGCAGCGAGGAAAAGCAGTCCATCGTCAAGGAATACGCGACTCATGAGGGCGACACCGGCTCCCCTGAGGTGCAGATCGCACTGCTGACCAACCGCATCAACAACCTGACCGAGCACATGAAGAACCACAAGCATGACTACCACTCCAACCGTGGTCTTCTGCTCATGATCGGCAAGCGTCGTCGCCTTCTCGACTACCTGACGAAGGTGGACATCAACCGCTACCGCTCGCTCATCAAGCGCCTCGGTCTGCGCCACTGAGATTGTGCCCGGGCACGTTTTCCGTGTCTGGGCTTTTTTATGCGCGCGTCCCCCAGCATCGACGACCCCGGGAGGGGAGGGGACGAGCCCGGATGCAAAGGAGGAACCCGTGGAGGGTCCCGATATCACCGCTGTGGAGGCGGTCATTGACAATGGAAAGTTCGGTCGGCGCACGCTGCGCTTCGAGACCGGACGTCTGGCGCAGCAGGCCGACGGGGCCGTTGCCGCCTATCTTGATGATGAGTCGATGATTCTGTCGACCACCACCGCCGGCCATGCGCCGAAGGAGAACTACGACTTCTTCCCGCTGACTGTGGATGTGCAGGAGAAGATGTATGCCGCGGGCAAGATCCCGGGCTCCTTCTTCCGCCGCGAGGGCCGTCCGTCCACCGAGGCCATCCTCGCCTGCCGTGTGATCGATCGCCCGCTGCGCCCGCTGTTCCCGCACACTCTGCGCAACGAGGTGCAGGTCGTCGAGACCGTGCTGTCCATCGACCCGGATGATTCCTACGATCTGCTCGCGCTCAACGCCGCCTCGGCGTCCACCACCATCTCCGGCATCCCGTTCGAAGGCCCGGTCGGCGGCGTGCGCCTGGCGCTCATCGACGGCCAGTGGGTCGCGTTCCCGCGCTGGTCCGAGCGTGAGAAGGCCACCTTCGAGCTGACCGTGGCGGGTCGCATCACCTCCAAGGACGAGGTCGCCATCGCCATGATCGAGGCAGGCGCCGGCAAGAACGCCTGGCACCTCATCTACGACGAGGGCGCCACCAAGCCGGACGAGACCGTCGTGGCCGAGGGCATCGAGGCCGCCAAGCCGTTCATCCGCACCATCTGCGACGCCATCAACGAGCTCAAGAAGAAGGCCGCCAAGCCGACCCGCGAGTTCCCGCTCTTCCCGCTCTACGACGATGACTTCTATGCCGCCGTCCAGAAGCTCGCCGCCAAGGACCTCGACCCGGCCCTCATCATCCCGGGCAAGATCGAGCGTCAGGAGAAGATCCGCGAAATCAAGCACGAGGTCGCCGACAAGCTCGCCGAGCAGTTCGCCGACATGGACGAGGCCGAGCGCTCGCGCCAGCTCGACAATGCCTTCAAGGATCTGCAGCGCTCCATCGTGCGCCGCCGCGTCCTCGAGAAGGGCGAGCGCATGGACGGCCGCGGCCTCAAGGACATCCGTACCCTCTCCGCCGAGGCGGACGTGGTGCCGCGCGTGCACGGCTCCGCCCTCTTCCAGCGCGGCGAGACGCAGATCCTGGGCATCACCACCCTGGGCATGCTCAAGATGCGCCAGCAGCTCGACGCGCTCTCCGGCCCGGAGACGAAGCGCTACATCCACCAGTACAACATGCCGCCGTTCTCCACGGGCGAGACGGGCCGTATCGGCTCGCCGAAGCGTCGTGAGATCGGCCACGGCAATCTCGCCGAGCGCGCCCTCGTGCCAGTGCTGCCCAGCGAGGAGGAGTTCCCGTACGCCATCCGCCAGGTCTCCGAGGCCATCGGCTCCAACGGCTCGACCTCCATGGGCTCGGTGTGCGCCTCCACGCTCTCCCTGCTCGACGCGGGCGTGCCGCTCAAGGCGCCGGTCGCCGGCATCTCCATGGGCCTGATGAGCGAGGAGATCGACGGCAAGACCGTCTACAAGACGCTCACCGACATCCAGGGCGCCGAGGACGCCTTCGGCGACATGGACTTCAAGGTCGCCGGCACCTCCGACTTCATCACCGCCCTGCAGCTGGACACGAAGCTCGACGGCATCCCCGCCGACATCCTCGCCGGCGCGCTCAAGCAGGCGCATGAGGCGCGTATGACCATTCTCGAGGTCATCAACGAGTGCATCGACGGCCCGGCCGAGATGAGCGACAATGCGCCGCGTATCCTGACCACGCACGTCCCGGTCGACAAGATCGGCGAGGTCATCGGCCCGAAGGGCAAGATGATCAACCAGATCCAGGAGGACACGGGCGCCGAGATCACCGTGGAGGACGACGGCACCGTCTATGTCTCCTCCGAGGACGGCGCGGCAGCCGAGAAGGCACGCAAGACCATCGACGAGATCGCCAACCCGCACGTGCCGCAGGTGGGTGAGCGCTACAACGGCAAGGTCGTCAAGACCACCTCGTTCGGCGCGTTCGTCAACCTCACCCCGGGCCAGGACGGCCTGCTGCACATCTCGCAGATCCGCAACCTGCGTGACGGCCAGCGTGTCGAGCGCGTCGAGGACGTGCTCAACGAAGGCGACACCGTCGAGGTCGTCGTCCAGTCCGTCGACGACCGCGGCAAGATCTCGCTCGCCATCCCGGGCTTCGAGGATGATGACGAGCCGCGTCATGCCGACCATCGTCCGGTCCGCCACTACGATCACGATGATCGTCACGGCGACCATGACGATCATTCCGACCATCGTCGTTCTGCACGCCGGCACTATGATGAGGATGAGGACGATGATTTCGAGGATCGTCCGCGTCGTCGCCGTACCCGCCACGCCGAGGAGGATGAGGACGAGGACTTCCGTCCGCGTCGTCGCCGCGTGCGTCACGAGGAGCCGGAGGAGGACGACGAGGAGGATTATCGTCCGCGCCGCCGCCGCACCCGTCGCTCCGATGACGAGGACGACGACCGTGATGAGCGTGGCGGCCGTGGCCGCGGCCGTTCGCGCCAGGATCATGACAGCCGTGATGATCACGATGACCATGAGGATCGTCCGCGCCGTCGTCGCAGCGGTGGCCGTCGCCGTGAGGAGTTCCATCTCGATGACGAGGATTACAGCGAGTATCGCGAGTCCCGTTCCGAGCGCAGCCAGCGTCCGCGCCGCCGTATCGTGCGCCGTCGCTACGACGACTGAGCCCACCAGACTCTGAGCCGGGCGCACAGCAGGTGCACACCGTCCTGAGCCGATATATACCGAAGGCCCGCCATATGGCGGGCCTTCGTGCGTTCTGCACGGTTCGTCATAGAAGGGCGCGGCAGAAGAGAGGGGAGAGGGAAGCGGCAGGATAGACTCGGAGACAATGCACCTGCCACCCCTGTCAAAAAGACACCTGTCGTCGGGGCTGACGGCAGGGCACCGGATGGATCGCCTGTCTGCGCCGCACGGCAGGTCCACAGGAAAGGACGTCATCATGGTCATCACACGCACGATCGGGCAGCTCACCACCACCGCCGTCGGACTGGGCTGCATGCCGCTGTCACTGGAAAACAACCTGGGCCGGGACATGGGCCTGCAGACCATCCATGCCGCGCTCGACGCCGGCTGCCGTCATCTGGACACCGCCTGGGCGTATTACGAGTCCGGCAAGACACCCGAGGCCAACGAGCGGCTTGTCCGCGCCGCCCTCGAGAGCTGGGACGGGCCGCGCCAGGACGTGCTCGTGGCCACAAAGGTGGGTCACAACCGCAACTTCACCGACGGCGTGCCCACCTGGGGGCAGGACGGCAGGCCGGAGACTCTCCTTCGCCAGGGCAAGGAGTGCGCTTCCACGCTCGGCGTCGACACGATCGATCTGCTCTACTTCCATCGCCCGGACCCGAAGGTGCCCTATGACCAGTCCATCGAGGCCATGAAGACGCTCGCCGATGAGGGTGTCGCCCGCATGATCGGCATCTCCAACGCCTCCGTCGAACAGATCCACATCGCCCGCAGAATCCTGGGCGACCGGCTCGTGGCCGTGCAGAACCAGTTCTCGCCGGTCTACCGCTCCACGCAGGACACGCTCGACGAATGCCGTCGTCTCGGCCTGGCTTTCGTGTGCTGGAGCTCGCTGGGCGGCTACCGCCGTGCCGTGGACGCCTCCAAGTTCGAGCCGTTCAGGAAAGTGGCCGCCGCGCACGGCGTGAGCTACCAGCAGGTCGTCCTCGCCTGGGAGCTCGCCAAGGGGCCGAACGTCCTCGTCATCCCCGGTGCGCACAGGCCCGCCACCATCCTTGACTCGCTCAAGGCGGCCGACCTCGTCCTCAGCGACGAGGAGCTGCGTCTGCTCGACGGCGATCCCGCTGATTGCACCGAGGGCGACGCCCGGTGAGCCCGGAGCATCAGCCGGTCCGGTCCAGTGGTCGCAAGGGCGGTCCGGGCGGCTGTGCGGACACGAACGCAGGTCTGGATCTCTCCGTCCTCGTCCCTGCCGATCTGAATATCCCGTGTGCTTTTTCCACCACGGCCGTCAGCCCGCTCGACCATGGTGACTTCAATCTCAGCCCGACGACCGCCCGGCGCCATAGCACGGATACGGACAGGGTCGAGGCAAATCTGCGAGTGCTTGGCCGGCTGTGCGGCAGGCCGGTCGTCCGGCTCCATCAGGTCCATTCCGCCCGAGTCGTTGATCTTGATGGGGTGGGGCAGGGCATGCCGGCCGGTCAGGCCTTCGACCAACAGACGTTGTCGCGGCTTGCCCAGCTGCAGGCCGACGCCATGGTGACGACGCGACGAGGACTCGCCCTCGCCATCCTCACCGGCGATTGCGTTCCACTGCTGTTTGCCGACACGCGGCACGGCGTGTTCGCCGCCGCGCACTCGGGACGGCTTGGCACACAGCGCGACATCGCCGGCGCGGTCATCTCTGCGATGCGGGCCAAAGGCGCCGATCCTGACGACATCCATGTGTGGATCGGCCCGCACATCTGTGGCGACTGTTACGAGACGGGCAGGCAGATCGCCGATGCCTTCGCGCGCCAGTTCCCCGGCTGCTCGACGCGCACGCGGTTCGGCGGACCGGGTGTCGACCTCGGTGCGGCCATCGTCCGGCAGTTGGATGACATGGGCGTACGGAAGGACCATGTGCGTGACGCGGTCGGCACGGCGGATGACGCAGGGCGGTCGGCGACGGATCCGATGCCTGACAGGCCGGGCATGTCGTCCCCGCGGCGCTGCTGCACGCTCGAGGACACGCGCTTCTACTCCTACCGCGGCTACACGCTGGGCGGGGATGCACGCAGGGACGGTCGGTTCTACACCGTCCTCGTGCTCTGAACGCGGCGCTGGTCCGCCTCTTTCTTATCCATCGCAGCGTTCTCATAGACGAGCGTGGTGGCGATGAGCTCCTCGCCGGCGGCGAGCATCTGGCCGGCGGACAGGCCGACCGTGCCGAGCGTCACGTCGCGTGCGGCGGGGGCATAGTCCGGCAGGCACAGCAGCCCGCCCATCTCGTCGGGCGTGCGGGCCAGGCGGTCCATCAGCCGGTAGAAGAGGAAGTTGCACACGTAGGTGCCCGCGTCCGAGGAGAGGGAGGCCGGCACATGCGCGTCGGCGAAGGCGGCCAGCACGCGCGAGAGCGGCAGGTGCGTCCAGAAGGCGGCGGGCCCGTTCTCCAGCACGGCGCCGGGAAGCGGCTGGCAGCCGTCATCATCGGGACGGTCGGTCTGCACGCGGTTGACGGCCGAGCGGGGCAGCGTCACCCCGTGCATGCCGCCGCGATGGCCGAGGATCACCGTCAGACACGGGTGATGGCGCTCGATGGC
The DNA here is from genome assembly GCA_903789535.1 of uncultured Aeriscardovia sp. Lineage (GTDB taxonomy): Bacteria > Actinomycetota > Actinomycetes > Actinomycetales > Bifidobacteriaceae > Aeriscardovia. Next base: position 141,262 of record CAIFES010000001.1, on the reverse strand, counting down.
CTGCTCCAGGCACGGCCAGCCGCGCTTGAAACTGAGCGGCACCATGACCGGCACGACCGAGATATCCAGACCGGTCCGCGTGGCCAGGCGCGCCGTCACCTCCGGCGTGCCGAGCCTTTTGGCCGTCGCGCCTGTGGGTGACAGGGATGTCTGTGTGCCATCAGGGACCTCGAAACCTGACACGCATACTGTGAAATGCCGCATACCCACCAGCATACAGACGCCGATTGTGGTGATTGTGCATGAGGCGCGGCGGTTGCGCCCACAGCCGGATCCGGTGGCCCGCCCCGGCCTAGAATGAGGGCGGCTGAATCGTGCGGGCGCCGTGCCCGCCGCACTTTTCCGGAGGTAGTCGATGCCTGAGTCATTCCCTGTCGTCTTCCATGGATACGACCGTGAGAAGGTCGATCGCGCCGTCGCGGACTACGAGGAGTCCGGCCGTCTGATGCGCGAGCAGATCAAGCAGTATGATGCGAGGATCCTCAACCTCCAGGCACAGCTCGAGGAGGAGAAAAAGAAGAAGTCCGCACCTGCCTCCAAGGACTCCTTTGCCTCGCTCGGTGCCAACGCCCAGCAGCTGCTCGCCTCCGCCGAGCAGACGAGCGCCGAGCTGCTCGCCCGTGCCAAGAAGGATGCCTCCACCATCCGCAAGGGGGCGCAGGACAAGGCGCAGACCATCATCAACGACGCCACCAACCGAGCCGCCACCATCCTCTCCGACGCCAACAGCCAGAAGGATTCCATCCTCAAGAAGGCCACCGACCAGGCCGACACCATCGTCACCTCCGCCAAGCAGTTCGCCTCCCAGCAGGAGAGCGAGGTCAACCACGAGGTGCAGGAGAAGCGTGACTCCCTCGCCCTGGAGCTGTCCAACACCCGTGACGAGAACAACAAGAAGTTTGAGGCGTGGAAGAGCGGCCAGGAGACGGCCATCGCCAAGAAGAAGGCCGATGCCGCCCAGGAGATCGCCGACCAGCGCAAGAAGGCCAATGACGAGATCACGCGTCTGAAAGCCGAGTCGAACGACCAGATCCAGTCCGCCCTCGAGCAGGCGAACAAGAAGCTCGCCCAGACGCGCGAGCAGGTCAACAAGATGCTCTCCGACGCGCGCCGCAAGGCCGGCGAGATCATCGACGCCGCCACCGCCCAGGCGAAGCAGATCCAGGACCAGGCCGACGTCTCGCGTGCCAACACGCTCTCGAAGGCGGCCACCGAGTATGAGAACGTCCATAAGCAGATCGAGAGCAAGCAGTCCGAGGCGACCGCCAAGATCAACGAGCTGCTCGACGATCTGAAGAAGCGCCGTGAGAACAGCGAGAAGAAGAGCGCCGAGATCCTCGCCCAGGCACGCAAGACACGCGATGAGGCCGATGCTTACGCCGACGCCAAGCGCAAGGACGCCGACCAGCAGGCGAGCTCCAAGATCCATGAGGCCTCGGTCAAGGCGGCCGAGCAGATCCAGAACCAGCGCGAGGCGGCCCAGAAGGAGATCGACGGGCTCAACAAGCGCATCAAGGACCTGCAGACGCGCGAGGCATCGATCACCGCCCGCGTGGACGAGCTGCGCTCGATGTTCTCCCAGGCGTTCGGCAGCTTCATGAAGCCTGCCCCGGCGCCGACCCCGGCCGAGGAGGAAGCCTCTGCCAAGAATCCTGACGACCAGCAGGCGCAGGACACGTCCGACGCATCCGCGCAGCCGTCCGCCCCGGCCCCCGCGCCCGCCCAGCAGTCTGACGACAACGACTGAGGCCCTCGGTCGTATCGGCACGATCCGGATACGGTCCGTGCCGGTACAGTGGGAGGTGCCGGGCACGGCCGGTCATCCCAGACCGGCGGGGATGCCTGTGCTCCCACCGCGATATTTCCGTTCCGACCTATCCGACGCATTTTTCCTATCCGACACATTTTCCACCCATCTGTGAAAGGGGTATCACATGGCAGATTTCATGCCGCTCGATGAGGATCGTCTCGACCGCCTCGTGCGCAGTTTCGACGCCCGCGAGGCCAACAAGCTCGCCCTCAACGCCGTCACGAAGAACGGCCTGGGCGCCGTCGCGTTCGACCACGACACCTCGCGCAACCTCCCGCCGGTCTTCTCGCTGAAGATCGACCAGGGCACCGTCACCAACCAGCGCCGTTCTGGACGCTGCTGGCTGTTCAGCTCCCTCAACGTGGCGCGTTTCATCGCCAAGCGCGAGATGGGCATCGCCAAGCAGGACTTCGAGTTCTCGCAGAACTATGCCATGTACTGGGACAAGCTCGAGCGCGCCAACTACTTCCTGCAGGACATGGCAGCCCTCGTCCAGGCCGGTGAGCCGGCCGACTCGCGCCTTGTGCAGTTCCAGCTGCAGACCGTGATGGGCGACGGCGGCCAGTGGACGATGGCCATGAACCTCTACAAGAAGTACGGCGCCGTCCCGAAGCAGTTCTACCCGGAGACCGCCTCCAGCAAGAACACCTCCGAGATGGACACGCAGCTGCAGCACATGCTGCGTGACGCCGTCTGCCGTCTGTATGCCGCCAAGGGCGATCCGGACGGACTCAAGGCCATCGTCGCCGACGGCGTCGAGCGTGCGCACACCATCCTCAACATCCATCTCGGCGTGCCGCCCACCCGCTTCGACTGGGAGTACATCGACGATGATGACCAGTTCCATCGCGACGGACAGATGACGCCGGTAGAGTTCTGGAACAAGTATGTCGGCCCGGGCCATCTGGAGGACTACGTCTGTCTCGTCGCCGATCCGCGCAGCGAGCACAAGCCCGGACAGGTCCTCGCCATCGAGCATCTGGGCAACGTCGCCGGCGGTGATCCGACCGAGTACCTCAACGTGACCATCGAGGATCTCAAGCTCATGACGCTCAAGGCGCTGCAGACCACCAAGGCCCCGGTGTGGTTCGGCTCGCAGTCCGGCCCGTACATGGACCGCCAGGGCGGCGGCATGTCCACCAGGCTCTACGACTACCAGTCGGTCTACGGCTTCGAGCCCAGCTCGATGACCAAGGAGGAGCGTGTGCGCTTTGCCGACTCCGCGATGAACCACGCCATGGCCTTCGATGGTGTGGATGTGGCCGATGACGGCCAGCCGCGTCGTTGGCGTGTGGAGAACTCGTGGGGCGCCGACATCGCCGATAAGGGCTACTTCACCCTCGCCGACGACTGGTTCGATGCCTACGTGTTTGAGGCGGCCGTGCCGAAGTCCGTCATCCCTGCCGATCTTCTCGCCGGCTACGACAAGCCGCGCGTGATGCTGCCGGCGTGGGATCCGATGGGCGCCCTCGCCTGAGAGACTCGTCCGAGAGAGAGGAGACCGTGATGACCGAGCCGACGCCGCAGCAGGACGAAGCACAGCAGGACGACGTGCCGACCATCGCCGTCCTCGGAGCGATGGACGAGGAGATCCGGTTGCTCGCCGGACTGCTCGAGGATGTGGACACGCATCATGAGGCCGGTCTCGACATCACGCTGGGCACGATCGTGAGCAACCGCGGGGCGCGCCTGCGCATCGTGGCGACGGTCGCCGGTATGGGCACCGTCGCGGCGGGCGCCGCCACGCAGTTCCTCATCACGCGCTACAGCCCTAGGGCGGTCATCTTCTCCGGCATCGCCGGCAACCTGACCAACCGGCTCGGCGTCAACGACGTCATCCTCGCAGGCACGCTGCGATACATGGACTCGGACATGCGCCTCATCTCGCAGGCCGCGCCCGGCCTGTCCGAGTACCACAGCGATCCGGATCTGATCCGCATGGCGGAACAGGCGCTCGACGAGCAGTCCGTGCAGTACATGGTCGGCACGGTCGCCACGGGCAACATCTTCGTGGATGATGATGCCAAGCGCGAGCGTGCGCGCGAGCAGACGCACGCCGACTGCGTAGAGATGGAAGGCGCCGCCGTGGTGCACATCGCCGCCAAGAACGGCGTGCCGGCGCTCGTCATCCGTGCGCTGTCCGACAACACGGACACCTCCTACGACCAGTTCCATCACTTCGACATCTCGGAGTATGCGGACACGGCCTCACGCCTCGTCGTCGCCATCTGCAAGAGGATGTGAGACCGGGATCGCGGCACTGACAGACGGCCGGGCGTGTCGGGCAACCGACATTCGTCCGGCCGTTGTGTAGTATTAGACACGTTAACCAGAGACCGTTGGTGGATTTTCCGCAAACCGCAAGGGCCAGCGCAGGGGAACGTTCGTGATGGATGCTCTGCTGCGCGCAGGGCTTTTTTTATGCCTGCCCTTCGGGTCCGGGGAAAATCAGCCCGCGGCTCAAAGGAAGGAACGCCATGGATAAGTCGCAGAAGACGGCGGCGATCAAGGTCCTGACTGAGAAGTTCAAGGACGCTGACGCCGTTGTTCTGACTGAGTATCGTGGCCTGACCGTCGCCCAGGTGACGGAGCTTCGCAAGAAGCTGGGCCAGGATGCGAGCTACACCGTGGCGAAGAACACGCTGGCGCGTATTGCCGCCCACGAGGCAGGTGTCGAGGGTCTGGATGACTCCATCAAGGGTCCGTCCGCCATCACCTTCCTCAAGGGTGACTATGTCGCCGGGGCAAAGACCCTCCGTGACTTCGCCAAGGACAACAAGCAGCTGACGCTCAAGGGTGGTTATCTCGATGGTTCCGTCCTCACCGCCGACGAGGTCGTTCGCCTCGCCGACATGCAGACGCGGGAGCAGGCGCTCTCGTCGTTCGCCGGGGACATCAAGGAGTCCATCGCCAAGGCCGTCCGCGTCATGCAGCAGCTGCCGACCAAGGCCGTGCGCACGATCGATGCGCTCGCCGACAAGAAGCAGGCCTGAGCTTCTCGCTCATCTGCTTTTTTACCGCGGGACATCGCGGCACAGTAGAAATTTTTGATACGCGGTCAAACAGTCCGCAGATTGAAAGGAAGCCATCATGGCTGACAAGCTCTCTCAGGAAGATCTCCTCGCCCAGTTCGAGAACATGACGCTCGTCGAGCTCAACGATTTCGTCAAGGCGTTCGAGGACAAGTTCGACGTCAAGGCCGCCGCCCCTGTGGCCGCCGTCGCCGCCCCGGCCGCGGGTGCCGCCCCGGCCGCCGAGGAGAAGTCCGAGTTTGACGTCGTCCTCACCGATGTCGGCGCCAAGAAGATCCAGGTCATCAAGGCCATCCGCGAGATCACCAAGAAGGGCCTCGCCGATTCCAAGGCTCTGACCGACAAGGTTCCGTCCACCATCCTCAAGGGTGCCTCTTCCGACGACGCCAAGGCCGCCCAGAAGGCCCTCCAGGATGCCGGCGCGACCGTCGACCTCAAGTGAGCCTGCCAAGGATCTGATCCTCATGGCCTGATCGTGCCGCACGCCCCCGGTCCTCCGGCGGGTTTGCGCGCATGGCAGACGTGATCCCGTCCACTGCTTCTGCGGTGGGCGGGATTTTTTTGTTGTTTCGTGCATTCTCATGTTTGTGCATTCTCATGTTTCTGTGCGACCGGTCCATCCGGGCAGGAGTGGCGGTGATGCCGATCGCGCAAAGATCGCCGCGAATGCCCCCATCGGCCTTCCTGCCCTGTACATTTAAGAAGGAACAGTATTTTCGGAGGGAACATGGCTCAGCGTCACGACTGGTACATCACCATCATCAGCACACGACAGCGCTATCGCATCGAACCCGGCCAGAGCGTGATCATCGGTCGCACGCCGCTGCGCCCCGGTTCTTTGCCGCCGGAGAAGGCGAAGCGGCTGTCGATCCCCGACCCGGAACGGTCGATGTCCAAGCGGCATCTGCTGCTGCGTCTGGACGACCAGGGTGTGGCAGCCGTCGAGGATCTCGCCTCCACCAACGGCACCTATGTCGTCCGGCCTGACAACAGGCTCATCCGCCTGCCCGCGCATCAGCTGCTGCAGCTCGATGAGTCACCGGTGCGCCTGCAGCTGGGCGACATCGGTCTGGAGCTGACGCGCCATAACCTGCCCACGGCGGTGCAGACCGTAGCGTCGACACCTGTACGGCAGGATGGGCAGACCGGCACGAACGACGACGCCGTCTCCGGGACCTCGCATCCGGCCTCCGCTGCTGACGCCTCCGCGCAGACGAGCGCCTCCACACCGCAGACGCGTCCGCATGGGGCTGTGCGCACGGAGCCAGCGGTCTCCGATTCCTCATCCGCGGATGACTCCCAGGTTGCGGGTGCGCGCGCCATGGGCGGCCCGGATGCCGGTGCAGCGGCCGTCATTGGTGATGCCGCCGCGAGCACACCAGCGGCTGCCTCCGCCTCGGCGCGACAGGAGGCGGACGCCGCCCGTCAGGCCGGTTCCACGCAGGATCGTGCCGTCGATTCCTCCGCCACCCCTGTCGTCTCGCCCACATCCACATCCGGTTCCGATCTGTTCTCCCATCATGATGAGCAGGAGGCGCCTGCGGACCTGGCGAGCGGTGTGGATGACATCGTCGCCGCGCGTGAGGGCGAGCCGACGAACATCTTCGACGCGAACAAGGTGCGCGCCTCCGTGCATCGCTCGCAGCAGGCGGCCAAGCAGACCGAAGAGACCGATGAGACCGCCGCCGGGGTGGAGGCGCAGGAGCGCGCGACGGCACCGGTCGGTTCGACGGGGTTCGAGCCCGGATCGGTGTTCGATCGCCTCACCCGTGGCGAGATGGGCGGGCAGCAGGCCCCGCGCGTCGAGGTGGACGGGCTGACGAGCGACGAGGCACGTCACAGCGCCGATCACGACAAACAGTTCCAGATGGCCCGCCACCGCCAGCTTCTGCCGTTCCTGGCCGCCAACCCGTACCTGTATCAGGAGCTGTACGACTGGCTCGCCTCCATCCCCGATCCGGTCATCGCCGCCGCGCTCGATCACAATCCCGGCTATCACGGCACTTCCGCGACCGATGATGCCTTGAAGCGCTGAGACGCTGACCAGATGGGGCGTATGCCCGGTCAGGTGACGGGGCGCGGAGGCGCCACGGTGGTGACCGTGACGCGTCGATGACGCGGCACACTGATGACACCGACTGGTGACACGGCGGCGACACACAGTGACGACGTACAGTGACGACACAGCGAGCAGGTGAGGAAGAGATGTCGATTTCTGCACACACAGCACAGGATGATCCGAGTGATCATGACGGTCTGAATGTGGCCGCCGGACCCGGCCGACGGGCCGACGGCCAGATGGGCGGCCAGCCTGACGGCGCCGTCCTGCCCGGCGCTGACCAGTCTGACCAGGTCCGGTCCGACGAGCAGGGTCCCACTGGGGCCGGCCGGACTGCGGACGGTCGGCAGGACACCGACGCGGCTGTGACATCCGGTGTGCCCGGCCTGCGGGGGGACACCTATCAGGAGACGGACGCGGGTCCTGCGGGCGACGATGCCGCAGATCCTGCCGCCGCGATGGGGCAGAAGCGGCTGCTCGCCCTGGCGCAGCAGGAGCCGGGCGACACCTCCGACCCGCTATCCAGCCTCGACGACCTCGCAGTCTCATTCGATCTAGCCGATGCGCACCCCACCGGTGTGGCGCGACTGCTCGCCTCAGGCCAGGTCACGCTCGCCAACCTCTTCCACGAGCCCGCGGATCTGACGGTCGCCGAGCGGCGCCTGGCCCATCTGCGCGCACAGGCGCAGTCCGACCGCCAGACATACGGCTTCGGCCAGATCCAGCTGGCTGTCGGCGTGGCCACCTGGGCGCAGGGCAGGTACAGTGTGCCCGTGCTGCTCTTCCCCGTGCGCCTTGGCAGGGAGGAGGGCCATCGCCTTGCCCGCACGCCGCTGTATGTGGAACAGAATCCTGAGCTCAACCCGCGGCTTGTCGCCATGCTGCGCACGCGTTCCATCCTCGTGGACCCGCAGACGCAGCTCGTCGACGCGCGCGGACGCGACGGCTCACTCGACACGACCGTTCTTCTCGACAGTCTCAGCGCGGCGGCACGACGGCATATCGCCGATTTCTCCATTGAGCGGCGATACATCTTCGGCTGCTTTGTCAACCCTGCCTCCGCGCTTGTGCGGCGGGCGCGCGATATCGCCTCGTCCACCTCGTCGATGCCGCTCATCGGCCCGAACGAGACCGTCTCCGGCGGATACCGTCACACGCGCGCAGTGCTCGCGCTCTCGGGCGATCGTGAGGCTGTCGCCGCGCTGAGGGACCAGGATCTGAAGGTGGAGGACGCGGACCAGGATCCGCATGAGGAGCGCGAGGCGGGGGATGTGCCGGCACGCGTGCGCGCGGCGGCACGGCTTGCCGCAGACGGTGCCTCGTTCCTGCTCGACACGCCCGCGGGTCTCGGATCGGTCGCCCCCGCGCTGGCGCTGGCCACCGGCGCCGCCGCACAGGCAAGACGCGTGATCGTGGTGCCTGACGGGCCGCGCCAGAAACAGGAGTTCCTGCGCCAGGCGGCACAGGCCGGTGTCTCATCGCTCATCATGGATCTGGGCGATCGTCAGGCGGGTGACGCGGTCGACAGACAGTTCGTCGATTCGCTCAGCCCGGCGACGGGCCGGTCGACGGCTGTGACCGATTTCAATCGCACGGCCGACGAGCTCGTAGGCGTGCGCTCGCGGCTGTCCGGCTACTTCGACAGCCTGCACAAGCCGATGCGCCCGTGGGGTGTGTCCGCCTATGAGGCCATCGAGCAGCTCGCCTCCATCTCCGCACAGGCGAGCAAGCCGCGCACACGGGTGCGGCTGAGCGAGGAGAGCGCCAAGAACCTGCGCGACAAGCTTGAGACGACCGGCAGGACCCTCGTGCGGCTGGGTGAGCTCGGCGAGTACACGCTCACGCCCTCTGACACACCGTGGTACGGTGCCCGCCTGTATACCACCGACGAGGCGCGCGAGGCGCAGGACCGCGTCCGCCGTCTGCTGGAGACGACGTTGCCTGCCGTGCGCGCCCAGCTCTCGCGCACCGTCAAGACGTGCGGTTTCGTCGTCGCCCAGAGCATCGAGGAGTGGGGCGGCCAGATCTCCGTGCTGCAGAGCCTGCGGCGTGTGCTCGACCTGTTCCGTCCGGAGATCTTCGAACAGGATCTTCCCACCGCGCTCGACGCCACGCTCAGCCGCAAGGAGCGTGCGGAGGCGGGCGTGCACATGGGCTTCTGGGCTCGCCGTCGCGCCATCAAGGATGTGCGCCGCTGCCTCCACCCGGGCCAGAAGCCCGATGATCTGCATGCCACGCTTGAGGTCGTCGCCCGTCAGGGGGAGCGCTGGCGCAAGCTCGTCCCCTCCGGCGGGTGGCCGGTGCTGCCCGACGGGCTCGATGAGATTGTCTCCACCTTCGAACAGATGACGCAAGATCTGACGGCGCTCGACGCCATTCTCGTCACCTCGCCCGGTACACGCCCGCTCGCCGACAGCACGTTCGTCGACGTCGACAGGCGCCTGAGGGCCCTGTACGCCGACCGGGGTCAGCTCGATGACCTTCCCGAGCGCATGCGGCTTGATCGGCAGATGCGCCAGGCCGGGCTGTCCGGGCTGCTCGCCGATCTCACCGAGCGCCGTGTGCGGCCGCAGGCGGCACCGGATGAGCTGCGTCTTTCCTGGTGGACGACGGTGTTCGAGTCGATCGTCCACTCCTCGCGTGTGATCGCCGATCAGGACGCCTCTGTGCTGGAGGAGGCGGTCGCGCGCTTCCGCAGCGTCGACCGGCGGCATGTGGCCACCATCGGTCCGCTGCTCGTCAAAGAGACGCGCCGCAGACTGGCCGAGACGCTCTACAAGCGCCGCTGCGAGGCAAACCAGCTGCATGACATCCTCCGCCGTGAGGCGGATGTCTCCGCCGCACGTCTGCTGCGCGAGTGGCCCACGCTCACCTGGGCCGCCAAGCCGATCGTCGTCACGAGCGTGGCACGGCTCGCGCTCGAACCGCTCGGAGAGGCGCCCGCGGATCTCGTCATCCTTTCTGGCGCAGGCCATATGCCGTCCGCAGAGGCGCTCGTGGCGCTCGAGGCCGCCGACGCGTGCGTGGTCGTCACCCATCGCGGCACGGTGACAGGGCAGGCGATGACGCGTCTCGCCGATCTGCTGCCGACCCTCGAGGCGGGGGAGCGTCTGTCCGATATGCCGACCGCGCTCGCCGCCTTCCTGTCACGCCGCGGCCAGAAAATCCGTCTCGTCCCGGCGGCCGGTGCCTCGGCCGGCACGGTCAGTCTGCGGCACGTGCAGGCACGGGGCGTGCCATCGGGCATGTCCGGGCTCGTGGAGTCGTCTGCCGCTGAGGTGGAGGAGGTCACCCGTCTGGTGATCGCCGTCGCCATCGAGCGGGGAAAGGAAAGCCGCCTCCAAGCCGCGCAGATGCCGGGGCGGATGGCCGGTACGACGAATACGGACGGTGACGGCGCCTCTGCCGGTTCTGGTCCTGATGCTTCCCCAGCGGCGCAGGCAGGGCTGCCGCTCGCCGGACAGCCGGGTGTGTCGACGGCGATGGTCCGCCCGCTGACCGTGTTCACCCTCAACGAGTATGACGCCGGACTCATCACCCGCTCGCTCGAGGCCGCCGCACGCAAGTCCAGTGATCTGCGCGCTTTTCTCCCGCATGTCTTGGTGACGACGATCGCCCGCGACGCCGGTGCGCCGGTGGGCGATGTCATCCTCTCGCTCGGCTTCGCCCCCACCATGCACGGGGTGCTGCTCCAGCAGTTCGGCCTGCTCGAGCAGGAGGGCGGCGACAGGCTGCTGCTCGACGTTCTGAGCCTGACCGGTGGGAATCTGACCATCGTCTCGTCGTTCGCCTCCTCCGACATGCAGGATGACCGGTTGCATGAGGCCGGCCCGCGGCTGCTTAAGATGCTGCTGCGCTGGGCCGAGTCGCTGGGCGTGACAGGCGAGCAGGCCACGCAGCACCCCGATCAGGAAGGCGTGCTCATGCGGGATCTCGCCGGCCGTCTGCGCGGTCGGGGGGTGCTGGCCTCGGTCGGTTATGGCTTCAAGGGCGGTGTCTGCGTGCCGCTTGCCGTCGGCACACCCGCACTGGGCTATCGATGGGCGGTGATGACCGACAACGAGCGGTTCATGGCCTCCTCCAGCCTGCGCTACCGGTTCCGTCTGCTGCCGCGCGAGCTGGAAGAGCGTGGATGGAATGTGACGGGCGCCTGGTCGGTGGGTACCTTCATCGATCCGGATTCGGTGGTCGAGACGATCATCGCCAAAATCGGGCCGCAGAACATCCCGCAGCCGGCACCGTCCGCAGCGACTGCGGCGGCGGTCGGTGAGCCGGGTGCTGCAGATTCGGGCAGGGCGGATGACTCGCTCTTTGCCGCGGCTGATGCGGCCGGTCTGTCGTCGGGTCTGTCATCTGATGCAGGCCAGCCCGGAGCCGAGTCCTCCCAGGTGCCTGCGCGATGGGAGCAGCGGGCGGCGGCACAGGCGGCCGCACGCGGGCCGGAAGGGCAACCGGTCGATCATGCAGACGCTTCTGTGCGGCAACACATCACCGGCTCGATCTCCGATCTGCTCGCCTCCGACACCCCTGCCGCCGCTTCACCGGCCGACAGACCTCAGCCGCCACAGCCCGGTGACAGTCAGGAAGATGGCGCCGATCATGACAGGCATGATCCCGACGGTGATGACGCCGCTGGTGACGATGGCAGGGACAGCGATGAGTGAGTACGATCCCACCCGTCGCGTGCCCCGAGGCCATCGGCGGGTCACACGCCAAGGCGGTGAGACACGGGACGTGTCGCTGGACGCGCAGGAGCTGGAGTCCGGCACACGCCGGCGGCAGCGGCAGGAGGCGGAGGACCGCAGGATCCTGCGCGAGCTGCCACCGCATTGGGACATCTTCTCCGAACAGAAATAGTCAGATCACCGCCGCTGCGCGCCGGCACGGTGCCCATCGGTACTGTGCCTATCACCCTGTCTATTGGCACAGTGTCCATCGGCACAGTGCCCGTCAGTGGAACGCTCAGTGGGACGTTGATGCTGTCGTCTGCGCAGTCCCGCTGTCGACAAGCCGGTCGAGCTGTCCGCTGATACGGGTGAGCAGTTCAAGCATCTTCTCCTGCGTCTGCGGATCCGAGGAAGCCGGCGTCTCGGACGCGGTCGTGGAAGAAGAGGCTGATGCGGCAGAGGCGGAGGAGGTCAGTCCGACCTTGTCGGCGATCTGCGTCTCGGCCTTGACGACCTTATCGAGCGTTGATCCCTTTTTCGTGTGCTTCCAGAACTTCATTTTCTCGACGGTCGGGTTCTCTTTTGCCTTGTCGGTGAAGTCGCGGAATTTGTTGATCGGGACGATCACGCAGAAATAGACGACGAGCGCGACGAGCAGGAAGTTCAGTATTTCGTTGAGGATGGCGCCGAAAGAGATCGTCGCTCCGTTGAAATGAATCTCGAGCAGACCGCTCATATCCGGCTTGCCGAAGATCATGGCGATGAGCGGATTGAGCAGGTTGGACACGAAGGATTTGACGATGCCGGTGACGGCATTGCCCATCACAACACCGACCGCCATGTCGATCATGTTGCCACGGGCGATGAAGTCCTTGAAGCCCTCAAAGATCTTCTTATGCCGGTAGTCCGCTGTGGACACGGGGATAGTGGTGCTGCTGGTCATAGGTCCTCCTTGCGCTGTGCGCTGATATGCCCATCGTACAGGGCGCGTCACGGGCCGAGGGGCGAGAGCAGCACGGGTCCTCTTGCGGCGAGGTCGAGCACCTCCTGCGCCCGCTTGCCGTCGACGGCCGCTTTCACGCGCGCGAGCCCGTCCGGACCGGTCGTGATCGACCAGACGATCACGCTCACCCGGTCCGCATCTTTCTGATCTTCTTTGTCCGTGGCCCCATGTTCTTCCGCGGTCCCACGCCGATCGGCATCGTCGAGGACGACGGCCCGGCTTCCCGGCTCGATCGAACCGGGGACGAGCGAGGTGGGAAGACTGACGAGCGTCTGGCCGTGCCGAAGCGGGGGAACGCAGGAACAGGCGGAGGAGGGGATGGGCCTGCCACGTGTGAGCGTGATGCGCGTATAGCAACCCTCAAGCCCCGCCGGCGAGGTGAGAAAACCCTGCGCGGCGGAGACGGGCAGCATCCGGCGGCCCACGTCGGATGGGCGCACGAGTCTTCCGCGCGCGATGGTGGCGGTCGGGACGATCACCTCCATGCGCTGTTCGGGCAGGGCCAGCAGCCCGAGACCGAACACGATGCCGGCCAGGCACAGGGCAAGTGCGAGACGGCGCAGACCCAGCAGGCGTCGTCGGCGTGCCAGGCTGCCGGGAGTCCGGATGCCCGGCCCCGGCAGACGCCGGGCAGACATACGTCCGGGCGTGCTGCCAGAAGAAAGAATGGAAAAGCTGTTGTCCATGATCCCAGCCTCAGCCGCCACCATGCAGACCGGAAGCAGGAATCACAAATGTGGAAAACTGGGATTGAAGGTTTGCGGTCGAGGAGTCTCACTTATGTGAGGAGGACGAATGATCCGTGCGGTAGAAGCCGCTGCCCTTGAACTCGATCGGGACAGCGGAGAACACCTTGCGCAGAGCCTTCTGCCCGCACTGGGGGCAGGTCACCAGCGGGTCGTCAGTGAACGACTGCACCTTCTCAAAATCGTATCCGCAGTTCTTGCAACGGTAACGGTACGTCGGCACTGGTGGACCCCTTTCGTCTGAGGTGGATTTCTGGCGACCAGCGGTATTTTACTCGTCGCCCGTCCAAGCAGGGCTTCTACGCCCGTGGTGATCAGCGAGTAAAAAAGAGGGTATGACCATCGGTCTGCCCGGTTTCCTGCTCCGCCATCCCCATGCGCGCGCCTTCCTGCACGTGCCCGACCCGCCGTTTGCCCGCCCCGAGATGCTGGAAAGTGTGACGCTTCCTGGTTTCGTGCTGCGTCCTTACAGGCTCTGCGATGAGCAGGACTGGCAACGGGCACGCCAGGACAGCCGTGACTGGCTGGCCCCCTGGGATTCGACCGATCCGATGGACAAGCCGGCCATGGACTTTGCCCACTGGGTCGCCGATCTCGACTGGCAGGCCCTGACAGGCAGCGCTCTTGTGCTGACGATGCGCAAGGACGGACGGTTTGTCGGCGAGATCTCGCTCGGCGCCCTAGAGTTTGGCTCCCTGCGCAGCGGGATCGTTGGGTACTGGGTATGCCGTGATGCCGCCGGGCACGGTTTCGCGCCCCTCGCGCTCGCGGTCCTGGCAGATTGGGCATTCTTCGATCCGACCGGTCCCAGACTCAACCGGGTCGAGGTCGATCTGCTGCCCGGCAATGCGCGCAGCCGGCGGGTCGCACAGAAGAACGGCATGAGTCTGCGGGGTATCCGACCGGCTTGGATGCATGTGGCCGGGCACTGGGAGGACCACGAGGTCTGGGATCTGCTCGCCGCCGACGTGCTCGGCTCGGCACGGCGAACATATCGGCCCGACGGGCCGCAGGCGCGGGCTGCCGCGAGGGAGCACCCATGCGAGAGGCGCCTTGAGGCGCTTCGGCAACCCTGACGGGTGACGGCTGCCGGCATTGCCTGTCGTCATCGGTACCGGCACGGTAGTATCGGACACGTGTATAGCTGGCTGGGGGATCCGACGAACGAGGTGGGTGTCGCACTCATTATTCTTGCGGCCACGCTCGTGCCGGTCTGTGCACGCATCGCCGCCCTCCATGCACGATCGCGGAACAATCCCGGCGAGCGGCAGACACGGCTGCTCAAAGCCGAGGGCCAGCAGGTGCGTTGCGTCGCCGGCGGGATGGAATCGCGCGACCGCTCTGAGCAGCGTCAGGCGGATATCCGCAGGGTACGGCAGGAACGTGCCGTGGCCGTGCGGCGTCGCCGTGCCGCGGCAGTCAGTCTGATCGTCATCAGCGTCATGCTGCTCGTCTCCTCTTTCCTCATCGGGTTTGCCTGGTGGTTCGCCCTCCTGCCGCTCGTGGCGCTCGCCGTCGTGCTGGTGGAGGGGATCGTCTCGGCCGGCCGTGCACGCCGGTTCGAGCGGCAGGTGGCCGCACAGCGACACGCGGCAGCGTCACGGGCGCACAAGAGCGTCGGCGTGACGGGTGCCGTCCTGCCCGGACGCCCTGGGCCCACGCGTGTCTCGGACGCTGCCCGGGTGGCCTCCGTGCAGGGCCCGCAGAGCCGGCCGATCCGCTCGGTGCGACAGGTGGCGCATGCCGTGCCGCTCGAAGGTGAGGATCTGCGGCGTGTGCTCGCCGATGTCACGCCCTCGGTGCCTGTTCCTGTACAAGAAGGAAAACCGCAGGAGAAGGTGAAGAAGCAGGACGCCGATAGCAGCTGCCATGCTGCCGATGGTACGGACCACACCGCCGGTGCCTCTGGGACAAGTGCCAGCGATACAGGTGCCTGCGAGACGGTGGCGCATGGTACGGGGCTTGCCGTCGATGTGTCGGATATCCTCTCGCGCCGTCAGGGATAAATCGACGGGGCCGGACATGCCCGACACGCGGGGTGAACGCACTCGACGCAGGGACGAACACGGTGGGACCGGCATCCGGGCGGTGCCGTTTTTGCTATTAGCACTCGTGGCATGAGAGTGCTAAAGGCGTGCTAGACTGAATCGCGGAACCGCGGGAGGCGTTCGTCAGCCGCCGAACGAGGCACAAAGACTCATCAGGCTCACAACAAGGAGGCTCGCAATGGCAGTCGCACTCACGCCATTGGAGGACAAGGTCATCATCAAGCAGGCACCGGCGGAGACCACCACCGCATCGGGTCTGGTCATCCCGGACACCGCAAAGGAGAAGCCGCAGCAGGGCGAGGTCCTCGCTGTCGGCCCGGGCCGCCGCGATGACAAGGGCGAGCGCATCCCGGTCGACGTCAAGGTCGGCGACCAGGTGCTCTACAGCCGTTATGGCGGCACCCAGCTCACCTACAAGGGTGAGGAGTATCTCATCGTCTCCGCGCGCGACATCCTGGCCATCCTCAAGTGAGGAAGGCCGGGATATCCCGGTTTAGCTGATCCCCGGCAGCCTTTCGGCACCGGGGATTTTTTGTGCCCGGCGTAGTATCGGGGAATATCGATGACAACAGAAGGCACGGGCACGTCGGCCGGGACGGCGGACGCAGGGCGAGGGAGGAAGCGTATGGCAGATACGAAACGG
Source organism: uncultured Aeriscardovia sp. (assembly GCA_903789535.1). Taxonomy (GTDB): domain Bacteria; phylum Actinomycetota; class Actinomycetes; order Actinomycetales; family Bifidobacteriaceae; genus Aeriscardovia. The sequence continues at coordinate 125,254 of CAIFES010000001.1, read as the reverse complement.
CCGATGACCGCAGGGGCGGGCGAGGATCCCTCGTACTCCGCGATGCCGCAGGGGCGTGCATCCGGTGGCGATGCCCCCGCGAACATCGATGACGGCCGGGCGCGCGACCACCCCTCCCGGCAGCGTGACGGCGCGGCACCGCTGATGCATGACTACCTCGCCGGCTATCAGCCCGCCGTCCATCGCTCGAGCCGCGGGCAATGGGAGCATCCGTTCGAGCAGACGCATGCGCAGTCGTTCTGGACATCGGTGCGCCGACACCCCGTCAACGCGGTCGGCGACGAGCTGCGCCGGTTCCGCCATCATTCCGTCTCCGCCCGCCTGTTCGGCTGGTCGCTCGTGCTCGGCCTGCTCGTCGGCCTCGTCGTCTCGGCGTTCCGCTGGGCCGTGGGCGCCCTCATCCCGCAGGTGCGCCGCCTGTACGCCTTTACCCGCGCCGGCAACTGGTGGATGATCGCCGTCATCATCGCCGCCAGCCTCATCCTTTCCGTGCTCATCGCGCTCATCGTGCGCCACGAGCCGGCCGTCTCCGGTTCGGGCATCCCGATGGTCGAGGCGCGTCTGCGCTCCTCGCGGCCGATCTTCTTCCATTGGTGGCGCGTTCTGTGGAGCAAGATCATCGGCGGTCTGCTCGCCTTCGCACCCGGCCTGTTCCTGGGTCGCGAGGGCCCGTCCGTTCAGATCGGCGCGGCTGTGGGCATGGGCATGGGCAACGTGAGCCACACCACCCGCAGCAACCGCAAGGAGCTCGTCGCCGCCGGTGCCGCGGCGGGTCTCGCCGCCGCGTTCAGTGCCCCCATCGCCGGCATGATCTTCGTGGTCGAGGAGATCTTCGGCCGTTTCACTCTGCAGACGGCGTTCTGCTCGCTCGCCTCCGCACTCGTCTCCTCGGCCGTCGCCAAGGAGATCTTCGGACTGGGCCCGGTGTTCGTCTTTCCCACGCCGGTGCGTCTGCCGATCTCCGATTACTGGCAGCTGCTGCTCGTCGCCTTCGCCGTCGGCCTGATCGCCAAGCTGTATGAGTGGACGCTCAAGCTCGGCATCGGCCTGTACGCCGTGCTGCGCGTGCCGCAGGGTCTGCGCGGCTTCGTACCGATGATGCTGATGATCCTGTGCGGGCTGCTGCTGCCCGAGGTGCTCGGCGGCGGCAACGATTTCGTCTCGTTCCTCGCCTCGCACAGCGTCCGGCTCAGTTTCTGGATGATCCTGCTCTACTTCGTGGTCCGGCTCATCGGCTCCCAGCTCTCGTACGGCTCGGGCGTGCCGGGCGGCATCTTCCTGCCGATCCTCGTGCTTGGCGCCCTGAGCGGTATGGGCATGGAGAAGATCCTCGTGGCGATGGGGGCGCATGCCGATACGCCCGGTTACGCCGCGCTCATGGCCATCGCCGCCATGGCCGGCCTGTTTGGCGCGGTCACCAAGGCCCCGCTCACGGCCATCCTGCTGGTGATGGAGATGACCTCCTACGCACAGCTGCAGCCACTGGGCGTGGTCACGCTGCTCGCCTACATGGTCTACGACCTGCTGGGCGGCGAGCCGATCTATGACGAGCTGGGCCGGCTCAACTATGCGATCGCCGCCCGCTACTGGCGCCGTGGCCGTGTGGCGCACACAGACGCACCGCTCGCGCAGGCACGGCTTGCCGGCACGGCAAAGAACGCGACAGCCGGTAAGGCCGGCGCTGGCAGGACGGCGTCGGCGTCGTCCGCGGCACAGTCCGGCGCACAGGAGGCGTGAGGGGCGTGATGGCCGAACACGGCAGCACTTCGCAAAATTCCATGAATTCGATCCGTCCAGTCCCGTCCCCGCACCATGCGGCAGACCGGCCGGACGCGGCGACGGATCTGGCCGACGAGACGGCGAAGGCGACAGCACAGGGCACCGATGATTTTCCCGCCGCCCGCGCGGCAGAAAAGGAATATGCCGATATCGAGCGGAAGATGGCCGACCCTGCGCTCGCCTCCGACCCGGACGCGATCCGACGGCTCGGACAGCGGCACAGTGATCTCGAGCCGATCGTCGAGGCTCACCATCATCTGCTCCGCCTCACCGAAGACGCCCGTGCCGCCCGCGAACTCGCCGGCGCCGATGCCGATTTCGCCGCCGAAGCGCGCCGGCTCGACGCGCAGATCCCGCAGGCACGGCAGCGGCTGCTGCACGCGCTCATCCCGCGTGACCCTGACGATATCCGTGACGTCATCATGGAAATCAAGGCCGGCACGGGTGGGGAGGAGGCCGCGCTTTTCGCCGCCGACCTGCTGCGCATGTACACCCGTTACGCCGAACGGCGCGGCTGGAAAACCGAGATCCAGTCGATGAGCGGCACGAGCCTGGGCGGCGTCAAGGACGCACAGATCGCCTTCCACGCCCCGCATCCCGCCTCCGCCAAGGACGGGGTCTGGGCGAGCCTGAAATACGAGGGCGGCGTCCATCGCGTCCAGCGCGTGCCCGTCACCGACACGCAGGGCCGGATCCAGACATCGGCCGCCGGCGTCTATGTGTTCCCCGAGATCGACGATGACGGCGACGAGGTCGAGATCGATCCCAAAGATCTGCGTATCGACACGTTCCAGGCCTCCGGACCGGGCGGTCAGGGTGTCAACACCACGTATTCCGCCGTGCGCATCACGCATCTGCCCACCGGCATCGTTGTGAGCATGCAGGACCAGCGCAGCCAGATCCAGAACCGTGCCGCCGGCATGCGCATCCTGCGCTCGCGCCTCATCGCGCTCAAACGCGAGCAAGAGGCGCAAAAGGCCGCCGATGCGAGGAAGAGCCAGGTCCTCAACCTCGACCGCTCACAGCGCATCCGCACGTACAACTTCCCCGAGAACCGCATCGTCGACCACCGCACAGGCTTCAAGGCTTATAACCTCGACCAGGTACTCGCCGGCGATCTCGACGCCGTGATCGAATCGGACATCCAGGCCGATGAGGCCGAGCGTCTCTCCACTCAGGCGGCGCAGGGACGATGACGGCTATGGCGCACTCGGCACGTCATCAGGACGATCGCAACGCTGGTGACATACCGGCGGCCGCCGGCATCGACACACCGCTCGACAGGCTGCTGGGCAACGCGGCGAGCGCACTTGTCGGTGCCGGCATCGATACCGCCGTCGCCCGTGCCGAGGCGGAGGACCTGCTCTCCTGGGCCCTGCGGCACAACGGGGATGAGGAGGCGACGGTCTCCCGGGTGCGTCTGTGGGGGCTGCTCGGCACATCCCTCGCCCGTGAGGAGGACCCGCATATCGCCCATGCCGGGCTGAAGGACTTCTTCGCCGCTATCGTGCGCAGGACCCGCCGCGAGCCGCTGCAGTGGATCGAGGGTACGGCGCCGTTCCGCGGTCTCGATCTGCTCGTGGGGCCGGGCGTGTTCGTCCCGCGCCCCGAGACGGAACAGGTGGCGGGCGCGGGCATCGACCTGCTGCGCCCGCTCGTGGAGGCGTCGCAGGCTGGGACAGGAGCAGACGCGGCGACGGCGCAGACGGCACATGTACAGACGGCAGATGCGCGGATGGCACATGCGCAGAAAGTTCAGAGCGGGTACAAACCGGTCATCATGGCCGACCTGTTTGCCGGCAGCGGGGCGATCGGGCTTGCCTGTGCGGCGCAGCTGCCCGGTCTCTCCGTCATCGCCGTGGAGAAAAGTCCCGCTGCCTACTCGTTTCTGCGCCGAAACGCCGAGGCGTTCGCCACGCGATACCCATGGCTGCACCGCACCTACGTGCCGATCCTCGCCGACGTCTTCGAGGCGGGGGAGGAGATCCATGCGGCGGCGCGTGGACTCGGCGCCAAGGACGGGCTGCTGGACGCGGTCATCACCAACCCGCCCTATCTGCCGCTTGACCGTCCTGTCACACAGCCGGAGGCGGCCGCCGACCCCGACGAGGCGCTCTATGGCGGCAGCGGCGACGGACTCGCCATCCCGGAGCGGACCATCGCCCTGCTTCCGACGCTGCTGCGCACAGGCGGGATCATCGTGATGGAGCACGATCCCACACAGCAACGCGCGTTGCAAGTACAGTTGGAGGAGACGGGCTTTTCCGATGTGCGCGGCTGCCGCGATCTGGCAGGCCGCCCGCGCTGGGTGCAGGCCCGGTTTCCCGGTATCGCCGCGGGGCAACGACGCCCCGGTGGACACAAGGAGTGACATGACTGATACGACACGTTTCGGCAACGCCGATTTCGACAACACCAATCCGGATCCGGCGACAGGGGACACGGACGCGCCGGCACAACAGGAGGCGCAGGACGGCGTCATCGACGGGGCACACATCACCGGCCTCGACGAGGCGGGCCTCTCCCAGGCGCGCACCATCGTGCGCGGCGGGGGAATCATCGTCGTGCCCACCGATACCGTCTACGGCGTGGCATGCAGCCCGTTCGACACGTCCGCCATCGCCGCGGTGTTCCACGCCAAACACCGTTCCCGCACCAAAGCGCTGCAGATCCTGCTGCCCTCGCTCGACTGGCTCGACCGGCTCGACCTCCACCTGTCCGAACCGCTGCGGCGTCTGTCGGATGAGCTGCTGCCCGGCGGATTCAGCCCGATCGCCACGGCGGGGCAGGACTGCCGTCTCGCCACGCTGCGCCTTACGGGTGACGGCGGCGGCGCCAGCGTGCGCACACAGGCCATCCGTGTGCCCGACAGCGCCCCGCTGCGCCGCATCCTCGAGGTGACCGGCCCGCTTGCCGCCACGAGCGCCAACATCTCCGGCCGTCCGCCCGCCACGAGCGCACGACAGGCGGCGCTCGCCCTGGGCTCTTCCGTCGCGCTGTATCTCGATGCCGGCCCGACGCCCGGCCCAGTGGCCTCCACCGTGGTCGAGGACGATCCGGCCGACGACGACGGCATCCACGTGCTGCGCGAGGGCGTGATCAGCGAGTCCCGGCTGCGCGGCATTCTGGAGAGCTGAACGCACCGGACGCGCCGGACCGGCATGGTGTCTGTCCGGTGTGCCCGTTATCACACGCACGGCAAGGAGGACGAGTGAGGGTCTATCTGTTCATCGCCGCCGTGGCAGGCGCCGCGACGTACCTGCTGACCCCGCTCGTCCGCCATCTCGCCATCGACATGGGCGCCGTCGGCGAGATCCGCGCCCGCGACGTTCACACGGTCCCCACCCCGCGCATGGGCGGGGTGGCCATGCTGCTCGGTTTCGCCGTGGCACTGTGCATGGCCCAGTCACTGCCATGGATCGGCCCGCTCATGCACTCGACCAACCAGGCGTGGGTCATCCTGCTGGGGGCGGTGCTCATCTGTCTGCTCGGCGTCTGCGACGACATCTGGGATCTGGACTGGATGCTCAAGATGAGTGGGCAGATCCTCATCTCCGTGCTGGTGAGCTGGCAGGGCGTGCAGATCGTCTCGCTGCCATGGGGAAGGGGCCTCATCACCGCCTCGCCGTCGCTGTCGATGGCCGTGACCGCGTTCCTCATCGTCGCCTCCATCAACGCCGTCAACTTCGTCGACGGCCTCGACGGACTGGCGGCCGGCATCGTCGCGATCGGCGGCATCGCCTTCGCCACCTACGGCTACGTGCTCGCCCGCGACCAGCCGAGCTTCGCCTCCATGGCCATCGTCATCGATGTGGCGCTCGTGGGCGTGTGCGTCGGCTTCCTCATGCACAACTGGCATCCGGCCAAGCTGTTCATGGGCGACTCGGGATCGATGCTGCTGGGCTATCTGCTCACCTGCGCCTCGATCGTCATCACCGGCCACCTCGACCCGGCCACGATGGACACCACCACCTACCTGCCCATCTTCATGCCGATCCTGCTGCCCATCCTCGTGCTCTTCCTGCCGGTGCTCGACATGGTGCTCGCCATCATCCGGCGCCTGGCGCACGGCGAGTCGCCCATGCACCCCGACCGCATGCATCTACACCACCGCATGATCCGCATCGGCCATTCCATCCGCTCGGCCGTGCTCATCCTGTGGGCGTGGGCGGCCGTCATCGCGTTCGGCTCGGTCGCCTTCCTCTTCTTCCCGTGGTGGCAGGTGCTCATCGGCTTTGCGATCGTCATCCCCGTGCTCACCGTGCTCACCGCCCTGCCCTACCTGCTGCGCCGTCTGCCACAGCTGCGCGCGGAGCGTGCCGAGCGCGCGATCCGCCGCGGACAGGTCGTCACACCGCGCGGGCAGCACAGCGCGGGAAGGGCCGGCCTGCATGTGCGCGAGTAAGGATCCGGGCCGGCAGGGGATCGACGCTGACCCGACCGTGACCGATGACGACCTGGCCGACCAGAGCTGCGACGACGACCGGCGCGTGCCGCCCGAACCCTATCCCTCAGGTGACAGGACGCGCACGATCTGCCGGCAGATCGTGCGCGGCAGCCTCGTCAGCTTCGCCGTGCTGGCGATCCCGCTGCTCCTGGCCGGCGGCATGTGCCATGGCGGGCAGGGCATGTGGGGCGTGGCATTCGGGCTGCTCACCGTCATCTTCTTCTGCCTGTCCACCCCGGCGGCGATGTCGCTTCTGGCGAGCAACAGGCTCAACAGCCGAGGGAGGATGGGCGGCTATGTGCGCGCGCTCGCGCTGTTCATCGTCGTCAAGGTGCTGGTGTTTGTGCTCGTGTGGATCCTCGTCATGGATGACGACTGGTTCAGCCGGCCGATGTTCCTGCTCTCGGCCGTGCTCGCCGGCGTGGTGTATCTGATCGTCGTCTCCGTCGTCATTGTGCGCAGCAACAGGGGCCATGCGAACAAAAGTCCTGCACGCAAGGGCCCTGCGCGGCGCTGATCGCTCCCGCGTGATCACGGGCTTTCTGCCATGCGGCGAAGTGCGTCCTGTTTGGTCGCTAGTTTCGGTATATGGCTTCTGAAACTGATGAATATCGCCCGCTACCCTCAAAGTTCGCCCGCATCGGCCTCGCCTATGACGATGTGCTGCTGCTGCCGAACCAGTCCGACGTCATTCCCTCCGAGGTCGACACCACCGCGCGTCTGACCCGGCGCATCAACGTCAAGCTGCCGATCATGTCGGCCGCCATGGACACCGTCACCGAGGCCGACATGGCCATCGCCATGGCCCGCAACGGCGGCATCGGCGTCCTGCACCGCAACCTCTCCAAGGAGGAGGAGGCTTCGCAGGTCGACCTCGTCAAGCGCAGCGAGTCCGGCATGATCACCGACCCGCTGACCATCACCCCCGATGCCACGCTCACCGACCTCGACAAGTTGTGTGCCAAGTTCAAGATCTCCGGTCTGCCGGTCATCGACAAGGATCGCAAGCTCGTGGGCATCATCACCAACCGTGATATGCGCTTCATCGATCCGGACGCCTATGACACGCTCACCGTCGGCGAGGTGATGACGCGCGACCATCTCGTCACCGGCGCCTCGCACATCACCAAGGCCGAGGCGCACAAGCTCCTCGCCCGCTACAAGGTGGAGAAGCTGCCACTCGTCGACAACGAGGGCAGGCTCACAGGCCTCATCACCGTCAAGGACTTCGTCAAGACCGAACAATACCCCAATGCCACCAAGGACGAGCAGGGCAGGCTGCGCGTGGCCGCCGCCGTCGGCTTCTTCGGCGACGCCTGGGACCGTGCCGGGTTGCTGCGCGACGCGGGTGTGGATGTCATCGAGATCGACACCGCCCACGGCGACACGCAGGCCGTCTACGACTTCATCGGCCGTCTGCGCCATGACCATGCCTTCGACGACATTGACATCATGGCAGGCAACATCGCCACATACGAGGGCGCTAAGGCGCTCATCGACGCAGGCGCGGATTCCGTCAAGGTGGGCGTCGGCCCGGGCTCCATCTGCACCACCCGCGTGGTGGCCGGCGTGGGCGTGCCGCAGCTGACCGCCGTCTACGAGGCCGCCCGTGCCTGCAAGGAGGCCGGCGTGCCGTGCGTGGCTGACGGCGGCATCCATTACTCCGGCGACATCGCCAAGGCGATCGGCGCGGGCGCGGACACCGTGATGCTCGGCGGTGTGCTCGCCGGCGCGGAGGAGACCCCGGGCGAGAAGGTCACCCTCCACGGCAAGGCGTACAAGGTCTACCGCGGAATGGGTTCCATGGCCGCCATGGCCCCGCGCGGCAAGAAGAGCTACGAGCGTGACCGTTACTTCCAGGGCGACGTCACCTCCGACGCGAAGGTCATCCCCGAAGGCGTCGAGGGCGAGGTCGCCTACAAGGGCCCGGTCGGCGCCATCCTCTACGAGCTCGCCGGCGGTCTGCACCAGTCGATGTTCTATACCGGTTCGCGCACCATCAAGGAGCTGCAGGAGAAGGCGCGCTTCATCCGCATCACCGACGCGGGTCTGCGCGAGTCTCACCCGCACGACATCGTGATGACCGCCGAGGCGCCGAACTACACCGGTTTCCATAATGCCCAGTGACGGCCGCGCCGACCGGCGTGGGCATGACGGCGGCGCGGATCCCGGGCGAGACTCGGAGGTCCGCGCCGCCGGCGCGTCCTACGCGCATGTGCTCCAGTTCCGCACCGGCTGCCAGGCCGCGTTGTGGACGGGCATCGCGCTGTTCTCGCTGCTGATTGTGGCGGCGCCGCGGTTCACCACACTGCTGCTGCATCTGTTCAACGACCCGTTTGCCGCCGACAAGGCGTATGTGGCGGCAGCCCCGGTCTATCTGATGGTCTGCTCGCTTCTGGTCGTCTGGCTGCTCGTCGAGCTGCTGCTCGTGGTGCGCCGTCTGCCCTCGGATGTCATCAGTCTCGAGAGCGCGGCAGGCCTCGCACGCGGGGCGGGGGCGCTCGGCGGGCTTGCCGTGGCCGGCCTCGTGCGCGTCATCGCCTATCCGACGCTCGATGCCGCCATCGGCACGGTCGCCGCCGCGCTGGCGACGGTATTGCTGCTCTGCCTTGCCGCCTGGGTGCGCTGGCAGGCGCACGCCTCCACCGCCAAGGCCATCTCCTCACGGCAGCAGCAGAGCCATCTGCGTCCGGCAGGCCGCTGAGCGGGAGCTGTCAGGATGTGCTTCTGCCGGATCGTCGTCTTTGTGTCGGCCACGCCCTCACCTGCACAGGCACACGAGCGTCAGCGCCCTGTCGTCGGTGCGCCGGCCGGCCCATGCCGGTGCCTACGATGGGGAGCCGGTGACACGGATGCCGCAGGTCTCAGTGCCGGTCGATGATGGCGATGCCGATGGCATCGCATGCCATGGCCGGAGCAGCATAACGGCGGCACACACGAGAGACATATGAAGAGACAAGAGACATATGAAGAGACATATGAGAGGACAGCATGAGCGCTATTGAGACGTATGACCCGACAACTTCCCGCCTGATCTGGATCGACCTGGAGATGACCGGTCTCGATATCTTCCATGACGAGATCTGCGAGATGGCCATCATTCCCACCGACTTCAATCTCGACCCGCTCGACGAGGGCATCGATATGGTCATCAAGCCCAGCCAGGCGGCCCTCGACCACATGAATGATTTCGTGCGGAAGATGCACACCGACAACGGTCTGCTCGAAAAGATGAAGACCGGCATCTCCTATCAAGAGGCGGAGAGGCGGGCCATCGACTACATCCTGCCGTTCCTGCCCACGGACGGCAGCAAGGCGCATCTCGCCGGCAACACGGTCGGCAGCGACAAGAAGTTCCTCGACCACTTCATGCCCACCCTCATGAGCCATCTGCACTACCGCTCCATCGATGTCAGCTCGCTCAAGGAGCTGTGCCGTCGCTGGTATCCGGCCGTCATCGCCAACGCGCCCGCCAAGCATGGTGCCGACCGGTCGCTGGGCGACATCATCGAGTCCATCGACGAGCTGCGCTACTACCGCCAGACCATGTTCCTGCCCTCGCCCGGCCCGGACGACGCGCAGGCCAAGAAAATCGCCGAGCAGGTGGAAAAGACGAGCCTGCTGCGCCGCTATGAGAGCAACGGCCGGATCCTTGCCGACCCGTCCACCGCGGCAAAGCGCGACTACTGATCCCGCCTGTCCAGGCCGGTCTGGTCGACTGATGCGCCAATCCACCGCGCTCGAGGTGCTGCGCTCCGGCGCAAGCACGTTCATCACCGGCGCCCCGGGCGCAGGAAAAACATACCTGCTCTCGCGCTTCATCGACGAGGCGCGGGCGCAGGGGAAATCGGTTGCCGTCACCGCCTCCACCGGCATCGCCGCCACGCATCTGCAAGGGCGCACCATCCACTCGTGGTCGGGCATCGGGGTGAGCCAGACGCCCACGCCCACGCTGCTCAAAAATATCCGCAGCCGGCGGGGCAGGGCATTGCGGGCGGCCGACATTCTCGTCATCGATGAGATCTCCATGCTGCCGGCCTGGTTCTTCGACCTGCTCGACCAGGTGCTGCGCCATGTGCGGCGCGTGGACGAGCCGTTCGGCGGGCTGCAGCTCGTCGTTTCCGGTGATTTCTTCCAGCTGCCGCCGGTCGTGCGCCACCGGTCCGAGGCGCAGGGTGCCGGCGGGGATGACAGACTCGCCTGGTTCCGCTCGAATTACACGAAGGCCGGGCTCGATCCCGATGGCTTCGTGACCGACTCGTTCATCTGGCGCGCGATGGACCTCAAGGTGTGCTATCTGACCGAGCAGCACCGGCAGAAGGGCGGCGGCCTGCTCTCCGTCCTCACTGATATGCGCGCCGGCACGGTCGACCAGGACGATCATGACCTGCTCGAGGGGCGTGTGGGTGTGCTGCCCGACTCGGCGGACGTGGCGGTCACGCTCTTTCCCACCAACCGCCAGGCGGACGGCCTCAATGCTGCGTATCTGGAGGGCATCGACGCTCCCGCGCATGTGTTCGACCAGGTCCCCTCCGGCCCGGAGCATTTTGTGCGCACGCTGCGCGCCTCCGTGCTCGCGCCCGAGCATCTGGAGCTGCGCTCGGGCGCGGTCGTCATGGCATTGCGCAACGACCCCGATCGCGAGTATGCCAATGGCTCGCTCGGCCGGGTGGCCGGTTTCGCGCGCAGGAGCGGCTATCCGATCGTCGATTTCGAGAATGGCTCGCACGCGGTGATCAGCCCTGTCGACTGGAAGATGATGGACGGTGACATCGAGCTCGCCTCGATCAGCCAGATCCCGCTGCGCTGTGCCTGGGCGATCACCATCCATAAGTCGCAGGGCATGACGCTCGACGCGGCGGTGATGGACCTGCGCCGCAGCTTTTCGCCCGGAATGGGCTATGTGGCCCTCTCGCGCGTGGAGGGTCTCGATGGGCTGTACCTGCACGGCATCAGCCCGGCCGCCTGGCACGTCTCTGACGAGGCCGTGCGTCTCGACGCGGATCTGCGTGCTCGCTCGCGTGCCACGCAGGAGTGGATCGACAAACGCGGCAGGGAGCGGGCCGAGCTGGAGGCGGCGCACGTGCGTGACGGCGGTTTCGATCTCGATGTGTGAAGGTGCCGCGCTCTGGCAACGGCACGCGTGTGGGATTCGGCTTTCCAGCCGGTCTGACGATGGTCGCGGCTAATTTTGGTCTCATGACGAAACAACCCATGCGAATGTCCCATCTGTTCCTGCGCACTCTGCGCGACGACCCGGCCGATGAGGACGTCGATTCGGCGAAACTGCTCATCCGCGCCGGCTATGTGCGCAAGGTGGCGCCAGGCATCTTTTCGTGGCTGCCCCTGGGCCTGCGGATGCTCGACCATGTGGAGTCGATCATCCGTGAGGAGCTCGAGCCCACCGGCGCCCAGGAGGTGCACATGCCCGCGCTTCTGCCGCGCGAGCCGTATGAGCGCACCCACCGCTGGGAGGAGTACGGCGACAACATGTTCCGCCTCAAGGACATGCATGACGCCGACTATCTGCTCGCCCCCACCCATGAGGAGATGTTCACCCTCATGGCCAAGAACATGTACTCCTCCTACAAGGATCTGCCGCTGTTCCTCTACCAGATCCAGACGAAGTACCGCGATGAGGCACGTCCGCGCGCAGGGCTCATCCGCGGCCGCGAGTTCATCATGGAGGACGGCTACTCGTTCACCGTCGACGAGGAGGGCCTCAAGAAGCAGTACGAGCTGCAGCGCAAGGCGTACAAGCGCATCTACAACAGGCTCGGCGTCAAGTATCAGATCGTCCACGCGTTCTCCGGCCCGATGGGCGGTTCCGTCTCCGAGGAGTTCCAGGCACCGCTGGAGATCGGTGAGGACACGTACGCCGTCTCGCCTGCCGGCAACGCGTGGAACGTCGAGGCGCTCAAGACCCCTGTCGTGCCCGATGTCGATTTCTCGAAGACCCCTGCGCCGGCCGAGAAGCCGACCCCCGGTTCCAAGACCATCGCCACGCTCGTCGACCAGGCCAACAAGCTCTATCCACGTTCGGATCGGCCGTGGCAGGCATCCGACATCCTCAAGAATGTCATCGTCGCGCTCAAGCACCCCGACGGCACCACCACCCTGGCCGCCATCGGTCTGCCCGGTGACCGCGACGTGGATCTCAAGCGCGTGGAGGCGGCCCTCTCTCCGGCCGAGGTGAGCGAGGCCACCGCCGAACAGGTGGCCAAGTACCCCTACCTCGTGCCCGGCTACATCGGTCCGCGCGTGCTCGGCCCGCAGAAGGCCGACAAGGACGGCAACGAGGAGATCCCGTACTACATCGACGCGCATGTGGCCAAGGGCTCGGCCTGGCTGACCGGTGCCGACAAGCCGGAGACGCATGTGACCGATCTCGTCTACGGCCGTGATTTCGAGGCGACCGGTGTGATCGAGGCGGCCCAGGTGCGCGAGGGCGACCAGAGCCCGGACGGCTCGGGAGCGCTGCGTTTCCAGCGCGGTGTGGAGATCGGCCAGATCTTCCAGCTCGGCCTCAAGTACTCCAAGGCGCTCGATTTCACCGTCCTCGACCAGAACGGCAAGCCGGCCATCGTGTGGATGGGCAGCTACGGCATCGGCGTCTCCCGCGTGCTCGCGTGCATCGCCGAGTATCACCACGACGACAAGGGCCTGGCCCTGCCGGTGGAGGTCGCACCATACCAGGTGTACGTGCTCACGGCCGGCAAGAAGCCGGAAGCGGAGCAGGAGAGCGAGAAGATCTCGCAGACGCTGTCCGATGCCGGCGTCGACGTGCTCTACGACGACCGCAAGGCGTCGGCGGGCATCAAGTTCAAGGATTCCGAGCTGCTGGGCATGCCGGTCGTCGTGGTCGTCGGCCGTGACTTCCTCTCCGACGGACTGGTCGAGGTGCGCAATCGCGCCACCGGCGAATCGGTCAAGGTCGACTCGTCGAAGGTCGCCCAGACGGTGACGGACCTGCTCGCCCGTCTGCGCGAGGAGGAGGACTCCCAGAACGGCGAGGACTACGACGCCTGAACGCTCAGCCACCTCAAGCGATGGCCCCTGCCGAGGTGATATCCACCGTATCGATTGATATCCATTGGTGTGATATCCATGAAGGTGGGTGGCCACCACGGCCTGATCCCGGTCTGTTTTGACCGCGGGTCAGGCCTTTTTGTCTCACAGAGCAGAGTATCTCACAGAGCAGGGTAGGAGAGCGGGTAACCGGCGGCATAGGCGCGGCGGGCGAACCAGACGGCCGTGGTGAGCGCGTCCCGGCGGCTCTGCTCCGGTGCGGAGGTCGTCATCATAGCCGGCAGCGCCGCCGCGGCCGCCCGCGCCTCGTCCATGAGCAGGATCTGCCCGCGTGTGGCCTGCATCCCGGTCGCCGGGTCGGTCGTCTTCTGCGAGAGACTGTCCTGCCCGAGCCCTGCCGTGCTGTAGATCTTCTGGCGGGGATCCTTCCTCCCGGCGAGAACCGCCGGACGGGCGAACACATCCGAGAGCGTGCCGGCCTGGCTCTCCTCCTGCTGCGCGGCGGCATCGCTCGCCGCCTCGGACATCGTCGCCCCGGAGCGCGAGAGACGCAGGAACCGGCGGACAAAATACTCGCGGTCCGTCGCCAGGGCGATGCCGTCCGCCGAGGATCCCATCTTCTGTGCGACGGCCCGCAGACGGGCGGTCGACGGCAGGGCGGGGGAGCCCAGACGCGCGAGCGCGAATACGGCGGCGGATGCCTGTGTCGGGCAGTCCAGGGCAAGCGTAGTCAGCCCCTGGGCGAGAAGACGGCGATCGAGATAGTCGGGCAGCTGGCCGGACTGTGTGGGCGCGGCGATGCCGGAGAGCGTCGGTGCCGGCTGTCCTGCAACGGAGCCTGTCGGGGCGGTGACCGTCGTGCCCCCGGTTGTCGGGCCGAAGGCGAGCTGGTCGGCCAGCAGTTCCGCGGCGACGGGCGCGCACACAGTGGCGGGGACGGGCTGTGACAGCACGGCGCCGATGAGCGCGTCGCGTACCTGCTGTTCCTGCGAGGATTTTGGTGAGGATCCTTGTGAGGAGCCGGACGCGCCGGCTTGTTCCCGACCGGTCTGTTCCTGTGAGGCGGTTGCTGCGGGAACCGACGATGAGGCCGTCCATAGAAGATGCGGCGGACGTGCCTGCCCGCAGCCGGCGGTGCCGAGCAGGACGAGGGCCATCGTGCCGGCGACGAGCATGGGGTGGCAACGGCGTGCGCCGGCGTGCCGTGCGCCTTCAGACTTCCGCGTCCGTCCGTCCATCGCGTGCCCGCCCTTCTGATCGTCATCACCCCACCCGGATTTTCCTGCCGGGTCGTCCGGATGGGGACCGGCGGCTGTTCGTCGCCCGCTTATTGTCCCAAATCGTGACAATAATGTCCCATGCTGAAATCGCCCGTACCGCCCCTGCGGCGGCAGCGGCGCGTGTGCCGAAAACTGAAACCGAGAATTGAATCTGGAGGACAAATGAAACTGGATCTGACGAGCATCCGCACCCTCGCGGCCGAGCAGGGCATTGATGCGGAAACGCTCAACCAGGCGCTCGAGGAGGCTCTCCGCCTCGCCTATCTCAAACAGCCGGGGGCGGCCAAGCATGCCCGCGTCGAGCTTGATGCGCGCGCCGGCACATTCACCGTCTGGGCGCAAGATGAGATCGAGCAGGAGCCGACCGCGGACGACCCGCATCCGGCACCGCGGCTCGGCGAGGAGTATGACGACACGCCGAGCAACTTCGGCCGTCAGGCGGCCATGACCGCGCGCCAGGTCATTGAGCAGCTGTTCCGACAGGCGGAGGACGAGCGGATCTTCGGTGCGTTCACCGGCCAGAAGGGCAAGCTCATCACCGGCGTGATCCAGCAGGACGATGACGATCCATACAACGTTCATGTGCGCGTGGGCGACGTGGAGGCGCTGCTGCCTCGGCGCGAGCAGGTGCCGGGCGAGCATTACCGCCACGGCGAGCGCCTGCGCGTCTATGTCGTCTCGGTCTCGCGCGGTCTGCGCGGTCCGGAGATCGTCGTCTCGCGCTCCCACCCGGAGCTCGTGCGCCTGCTCTTCGAGCGTGAGGTGCCAGAGCTCGTCTCGGGCTCGGTCTCCATCATGGCCATCGCCCGTGAGGCGGGTGCCCGTTCCAAGGTCGCCGTGCGGGCCAACGCCAAGGGCGTCAACCCCAAGGGCGCGCTCATTGGCCCGGGAGGACAGCGCGTGCGCGCGGTCATGGCCAATCTCGGCGGCGAGAAGATCGATATCGTCGACTGGTCCAAGGATCCTGCCGAGTTTGTGGCCGCCGCCCTCTCGCCGGCGCACGTCCAGTCCGTCTCCGTCCTGTCCGAGCGGGCGAAGACGGCCGTCGCCTTCGTGCACGATTCGCAGCTCTCGCTCGCCATCGGCAAGGAAGGCCAGAACGCGCGTCTCGCCGCCAAGCTGACCGGATGGAAGATCGGCATCGAGTCGGAGGAGAAGCGCGAGCGCCAGCTGTCGTCCGGCCAGCGCCTGCACGGTGACTCGCTCGTGGCGAAAGCCCACGAGGAGGCCGAGCAGGAGCAGGCCGACGGCCATGACGGCCAGGATGCCGCCTCCGATGCCGCCCACAGCGAGCGTTGAGCGTACCGCGCGATAGACTTGCCATCGGCCCGCACCGCGGGCCGGTGTCACTTATCCGCATCGGAAGATGGGGTCGAACAGCCATGGTCGTACTATGAAACGCAAGAGTTTCACTACACCACACCACGCAGTGAGATAAGAGACCGCGCCGCAAACGCGTGGTCCGGAAATGGAGAATCGGGTGCCGAAAGCACGCGTTTACGAGTTGGCCAAGGAATTTGGCGTCAGCAGCAAGCAGGTGCTTGCAAAACTCAAGGAGATGGGGGAGTTCGTCAAGTCCGCCTCCTCCACGGTCGAACCGCCTGTGGTTCGTCGTCTGCATCAGGAATTCGGGTCCGCCGCGCCCAAGAAGACCGCGGCAAAGCCGGCACGCGCACAGCGCCCGGCATCCGCCGCCCCTGCGGCACACACATCGTCGGGCCAGGCCGCCCATGCGCCGACGCCGCGTCCGTCCGCCGCGGCCCCTGCGCCGCATCCGGGCCGTCCCGGCTCCGCCGCACCGGCCCCCACGCCCGGCGCGCTCTTCTCCTCCGGTCGCGGTGCCGGGCAGCAGGAGCGTCATTCGGCGCGTCCGTCGCGTCCGGGCCGCCCTGGTCCGCGTCCCGCGCGCCACGATCATGAGTCTTCCGCCATGCGCCACGAGCATCGTTCCGGCGTCGAGAACGCGCAGCCGCGCACACCGCGTCCTGCCCCGCATCGCCTCGCACGTCCGGGCACCCCGCGTCCGGGCAACAATCCGTTCACCGCACGGCAGGGAATGCACTTCCCGACCCCGGCGGACATCCCGCGGCCGCATCCGGGCCGCTCGGAGGGCCAGTACCGCGGTGGCAACCGCTTCCGTACCGGCAGGCCGGGCCAGCACACGGGTTCGGGTGCCGGCAATTACCGCAATCGGTGGGGTCACTCCAACCAGGAGCAGGAGCAGCGCGAGGGCGGCTCCCGTTTCGGCGGTGGCAGCCGTTCCGGTTTCCACGGCCGCGGCCACGGCGGTGCGGCAGGTGCCTTCGGCCATCAGGGCTCGAGGTCCTCGCGTGCCCGTCGCCGCACGCAGGAGAGGCGTCGCGAGCAGCGTGAGGAGATGCGCGCGCCGCGTATCGCCGGTGTGCGCATCCCCAACGGCGACGGCAAGACCATCCGTCTACGCCAGGGCGCGTCCCTGGCCGATCTGGCCGAGCAGATCCATGTCGATCCGGCGGCGCTGGTGACGGTTCTGTTCCATCTGGGGCAGATGGCCACCGCCAACCAGTCGCTCGATGAGGACACCTTCCAGATCCTGGGCGAGGAGATCGGCTGGAACATCAAGCTCGTCTCCGCCGAGGAGGAGGACAAGCACATTCTTCGCCAGTTCGATATCGATCTGGACGAGGACCAGTCCGGCGACGATGTCAAGACCGTCGTCCGCCCGCCGGTTGTCACCGTCATGGGCCATGTCGACCACGGCAAGACGCGCCTGCTCGATACGATCCGCAAGACGAACGTCTCCGCCCACGAGGCCGGCGGCATCACCCAGCGCATCGGTGCTTATCAGGTGACCGTCAACCTCAACGACGAGCCGCGCAAGATCACGTTCCTCGATACCCCGGGCCACGAGGCGTTCACCGCCATGCGTGCCCGCGGTGCCGAGATCACCGATATCGTCGTGCTCGTCGTCGCGGCCGATGACGGCGTGATGCCGCAGACCGTCGAGGCGCTCAACCACGCCAAGGCGGCCAACGTGCCGATCGTCGTGGCCGTCAACAAGATCGATCTGCCCGGCGCCGACCCGCAGAAGGTGCGCAACCAGCTCATGCAGTTCGGCCTCGTGCCGGAGGAGTACGGCGGCGACACCATGTTCGTCGACATCTCCGCCAAGAAGGGCACGAACGTCGACAAGCTGCTCGAGGACATCCTGCTCACCGCGGACGCCTCGCTCGACCTGACGGCACGCGTGTCCGGCGACGCGCGCGGCGCGACCATCGAGGCACGACTCGACAAGGGCCGTGGCGCCGTGGCGAACATCATCGTCCAGGAGGGCACGCTGCATGTGGGCGACCCGATCGTGGTCGGTACCGCCTACGGCCGTGTACGCGCCATGCTCGACGAGAACGGCCACCAGCTGGAGAAGGCCACGCCGTCCACGCCTGTGCAGGTGCTGGGCCTGACCTCCGTTCCGGCCGCCGGCGACCTCTTCCTCGTCGCCCCGGACGACCGCTCCGCCCGTCAGATCGCCGAGAAGCGCGAGGCCGTGCGCCGCGCCGCCCAGCAGGCGAAGCGCCACAAGGTCATCTCGCTCGAGAGCCTGCAGGAGCAATTCAAGAAGTCCGAGGTCGACATGCTCAACCTCATCATCAAGGGCGACTCCTCCGGTTCGGTCGAGGCCCTTGAGGACGAGCTGATGAAGATCAAGGTCTCCGAGTCCGTCGGCATCCAGGTCATCCACCGCGGTGTCGGCGCGATCACGCAGAACGATGTCAACCTCGCCGAGGTGGACAAGGCCGTCATCATCGGCTTCAACGTCCGCCCGAACCGCAACGTGCAGCAGCTCGCCGAGCAGGAGGGCGTGGAGATCAAGTTCTACACCGTCATCTACAACGCGGTGGAGGAGATCCAGCAATCCCTCGAGGGCATGCTCAAGCCGGAGTTCGAGGAGGTCGAGACCTCGCACTCGGAGATCCGCCAGATCTTCCGTTCGTCCAAGTTCGGCAACATCGCCGGCGTCATGGTCCAGGACGGTGTGGTCAAGAAGGGCACGAAGGCCCGTATCACGCGCAACGGCGTGGTCACGGTCAACGACCTGACGATCACCTCCCTGCGTCGTTTCAAGGACGATGTCAACGAGGTCAAGGCCGGCTTCGAGGCCGGTATCAACCTCGGCTCCTTCAACGACATCCAGGAGGGCGACATCATCGAGACCTACGAGAACCGTGAGATCCCGAAGGCCCAGGTCATCGCCAATGAGAAGGCCAAGCTCGCCGCCAAGGGCGAGAAGACCGACGATGCCGAGCAGTCCGCCGCGAGCCTCGCCCCGGCCGCCCAGACAAGCAAGAAGAAGTGACGCGCATGGCAGGAACGAATCCCCGTCAGGCGCGCATCGCCGCCCTCATCCAGCGGGTGGTCGCCACGAGTCTCGAAAGGGACATCCACGACCCCCGTCTGGAAGGGGTGACGGTCACCGAGGTGCGTGTGACCGGCGATCTGCAGATCGCCCGCATCTACTGGACGCAGTTCGCCGACCCGGGCGACGAGCGCGGTTCGCGCAGACGTGCCGCCAAGGCGCTCGAACAGGCGAAGGGCCGTCTCCGCTCGCGAGTGGGGCACAAGGCCGGTCTGCGGCTCACGCCCGACATCGAGTTCATCTTCGACGAGCTTCCCGGCCAGGCGCGTGAGATCGACGATGTGCTCGTCCTCGCCCGCCAGCGCGACGAACAGCTGCGCAACAGCCGTGAGGGCAAGAGCTTCGCCGGTGAGGCCGATCCGTATCGCCATGACGATGAGGAGGAGGACGCCGCGGCCGAGACGGATGAGGCGGCGGATACAAACGCCGAGACCGACGCGGCAGGGGATGCCGACGCCCAGGCGCCGGATCACGACGCCAAAGCGGACGAGGCCGACGACGGCGACGAAAGCGATATCTCTGAGGCGGGGGAGTGAGCCCATGCGGCCCTCCTCCGGCTTCCTGCTCGTCGACAAGCCGATCGGTGTGACGAGCTTCGACGTGGTGGCCGCCCTGCGCCATGTGCTCGGCACACGCAAGGTCGGCCACTCCGGCACGCTCGACCCGCAGGCCACCGGCCTGCTCCTCATCGGCTTCGGGCCGGCCACCCGGCTCCTGTCGGCCTTCCATTCCGACAAGACGTATGAGGCCACGATCCGTCTTGGCATGTCGACCGACACGGATGACGCCGCCGGCACCTTCGTCGCCGGACAGACGAATGCCGCGCGCCAGAAGGTGCGCCTCCTCGCCGGGCAGCCGCGGCTTGTTTCCCGGGCCATCGCCGAACATCTGACGGGCGACATCGACCAGGTCCCCTCGGCCTATTCGGCCGTGCGCGTGGGCGGCAAGCATGCCTACGACCTTGCACGTAAGGGTGTCGACGTCCGGATCGCCCCACGGCGCATCCATGTCGCCGCATTCGATGTCGTGCCAGGATCCGTCCGTCTCATGGACGGCGTGCAGGCGCGCACAAGTCTCGTCGCTTCCGCCAATCCTGCCAACGCCGATTTGTGCGCGGATGACGATGTTTTCTGTGATATGACGGCCTCCATCACCTGCTCCGAGGGCACGTATGTGCGCTCGCTCGCCCGCGATCTCGGGAGGATCCTCGGCGTGGGCGGTTATGTGACCGCGCTGAGGCGCGTGCGCGTGGGCAGCCTCGGCCTGAGCAGCGCGGTGGCCGCCACCGTGCAGGAGCGCCGTTTCACGGGGCGCGACGGGCAGGAGCACGTGCGCCTGCGGCCGATATTTGACGCGCAGGACGTCCTCGATCACCTTCTGCCGGCTGCGACACTCGTGTGGCAGAGTCTGCCATGCGTGCGCATCAGCCGCACACAGGCGCACCTGCTCGAGACGGGTCTGGGCATCCGGCTCGGGGCGGACAACGAGTCGAACGCACAGGCACTCTCCGTGCTGGAAAACGACCGGCATGCGTCCGGCGCCGGGCAGCCGGCATCACATCGGACCGGGGGCCAAAAAGACCGGAACGCGAGCCTGTGTCTCGGGCCATTTGACCGGTGTGTCGTCGCCGTCTGCAGCGGGACGCTCGTCGGCGTGGCAGAAGACCATGGATCGCACGGTCTGCACCCGCGCACCATCCTTGACCAGTCGTTCGTCGCGCGCTCTGCTGCCACGCGCGATCGCGTCCACGACGAGCACACACAGGAGCACGCATGAAGATTTATCGTCTCAGTCCCGATTCCGATGGCGTGGTCACCTGGCCGCGGCTTGACGCCTCGAAAGGCTCGACCGTCACCATCGGTACGTTCGACGGCATGCACAAGGGCCATCAGGCCGTGCTGCGCCGTGTGGTCGACCTCGCCCGCAGTTATTCGACACGTTCGGTCGCCATCGTCTTCGACCCTCGCCCGGCGTTCGTCTTCGACTATCGGCGCACGCATGACAAGACCGATCCCGCCCCCGGTGTGCGGGACCCGCAGGAGATCCTGCCGGTGGAGGAGCGTCTGCGCCTGATGGAGCAGATCGGGCTCGATATCGCCATCGTCGTGCGGTTCACCACGCCGTTCGCGCAGACGAGCTACAGCTCCTTCCTCGGCCAGCTCATCAGCCAGCGCGTGCCCGGCAGCCACAACCCCGTGCACACGCTCGGCCTGCACACGCTCGTGCTCGGCTCCGACGCGCGGCTCGGACGCGACGGTGCGGGAACGGCACAGTCGATCGCCCGCATCGCCGAGGCATTCCGCTTCTTCCAGGCTGATATCGTCGACGACAAAGGACCCGGTTTCACCCATATCCCCGACGGCGTGGTCAAGGGTGTGCCGGTGGAGAAGAAAGTGCGCGTGTGGAGCTCCTCCAACCTGCGCTTCCTGCTCCAGGAAGGTGAGGTGGCGCAGGTCCGAGACATCACCGGCCGTGACCATGTGCTTGCCGGCACCGTCGTCCACGGGGAGGGCAGGGGGACCGGGCTCGGTTTCCCGACCGCCAATCTCGGTGACATAAAAGGGCTCGTCCCTGGCGACGGCGTGTACGAGGGCTGGCTGGTGGATGAGGAACAGTCACAGGAGCTCCGGCTTCCCGCTGCCATCTCCATCGGGACGAAGCCTACGTTCGGCGAGGGCACGGATCGCGCCGTCGAGGCCAACGTGGTCAGGGTCCCCGATTCGGCGGGGCAGGAGGGTCTTGATCTGTATGGTCATCATGTCCGCCTCGAATTTGCCGATAGAATTGATGATCAGAAGAGATTCGCGTCCGTGGACGATCTTGTGGCTGCGATGGGCACGTGGTGCGATCGGGTGCGGCACGATCTTGCCTGATCGCATCTGCCCATGCCTGATCCTGTTGTGCCGGCAGCGCATCAGTCGTACAATACCTTGCCTCGTCCAGATTTTTGAGTATTGTAGTATTTGCTTATTCGCATGTCATATGGCGGGCGCGCGGTGGGCAAGAATGTCTGTCCGAGCATATGGCGGCCGGACAGTGGCCCGTCAGAGGGTCCTTCTCGCATTCTTTCTGTAGAAACACAGTGACGGCACAAGATAAGGACTGACTCACTTGGCTGCTGCATCTTCACAGAGCACGACAAAGACCTATGCCCTCAACGATCCGAAGGACATCAGGCTGCACAAGGCGCCGAACCGCGTGAGCTTCGCCTCCATCCGCGAGCCGATCCAGCTCCCGTATCTGCTCGGCGTCCAGACCGACTCGTTCGACTGGCTCGTCGGCAACGAGCGCTGGAAGCGCCGCGTCGAGGAGGACAAGAAGAACGGCACGTTCACCACGCTGCACACTTCCGGCCTCGCCGAGGTCTTCGAGGAGATCTCCCCGATCAAGAACTTCGCCGACACGATGGAGCTGGCGTTCTCCGACCCGTATTTCGAGGAACCGCGCCACACGTGGCAGGAGTGCAAGGAGAAGGATTACACCTACTCCGCCCCGCTGTACGTCAACGCCGAGTTCACCAACATGGAGACGGGCGAGATCAAGTCGCAGACCGTCTTCGTCGGTGACTTCCCGCTCATGACGCCCCACGGCACGTTCATCATCGGCGGTTCCGAGCGCGTCATCGTCACCCAGCTCGTGCGCTCGCCGGGCGCCTACTTCGAGCGTGACGTCGACAAGACCTCCGACAAGGAGATCTTCGGCGGCCGCATCATCCCTTCGCGCGGCGCGTGGCTCGAGTTCGAGATCGGCAAGCGTGACGACCTCGCCGTGCGCATCGACCGTCGCCGCAAGACGAGCGCGATCGTCTTCCTGCAGGCCATCGGCATGACCCCGGCGCAGATCCGCGAGAAGTTCAAGGATTGCCCGATGGTGCTCGACGCCCTCGAGAAGGAGGCCGTGGAGGACCAGGACGCCGCCCTGACGGACGTCTACCACAAGATCCGCCCCAACGACGCCGCCACCCCGGAGGCCGGCCGTAACCTGCTCGAGAGCTTCTACTTCAACGACCGCCGTTACGACCTCGCGCGCGTGGGCCGCTACAAGATCAACCGCAAGCTCGGCCTGGAGATCGATCCGGACAACCATTCGCTGACCACCGAGGACATCGTCGCCACGCTGCGCTACCTCGTCGCCCTGCATGACGGCAAGAAGACGTTCGCCGGCATGCGTGACGGCAAGCCGATCGACCTGCGTGTGGAGACCGACGATATCGACCACTTCGGCAATCGTCGCGTCCGCCGCGTGGGCGAGCTGATCCAGAACCAGCTGCGCACCGGCCTGTCGCGTATGGAGCGCGTCGTGCGTGAGCGCATGACCACCCAGGACGCCGAGGCGATCACCCCGCAGTCCCTGCTCAACATCCGCCCGGTTGCGGCCACGATCAAGGAGTTCTTCGGCACCAGCCAGCTCTCCCAGTTCATGGACCAGAACAACCCGCTCGCCGGCGTGACGAACAAGCGTCGTCTCTCCGCGCTCGGCCCGGGCGGCCTGTCGCGCGACCGCGCCTCCATCGAGGTGCGCGACGTGCATCCGTCCCACTACGGGCGCATGTGCCCGATCGAGTCGCCTGAGGGCCCGAACATCGGTCTGATCGGCTCGCTCGCCACCTTCGCGCGCGTCAACCCGTTCGGCTTCATCGAGACGCCGTACCGCAAGGTCGTCAACGGCCATGTGACCAACGACGTCGTCTACATGACCGCCGACGAGGACGCCAACCATTACATCGCCCAGGCCAACCAGGACCTCGACGACGACGGCAACTTCCTCTCCGACACGGCCCTCGTCAGGGACGCGCGCGAGGAGGCCGATGATGTCCCGGTCTCGCAGGTCGACTACATGGATGTCTCGCCGCGCCAGATGGTCTCGGTCGGCAGCTCGCTCATCCCGTTCCTCGACCACGATGAGGGCCACCGAGCGCTCATGGGCGCCAACATGCAGCGCCAGGCCGTCCCGCTCGTCCAGAGCGAGGCCCCGCTGGTGGGCACCGGCACCGAGTGGCGCACCGCCTATGACTCGGGTGACTGCGTGATCGCCGACAAGGCCGGCACCGTCAGCTATGTGTCCGCCGACATCGTGCGCGTGGCCAACAACGATGGCTCCGAGTCGACGTACAGGCTCGCCAAGTTCCAGCGCTCCAACCAGACGACGTGCTACAACCAGACGCCGATCGTGAGCAAGGGCGACACCGTCGACGCGGGCTCCGTGCTCGCCGACGGCCCGGCCATCAAGAACGGCGAGCTCGCCATCGGCAAGAACATCCTTGTGGCGTTCCTGCCGTGGAACGGTTACAACTACGAGGACGCCGTGCTCATCAGCCAGCGCCTCGTCAAGGACGACACGCTCTCCTCGATCCACATCGAGGAATACGAAATCGACGCCCGCGACACCAAGCTCGGTGCCGAGGAGATCACCCGTGATCTGCCCAACATCGCCGAGGAGACGGTCGCCAATCTCGACGAGCGCGGCATCATCCGCGTGGGTGCCGAGGTCGAGGCCGGTGACATCCTCGTGGGCAAGGTCACCCCGAAGGGTGAGACCGAGCTCACGCCGGAGGAGCGCCTGCTGCGCGCCATCTTCGGTGAGAAGTCCCGTGAGGTGCGCGACACCTCCCTGAGGCTGCCGCACGGCGAGTCCGGCACGGTCATCTCCATCAAGGAGGTCACCAAGGAGGACGCGCAGAACGACGGCGACGAGCTGCCCAGCGGCGTCAACCGTGTGATCCGCGTCTACGTGGCGCAGCACCGCAAGATCACCGTGGGCGACAAGCTCTCGGGCCGTCACGGCAACAAGTGCACCATCTCGCGCATCCTGCCGGAGGAGGACATGCCGTTCATGGAGGACGGCACTCCGATCGACCTGCTGTTCAACCCGCTCGGCGTGCCGCCGCGTATGAACCTCGGCCAGGTGCTCGAGCTGCACCTGGGCTGGATCGCCAAGTCCGGCTGGGATATCAACCTCGACAAGCTTGCCTCCGAGTGGAAGAAGCACATCCCCGCGGGTGCCGAGAAGGCCGAGCCGAACACGCTGGTGACCACCCCGGTCTTCGACGGTGTGCGCGAGGATGCCCTCGACGGGCTCCTGTCGACCACGCTGCCTGACGCGGACGGCAATCGCCTCGTCGACGAGCACGGAAAGGCGCGTCTGTTCGACGGTCTGACCGGCGAGCCGTTCCCGCGCCGCGTGGCTGTGGGCATCATGTACATCCTCAAGCTCCACCATCTCGTGGACGACAAGGTGCACGCCCGTTCCACCGGCCCGTACTCGATGATCACCCAGCAGCCGCTCGGCGGAAAGGCCCAGTTCGGCGGCCAGCGCTTCGGCGAGATGGAGGTCTGGGCACTCGAGGGCTACGGTGCCGCCTACACGCTGCACGAGATGATGACCGTCAAGTCGGATGATGTCGACGGCCGTGTGCGCGTCTATGGCGCCATCGTCAAGGGCGAGAATCAGCCGCAGGCCGGCATCCCGGAGTCCTTCAAGGTGCTCCTCAAGGAGATGCAGTCCCTGGCGCTCAACGTCGAGGTCCTCAACGCGGACGACCAGCCGGTCGATCTGGACAATGAGGACGAGGACGTCAACAGCTCGCGCGAGCAGCTCGGTTTCAACATCGAGGCCAGCCCCGACCGCGAGGCCGCCGAGGCAGGCAGGGCCGACAGCGACGACAGCCGTCCTGACGACCCGGCCCTGTGAGTCGGCTCCTACAGCAACAATCACCACTTTTGGCAAAGACAGGAATAAAGATTGATCGACGTTAATCAATTCCACAAGCTGAGGATCGGCATGGCCACCACCGAGGACATCCACCGGTGGAGCCACGGCGAGGTCAAGAAGCCGGAGACCATCAACTACCGCACCCTCAAGCCGGAGAAGGACGGCCTGTTCTCGGAGCAGGTGTTCGGCCCGACCCGCGACTGGGAGTGCGCCTGCGGCAAGTACAAGCGCGTGCGCTTCAAGGGCATCGTCTGCGAGCGCTGCGGTGTGGAGGTCACCCGTTCGCGCGTGCGTCGTGAGCGCATGGGCCACATCGAGCTGGCCGCCCCGGTGACGCACATCTGGTACTTCAAGGGTGTGCCGTCGCGTCTGGGCTACCTGCTCGACATCTCCCCGCGTGATCTGGAGAAGGTCATCTACTTCGCGGCCTACATGGTCACCTCCGTCGATGACGACCAGCGTCACAAGGATCTGCCCGATCTGCAAGCCGAGCTCGACAACGAGCTGTCGAACCTGGAGAAGCGCCGCGACATCGAGATCGACAAGCGCGCCAAGAAGCTGGAGGAGGATCTCTCCCAGCTCGAGTCCGATGGCGAGTCCAAGGCCGCCGTCAGCAAGCTCAAGGCGTCCGCGGCCCGCGAGCAGAAGGCCATCCGCAAGCGCTTCGACGACCAGATCCAGCGTCTGCAGGCCGTCTGGGATCGTTTCAAGACGATCGAGCCGGGCGACATGGAGGGCGACGTGGATCTCTGGGAGGAGATGCGCGACCGCTACGGCGAGTACTTCGAGGGCTCCATGGGCGCCGAGGCCGTCCAGAAGCGTCTGAAGGACTTCGATCTCGAGGGCGCCGACAAGGAGCTGCGCGAGATCGTGCGCACCGGCTCGGGCCAGCGCAAGGCCCGTGCCCTCAAGCGGCTCAAGGTCGTCGACGCGTTCCTCAACACCGGTGTGAACCCGGCCGCCATGGTCCTCGAGGCCATCCCGGTCATCCCGCCGGACCTGCGCCCGATGATCCAGCTCGACGGCGGTCGTTTCGCGACCTCCGATCTCAACGACCTCTACCGTCGTGTGATCAACCGCAACAACCGTCTCAAGAGGCTCATCGACCTGGGCGCCCCGGAGATCATGCTCAACAATGAGAAGCGCATGCTCCAGGAGGCCGTCGACTCGCTGTTCGACAACGGCCGCCGCGGCCGTGCCGTCACCGGCGCGTCCAACCGCCCGCTCAAGTCGCTCTCCGACATGCTCAAGGGCAAGCAGGGCCGCTTCCGCCAGAACCTGCTCGGCAAGCGCGTCGACTACTCCGGCCGTTCCGTCATCGTCATCGGCCCGGATCTGCGCATGCACCAGTGCGGCGTGCCCAAGCCGATGGCGCTCGAGCTGTTCAAGCCGTTCGTCATCAAGCGCCTGGTCGATCTGGGCTACGCGCAGAACATCAAGGCCGCGCGCCACCTCATCGACCGCACCGACCCGGTGGTGTGGGACGTGCTCGAAGACGTCATCAGCGAGCACCCGGTGATGCTCAACCGCGCACCGACCCTGCACCGCCTCTCCATCGAAGCGTTCGAGCCGGTGCTCGTGGAGGGCAACGCCATCCACCTGCCGCCGCTCGCCTGCGCGCCGTTCAACGCCGATTTCGACGGCGACCAGATGGCCATCCATCTGCCGCTGTCCGTCGAGGCGCAGGCCGAGGCCCGCACGCTCATGCTTGCCTCGAACAACCTGCTCAAGCCGGCCGACGGCCACGTGGTGACCATGCCGTCGCAGGATATGATCCTGGGCCTGTACTGGCTCTCCGACTGCAAGGAGGGCGAGAAAGGCCAGGGCCGCGTGTTCTCCACTATCGATGAGGCCCGTATGGCCCTTGACGCGCATGAGATCACGATGAACACGAAGATCCTGCTGCGCATGCCCAAGGACTTCGTCCTGCCCCGGAACTGGGAGCCGGGCGAGGTCAAGGTCATCGACCCGGAGCCGGGCTCGCCCGACGTGGTCAAGGAGGAGAGACTCGCCGACGGCGGCTACCTGTTCGCCACCAACTACGGCCGCGTCCTCGTCAACGGCTGCCTGCCGGTGGACTACCCGTTCATCAACGAGCACATCTCCAAGGGCCGCCTGTCCGACATCGTCGATGACATCGCCATGCACTATCCGACGTCCCAGACGTCGGCCACCCTCGACGCGCTCAAGGACCTCGGCTTCACCAACGGCCAGTGGTCGGGCGTGACGATGGCGTTCTCCGACATCAAGATGCCGCCGGACCGCAAGCAGATCATCGCCCAGTACGACAAGCTGACCGACAAGGTCAACCAGCAGTACGAGATGGGACTTCTGACCGACGCGGAGCGTCGTCAGGAGATCATCAATCTGTGGACCGAGTGCACCGACAAGGTCGCCTCCAAGATGGAGGAGAACTTCAGCCCGGACAATGATCTGAACATCATGGTCCGCTCCGGCGCCCGCGGCAACTGGATGCAGATTCGTCAGATCGCCGCCATGCGAGGCCTCGTGACCAACCCGAAGGGCGACATCATTCCTCGCCCTGTCAAGTCCAACTATCACGACGGTCTGTCCACCCTGGAGTACTTCATCTCCGAGCACGGCGCCCGCAAGGGTCTGGCGGATACCGCTCTGCGTACCGCCGAGTCGGGCTACCTGACCCGCCGTCTCGTCGATGTGGCCCAGGAGGTCATCGTCAACGAGGAGGACTGCGGCACCCACCGCGGCATCACGCTGCCGATCGCGCAGAAGGCGGAGGACGGCTCGCTCGAGCTCATCGAGCATGCCGACGCCTCGGTGTATGCGCGCTGCCTGGCGGCCGACGTGGTCGACCCGAAGGACGGCACCACGGTGCTGGCCAAGCGCAACCAGGGTCTGAGCATGGATCTGCTGCGCGAGCTCGTGGCCCACGGCGTCGAGCAGGTCAAGGTCCGTTCGGTGCTCACCTGCGATGCCAAGGAAGGCGTGTGCGCCGCCTGCTACGGCTGGTCGCTCGCGACCGGTCGCGCGGTGGATGTCGGCGAGGCCATCGGCGTCGTCGCGGCACAGTCCATCGGCGAGCCTGGCACCCAGCTGACGCTGCGCTCGTTCCATTCCGGCGGTGTCGCCTCGGCCTCCGATATCACCCAGGGTCTTCCTCGTGTCCAGGAGCTCTTCGAGGCACGCACCCCGAAGGGCGAGGCGCCGATCTCCGAGTATGCGGGGACCGTCCACCTCGAGGATTCGGAGAACGGCCGTGCGGTCATCCTCGAGCCGGACGATGACGATCTCGATCCGATCAACTATCCGGTCTCGCGCCGTGTGCCGCTGCTTGTCAAGGAAGGCGAGCACATTGAGGCCGGCACGCAGCTGACCGAGGGGTCCGTCGATCCGAAGAAGATCCTGCGCATCCTCGGCCCGCGTGCCGCACAGATCAACATCGTCAACGGCGTGCACGATGTCTACCGCTCCCAGGGCGTGGGCATCCACGACAAGCACATCGAGGTCATCGTCCGACAGATGATCTCCCGCGTGACGGTGATCGACTCCGGCGACACGAGCCTGCTGCCGGGCGAGCTCGTCCAGCGCTCGATCTTCACCCAGCTCAACCGCGAGGCGGTCAAGAAGGGCCTCAAGCCTGCCGCCGCCCGTCCGGAGCTGCTGGGCATCACGAAGGCATCGCTCGCCACGGATTCGTGGCTGTCGGCGGCGTCCTTCCAGGAGACCACGCGCGTGCTCACCGAGGCCGCCCTCGAGGGCAAGATCGATTACCTCAAGGGCCTCAAGGAGAACGTGATGATCGGCAAGCTCATCCCCGCGGGCACGGGGCTGCCGATGTATCGCAACGCCAAGGTCGAGCCGGACAAGGTCATCCGTGACACCATCTACCCGAGCTTCAACCTCGACCAGAACGATGGCGCCAACCTCAACGACATGTCGGATACCGATATGGCGGATGTCGACCTGTCCAAGATCGATTTCGGCGACCTGAGCCTCGGCGACGACTTCGACGCCGGCTCGTTCCTCGGCACCGGCGAGAACGATGTGTTCCCGCAGAGCCAGGACGGCAAGGACCAGGCCGACGGCTCCGACGATGAGGGCCGGCAGGCCGGCGCGTCGGGCGAGGATTCGGCTGACGGTTTGGCCGATGACTCCTCGGACGAGTCGGGCGACGGTTCGAATGATTCCGAGAAGTGATGCCCCAGAAATGAGGCGATAGTGGTGAGGTGACCGGTCCCGCGACTGGTCACCATCCGCCGGTGTGAGGGCGGCAGGAGTAATCCTGTCGTCCTCTTTTTGTCTGTGCCATCACTGTTTCTCTTTTCGTGTGAAGTGACCACGGTGCGCCATAGGCCGACGGGGCCCTCTCAAGACAGGGGACGGGGTTTGAACGCGTTCAAGTATGTTCCAATAACGACTTTCATATCTCGTAATCGTTGAAATTACAGAACTTTGGTGCGCCTCCTTTGCGTATATTTCATCTCTATTTCATGTCTGTCCTGTCTTTTTGTCCAGAAACACCTAATGGTTTTAATTAACCCGGACAACAGAGTCTGGGAATGAAGGATGATGACGGGAAGAGGACAAATCATGAAGGCACGTCTATCTTTTCGAGGATTCGCGGCTCTTCCGCTGATCGTTGTCGTTTGTATTTGTTTGTCTGCCTGCTCAGCTTCTTCTGCGAAGAAATCGCAGAACTCGGTCTCCTCGTCGTCTTCGTCCTCACAAGAATCGGATGATTCGTCGGATATCAATGTCTCGACCGAGGGATTGGGGGAGAAGGAGGCAGGTTCTTTCAAACAGTTTTTCGCAGATTTGTTGAAGCAAGATTTTGGTACGCCCAGCGAGGAGGAGAAGCGCGTCCTTACTCAGGCCGCAAAAACCGGTTTGATACCCACGAGTGAATATGAGAATGCGTGGGCTGGGTACAAGCAGTGCATGCTTGATCGGGGCTATCAGCAGATAATCATCGAGAAGTTTCCTAATGGGGTCATGCAGGAAGCTCCTTTGGAAACTGTCGATAGCGTTACGCCCGAGCAGAGAAGCAAATATTCTTCGGATATGAGTGACTGTCAGAATAATTGGAATCTAATCATGTCAGGATATGAAGAACAGATTGCCAATAAGAATCTGTATGCCAATAAATCTGAAGCCATCGTAGATTGTCTGCATCAGCAGAAAGCTGTACCTGACTCGTTCACTTTGAAAGATTATGTGAAAGCCGTAAGTTCTGGCGGCAATGCTAAGAAGTATGGACTCAATCGTAATAGTCCGAAGGTCCGCGGGTGCGAGGCAGGCAACCAGACGTACTACTCCGACGAAAACAGCGTTTACGAGTTCCCCTGGGGATGCGGTCTGCAGGACGGAAAGCGGCCTAAAGACTGCCATATTGGCTCGTCCGATTCCTCACAGTAGGTTCTGATTCCTCCCGTATACAGATCTCAACGCCGACGTTGGTTGACAAACGAAGGACACAGCCATGACAACTGAGATTCTCATGCCGCCTACTGATGAAGGCTCGAGAAACGGACAGGAAGACGGCGTGCAAGGCGGGCGTAAAGCCCGTAAGGATAACGAGAGCCGAGGTGGAAGAAAAGATCATGCCCGGCGACCCCGCTCCCCGCATCGGCATGCCGGTCTGGTCTGGACCGCCATCTGCCTGATCGTGGCGGTGAGTCTGAGCATCGGGCTATGCGCGCTGTTCCTGCCGGACCGTGCCCCGGCGCTGCTGCAGGCCGCGCCCGAGGTCACCTCCGCACCCGTGTCGTCACAGATGTATTCGGACAGTCGACAGGTGACGCTTCTTCCCCGACGCGCGGCAGACCGATCGTTGCTGTCAAATACATCAGGCATGGTGACAGGCTCGCCCGCCTCGACCCTGACCTCTGGGAAGGCGGCGATGTCCGTCGACGGCCGGCCGGTCATCGCACTGGCGACCTCCGTCCCGGTCTACCGGAATCTGGCCGTCGGAGATTCCGGCACTGACGTTTCCGCCCTCAATACGGAGCTGCGCAGACTGGGTTATGCCGCCCCGGCGGGGACTGTCTTCACACAGGCGAGCAAGAATGCCTGGGGCGGGCTCATCCGTGCTGCCGGCGGTAATGCCACGGACTTCAAGAAGGCTGATGTGCTGTGGATCCCCGCGTCCTCGGTCGCCGTCACCCAATGGACGGCGGTCTTGGGCGGTACCATCTCCGAAGGTGACAAGATCGGCGTCATCCCCGGCGCCCTCCAGCGTCTTGATATCCGTGGCGGGCAGAGTTTCACGGATGAGCGCCGTTTGAGCGTGTACGGCCAGTCGATCACACTGCCGGCGGGTAGCAGCAGCGTGTCGGATGCCGGCTTCTGCGCAAAGGTTGCCGCCAACCCGCAATTCTCCTCGATGAGTGAGGAGCAGGCGGCGGCCGGGATCACCGCCACGGTGAGTTTGCCCAAACCGATCCGGGTGCTGCGCGTGCCGGCCGGTGCGGTGTTCGGTATCTCCGGCTCGCACGGGTGCATCGCACGGCCCGGTGCGCACAGCTCGGGCAATGTGCCGCTGCGTGTGGAGATCGTCGGCGGTCAGATCGGGGTCAGCCTTGTGCGCATGGCCGATTCCTCCGATCCGATGCCCTCGCGCGTGGCGCTCGGCTCCTCGCTGGCGCATACGGCCTGTCGCTGAACGCACGGTGAAGGAGGGTGATTATGCGGCTTGTCATCACCGATCTCGCGCACCGCTACCCGGGCACTGATGTCCTGTTCGAACACCTCTCACTGGCTATTGAGCCCGGACGGACGGTGGCGGTCTGCGGCCCCTCCGGTTCGGGAAAATCGACGTTCCTCTCGCTTGTGGCCGGTTGGGAGAAACCGTATCGCGGCACGATCGAGCGGGACGGTATCTCCACGGTGGGATGGGTGTTTCAGAACCCCTATGGTGTGGCGAGTCGCACAGCCCTCGACCACGTGGTCTTCCCGCTGCTCGCCAAAGGGTTTTCCCGTCGACAGGCACAGGAGCAGGCGAGGGAGGAACTGGAACGGTTCGACCTCGGCTATGCGGCCGGAAGGCTGTTCCGAGAGCTCTCGGGCGGCGAGGCACAACGCCTCATGCTTGCCCGCGCGGTGTGCTCGAGACCGGACATGCTGCTCGTCGACGAGCCCACGGCACAGCTTGACACGCGCTCGGCCCGTTCTGTGGCGGCTGTGCTCGGTAATCTCGCCGGACAGGGGATGATCGTGCTCGTGGCGACGCATGACCCGAAGATGCGAGATGCGTGCGAATCGACAATCGACCTGGCCGATTACGCCCCTGCCGGCATCGTGGAAGGCCCCGAGGAAGCGCAGGGAGTGGCATCATGAAATTCTCGTCCATCTGGTCGGAGGCCTGCCGCAATGTGGCTTCCGGCGCCTCGCGTGCCGTGCTGTTCCTGCTCGCCGTGCTCATTTGCGCCTTGGGACTCGGCGGTGTGGAGCTCGGCTCCATCACCTCCCTCGAACAACAGGCGGCACAGCGCATCGCCGCAGATGCGGACATCAGCACGGTCATCGGCGGGAAGGTCGACGGCACGGCATGCGACCGGCTTGCCGGATCCGGCCCACAGGCCTCCGGGGCGATGCGCACCGGCCCCTCCGTACGGCTCCTCGCAAGCACGGGGCGTGAGCTCTCGTCGTACGAGGTCACCCCGGGGATGCTGGCAATCCTTGCCGGAAGCGGCCAGAAGGCAGATTCCACGGGAGTGTGGGTCTCCTCGCTCATGGCCGGCGATTTCGGCCTCTCGCGCAGCTCGACGTTCGAGACGACCTCCGGCAGGACGCACGTCGCCGGGGTATATGACTGGCCGCGCGACGGGCGGGACTCGCGCTTCGCCTATTCCATCCTCATCCCGGTTTCTCCCTCATCCGAGCGTTTCGAGGAATGCTGGGCACGACGGTGGCCTGTTTCCTCCGGCACGGACCAGCTGCTCGAATCCACAGTGATCGCCACTGGTTCTGCCACCGACAGCAACATCGCCATCTCGCGTGTCAACAAGGGTTTCGACCAGCATTACGATGCCGCTTCCTCCTATCTGGGCCGGCCGAGCCGCCTGGCCGGTCTACTCGGCCTTGTGGCGGGTGTGCTCATCGGGTTCGCAGGCATCTGGCGTCGCCGGCTTCTGTATGCCGCAGATCTGCACAGCGGCCAGTCGAAGGCGGACCAGCTGCTTGAGATGCTTTGTGAGGAGGCATTCTGGGCATGGACGGGCGTGGTGTGCGCGGTGGTCCTGCTTGCCGGAGCGGCGGTGCGGCTTGTGCGATCGGATCCGTGGGCGGTCTGGGCGGCCTCGGTGCGGCCCGTCTGTCTTGTCTTGTGCGGCGTGGTGTGCGCACAATGCGTGACGTGCCTGTGCGTGCGCCAGTCCCAGCTGTTCCGCCTGTTCAAGAATCGCTGAGCCTGGAAGATCGGTTATCGGCGCCGGTTGCCGGGGCCGGCCGGTGTGCCACAATGGGCTGTGGAAAATCCCGGTGATACGCAGGGCAGGACGGCCGCCTGCTGGCGTTCAAGGCGGCGTGCCAGGCCGGCTACGGCATCGAGCTTGACCTGCAGTTCACCGCCGACGGGCAGGTGGTCGTCTTCCATGACGACACACTCGCGCGTGCCGCCGGGATTTCGGCGGCCATCGCCGATCTGACCTACGACGAGCTGTGCCGCATCCCGCTCTTTGCGCAGGACGGTTCGTTCGCCGCCGCGGGGCACGCGGTGAGGAAGTGTCCCTGTCCGGATGCCCTGTATAATCAATTTACGTGTGTTCCGTGTCTCGCCACGGAACATTCCCGATCCTGTTGAGGCTGTCACGGCAACGCGGCAGTGAGGGAGCGGGACCATCGGGCCGGTGGTCATTGGCTATTCTTGCTCCGTTCACGGTGCGGGAACGCAATGGCGCGGTCTGGCACAAACACAGATAGGTGAATCGGAGAAAATAGTGCCAACTATTCAGCAGCTTATCCGCTTCGGTCGCAAGCGGAAGACGAAGAAGACGAAGACCCTGGCGCTCCAGGGCAGCCCGCTGCGTCGCGGTGTGTGCACCCGTGTGTACACCACCACCCCGAAGAAGCCGAACTCCGCCCTTCGTAAGGTCGCGCGTGTTCGTCTCAGCTCGGGCTATGAGGTCACCGCCTACATTCCCGGCGAGGGCCACAATCTGCAGGAGCACTCCATCGTGCTGGTGCGCGGCGGACGTGTGAAGGATCTGCCGGGTGTGCGTTACCACATCGTCCGCGGCGCCCTCGATACCCAGGGTGTCAAGGATCGCAAGCAGGCTCGCTCGAAGTACGGCGCAAAGAAGGCTAAGTAATGTCTCGTAAAGGTCAAGCAAAGCATCGTCAGGTCCAGCCTGACCCGATCTACGGTTCCACCCAGGTCGCCCAGCTCATCAACAAGGTTCTGCTAGACGGCAAGAAGTCCGTGGCGGAGAACATCGTGTACACCGCCCTCGAGCAGGTCAAGGAGAAGACCCAGCAGGAGCCTGTCTCCGTGCTCAAGCGCGCGCTGGACAACATCCGTCCGAACGTCGAGGTGCGTTCCCGCCGCGTGGGCGGCGCCACCTACCAGGTCCCGGTCGAGGTGCGCCCTGCCCGTGCCAACACGCTCTCGCTGCGCTGGCTGACGGATTACTCCCGTCTGCGCCGCGAGAAGACGATGTCCGAGCGTCTCGCCAATGAGATCATGGACGCCTCCAACGGCCTCGGTGCCGCTGTGAAGCGTCGTGAGGACACCCACAAGATGGCCGAGGCCAACCGCGCCTTCGCCCACTACCGCTGGTGAGTCTTGCCGTGCCGGAAGCCCTGCGGCCGATGGCATGGACCCTTTCCTCGCACCTTTTGGTGTGTCTCCGGCCAGACCGGAATTGACCGCGCGTGTGCGCACAATCACTAGAGTGAGGAATTTTCTATGGCACTTGACGTGCTGAAGGACCTGACCAAGGTCCGCAACATCGGCATCATGGCCCACATTGATGCCGGCAAGACAACGACGACCGAGCGCATCCTTTACTACACCGGCGTCAACTACAAGATCGGCGAGACGCACGACGGCGACTCGACGATGGATTGGATGGACCAGGAGAAGGAGCGCGGCATCACCATCACGTCTGCCGCCATCACCTGCTTCTGGAACCGCCAGTCGCATGATCCGGATGATCGCTTCCAGATCAACATCATCGACACCCCGGGCCACGTCGACTTCACCGCCGAGGTGGAGCGCTCGCTGCGCGTCCTCGACGGCGCCGTGGCTGTGTTCGATGCCAAGGAGGGCGTGGAGCCGCAGTCCGAGACCGTGTGGCGTCAGGCCGACAAGTATGACGTCCCGCGCATCTGCTTCATCAACAAGATGGACAAGCTCGGCGCCAACTTCTTCTACTCCGTCCAGACCATCAAGGACAAGCTCAAGGCGCAGCCGATCGTCATGCAGATCCCGATCGGTGCCGAGGATGACTTCTCCGGCGTCGTCGACCTCGTGCGCATGAAGGCCTACGTCTGGGCCGGCGATGTGAAGAAGACCGACCAGGGCGCGCATTACGACGTGACCGACATCCCGGAGGATCTCAAGGAGACCGCCGAGAAGTACCGCACCGAGCTCGTCGAGACCGTGGCGGGCACCGATGATGCCCTCATGGAGAAGTACTTCGGCGGCGAGGAGCTGACCGAGGACGAGATCCGTGCCGGCGTGCGCAAGCTGACCGTCGCCTCGAAGGGCTACCCGGTGTTCTGCGGCTCCGCGTTCAAGGACAAGGGCGTGCAGCCCCTGCTCGACGCGGTCGTCGACTACCTGCCGAGCCCGGAGGACGTTCCGGCCATCAAGGGCTATGAGCCTGGCCACGAGGACGTGGAGATCGACCGCAAGCCGACCACCACCGACCCGTTCGCCGCCCTCGCCTTCAAGATCGCCGTCCATCCGTTCTACGGCAAGCTCGTCTACGTGCGCGTCTACTCCGGCACCATCAAGCCGGGCGACAACGTGCTCAACGTCAACAAGGACAAGCGCGAGCGCGTGGGCAAGATCTTCCAGATGCACTCCGACAAGGAGATCCCTGTCGACGAGGCCCTGGCCGGCAACATCTACGCGTTCGTCGGTCTCAAGGAGGTCTCCACCGGTGACACCCTCTCCGATATCGACCACCCGATCGCTCTCGAGTCGATGACATTCCCGACCCCGGTGATCGAGGTCGCCGTCGAGCCGAAGACCAAGGCCGACCAGGAGAAGATGGGCCTCGCCCTCGCACGTCTTGCCGACGAGGATCCGACCTTCCAGGTCAAGACCGACCAGGAGTCCGGCCAGACCCTCATCTCCGGCATGGGCGAGCTGCAGCTCGACGTCCTCGTCGACCGTATGCGCCGCGAGTTCAAGGTCGACTGCAACGTCGGCGAGCCGCAGGTCGCGTACCGCGAGACCATCAAGAAGCCGGTCATGGATCTCACCTACACCCACAAGAAGCAGACCGGTGGTTCCGGCCAGTTCGCCAAGGTGGAGATGAACTTCAAGCCGATCGACGAGTCCGATCCGGAGCAGAAGGGCAAGGACTACTTCTTCGAGGACGATGTCACCGGTGGCGACATCTCCCAGGAGTTCATCCCGTCCGTCTCCGCCGGCGTCCAGGAGGCCATGCAGTCCGGCATCCTGGCGGGCTTCCCGGTCGTGGGCGTCAAGGCCGAGCTCATCGACGGCCAGATGCACCCTGTCGATTCGTCCGAGGTCGCGTTCAAGATCGCCGGTTCCATGGCGTTCAAGACCGCCGCCCCGAAGGCCGACCCGGTCATCCTCGAGCCGATCATGGCCGTCGAGGTGCGTACGCCTGAGGAGTACATGGGCGACGTCATCGGCGATCTCAACTCCCGCCGTGGCCGCATCGACGAGATGGGCGACGAGAAGGGTGTCAAGATCATCGATGCCAAGGTGCCGCTGGCCGAGATGTTCGGCTACATCGGCGACCTGCGCTCGAAGACCAAGGGCCGCGCCGTCTACACCATGCAGATGGACTCGTATGCGGAGGTCCCGAAGGCCATCGCCGACGAGATCATCAAGAAGCAGCGCGGCGAGTGAGCCGGGGCTGCTCCCCATTCTCAGCGCGCCCTCGGCTGAAAGGCGCGTTGTGCTGCCGCATCCGTCATGTTGTGACGGTAACCTTGGAAGGTAACCGCTGCACCGGGTGCGGTAGCATTTAACCCAAGCAACCAGTAAAATGTAGCGGGGCTTCTACTCATGTGGTGGAAGCGAACTACGAACATGTCCAGGAGGACACAATGGCAGAAAAGCAGAAGTACGTACGCGATAAGCCACATGTCAACATTGGTACCATTGGCCACATCGATCACGGCAAGACCACCCTGACCGCGGCCATCTCCAAGGTTCTGCATGATGAGTACCCGGATGTCAACCCGGAGTACGACTTCAACCAGATCGACTCCGCCCCTGAGGAGGAGGCGCGCGGTATCACCATCAACATCGCGCACATCGAGTACCAGACCGCGAAGCGCCACTACGCGCACATCGACGCCCCGGGCCACGCTGATTATGTCAAGAACATGATCACCGGCGCCGCCCAGATGGATGGCGCCATCCTCGTCGTCGCCGCGAACGACGGCCCGATGGCCCAGACCCGTGAGCACGTGCTGCTCGCCAAGCAGGTCGGCGTCCCGAAGATCCTCGTCGCGCTCAACAAGTGCGATATGGTCGATGACCCTGAGCTCATCGACCTCGTCGAGGAGGAGACCCGCGATCTGCTCGACGAGAACGGTTTCGACCGCGATTGCCCGGTCGTCCGTGTCTCCGCTTACGGCGCGCTGCACGATGACTTCCCGAACCACGAGCACTGGGTCGAGCAGATCAAGAAGCTCATGGACGCCGTGGATGAGTACATCCCGACCCCGAAGCACGATCTTGAGAAGCCGTTCCTGATGCCGATCGAGGACGTCTTCACCATCTCCGGCCGCGGCACCGTCGTCACGGGCCGTATCCAGCGTGGTGAGATCCACCCGAACACCCCGGTCCAGATCGTCGGCCTCCGTCCGACCCAGGACACCACCGTCACCTCCATCGAGACCTTCCACAAGACGATGGATCTCGCCGAGGCCGGTGATAACGTCGGTCTGCTCCTCCGCGGCATCAACCGTGACCAGGTCGTCCGCGGCCAGGTCCTCGCGGCCCCGAACACCATCACCCCTCACACGGACTTCAAGGCCCAGGTCTACGTCCTGACGAAGGATGAGGGTGGCCGTCACACGCCGTTCTTCAACAACTACCGTCCGCAGTTCTACTTCGGCACCACCGATGTCACCGGCACCATTGAGCTGCCGGAGGGCACCGAGATGGTCCAGCCTGGTGATAACGCCGAGTTCAGCGTCAAGCTCCTCGAGCCGGTCGCCATGGAGAAGGGCCAGACCTTCGCTATCCGCGAGGGCGGCCGCACTGTCGGCTCCGGTCGTGTGACCGAGATCGTCGACTGAGACTGATTTTCTCATCAGTCTGAGCTGAGAGCTCATGAGGGCCCGGGTTCCACCCGGGCCCTTTTGTTTTCTGCCGTTCGCCGGCTGTCATGTTTTCGAGGCCGGGTGGCATAATAACCAACGTCTCAATTGGCTGTGTAGCTTAACATTTTCAAACGATGGGTGGTGTTCGTATGGCACAGACCACAAACGATATCAAGAACGGTTCCGTCCTCAATCTCGACGGCCAGCTCTGGCAGGTCATCAAGTTCCAGCACGTCAAGCCCGGCAAGGGCCCGGCCTTCGTCCGCACGACCATCAAGAATGTCCTGTCCGGCAAGCAGGTCGAGCGCACGTTCAACGCCGGCATGAAGGTCGACTTCGAGACCGTCGACAACCGCACGCTCCAGTATTCGTACCGTGACGGTGACAACTTCGTCTTCATGGACATGACCACCTACGATCAGGTCCCGATCAGCGCCGAGCTCATCGGCGATCAGGAGAAGTTCCTCAAGGAAGGCACCGACTGCATCATCAGCTTCCACGACGGCCAGCCGCTGTCCGTCGAGCTCCCGCCGTCCGTGATGCTCAAGATCACCCAGACCGAGCCGGGCCTGCAGGGCAACCGCTCTAACGCTGGCACCAAGCCGGCGACCGTCGAGACCGGCGCCGAGATCCAGGTGCCGCTCTTCGTCTCCGAGGGCGAGGTCGTCAAGGTCGATACCCGCGACGGCAGCTATCTCGGCCGCGAGTCCAAGTGAGGGACCGTGGCACGTTCCACAGCACGCCGGCGCGCGCTCACCACTCTGTATGAGGCGGATGTGAAGGACGCCGATATCCTCGACCTGCTCGCCACGCGCGAGCAGACGCCGGGGACCCAGGAACCGCTGCCGGACTACGCCCGTCAGATCGTCACCGGGGTCGCCGACCATTACAAGAGGATCAACGGCCTGCTCAACCGGCACGCTTCACGGCGCATCTCCCGCATGCACATCATCGACCGCAATATTCTGCGCATCGGTGTGTGGGAGATCATCTACAACGATGAGGTGCCCGGCAAGGTCGCCATTGATGAGGCGATGCAGCTCGCCAAGAAGTACAGCGACGAGAACGTGCCCGGTTTCATCCACGCCGTGCTCAGCGCCATCGGTGATGACCCCGATGCCGTCCCGGAGGGCGATGACGAGTCGCAGCGCTCCATGGGGCCCGCGTGGAAGAAGCACCAGGACGACCTGCCCGAGCAGAAGAAAGCGTCTGCCTCGCCTGCGCTGGTGGGCAGTAGCATGATGACGACGCCGGTGCGGTGTGTCTGCCCGCAGCTGTCGGGTCGTGCCCGCACGCTCTGCGTGCGCCGTCATCATCGCCGCGTCCGTTGAGGAGCGGCGCAGAGGTGCTCTGTCCATCCGACAGGGCAGGCGCGGCGGCCCTGACGGGTAGGCCCGCGGGTATACCAGAGAGTTACCAGCAATTGATCAGGATGCCAGGTATGCGGCAACTCCGACGGTCCGATGGACTGCCAGAGTGCACTGTCTCGTAAGGGGGAGCGATGACCGAGCAGAAGCAGAGGACCCCGGGGCAGAACTGGCTTGAGGTCACACTCGACAAGTGGCGCGCGCGCTGGTCGCACACGGACAAAACCGATGATGACAGGCCGGTACGCGGCCGCCTCATCGTCCTGACCGGCCCGACGGCCGTCGGCAAAGGCACTGTCGAGCATGCGCTGCTCGCCAAGCATCCCGATATCTGGGTCTCGGTCTCCGCCACGACGCGCACGCCGCGTCCCGGCGAGAAAAATGGGGTGGACTACTGGTTCGTCTCCGATGAGGAATTCGCCCAGATGCGCCGC
This sequence comes from uncultured Aeriscardovia sp., assembly GCA_903789535.1. Taxonomy (GTDB): domain Bacteria; phylum Actinomycetota; class Actinomycetes; order Actinomycetales; family Bifidobacteriaceae; genus Aeriscardovia. The sequence goes on along the minus strand of CAIFES010000001.1, from coordinate 84,356 downwards.
GAGAACAAATTCCTCGAGACCGCCATCGTGCACAACATGGCACATTACGGCACGCCGTTGCAGCCCGTGCTCGACCACCTGAAGAAGAACGTGCCCACCATCCTTGAGATCGATCTGCAGGGCGCGCGCAGGGTCCGCGAGCGTGCGGCAGAGCTCGGGATCGAGGTGCTGTTCGTCTTTCTCGCTCCTCCCAGCTTCGATGACCTCGTCACACGCCTGGCAGAGCGCGGGACGGAGGATGAAGAGCAGCGCATGAGGCGCCTTGCCACCGCCCATGTGGAGATGGCCGCAGAGAACGAGTTTGATGTGGTCATCGTCAACGACACCGTCGAGAAGGCGGCCGACAGGCTCTGGCAGGTCATCCGCGACGAATATCACCTCACGGACTGATCCGCGACCGACCCGTATACGTAACCGATCTGTATAATATGTGACCGTGGTCCCGACCCGGGACCGGCAGAGGAGTCATCAATGGCACTTGGAACAGTTCCGCAGCCGATCGGCGTCGCCAAGCCGACACTCGCTGATCTTGTCAAGCACACGGACGGCAACCAGTACGCGCTGGCAATGTTCGCCGCCAAGCGCGCCCGCCAGATCAACGCCTACTTCAACCAGCTCAATGAGGGGCTGCTGCAGAACGTCGGCCCGCTCGTCGAGTATGACGCCAAGGAAAAGCCGCTGTCCATCGCCTTCCGCGAGATCAACGAGGGGCTGCTAGAGCAGACGCTCGCCGACAACAACGAGTCCGACACAGCCAAGGAGGCGCAGACCGCCGCTGAGGTCAAGGAGGAGATCGCCAAGGACGAGGCCGGCAAGGAGAAGTCCGAGGAAGAGGCGGCGCAGGCGGATGCCGAGTCAGCACAGTCGTCCGACGACGACGCGGCTGATGCAGCCGATGCCGACGCGACTGATGGCGACGCATCCTCTGATGAGGCGCAGCAGGACTGATCGCCGCACTGTGACGGGACGGACGGTTCTGCCTCGCACACTTGTGTGAACGACGCAGACGTGATGCAGTTTCGTACACATGGCGTCATGTCATCATGAATGTCCTCTCATCAGGAATCATGTCAGCATGAATACTGTGCTGGCGTGAACAGCGTGTCGTCGTGAATAGTGTCAGAAGAAGGCTTCCGCAGGGGAGCCTTCTTTTTTCACTTCCGGGCGGCAATCGTGGCAGGCGTGTTCATCCTTATCTTGTCGATTTCTTCGATCCTTTTCATTTCTGTTTCCCATTGATTATTCGTTTCGTCCGCCGTCCATCAGCGACAGGGCGGAATACTCCTGCCGTCGAACACGGGTAGGAACGCTGACTGAGAGGTACACAATGGCCGAACCGCGACTGATGACCGCCGAGGCCGTCACAGAAGGACATCCCGACAAGATCTGCGACCAGATCTCCGATGCCATCCTCGACGACCTGCTCCGGCAGGACAAAAATTCGCACGTCGCTGTGGAGACGAGCGCCACCAAGGGTCTCTTCTTCGTGTTCGGCGAGGTGTCCACGCACGGCTACACCGAGTTCCAGTCCGTCGTGCGCGATGTGGTGCGATCGATCGGCTACACCTCCAGCGCCATCGGGCTTGATGCCGATTCGTGCGGTGTCATGTCCGCCATCGGCGAGCAGAGTCCGGAGATCGACCAGGGCGTCGACCGCGTGCGCCGCACCGAGCACATGACCGACGCCGAGCGCGAACGGCTCTACGAGGAGCAGGGCGCCGGCGACCAGGGGGTGATGTTCGGCTACGCGTGCGATGAGACGGACGTGCTGATGCCCATGCCGATCACCATCGCCCAAAGGCTCGCCATGCGCCTTGCGGAAGTGCGCAAGCAGGGGATCGTGCCGCATCTGCGCCCGGACGGCAAGACGCAGGTCACGCTGCGCTATGACGATGAGGGCGAGCCGGAATCCGTGGCGGCCATCGTCATCTCCGCGCAGCACGACCCGAGCGTCGACACGGCATGGCTGTGTCCGCGCCTTATCGAGCAGGTGCTGCGCCCCGTGCTTGACGAGGTGTGCGGCACGAAGGTCGCGCATGACGACTTCGACCTGTATGTGAACCCGACCGGCTCGTTCGTGCTGGGCGGCCCCGCGGCCGATGCCGGCCTGACAGGGCGCAAGATCATCGTCGACACGTATGGCGGTGCCGCTCATCACGGCGGCGGCGCGTTCTCCGGCAAGGATCCGAGCAAGGTGGATCGTTCCGGCGCCTATGCGGCCCGCTGGGTGGCGAAGAACATCGTGGCCGCCGGCCTCGCCCGTCGCGTGGAGGTGCAGGTCGCCTATGCCATCGGCGTGGCCGACCCGGTCGCCGTCAATGTGGAGACGTTCGGCACCGAGACTGACGGCGTCAGCCGCGACAAGATCGAGGAGGCCGTGCGCCAGGTCTTCGATCTGCGCCCCGCCGCCATCATCGATGAACTCGACCTGCTTCGTCCGATTTATCGCAAGACGTCGGTGTACGGCCATTTCGGTCGCGAGGATCCCGATTTCACCTGGGAGAAGACGGACAAGGCCGACGCGCTGCGCCAGGCCGTGGCACAGCTGTGAACGCCGCAGAAGGTGACATGCACGCCCACGGTTGCGTTGCCGGCACCCCTAAGACCGAGGATGTGTGTCTGCTCGGCGAGGATTTGCTCGGCGCGGGAACGCAGCCGGAGCGGAAGAACGCGATGGCATCGCAGGAGCCGCGCGCCGATGAGGGTGTGGCAGAGAAATCTGCGGCGCGCGATCCTGTCGCCCGCGTGATGGTCGAGGTACCGACCATCCTGTTTGATGCCCCGTTCGACTACCGTGTGCCCGCCGCGCTGGATGAGGATGTCCTGCCCGGCGTGCGCGTGAACGTGCGGCTCGGCTCCTCCTGCGTGCGGGGGGTCGTCTGGGAGCGTACGGCGAAAACAGCCGACGGTCGGACGCTCGACAGCCTCCGGCCGATCGAATCGGTGGTCTCGCCGGCAGTCTGGGTGCCGGACGGGCTGCGCCGCGATCTGGAGGGCATCGCCGCCGCCACAGGCGGGACGGTCAGCCAGCTGCTCCGGCTCGCCCTGCCGGACGACAGACCGTCGCTGCGCACGCGCCCCGGCTGGGACAGGCTGATCGGCCGGGTCGATGATGCCGAGGGGGACCGCGCCTCCGCCCCGAATCCGACGGTCGACACGCGGTTCCTCGCCGAGGAGACCTCGCTCATGCGGCAGGATTACGCCGGTCCCACCCTCGACGATGAGGCGATGATGGATGCCGAGACGGTCTGGGATGTGCTGCCCGGGCCGCAGCGCTGGGCACGGGACACCGCCTGGCTTGTCGCGCGGGCGCTCGCAGGCGGCCGACATGCGCTCGTCGAGCTGCCCGACTCGCGGCATATCACCGTTCTGCTTGACCATCTCGCCCGCTATGGTCTCTGTCGGTTCGAACTGCCGACGAAAAAAGAGGTGGCGGACGGCAGGCCGGATCTGAGCGGGGATATCGCCGTCATCGATTCGGATGACACCCCGACCTCCCGCACACTCGGCTTTCTTGCCGCCGCGGGGGCGGCGGCCCGTGTGGTGATCGGCACACGCGCGGTGATGTATGCGCCGATGCCCGATCAGTCGCTATACATCGCCGTCGATGACGACGCCTACCAGAACTGGGACGGCTTCATGCCCTATGCCGGCGTGCGCGGCGTGCTGCGGCTGCGAGCCCGGCTGGGCGATGGCGGCTATGTCGCTCTCTCACAGACGCGGTCGGCCTTCTCACAGCAGAGCGTGGAGACAGGCACGGCCGGTCTTATCAGTGGACGCAACGAGGCCCTGCACCGTCTGCTGCCGACGATGGACTGGCTCAGCAGCGACCGGCTCGCGCATCTGGCCGACCCTGCCCTCGGCTCCCGCCTGCCGCACCGCGCCGTCCAGGCGCTGCGCGACGGACTCGAGAAGGGGCCGGTGCTCGTCGTGCCCGGCTCGACGCGCTCGTTCTGCCTGTTCGTGTGCGCCGGCTGCGGGTGGCAGGCGCGCTGCGCCCGGTGTACCGGCCCTCTCGCCTCGGTAGGCCTGTCGCGGCCTCCTGTGTGCGCCTGGTGCGGTCACAGCGCGGAAGGCTGGGAATGCCCGCACTGCGGCTCCGACAGGCTGCGCATCGGACGGTTCGGCATGGGCGGCACGCTCGACCAGCTGCGCTCGCTGCTGCCCGGGGCGGATTTCATCGTCCGCGAGAAAATCGACCCCGCCACCGCACCACACGGCACCAAGCGGTTCGTGCCACAGATTCCTGATGAGCCGTGCGTGGTCGTCGCCGTACCCCAGTCGGTGCCGCAGGTGGTGCATGAGGACGGCACCCCCGGCGGCTACCGCACTGTCGTGCTGCTCGACGCCTGGACGGCCGGCTATGCGCAACGGCTTGACGGCCGCTCCGACATGCTCGCCTCCTGGATGATGTGCGCGGGTCAGGCGCTGCCCGCCTCCCAGGGCGGTACGGCACTGCTCGTAGGCGACTGTCCCGAACCGATGGGACGGGCATGGCAGGCCTGGCGGCCCGAAGTGCTGCTGCACGACATGCTCGTCTCCCGCCGCACAGCCGGGCTGCCGCCCACGGTCGCAGCCGCAAGCGTGTGGGGCCGGCGCGTGCTCGTGCGCGAGCTGCTCTCGCGCATCGGGGCGCTCGACGGGGATCTTTCCACCATCGAGGTGCCGATACCCGCCCGGTCGACGACCGATGACGGCGGTGCCGTTGAGGGGAGAACCGATGCGGCGGCCGGTGTGCGGGCATCAGCCGACGCTGGCGCAATGAGCAGTGGGAGGATGACCATCCCCTCGGTGCTCGGCCCGCTCGACATCCGCCCGCAGGAGACACAGCGCCGCTCGCCCACCTTCCACGGCGCGGGCGACCGTGTGCGCGCCGTCGTGCGCGTCCCGCTCGAACGGTCGGGGGAGCTGGCCTACCGTCTGCGCGTCGTCGCCGCCAACATCGAGCGTGAGGGCCGCAAAGGCGAGCTGCGGTACTGGATTGATCCGAAGGATCTGCGCGAGCGGTAAAGCGGTGGCAGAGCCGCGGATAGAGGAAGTACCGTCGATACACGTCGACGTGCCGGTCGCGTGCGCCAGTTTTCCACATTTTCTCCCCTGCATGGCCGCGCCCACCTGTGCCGATACGATGGAGGAAGAAAGCCGCACAGCGCGGCACGTATCGGATGGAGGAAGGTCATGACCACCACGAATGACACTGCGAGCACGGCGTTCCGCCTCGTCCCGCTGACCCCGGAGGAGACCGGGCTCGAGCAAAGCGTGATCGAGCGCGCCCAGGGTGCGCCGAACCCGCATCCCGCACCACAGGCGCAGGCCCGTCATAATGGGGGGATCACCGATATCGTCTTTGACTTCGGCCAGGTCCTCATCAACTGGGATCCGTATGGCCCGTTGTCGGCCCGTTACAGCGACGAGCTCATCCGCCAGTTCCGCATCAATGACATCTCTGGTTTCGACGACGCCAACGATTCGACCGATAACGGCCATGATCTGGCCAGCGCGGTGGAGATCATGCGCCGCAAGGGCGAGCTGTGGGCGCAGATGATGGACTTTTATCTCGCCCGTTTCCCCCAGTCGCTGATGGGCGAGGTCCCGGGTGCCCACCAGCTTGTGGACGATCTGCATGCGGCAGGATACAAGTGCTGGGGGCTGTCCAACTGGTCCCCGCAGAATTTCAAGGACGCCTGGTATGCGGACGATATTTTCGACCGGCTCGACGGATTTCTCGTCTCCGGGTTCATCCACGATATCAAACCGCACCGTTCCATCTTCGATCGTGCCGCACACGCCTTCGGGTTCGACCCGGCGCAGGCGGTGTTCATTGACGACAAACCCGGCAACATTGAGGCGGCGAAGAACGCCGGCTGGTCCGGCGTCGTCCAGCGCACACCGCAGCAGGTGCGCACCGAGCTGATCGGGCTCGGCGTCGAGATCCCACCGGTGCGCCAGACACGCTGATCCGACGGGCACGCCGGCCCGTCGGACATGCCGATCGTGCCAGACAGGCGGCGCCGATAGACAGGTGGCACGCATCGGCGGGTAATCGACAGATAGTAGATCGGCACAGATCGGGAGGGACATCATGGCACTGAGAATTTTGTTCGCAGGCACACCGCAGGCGGCGGTGCCGGCGTTGGAACGGCTGGCCGACGATTTCGAGGTCGTGGCCGTCCTGACCCGTCCTGATGCGGCGCGTGGCCGGGGAAGGAAGCTCGAGCCGAGCGCGGTCAAGCAGGCGGCCGAGCGTCGGGGGATCCCGGTGCTGGAGATGAAACCGTCCAGCCCGGAATTTTTCGAGGCTGTCAGGATGTACAAGCCCGATATCGCCGCAGTCGTGGCCTACGGGCGTATCCTGCGCGAGAATGTGCTCGAGTCCGTGCCGCTGGGCTGGCTCAACCTGCATTTCTCCCTGCTGCCGCAGTGGCGAGGCGCCGCACCTGTGCAGCGCGCCATCTGGGCGGGGGACACGACGACGGGCGTCTCGGTCTTCCGGCTCGACAAGGGCATGGACACGGGTCGTCTGATCGCCCGGCAGCCGTATGCGATCAGCGGTGAGCCCACGAGCGGTGAGCTGATGGCCGCGCTCGCGGATTTCGGTGCGGGGGTGTATGCGGATGCCTTCCATACCGTGCAGAAGGCATGGGAGAGCAACGGCCGCCAGCCGGGCGGACCGGTCGATGACCTCTTCTTCCCCCAGAAGGAGCTGGACGATCCTTCCCGGGGCATCGCCACGAAGATCACACACGAGGACGCCCGGGCCGATATCCGGCTTGCCGCGGCGGAGCTGTCGGCGCACATCCGTGCATGCGACCCGGATCCGGGTGCATGGACGGTGCTGTACCCTTCGGGCCTGTCCGATAAGGCTGCCGAGGAGGGAACTGGTGTGCGTTCGGCCGAGGGGGAGAGGCTGCGCCTGGACGCCGTGAGGACCGTCGCCCCGGACGATTCTGCGCTTGCCTCATGGTGTGCGTCGACCGGCACATCTCTGGCGCAGGTACCGGCCGGCCGACTGCTCGTCTCCAAGAAACACGTCTGGCTCGTGCCTGCTGACGCCGGGAAGCGGGGCGTGGTCGAGCTCCTGCGCGTGACCGCGGCCGGAAAGAAGATGATGCGCGCGGCCGACTGGGCCCGTGGCGCGCATCTGGGCTCCGAGGCGTGCTGTGCCTGATATGACCGGTTCCACGCAGTCAGTCCCCGCTGTGGATCCCCGGCAAAGTACCCGGGGAAAAGAGTTCCGCCACACGTCCGCCGCGTCGCGGGGCCATGGAAGCCATTCACAGACGAGAACACGATCGGCCGGCCGATACGCCGACAGGCAGCACGGCATGTCTGCCCGGGCGCTCGCCCTCGACGTGCTGCGTCGGATCCGTCTGCACGGCCAGTATGCCAATCTCGTCCTTCCGGCACGGCTGGAGGCGGCCGGGCTTGACGGGCGTGACGCCGCCCTTGCCACCACACTCGTCTACGGTTCATTGCGGTGGCAGGGATTCCTCGACGCCGTGATCGATGCCGCCCATACACATTCCGGCAGTCATGCCACGACGGCCGGGCACGTCGCCACGGCAGACATAGATACCGCGGACGGGCACGGAAGGAAGGGCAGGCAGAAGAGGCAGAACAGGGAGCGAAGTGGCCGGTCGGACGGGATCGCCCCGCCGGTCCGCGACATCCTGCGTCTGGGCGTCTACCAGCTTCTGTTCCTCGATGTGCCCGACTATGCCGCCGTCTCCACCAGCTGTGATCTCGCGCGATCCGGTTCCTCCACGCGCGGCGCCGTCGGACTGGTCGACGCCCTGCTGCGTGCCGTGGCACGGCGTCCGCGCAAGGAATGGGAGGCGCTCATCACCTCCCGCATCGGCAAGAACAAGCCGGATGAGCGTCTCGCCGTGCGCACGTCGCATCCCGTGTGGATCGTCCGTGCCCTGGGGGCGAGCCGTGCGGCCGCCGGTTATCCCAACGGGCAGTGCGATCCTGATACACTGCTGCGCCTGCTGGAAGCAGACAACGCCGAACCGTCCGTCACACTCTGCGCGCGCCCGGGGCTCGTGTCACGGACCGATCTGCTCTCGCAGGTCAGCGCGCTTGGTACGGGAGTAACAGCAGAGAAAGGTCGTTTCTCGCCCTTCGCGGTGCGCGTGAGCGGCGTGGACCCCTCGCACATCGCGGCGGTCGCGGCCGGTGCCGCGGGCGTGGAGGATGAGGGCAGCCAGCTCGCGGCACTGGCCCTCGCTGCCGCACCATTGGACGAGATGGCAGATGACGGGCGAGGCACGCATGCCGGATCGACCGCGGATTCGGCAGCAGGACGCTGGCTCGACCTGTGTGCCGGACCAGGCGGGAAGGCGGCGCTTCTGGGCGCCCTCGCCGCCGGTCGCGGCGCCACGCTCACCGCCAATGAGCCGCAGGAGCACCGCGCACGGCTCGTCGAGCAGAATCTGCGGGCTCTGCCGGCAGGAACGGTCGAGACCATCACACGGCTTGACGGGCGTGTCTACGGCAGCGCGGATCAACCGACTACCGTCGCCGCATTCGATCGCGTGCTCGTCGATGCCCCCTGTTCGGGGCTGGGAGCGCTCAGGCGCCGTCCTGAGGCCCGCTGGACGAAACGTCCGCAGGACATTGCCGATCTGTCGCGGTTGCAGACGGGGCTGCTTGAGGCCGGCCTCAATGCCACACGTCATGGGGGAGTGCTGGCCTACGTCACCTGCTCGCCGGTACTGGAAGAGACGCGCCAGATCGTCGATGGCGTCCTCTCCGCCCGGTCGGATGTGCGACGGCTTGATACAGCCTCCGTGCTGCGCCAGGCGCTGGGCGACACACCGATCGCGCTTCCCGCTCACGGTGACGTGCAGCTCTTCTCCGACCTGCACGACACCGACATGATGTTCATCAGCCTGTTGCGCCGAATCTGAGGCGATCAGCCGCCAGGCGCATTCCCGCACTGCAGGAGATGCAGAGAAAGCCGAATGTTGTGGGGATACGCCGAATCTTTACGCCGATCGGTGTGGAAAACTGCGCCGGCCTGCTCCCACGGCAGGGTGGTGAGAGACAATAGTGCCGGAGGATTCCGCAGGTGGCTTGTTGCCGTCTGTGTGAACGAGTAATCGCACAGATGTCGGCAGCACCCGGCGGATGGATCAGAAAGGGACGACATGGAGCTTCGCGAACTTGCGACACGCGTCGAGGAGGTCTGCCGCACGGCCGGCAACCATGCGCTGCATGACCAGCTCATCCCGCGCCAGCTTGCCGCGGCCCAGACGGTCAGCAGCCGTAATTTCGGACGACAGTACACATCCGAGACAGATTCGAGCTTGCGCACATTCATGACCGGTGAGCTCAACAAGATCGAGCCGCATCCGGAGTTCTGGGACTATCAGGGCGACCGTCATGCCGGCGACCGCTTCTGGTGCATCGGCAACATCGACGGCGGCATCAACTTCAGCCGCAACCTGTCGGAGTGGACGATCACCGTCAGTCTCATGGAGATGAACGAGCACGGCGATGTCTACCCGGTCCTCGGAGTGGTACACGCCCCGGCGCTCGATATCACCTATATGGCCGCCCGCGGGGCGGGTGCCATCCGTGTGCGTCGGATGCTCACCACCGAGAAGCGTGAGCGCGTCATCCCCTCCACTACGGCGACGCTGAAGAATTCCGTCGTCTGCTTCGGTATGAGCTATTTCCGCGCTGAATCGCGCAGGGCGCTCGCCACCGTGAGCGCGATGTCCGGGCTTCCCGCTGATATCAAGCGCATCGGGCCGGTCTCGCTCGACCTGTGCAAGGTGGCGGACGGCACGTATGACGCTTATTTCGAGCCTTCGCTGCATTCGTGGGATATTCCCGCGGTGTCGGCCGGTGCCATCGTCGTCTGGGAGGCGCAGGGGCATCTGTCGCGCTGGGACGGCTCGCTCATCAACTGGCATGAGGCCAATGACGTGGTCGCCACCAATGGTGTGATCGACGGCGAGCTGATGCGTTACCTGCGCCCGCGGGCGGATAACCCGACAGTCTCGAACCCGAAGGATGACCGGCGCATCGAGCAGACGCAGCAGATGCCGCCGATCGAGGTGTGAGTTCTGATGTTGATATGAAGCGGGATATGAAAAAGCCTGCCGCCTCTTCATCGAGGTGACAGGCTTTTGTCGTTTCTGCCGTGTTCTCCCACTGGCCCGCAGGCGGGGGATCACACGGGAAGGCTCACTCGGAGACGGCCTTCTTGAGCAGGCTGCCGGCGGAGAGCTTGACGCCGTAGCGTGCCGGGATCTTGATGGTGGCGCCGGTACGCGGGTTGCGGCCGGTGCGCTCGGCACGGCGGACGCGCTCGGCGGAGAACACGCCGGTCAGGCGCAGACCCTCACCGCTCTTGAGGGACTCGACGAGGACCTCCTGGAAAGCATTGATGGCGGCCTCAGACTGCGCCTTGGTCAGGTTCGACTTCTGGGCAACCTTGGAAACAAGATCCGATTTGTTGTAAGCCATGATCCATTCCTTGTATACGTGGGCGTGCGACTCTCGCGACGCCCGATGACACTGAGATAATACCTCAAACCTTGCCGCAAAAGGCAGTCATTTCAAGGATTCTACGAAATTGTGCCGTTTCCACGACCACTGGACATCACGGGCGGCGATCGCCGGACATGATGTGGGCATCACAGGTAGTTGTGGTGCTGCATCCACTTCATATAGATGTAGCCCAGCAGCATGCGGATCCAGTACGTCATGAGGCGGAAGAGCAGCGTGGCGCTCACAGCGGTGGAACTCGGCACGCCCACACCCATGAAGGTCACGGACACGACCGTCTCCACGGCGCCCAGGCCGCCGGGGGTCGGCACGGCGGAGCCGATGGCGTTGGACAGCAGGAACAGGAACAGGGTGACGATGAAGTCGAGCCGGTAACCGAAGGCGAGCAGACAGACCCAGAAGGCGGCGGCGAGCGTCGTGTTCTGGATCACCGAGCCGAGCGCCGAGATGGCGAGCGTCTTCGGATGGCTGAACAGCTCGAGGATCTGCCGGCCGTATTCCTTGACGGGTTTGCCCCATTTGGCCACCACCCATCGTCTCCACGGCGGCACGAGCATCACCAGGGCGATGATCGCGGCGAGCACGCCGACGACGATGAGGATGGTCTTGCCCGGCAGGGCGTTTTCCAGACCGTTGCGGCCGGTGAACAGGCCCAGCACGAGGAACATGAGCAGCGTGGTGGCGAACTCGGCCACCGTGTCGGTGGTCGAGGTGGCGATGGCCGACGTGTTGTCGAAGCCGATCTTGCGCAGGAAGAGCGTGTTGACGGTGAGCGGGCCGGCGGCGGTGGGCATGGAGACGGCGGTGAAGCTTGCCACAGCCTGTGTGCCGACGATGCCTGCCCAGTGGCCCTTGCGCTTTTGCCGGGGGATGAAGATGCCGAAGGCAAGGGCGGAGCCGAGCCAGCTGACCACGCCGAGCCCGAGGGAGGCGAGCGCCCACCACGGGTTCGCGGTCCTGATGGTGGTGAGCATCTCATCGAAGTTGAGCTGGGTGAACACGGCGACGATCGCCACGAGCAGCAGGACGAGGGTGACGATCTTCTTCCAGGAGAATCGGGCGAACTGGACGGGTGCCGCCTCGGCGGTGGCCGTCTGCGGGGCGAGCGCGCTGCACGCGTCGTGCATCTGTTTGAGCACCTGCCGGTTCCACTGCGGCTCATGGCGGGTACGGGTGGGGATCACCACCTGCTGGAAGTAGGGTGCGAGGCCCGCGAGTGACTCGTCGGAGTAGACGGTCCTGGCGGCCTGCATGGTGCGCTCGACGCCGATTTTGACGGCGAGGAGCGTGAGCAGCTGGACGCGGTCGACGAGGATGTTCGTGCGTGAGGAGGCGACGTCGCCCTCGGCCCAACCGTCGAGCACCGCCCGGCCGCCCATGGCCGTGGAATCCTCGTCGGGCGCGTGCGCCGTGTTGGTATCCGCGCCTGGCGTCGCACCGGCGAGCAGCTGGGCGCGCGTGAGGTGCGTGACGGCGATCGTCTCATCGTGTGTGGTGGGCACATCCGGGATCACGCCAATATCGTCGGAGGTGATCGCCCGGTGCGTGATGCCGTGCCGGTGGGCCTTCTCCAGCTCGCGCATGAGCTGGGCGGCCTGTTCATCCGTGGCATGCGTCAGCTCCAGCAGGTGGGCATGACGGCCTTTGTCGGGTGATTCGAACACGAGGAAACTCGACTCGCCGGTGTCACCCATCACGCGCACCTGCGGCACCGGCAGGCGCAGCGCCGAGAGGCAGCGCAGCATGAGCAGGTGGTGCTCGACGGCGTCACGCACCGTGCGGTCCTGGCGTGTGGACAGCCCCTGGAGCTTGAGCCGCTGCCACACTTGTGAGAGATAGCCGCGCGAATGCTGCTGCGCGTCAACCACGGAGACGGTCAGGCGCTCGCCGTCCACGGTGTGGGCGTGGTAGAGCCGGGAGCTGTCGGTCAGATCGTCGGAGAAGCTTGTGCGTTCCTGCGCGCCTTTCTGCAGGGAGAGCTTGTCCACATGGACGCCGACCCCGGCGAGCGCGTCGACGAGTTCCTGGCCCCAGGCGCCAGTGCTGGGGCTGCCGAAGCCGAAACGCACCAGCAGGCCGATCGCACAACCCAGCAGCACGGAGAACAATGCCGAGGGCAGCTGGAGGGTGGAGGCGAGTACCTCGATGACCATGAGCACGGCATACCAGTTCCATGCCCAGCCCAGGGATTTGCTGCTGCGGTGATTGCCGGCGGCGATGAGGAAGCCGGCGACGGCAGTGAACAGCTCGATCGGCCCCACGCCCAGCAGATCGGACGGCGGTGCGCTGAAATAGTGGTGCAGGTAGGGCAGCCCCATCGGCAACAGCCAGGTGAGCAGGCCGGAGACGGCAAGGCTCGCCCCCAGCGCGACCGTAGCGGCGAGTGTGGGCCACCAGGCGCGGGCGAGCAGCAGCCGCACGAGCACGATGGTGACGATCAGCAGGAACGAGAACGATTGCAGGAAGCTGATGGGCAGCTCGACCACCCAATGGATGCTCGCCAGCTGGGAGACGCGGTGCACATCGGATTCGACGCCCTGTGTGGAGGACTGGAGGAAGGAGGCGACGAGGATCACGGCGGCGGCGAGCAGCAGACAGATGACCGCCTGGAGCACATCATTGAAATCGCGTACTGAGCGCGGGGGCGTGTCGCGGATCTGCGCTGTGGGCGCGTCCTGCGCTGTGGGTGTGTCCGGCTCCTGCGTGGATATCGGTTCGCGTGACGTGACGATCGGTTCGTCCGGCATGGCGGCGGACTTCTGCGCGGACGTGTGTCCTGATTTCTGTCCTGACTTGTTTGCGTCGGTCGGCGCGGCAGTCACGGCGGTCTTGTGGCCGGCCTTTTTGATGCTCTGCTCGTCGGTCATGACCGCGCCTTCCTGACGGCCTCGTCGGCGAAATCGACAAGACGCGGGGCCAGCCCCGTATAGGTGGACGGCGTCAGCCGGCCCAGACGTTCCTCATCGGCGGCATCCAGCCCGAGCGAGGCGACGAAGTCCTCCACATCCTTCTTACCGATCTTCCGGCCGCGCATCAGCTCTTTGACACGCTCATACGGCCTGTCCATGCCCGGACGGCCCTCAAGGCCTGCCACGCGCATCATCGTCTGGATCGGCTCGCCGAGCACCTCCCAGTTGTCGTCCAGCTCGGCCGCCATCGCCGCCGTGTCGGGCCTGACGCGCTCCATGCCGGTGGTCAGGCTGGACAGTGCCAGCAGCGAGTAGCCCAGGGCGGAGCCCATATTGCGCAGCGTGGTCGAGTCGGTCAGATCACGCTGCCAGCGCGACTCGACGAGCGTGGCGGCTAGGGTGTCGAGGAAGGAGCAGGAGATCTCGAAGTTCGCCTCGGCATTCTCGAAGTTGATCGGGTTGACCTTGTGCGGCATGGTGCTTGAGCCGGTCGCGCCCTTGACCGGGATCTGGTGGAAGACGCCGCGGCTGATGTACATCCACATGTCCACGCACAGATCGTGCAGGATGCGTCCCGTGTGCGAGAGCGTGCCGAACAGCTCGGCGATCCAGTCGTGGCTCTCGATCTGGGTGGTCAGCGGGTTCCACGTCAGCCCGAGACGGCCCTCCACGAAGCTGCGGGAGATGCGAGGCCAGTCGGCCTGCGGCAGGGCGACGGTGTGCGCGCCGAACGTGCCGGTCGCCCCGTTGAATTTGCCCAGATACTCGGTCTGTCCGAGCTTCTTGCGCTGGCGGGAGAGGCGATAGACCACGACGGCCATCTCCTTGCCCAGGGTGGTGGGGGTGGCCGGCTGGCCGTGCGTCATCGCTAGCAGCGGCAGATCACGCCAGGCGTCGGCATCGGCGAGCAGCAGGTCGAGCAGCCGGTCGAAACGCGGCAGCCACACGTCGGTCATGGCATGTCGGACGCACAGCGCCCACGAGAGATTGTTGATGTCCTCGGAAGTGCAGAAGAGGTGGACGAGCGGTTTGAGGCCCGTCAGCGCCGTGGGATGGCTGAGCCTGTCCTGCGCGTCGTCGAGACGCCGGTCGATGTAATATTCGACGGCTTTGACGTCATGATGCGTCACTTTCTCGATGGCGGCGTGCTCCGCGATGCCCTCCGCGCCGAAATTCTCGACGATTCGGCGCAGATAGTCCTTCTCTTCCTGCGTGAGCGGGGCGAGGCCGGGCACGATCGGTGTGCCGTCCTGCCCGTCGGCAAGAAAGATCATCCACTCGGTCTCCACGAACAGGCGCTCGCGGTTGAGGGCCGCGGTCGAGAGCGAGTTGAGCAGCGGCGCGGTCTGGCGTGCGTAACGCCCGTCGAGCGGGCTGAGCGCCACACGCGGTGTCAACGAGGAAAAGTCGATCATTCCATCTCCCTGAGTGCGGCCGGTCAGGCGGTGAGGGCGGCAAGCCCTTGCCGATGAGCCGGGACATCCTGATATCGCTGAGAACTGTCCCTATTTTTCCATTGACCCCCAACGTGCGGGTCAGGAGCGCCTTCATGGCCCCTGACCGGAAAGCCGGACGATCGGAAAATCGGGCAGGTCGTTTCCGATATATGGGGCAGGGGCACATGCGGGGCACGGGCGGATGATCCGCGATGATGTTCAGTACGACATCCTGCCGGTGAAGTACTGGGTGGAGACGAGCCGGCCCCTCACCTGTCTCGAGAAATGCTCGTCCGAGTCCTCCACGGCGGTGCTGCCCAGGCTCTTCGCATCCTGCCAGGTGGCGCGCTGGTAGTTGAGACCGTGCGTCAGATGCGCCCTCCCGCCTGTCGAGGAGACGTGTGTGCCCTGTGCCTGATGCCCCGTCGACGCATCGGCGCCGGAAAGCCGGCCGTCCACGCTCACCCATGTGCGCCGGGCCGGGTTGTCAGCGCCATCCAGACGCGAGACAAGCTCGCCACGGTCCTCCACGGCCGTCACCCAGGTGGAGGAGGGGATCGGGTGCCCGGCGATGGGCGAGCCCGCCGTCACGATATGCGTGAACGAGTAGCCGGTGTTGCCGGCGGCGAGGCTCGCGGCGACGATCCCGCCCTGCGAATGGCCGACCACCGCCACGCTCTCACCCTTTCCCACGCCGCTTCTGCGCAGGGCCTCCAGCGCGAGTCTGGCCGAATCGGCATGCAGGCGCTGGGAGTTGTCCGAACTCATCAGCTCCACATTCTGTGCCCAGCCGATCGGCGTATCGCGCTCGCCGCGTGTGCCGGGCACCAGCAGCAGCCAATGCGTGGTTCCGTCATCCTCCACGTATTTCTGCACGGCGACGGTGCTGTACGGCACCTTGCTCGTGCCGATATCGCCGAGCCGGTCGAGACTAGCCAGCGCCGAGCCGATATCACGGCTCGCCCCGATCCCGCCGCCTTTGCCCGGCCTGACACGCGAGACGGTGAGCCGGTCGCCCTGTACGACGTCCTGCACACCGGCGGACAGCGGCGAGAGCAGGCGTGCCGCCTCGTTGACGCTGGCGGGACTGCCAGGCGGGCAGAGCGCGCGGGCGAGGGTGTCCATCCCCGGCTGGACGAGCGGGTCGGCCTGCTGCATCAGACGCGAGGCGGCCGGCCCCAGCCTGGCCGAGCCGAGCCCGGCCGCTCCGGCGAGCGTAGGGGCGAGCAGAACCCCGCTGACAGCCGCGCCGGCCGGCAGCAATCCCAGCAGCCCGCCCATGAGCCTGCCGACGAGTGATTCCGATTCCGTATAGACGCCCACCACACGGGCGAGCAGATCGGCGAGTTCACGGCATCGGCGCGCCAGCACTCCCAGACGGTCGAAGAGGATGTCCGCCTCGCCGGCACAGGCGAGGATCAGCGACGCCTGCTGCTGGCGGCGCCGGTGCATGGCCGCGTCGTTGGTGATCGATCCTGCCGCAGGACAGAGCGGCACGGGCAGCAGATCCGTGCGCGCCTGCGCCGTCTTCCGCTCACCAGCCGCGCAGGATCGGTGCAGCAGACCGGCGATCGTGGTCAGCATGGCCCGTGCCCGTGTGAGGGCGTCCGTGTCGACCTGCAACGCCCCGCCATGAACGAACGCCGTCTGCCCCTGGCTGAGGTGTGTCTGGCCGAGGTGTGCCTGACTGAGGTTGTTGTCTGTCATCACTGCGCCTCCTCGATCCGGGCGAGCAGCCGGACGGCATCGGTCTCGCTTTCCTGGGCGACCAGATCGATGCCGCGCACGCGTGCGCGATAGCCGTCCGCCGCCTCACCCTGCCAGTCGATGCCATGCAGGGCGGGCAGCAGCTGCCGTGTATGACGGCAGGCGGCGCGCACGAGGTCGAGCGCGTCGCGCAGGTCCGTGCAGGCGGCGCGCACGGCCGGCCCGCACCGGCAGTCGCGCTGATCCAGCGGCGCGGAGGGCAGTCGCACGGGTGAGGGCGACGCGGGTAGTGCGGATAGTGGTGTTCCGTCCATCTGGGCGGCGAGGGCAGGTGTGAGTGTCATACCTCCATAAAAAATCCCGCCCGACAAAATGTCAGGCGGGAGAGGCGAATGTGGAAAACTGGCGACCGGCTCACCACGGCTTGAGCGTGGAATCGGTGCTCGACTGCGTGCGCGAGATGAGCTGGTCGAGCTTCTTGCGCTGCTGCTCCTCCTGTTTCTTTTCCGCCTCATCCTGTGCCTGCGAGCCGGATGCGCCCGACGTGCCGGACGGGGAAGAGGAGGTTTTGCCGTTCGCCGAGGAGGAGGCGGGTTTCTTTGTCGCGGCCTGTTTCGTGGCCTGCTCCCAGCTTTTGCCCGCGGCCATGAGCGAGAGGATCCGATCGAGCTTCCTGCTCGTGGCGGTGGCGGTGGTGACCGCCTGCGAGAGCGGACGCACCTGGACGGATCTCGAGGAGGAGAGGTCCTCCAGCCCCGCGGTGACACTTTGCTGCGAGGCCTGCAGGTCGGCTACCTTCTTCGAACCGGACCGGGCGGCGGAGATATTGCTGCGCAGCTGGGAGGACGCGGCGGCATACGAACGCTGCGCCGACCAGTTGAACGCCGACAGCGCCGACAGGGCGAGGCACGCGACCGTGAGCACGAGCAGCACGACGGCGAGGATGGTCCTGCCCCTGCACGGCCGCCTGCCGGCGGAGCGTCCCCGCGCCTGCCGGGCGTCGGTGCTGGCGGCCTGTGCCAGTGGTGTGTGTGCCATCACAGATACCTCCTTGCACGATAGACATCCACGCCCAGCTCCCATAGCAGAAGGGCGAACGCCAGCAGCTCGAACGGCCAGACGAGCAGCGTGCGGCTGCGGTGCCGTTTCTGGCCCTGTTCGAGCCGGAAGCTCAGCGACGAGCCGGAGGACAGGGACCGCACGGTTTTGGTCGCGCTCGTGATGAGCGTGCCGCCGGAGAACTCATCGGCGATGGAGGCGAGCTCATGGCGGCTCAGCCGTGAGATGCCGGGTTTGTGCGTGGTCGGGTCGGTCACATACCCGTTGGGGGCGGTGGGGGTGGCAGAGATGCTGATCGCCCGTGCGTTGGAGGCGGTGACGAGCGGGACGCGCCCGCCTTTCTCGCTGCCCACGCCGATGGCGGCACCGGTGGTGACGAACTGGCGTAGCGTGGAAAATGTGCGTCGGCCGCCCCGGCTCGTCTGCTCGCCGTCGGAGATGTAATAGAACGCAATGGGTGCCTTCGGCCGCTTGGAACGGATCTCCTGCATGGTGCGAATGAGCGTGTCGAGCGGTTGGGCGAGGGAGGATCCGGCGGAGACGGCGGTCGGCTCCACCTCGAGTCCTTTCGCCCAGGCACGCACCGCCTGCGCGTCGGCGGTGGCCGGCACGTCCACGCTCGACGAGGAGCCGAAGCTGATCGCCTCGAACCTCGCCCCCGCGTACATGGTCGTCAGATCGTCCACCGCCTGCCGTGCCGCGGCGAGACGGGTGATGGCGGTCGTCGTGCCGTAGCGTGCGTCGCCCACCGCCATCGAGCCGGTCACATCGACGGCGACGACGACGGTCGTGGAGCTGACGGCCGAGGAGGTGGAGGCGCTCACGACGCTGGGGCCGCAGGCAAGCGCCAGGATCGTAAGCACGAGGCCCCCGCGCCGGACCCAGTCGAGCGCCGTCGCCTCGGCAGAATCACGATGGCGGATCCAGCACACGAGGGATGTGGCGAACGCGGCGACGAGCACCACGGCAAGCAGGGCGAACCAGCCCCATGAGCCGAAGAACGGCGAGAATTCGAGACGTGCGGACATCAGCGCCTCACTTTCGCGAGCAGCAGCAGCCCGAGCGCGAGGAAGAACGCGACGAACGCCACGAACGGCCATGGCGCGTCGCTTGCCTGCACGGTGGACTCGCCGCGCGCATGACGCACCTGCTGTTTTTCGATGGAGGCGACGAGCGCGGCCACAGAATCGGCGTCGGCCTGCGTGCGGAAGGTGCCCCCGGCACGCGTGATCGCGCTCCTGAGGCTCTTTGCCTGCGCGGTACCCACCGCGGAGGCGGACCCGGTGTAGAGCGCGTCCACGCCGATTGAGTTGAGCCGGGCGAGTCGGAGCGCCTCGTCAAGGCTGTACAGCGGTGTGCCGGAGAGCACGTTGTCGGTGGCGAAGACGATGGAGGCGGGGGAGACGCGTGCATGCCGAGTCTTTGCCGTGACGGTGAAACCGGGCAGCATCGTCTCGCACCCCACGAGGCCGTCACCGATCAGGCTGGTGGAATCATGACGGTCCTGCGTGCCTTCCAGCCAGTCGGAGACGGCCTGGTAATCCTTCTGGCTCATCTTGTCGATCGATTTCTGGTCGGTCACCTTGGAAAGGACCGTGAGCGCCTTGTCAAGCTGGTTTTTGACGAGGCTGTAGTCGTCGGTGAGCGGGAAGACCGTGCGGGAGGTGGAGTTGAAGATAGACATGCCGATGCGCTCGGTGCGGAAGCTGGTGACGATCTGCCGGTAGGCGGCGATCACCTGTCGGTCGAACGGCAGCGCCGAACCGGAGACGTCCAGGCACAGCACGATATCACGCGAATGTGTGGAGGCATCGGTGGAGGCGGTCACCGCCGGGCGCGCGGCGAGCACGAGGCTGCCGGCGGCGGCGAGGCAGACCGCGGTGAGTGCCGCGGCGGATGCGCGGCGGTAGGAGTGCAGCTTTTCGCCGCTCGTCTGTTCGACGAGCGCAGGCAGGTCCCACACGCTCGGCCCGTCCTGTCCCCGGCGCTTCGAACGGCGCGTGGCGGCCAGTACGAGGCCGATGACGATCCCTGCCACCACAAGGGCGAGGGGCAGCATCCATGGCCACAGAAAAGTGAACCCGCTCATCTGTCCCACCTCTCGAGAAGATCGGCCACCCAGTCGGCCGCCTGGTCGACGCTCGCCTGATGTGCCTGGGGGTTGGTGTCAGGGGCGAACTCGGGCGGATAGAGTGCGGCGATCGTCTGGCGCAGCCGCTGGAACTGCTCTTTGGAACCGATCTGATGACGGCGGTTGAGATCCAGCAGGGTGGAGGAGGAGAAGTCGGCGCCCAGACGGTCGGAGGCGAAATCACGGGCGAGGGCGGACAGGCGTGCATACGTCTGCGTCTCGCTGGCGGTGCCGGCGTGATAGTCGGAGCGGATCTGCTCGAGGTCGGCATGCCAGGCGTCGTCCGGTTTGTTGCTGTGGCTGCCGTGACGGACGCTGCCCGTGCGGCGCTCGGGCAGCGAGGATCGTCTGCGCAGCAGGAGAAGACCGGCCACGAGCAGCACGACGGCCACAATGAGCAGGACGACGGCGAGCACGGCGAACGGGGGAAGATCCGGCACCGCGGGAACGGGCAGCGTGGTCGGATCCGCGGCACAATGGACCGTCGTGACGGTCATGGTTCCGGCGGCCTGTGTGATCATGCCAATCATGCCGTCTCCTTGTCGATGGTCTGGTGGCGGTCGGGCAGACGGCCGGCAGACCTATCGCCGGCGAGCAGGCTGGAGGAGCCGGGGCGTACCCCGAAGCGCGAGACGCGCACGAGATGGATGAACCCGTCGAGCATGCCCTCCGAGGAGCCGGACCAGAGCAGCGTGTCGCCGTGACGGTCGAGATCATGGCGCAGTGCGGCCGCCGCGGCGGCACGCCGGGTCTCGTAGTCGCGCCCGGCCTGCGGGTCCTGCAGGAAGGCGGGCATGAGCCGACCCGAGCGGCTGTCGCGCGCGCGGATGCCGGTCTCGAACGGGTTGACGGCCTTTGTGGCGGCGAAGAAAAGCGGATGCTCCTGTGACAGCTCGGAGATGGCGTCGGCCGCTTTGGCGGTCAGCGCCTGCTCACCGGTGGCGAGCACAATGAGCGCGTCGCGCGTCTGCACGCGGCGTGCGTAATCGAGCAGCGCGGCGGTATCGGAGGGGGCCTGCGGTGCCGCCGCCGTCTTCTGCCGCAGCAGCCGGTCGAACTGCGCGTAACCGCCGGTGAACGGGGTACGGCTCACGCGGGCGCTGTTGGCGAGCACGAGGGAGATGTCATCTCCGCGCCGCAGGCTCAGAAGCGCCACCATGCGCAGCACATTGGCCGCCACATCGATCTGGCGTTCGCCGCTCTCCGCGCTCGCGTACATCTGCGAGCCGGTATCGAGCAGAAGCCAGACGGTGCTCGTCACATCGCGCCGCTTGTTGACCACGATCGGGCGTCCCATGCGCGCCGAGGCGTTCCACTCGATCAGACGCGCCTCGTCGCCGGGCTGGTAATCGCGCAGGTCGAGGTAATCGAAGCCGTTGCCCGCACGGTCGGAATGATGCTCGCCTTCCAGCAGGCCGAGTGCGCGCCGGGCGATGGGCAGGCTCAGCCGTGAGCCGAGCGAGGCGAGGCGCAGGCGCACCTGTCGGGACTGTTCGTCGGCGCTGTCATCGCGCGAGGCGGCCTGTGCCGCGGCCGCACGGGCGAGCGCCTGCTCGAACGCGTCGGTGCCCTCCGCCGCGTCGTACTGCTTTTTTCTCACGCTCATGGAGCTCATGGGGTGGGCACGACCTGCAGGACGTGGTCGATGATCTCGTCGCTGCTCACGTTCTGCGTCATTGCCTCGAAGGTCAGGAGGATACGGTGGCGCAGCACCTCGTGCGCGAACATGCGCACATCCTCGGGGATGACGAAATCACGGCCGTTCATCAGGGCGAATGCCTGGCCCACGCGCGTGAGCGCGATGGAGGCACGCGGTGAGGCCCCGAGCCGTACGAGCGAGGAGAGATCCTTGATGGGGGCCGGGCCGGCACCGCGCGTGGTGGCCACGAGATCGACCACATATTTCTTGATCTCCTCACCCACATGCACACGCCGAGCCGCCTGACGCAGGAAGAGCACGTCATCGATGTCCATCCGCTCGCCCTCGGGGATGGTGGGGGCGGTGTCGCTGCCGCGGCGGGTGAGCAGGTCGAGGATCTGGTTCTCCTCGGCCGCCGTCGGGTAGGTCATCACCGTCTTGGTGAAGAAACGGTCCATCTGCGCCTCGGGCAGCGTGTAGGTGCCCTCCTCCTCGATGGGGTTCTCGGTGGCGATCACCATGAACGGGCGGGGAAGGGCGATGCGCTGTCCGCCGATGGTGACGTTGCCCTCGGCCATCGCCTCGAGCATGGCCGACTGCGTCTTCGCGGAGGAGCGGTTGATCTCATCGAGCAGCACGAAGTTGGCGTTGATCGGTCCGATCTGGGTGATGAGCCTCTGCGTCTTGAAATCGAAGATCTGCGTGCCCGTCAGATCGGACGGCATGAGGTCGGGCGTGCACTGCACGCGTTTGAACGAACCGGCCACGCTGCCCGCCAGCGTCTGTGCGGCGGTCGTCTTCGCCAGACCCGGCACGGACTCGATGAGCGTGTGGCCGCCGGCGATGAGCGTGACGATCAGCGTCTCGCGCAGCATCGTCTGGCCGATCACCTGATCGCTGAAGCGTGCGCGCAGGATGCCCGTCAGACGCTTGGCGCGGTCGGTGTCCTCGGCGCTGAGCGCCTGCATGCCCGTTTCCTGCGCCCCGGGCACGGGGACGGCAGGAACACTGTTCTCAAAAAGTGACATGGTGCCCACCCTAGGGCGACGAGCGGAAGACGTGCTGAAATTACGCCGGTCGCAGGCTCGATCGAACCTGTTCGGCAACCGGCTCCGGCCCGATCGGAACATTCAGATCAGAAGTCGGATCGGTCGGCGGTCCTGCCCGGAACTATCCCGTCCAGATTTCCAGAACTACGGGTCCAGAACTACGCATTCTGTTCAGAACTGGGGGTCGTCGCTGACGGGCGGCAGATCCTCCTTCGAGGGCAGACGCCAGTCGACGGGGGAGGCGCCCATCTTCTCCAGTGCCTCATTCGTGCGTGAGAAGGGCCGCGAGCCGAAGAAGCCCCGTGAGGCGGACAGGGGCGAGGGATGCGGCGAGGCGATGATGGCAGCATGCGGCAAGAGCGGTGCGAGGCTCTGTGCCTGCCGTCCCCACAGGATCGCGACGAGCGGGAGGGGCTTTCCGTCTTTTCCGATGCGGGCGTCGAGCGCGCGCACGGCCTGGTCGGTGATGGGCTCCCAGCCCTTGTTCCTGTGGCTGGCGGGGCGGCCGGCCTCCACGCTCAGACAGCGGTTGAGCAGCATCACGCCCTGCCTCGTCCACGGTGTCAGATCCCCGTCGAGCGGATAGGGCAGGCCCAGGTCGGTGCCGAGCTCTTTGAAGATATTGTTCAGACTCGCAGGGATGCCTGCGTCGGGGGCGACGGAGAATGCCAGTCCGATCGGGTTTCCCGGGGTAGGGTAGGGGTCCTGTCCGACGATCAGTACTTTGACGGAGTCGAGCGGCTGGTCAAAGGCACGGAAGATGTTCTTCGAGGCGGGCAGGACGCGATGGCCCGATTCGATCTGTGAACGCAGGAAATCACCCATTTTGCGGATATCCGGCTCGACCGGCGCCAGGGCCGTGGCCCAGGACGGATCCATGATCTGTGACAGTGGTGCTCGTGTTGTCATGCTTTAAGCCTAGGCGCGGTGACGGCAAGCCTGCGATCCTGCCTCCTGCCTCCTGCCGGGAGGCGTGGGACGTCCCCGATGGCGGGGTGGGGCGGCAGTGTCTAAGATGTCAGTGTCGTGTGACGTGTCCCGGCGCGCCGCCCCGATGCAGAAGAATGAGGGGCACGGACGGGCATCACTGAGGAGTAAGGAAACATCATGGCGAAGCGGACGGCCGGACAGAGCAACGACGGCACAGGTTTCCATGACGAGTTCGAGAACCCGTCCTCGGGACCGATCGGCCTGCATCGCGGCAAGCCGAGCGCTGCCGCCCGGACGATGCCGTATATCATCGTCCTCGTCGTCGCCGTGCTGTGCGCGCTTCTGGCGTGGGGGCTGCTCAGCGGCAATCTCCAGGCGCTCTTCGGCGGAAGCAGCAAACCGGTCGTGACCGCCTCCCAGGTGCGTGACGAGGTCAAGAAGAAGACCTCTTCCTCCACCTCGTCGACGAAGAAGAAGGCGACGACGACCAAGAAGAAGGCCACGGACTCGAGCAAGAGCACGGATTCCTCCGCCTCGTCGGATTCCCAGTCCTCGGACGCCGACAAGTCCGCCGATGCCTCTTCCGCGCAGTCGACCCAGCAGGCACAGGTCAACCACGGCACCCAGGTGTATGTGTTCAACGCGCTGCCGACGACGGTGGCCACCCGCGACGGCTTTGCCGCACGTCAGGCGCAGGTGCTGACCAACGCGGGCTATACGAACGTGCAGGCCAATACGCTGACAAGCGGCCTGCCGTCGGCCAACACGGTGTGGTATCGCGACGCCTCCGACGAGGCGACGGCGCGTGATATCGCCTCGAAGCTCGGCATCTCCTCGGTGGAGCAGCAGACGAGTCTGCGTGAGCCGGTGGCGGCGATCTTCGTCTCCGCGAACTGATCCGGCGAACTGATCGGGCAAACCGATCCGATCATCGGTTTTTCTCCTGTATCCCCGCCTGTCGCAGAATTCTGCCCGTCCCTTCCTGCTGCAGAATTTTCTTCCGTCCTTTCGGCCACACGATTTTCTCGTATTCCCCCGCCGACTGCCGGACGGGATGCCGCTCCTTCGGACGCCGCTGCTTGTCGGTTTCTGCCGATTTGCCCGCACGGATCTGCAACACGCCGCCTTTCGTCGGCAAATGAGGGATAAAGTGGGACTAGCCGTGCGGATAGGAGGGGTATTCGGTTCCTCCAGCGCGGCATGAAAGAAGATTGGTTCCTTATGTCAACAGGCACAGTCAAGTTCTTCAACGCCACAAAGGGTTACGGTTTCATCCATCCCGATGACGGTGGTGATGACGTGTTCGTCCACTATTCCGCAATCCAGGCCGACGGTTATCGCACGCTTGACGAAGGCGACAAGGTGCAGTTTGAGGCCGTCCGCGGTCCCAAGGGGCTGCAGGCGAAGACGTGCGCGAAGATCTGAGTCTCTCGGATCCCCGCGGCGGGTCGACGTCATCCTCATGGTGACGTGACACGTCATCGTGACAAGTCATGGTGACGTGACAAGACCCGAGGAATGAACAGCCCGTGCGCGTAGGCGCACGGGCTGTTCTCGTCTGTCCGGGCCGGTGTGGTGATGTTCTTCTGAGAGGGGAATATGAAATTGGCACTCTCCGTGTGTGAGTGCTAATCTGTCTTTCGGAACACATGGGGCCCGCAGCTGACGGCGGACGCCATGAAGCTCACACTTTCAAGCCATCGGAGGCAATCACATGGCAAAGATCATTTCGTACGGCCAGGAGTCGCGCCAGAACCTTCTGTCTGGCCTCGACAAGCTGGCGAACACCGTCAAGGTCACGCTCGGTCCGAAGGGCCGCAACGTCGTTCTCGACCGCACCTACGGTGCGCCAACCATCACCAACGACGGTGTGTCCATCGCTAACGAGATCGAGCTTGAGGATCCCAATGAGCGTATCGGCGCCGAGCTGGTCAAGGAAGTCGCCAAGAAGACCGACGACGTGGCCGGCGACGGCACCACCACCGCCACGGTCCTGGCACAGGCGCTCGTGCACGAGGGCCTGAAGAACGTGACCGCCGGCTCCAACCCGATCGCGCTGCGCCGCGGCATCGAGAAGGCGTCGGACGCCATCGTCAACCACCTCGTCAAGGGCGCCCAGGACGTCGAGACGAAGGACCAGATCGCCGCCACCGCCACCATCTCTGCCGGTGACGCCGAGGTCGGCAACACCATCGCCGAGGCGCTCGACAAGGTCGGCCAGGACGGCGTCGTCACCGTCGAGGACAACAACAAGTTCGGCCTCGACCTTGACTTCACCGAGGGCATGCGCTTCGACAAGGGCTATATTTCCAGCTACTTCGTCACCAACGCCGACGAGCAGACTGCCGTCCTCGATCACCCGTACATCCTGCTGACCAGCGGCAAGGTCTCCAGCCAGCAGGACATCATCCACATCGCCGATCTCGTCATGAAGTCCGGCAAGCCGCTGCTCATCATCGCCGAGGACGTTGATGGCGAGGCGCTCGCCACGCTCATCCTCAACAAGATCCGCGGCACCTTCAACTCCGTTGCCGTCAAGGCCCCGGGCTTCGGCGACCGTCGCAAGGCCATGCTGCAGGATATGGCCATCCTCACCGGCGGCCAGGTCGTCTCCGACGAGCTGGGCCTCAAGCTCGACTCCATCGGCATGGACGTGCTCGGCACCGCCGACAAGGTCACCGTCTCCAAGGACGAGACCACCATCGTCAACGGCGGTGGCTCCAAGGATGATCTCAAGGCCCGCGTCGAGCAGATCCGTCAGGCCATCGCCACCACGGACTCCGATTACGACCGCGACAAGCTCCAGGAGCGTCTTGCCAAGCTCGCCGGCGGCGTGGCCGTCATCAAGGTGGGTGCCGCCACCGAGACCGAGGCCAAGGAGCGCAAGCACCGCATCGAGGATGCCGTGCGCAACGCCAAGGCCGCCATCGAGGAGGGCCTCGTGCCCGGCGGTGGTGTCGCCCTCATCGAGGCCGCCAAGGAGGCCGAGGATGATCTCAAGGATCTGACCGGTGATGAGGCCACGGGCGCGCAGATCGTGCTCAAGGCCGTCCAGTCGCCGATCAAGCAGATCGCCGAGAACTCCGGTGTCTCCGGTGACGTCGTCATCAACAAGGTCCTGTCCCTGCCGAAGGGCGAGGGCTTCAATGCCGAGACGGGCAAGTATGAGGACCTGCTCAAGGCCGGCGTCGCCGACCCTGTCAAGGTCACCCGCTCCGCCCTGCAGAACGCAGCGTCCATCGCTGGTCTGTTCCTGACCACCGAGGCCGTGGTCGCCAACAAGCCGGAGCCGAAGGACAACCAGGCCCAGCAGGCCGGCATGGGCTACTGATCCCATGTCGCAAAGGCGCAAAGGCAGCCCCAGGGCGCACTGATCGGCGCTGACCGATCGGGCGTGTTCCTGCCGCGAGCCTGGAACGCCGTATTAAGCCTCACAATGCCGGACACCTACACGGTGTCCGGCATTTTTTATGTGCGGTGGGGTGCTGGTTTTATGCGCAGGGCAGGGCGCCGGCTCAGTCGGCGAACAGCCTGCTCGCCTCGCCCTCGGCCTGCGAGTAGACGTTCGAGGCTTGGACGAGCGAGGTCTGGATGCCTTCGAGCGATGTCTCCATCTGCCGTTGCGCAACGCGCCATTGGTCGGCCACCGTGGCGAACCTCTGCGCGGCGGCACCCGTCCAGACGCCCTGGAGCTGGCCGAGGTTCGTGTACATGGCGGAGACGGCCTCGCGTATCTGGGCGACCGAGCCTTGCACGGCCCCGGCAGCGGCGCTGATCGATTCCGAATCGACGGTGAATTGCGGCATTGTGCCCTCCTCTATGGTCTCCCGCCACCTTTGGCAGCGGGCAGTGTTGTGTCTGATGTTGTTTCCGTGCGGCGATCGGCATATCCCCGAACGCCGTTAGCATGAAGCGTATGAATTTTGGCCGGCACCTGTCACAGCACACTTGCAATGTGGAAAACTGGCGCGAGGCGTCTTTGCCCGGTGCCCTCTCAGGGCCGGACGTGCGAGAGGCCGTGGTCCGGCGTGACACCACCCGCGCAAGACGCCTGGTCGCCATCTTGCTCGCGGTGCTGGTGGTCATGGCCGTCATCGTCCCCGTCCCCTCGGCGCAGGCGGCCGTCTCGAAACCACAGATCACCGACACCCAGAACCTTCTGGGCGCGCAAGGCTCGGCCATCCAGGAAAAGGTCGACGCGCTGCAGAAAGACACGGGTGTGACCCTTAATCTGCTGTTTGTCGACTCGTTCAATCTCAAAAAGCTCGACAAGACCACCATCAGCAAGTGGGTCAATGCCCGCCTCGACTTCACCAAACCCGCCAAGAACACGCTGCTGCTGGCTGTCGCCTCGCAGGACGGGCAGATGGCGCTTGCCGTGTCCAAAGGCTCGGACTCCTGGCTCGCCTCGCAGGTGGATACCACGCTCTCTGACGCGGCGGCCGCACCGTTGGCGCGCAAGAACCCGAACTGGACTGGATCGGTGACGGCGCTCATCGCCGCGGTCAGGCAGGCCAAGGCCGACCATGACGCGCTGCCGTGGAAGATCGCCGGGGGGATCGCGATCGCCCTCGTCGTCGTGGGGCTCGTCGTCGGTCTCGTCTTCCTCATCCGGCATCTGCGCAGGAAAGGTTTCTTCACCTCGCATGCCGGCCGCCACGCCGTCGCAAAGCCGGAGAAGAAGCCGCACGGACGGAAGAAGCCCACACACGCCGCCTGAGCCACTCCGCCTGGGCCATGCGCCCGCGCCGCACCTGTTCAGAAGTGTCGCGTGGGTCGTGCCGTCATCCTGAACGTTTCCTGAATCTTTTCTCACTGTTGTCCGGAAAGTGCTGACCCGCACTCTGATCGCCTTTACCATGAAGGAAGAGCCGGCATGGGGACCGGCCTGATACCCACAGGAGGCAGTCATGGTCAGCAGCAGCGATGCAACAGTGGTCGTGGTCGACGACGAGCCGTCGATCCGCGAGCTCTTGCAGGCCTCCCTGCAGTTTTCCGGTTTCACCGTCGTCACGGCCGCCAATGGCAAGGATGCCGTCGAGACCATCGAGAAGACGCGTCCCGACATCATCCTGCTCGATGTCATGCTGCCCGATTTCGACGGCTTCACCGTCACCCGCAAGATCCGTGCCGCCGGCGTCACCTCGCCGGTGCTGTTCCTGACTGCCAAGGATGACACGCAGGACAAGGTGCTCGGGCTGACGGTGGGCGGTGACGATTATGTCACCAAGCCGTTCAGCCTCGAGGAGGTGGTCGCCCGCATCCGTGCGATCCTTCGCCGCACACGTTCCGACAGCCCCTCGAGCCCGGTGCTTTCCGTGGCCGATCTGAGCATCGACGAGGATTCGCACGATGTGACGCGCCACGGCCTGCCCATCGACCTGAGCCCCACCGAGTACAAGCTGCTGCACTACTTGATGGAGAACGAGGGCAGGGTGCTCTCCAAGGCGCAGATCCTCGACCATGTGTGGCAGTACGACTGGGGCGGCGACGCGGCTATCGTGGAGAGCTACATCTCCTACCTGCGCAAGAAGGTGGATGGTCTGACCTACAGCGATGACGAGGGCGAGCACAAGGTCGTCCCGCTCATCCAGACGAAGCGCGGCATCGGCTACATGATCCGCGCCCCCAAGGATCAGCCCGCGGCGCAGGCGGCCGTCTCGGGGGCGGCGCGGTGAGCCCCCATCCGCCCATGTCCGCCCAGAACCCCGCACAGAGCGCGGCCGTTTCGCAGAATAACGCCCCGTCCGTTTCCGGCGATGCCGCGGCTTTTGCCGACACCACGACACAGGCGGCGGCCTCCCGTCCGGCGGCGACGAAGAAGCACCGCACAAACCGCACCGCACGCCGCCGGCCGGGATGGGTCGACCGCACCGCCCGGAAAATCAACGGACTCCCGCTGGCCACGCGGCTGATCATCATCGTCCTTGTCTTGCTTGGCGTCGGCTTCACCGTCACCGGCATCGCCGTCAACTCGCTCGTTTGGGATTATCTCGTCGCGCAGGATGACGAGCAGCTCACTCGTCAGGCCCAGCTTGTCATCTCCAACATCTCGCATCTGGACGCGGGATCGAACTCGGCGCCGACCGACTACTATCTGCAGATCCGTGACAAAAACGGCAGGATCCTCGCCACGCCGCTTATCCCGCGCCAGCGTGGGGGCATGGTCTCCGTGCCCGTGCTGCCGGCCAGCGGCACAAAAGTAAGCCGGGACAAACTCCAGCAACCGTTCACCACCAAAGGCCGGCTTGTCTCCGCCGGCACCGGCAAAGCCGGTCGGGATCCAGGCCAGTGGCGCGTCGTCGCGCTCGAATGGGTCAACCAGACGACGGGGGACACGGGCACGCTCTATCTTGGAATGTCGCTCGCCAACGCGACCGACACCGTGCGCACCTCGGTCAAATATTTCATCATCATCTGCCTGCTGACGTTCGTCATCGCCGCCTCGCTCGGCTGGATCCTCATCACCCGCAGCCTCAAGCCGTTGCGCGACATCGAACGCACCGCCAGCAAGATCGCCGCGGGGGACCTCTCCCAGCGTGTGCCGGAGCTGCCCGAGCACACGGAGGTCGGCTCGCTGTCCGCCTCGCTCAACATGATGCTCAACCGCATCGAGCAGAGCTTCCATGACGAGGAGGAGACCAACGCCAAGATGCGCCGGTTCGTCTCTGACGCGAGCCATGAGCTGCGCACCCCGCTCGCCGCCATCTCCGGATACGGCCAGCTCTACCAGATGCAGAAATCCACGGCGGAGGACCCGGTGGCGCTCGCCGATTCGATCTTCGCCAAGATTGGCAGCTCCACCGAGCGCATGACGCGCCTTGTCAACGACTTGCTCAGCCTCGCCCGCCTGGACGAGGGCCGCGGCCAGCATGTGGTGGAGGGCGTGCCGCTCGCCGAGCTGCTCGGCGGCTCCTGCGAGGATCTCCACGCGCTCGACGTCCATCGCCCGATCAGCCTCGGGCGTCTGGATCTCGCCCCGGAGACCGCCAAAAAGCCCGGCTCCAAGATCGGCGACATCGCCTTTGACCTGGGCCAGTTCGAACAGGTGGCGCTCGCCTGCGATCCCGACCAGGTCCGGCGCGTGTTCACCAACATCGTGGGCAACATCCACCGTTACACGCCCTCCGACAGCCCGGTCGAGGTCTCGCTCACGCTTGCGCGGGCGGACATGTCGGTCGCGACGGCTGGGGCGCTTGCCCCGGAGGAGCAGTCGTGGAAGAAGTTTGTCCGCGCGATGCGCAAGACCGCCGTGACAGGCCAGGGCCGACCGTTCGCGCTCATCCGCTTCACCGATCACGGCCCGGGCGTCAAACCCGAGGCGCTCACCCGCATCTTTGACCGTTTCTACACGGCTGATCCGTCCCGTGCGCGTGAGAAGGGCGGGACCGGGCTTGGTATGGCGCTCGCGCTGAGCGTGGTCAAATCGCAGTCCGGCTTCATCGTCGCCTCCACCACGCCGGGCGGGGGCCTGACGCAGACCATCGTCCTGCCGGTGCAGGAGACGGTCGGGGAGGTGCTCTCCTCGTATCGCGAGGTGATGGGCGGCACGACCGGGGCGGCACAGGCACAGAAGGGTTCCGCGTCGCAGACGGCGTGAGAAGGCCGTCTTCTCTGGCGGACCGGATCGGTGCGATTGCCTGACGGTGCGATTGCCTGACCGGGCGGACGGCCGTGTGGTCTGTCTGTGCTCGCCCCGGGCGCAACACCATCCGCCGCACTAGACTGGAGAGGTTGGGTTCGGCATGCATGCCGGATCCGCCCGAATGTCTTCAGTGCGATCACGGAGGTTGCTATGCCGATCGGAAAGGTCAAGTGGTTCGATCCCCAGCGCGGTTACGGTTTTCTCACGGCCGATGACGGTCATGACGTCTACCTCCCGGCCTCCGCCCTGCCCAAGGGCGTGCGGCAGGTCGCCAAGGGCACGAAAGTGGACTTTTCGGAGGCAGACGGCCGGCGCGGCCCTGCAGCGCTGTCCGTCGAGATCCAGGGCCCGCGCCCCTCGATGGTGGCGGCGCAGCGTCCGAAACCGGAGGATATGGCCGCCGTGTGCGAGGACCTCATCAAAGTGCTCGATCGTGCCGGCAACACGCTGCGCCGCGGGCATTATCCCGCCCGTGAGAACGCGCACCGCATCGCCCAGCTGCTGCGGCGCGTGGCCGACGATTTTGACGTGCAGGACTGACAGACACCCAATCAGCAAGACGACCGGACCAGCAGGACTAAAACCCCGATCAGGGACAGAAGGAGCCGTATGAACGAGCAGAACAGCAGGCCGACGAGCGTGGAGCTCGCCCGTCAGGCGGCCATCGAGACCGCCGACGGCGGGCCGGACGCCGTGGGCGACTTCCTGCGGCGCGAGGACCTGGGCGGGGGCGTCTTTGACTACCGTTTCGACTCCGGCCTCAAAGGCTACGAGCAGTGGGAGTGGGCCGTCACCCTCTACCATGACGTCGAGCTGGATGAGTGGACCGTCAACGAGGCGACGCTGCTGCCCACCAAGCGCTCGCTCGTGGCCCCCGAATGGATCCCGTTCCGCGACCGCCTGCCCCGCCAGAGCGACGAGGATGTGGAGGAGGGGCTCGAACCCGGCATCGATGAGAGCGAGGGCGGCCAGCAGCGCCGTGACCGTGACGGCCGTCTGCTCGACCCCGATGATTCGGACGAGGACATCGCCGAGGCCATCAACACGTTCTACCTTTCGCGCCGGCTCGTTCCCAGCCCGAAAGGCCTGCAGGACACGGCACAGCGCTGGGAGGATGGGCGTACGCGTCTGCACCGGCGTTCGCAGGGCGTGACGGACGCATTTGTCGTTCCCCTCGAGGGCTTCCTCGGCCGCTTTTACGGGGTCTGCACGAACAAACATTGCCGCTACGACGGCAAGGTGGTGCCGCTCGACCATTCGTGCGCCGATCCCGAGCAGTTCGACGACGATCTGTACCGCGATCTGTGGCCGGAGAATGACCCGCTGGTGGACAGCGAGCATATCGATGTGTTCGATGACCGCCACCATGGCGGGATCGAGAAGAAGATGGCGTCCTCCGACGGGGATTCTCCCGCTGACTCCACTGCCGACGAGAAGGCCGGCGGACAGGAGGACGACGAGGGCGTGACAGTCGTCGCCGCAGCCTCGGAGACAGATTCGTCGGACACGAGTTCTGACGAGCAGGCTCGTGAGGGCGGCGACAACGATTCCAAGGACGATGAGCCTACAGACCTTACTGAGGGTACCGAGGGCATCGATGGCTCTGATGCCGATGATATCGATGACGAATCTGAGCCCGACGATGACGACGCCGATTCCGATGAGGAGGAGGACGACACCGACGTGACGGAAGATGATGGCGAAGGCGCGGAGGAGGACGAGGATCAGGACGATCCGACCGTCATCTCTGATCCTCGTCACCATAAAGTGATCGAGAGTCTTGAGGACATGGCCTACGCCGATGACGCCGATGTTGATGACGTCGAGGACGACGGGGCCGACGAGTCGCTGCTCGAGGGCGGCGATGACGCCGATCCCCGGCGTGCCAGGGCGGTGCAGCAGGGCTTCACGCGCATCCGTCGCCGCCGTCGCCGGGGGTGAGCGATCCGTCTGCCGGCTCGGACGTCACGCAAGCCGGATGTCCGGGATCGTCTCGCCGGCGTCCTGCTCCATCCGGGTTTATTCCCGGGCACCCGCCTGATTTTTCTTCCGGCTGAGGCGTTTGCGCAGTAAGCGCAAGCGCCCGTATCCGTACCGTCGGCCGGTAGAGTTGTGAGACGTCGGAAGGAATATCACATGTTCGAACGGTTCACTGACCGTGCGAGGCGCGTCATCGTCCTCGCACAGCAAGAAGCCCGCTCCCTGCAGCATAATTACATCGGCACGGAGCATCTGCTTCTCGGGCTCATCCGTGAGGGCGACGGCGTGGCCGCGAAGGCACTCGCCTCCAAGGGCGTCGAGCTCAAGGCCGCACGCGACCAGGTGGTCGAGATGATCGGCAAGGGCTCCGCCTCGCCGAGCGGGCACATCCCGTTCACCCCCCATGCCCGTCAGGTGCTCGAGCTCAGTCTGCGCGAGGCGCTGCAGCTGGGCCACAGCTACATCGGCACGGAGCACATCCTGCTCGGCCTCATCCGTGAGGGCGAGGGCGTGGGCACCCAGGTGCTCGTCAAGCTCGGCGTGGATCTGGCGGATCTGCGCAGCTCGGTCATCGACATGATCCGGGGCAACAACGAGGACCAGAGCAAGGACAATATGGACCGCCTCGCCGCGGCTGGCGGTGTGGCCCCGCGCTCGAGCCAGAAGAACTCGACCATCCTCGACCAGTTCGGCCGCAACCTCACCAAGGAGGCGGCGGAGGGCCGTCTTGACCCCGTCATCGGTCGTCGCCGCGAGATCCTGCGCGTGATGACCGTGCTCTCGCGCCGCACGAAGAACAACCCCGTGCTCATCGGCGACCCGGGCGTGGGCAAGACCGCCGTGGTGGAGGGCCTGGCCCAGAAGATCGTCAACCAGGACGTGCCCGAGACGCTCAAGAAGAAGCAGATCTACTCGCTCGACCTTGCCTCGCTCGTGGCCGGCTCGCGCTACCGCGGTGATTTCGAGGAACGTCTCAAGAAGGTCATCAAGGAGATCAAGTCGCGCGGCGACGTGATCCTCTTCATCGACGAGATCCACCAGATCGTGGGCGCCGGCTCTGCCGACGGCGCGATGGGCGCCGGCGACATGCTCAAGCCGATGCTCGCCCGCGGCGAGCTGCAGACCATCGGTGCGACCACTACCGACGAGTACCGCAAGTACATCGAGAAGGATGCCGCCCTCGAGCGCCGCTTCCAGCCCATCGAGGTCTCCGAGCCGTCCATCCGTGACACGGTCGAGATCCTCCAGGGCCTCAAACCGCGCTACGAGCACCACCATCACGTCACCTACACGGACGCGGCACTGCAGGCGGCTGCCGAGCTGTCGGCGCGCTACATCCAGGACCGCAAGCTGCCGGACAAGGCGATCGACCTGATCGACGAGGCCGGCGCGCGTCTGCGCATCCGGCGCCTGACCGCCCCGCCCGAGCTCAAGACGCTTGATGCCTCGCTCGCCAAGGTGAAGGACGACAAGGAGCGCGTCATCAAGGCGCAGGACTTCGAGAAGGCCGCCCAGCTGCGCGATGAGCAGGAGCGCCTCGAGAAGGAGCGCAAAGAGAAGGAGAAGGCCTGGCGTGAGGGCAAGTCGGACGTGTCGATGACCGTGACCGACCAGACCATCGCTGACGTGGTCTCCGACACCACCGGCATCCCGGTCAACAAGCTCACCCAGAAGGAGTCCAGCAAGCTGCTGCACATGGAGGACGAGCTGCACAAGCGCGTGATCGGCCAGGAGGAGGCCATCAACGCCGTCGCCCGCTCCATCCGCCGTGCGCGTGTGGGCCTCAAGGACCCGCACAGGCCGATGGGCTCGTTCATCTTCGCCGGTCCGACCGGCGTGGGCAAGACCGAGCTGGCCAAGGCGCTCGCCCAGTTCCTGTTCAACGACGAGGACGCGCTCATCCGTGTGGATATGTCCGAGTTCTCCGAGAAGTACTCGGTCTCGCGCCTGTTCGGCGCGCCCCCGGGGTACGTCGGCTACGACGAGGGCGGCGAGCTCACCGAGAAGGTGCGCCGCAAGCCGTTCTCCGTCATCCTGTTCGACGAGATCGAGAAGGCCCATCCGGACATCTTCAACTCGCTGCTGCAGGTGCTCGACGACGGCCGCCTGACCGACGGCCAGGGCCGCACGGTCGACTTCAAGAACACGATCATCATCATGACCACGAACCTCGGCACCGCGAACATCACGCGCACGCAGAACACCGGCTTCTCGCTCTCCGACAGCGTGGAGCAGGATTACAGCAATATGCGCGCGCAGGTGGTCTCGGAGCTGAAGGAGAACTTCCGCCCGGAGTTCCTCAACCGTCTTGATGACATCATTGTGTTCCGCCAGCTCACCCGCGACCAGGTGCGCAAGATCGTCGACCTGCAGGCCGGCCGTCTCGACCACCGCATGTACCAGCGCAATATGGCCCTCGTCCTGTCCGACAAGGCCAAGGACGTGCTCGCCGACAAGGGCTTCGACCCGCAGCTCGGTGCGCGCCCGCTGCGCCGCGTCATCCAGTCGCAGATCGAGGATGCCATTTCGGAGGACATCCTCAAGGGCGACCTGACCGACGGCCAGTGCGTGCTGGTGGACGCCGATGGCGAGGGCAAGGACGCGACATTCACCTTCACCGGCGAGCCGCTCACTGCCGACCAGAAGGCGGAGATTGCCAAGGCACAGGAAGGCCCCAAGGAGAAGCTCGACATCATCGAGGCCGGGCCGGTGCCGGGGGAGGACGGCAAGGACTCCGGTTCGGACGGCTCGGATTCCGGCTCATCGGCTGACGGAGGCGACGGCCAGAAGACCGACAGTCCCCAGGGCGTGTCGGCAGGGCAGTCCGGTCCGTCCTCCGATGGTCCGGACGGCGGTGACGGCCCGTCCTCCGGCGAGCCGGGTCCGCTGCCTGACGGAACGGTGATCTGACACGACTCCGCCGAGCCAAGTCTCATGATTCTAGCGGAGCGGAGACGTCAGTCACTGCCGTAGAAGATATAACTGAAGATTTGCAACGGGAACCGCGCCTTGCACGGTTCCCGTTTTTATTTGATTCTTAACTTTCGATAGACAGTGATGATGCCTGCGGTCAAGAATGCCGCCTGTCAGAGGAAAGATCAGTGAAAAAGTATGAAGCCAGACGGCTCGACTGACATTTCGTGTATCAGCAGATATCTGCATTTTTTGAAGAATAGATGTGGCAAAAGATACAGATGGCATCTTTCTGATATTGCAGGGTGTCGTACTCAGACGTTCTGTATGCTGTGTGGCAAATCTTGCAACATATAGGTTTGTCTTTATGTGTCTCAGGATACATATCGACTGTTCAGGTCATAGACAAGATCCATCAAATGAACGTTCGAATAATTCAGATAAGGACTGGGGCAATATATATAGATTCATTCGACTTCATCATGTATCCTGTTGTCAACGTGATGTATCTCACGCTTTTATCAGGAGAGGACAGAAAATGAACAAGCCGATGAAGCGTGTCTGCGCCCTTCTTGCCGGGGTCGCGACACTGATCGCCGCTCTGGGAGGTGGCTCGGCCGCGCTCGCGGACGACGCCGTTATCTCCGGTACGGATTTGGCAACACCACAGCCGCTGACACTGACGGCTGCTATTGATCTCACTGGCCACAGCTTCACGGCGGTCGAGCTTGCTGCGTATTCGTCCGCGACGACCGATGGCACGAACATCACGTCGTACGATGTGACGACGACCGGTTCCCTCGCTTCGGCGATCAAGGAATCCCTGCCGAGCGGTGCACAGGCGTCGGACACGAATCCGATGAGCTATGTGGCGCAGAACCTGCTTGACTCGCGCGACTACCCGTATGCGGGCTCGTTGCGCGACTTCCTGACGAACCTTGCCACGAAGGACGCTTTCAAAAATGCCGCTGGCAACCCGATGACGGTGTCGGGCAAGAACGCCACCGCCACCGTCGCTCCGGGCCTGTATGCCATCGTCGACAAGACGGCGGCCACGGCGAAGAATTCCGTCGCGATCGTCGCGATGACTGGCACCGGCATCGCCGGCAAGACGGTTCTGAAGAATAACAAGAACAAAGACGGATTCACCCTTGGCACCGTCGAGTACAAGGCCAACATCCCCAGTGTGACGAAGACCATCACCGGTATCAGTAAGCATGGGACGGTCAGCGACGACGGGAAGACCGCCGCTGCAGCCATCGGCTCGGTGATTACCTACACGCTGACCGCGAAAGTCCCCAACACCACGGGCTTTACCAGTTTTTACTGGGACCTGGGTGATACTCCGGGCACTGGTCTGACGTTCAACAACGACGACAAGGTTGTCGCGAAGATCGGTTCGACCACACTGGCCAAGGGGACGGACTACACCGTGCAGGTCATCAACGGTTCCGTCAAGTTCCTGATGGGCACCGACGGTGAGATCATCAACAACACACGGTTCACGTCGAATGCCGGCGAGGAGCTCACGCTCACCTACACGATGAGCGTCAACGCGCAGGCCAAGGCCGGTTCCAAGCTGACCAATTCCGCCGATCTGACGTATTCGAACACACCCAATGATCCGACGCATCATGCCACGACGGACGCGAGCAAGACCACCGTCTACGTCGGCAAGGCCGTCATCCACAAAACTGACCGTGACGGTAACAAGCTGGCCGATGCCACCTTCAATGTGAAGGACGGCGATACGGCAGTGAAATTCGTACACCAGGCCGACGGGTCGTATCGGCCGGCTGTGTCGACGGACACGAATGCCAGCGTTGATCTGACGACCGATTCTGACGGCAATATCACCATTGATGGCATCAATGGGACGTATACCCTCGTGGAGACCGCCGCGCCGAGTGGCTTCTCCCAGACGGCGCTGCCGAGAGCCGGCTTCGTAGTCACCGTGGTGATCAATGGTCAGGCAGCCGACAACGGCACATCAACCGTGTCCGGTACCTCAACGGATTACGTCACCTTCGACTCGACAAGTGACACCGTCACGGTGAAGAACTTCCGCAACCTGCTGGAGATGCCGAAGACCGGTGCCGCCTGGCTTGTGATCTGGATCGCTGCCGCTGTCCTCATCGCCGGTGCGGGCGTGCTGCTGCTCGTGCGTGGCAGGAAGACCGCCACTCGCTGAGGGCAGCGTCAACACATTCTGTGGTTTGAGGGGAAGGAATCCTGATGAGCAGGACACAACAGAAGCGGCTCATGTCCCTTGCCGCCGTCGCAGGAATGATGATCGCCTGCCTCTTTGCCTTCCTTCCCCTTTTCCACGCCACATCGGCGCCGACTATCTCCTGGCCGGATGACACTGATTCCGGCTGGCAGGTGACCAGTGCGGGCAGCACCGTCTCATATCAGGTCAAGGACGGGGTGCTGTACATGAGGCCGACGACCGGTACTGTCGGTGTGTTCTCCTCGCAGGCAGGCAATGATCTGTCGGCTGTGCCGGGCAGCACCACGATCTTCACACCTACCGTCTTCGGCCGGATCGCCCGCGCGGCAAATCCTAAAATCACCACCATCGCCATGCGTGGTACTCTCAAGTTCCCCACTCAGATCATCGGAACTGCGACAAGCCAGTCCGTTGAGGGTATCTCGCTGGACGCCACATTCTCCTCCGATAATGGGTTCGGCTCGCTGACGGATATCTCCGGCCTCGCAAGTCTGGATGCATCGTCTGTCATCTCTATGCACCGCACATTTGCCGGCAACCGAAGCCTGACCACGCTCGAGGGCATCGGGGGATGGGACGTCTCACATGTCACCACGCTCGCGGGCGCCTTCAACTACTGCACTAAACTGACGGATATCTCGGCGCTTTCAGGCTGGAAGACCTCAAGCCTGACGGACCTGTCAAACACGTTTAGCTACAATTCCGTTCTCGTCGATCTCAGCCCGCTCTCCTCTTGGAATGCTTCGAAGGTCACGACGCTGCTGCAGACCTTCGACCATGACTACAAGATCTCTGATCTCACGCCGCTGTCCGGCTGGGCTAGGAGCGGCAGTCTGACGAACCTGTTCCAGACTTTCTATCACTGTGAGAGCCTCACCAATCTACAGGGCTTAAATGACTGGAATACGGCTAACGTCACGACACTGGAGGGGACTTTTTGGTACGCCTCGTCACTGTCCGATGTCTCAGCGCTAAAAATGTGGGATACATCGAAGGTGACAACGCTGAAGAATACGTTCAATACCACGCGATTAACGAGTCTGTCTGGTCTTGAGCATGTCGCAGGCACCGGTAGGTGGGATACCTCAAAGGTCAAATCACTGTATTACACCTTTTACGGCGCATCACGGCTGACCGATATCAGTGCGCTGGCCACGTGGGATGTCTCGAATGTCGAAAACATGAGCGCCACGTTCTATGCGAATAGCAATCTGGAGGATCTGACACCACTCAAGAACTGGAAGACGGACAACCTGACGGATCTGACCGCGACGTTCATGCAATGCTCGAGCATCGCGGATGTCACTGCACTCAAAAACTGGAATACCTCGAACGTCACCACCATGTCGAACACGTTCAACGGCTGTTCGCACCTGAGCGACATCACCGCGCTCGCCAACTGGGACACGCACAAAGTCACGAACATGCATGCCCTTTTCTCAGGTGACCAGTGGCTCGATGATCTCTCGGCACTGCAGTATTGGGACCTGTCCACGTTGACCACTGTTACCGGCATGTTTGCCTACGTCGATTGGTACAAGATCGGTGTCCCTCCGGCAGAAAAGGGTGGCTACAAGCTGTTCTCGACTGTGTCAGGCAATTCGTCGAACATTGATTACTGCACAAACGCCCCCAACGGCGAACAGTATTCGGGCATCTTTCAGGGCGGGGTGTACTCGTACGATCCTGCAGGTAATGCCGGCACATACGACGGCAGCTCTGCCACATTCGACGATGGCACTGCTCAGCAGTGGTATACGAGAATGACCACTGAATCTGCCAGCTATACGACTGGGCGTGTCTATCTGCGACCGGCGACGATGAAGATCACCAAGAAGGTCGAAAACGGTCCTTCTTCGTCGTCCCAAACCTTCTCCATCAGGATCCGGCTTGACAACAAACAGCCAGGGGCCGTGACATACGGCAATGTGAAGTATGGGCAGACGACGTTCACTGACGGCGTGGCGACCATCACCCTTCAGGCGAATCAGACGAAGACACTGACCGAGCTTCCGCCCACGTCCTACACGATCGAGGAGCCGGAGGTGCCGAAAGGCTACGAGCTTAAGCAGATTGAGCCGGCATCGGGAACCATGGTGCCGCACAACAACCATAGCGATCCGATCACGAAAGCGGTCAAAGTCATCGTCACCAACAAGTTCACACCATATCCGGTTGACCTCATCGTCAAGGCGCGCAAACAGGTCGTCGTCGGCCCCAACAAGGCTGTGGGCGCTGTTGAGGACAGTGCCTTTACCTTTGAGATGTGCGAGGTTTCATCGAGTGGTTCTGCCGATCGCTGTGACAAGGTTGCGATGGCAACGAATGCGGCATCTACTTCCGATGACCACTTTGGATCTATCGTCTTCCCCGCCGTTGAGTACACGACAGCAGGGACGCATAAGTATCGGATTCGTGAGATCGCGGGGCCTGATGGCTCTGTGACGTATGACAAAAACGTCTTTACTCTGACCGTGACTGTCGCAGACACGGATAACGACGGTTATCTTGATGCGGCGGTGACCGGTACGAAGCCGGCCGATGGT
This sequence comes from uncultured Aeriscardovia sp., assembly GCA_903789535.1. Taxonomy (GTDB): domain Bacteria; phylum Actinomycetota; class Actinomycetes; order Actinomycetales; family Bifidobacteriaceae; genus Aeriscardovia. Next base: position 43,661 of record CAIFES010000001.1, on the reverse strand, counting down.
TCCGACGACAGTGGAAACGACGGTGCGAACGACACATGGCCGACTTCCTCTTCTGTGAAAGACAAGGAAAAGACGACCGTGACGGTGGGCGGTGCGACGTTCACCAACTGGCGCAAGCAGATCGGCACCATGCCTGTCACGGGTGATCTCGGTGTGCTTCCCTCTGTGGTTCTGGCGGTATTTGTCTTTATCGGCGGTGCCTGGCTCGCCTTCGGCAAGCGGAAATGACCATAGACAGAGGCTCGGAGCACGAGTACCGAAACAGTGATGATGCTTGTGCTGGTACCGGCGGAGAGGGTCTGCACGCCACCGACTATGGCAGCAACAAGTATCAGAACAAACGTCACACCACACGTCAGGATGACAAGCGGCGCCGCCCGTCGGCGCGCATCATCGCCGGCTGCATGCTGCTACTGCTCTCCGCGCTGCTTGCCACGCTGCCGTTCATGATGATGCTCTCCTCCTCGCGCGCCCAGCAGGCCGCCGACGACGCGCATGACCGCGCCGCCAGGGAGCTGACGGCGAAAAAGCGCCGCGCGCAGTGGAACGCCGCCGTCGCCTATAACAAGCGCCTCGCTGTCTCCGGCCAGCCGGTTCTCGGAAAGATCGTCGACCCGTTCACCACCGGGGATGGCGAGGGTACCTCGCTGGCGCAGGAATACAAGAAGCAGCTCACCCTGCCCGCCGACGGGGTGATGTCCACCGTGCGCTACCCGCGTCTGGGCATCTCGCTGCCAGTGCGCCACGGCACCGACCAGGAGGTCCTGGCACGCGGCGCCGGCCATCTGTACGGCACGAGCCTGCCGGTGGGCGGCACCAACACGCACACCGTCGTCTCCGCGCACACCGGTCTGGCGGACAAAGTGATGTTCGACAAGCTCGACGGACTGGGCGGTCGGGCCAAAAAGGGCGACATCTTCTATCTGACCACCCTGGGAACCGACCTTGCCTACAAAGTGGTCGATATCCGGGTGGTCGATCCCGGTGATTTCTCGAAACTGCGCATCGTCAAAGGCAAGGACCTCGCCACGCTGCTCACCTGCACCCCGTACGGCGTCAACACGCAGAGGCTGCTCGTCACCGGCGAGAGGGTGAAGATCCCTGTGCCCGCACCGCCCGTCTCCGCCGCAGGGCGTGACCGGTCGTGGATCTGGTGGGTTGTCGGCATCCTCGCCGTCTGGATCGTGATGATCCTCGCCGTTGTCCGGGCGCTCGCCGCGGGCAAGTCCCGCACGAGCGCGGGCCACGCCCATGGCAGGCATATCGCCGCCGTGTCCGCCTCGTCAAAGGACGCCGTCGACACCCAGGACCGCCAAAAGTAGGTGACTGTCGCCGGGTCGGGTCGTCACACGTCCCGCTCGTGCAGCATCGAGCGCTCGCGGGTGAACATGATCGCCGAGATCACCGCCATGATCACCGTGGTGACGGGCATGTTCAGCCAGATACCTGTCAGCCTGAGCCTCCACAGCACCGCGAGCATAAGGAACGGCACGACGAACGCGTTCGCCACGGCCAGAATCGTCGCTTCCCGCGAGCGGGAGAGCGCCTGGAACGTGGAGACCGTCACATAGAAGATCCAGCGGCTCGCATACGTGATGGCCATGAGCCGCAGCGCGAGCACGCACATGCCCAGCTGGGCGGCCGGCATTGTGGGGATGAACACGTGCGCGAGCCACTCGGGCACACTCAGCACGAGCGTGGCGGCCACGGCGCACACGCAGGCGGAGGCAATGAAGTCGAGCCGGACGATGGAGCGCACGCGGTCGCGCCGGCGGGCACCCCAGTTGTAGCCGATGGCCGGCTGTGTGGCATCGACCATGCCGTACATGAGCGGTTGGATGACGCCGTCAACATACTGGACGATGCCGTACACGGAGACGGCTGCCGCGCCGCCGAAGCGCACGAGGGTGGAGTTGAGGGCGATGGAGAAGATCCGCCCCGCCACGTTGTCGAGAAAGACCGGCATACCGTTCTTGAGGATCGCGCGGAAGGCGGGGCCATCCCACACAAGCCGAGTGAACCGCAGACGCATCCTGCCGGAGACCAACGGTGCCATGCCCATCGCCACCGCCACCACGATCGCCAGACAGAAACCGAGCGCGGCCGCCCACACGCCCCAGTGGAACACGGCGAGGAACAGCGAGACGAGGCCCACGCCCAGCACGGTGAGCACGATGTTCATTACGAGCGAGTAGGTGACCGCCCCGCAGATGCGCAGATAATTGTCGACCGCGTCCACCAGCGTCGTGATGGGGGAGAAGACCGCGTACACCTGCAAAAACTGGATCGCATCCTCCAGCAGCTCGCCGCGTGCGCCCATCGCCGTCATGATCGGCCGGGCGAAGACGAACAATGCCAGGCCGATGATCGCGGACAGGCCGATGACCATTGCCACGGAGAGGGTGAACAGCCGGTCGGCGCGCTCATCGTCTTGCTTGCCCAGCGCGATGGAGATGACGACCGACGAGCCCACGCCGATCAGATCCGCCACCGCAAAGTTGACGATGACGAACGGCATGGCGAAATTGACGGCGGCGAAGGCGTCCTGGCCGAGGAAATTGCCGACGAGCAGCCCCTCGAACAGCTGGTAGAGCGCGGAGAGCAGCATAGAGGCCGCGCCGGGTGTGGCGACTTTGGCGAACAGGCGGCCGACGGGCATGTGGATGTACATGTTCTCGGTGCGGCGCAGCGCCTTTTCGGCGGCTTTCTCGCGTTCCTGCTGTTTTGTTTGCGCTTGTTTCGTTGCTGTGTCTGTCTTTGCCGTATCTGCCGGGTTTGTGTGCGGTTTCACCTGATGCGGGGTTGCTGTCGTGGATGCTCCTTTTTTCCTCTTGAGAGGCTCTCTGGAATGGTGATGGTCGTCGATAGAGCAACGATCGTTTCTCAAGCTAGCAAAAGGGCGGAAAACAACGAAACACGGCAGTAACACGGTCAGATCCGCCGGACCCGAACTCTATCTCAACCGAGAATCAGCGAGGCGATTGTCTCGGCAATCTGGGTGTCGTTGTCAAGACGCGCGAGGATGGCCGAGCCGCTCCCGATGAGCATGGCCGGGTGGCGCCCCTCGTCCATTCTGCCCAGATCGTTGGCGAGGATGTAGTCCATCCGGTTCTTCTGCCGCAGCCGTGAGGCGACGGACACAAGCTCCTCCTCGCTCACGTTGTCGAGCAGCTTGCAGCCCACGAGCAGGGCGTCGGGGAACCACCCGCGCAAAAAGCCGATCACCTTGGGTGTCAGGCCCAGCTCGACGAGCAGATGCGGCATGGTGCTCGACATCTTTCCCCTATCGTCCTGCGCGGAGCGAGGGTTGAGGAGAATGGCGAGAATTTCGTCCTGCGCGAGCGGACGGTCTGCGGTAGCCTGCCTGTCGGCAATCTCGGCGGCCACGTCCTCCGCACGCACGCTCAGACGGCCTTTATAGTCGCCGACCGCCGCGGTATGGACGACCGCGTCTACATGCGTCTCCCGGCTGATGGCATGCAGTGCGTCTTTCAGGTCATCGGCGCTCTCGATGAGGCGGATATCGAGACGGTCAGCAACATCAGCGGGCACTTGCGGTTTGAGCGACATCTTCGTGGTCAGATAGATGACCTTGGAGACGTCCGGTTCAGAGGAGGCCGTGGACGCCGATGCAGGGGAGGCCGGATCAGAAGGCATTGCGTTCTGTGACGATGCGTTCTGTGCCGGCTGGATGTGGGGTACCTGTTCCTGCACCGTCGAATCGTGGCCGGTAAGCAGCCGCTCGGCAATCGCGCAACCGAGAGCGCCCGTTGCCATGTTGGTGATCTTCATCACCGCGTCGATGCGCTCGTTCGTCGGCCCGGCGGTGATCACGACCGTCTTTCCTGCGGCCTGGGCGGCGCCCAGACCTTCGCCGCTCGTATCTGTCGCCCGCTTATCTGCCGAATCTGTGCTGGCCGTCTCTTTCGTCATATCTTCCATCGTCGTCTCCTCCATCTTCGTCGTATCTGTCTTTACTGTGTCCGTCACTGTGCCCATCATCGTCGCCTCCATCTGTGCCGCGTCCATCGGTACCCCTTCGTTCTGCCATCTGTCCCGCTTTGGCGATGATGCCGAAACTGTGCCGCCACCATTATCCGCCTTGGATTTCGTACAAGAATGCCCGCCGCTGTGCGCTGAGCGCGAAGAGTGACGCCGTCGTCGTGAATTAGTACGAAAACGAACTTATTCTTGAGGGTGATAGTTCGATATCGAACTAATTGACAGACTGATCGACATCAAAAAGGGGACTGACATGGCACGCACGGCACTCGTCACCGGATCCGACCGCGGCATCGGCAAGGCCACCGTCACCGCCTTCGCCAAGAAGGGCTACAACGTCGGCATCACCTACGCCCATCACAAGGACAAGGCGGAAGCGCTCGCCGCCGATCTGGCTGATCGCTTCGGTGTGAAGGCGGTCGTCTTCCAGGCGGATCTGTCCGACCCGAGCAACGCCATCACGCTCGCCCATGAGGCCGAGGGCAGGCTCGGACAGGTCGACGTGCTCGTCAACAACGCGGGGGTGGCACCGTACAACGAGGTCAAAGACATGTCCGTGGACAGTTGGGAGACCACGCTGCGCGTCAATCTCATCGCCCCGTTCCTGCTCTCCCAGCAGCTCGGCCCGAAGATGGTCGAGCGCGGCTACGGCAAGATCATCAGCACCTCCTCGTTCGACGCCACCTACGGCGCCAACCCGCAGAGCGCCGAGTATGACGCCTCCAAGGCGGCGCTCATCAACCTCACCCGCAACCTCGCCCAGGCGTTCGCCCCGGTCGTCAACGTCAACGCCGTGGCACCCGGCTTCACCAAGACGGATATGGCCGAGGGAATGAGCGAGGAGCTGCCCAAAGCCAAGACGATGAAAGCCCGTTTCGGCAAACCGGAGGAGATCGCGGCGCTCATCGCCTTCCTTGCCTCGGACGACGCCGAGTTCATCGACGCGCAGACCATCTTCATCGACGGCGGTTTCAAGACCATCTGAGCGATGCGGGGCTCAGGCGGGATGCCGATTTTGCGCGCCGGCGCCAGTATACGTTTTATGTATCGTGGTATGAGCGAAAAACACTGACATCCACCGTTGCGTTTCCTTACGCTGAAAACTGTCGGGAACGGGAAGATTTCCTCTTCCTGGATTCCCTGTCATCACACGACACTTTCGGCGCCAACATGTGTTAGGAGACGATCATGGCTCAGAATTCTGCTCAGACCATCCCGTCGTTCGTCCTCAACGACGGCACGCGCATCCCCTCATTCGGCTTCGGTGTCTACCAGATCCCGGCCGACGGCTCCACCTACACCGCCGTCAAACAGGCGCTCGCCCTCGGCTACCGCCATATTGACACCGCCACCGCCTACTTCAACGAGAAGGAGGTCGGCCAGGCCGTCAAGGACAGCGGCATTCCCCGCGACCAGATCTGGATCACCTCCAAGCTCTGGCTGCAGGACTTCAAGTATGAGGACGCGAAGAAGGCCATCGACGCCTCCCTCGAGCGTCTGGGCATGGACTACATGGACCTCTACCTGCTCCACCAGCCGTACGGGCCGGTCGGCGAGGCATGGAAGGCACTCGAGGAGGCGCAGAAGGCCGGAAAGATCCGCTCCATCGGCGTCTCCAACATGACCCCGAAGCTGTGGAACACGTACGTTCCCGATTTTGACGTGATGCCGTCGGTCAACCAGGTCGAGTTCCATCCGTTCCAGCAGCAGAAGGCGCTGCGTCAGATCCTTGCCCCGGCGCATGTGGCGCTCGAGGCATGGGCGCCGCTGGGGGAGGGCAACAAGAAGCTGCTCACCCACCCCGTAATTACAGCTCTCGCGGACAAGTACCACAAGGATGCCGGCCAGATCATCCTGCGTTTCGAGCACCAGGAGGGCGTCATCGTCTTCCCCAAGTCGGTGCACGAGGCGCGCATCAAGTCCAACAAGGAGATTTTCGACTTCGAGCTCACCTCGGACGAGATGGATCTGATGCGCTCGCTCGATACCGGCCACGGCCAGCATGATCCGGACGCGCCGGGCGTGGGCGAGTTCCTGCGCAACGCGATCGACGTGCACAAGGGCCAGTGAGCCAAGCGAAGTCGCTGGCCGTCTGAGACGGTAATCTTCGCTGGCAGTGATCCGTTGAGCCAAAAGGTCATCGGCTGATCGATTTCTGACCGGTCGATGGCCTTTTGTCTGTTCTGACCCGTGGGGATCTGCCGGGGAAATCGATGCCTGACCCGGCACGGCTGTGTGGAACCGCCGTTTGATATCACGGCTTCGCACTGCTGGCGATGAGAGCGTCTGGCCGCACTTCGACCCCATTGTGGGACAATGGCAGCGGCGACCGTCGATGACGGTGACGCCACGACAGTAACGTGATAACGCAGATAGCAATCGCGATCGATCACGGAAATCTCGGAAAGGACCACGAATGACCGAGCAACGCAGTGAGAAAAGTAAGATGCACAGCGTCGAGCTGTACCAGCCCGGCGACCCGGAGATCATGGCCGAGCAGACCCGGTGCATGGAACTGCTCTACGATTACAACGCCACCCGGCCGAGCGAGACCGACAAACGTGAAAAATTGCTCAAACAGATGTTCGCCGAGATTGGCGAGGGCTGCTATATCGAGCCGCCGCTGCACGCCAACTGGGCGGGGCATTTCGTCCACCTCGGCACGGGCGTCTACGCCAACTTCAACCTCACCCTCGTCGATGACACAGCCATTTATATCGGCGACCATACCCTGTTCGGCCCGAACGTGACCATCGCCACCGCCGGCCATCCGATTCTTCCCTCGCTGCGCAGCAAGGGCATCCAGTACAACGCACCGGTGCATATCGGCAAAAATTGCTGGTTCGGCGCGGGTGTGATCGTGGTGCCGGGCGTGACCATCGGCGATAACACCGTGGTGGGCGCCGGCAGCGTGGTGACGAAGGACCTGCCCGCCAACGTTGTGGCGGTGGGCGACCCGTGCCGTGTGCTGCGCCCGATCAACGAGCATGATCGCCAGTACTATTTCAAAGACCACCGGATTGATCCGGCCGACCTCGCCCGCTGGGAGTAAGGCCCGGATCGTCCATCCGTAAGCCGGGCGAACGGGCAGGTGGCCCTTCAATAAGGAACCGTCCGAAACGGGGGAGATGGTTTGATGCGTATCAACGTTCTGCAACACACGCCCAACGAGGGACCGGGCACCATCCGCGACTGGTCGCGCATGCACGGCCATGAGCTGTGGGTCTACCACCCCGAGACGTTCGGGCACCTTCCTTCCGCCGGGCAGACGGACCTGCTCGTGATCCTTGGCGCGCCGATGAGCCCGAACGATGATGTGCCGTGGATTCACGCCGAGCGTGAGCTGATCTCGCAATTGCTCAGGCAGGGCAAGCCCTTGTTCGGCGCATGCTTCGGGGCGCAGCAGATCGCCAAGGTCCTCGGCGCGCCTGTGACGAAGGCGCCGTACAAAGAGGTCGGCTGGGCACCCGTCTACCGGCAGTGTGACGCCATCGCCGGCATCCCCCAAAAGCTGACCGCCCTGCACTGGCACGAGGAGATGTTCGGCATCCCCGAGGGCGCACGGCTGCTGTTTTCCAGCGATCTCGTGCGCAACCAGGGCTTTATTTACCGGGAAAATGTCGTCGGTCTGCAGTTCCACTTCGAGCCCGGTGCGGATGAGGTGCGCGAGATCGCCTGCAATGACACGGCCTACCCGCTCTCGCACAACGATCTGCACCAGAGCACGGCCGATATCCTCGCCCACCCCGTCCCGGCAGAAAACAAAGCCGTGATGACGGCCATCCTCGACCACATCACCGATCCGGTCAATCAGGGCTGAGCACCCCATCTCGCTGATCCGCCCCATCAGGCGGGACAGACCGGATCGGGCCGACCGGGGAGGGCGAGTCGGCGGTCATCTCCTGATCTGCCCGACGACTCCCGGTGTGCGGGTGTGCAAAGATGGAGGCATGGAAAAACTCGCCATCGTCATCGTCACCTACAAGCGGCAGAAACTGCTGCGCGGACTGTTCGACTCGATCCTCGCCTCCACACAGGCACCGTGGAGGGTGGTCGTCACCGACAATGAGGACAGCGAGGAGACGCGTTCCATCGTCGCCGATTTCTCCGATCAGATGGATAAGAAGTGGGGAACCACCAAGCCGGACGCGTTGGGCGGCTCGAACCGCGTGGTCTACCAGCGCATGACGGAGAACGCCGGCGGCTCAGGCGGCTTCAGCGCCGGTGTGGCCACCGCGTACAACCTCGGGGCGAAATGGTTCTGGATCATGGACGATGATGTCGCGATCCTTCCCGATGGTATGGAAAAGCTCGATAAGTGGGCGCGCCGTGGTTACGCGGTCATCCAGGGTCAGCGCTATGACGCGGACGGCGGCCCGTTCTACTGGCAGTATCATTTCATCACCTCGCTCGGCGTCCCCGATCCGGTGGCCCCCTCCGCTTTCGGCCGTGCGGGCTACAAGGTGATGGACACGGCCTGCTTCGAGGGCGGTCTGTTCCGTCGTGACGTGGTCGCCAAGATCGGTCTGCCCGACAAGCGGTTCTTCATCTACTGGGATGACACCATCTATGGCTATCTCGCCTCCAAGGTGACCAACCCCATCCTCGTGCCGGACTTCGTGATGCGCCGCACGCGCGACATCCCCAACTGGGACATCGCCGGTGTGCGCCAGCTCAACTCCACCTCCGACATGAACCGCTACCACATCATGCGCAATCGCGGCTATATGGCCCGCTACTTCATGGCGCACGGCGATTACCGGCCGATGCTGTTCGGCCTCGGCACGGCGTTCACCCTCGCCAAGGAGCTTATCCGCCTCGTCGCCGTGGACCACAAGTTCAAAACAGGCATCCCGGCGCTTTTCAAAGGCTGGTGGGACTCGCGCGCCCTCCTGCATGACCCTGACTGGACGCCAATGCCGCCGCTCGCGGAAAAGAGCGCGCGCACGAGCGCGGCGCAGATCATGGATGTGCGCAAAAAGCGCCCTGCCGGTGCGGGTAAAAGTGCGCGATAATCAAAAGTGACGCGACGGGCGCCGGGGCGTCGGAGGCTTTCCTGACGGCCACGGCACGGTAGAAAGGGCAGAGATGGTTCCTACAGCACAGGCTTTTGGCATTGATATCGGCGGATCGGGCATCAAAGGCGCGCCGGTCGACCTGAAGGCGGGCCGCTTCGCCGACGAGCGTCTGCGCATCCCCACCCCCGAGGTCAGCACCCCGGACGCCGTGGCGGACGTCGTCAAGCAGCTGCTCGACCATTTCGATGTGCAGGACGGCACACCCATCGGCGTCGCCTTCCCGGCCCCGATCAAACCCGGCAAGCCGCTCGACTTCATGGCCAACCTCGACCAGAGCTGGGTGGGCGTGGACATTAACCAGCTGCTGTCCGAAAAGACCGGCCGCACGGTGCGCGTCGTCAACGATGCCGACGCCGCGGGGCTGGCCGAGGTGAACTATGGTGCCGCCAAGAACGTCAAAGGTCTGGTGATCGCCACCACGCTGGGCACCGGCATCGGCACCGCCCTCATCGAGAACGGCGTGCTCGTGCCGAACACCGAGCTCGGCCACCTCACCCTCGAGGGCAAGGACGCCGAGCATTACACCTCCGATGCCGCCCGCAAGCGCAAGGATCTGAGCTGGAAGAAGTGGGGCAAGCGGCTGACGAAGTACTACCAGCTGCTTGAGAAGTACTTCAACCCGGATCTGTTCATCATCGGCGGCGGCGTGAGCAAGAAGAGCGACAAGTTCTTCCCGCACATCGAGATCTCGACCCCGCTTGTGGCCGCCACGCTGCTCAACGATGCGGGCATCATCGGTTCGGCCTACTTCGCCGCGCAGCAGCAGGACGCCCTGCCGGCGGACAACGCCTGAGAAAACAGATAGCTGTCAGGCGGATAGTCTCCGCTGGTTCAACACGCATGATCGGGTGTCGGCTGAAAAGGCCGGCGCCCGATTATTCTTTCTGGGGTACATCACAGAAAAAAGTGTCACAGGCGGACCGTGCCACGCACGCACAGGCGGGCCATGTCACAGACGCAGGCGGACAGACCGTGCCATACGCGTGGAGACAGGCGAGGAGACAGATCATGGGCGAGAGCGGGAAGAATCGTTCGGCCGTTCATTTTTCAGACCGCGTGGACGTGAGCGCGCCCAACCCCATCATCGCCTTGCAGCGGAAGATGAAGGCTGAGGGCATCAGCCTGCGCCAGCTCAACGATTCCAACCCCACGCACCATGGTCTGGGCCTGAGCGCGGATTACATCCCGCAGCGTTATGACGCGCTGCCGCGCGGGCCGATCGAGGCACGCCGGCTTCTCGCCGACTTCCTGACAAAGCGGGCGGACAATGACGGCTTTGATGTGCCGACCGATCTGTCCACGCTTTCGTCCGATGCCTATCCGTACCTGCCCGACGGCAGCGAGAAACCGGCGCTCGCGCACAACCAGACAGCCGCCGGCACGCCGGTCGACCCGGAGGACCTCTATCTGGCGAGTTCCACCTCCGAGGCGTACTCGTGGATCATGAAACTCATGTGCGACCCGGGGGAGGCGGTCCTCTGCCCGACGCCCGGTTATCCGCTCATCGCTTCCATCGCCCGGCTCGAAGGCATCGAGGCCGTCACCTATCCGCAACGTTTCGACGGGTCGTGGACCATCGATGTGCCGCGCATCGCGCAGCTGCTTGCCGCCTCCCGCGACGGCTCACCCGACCCGGTGACCGGCGAGAAGGTGCCGCCGATCCGTCTGCTCACGCTCATCAGCCCGAACAATCCGACGGGCGCCTATGTGGGGGCTGACGATTATGAGCGACTCATCGGCCTATGCGAGCAGTACGGTCTGCCAATCCTCGTGGACGAGGTGTTCTTCGACTTCCCACTCCATCCGCTGCATACACCGTTCCGGGTGGCGGGGGAGGAGCGTGTGCTCACGTTCGCGCTCGACGGCTTCTCCAAGCTGCTCGCCGCCCCGCACAGCAAGGTCGGCTGGATCCAGATGAGCGGCCCGGCCGATGACATGGAACAGGCGAAGAAGCGCCTGGATGTGATCGCCGACGACTTCCTGCCGATGAGCTCGATCATCTCCAGCCGTTTCGAGGAGATGTTCACCTGTGTGCCACAGCAGGTTGCGCACCTGCGCGAGCGCACGCAGAACAACCTCGCCACGCTCGAGCGGCTGCTCGGGCAGTCTTCGGGTGTGGCCTCGCTGCTGCGGCCCGAGGGCGGCTGGAACGTGCTCGTGCGCTTCCCGGGTGCGCTGGATGAGGCGGATCTGATCGATACGATGATCCGCGAGCATCATCTCTCCGGCCAGCCCGGCTTCTTCTTCGATATTCCCGACAACGGCTATGTGTGCGTCTCGCTGTTGCCGCAGACGGACGAGTTCGAGGACAACGTCCGTCTGCTGCTGCGCACGATCGACGCCAAGCTCGACTGAGAGGGCATCTTCGTCGTATCACTGCGTCTCGGCGCCGTTCGTGCCGGTCACGTTCTCGCCGGTGATATCCGGGCTCGAGGTGCCTTTCTGCCTCGGGCCCGCCGCGCTGCCGGAGTCGGGACCGGAGCTGTCGGAGGACGACGCCGAGCCGGAGCCGGAACCGGCAGCCGTGGAGCCTTTCGAGTCCGTGGAGCTCCCTGCGGCGGCACCCGTCTTCTGTGGCCGTGGTCCGTCGTGGCTTGCGTCGAACAGATACCCGTCGAAGGTGTACTTGTACACGCGGAAGATGAGATTCTTGCGCAGTTTCATCGTGTACTGGGTCACGAGCCGGCCGTGGGTGTCGTACACACCCCACGTACCCTGGCGGCCCGAATCAACCAGACGCGTGCCGTCCAACAGATTCTGGGCACTGGAGACGATGCTCGAATAGGGCACGGCGATGCGCTCGACCTCGCGGACGGTGTGGTCCTTCTCGTTGATGAGATAGCGCTTGTAGTAGCTTGGCTCGTCGGTCTCGTCCTTGCCGGCGTTGATGGTCGGGCAGGCCTTCTTCCAGTCGTAGTCGGGGCGCGTGTTGGTCAGACCGTAGTTGTTGTCGAACATGTACAGGTAGTAGATGCCGTCATTCGGGTCATCGTTCTCCTCGACGGTCACCGAGTGCTGGCCGCCGTGGGTGAGCGCGTGCGCGTCGTCGAGCGTATTGCCGCTCGCATCGATCTGGCGCAGCTGGTATTTCTCGTACGCCGTGCCGCGCCAGAAGCTCGGTGTGCCGAACAGCCACACGATGCGCGGGCTGCCGGAGAGCACGTGGTCGATCTTGATGACCGTGCTCGTCTCGCGCGAGCTGAGGATGGCGGTGTCGCTCGCATCGTCGTAGGAGATGGTGTTGAGGTGCAGCCAGTCCTTCTGCACGCCATCGCCGCCGTCGGCCGAGGCCGCGTCTTTCGTGCTGTTGTAATCGAGGTCGGCATCCGTCTTGTCGGTCGAGGTACTCGTCTTGAACCCCGAGTCGTTGTCGATCGGCATATTCTCGGCCTTCTTACCGTTGGCGAAGTTGGTGGCGGCGTTCGCCGTGGCGGATGAGTCGGTGGTGGCGAGCGTCTTTCTCGCCGCCGTGACCTTCGACTTGTTCTTGGCGAGCAATTTGCTGGCAGAATCGGCGCTCTGATAGAGGTTGGAGGCGATGGTGCTCGCCTCGTAGCTCTTGAACATCTTCTTGAGGTCGATCACGCGGGTGATGTCGCCCGAATCCTTGTCGAGCACGAGGAGCTTGTCCTGCACGGAGTCCGACTCGTTGTCGGTGCCGAGCAGGATCGGCGTGCCCGTCTTTGTCATCGCATAGTCGTGATGGAGCAGGAAGCGTGTGGGTAGCTGGTAGTTCTTGACCATGCGGCCCAGATAATCGAGACCGACGAGGTTGTGCACACCTGCCGAGAAATACATCAGTCCGCCGCGGAAGAGCAGGCGGTGGGCACGATAGTTGAGCAGCGGCGTCTCGGCGCGCAGCACGCCCGAATTGTCGTAGAGGAACAGATAGGCCTGCTCGCCGTCGGTGCTGTCGTTGCCCAGGATGGCGTACAGGCCGTTGCTGAGCCTGTAGTCCGTGTTTTTCTTCGTCAGTCTCACACGCGTCTCGGTGCCGGCGAGCGTGTCGTGCGTGCGCGAGGTGATGGTGGACGAGGTCTGCTCGCCGCTGCGCGTGGTCGACACGAGCGTGATCTCGTTGACGTTGTCGGGCACGAGACCGATCACCTGGATCTCATGCGTGGTGGAGTAGGTCTGTGCGCCTTGGTACGCCTTGGCGCTGAAATCGGGATAATTCCCATTCCTCGCATGGACGTGATACGAGATCTTCGTGGGCACGTCGGTGGTGAAATACACGTACACGCCCATGGTGTTCGTGCCGAAAGCGTTGCGGATGACGAGAGGGTCGGTGAGCGTCCAGTGCTTCGAGGCCTTCTGCTGTGTCACCCTGTTCTGGGCCGCCGTCTGGTATTCGCTCGTGTAGATGCGCTCGGTCTGGGAGGGCAGCCATGTCTGCCGGCTGCTCAGCTGGGCGGCGGTCGGCTCGACGACGGCGGTGACAGGGACGGCGATGCCAAAGGCGGCGCATATCACCACGGCGATGCCGGTGGAGAGGAGATGGCGGCGTCGCGTTTTCGTCTTTTTCGTTCCGGTGCCTGTCCTTGCCGCCGAACCTGTCTCGGATGCGGCGGAAACAGCGGAAGAGGAATCAGACCCGACGGGGTCGAATGGGGATAAGTCAGGCTTGGGGGAGGCGGCGTTCATGGGATCCTTTCGCGCGGGCTGTCGAAGACGACGGTGTCGGCCAGAACAGAGGCATTATAAAGAATCAATCTGGGAAAACAACGGGGATGCCGCGGGCTGAAAATGTGGCTGCCGGACGCGGCCTGCGGGTAAGGCACCGGTCCTGTCACGGACGCGACAGACGGACTAGCCGCGCTGTCAATTTTGCAGAGGATTCTACGTGAGCGAACTCGTCCTCGACCACACTATGCCTGTGGGACTGGTGGCGCATATTTTTGCGCACGGCAGGGCTGGGAGGTGTGAGATCATTCATGGTGCCCCGGATGCGATTCGAACGCACGACACCCGCTTTAGGAGAGCGGTGCTCTATCCACTGAGCTACCGAGGCTGACGACGACCACCTTACACGTGTGCCGGGAGGAGAGTTATGGCCTTCTTCCTTTGCCGCGCGTAATCTTGGCTTCGTATGACGTCGAAGGGAAGCCCAATGAGTCAGACGCAGGCACAAGCGGATCAGGCGGCCACCGAGGATCGCACCCCGTCCATCGAACGTGCGGGCAAGCACAAGTGGGGATACAACATCGCGGAGGTCGATGACTTCCTCGACCGCACGCACGCGATGTACGAGTCGGAGACGCCGGTCCTGACCCAGGAGGACATCCAGGTCGCGAGCTTCCATCTGGAGAAGAACGGTTATGTGATCAGCCAGGTGGATGCGGCGCTGCTGCGTCTGGAGCGCGCCATCGTCGACCAGCGCACCCAGTACACGCTCACCGCCAATGGCGAGGAGGCATGGCAGGAGGATCTGCTGGCGCTGGCCAGGACTCTGCAGGAGCGTGCAGAAGCGGGGGCGAAACAGCGGTTCGCCCGCGGCCAGCACCGTCTGCCGTCCTATGACTTCCGACAGGTCGACCAGATCGTCGCCCAGGCATGGACGCATATCGCCGACCGCATCGGCATCATCACCTCCCTCGAGCCCGCCGCGGGCGCGCAGGACATCACCTCCCAGCGTGTCTCCAACGTGATCTTCACCCGTCACAAGGGCAAGCATGGATACGGCGAGGCATCGGTGGATGCCTATCTCAACCGCTGTGTGCAGGTGCTCACGCGTATGGAATCATATGAGCGCGTGACCGGCCATCCTCTCCAGCCGTTCGCCGGCGAGGGCAATCTGCTGACCGGCGCGGTGGCGCAGTCGGAGGCAGGGCAGGCCCCTGTTCGTCCCACGCCGACGCACCAGGCAGCCGGCCAGGCCGCCGGGAAGGCGGCATCGTCCGCCATGCCGCTCATGCCGATCAGCTATGACGGGCCTTCCGCCGTCGCACAGGAAGGCGAGACGGCCCCTGAGGCATTCTCGCCGATCCCGCAGCCGTTGCATGAGTCGTCGCAGGCCTCGGGGTCCTCACAGACGTCCTCCCCCTCATTCGGGCAGGATGCCTCGCAGACCCAGGACACCGGCTGGGGTTCCGCCCGTCTCGCCTCGCTCGTCTCCACCGATCATTCATCGTCGCGGCAGTCGCAGAGTTCTGTCGATGCCGCACGCCCCGAGGCCGAGGCGGACGCCACACGTGTGGGTGCGGGGATCGAACCGGACGCCACCATGGTCGGCGGGCCGTCCGTCGTCGCCCATCGTCAACCGGAGCAGGCCGCCCGGCCGGAGGATATTCCTGCCGCCGGTCCTGCACCGTCGGCACAGGCCCGGCAGACGTCACCGGCGTCCGCTGTACAGCCGGCCGCGTCCGTCCAGTCCCCGCAGCAGGTGTATACCGACCTGCAGGCCGTCCCTGACGAGGCATCCTCCGACACCTCCTCTGCCCATTCCGGCGATGAGAGCTACATCTCGTCCCTGCTCAACAGCTCGGTCAGCTCGACCGACTCCTTCGAGATCCCGGATCTGACCTTCCCGGCACCGCGTTCACATTCGGGGGCACAGGCGTCGTCCGCCGATCATGCGGATCAGCATGACTCCGGCGCGCAGGCGGCGAAGGCTCCGTCCGCGGGGGATTCGCAGGAGTGACACAGCGGCAGCACCGTCCCGGTACGAGCGGGCCGAGACCTCCTCGTCACAAGACGGCGACAGGGCGGACGAATATCGGCACACCGCAGGCTTCGGCGTCTGCAGGGCAGGATGCATGGATCTCGCGCCACCGCGTGCTTTCCGCCATTCCGGTGTTCTTGCTGCTGCTGACCTTGTTCTCCGGCATCTCGGCCGCCACGAACGAGCAGTGGGACCTCAAGCCGTACGACCGCACGATGGAGGCCGTACAGCAGACCACCTCCGTGAGTTTCGAGCCCCAGTCCGGATCCGTCACCTGCCCAGGTTCGGCACATGCCCAGATCGCCCGGGGCGGGTTGTGCGGCATGGCGGACACCGTCGGCCGGTACAAAATACGGCAGCGTCACACGCACCTGACCGTCACACAGGCGTCGACGGGCAAAAAACAGCGGCTCGACGTCCTGATCCGCGAGCCGATCGGCTACAGGGGAAAGGCCCCGGCCGTTCTCTTCCTGCACGGCATCGGCACGTATGGCACTGATGCGTTCGGTGATATCGCCGTACCGTTCAGCTCGGCCGGCTACGTCACCATGGTGACCGACAAGCCTGTGTGGGACACGACGGTGGTCAACCACGACTACCCGGCCGAGGCGCGGGCCGATGTGGCTGCGCTCAACCTTCTGCGGCGCCAGGCCAGTGTCGACAGTTCCCGGGTCGGCATCTACGCCACCAGCGAGTCCGGATACGTGGCCCCCTATGTGCTGCGTGACGATAAAGACATCGCTTTCCAGATCTTCCTCTCGCCCATGCTGTTTTCCCCACGCAAGGCGCTCGGCTTCTTCATCAGCGAGGATGTCTCCATCATCGGGGCGAACTCCGGTTATCAAGGTTTCGTCCGCCGCGTCGTCTCGATCGACCTGGAGGTCTTCGGGCTGCACAATTTTGATATCGACCCGATCGACGACACCTCGTTCTCCATCCCCACCTTCCTCGCGCTCGGCTCCAAAGACGTGATGACCGCGCACGTGGACGGCGCGCAGAGGGTGATGAAACTCGCCCAGCAGTCGGGCAACACCAATTTCGTCATCCGCGACTACGCGCTGGCCAACCATGTGATGCGCATCGGCAATGAGGAGGACGGCAACACCCGCTACGCCGACCACATGATCGACGACCTGCTCACCTGGTCCAACGGCATCGTGCGCGGGCAGCGGCAGACCGCCCCGCGCGTGGCCGGGGCCGACATCTACCAGGCGATCAGCCAGCCGGACGACGTGCACAGGAAGACCGGCCAGACCATCTACATGGTGGTGCTGCATGTGCTGCTCGTGCTCGGCCTGCTCACCACGCTCATCTTCTCGCTCGCCCTGCTGGGCCGGAGGATCGGACGCAGGATCCGCCATCAGCGTCCGGAACGCCTGTTCAAGAACGGCTTCGGACCCACGCTGCTGGGCATGTCCGTCGTCACCGTCTTCGCCTTCCTCCTGTTTGCCGACGGCCTGGCCGAGGTGGTCATCCGCGTCACCAATCTCTGCTATGGCGCCGCCCCGCAGGACCCGGGCTTCATCGGCTGGAGCTGGTACGTGATCGTCGGCGGCTGCATCCTGGTGGTGTGGATGTGGGCGCGCGTGCTCACCCAGATGCTCGTCGTCGGACTGCACAACATGCACATGCGCCGACAGGAGGCGGTCCGGCTGCGTCGCAGGCTCATCGCCCACGGCGCGCAGGCCGACTCGGTGAGCATGCGCGAGCTGCGCCGGCGCCTCGCACGGGAGCGCCGGCAAGGTGACTGGAACAGCCGGCATCTGTTCACCCGCACGCCGCTTGCCATGGGCTACGCGCTCACCGTCTCGATCACCATGCTCCTGCTGCTGTTCTTCTTCGCGTTCTGGGGGGCGTTCGTCTTCTGATGCCTGTCTACAGCGATGAGGCGGTCGTCCTGCGCACCGCGCGGCTAGGGGAGGCGGACCGCATCGTCACCCTGCTGACCCTCGCGCACGGCAAGATCCGCGCGGTTGCCAAGGGCGTGCGCAAACCACGCTCGCGTTTCGGGGCGCGGCTCGAACCATTCATGCGCTGCCGGCTGCAGCTGTTCCAGGGACGATCCGCCCTGCAGATCGTCACCCAGGCAGTGGAGATCAGCGCCTATGCCCGGCCCATCGCCCAGGACTACGGGCTCTTCGTGGCGGCAAGCCTGATGTGCGAGACCGCTGACAAGCTCATCGCCGATGACTCCGGGGCACAGCCCGCCCACTACCGGCTGCTCGCCGGGGCCCTCGCCGCCCTCGCCTCGCGGCGGCTCGCCCCCTGGCAGGCCGCCCAGTCGTACGAGCTGCGCGCACTCGCCCAGGAAGGCTGGCGACCGCGTCTGGCCACCTGCGTGGTCTGCGGCAAAGGCGAGCCGGAACGCGATCTCGCCTTCTTCTCGGTGCCGCTGGGCGGGATGGTCTGCAGCATCGACCGGGCGGGTGTCGGCGCCCAATGCCGGCCGCTCTCGCATGAGGGAGCCGTGGCGCTGCGCTCGCTGCTGATGGGGGACTGGGCGCACTGCCCGGTACGGGAGAACCATCAGGTGACCGCCATCGTGGAGGAATGGACACAGTACTATCTCGAGCGTCCTCTGCACTCGGCAGGATTGCTCGGGTGAGTTAGATTGGGCTTATGAGCTCACGATTCCAGTCGTATACCGCGCCCAAGGCGCTCTCATCCCCGTTCGCCGGCTATGACCCGACCAGCCTCGACATCCCCGCGGCCCCGTTCTCCGACCCGGCGCGCATCCCTGATTTCTCGGGTATGAACGTGCCACGGCACGTCGGCTTCATCATGGACGGCAACGGCCGCTGGGCCAAGAAACGCGGCCTTGTGCGCACCGAGGGGCATAAGGCCGCCGAACCGGTCGTCTTCGACATCATCGCCGGCGCCATCGAGGCCGGTGTGCGCTACCTGAGCCTGTATACGTTCTCCACCGAGAACTGGAACCGCTCGCCCCAGGAGGTGCATTTCCTCATGGGCTTCTCGCGCGACATCATCCGTCGGCGCATCGATCAGATGAACGCGTGGGGCGTGCGCGTGCGCTGGGCCGGCCGGCGACCGCGACTGTGGAAGTCCGTCATCGACGAGCTGGAGCGTGCCGAGCGTATCACCCGCCACAACAGCGTGATCGACGTGGTGTTCTGTATCAACTACGGCGGGCGTGCCGAGATTGCCGATGCCGCCGCGCGCATCGCCGAGCAGGTGCGCGAGGGAAGGCTTTCCGGAAAGCGCATCAGTGAGAAGACGATCGGGGAGAACCTCTACAACCCTGATATCCCCGATGTGGACCTGGTGGTGCGCACCTCAGGCGAGCAGCGCACGTCGAACTTCCTGATCTGGGAGGCTGCCTACGCCGAGTACGACTTCGTGCCCGAGCTGTTCCCCGACTGCTCGCGCCAGGTGCTCTGGAGGGCGATCACCGATTACGCCGGCCGCCACCGTCGTTTTGGCACGGCGTGAGGGCAACAGACATTTCACCGCTGTTTCGCTACGGCGCGGCCCGGGGTAGCCTGAGATCAACACACCGCGCGTGGGCGCGGCGGGAAAGGATCCCATGGCAGAACTCGAATCGAAGGACATCCGGCTGCAGATCGTCCAGCCCGACCAGTCCGAAGAGAAGAACAACGGCATGCCGGAGGAGAACGAGACCGTCACCCGGCACACCACCCGCGTCAACGGCGAGGATATGACCTATCAGGCCGTCGTCGGCAACATCTGGGTGGACACGAAGAAGGTCAGGCCGGCCGCCTCCATGTTCCACGTCGACTTCCTCGCCATCGACAAACAGGGCCGCACCGACCCGGCCCGGCCCGTCACCTTCATCTTCAACGGCGGCCCGGGCTCGTCCACCACCTTCCTGCTTATGGGTTCGTTCGGCCCCAAGCGCGTCGACACCGGCGAGGTGGCACAGGGCCTTCCCGCCCCCTATTCGCTCGTCGAGAACGACCACTCGCTGCTGCCCGTCTCCGACCTCGTGTTCGTCGACGCCCCCGGCGCCGGATCCTCCAAGGTGGCCGAGAAGGCGAAGAAGGAGATCTGGAGCGTCGACGGCGATGTCGCCGCCTTCAGCCAGTTCATCCGCCGCTGGATCACCAAGAACCACCGCTGGAACAGCCCCAAGTACCTGTTCGGCGAGTCCTACGGCACCGTGCGCGGCGCCGCCCTGTCGTACCGCCTGCTCCAGGACGGCGCGGCCCTTTCGGGCATCACCCTCATCTCCAACATCCTCGATTACGCCCACACGTTCAGCGGTGACGACCAGCTCTACATCGGTTTCTTCCCGACCTACGCCGCCTCTGCGCAGTATCAGGGCAAGGCAGGCAAGGGCCTGAGCGTGCAGGAGCAGGTGCAGAAGGCCCGCGAGTTCGCCTCCGGCCCGTATCGTCAGGCGCTGGCCATGGGTGACAGGCTCTCGAAGGCCGACTTTGATGCCGTCGCCTCGGAGTATGCGCATCTGACCGGACTGTCCGTCGATTACGTGCGTCAGTCCAATCTGCGCATCCCGGTCGAGCGCTTCAGCAAGGAGCTGCTGCGCCCGCAGGGCAAGATCCTGGGTGCCTACGACGGCCGTGTGGCCGGCTTCGACCTCGACCAGGCGCGTGACCAGGAGACGTTCCTCATCGATGACGCTTTCCTCAGCCCGGCCTACACCGCCACCGTGGAATCGTATGTGCGCGACGAGCTGGGCTACAAGGACCATGAGCTTCGCCGCGACTTCGCCGATTTCGACCTCGACGGCACTGAGCCGGGCAAATCGTGGGACTGGAAGCACACGCTGCCTGATTCGTCTCGCGTCAAGGCGGTGGATTGGGAGTACACGCCGTTCCCGCGCGTGATCGATGACCTCGCCTCGGCCATCGCCCACGAGCCCGGCCTCAAGGTGCTCATCGGCAACGGCTGGTACGACCTGTGCACCCCGTTCTTCCAGACGGAGTTCGACATCGACCACCTCGAGCTGCCCAAGGCGCTGCGCCGCAACGTGGCCCTGACGTACTACCCGTCCGGCCACATGATCTACACCGCCCCCAAGGCCCTGCCCAAGCTCGTCGACGATCTGGACAAGTTCTACGCCGCCCCGTCTGGCGATGTGTCCGCGCTCGACGAGCGCGAGCCCATGCCGGGTCTGGGCCTGTGAAGACTGTGAGCCCTCGCTGACACGACGGCGGACCGGGATGACCGGCCCGCCGTTCTTTTTTGCCCGCCCGCGCACGCCTCGTCAGAGTTAGGCGGTAGCGTGGGCGGGTCGGAGCAGACAGACATGCGGCAATCCGGTCGCAGCGCCTGCGTCTGCGGACAATCGAAAGGGCGATTGTGGCTCAGTCAAAACTTGATGCAGTGGTCGATCTGGCGAAGCGGCGCGGCTTCGTGTTCCCCGCCGGCGAGATCTACGGTGGTACCCGTTCCGCCTGGGATTACGGCCCGCTCGGTGTGGCGCTCAAGGAGAATATCAAGCACGAGTGGTGGCGGTCGATGGTCACCACCCGCGGCGACATCGTGGGCGTGGACACCTCCATCATCCTGCCGAGCGAGGTGTGGGTCGCTTCCGGCCACGTCAAGGTGTTCAATGATCCGCTCATCGAGTGCCTCAGCTGCCACAAGCGCTTCCGCGAGGACACGATGGAGGAGGCCTACGAGCACAAGCATGGTCACAAGGCTGAGAACGGCATGAAGTCCATCGCCTGCCCCAACTGCGGCACCGTGGGCAACTGGACCGAGCCGCGTGACTTCAACATGATGCTGCGCACCAACCTCGGCCCCGTCGAGGACGAGAACTCCCTGCACTATCTGCGCCCGGAGACCGCCCAGGGCATCTTCGTCGACTTCGACGAGGTGCTGCAGAGCTCGCGCCAGAAGCCGCCGTTCGGCATCGCCAACATGGGCAAGAGCTTCCGCAACGAGATCACCCCGGGCAACTTCATCTTCCGCACCCGTGAGTTCGAGCAGATGGAGATGGAGTACTTTGTGGTGCCGGGCACCGACGAGGACTGGCACCAGTACTGGATCGACACGCGCACCCGCTGGTACACCGACCTGGGCATCAAGAAGGAGAACCTGCGCCACTACGAGCATCCGAAGGCGAAGCTCGCGCACTACTCCAAGCGCACCGTCGATATCGAGTACCGCTTCGGCTTCCCCAACTCTGACTGGGGCGAGCTGGAGGGCATCGCCAACCGCACCGATTTCGATCTCAAGGCGCATTCGCAGCACTCGGGCAAGGAGCTCGACTACTTCGACCAGAAGACCGGTAAGCGCTTCACCCCCTACGTCATTGAGCCGGCCGCGGGTCTGACGCGCTCGCTCATGGCCTTCCTCGTGGATGCCTACGACGAGGACGAGGCCCCGAACACGAAGGGCGGCGTCGACCGTCGCACCGTGCTGCGCCTTGATCCGCGCCTGGCCCCGGTCAAGGCCGCCGTGCTGCCGCTGAGCAAGAAGGAGCCGCTGCAGTCGATCGCCCGCAACCTGGCCGCTGACCTGCGCCAGAACGACTGGGACATCGACTTCGATATGGCTGGCGCCATCGGGCGTCGTTACCGCCGCGAGGATGAGATCGGCACCCCGCTGTGTGTCACCGTCGACTTCGACACGCCGGACGACCAGTCCGTCACCGTGCGCGATCGTGACACGATGCAGCAGGAGCGCGTCAACATGTCGCAGCTGGCCGATTATATCCGCGCTCGCATCGAGGACCGCCGCATCAAGTACCCGGAGGGCCCGGTCAGCGTGACCGGTCAGACCGCCGCCGACGGCAGCACCGATGTGGCCGCCGAGAAGGGCGCGGCGGACGAGTCCGCCCCGGTCAAGGTGGCCGAGGTCAAAGGCGACGAGTGAGCATGACGGACGACGAGACGACGGAGAAGGCGGAGAAGGCACGTCTGCGCAAGCTGAGGAAGCGCGAGAGCGTGGTGCGCGAGTATCCGCGCTCCGTCGCCTCCGGTTCCGCCGCCCGGTCGGAGAACGCCGGTGCGGTGCATGGCCGAGTGGGGCAGGATGCCGTCCCGGTGCTGAGCGCGCATGAGCGCGCGGTGGATGCCGAGAAGGACGTGCCGGCCCTGCCGCCGGTCCGTCTGGGCAATCTTGTGGTCGACACGCCGGTCGTCCTCTCGCCGATGGCGGGGGAGACGAACTGGCCGTTCCGCGTTTTGTGCGAGGAATACGGCAAATCCGGTCTGTATGTGGGCGAGATGATCACCGCCCGTGCGATCGTGGCGAACAATGACAAGGCATGGCGCCTGACACGCTTCGCCCCCTCGGAGAAGATCCGCAGTCTGCAGGTGTACGGGGTGAACCCGCAATGGACGGGCAGGGCCGTGCGCGCCATCATCGAGCGCGCGCATCCCGACCATATCGATCTCAACTTCGGCTGCCCGGTCGCCAAGATCACCCGTCATGGCGGCGGCAGCGCCCTGCCGTGGAAAGAGGATCTGTTTGCCGCGGATGTGCGTGCAGCCGTGGAGGCATGCAAGCCGGAAGGCATCCCGGTGACCGCCAAAATTCGTGTCGGCATCGACGATGACCACGAGACCTATCTGCGCGCTGGCAAGATCGCGCAGGAGGAGGGCGTGGCGGCGGTGACGCTCCACGCGCGTACGACCGCGCAGTTCTACGGTGGCCATTCCGACTGGTCGGCGATCCGCAGACTCAAGAAAGAGCTTGATATACCCGTCTTCGGCAACGGGGATATCTGGAGCGCTGAGGATGCGCTCGAAATGGTCCGCCAGACGGGCTGCGATGGTGTGGCCGTGGCGCGCGGTGCCATGGGCCGGCCGTGGATCTTCGCCGACATCCGTTATGCCTTTGCCGGCTCGACCGAGCGTGAGGATCCGAGCCTCGGGCAGGTGGGCCGGCTCATCATGCGGCACACGCGGTACATGGTGGAATTCTACGACGGCGACGAGGAGCATGCCGTGCGCGACATGCGCAAGCACATCGCCTCCTACCTCAAGGGTTTCCCGGTCGGCGGCGCGGTGCGGCGCGAGTTCATGTCCGCCCGGACGGTCGAGGACGTACAGCGCATGGTCGACGGCCTCGACCCGGATCTGCATATGCCCGACGAGGCGGTCGGCGCCCCGCGCGGGCGCGTCAAATACCAGCGCAAGGTGCATCTGCCGTACGGCTGGCTGGACAGCCGCACCACTACGGCGGCCGAGCGCGAGGTGCTTTTCGGGGAGGACCCTCTGGACGCCAGCTACTGATAGAGGCCGAGCATTACGACATATGTCGTAATGCTCGGCAATCAGTGCGATTCCGGTAGTATGCGGGCAATAAAATCGAAAATGTTTGTGACCAGACTCAGCGGGGGAGCGAGCGTGAGCGAGAACGATCAGACGGATGACTACACCGTCCAGGAATTTGACAACAGCACGAACATCAAAGTCGTGGGTGTCGGCGGTGCGGGCGGCAACGCGCTCAACCGCATGATTGACGAGCAGCTCTCGAATGTGGAGTTCATCGCCATCAATACCGATGCGCAGGATCTGCTCCGCAGCGAGGCGGACGTCAAGATCTCCCTGTCCGACAAGTCGAGCCGTGGACTGGGTGCCGGTGCCGACCCGGAGAAGGGCGCCAAGGCCGCGCAGGACCACCAGTCCGAGATCGAGGAGGCGCTCAAGGGCGCCGATATGGTGTTCATCACCTGCGGCGAGGGCGGTGGCACCGGCACCGGCGCGAGTCCGCTCGTCGCCCGCACCGCGCGCCAGCTCGGAGCGCTGACCGTGGCCGTCGTCACACGCCCGTTCGGTTTTGAGGGCCCGCGCCGCGCCCAGTCGGCCGATTCGGGCATCGACAAGCTGCGCGGCGAGGTCGACGCGCTCATCGTCATTCCCAATGACCGTCTGCTCGACATGTCCGACAAGAACATCTCCATCCTTGACGCCTTCCGCACCGCCGATTCCGCGCTGCTGTCCGGCGTGCAGGGCGTGACGGACCTCATCTCCCACAACGCCTACATCCACGTCGACTTCAACGATGTGACCACCATCCTCAAGGACGCCGGCACCGCGCTGTTCGGCATCGGCCAGGCCAAGGGCGAGGACCGCGCTACCAAGGCCGCCGAGCTTGCCATCAGTTCCCCGTTGCTTGAGGAGAGTATCGAGGGCGCCCACGGTGTGCTCATCGATGTCGCCGGCCCGACGGATGTGGGTCTGGGTGAGGTCAACGACGCCGTCGAGCTCATCCACAAGAACGTCCATCCGCAGGCACAGATCATCTGGGGTCTCACCCTCGACGACTCTTATGGTGACGATGTGCGTGTCACCGTCATCGCGGCCGGGTTTGATCCGGACAAGGAGAAGAAGGCGAAGGAGGCCGCCACCGCCGGTGCCGCCCCGCTCGTGGCCGACACCCCGCGCCAGTCGCAGCCTGAGCGCCAGAGCGCACCGTCCTCCTCCGTCCCGGCCCTCGGCGAGCAGGCCTCCAGCCCGCAGGTGCCGACGCTCAACCCGCTCAGCCTCGGCACCGCCTCCCAGCCGGTCGTGCCACAGCAGGCGCAGAATGCGCAGCAGCCGTCCGCCGGGCAGTTCGCCCAGCCGCAGCAGGCGCAGCAGCCTGTGCAGCAGCCGGCGGCGCGGCCTCGGCAGACCCCGGCACAGGAGCAGGGCCACCGCGCCGGTGAGCAGGACGAGACCGGCAGCATCGACATCCCCCCGTTCCTGCAGGGCTGATCGGGTCCGCGAACACGGTGAGGAGCTGATATGGCCAGCAAATTCAAAAATGCGCTGTCATTCCTCGGAATGGCCGATGTGTCCCAGGACGATCAGGATGTGGACGGCGATCCGCAGGCCGGCGATCAGCCGGTCGACGGACAGTCGACGTTCGACACTGATCCGTCCGTCTCCGCCCAGGAACAGGAGTATACGGTGCAGCACGACGAACAGGACGACTACGGGCAGGACCCGCTCTCGCGGATCGTCACCATCCATCCCAAGAGCTACGACGACGCACAGGAGGTGGGCAAGGCCATTCGTCAGGGCACGCCGGTCGTGCTCAACCTCACCGATGTGAGCGAGTCGGTCGCCTACCGCATCGTCGATTTCTCCGCGGGCGTCGTCTTCGGCCTGCGCGGCAAGATCGAGCGCGTCACCCCGCGTGTCTTCCTGCTCAGCCCCTCATCGGTGGCCATTACCCGCGGTGAGAGCGGCAAGGCCTCGTCCTCTGACTTCTTCGGGGACTGAGGAGGGGCAGACCGCACATGCTCACCACCGTCCTCAGTCTGATTCAGCACCTGATCAACATCCTGCTCGACGCCTACATCGCCGTCCTGTTCGTGCGGATGATCGTCGACTGGGTGCTTGTGCTCGGCCGCAGGACACCGCATGGGGCATGGGCGCGGATCATCTCCGTCATTTATGACCTCACCGAGCCGCCGCTCAGGTGGCTGCGCCGGTGGATCCGCCCCATCCCCCTGGGCGCGGTGAGCCTGGACGTGGCCTATCTCGTGCTCTGGGTCGGTATCGGCCTGGTGCAGTGGCTCGTCAATTTCCTCTTCTCCCTGCTTGTCTGGGGGTGATCAGGAAGCACTCGTACGTACGGCGTGAGCCGTCGCAGTCCAGAAGGCCGCTTGGAATGCGGTGATAGCATTCAAGCGGGAGAAAGCGTGACGCGATACCGGTGCGTGCCGGGGGCGCCATCCAAAGAGAAAGCAGCAGACTATGGCATTGCTGACACCCAACGATATTCGCAATCATCGTTTCAACACGACCCGTTTCCGTGAGGGATACGACATCGATGAGGTCGATTCCTTCCTCGACGAGGTCACGCAGACGGTCGACGCCCTGAGCCAGAACGCCCTGGGCGGCGGCAGCACGCAGGCGCTCGGCTCGGATGTGGCCAAGCTCAATACGAAGATCAGCCAGCTCACCAATCGCAACCATGAGCTTGAGAAGCAGCTCGAGGCCGAGCGCGCCGACGCCTCCTCCGCCTCGGACGCTGATCTGCGCGCCGCCCAGGAGCAGGTGCGCACGCTCACCGGCGAGCGTGACAACCTCCAGGGCCAGGTCAAGGATCTGAGCTCCCAGGTCTCCTCGCTCAACACCCAGCTCGACCAGCTCACCGACCAGGCCACCAAGGGCACAGAGGGCGCCGACGCGCTCAAGCAGCAGATCGACTCGCTGCGCTCCCAGCTCGAGCAGGCCGAGAAGGCCCGCGAGGACCTGAGCAGCGCGAACAGCTCGCTGACCGACCAGCTCGGCCAGGCGCGTGCCGCCCTGGAGCAGGCACGCCAGGCCGGTGCGCAGGCTGATGAGCGTGGCAAGGAGCTCGAGGCGCTCAAGGCCGACGAGGCCTCCGCCCGCCAGCAGGCGGCCACGCTGCGCCAGCAGCTGTCCGAGTCGCAGGAGCGTGAGGAGAAGCTGCGCGCCCAGGTCGCCAAGATGGAGCCGAGCACACAGACCGGCTCGATCGAGAAGATCAGCAATGCCGGTGCCCAGGCACAGTCCGAACCGGAGCGCGCCACCGCCATGCTCACCCTCGCCATGCAACTGCACGACGAGTACGTCAACAAGGGCAAGGCGCAGAAGGCACAGCTTGAGGCCGAGGGCCAGACCATACGCGAGAATCTCATCAACGAGGGCCAGAACAAGCACGATGAGACCATCTCGCAGGCCAATGAGTACTCGCAGCGTGTGCGCAAGGAGGCCGACGACTATTCGTCCAAGGTCCGCGCCCAGGCTGATCAGGAGACCGGCAAGCAGCGCAGCGATGCCGAGGCCTACGTCCATCAGGTCCGTCAGGATGCCGACGCCTATAGTGCCAAGACCCGTCAGGACGCGGACGACTACTCCAAGTCCGTGCGCGCCAAGCTCGTCTCCGATTCCAAGGTCATCGAGGGCAATATCGCCTCGCTCAAGAAGTTCGAGACCGAGTATCGCGGCCGCCTGAAGAACTTCCTCGACCAGCTTTCGGCACAGGTCTCCGATTCTGACGAGTACGGCTCCGAGCGCCGTTCCTCCGCGCAGGGCCAGGACGGCCAGGGCTCTGACCAGCAGTGAGCCGGATGGCCACCCATGATGCGGCGGGGGAGGGCATGACCAGCCCCGCCGCCACGGACGGGAGAGGACGCGGTCGTCGCGCCGCCCTCTCGTTCGTTTTTTCCATCGCGCTGATCGTGCTCGATCAGGTGACAAAACAGCTCGCGCTCCATCATCTGTCAACGAGCGAGAATGTCCCGGTGCTGGGACGCTTCCTCTCTCTGCGGCTGTTCTTCAATTCCGGCGCGACGCTCGGCCTCGGAGCCGCGCACACGTGGGTCATCTCCCTCTTCGCCTGTGCCGCGTGCGTCCTGCTCGGCTGGTGCGTTCTGCGCACCGATTCGACCGCATGGTCGCTGACCGCCGCGCTCGCGCTTGCCGGTGCCGCCGGCAACCTGCTCGACCGCATCGTCTATTCCACCGGTTTCCTCAATGGGAGGGTGGTCGATTTCCTCAACTACGGCTGGTCGATCGGCAATGTCGCCGATATCTACCTCACGCTCGCAGCGATCATCGCCATCATCCTGCTGCTGTGCTCCGTGCCGTTCAACGGGCAGAAGGATGCCGGGCAGGACGATGATGCGCATGACGGCACCGCGGTCGACGACCATGCACGACAGGGCGGCGCACGGTGAGCGGCCGCGTCCCGGTGCTGCCGCCTGTTCTCGGCAGCGCGTCACCGGATCCGGCTGCCGCGCATGAGGCTGACGGAGGCCAGGTCTTTCCCGTCCCTCAGGGGCTGATCGGCCTGCGGCTCGACGTCGCCGCCTCCAAGATGCTCGGCGTCTCGCGCTCCAAAGCAGGTCAGGGGGTGCTCGACGGCACCATCACACTGCTGTCCCGGCCGGCACAGCGCTCGACCCGTCTCGAGGACGGCGACATCCTCCGCCTGCGGCTGCCGGATCATACGGCCACCGCGGCACCCCGTGTCGAGCAGCTCGACGTGCTCTATGAGGACGAGGACATCGTCGTCGTCAACAAACCGGTCGGCGTGGCCGCCCATCCTTCCGCCGGCTGGACCGGGCCGACCGTGCTCGACGGGCTGCGCCAGCGCGGCATCCGCGTCTCGCGCCTCGGGGCGCCGGGGCGCGAGGGCATCGTCTCCCGCCTTGACGTGGGCACCTCCGGCGTCATGCTCGTGTGCAAATCCGACCTCGCTTACGTGGAGATGCGCCGCCAGTTTTCCGAGCACGCGGTCAGCAAGATCTACGAGGCGGTCTGCCAGGGCCGGCTTCGTCAGGACAAGGCGACGATCGAGGCCCCCATCGCCCGTGACAGGGGGGCGGCGTCATTCCGGTTCACCGTCTCGCCCATCGGCAAGGAGGCGATCACCCATTTCGACGTGATCGAGCGGTTCCGCCTCGCCACCCATGTGCGCGTCAACCTCGAGACCGGCCGCACGCACCAGATCCGTGTGCATTTCGCCTCCATCGGCCACCCGCTCGTGGGAGATCCTCTCTACGGCGCCGATCCTGCGCTCTCCGCGCGGCTCGGCCTCGAGCGCCAGTGGCTGCAGGCGATGAGCCTGACATTCAAACACCCGCGCACGCACGTGTGGACGACCGTCACGTCGCGCTACGCTCCGGATCTCGACTCCGCGCTGCGGATTCTGCGCGACGACCGGCCCGCGATCTCGAGCACAGCCGCCGCCTGAGCCGGCAGGGTGTCTGTCGCCGCCTCAGACGGGTGCAGGATCGGCAGACACGCCGGGCACGCCGGATACCGCACCACCGTCGGTGAAATCGGGCACTTTCCGTTGCGCCCGTCGGCTAGATTGGGAGGCATGTCTGCCTCCGGTTTCGTCCATCTGCACAATCACACGCATTACTCGACGCTTGACGGTGCCGCGAAGATTCCCGAGCTTGTCGCGCGGGCGAAGCAGCTCGGCCAGCCGGCGCTCGGCATCACCGACCATGGCAATATGCACGGTGCCTACGAGATGTGGCGCACCTGCGTGGACAACGGCATCAAGCCGATCATCGGCATCGAGGCATATGTGACCCCGGGCACCGCCCGCACCGACCATTCGCGCGTCCACTGGGGCACGAAGGCTCAGCAGAAGGCCGGCATGGATGTCTCCGGCGGCGGCGCGATGACCCACATGACGCTGTGGGCGGAGAACGACACCGGTCTGCGCAACCTTATCAAGGCGAGCTCCGTGGCGAGCCTCGAAGGCCGATTCGGCAAATGGCCGCGCATGGACCAGGACGTGCTCGAGACCTATCACGAGGGTGTCATCGCCGGATCGGGCTGCCCCTCGGGCATCATCCAGACGCGCCTGCGCCTGGGCCAGTACGATGAGGCCCTCAAATGGGCTCGGACGCTTCAGGACATCTTCGGCAAGGAGAACTTCTACATCGAGCTGATGGACCACGGTCTTTCCATCGAGCGCGATGTCACCCCCGACCTGCTCAGGATCGCCAAAGACATCGACGCCCCGATCGTGGCGACCAACGACTGCCATTACACGCTCGAGCAGGACGCGCAGGCGCAGGACAGCCTGCTGTGCATCAACTCCGGCTCCCATCTGGACGACCCGGACCGCTTCAAATTCGACGGCCAGGGCTACTACCTCAAGTCGAGCCAGGAGATGCGCGATCTGTTTTCCGAGCTGCCGCAGGCGTGCGACAACACGCTTGAGATCGCTGAGCGGTGCAACGTGATGTTCGACGACCACACCGACGGCGCCTACATGCCCAAATTCGACTGCCCCGAGGGCTGGGACGAGACGAGCCTGTTCCTGCACAATGTACAGAAGGGCCTCGAATGGCGCTACCCGGACGGCGTGCCCGAGGACGTGGCGGCGCAGGCCGACTATGAGTGCGGCGTCATCTCGCAGATGCAGTTCCCGGGCTACTTCCTGGTGGTCTCCGATTACGTCAACTGGGCGAAGAACCACGGCATCCAGGTCGGGCCGGGCCGAGGATCGGCCGGCGGTGCCGTCGTCACGTACGCGCTGGGCATCACCGAAATCGACCCGATGAAGCACGGCCTCATCTTCGAGAGGTTCCTCAACCCGGAGCGCGTCTCCCTGCCGGATATCGATATCGACTTCGACCCGGTGGGCCGTATGAAGGTGCTCGACTATGTGGCGCAAAAATACGGTGCGCCTCAGGTGGCGCAGTGCACCACGTACGGCACCATCAAGACGAAGCAGGCGCTCAAGGACGCCGCCCGCATCATGGG
Source organism: uncultured Aeriscardovia sp. (assembly GCA_903789535.1). Lineage (GTDB taxonomy): Bacteria > Actinomycetota > Actinomycetes > Actinomycetales > Bifidobacteriaceae > Aeriscardovia. The sequence continues at coordinate 12,777 of CAIFES010000001.1, read as the reverse complement.
CTACGACTTCTCCACCGGCGAGCGGCTGACAAAAGCACTGCCCGGCGGCGGAAAGAACGCCAAGGACCCCTCGCTCAAAGACCTCTTCGACCCCAAGTCAAAGCGTTACGCCGAAGGCCGCGAGTTCCGCGAGCTGTACGAGACGGACCCGGACGCCCACAAGATCATCGACCGCGCCCGCGGCATCGAGGGCCTGATCCGCCAGACCGGAGTGCACGCGTGCGCCACCATCATGGCGGACATCCCCATCACCGACATCTCCCCGCTCATGGAGCGCAGCGACGGCACCATCACGACTGTCTTCGAATATCACACGTGCGAGACCCTCGGGCTGGTCAAGAACGATTTCCTCGGCCTGTCCAACCTCACCACCATCCACGACACGCTCGCCAATATCAAGGCGAACAAAGGCGAGAGCGTCGACATCACCAAGGTGCCGCTCGACGACAAGGCCACCTACCGGCTGCTGTCGGCCGGAAGCACGCTCGGCGTCTTCCAGCTCGATTCGGACGGCATGCGCTCGCTGCTCAAACAGCTCAAGCCTGATAACTTCAACGACATCTCCGCTCTCATCGCCCTGTACCGGCCAGGCCCGATGGATATGAACTCGCATATCAACTACGCCAAGCGCAAGAACGGCGAGCAGCCCATCACCCCGATCGACGAGGAGGTGGCCAAGCCGCTCGCCCCGGTGCTCGACGAGACATACGGTCTGATCGTCTACCAGGAGCAGGTCCAGTCCGCCGCCAGGATCCTGGCCGGCTACTCGCTCGGCGAGGCCGACGTGCTGCGCCGTGCCATGGGCAAGAAGAAACCGGAGGTGCTGGCGCACGAGAAGGTGCCGTTCTTCAAGGGCATGGCTGAGCACGGCTACTCGCAGAAGGCGGCGCAGGATGTGTGGGACATCCTCGTGCCGTTCTCCGGCTACGCGTTCAACAAGGCGCACTCGGCCTGCTACGGCCTCGTCTCGTACTGGACCGCCTATCTCAAGACGCACTATCCGGTCGAGTTCATGGCCGCCCTGCTTGAGGGCGAGCGCACGAACAAGGACAAGACGGCCATCTACCTCGCCGAGGCGCGGCGGATGAACATCAAGGTGCTCATCCCGGATGTCAACGAGTCAGTCGCGGCGTACTCGGCCGTCGGCTCTGTCGTGCGTTTCGGCCTGGGCGCTATCCGCAACGTGGGGGAGAAGGTGGTCGAGGGGATCGTCGCCGAGCGCAAAGGCCCGCGCGGGCTGTACAAGGATTTCCTCGACTTCATCCGCCGCGTGCCGCTGGAGGTGCTCAACAAGCGTGCCGTCGAGTCGCTCATCAAGGGCGGGGCGTTCGATTCGATCAGCCCCAACCGGCGCGCGCTGTTCACCATCAGCGAGTCGGCCATCGACCAGGTGGTCCCGCTGCGGCGCAAGGAGGCGGAGGGTCAGTTCGACCTGTTCTCCGACGGTGAGGGCGGCACGCAGGACGTGGGCCTGGGCGACGCGACGATCACCATCCCGGATATCCCCGAATGGGACAAGCGCCAGAAGCTTAACTTCGAGCGCGAGGTGCTGGGCCTGTACGTCTCCGACCATCCGCTCTCGGGCATGAGCTCGATCCTCGCCGGTCTGCGCGATTATTCGATCGCCGAGCTGATCGAGCGGGCGCCGGCGATGCCCGACCGGTCGATTGTGACGCTCTCGGGCATGATCACCAAGGTGGAGCGGCGTACCTCCAAGTCTGGCAACCCGTGGGCGTTGGTGACCATCGAGGATCTCGACTCGAGCATCGACTGTCTCTTCTTCGGCAGGGCGTTCCAGGCCGCCTCCTCCGAGCTGGTGATCGACAAGATCTGCCAGATACGTGGGATGGTCTCCGTCGATGAGACGACCGTCAAGCTGCGGGCGATGGATCTCAACATCGTGGAGGTCAGCGCCGATGACGCCCGGCCGCTCGACATCAACATCGGCACTGGCCAGCTGACCGCCTCGAATATCCGCCGGCTGTACTCGGTGCTGCGCGACAATCCGGGTATGTGCCCGGTCACGCTCGTCATCACGGGTGCCGACGGGGCCACCACGCGCGTGGAGTGCGGGGACATGTTCCGTGTGACGAACAAGAACGAGCTCGTCGCCTATATCAAGACGATCTTCGGCGTGCGCAGCATCCAGACGCAGAAACGACGGGATCTGACGCAGGAGCCGGCCTACGCGCCACAGTACTGAGGGGAGGCAGAACGATGGCACAGGACGATGACGACAAGACGGCAGGGCGCGACAGCACCGACAAGCCTGATGACCGTGATCGGATCAGTGACCGCGCCGGTGAAACCGCGGACAAGCGCGGCGCATCCGAGGACAGGCAGCCGGGCGACGGTCTGAGCGACGCCGACGTCGAGCGGGCCTTGTCCGATTACGAGCAGGATTTCGCCGACATGGGTCTGGACGATCTGGCCCGCGGGATATCCACGACGGATCCGCACACAACCGCGGACCCGCACCAGAAGAGGGATGCACAGGATGGCGAGGCGTCCGACACAGCGTCTGACACGGCGTCCGACACAGCGTCGGGCGAGGCACCTGACGCAGGGCAGACGGCTCTTCCGGATCCCGGTCTGCCTGATGCCGCTCCCGACTCGTTCGACGAGCAGCTGCAGGGGATTCTGGGCAACAAGGCCAAGTGCGCGCTGCTGGTGACCAACCTGCGCGAACCGGAGCTGCTCGCCGCCTTCTGCGCGATGGCCGGCATCGACGCCTCCTGCGTGGGCGCCTCCACCGGGGCTGTCGCCGTGCTGCACCGTCTGAACGGGCAGGAGCCGGAGGACGCGGCGAAAAGCCTGACAACCCTCGTCTCCAGTCTGTCCGTCGTACTCGTGGTCAACCGTGCCGACCGGTTGGAGGCGCACTCCTGGCTCAACGGCACCGAGGGGGAGAAGATCGCCCCGCCGCTGCTGCTCATGCACGTCGACGAGGTCGTCGAGGATCTCGTCATCTCCCAGGCCAGTACTGCCACCCTCGTCGAGGACGGCCGCACCGTCGTCGAGACGAAGGGCATCGACCAGGACGCGGCATGGGCGATCATCCGTCGCTATACGCGCGGCAAATGAACCGCCACACCCGGGAAATCAACAGAGACAAGGACGGCAGTCATGGACGAACAACAGGAATTCGCGCTGCGCACCATCGAGGAACAGAACATCGGCTCGATCCGGCTCTGGTTCTCCGACGTGCTCGGCACCCTCAAATCCGTCTCCATCGCCCCCGCCGAGCTGGAAGGCGCCTTCAGCGAGGGGATCGGCTTCGACGGCTCGGCCATCGAGGGCCTGACGCGCGTGAGCGAGGACGACATGATCGCCCGGCCCGACGCCTCCACCTTCCAGATACTGCCATGGGGCGGCTCCTCCCGCTCGGCGCGCATGTTCTGCGACATCCTCACCACCGATGGCACGCCGGCCATGGGTGACTCGCGCTACATCCTCAAGCGCACCCTCGAGGCAGCCCGACAGAAGGGTTTCACCCCGTATCTACACCCCGAGATCGAGTTTTATCTCTTCCGCCCGCAGGACCGGCCCGACACGCCGCCCGAGCCGATCGACCACGGCGGCTATTTCGACGATGTGCCGCTCGGCGCGGGGATGGAGTTCCGCAAAGGCTCCATCTCGCTGCTCGAGCAGATGGGCATCAACGTCGAATATTCCCACCATGAGTCCGGGCCGGGCCAGCAGGAGATCGACCTGCGCAGCGCCGAGGCGCTCGCCACTGCAGACAACATCATGACGTTCCGCACCATCGTCAAACAGATGGGTCTGACCAAGGGGCTGCTGGCGAGCTTCATGCCCAAACCCCTCGCCGGCCAGCCCGGCAGCGGCATGCACACGCATCTGAGCCTGTTCGCCTCCGACCGCGACGCCTTCTACGAGGCGGGCGCCGAGCTGGGGATGTCGAAGACCGCACGGCAGTTCGCCGCCGGACTGCTCGCCCACGCCACCGAGATCTCCGCCGTGGTCAACCCGTCCGTCAACTCGTACAAGCGGCTGTGGGGAGGGGCGGAGGCGCCCAGCTATGTGTGCTGGGGGCATAACAACCGATCGGCCCTGCTGCGCGTGCCACAGTACCGCCATTCCGAGCGCATCGAATACCGGGCTCTCGACCCGTCCGTCAACCCCTATCTCGCCTACAGCCTGCTCATCGCGGCCGGTCTGGACGGCATCGACAAGGAGATGGAGCTGGAACAGCCCACCAACGACGATGTGTGGGATCTGACCGATACGGAGCGCCGGGCGATGGGTATCCAGCCGCTGCCCACCTCGCTCGACTCGGCGCTCAAGCAGATGGAGAAATCCGAGTTTGTGGCCTCCACCCTCGGCGAGCAGGTGTTCAGCTACTTCCTGGCCAACAAGCACCGGCAGTGGCAGGAATACCGCAGCACGATCACACCGTACGAGCTGCGCACCTCGCTCGCCAGAATCTGAGAACTCGCCTGCGAGAATCCGGCGGGCACCCTCATCAGCATGTGCCTGCATCCACCAGCCCGTACCCGCCCGTGCCCGGCATCAGACTGGGCAGGGCACAGGCGCGGTGAAGGGCTACTTGAGCGGTTCGCCGGCGGCCGTTTTCTCCAGCCGGCGGATGCTCGGGTGATGGCGCACGCCCAGTTCCTGTGCCCACAGGGAGACGCGGAACTCTTCGTAGAGCCAGCGTGTGGCCTGTGCCCGGCGCAGCATCTCGTCGCGGGCAGGGCCGGCCGGCGTGCTGTCGGCCTTTTTCTGCGCCTTCTTGACGAGGGTGAGCGCCTGGTCGGCCTGCCACGCCCACGTCACATCGCGGTTCTTGTCACGCCGTGCCTTTTCTAGACGCAGACCGTCTGCTGTGAGATAGCGGGGGATCTGCTCCAGCATGCCGGCGGGTGTCTTGCCGATGAATCCCGGGTAGACGAGCGTGGCGATATGCTCACGGATCGACTGCAGCACGGCGAGCAGCGGCAGCGACGCCGGGCCGGAGACTTCGCGGGAGATCTGGGCGTAGGCGGCGAGGACGGCGATCGTCTGCTTGGCCACGTCGTAGACCGTGTCCTCGAACACGTCACGGATCTGTGCCACGCGCTCGGCCAGCGCCGCATCACTGGTGAGCGTGCCGGCGTCGGGCAGCAGCAGGCGGATGGCGTAGCGCTCCATGTCCTCGCACAGGGCGTCGGTGGAGGAGTAGGGGGCGGCGGTCAGGGCGAGCGCCTCACGGCCGAGCCAGCGGCTGGAGATGCGTTTGGGCGGCAGATGCAGCTGTGCCAGCGCGGCACGGCGGAGCAGCTCGTCGCGCGGCACGGCGGTGGCACCCGCCTTGTGCAGCAGTGTGGCGGAGGCGACGGCCCTGCCTTTCTTTTCCGCCGTCCGTGCGGTGCGGCCCACCGAGGCGGCGGCGGCCGTGCGTGCCTGTCCGGCGAGCTGTTTTTGCAGGTCGGAGAGGGATTTGCCCTGGGCGAGCACCTCCGGCTTCCACGGTTTGCGCCCGTGCACGGGAAGCGAGGGGCCGAAACTGGCCACAAGATCGCCGTTGTGCCGCGACTGGGGCCGGTCGACGCGCGGGGCGTCCTTCTCCACCACAAAGGTGACGCGCAGATGGTCGGCGAGATTTCCCCAATATTGCGTGACGACGCGCGGATGTATCTGCGCGCCGCGCGTTGCGATGGCGGCCAGGGAGAACACCTCGGCGAACGGCAGGCGGGCGAGCGCCTGCCCGCGCGGGGCGTCATCGGCGTTCTGCCGTGCCACGCGTGCCGCCTCGGCACGCGCGCGGGCCAGCGTGCGGGCGCGGGCGAGATTCCGCACCGTCTCGGTCGGCAGAGGAGAGGCGGCGGAGGCGACCGATACGTGCGATGCCTGTCCGCTGTCCGGGTTGGTGGTGGTGTCGGTTGTGGCGTCGGCAGGGTCATTGGAGGCAGAGGCGTGGGAGGAAGCGTCGTGGACAGGGGCGGCGGGATTGCCGTCATGGTCGGTTCCGTCGCCCGCCGTGGTCGTGTCGTTGTCGGTTTCGTCCGGCAGTCCCGGTGCGGGCGTGCCGGCAAGCCGGTCATCGATCCATGCGCAGATCGCCTCGGCCGAGGCGGGGGCGGGCACGAACTGCACGCGCAGCTGTTTGGACAGTGCCTTGATGAGCCCTTGCACGAGCTCCTTGCGCATACCCGGCACGAGCCAGGTGAACCCGGCCGGTTCGAGCCGTGAGAGGTAGCGCAGCGGGATATGCACGCTGACGCCGTCGCCCGGCCGGCCCGGGGTATAGGCGTAGCTCAGGCGCAGGGGGATGATCGTCCCGTCGCCCGCCCGTGCCTGCCACACGGAGGGGTAGTCGCCCGCCGACAGGCCGGAGTCGGCTGTGGCGCGGCGCACATCCTTTTCCGGGTCAAAATCAAGCAGATGCGGGTGCGTCGAATACGTCGTCCGCCACCAGCGGGCAAGCTCGGCGGCACCGGTCACCTCAGCGGGCACCACGCGGTCATAAAACTCGAACAGATCCTCGTCATTCACGCTCTGGGTGGGCCGGCGCGTGCGGCTGGCCTCCTCGGAGCTGTCGGCGAGCACCCGCCTGTTGCGGGCGAGAAAATCGTCGTGCGGGAAACGCCGGCGGATGCCATCCTCCACCATGCCCTGACGCAGAAGGAACTGGCGTGCCTGGGCGGGATTGATGCGCGACCACTGCACACGCGCGTTCGCCACGATCGGCAGACCGTAGAGCAGCACGGTCTTGGAGGCCACCGCCGATCCGGACGAGGCGGACCAGTGTGGCTCGGAGTATGTCGTGCGTGTGAGGCTGCCGGCCAGCGGCAGTGCCCAGGCGGGGTCGATTTTGGCGGCCATGCGTGCCCACAGCCGGCTCGTTTCCATCAGGTCGGAGGCCATCACCCATTCGGGCGTGGATTTCGACAGCGGCGAGGAGGGGAAGATCGCGAAGCGCGTGTTGCGCGCGCCCTGATACAGATTCTTGTTCTGGCGCCTGGCGCGGTTGATGGCGCGCTGTCGTGCGGCGCCCTTCAGTCCGGCGAAATCGGAGGCTTTCGGCTCGCGCACGATCTGGTGACCCATGCTCGACAGAAGTCCCGCGAGCATGGAGCGGTGGATGGTGTCGCCGTCCCACTTCTCGGCGAGCGAGCCTTTTGCCTGCTGCGCCATCGGCAGCGCGAGTACCTCGCGGGCTGTGGGCTCGGAAGGCCGAGCCGCGCCCACGCGCATTTTCATCTGTCGGCACATCACCCGCAGCTGGGAGACGAGGTCACGCCACTGCCGCAGCCGCAGATAGCTGAGGAACTCGGCCTTCGCGCGCCGGCGCAGCTGGGAGTTGGACATCTTCTTGGCGTCCGGGCCGAAGAAGCGGTCCCAGATGTTGAGGATCGTCAGAAAATCCGATTCGGGGTCGGCGTAGCGGTTGTGGATCCGGTCGGCATCCTCGCGCTTGTCCTCGGGCCGCTCGCGTGGGTCCTGCAAGGAGAGGAAAGAGACGATGACAATGACCGCGGCGAGCACGTCGGGCGTGCCGATCCTCGCCGCCTCGAGGATCATGCGGCCGAGCCGGTCGTCGATGGGGATGCGGGCGAGCATCCGGCCTGTGTGCGTCAGATACAGGCGGCCGGACGTGCCGGAAAGCGCGCCGAGCTCGTTGAGCTCGGTGATGCCGTCGGAGACGGCGCGCGTGTCAGGCGGGTCGATGAAGCCGAAGTCGGTCACATCCTCGGCGGTGTGCGCCACGCCCACTGAGAGCATGTGCAGCACCACCTGGCCCAGCGAGGTGCGCAGGATCTCCGGGTCGGTGAACTCGGGCCGGGAGAGGTAGTCCTCCTCGGAGTAGAGGCGGATGCAGATACCGTCCGCCACACGGCCGGTGCGGCCGGCACGCTGGTCGGCGGAGGCCTGGCTGATCGGCTCGATCGGCAGACGCTGCACCTTGGCGGTCTTGGAGTAGCGGGAGATGCGGGCCGTGCCCGGGTCGACCACGTAGCGGATGTCGGGCACGGTCAGCGACGTCTCGGCCACGTTGGTGGCAATGATGACGCGCTGGTGCGTGTGCTGCTCGAACACACGGTGCTGCTCGGCGGCTGACAGCCTCGCGTAGAGCGGGACGATCTCCACCGCATCGGGCCGGCGCATATCGGCGGTGCGCCGCGGCAGCGCCGAGCGGATGGCCTGCTCGAAGTCGCGGATGTCGCGCTGGCCGGAGGCGAAGACGAGCACGTCGCGCGGGCCGGTCAGGTGCGCCGAGTCGGCCAGTATCTCCGCCACGGCGCGGGCGACCTGGCGGGGCATGTCCGCCCCCTCCTCGCCGGCGCCCTCGCCCTCCTCGTCGGCAGGGTCGTACAGGTCGTCGAAACCGGGGACAGGTCGCAGCTGTGGCGCCGATCCTGCCGGCTCGTACAGCACGGTGACGGGGTAGGTGCGGCCTGACACCTCGATGACCGGCACGGGCGCGTGCAGCGCCTGCTCGAAATGCCGGCTGAACTTCTCCGCGTCGATGGTGGCGGAGGTGACGATTAGCCGCAGGTCGGGGCGCTTGGGCAGCAGCTCGGTCAGGTAGCCGAGCAGGAAGTCGATGTTGAGGCTGCGTTCATGCGCCTCATCGATGATGATGGCGTCGTAGCGGCGCAGCAGCGGGTCGCGCTGGATCTGGGCGAGCAGGATGCCGTCGGTCATGATGCGCAGCCGGGTGGAGGGGTCGGACCGGTCGTCGAAGCGCACCTGGTAGCCGATCTCGGTGCCCAGGCGCGTGCCAGTCTCCTCGCACAGACGCTCCGCCACGCTGCGGGCGGCGATGCGCCGCGGCTGTGTGTGGGCGATCTGGTGACCATGGGTGCCGTAGCCCATCTCGAGGAGCATCTTGGGGATCTGGGTGGTCTTGCCCGAGCCGGTCTGGCCTTGGATGATGACGACGCGATTGCCGCGGATGGCCTTTTCGATGCGGTCTTTCTGGGCGCTGATCGGAAGCTGTGGCGGATAGACGAATCTCATGCCGTGAGCGGCCTTTCGACGGTGTCTGGAGCAGTGGGGGTCTGAGAAGCTGTGGCGATGTCAGCAACAGTGACGGAGGGAGAAGAGATGCTGGGGGAGGAGGTGTCGGAAAAATCGGAAAAACAGGTGGTGGGCGAGATGGTCGTCGGGGCGATGACCTCGAGCAGACGATAGCCTTTGGCGCTGGCGACACGGTCCACCGTAAATCCTGCGGGAAGCGCGGAGCGCAGCCAGGAGGCGAGTGAATCGGCGCCGAGGTTTCTCTGGACGACGAGATAAGCCTTGCCCCCGGGCGCAAGGCGCGGCAGATAGGCGAGCAGCAGGGCGTGCAGCGCCTCCTTGCCCACCCGGATGGGCGGGTTCGACCAGATGAGATCAAACCGCAGATCCGGGTCGAGATCGGTGTCGAGCACGGCGTGCAGATTCGTGCGTCGGAGGTTTTTCGCATTGAGTGCGCACAGATCCACGGCCCGCTCGTTGACGTCCACCGCCCACACATCCGCCTGCGGGCTCTCCGCCGCCAGTGCCAGGCCGATCGGCCCCCACCCGCAGCCAAGGTCGAGGAACGTGCCGGTCATCGGTGCGCGCGGCGCCTTCCTGAGCAACACCGAGGTGCCCAGGTCGAGCCGGGAGGAGGAGAAAACGCCGGTCGACGTCGTCACCTGCGTGGGAACGCCGCGCAGACTGACCTCGATGGTGCGCCGGCGGTCGGGCACCGAGGGCTCGCGCGAGAAATACTGTTGTGCTGTAGGCGCCATGCCGGTTCCTTTCCGTCGCCTTTTCCTACAATTAAGTCAGTTTAATTTTGCGTGATACTATCCGCGCCCTGATTTGCGGGCGGCGGAAGAAGGAGCAGCCTGTGGCAGGCGAGGACGCCCGAAAGGCCGATCAGACCGACGAGGCCGAGGCTCTGGCCGATATCGAGTCGAGCTACAAGACGGCTGTGCGCCGCACGCGCCGGCAGACGCGGCAGGAAGACACGCCGCACGAGCGGCAGGAGGCCGAGGCGGACCACACCACGGGATCGGTCCTCTCCGGCCGCGCCGCCGTGCTGCAGAAGGCCCCCAGCCCCGTCGCCGCCGGTCAGCACGGCGAGCTCAGCGAGGACTGGCTCGAGCGCCGCAGCAGGAACGAATTGCGCCGCGTCGACGATCTCGGCGTGGGCAAGCCGGACGCCCAGCAGGTCGAGTACCGGCGCGTGCGCCTGGAGCGCGTGCTGCTCGTGGGCATCTGGAACTCGCAGGAGACCACCTACGCCCGTGCGCGCGACTCGCTGCGCGAGCTCGCCGCTTTGGCGACCACGGCCGGCGCCTCCGTGCTCGACGGCTTCCTCCAGCAGCGTCCCGTGCCCGACCCGGCCACCTACCTCGGCTCGGGCAAGGCCAAGCAGCTCGCGCGCCTCGTGGACGAGGAGGACGCCGACACCATCATCGTCAACACCGAGCTGCCGCCCAGCCAGCGGCGCGCGCTCGAGAACCTGACCGGCGTGCATGTGATCGACCGCACCGCCGTCATCCTCGACATCTTCGCCCAGCATGCGCGCAGCAAGGAAGGCAAGGCGCAGGTCGAGCTCGCCCAGCTGCAATACATGCTCCCGCGTCTGCGCGGCTGGGGCGAGGCCCTCTCGCGCCAGGCCGGCGGCCAGGCGGCCGGCCAGATGGGCGGCATCGGCTCGCGAGGCCCGGGCGAGACGCGTCTGGAGATGAACAGGCGCCTCATCCACCGGCGTATCGCCAAACTGCGCCGGGACCTCGCCGCCATGCAGCCCACCCGTGCCACGAAGCGCGACTCGCGCCGGCGCAACGGCGTGCCCACCGTGGCGGTCGTCGGCTACACGAACGCGGGCAAGTCCTCGCTCATCAACGCTCTCACGCGTTCGCACGAGCTCGTGGGCAACGCGCTGTTCGCCACGCTCGACACGGCGGTGCGCGGCTCATCCACCTCCACCGGCCGTCTGTTCGCCTACACGGATACCGTCGGCTTCGTCAGTGATCTGCCCACCCAGCTCGTCGAGGCGTTCAAGTCCACGCTTGAGGAGATCGCCGACGCGCAGGTGATCCTGCACGTGGTGGACGCCTCCACCATCGACCCGGCCGAGCAGATCGAGGCTGTCGAACGTGTGCTGGCAGACATCCCGGGCACCTCGGCGCTGCCACGCGTGCTCGTGCTCAACAAGCGCGACCTGCTCACCGATGGGGCACGGGCCCGGCTCGAACAGCTCTACCCGCAAGCGGTCTTCGTCTCCGCCCGCACAGGAGAGGGGATCGATGATCTGCGCCGTGCCGTCGAGAAGGCATTGCCTGTTCCGTCGGTCCATATTTCGGCCACCATCCCGTTCACACAGACGGGACTCGTCGAGCAGGTGCGCACACGCGGCATCCTGCGCCGGCTCGACTGGACCGACGAGGGCGCGGCCATCGAGGCGGACGTGGACGACGCGCTCGCCGCCCGCCTGCAGTCGGCCGCGGAGGGGGACTGACCGTGTGCTCTCGCACCGTTTTTGCGCCTTCGCCCACAGCCGTCTCCCGTCTGTTTCGTGGCTTAAACTAAAGACCGTCAATCTCTTGTGGCACGGCGGACCATCAGTACCGTGCCCGCTCAAAAGGAGAATCTGAATGGCAGTTTCCACTATCAAGCCGCTCAAGCTGGCGATCATCGGTGCCGGTGCCGTCGGCTCCACCTTGGCCTTCGCGGCCGCCACCCGCGGCCTTGCCCGTCACATCGTGATGGAGGACATCTATCTCAAGGGCGTCAAGGCGCAGGCCCTCGATCTCGAGCACGCTTCCGTGTTCTATCCGCAGCCTGTCGACTTCGACGGCTCTGATGACATCAACATCATCAAGGATGCTGATATCGTCGTCATCACCGCCGGTGCCCGCCAGAAGCCGGGCGAGTCCCGCCTCGACCTGGCCGGCAAGACCATCAGCATGCTCAAGTCGATCGTCCCGGGTGCCATCAAGGCCGCCCCGAACGCCATCTACCTGCTGGTGACCAACCCGGTCGACATCACCACCTACGTCACCCAGAAGCTCACGGGTCTGTCCTCCCAGCAGATCTTCGGCTCGGGCACCAACCTCGATTCCGCCCGTTTCCGCTTCCTCATTAGTAAGCAGACCGGCGTCAATCCCAATGATGTCAACGCCTACATCGCCGGCGAGCACGGCGATTCCGAGGTCCCGCTCTGGTCCTCGGCCACCATCGCCGGTGTCCCGCTGCTGCAGTGGAAGCCGCTTGAGGGCCATCAGCCGCTTGACGAGGCCGCCCGCAAGGACATCTTCGACAACACGGTCAACGCCGCCTATCAGATCATCGAGGGCAAGGGCGCCACGAACTTCGCGATCGCCCAGTCCGCCTGCGACATCATCGAGGCCATCGCCACCGATTCCAACCGCATCCTGCCGGTGTCCGCCGTTCTCAACGACTTCCACGGCATCTCCGATGTGTGCATGTCCGTGCCGCGTCAGCTCAACGCGCAGGGCGTGGGTGCCGAGCTGGAGACCGCCGTGTCCGACGACGAGCTCGCCGCTCTCAAGAAGAGCGCCGAGACGCTCAAGTCGAACGCCGCAAAGTTCGGCTTCTGATTACAATAAGTAACCGAGGAGTCTGAGGCTCTTCCGCAACCAGAGCTTGCTCCCGCGATATTTCGCGGTTGGACGGTTGCAATGGGAGATTACCAAAAGGCGTTGTGAAAGGGTCGACCCGTTTTCGGGCCGGCCCTTTTTCCTTGTCCGGATCATTTTTCGTCCGTCGCCCGAATCTGGGTTATAGGAACTTTTTATGGTGTTTATAACCCTCAGTCGGTGGCGTAGGGGT